>NZ_CP200031.1:1157500-1568347 GCF_053795135.1 Bartonella sp. B12(2025) | reverse complement strand
CTTTCATCCTGATAAAAATAAAAATTTTGTCTTGCCAAACAGCTAAAAACCAACTTAGCAAAGGCAAAACGCCCTACCCCAAATAAGATTACTTACCCTCCCCTAGGATAGTCCTCACTACACCCCCACAAACAAAGATGACCAATAAGATTTATTTGCCCTCATGATATGATCTACTCTTCTAAAATGGCAAACATACCAATCAAGAAAACTAAAAAACACGTCAAAAACGTATCCAACATAAGAGCTCATAACAGCCTAAACCAAAGCACCTTACACTTAAATATAACATGGAATAATCAGCTGATGTGAACCCTGTATGTTTTTAGCTTCCACGAGAACCATACAGAACAGCAGAGGGGAAATGCAAGAGGCCAAAATGAAATCAAAAGCCTCGAAAAATCGCCAAGAGCCTGCTCATATAAACGAGGTATGAGAAAAATAATTGATTCAATTCATTTTTTTTTTCTAAATTTACCAATAATTAAAGAATCCCTTCAGATTAAAAAAAAAAAATAAAAATGCTTGACAAAAAAGAGTCTACAAAAATCCACAAAGCTTGTGGATAACCATACAAACTTTACAAGTATTCTCTACTTTCTCATGGAGAGAATCGCTGTATAGCCTTCTTTTCAGAAGATATAATATTTTCAAAATATACAAAAAAACCAGCACCTATCACAGATGCTGGCCATAGACACTAACGTGATTTTCAAATAAAATGGAAAAAACCTAACCGCCAAGAGCCTTCAAACGCTTTGCCAAACGCGATACTTTTCGTGCAGCAGCATTTTTATGAAAAACTCCTTTGGAAACTGCACGCATAATTTCAGGTTCAAAATTCTTAAATGCTATTTCCGCAGATGCCTTATCGCCACCGGCCAAAGCATCATCAAACTTACGCATGAAAGTACGAACACGTGAACGGCGGGCTCTATTAACCTGCGTGCGCACAACAACCTTGCGCACCGCTTTTTGAGCGGAAGGTGTATTCGCCATAAATATCTCTCTCTCTAACGGACTGGATAGAAACAATCTAAACGACATCTCTATCAATACAAATAAATCTAAGCCACGCAAAACTATAAAGCTGCTGATAACTACACAGTTTATAGCGCAACCCTAAAGCCAACGTCAATCGAATTTTCATAGATGGATATAAAAAAGTAAAGTCCAACTCTTGATATCCATCTTAAATAATTTAAAGACACTCCGAAATGAACAAATGCGGTTTAAACTGCCAAATTACGCAAAACATATTGCAAAATTCCACCATGATGCAAATAATCCAACTCATCTTCAGTATCAACACGACACAATAACGGAATAGTCTTTACAGTTCCATCAGAAAAAGTGATTCTAGCTGTAATCTTCTGACGGGGTTTCAAATTATGAATCCCTTCAATCGTTACCTTTTCATCGCCCTTTAAACCAAACGACTTCCAGCTTGCACCAGCTTCAAACACAAAGGGAACAATTCCCATACCAACAAGATTAGAACGATGAATCCGCTCAAAAGACTGAGCAATCACTGCCTTTACACCAAGAAGATTGGTACCCTTAGCCGCCCAATCACGAGATGACCCATTGCCGTATTCAACACCAGCAAAAACAACAAGTGGAACCCCTTCTCGTTTATACGCCATTGCTGCATCATAAATTGCTTGCTCTTCCTTTGACGGATAATGAATTGTGTAGCCTCCTTCACGACCATTTTCTCCTAAAATAAAATTACGAATGCGAATATTGGCAAAGGTTCCACGCATCATTACTTCATGATTCCCACGACGAGTTCCATACTGGTTAAAATCAGCCACTTTAACCCCATGATCCGTCAGATATTTTCCAGCAGGAGAATCAACCTTAATGGAACCAGCAGGAGAAATATGATCCGTCGTGATTTTATCACCAAACAAACCTAAAATCCGTGCATCTTTAATGTCTGATAAAACATCAGGAATCTTTCTCATATCATCAAAATATGGCGGATTACGTACATATGTTGACTGCTCGTCCCAGGAATAGGTAACTCCTGTCGGAACCTGGACTTTTTGCCAATTTTCGTCTCCCTTAAATACATCTGCATACTTTTCAGTAAAAATCTTGCGCGTAATATTTTTTTCAATAAATTCCTGTATTTCTTTAGAAGTTGGCCAAATATCTCTTAAATAAACTGGTTGACCATCTGAATCTTCTCCAAGAGATTCCTTAGTTAAATCTTTACGCACCGTTCCTGCCAAAGCATGCGCAACAACTAACGGTGGTGAAGCTAAATAATTCGCTTGCACATCAGGTGATACACGCCCTTCAAAGTTGCGATTTCCTGAAAGAACTGCAGCTGCAATTAAACCATTATCATTAATCGTTTTGGAAATAGCGGGCAATAAAGGACCAGAGTTTCCAATACATGTCGTGCATCCAAATCCCACCAAGTTAAACCCTAATGCATCCAAATCTTTTTGCAGCCCTGAATTGTGAAGATAAGCTTCAACAACTTGTGACCCAGGCGCAAGAGAAGTCTTAACCCATGGTTTGCTCTTGAGACCTTTCGCCACAGCATTACGCGCCAAAAGACCTGCAGCAATAAGAACGCTTGGATTTGATGTATTTGTACAGGAGGTAATTGCAGCAATCACTACATCACCGTGGCCAAGCGCATATTCCTCACCCTCAACCTGATAACGACCATCTTGCCCAGAAGCTTTCTTATAATCCTCAACCAAGACCTTCTCAAAACCCTGCCCAACATTTTCCAATGCAATACGCCCTTCAGGACGTTTAGGACCAGCCATAGAAGGTACAACATCTCCCATATTTAATTCAATTGTATCACTAAAAATGGGATCCGCTACCGCTTCATCATGCCACATCCCTTGTGCTTTGGAATAAGCTTCAACTAAAGCTATCCGGTTTTTATCACGTCCTGTCATATTGAGATAACGAACTGTTTCCTTATCAATTGGGAAAAAACCACATGTTGCCCCATATTCAGGAGCCATATTCGCAATTGTCGCCCGATCAGCAAGCGTCATGTGCTCCAGACCAGGACCAAAAAACTCAACAAATTTACCAACAACACCCTTTTTACGCAAAATTTGTGTCACCATCAATACTAAATCGGTAGCTGTTACACCTTCTTTAAGTTTACCCGTTAAACGGAAACCAATCACTTCAGGTAACAACATAGAAACGGGCTGACCTAACATTGCTGCCTCTGCTTCAATACCACCAACACCCCAACCCAAAACACCTAAACCATTCACCATAGTTGTGTGCGAATCGGTTCCTACACAAGTATCAGGATAAACCGTCTGACACCCATCCTCATTCTTCAGCCATACGCACTGTGCTAAATACTCTAAGTTAACCTGGTGACAAATTCCCGTTCCTGGAGGGACAACACGAAAATTTTGAAACGCTTGCTGTCCCCACTTAAGAAAACGATAGCGCTCACCATTACGTTCATATTCACGCTCAACATTTTCCTTAAAAGCCATAGGATTGCCAAAATTATCAACGATAATTGAGTGATCGATGATAAGATCAACGGGAATGAGAGGGTTAATTTTTTCAGCATTTCCTCCAAGCTTGACCATAGCGTCGCGCATCGCAGAAAGGTCAACAACTGCTGGGACACCGGTAAAGTCTTGCATGAGAACACGTGCGGGACGGTAGGTGATTTCTGCACCAGCGCTACCTTTATCGTTTAACCATTTAGCAACGTTTAAGATATCCTCTTTTTTAACCGTGCGGCCATCTTCAAACCGTAATAAATTTTCAAGAATCACTTTCATCGAAAATGGCAAACGAGAAATGCCTTCAAGTCCATTCTTCTCCGCTTCGATCAAATTATAATAAGTATATTTCTTGCCACCAAAATCTAAAGTCCTGCGACAATTAAAGCTATCAACGTGAGTCATGACTGTCCATCCTCATACTACAAACTACCCAATTTCCCGGAATGAACAACACAAACTACGAGTCAAGGTCGCAGCTTGAGTGCAGATGCAACTACCTCCGCCATCCATTTCCCCCTCCACCTTTTATTGGTGAATTCGGAAATCGGCGCTAAAAACCATTCTACACCAGATGTTGATGTAACATATAGCTTATAGAACTATTTTTAGAACTATTCTAGGTGTTATTGGATAAAAAACGTGTTTTTTATCCAATAATGCAATAAAGATTATAGAAATAAAGCAAAACAGGTAAGCACATGATGTTATCGGGTAAAGATTTGGCGGCTCACAGAAATGAAGAAATTCTGTTCCAAGGTCTTTCTTTTTGTTTATTCCCACAGCAGCTTATGACAATTACGGGCCCAAATGGAATCGGAAAATCTACATTACTCCGAATCACTGCCGGCCTTCTTGAAGCTGCCGAAGGCGATATAATACTTAAAGACCACGAGCAAACATTTCCGGTAGCAACTGCATGCCATTATCTTGGCTCTCAAAACGCTATGAAACCTTTCTTATCTGTCATCGATAATCTGCAGTTTTGGTCGACATTTTATGGACAACATCTACGCTATCCGCATGAAGCCCTTGCTGATATTGCTCTTTCTGATCTTGAACACTTACCCTTTAATATTCTATCAACTGGGCAAAAAAGACGTGTAGCCATTGCCCGCCTTTTGCTTTCCTATCGTCCTATTTGGATTTTAGATGAACCAATGTCGGGACTTGATAGCTATGCTCAAACTCTTCTTACCAATATTTTTCAGCGCCATCTGAACCAAGGCGGCATGATTATCGCTGCAACCCATAATCCTCTCGGCATTCCAGAAAGTCATAAAATCGCTCTGGAAAAATTCTTACCTCCCAAGGAGAGAAAAGAATGAAAGCACTGTTCTGGCGTGACCTTAAATTAACCTTAGCACCACAAGCCTCTTCATTAACAGGACTTTTGTTTTTCATCGCTGTTATTGTGATAACCCCTTTCGCCATTGGACCAAATCCTAAAATTCTTGCACAAATAGGCCCAGGTATATTATGGTTTGGAGCCCTTCTCGCAGGGCTCCTCAATCTGAATAAACTTTTTCAAACCGATCGTGATGATGGAAATCTCGATCAATTCATCCTTTCTGGACAAAGACAAAGTTTTACCCTGATTGTATTTACCAAATGCCTTGCCCATTGGGTAGGAACTATGCTCCCCCTTATTTTTGCTACTCCTATTTTGGCATTCATGCTCCATTTAGATACCACAATAACTTTTACAACAATACTCACCCTCTTATGCGGAACACCCGCCATTATTTTTATTGGCGCTATAGGAGCAGCCCTTGCAACATCATTGTTACATAGCACTCTTCTCATCTTTATCATCATTTTGCCGTGGATCATTCCAATCATAATTTTTGGCGTTTCGGCTGCTACAGCTCCAACAAATCCAAATATCTCTTTTCTCACTTCCTTGGCTCTTCTTATCGCTTTTTCACTTCTTTTAAGCCTTTTTAGCTCTTTCGTTGCAGCTATAACGCTCAAGCTTTTATCAGAACAATAAAAGGTAGTTGCTGCACCGAAAAACTCTGCCTATTATAAACCTCATGAATAAAACATCTCACACACATAAAATGAAGTCACTCCCAGCAAGTTTAACCCATTTCATGAAAATAAGCAGTGCTATTTTACCTTGGCTAACTGGTATAACATTATGTCTTCTTATTTTAGGATTTATTCTAATTATGCATTCTCCTGATGACTATCAGCAAGGCATCACCGTCAAAATCATGTATATTCATGTACCATTCGCGTGGTTATCTACATTTTGTTATATAATAATAAGCGCCGCTGCTTTAGGAAGTCTGATTTGGAGGTATCATCTCGCTGATGTAGCACTCAAATGTGGTGCGCCCATTGGAGCAATTTTTACCGCCTTGGCTCTAGTGACAGGCGCGCTTTGGGGACGCCCTACATGGGGAACATGGTGGGTATGGGATGCGCGGTTAACATCGGTTTTCATCTTATTTTTTATCTACCTTGCCATTGTCATGCTTGCTCGCGCTTTTGATAACCAAGCAAAAGCTGCACGCGCTACAGCAATTCTCACACTCGTTGGGCTTATGAATATCCCCATTATCAAATTTTCCGTTAATTGGTGGAATACACTCCATCAATCAGCATCGCTTTTACGTTCAGGAGGCCCAACAATTGACCATGCTATGTTATGGCCGCTCATAACAATGATATTTTGTTTCCTCTGTATGTTTATCTCACTCTATTTGATGGCTATGCGCAATGAAATCAATAGTCGCCATATCAAAATACTTCAGACAAAAAAAGCCCGTCGTGCACAACATCAGGAATCTTCATCATGCTCGACCTAAATGGCATTTACAGTGGACTTTTAGGAAATCTATCTCAGAAAATTGATTTTTTCCTTGGTACCCTTCACCATGAGCAAATTGTTGTTTTGAGCTACATGCTTTCCGCAATCTCCCTCCTGTGTCTTATTGGGCACATTCTTTGCAAAAGTATATACCAAAAAAAAATCCTACAACAACTGAACAAAAAAGAACTGTTCCGGAAAGAAAAATATAATGAAAATTATCCCTCAAAAACCTAAAAAAAACATATCTTTATCCGTCTCGTTTGTTTTTTTGGAACCATTTTTGTTTTTTCTTCTTTTTATCATACTTTTCTTCCACTTTATGGATAGCAAACACCTCAATGATATCTCTCTTCTCCCAAATACATTAGCTGAAAAGCCCGCTCCAAAAACCAGTCTTCCTCTACTTGGTAATGAAAATCATCTTTTCGATTCAGAACAATTTAAAGGGCGTATAACATTGGTCAATTTTTGGGGATCTTGGTGTTTATTCTGTCGCGAAGAACATCCGCTTCTTATGAAAATTGCACAAGATCAACGTTTTGATCTCGTTGGCATTAATTATAAGGACAACAAGGAGAACGCTCAACGCTTTCTAAACAGCTTTGGTAATCCTTTTAAAATTATTGGCTTTGATGTTTCAGGGCATACTGCCATTAACTGGGGAGTATATGGAACACCAGAAACTTTTCTTTTGAATAAAGACAGCATCATCATTGCTAAACATGTTGGCCCTTTAACATGGCAAATTTATCAAGAAAAGATCCTACCAAAAATTGAACAAGCCATAATGACAGAAGAAATGTTAAACGGAAATGCGTTGATTCATAAAGATAATTCATAATTTTCCCATATCGAATGAGTACACAGTTAGATTTTCTTATTTCAAACTCCTTTATGATAAATCATCAAAAATGCTTGCTTTCATGTCGCAATAAGAAGTGGTGTGTGGATAAAAATTGTTTGAGAAAAAATTCAACATATCTCTTATGAACTATTTTAATATAAAAGCAGGTGCAACATTAAAAGCTAGGTAATAATAATGATGGTACTGATTTGTGCCTTCATAAGCGAAAAAATGATGGGATTAAAAGTAAGAGAATATATCTTTGAGACAAATGCATGAATGAACAACACAATGGGCACGCTATTTTAGCGAAAAACATAATCTCATAAAAAACACGAAAAAATAACACCTGAATGAGCTCCTTTATGAAAGAATCCACACTCATTCAAAGCTCCACTTTCGCAAATTTTTCTCTCACTGCGAATGTTATACTCTTATCCGTCGTCTTTCAGATATTGGTTGAAATGCTATTTTAGCGTGAAAAGCGCAATAAGGACCATTTTCGCCAGAATCGGCACCACAAAAATGAAAATCTGACGACAAAGGATCCCCAACTGGCCACCTACATGTATTTTCACTCAATTGCAAAAGATTAAGCTGGCGCGATATAGGCACAACTACATTTGACTTCTCGGGCATATTAGTTTCTGTCACATCCTCCACAAACTTCGGATTTACAGCTGTTTCTTCAACACTGCAAGACGCAGCATTTGTTGGCAATACCGTCGATGTGGTGCGACGCATACGCGAAGATGATGGGCTAGCAGGTATCTTTTGTGCACGCGATACTCCCTGTGCTGTCTTACCACGTCCCGGTAACTTTAATCGGTGCACTTTACCGATTACTGCATTCCTGCTGACCCCACCTAACTGAGCTGCAATCTGACTTGCACTTAACCCCTCACTCCAAAACTTCTTAAGAAGTTCAACGCGTTCACATGTCCAACTCATACCAACACTCCATTCTGATCACCTCATTGAGATGCTATCCCTTTTGCACCTTCAGATGTTTGAATAATATTTCCAATGAGCTGAATGAAAAAAATGTACACTCTATCCAAGCACAAAAAATTCCTTCAACTATGGAACTTATAAATCGAAACACAATCTTGCTTGCTGATTTAAACTACAATATGCACTGACTCTATGACAAGAGGCTTTCCTTCTTGAAGAGTCTATTTAGAATGTTTTCCCCAACTTGCGAATCAAGTATGGGCAAAATTATCGTATTTTCTTAAGACTTTTTCTAACAACTGCTTCTTTACAAAACCTTTTCAGTGCAATGATCTATAATGTAAAAGTAACTATTGATCGTAATGAAACGCTGATCGCGCTGTACCTAAAGATACAAGCTTATTCCATTTGCAGCATTGTTTTGTTTATTGTATGACAGAGTTCAAAATATAAAGGGAATAATGATGAGCACTACCGCTATACAGCCACTTTACGAATGTTTTGCTCGACGTAATTTGCATTTCAAACAAGGCAATGGTGCGTGGCTTATTTCCGATAAAGGTGAACATTATCTTGATTTCACATCTGGCATTGCTGTCAATGCACTGGGGTATGCACATCCAAAATTAGTTGATACTCTCAAAATACAAGCTAAAAAACTTTGGCATATTTCCAATCTTTTTCAATCACCTGAGCAAGAAGCTCTCGCTGCACGGCTTTGCGCAAACAGCTTTGCTGACAAGGTTTTTTTCTGCAATTCTGGTGCTGAAGCACTAGAATGTGCATTCAAAACCGCTCGTCACTACCATTATGCATCTGGCCACACAAAACGCATTGAAATTATTACTTTTGAGGGTGCATTCCATGGGCGCACACTTGCAACGCTTGCTGCTACCGGACAAGAAAAATATCTTGAGGGCTTCGGACCCAAAGCTGATGGATTTATTCAAGTTCCTTTTTGTGATAAAATTGCTTTGCGTAATGCTATCAATAAAAATACCGCTGCCATTCTTATTGAACCCATTCAGGGAGAAGGAGGAGTACGAACGGTATCTCATGAATATTTAAGGTTTTTGCGCAAAATATGCGATGATAATAATCTGTTATTAATTTTGGATGAAGTCCAAACAGGTATTGGACGAACAGGGAAGTTTTTTGCTTATGAATGGAGTGATATCACACCTGATATTCTTACCCTCGCAAAAGGACTGGGTGGTGGATTTCCGTTGGGAGCTTGTCTTGCAACAGATAAGGCTGCAAAAAGTATGACACCAGGAACCCATGGATCAACCTTTGGAGGAAATCTTCTCGGAATGGCTGTAGGCAACAGTGTTCTTGATATCATATTAGAAGCAGGCTTTCTCCACCACGTTCAACACATGGGGAATAAATTAAAAAGTGGACTTTCGAGCATTCTCAATATCTATCCTGATATTATCTGCGCAATTCAGGGTGTGGGTCTTATGATAGGCATTCAGTGTGTTGTTCCCTCCAATGTTGTTGTCAGTGCCTTGGAAAATGAATATGTTCTAAGTGTCAGTGCCAACAACAACGTGGTGCGCCTATTGCCTCCCCTTATTATAACTGAAGAAGAAATAGATGAAAGCTTGCATCGTATTAAAAAAGCAATTGCTTATCTTTCGAAAACAAACAAAAAAAGACAAATATCATAAACATGGTAAACGCTTTTCGCCGCTTCAGCGACTTATCTATTTTAACCCTGCTAGTCGCACGCACTGTTATCAATTATGTGAAACCCTTCAAAGTATCTTTCAAAACAGGAAAAGGTTCAAAACCTTTTGTTAGTAAAGCATTAGCAATAATTTTAAAAAAAACCGTCCACACGAACCCGTATTCCATCCCACATCAGCATACATCAGTCTGGTACAGACAAGATCATGCCAACGGGCTCAGAGATGCAGGTTGGTTATAGTAAAACCATAGCCGAAACAGTACGTGTGTTATCGCGTTTTATGAATATTGTTACATTACACACAACAATACACCACCGAATACTCAAATTGGCACAATACGTACAAATTTCTATCGTTAATCCCCTTATAGATAACACACATCTTTACCAAATTTTAGCGGATATCTTGACTTATGAAGAACACTGCAAGCCAATTGCTAGAAAAATATTTGCATGGATTGTAGCTAGCAATAATGTGTTTTACTCCTTAGTCAAAGCAACTGCTCTATAAAGTCAATAAAATTTTAATAAAATTAGCCAGACCTATGCTCTTTTCATACATTATCTTCCCGCTCATCATGGTAAAAAAGCTTTCTATACTGTGATAGATGAATTGCATCTGTTGTTTTTGATGAAGCAGAAAATCATCTCCATGCTTAAAAATCAAAGCTTTATTGATGTTTAAAAGATGCTTTTTTCTCTCTATAACACCCCGAATAGCCTGCCAAAACAAATCATATAAAAGGTAAAGATATGAATAAAAAAACCACAAATGAAGCCTCTCTCAACAACATCTTCTGGAATGAAGATGATACCGCTATCCCCTTTCAAGTCGAAAAACTTGATATTCGTGGACGTGCTGTACAACTTGGCGAAAGTGTAAATTCTATTCTCACAAGACATCAATATCCCGAACCAGTTTCTTACCTTCTAGCAGAGGCATTAGTTTTGACCGTTCTGCTTGGAACTTCCCTGAAACTTAAGGGAAAATTTATTTTACAAACTCATTCTAATGGACCAGTAAATATGTTGGTATGCCACTTCTCTCCACCTTCCAGTCTACGCGGTTATGCTCGTTTTGATAAAGAACAGTTAAAACAAGCAATAGCTAATGAACAAATATCTTCAGAAACACTTCTGGGAAAAGGTACTTTAGCCTTTACTATCCACCAAGACGCTCATATGCAGCCCTATCAGGGAATTGTCGCATTAGATGGATCAAATTTACAAGAAGCTTCCCGTATTTATTTTGACCAATCAGAACAAATTCCCACCGATATCCGTTTGGCAGTTGCTATATTGCTCAACAGAGATCAGCAAGGGAAACAACAGAAAAGCTGGCGAGCAGGAGGTATTTTGACCCAGCTCTTACCCAAAGCATCGTCTCATCATAAAATATACGAACTTGATAAAAAACTAGAAGAAACTAAGACTCATACACAACTTGAAGATCAATGGCAAGAAGCAAAAGCACTGACAGCAAGCATTGAAAGTGCAGAATTGACAGATCCCCAAGTCGGCAATAAACGGTTATTATTCCGTCTTTTCCATGAACACGGCGTCAGAGTTTTTAATCCCTTTTCTCTTGTGGATCAATGTTCTTGTTCACGCAAAAAAATTAAAGGAATACTGGAGGGATTTCCCATTGATGAACGTAAAAAAATGGTTAAAAATAAATATATTGCAGTCACATGTGAATTTTGTTCAACAACTTATCGTTTTAAACTACAAGAATTTTTTGAAAATAAAACGTAACAGATATTCCTCACAAAAAGAAAGTCTCGATGGCGGCTAAGACCACTTTTATTACCAAAATTGCCAACTGAAGCTTAGCGACAGCTAACATCAACTTTTAAAACATTTTGTATATCTTATTCTCTTAGAGCTAAGCGTTTTCATTACTTACACAATCATACGCCTGTTCAAATCAGTGCTCATTTCATATACTGTTTATAAAAATAGCTTACACTTTAAAATGCAATTTATCCTTTCTGAAAATATCTCTCTTTTACTTTTAACATCTCAAAAGTTATTTTTTTACAATGAACAAGTTTCTGTGAACTCTTTTCTAAGTTTATTAATATATTTATTTTTAATGATAGTTTATCTTTTCCGTATTGAATCAAATCGCTGAGTATAGTCACATTTTTTACTCAAACTTTTTTATTAAGAATCAAAAAGCTATTTACTTACATATCAAAAGAAAATTATCGTGGGAATAAAATAAAACGTATAGAGAACTTATAGCTCTTGTGATTTATCTTAATGCAAGAACAAATATAGCATGAGTTTAGTAAATAAAATGATGATGCTCGTTTGTTATTTTATAAACATAAGAATGGTGGCAACAAATATTTAATCGTTTAAGAAAATGGGTAACCTATCAAAACTCCTGTTGTACTTTGGATGTTTTTTATACAGATTACTTATTCCACAAATATTTTTTGGCGATAATGATAATCCTTTTATAATTATAAAATCGCTTAAACGGAATCGCTACCTGTTAAAATTGGAAGCAATGGCGTGAATATCACAGAAAAACTCTTGCTTCACATTTTTCCAAGCGAGTATGACGCGCAAAATACTCTCTTTGATGAAATTAAATTAAAACAATATCAAAAATATCATATCTGTTCCTCTGGTACAAAACGGCGTAACCGAACATAAAGTGCACCATCGCCCCCATGATGACGAGCGGCACGCTCAAATTCATGGACATAATACCGAAAAGCTGGTGTTGACAACCAATAAGGAACACATTGATACAGAACACCATGGCTCCCATGCGATCGACCTTTTCCTGTGATTACAAGCACATAGCGCAATCCATTTTGCAGAGATGATTTCAGAAAACTTTTTAATAAAAAATAGGCCTCTTCCTGCACACAACCATGAAGATCAATACGAGCTTCAATAGGATAATGACCTTTAGCAATTTTACGATGTGTAACATGGTCTAAGAGACGAACCTTATGTGCTTGCACAACTATCTTCTTTTCTCTTTTATCCTCCATCTTTCTTTGTTGATTTTCCTGAAAAAATGGAAGGATTTGTGTTATACACTGTTTCTTATTTTCGATATTCATAACATCTTCTGGGATAGAAGGATGAGATTTATCATAAAGCGGTACTATAGTACGACAAACCTTCTCCCATAAAAGACGATCTTGTAAGATCAATGGATCCTTTCTTTTTCTCCTTTCATCCGTAGCCATTTCAATTTTTAATCTCTAATAAATCTTATTCATACAATTTTATGGATGAAAGACGCTTCAATTTTCATCTTCTGTCGCAAAAAGCTTCCAATTTAGATCCGGCGATAAACTATTGCGAACAAAAGTCCAAACATCTCTAATTTCTACAATCGCATCAGGATCACCGTCTATACGTTCTTCCTGCTCATTGTAAGTCACAGAAATCATTTCACTGACAATCCGTACAGTCACGAATTCTTCCTTTGCTCGCATTTCTGCTACCACAAATTCAATCTTATTAATTCCAACAAAAGTAAACTGGACTCTTTCATTGTTTTTTTCGCGTTCCTCAATAACTGCACAAAAACTCTCAAAAACATCTTGAGACAGCAATCTCTTAAGTTGTTCACGATCACCCTTTGCAAAAGCTGTTAAAATCATTTCATAAGCAATTTGTGCACCCTTTATAAAAAGTTGAGGAGAAAAATGAGGATCACTCTGACGGAGTGTCCGCAAACCTTCATTCAAAGCACTTCCTTCTGGTGCAATTGCATCAATTTCACTAAAGTCACCTTTTTGAGAATTAGTTTGATGAGGGAACGAAACAATATTGTCAGCCGTTTCTGTCTCGCTCTGTTTTTTGGAACAACCTGAATAAGCATCAAAGGGAGGTTTCTCAAAACCAATCCGTTTTCCTAACACATTACGAAGTTGCACAAAAACGACAACCATAATAACGAGAGCTATGACAAGTACAACGTCAAATTCCATGGGTGCTGTCAATCTCCAAACTTAAGATAATCTTATGACAAATATTGCAGTCAATACCATTTATCAATAAACATGTAAAATAGGGAATCTACTCTTCAATACTTTTATAACCTATAAGTTGAAGTTGAAAAGAGATAGCTTCTTAATAATTTTCTGCCACAGATCTTAAAAAGGGAATGTTCATGTGATCAAGTTTTATCCAATAAATCCTCGCTTTTTTATCATTGCTATTCTCGGTGCTCTTTTAATTGAAATCGCCGGTTTTATCTTTGTCGGAAGAGAAATTGGAATTTTGGCAACTTTGAGTTTAATCGTTTTAACAACAATGGCTGGAAGCATTCTATTGCGAATTCAAAGTATTAGCCTTTTAAAAAATATACAGCGTGAACTGGTACAAAGGCGTACATTAGATAATGATATCATCAATGATGCCTTTACCGTTGTTGGTGCGATTTTGCTCATTCTTCCTGGATTTATAAGCGATATTTTTGGAATATTACTTCTTATTAAACCGGTTCGTAACGTTTTCTGGCATTTGTTTGTGTCATTGAAAAATAAACCCAGCGACTATACTAAGAACAATGCCAATGCCAAAAATAAATTTGAAAAAGTAATTGAGCTTAACACCGAAGACTACGAGATCGATAATGTCAAAGAATCACCATGGTATAAAAATGACGATGAACATTGAAATGCCAAGAAGATCTATGACGAATATAAACAAAATAATTGAAAACAAAAAGAGCGTTCCTTGCAACCTTTTGCAAGGCATGATAACCAGCTTTGTCCTTAGATCTAAAATAGAAGTACACACGTTATGATGAGAGGTTTGTAATTATGGCCGAAAGTGAAATTAACAACAATGGTGGAGAGCCTATTTTTTCTGTATTGACACAATATTTAAAAGATTTTTCATTTGAGAACCCAAGTGCCCCTCGCTCACTACGTGCACGTGAAAATGCGCCACAAATCGACATCAGTATTAATGTCAATGCTAATCCAATTGGTGATGACAATTATGATGTCGTTTTATCGCTCTCAGTCAAGGCCAACGATGGCACCGAAACATTATTTCACGTAGAACTGATTTACGGTGGTGTTTTTCATATTAAAAATATTCCACAAGAACATATTATGCCGCTAGTCTTTATTGAGTGCCCTCGTCTTTTGTTTCCATTCGCTCGACAAATCATATCTAATGCCACCCAAAATGGTGGTTTTCCACCTTTGTGGATTGATCCAATTGATTTTGCAGCCTTATTTCAAAAGCGTATTGCTGAAGAACAAAAAAACAGCCAAACACAATCATCTTAGGGATATGCTGTTTATTATAAAGGCTCTGAAATATCATGAGCCTTTATTTTTATACAATTTTTTTTGCATGATAAGCAGCTAGTGTTGCAATATTGACAATATTCGTATCGTTTCCACTAAACGGTACAACTTGAACAGATCTTTCCAATCCAATTAAGATAGGGCCAATAATGGTTGCTTCACCGAGCTCTTGCAACATTTTGCTAGCAATGGAAGACGCATGATATCCAGGCATCACCAAAATGTTAGCAGGTTCTGTTAATCCCATAAAGGGATATTGCTGCATCAACTTCAAATTGAGTGCTACATCAGCACCCATTTCTCCATCAAATTCAAAATTAACTTTACGTGCATGCAAAATATTAACAGCATCCTGAATATGCTGCGTAACCTGTCCTTTCATATAGCCAAAAGTAGAAAATGATACAAATGCTACCCGTGGTTGATATCCCAAACCACGGACAAATGAAGCCGTCTGCTCCGCTATATCAGCAAGTTCTTCAGCATTAGGATTCTCGTAAACAGCTGTATCCGCAATAAATACAGTTCGCCCACGACAAATAGCCATTGAGATGCCAATTAACCGTTCTTTTGGTCTTTCATCAATCACCCGGCGTATATCGATCAATGCTGTTTCATAATTACGTGTTACTCCTGTAACCATTGCATCAACATCCCCTAATGCCACCATACAAGCAGCAAAATAATTGCGATCATTATTGATGCGACGGTAACAATCACGCAACAGCCAGCCTTGGCGCTGCATCTTTTTATAAAGATAATTAGCATAATCATCAGTGCGACAGGAAAGTTTGGCATTCATAACAGAAATGCCTTCACGCTCAAGATCAATCCCAGCAACAGCAGCAGTTTCCTTAACTTGCTCTTCACGACCAATCAAAACCGCCTGTCCCAATTTTTGATGCACATAGGAAACAGCTGCTCGCATTACTTGCTCTTCTTCACCTTCTGCAAAAACAATTTGCTTGGGAGCTTGACGAACATGATTATACACACCACGCATCATGGAAGAAATGGGATCACGTCTCGCATTCAAATCACGCTCATAAGCTTCTAGATCATCAATGCACTTTTGTGCAACACCGCTTTCCATTGCCGCTTTCGCCACCGCAATTGAAACAACAGTGAACAAACGCGGATCAAAAGGGACAGGGATGATGTAATTCGAGCCAAATTTCAATCGCTTTCCACGATAAGCCTCCGCAACGCTGTCAGGCACTTCCTCATGAGCCAAAGCTGCTATAGCTCTTGCCGCAGCAATTTTCATGTCTTCATTGATGGTCGTCGCACGCACATCAAGTGCACCACGAAATATATAAGGAAAACAAAGGACATTATTAATCTGATTTGGATAATCCGAACGACCTGTCGCTACAATAGCATCATTGCGCACTCTTCTAACCTCTTCCGGTGTAATTTCTGGATCAGGATTAGCCATGGCAAAAATGATTGGCTGAGGTGCCATTGACTTTACCATATCAGAGGTAATTGCGCCTTTAACAGAAACACCGAAAAACATGTCAGCGCCTTCCATCGCTTCAGCGAGAGTGCGTTTATCTGTTCGAACAGCATGGGCAGATTTCCACTGATTCATCCCCTCTTCACGACCTTCATAGACAACACCCTTACTATCACATAATATGATATTCTCAGACCGAAATCCCATTGCCTTAATGAGTTCAATACAAGCAATTCCCGCAGAACCAGCGCCATTACAGACTAACCGTGTATTTTGCATATCGCGCCCCGTTAAATACAAGGCATTAATCACGCCAGCAGCCACAATGATTGCTGTACCGTGTTGATCGTCGTGAAAAACAGGAATATTCATGACTTCGCGTAAGCGACTCTCAATTATAAAACACTCTGGTGCTTTAATATCTTCAAGATTTATACCACCAAAAGAAGGCTCCAAATGACGCACAAGATTAATAAAACTTTCCGTATCATTCGTATCAACCTCCAGATCAATTGAATCAATATCCGCAAAGCGCTTTAAAAGTACTGCTTTCCCTTCCATAACAGGCTTAGATGCCAACGCCCCTAAATTTCCTAAACCTAGGATAGCGGTTCCATTTGATATAACAGCGACAAGATTTCCCTTTGCTGTATAGTCATAAGCTAACGATGGATTTTGAGCGATTGCTTTAACCGGAACAGCGACGCCTGGCGAATAAGCAAGTGCTAAATCATGCTGCGTTGCCATAGATTTTGTTGCAATAATCTCAAGCTTTCCAGGCCGACCACGACTATGAAAATCAAGAGCCTCTCGCTCACTGGCAGTATAAGCCGTTTGACGCGTTTTCTGATCCTGATCATTTTTTTTCATCTCACTTAGCTTTCTCAAAAACAGTGTAAATTCTGTTTAATAATACATGTAATTATCTGATTTTAAAATTTGATTCATATGCTAGAAATCGCTATGCTTATCTTAACAGTTCTCATCATGCGTTCTAATTCAGAGATAGTGAAGATAGACATTGAAGTAAATAAAAAAAGGTATAAAACTCTTCATTGAAGGAAATGAGCGCACAAAAATGGATAAGAAGACTGACCACAAAAATGATTTAATCCCAAATCTTGCGCCATCCCCTGCTCCACATAAAGAACACCTCACACCTATGATGGAGCAATATATAGAAATCAAAGCAGTCAATAACGATTCGCTTCTCTTTTATCGTATGGGTGATTTCTACGAATTATTTTTTAACGATGCGATTGAAGCTGCTCAAGCTTTAGGAATCACACTCACAGCGCGCGGCAAACATTTGGGTAAAGATATTCCTATGTGTGGTGTTCCAGTTCATGCTGCAGATGATTATTTGCAAAAACTAATCTCATGCGGTTATCGCGTCGCTGTTTGTGAACAAACAGAAAGCCCAATAGAAGCTAAAAAACGTGGAGCAAAATCGGTCGTTCGGCGCGATGTTGTTCGTCTTGTTACACCCGGAACCATAACAGAAGAAAAGCTTCTTGACCCAACGCGCGCAAATTATCTTATGACGCTTTCCCGCATCAAAACCAGCGACGGAGAGGAATTTGCCCTTTCTTGGATTGACATCTCAACAGGTATATTCCGTGTAACAGAAAGCCGCCATGAAAAACTTTTGGCAGACATTATGCGTGTAGACCCACAAGAAATTATTGTAGCTGACTCCTTTTTTCATGATAAATCCCACAAATCGCTTTTTAATGTTCTTGATCGTATCGTCTTACCTCAACCAGCAAATCTCTTTGATACAATCACCGCTGAACGCGACATTTGCGATTACTTTAAACTTTCAACTCTTGAAGGTGTTGCCGATTATTCACGCCCAGAACTTTCTGCAATCGCCGCGGCTATTCGTTATATTGAAAAAACACAAATTTCCCATCGCCCTCCTCTCATGCGTCCTGAACGACAAAATGAAAGTGCAACTCTTTTTATTGATGCAGCGACCAGATTGAGTCTTGAACTTGTTCGAACCACATCAGGTCAACGTGATGGAAGCCTACTAAAAGCTATTGATCGCACTGTTACAGGAGGGGGCTCACGTCTTCTTGTTGATCGCTTAATTGCTCCTCTAACTACGCCTTCAGCTATTGATAGACGCTTAGATTCGATTGCTTTTTTCCTGCAAAATACATCTCTTGCAGAAGCTATAAAGCTCATTCTAAAAGGGGGACCAGATATGCCCCGTGCCGTTTCACGTTTGGCTCTTGGACGAGGAGGACCACGTGACATGGCTGTAATTCAACGTGGCTTTGAAATCATTCGTGAACTCAATCAACTTCTTGACAATCAATTACTTCCTCAAGAAATAAGCGATATACAACAGGTTTTTTCACATTTCCCTACCGCTTTGCACTTGCATTTAGAACAAGCATTAGCCGATGATCTCCCACTACTTAAACGTGATGGTGGTTTTATTCGCCCTCATTATCATAAAGAGCTTGATGAAATGCGTGCTCTACGTGATGAATCTCGCCGTGTTATCGCGGAACTTCAAGCACAATATGCTCAAGAGACAGATATTAAAACACTCAAAATAAAGCATAACAACATCTTAGGATACTTCATTGAAGTAACCAATTTACAAGCGCCTGCTCTCACAAATACCCCGCAAGCAAAAGCACGTTTCATTCATCGACAAACAATGGCAAACGCTATGCGTTTTACCACAACAGAACTTGCCGAGCTTGAAAGCCGCATTACTCATGCAGCTGGTCATGCTATGACTCTTGAACTGGAAATTTTTGATATTCTTGTTAATGAAATCACTGAGCACGTTGACTTTATTCGCAAAGCCGCTGAAGCGCTTGCTATTTTAGATGTATCCGTTGCTTTAGCGCATTTAGCTGAAGAGCAAGGTTATTGCCGTCCTAAAATTGATCAGTCACTTACATTTAATATCACCGCAGGACGTCATCCTGTGGTAGAGCAAGCATTACGAAAGCAAGCAGCAGAACCATTTGTTGCCAATAACTGCGACCTCTCTGTACAAAAAAACCATCAATATGCAGCAATCTGGTTATTGACGGGCCCCAATATGGGAGGAAAATCAACTTTTTTACGGCAAAATGCTCTCATTGCTATTATGGCACAAATGGGTTCTTTTGTTCCAGCCACTGTAGCGCATATTGGTGTTGTTGATCGTTTATTTAGCCGTGTTGGTGCTTCTGATGATCTTTCTCGGGGACGCTCAACCTTTATGATGGAAATGGTTGAAACCGCAACGATTCTTAATCATGCTAGTAGCCATTCCCTTGTTATTCTCGATGAAATCGGACGAGGCACATCAACCTTTGATGGACTTTCAATTGCGTGGGCAACGGTTGAATACCTTCATGAAGTTAATCACTGTCGCGCTATCCTCGCCACACATTTTCATGAAATGACAGCACTTACCGAAAAACTTGACCGTCTTCATAATGTAACAATGAAAGTCAATAATTGGAATGGCGATGTCATTTTTCTGCATGAAGTCACGCAAGGAGCTGCTGATCGATCTTACGGAGTACAAGTTGCAAAGCTTGCTGGGCTTCCTCCAGCAGTTATTACACGTGCTACAGATGTTCTACATCAATTAGAACGAGGCGAAATGGCTGGAAAAGGACATAAATTAATTGATGATTTACCGCTATTGTCCCTGAAAGCAACATCTTCTACAAATGAAAAAATAAATAAACCTTGCGCACTTCATGAAGCTTTAAAAGATATCCACCCTGACGAGCTCTCTCCTAAAGATGCTTTAGAAGCGCTTTATCGCCTCAAACAACTTGAAAAAAGTGACCCCTTATAAAAGATCAAAGACAGCGTTCGTTTTTGATTATTTTCACTGCCTTTTATATTTACGCACTCTGTGTATCTACAAAGCATATAGAGGAAAAATTTGCGCAAAATACTTCATAAGCTATATAAGCTATTGGCTCTCATACAAACAAGGATAAAATCCACGCCAGCTCTAAAACATATTCATAATAAATTAAAATATCTCGCTAAACCAATAAATAACCCACTTAGAATATTGGCAAAAGATAAAAAGAAGCTCTCAAAATCTTATTTATCTTCTTTAAGAGAACTTATTGACTTATCAAACATTACGAACCGCACCCTTTGCAGCAGAAGTTGTCATAGCGGCATATGCTTTAAGAGCTTTTGAAACTTTACGCTTACGCTCCTCAATCGGTTTCCACGCTGCCTTTCCCTTTTTTTCCATTTTAGCATGACGATGCATAATTTCAACGTCATCAACTAACATGTTAATGGTACGGTTTGGAATATCAATTTCTATTATATCACCCTCTTCCACTAAAGCAATTGCTCCTCCTTCAGCAGCTTCTGGTGAAATATGTCCGATAGAAAGTCCTGAAGTTCCTCCTGAAAAGCGACCATCTGTTATAAGTGCACAAGCCTTTCCTAATCCTTTAGATTTAAGATAACTCGTTGGATAGAGCATTTCTTGCATTCCAGGTCCACCGCGTGGACCTTCATAGCGGATTAAAACGATATCACCTGACTTAATTTTATCCGTTAAAATCGCCGAAACAGCAGACTCTTGGCTTTCAAAAATTTTTGCTGGTCCCCTAAAAGTTAAAATGGACTGATCAACGCCTGCTGTTTTCACAATACAGCCATCTTTTGCAAGATTTCCGTAAAGAACTGCCAATCCTCCATCTTGCGAATATGCATGTTTAACATCTCGGATCACACCTTTTTCACGATCAAGATCAAGGGTATCATAGCGACAAGCTTGACTAAAAGCTGTCTGTGTTGGAACACCACCTGGTGCTGCACGATAAAATTCATGAATCTCTGGCTCATTAATTTGTTTCACATCCCATCGACAAAGGGCTTCTTTCATCGTTTTCGCATGAACTGTATGAACAGATGTATCAATGAGTCCAGCTGCATCCAATTCCCCTAAAAGCCCCATAATACCACCAGCGCGGTGAACATCTTCCATGTGTACATTAGCAATAGCAGGTGCAACCTTACATAAAACAGGGACACGGCGCGAAAGACGATCAATATCCGCCATGGTAAAATCTACCTCACCTTCTTGCGCCGCTGCTAAAAGATGCAACACAGTATTGGTTGATCCTCCCATGGAAATATCAACAGTCATTGCATTTTCAAAAGCCTTGCGTGAAGCAATAGAACGCGGCAAAACTGTTTCATCACCTTTTTCATAATAATGCTTAGCCAGCGCAACGATCTTTCGTCCAGCTTCTTCAAAAAGCATCTGACGATCTGCATGCGTTGCTAACATGGATCCGTTTCCAGGAAGAGAAAGCCCTAATGCTTCTGTAAGACAATTCATAGAATTCGCAGTAAACATTCCTGAACAAGAGCCACATGTAGGACAAGCTGCACGCTCCATTTCAGCAACTTCTTCTTCTGAATTATGCTCAGAAGCCGCAGCAATCATTGCATCAACTAAGTCAACGTGAAGCTCTTGATCTTTCCATTTAATCTTGCCTGCCTCCATAGGACCGCCTGAAATAAAAATTGTTGGAATATTTAACCGTAAAGAAGCCATCAACATCCCAGGCGTAATTTTATCACAATTGGAAATACATACTAGTGCATCAGCACAATGGGCATTGACCATATATTCAACAGAATCAGCAATAATTTCACGGGAAGGCAAAGAATAAAGCATTCCGTCATGCCCCATAGCAATTCCGTCATCTACAGCAATTGTATTAAACTCCTTCGCGACACCGCCAGCCACAGTTATCTCTTGTGCAACCAGTTGTCCGAGATCCTTTAAATGTACATGCCCTGGTACAAATTGTGTAAAAGAATTCGCAATCGCAATAATGGGTTTGCCAAAATCAGTATCTTTCATCCCTGTTGCACGCCAAAGACCGCGAGCCCCAGCCATATTGCGTCCATGAGTTGATATTCTTGAATGGTAAGAAGGCATTATTTTTCCCCTCAAATAATTCCATTTTTGTTGTGCTACAATTCAGTCCTAAAAACAAGAACTCTCACGTAAGAAATAAAAAAAGCTTTTTATGGAGATATAATAAATCACAAAAATTTAAGCTATATCTAAACCCAACACGCAATAACAATTATTCATAAACCAAATCA
Organism: Bartonella sp. B12(2025); assembly: GCF_053795135.1. Lineage (NCBI taxonomy): Bacteria > Pseudomonadati > Pseudomonadota > Alphaproteobacteria > Hyphomicrobiales > Bartonellaceae > Bartonella > Bartonella sp. B12(2025). The sequence continues at coordinate 1,545,638 of NZ_CP200031.1, read as the reverse complement.
ACTTTTCTTAAGACAAATTCTAGTAATCACTTGTAAAAGCAATAACTGTAAAAGTAATAACAACTACCTTTTAGCTGTACAAAAATCTTTAGATGAGGGCCACAATATTGGAACAGGCGTTCACTTAGGTTGTAGAAATATTTGTGCGCACTACAAAAATAACACTAATCTGCTTTTTAGCTTTCATGACAACAAAATCTCATAAATAATGGCTTCTGCTCAAGTTAAATCAGCAATCCTACTTGCTGGACTTAATACTGAAACTAAAAAAGCGCATAGTAAATAATCGAGCACAAGTACATTATAAAATTGTTGAAAAATACAAGAAAGAATTGCTCCAGATAGTATAACGCCTCTCAATCAGCGCATAAGTCCTTTTTACAAATACCGACGCTCTATTGAGCAAATATTTGATCTTTTTGGTGGAGCTAAGCGGGATCGAACCGCTGACCTCTTGCATGCCATGCAAGCGCTCTCCCAGCTGAGCTATAGCCCCACATTAAAGATAGGTCTCCCTTAAAAGGACATTCAACAACCCTAGAGAAATTTTGTAGAACGAGAAAAATTGAAGATCAAGAAGAATTTGCATTCAATGAAAAGAATACCTTCTCACTTCTAAGAATCATCATCGTTAGAAACGCCACCTCCGAGAATATCAGCAACGTCATCATTCTCATCATCTTCATCGTGAGACAAAAACGTATCATCGTCATCACCAAGATCAACATCACTATCCTCCAAATCAGGAAGATCGTCATCTTTAGAATCGTCACCATCCTCTTCAAGAAGCATAAAAGCAGATTTTTCAAGTGCTGTATCAAGCTCTTCAGTGTCAACATCTTCTTCACTATTTGCTTCAGCTGCTGCAACCTCAAAATAAGAACGCGGATAAGAAATCCCTGTATAAGGTGACACAATAGGGTCGCGATTAAGATCATAAAACTTCTTTCCTGTTTCTGGATCAATACGCTTAGTTCCAAGATCCTGTTTTGCCATGAGCCATGCCTCTTTGGTTAACTATAATTCTATTAAAAGATAAATTTTATGGTGCTTAATCAAAAAATAATGTCTTTGTCAAAGATAAATACATCATTCCCCGTGGATTTCCTCATGACGCCTTTCAAAGCATGTGCTAAAGGGTGTTTATTTAATAAAATGCAGATAGAGCTAAATAGAACTTCTATGCAAAAAGCAATACCCATAACGGCCTACAAATCTACCAGTCTTTCTGGCAAAATTAAAATACCAGGAGATAAATCAATCTCCCATCGATCTCTTATATTGGGAGGGTTAGCAAGTGGCGAAACACATATTCACGGACTTCTTGAAAGCGATGACGTTCTCAATACAGCTGCTGCTATGCAAGCTATGGGCGCCTGTATCCATAGGAAAAACGGTCTCTGGATCATTCGTGGGACAGGAAATGGCTGTCTCTTAACTGCACAAAAACCTTTAGATTTTGGCAATGCTGGAACAGGTGTTCGCCTAGTTATGGGGCTGGTTGGTTCTTATCATATGAAAACAACTTTTATTGGGGATGCCTCTCTAACCAAACGTCCAATGGGACGTATTCTCGACCCATTACGTTTAATGGGCATTGAAATCGAAGCAACACATGGCAACCATCTCCCTTTAACGCTTTATGGACCGAAAATGGCTAATCCGATTCGCTACCGTGTTCCAATGGCTTCTGCCCAAATTAAATCAGCAATCCTACTTGCTGGACTTAATGCTGCTGGTACAACAACTGTTATTGAACCAATTCCCACTCGAGATCATACTGAAAAAATGTTAAAAGCGTTTGGAGCTGAGCTTGAAGTAGAAGTCAATGCAGAAAATATACGTCTTATTCATTTGAATGGCCAGACACACCTTACTGGACAAACTATTGATGTTCCAGGCGATCCCTCTTCTGCAGCTTTTCCAATGATCGCAGCTCTTCTTGTAGAAGATTCTGATATCACTATTGAAAATGTTCTTATAAATAATTCTCGAATAGGGCTTATTGAAACATTATGGGAAATGGGTGCTAAGATTGAACTTTTGAACCAACGTCAAACAGGTGGAGAAGATGTTGCCGATCTGCGAGTAAAATCATCAATTCTAAGAGGTGTAACTGTCCCCAAAGAACGAGCGCCATCAATGATTGATGAATATCCCGCTTTGGCGGTAGCAGCGGCTTTTGCTGAAGGCAAAACAGTTATGCTAGGAATTGAAGAGTTGCGTGTTAAAGAATCAGATCGATTGTCTGCTATTGCCCAAGGACTAACAATTAATCACGTAGACTGTGAAGAAGGTAAAGATTTTCTCATTGTTCATGGAAAAAACTCAACAAAAGGATTGGGTGGTGGACACGTCACCACACATCTTGATCACCGAATTGCTATGTGTTTTCTTGTTTTTGGACTAGCATCAGAAAAACCTGTTACTATTGATGATAAACGAATGATCGCTACCAGCTTTCCAGAATTTATCCCTTTCATGCAACAACTTGGGGGACAAATTTCTTGAAACCTTTTGTTATTGCAATTGATGGACCAGCAGCATCAGGTAAAGGAACTTTAGCACGAAAAATTGCTGCTCATTATCATCTTCACCATTTAGATACCGGCCTCACTTATCGCGGTGTCGCCCATGCGCTTCTGAATCAAAAATTGGCTCTCAATGATGAAAAAAATGCTGTTGCTTATGCTGTACAACTCGATTTTAACACCTTAAATCCAGCTGTCCTTTCTTCTCACGAGCTTGGCGAAGCTGCTTCAAAAATAGCACTCATACCGGCTGTACGCGAAATTCTTATTACAAAACAACGTGACTTTGCTAAAATTCTGCCAGGCAGTGTACTCGATGGCCGTGATATTGGAACTGTTGTCTGCCCGCATGCAGATATCAAACTCTACATTTTAGCCGATGTCCAAACACGTGCAAAACGTCGCTATCAAGAAATTTTGGAAAAAGGTGTTCACGCAGATTATCATGAGATCCTTACAAATCTCGAACAACGCGATAATCGTGATATAACCCGTAAACAAAGCCCGCTAAAACCAGCAAAAAACGCCCACTTGCTTGATACGTCAGAATTGAGTATAGAAACGACATTCATAACTGTATGCGCTTTTATCGATCCTATCATAAAAGCTCATTGTGGTTGGATGGAGTCGTTACGGTAATTTCTAGCCTAGCGCTAATTTTTCTTCCTATAGGCAAGAAAAAAGGCAAGAGTTTACCTTATATCAACACTAACCTAGCGCTTACACCTTTTACAATAAAGGCGTGTATCAGGAGTTTTTATGTCACAATACAATCCCACAACAGCGGATTTCGAAGCCCTTTTAATGGAATCCTTTCAAACAAATGATCTTAATGAAGGATCCGTTGTTAAAGGCCGTGTCATTGCAATCGAAAAAGACATGGCTATTATTGATGCTGGACTTAAAGTCGAAGGACGCATTCCACTCAAAGAATTTGGAGCTAAAGGAAAAGATGGCTCTTTGCAAGTTGGCGATGAAGTTGAAGTTTACATTGAACGCATTGAAAATGCGATGGGTGAAGCTGTTCTATCACGTGAAAAAGCACGGCGCGAAGAAAGCTGGATTCGTTTGGAAGAAAAATTCAATGCTGGTGCACGCGTCGATGGAGTTATCTTTAGCCAAGTAAAAGGAGGATTTACAGTCGATCTCGATGGTGCTGTTGCTTTCTTACCTCGCAGCCAAGTTGATATTCGCCCTATTCGTGATGTTTCACCTTTAATGCACAATTCACAATCCTTTGAAATTTTAAAAATGGATCGTCGTCGTGGTAATATTGTTGTTTCACGTCGTACTATCTTAGAGGAAAGCCGTGCCGAGCAACGTTCAGAAATCGTACAAAATCTTGAAGAAAACCAAATCGTTGAAGGTGTGGTTAAAAATATCACTGATTATGGTGCCTTTGTTGATCTTGGTGGAATTGATGGCCTCTTACACGTCACAGATATGGCTTGGCGGCGTGTTAACCATCCATCTGAAGTCCTCGCGATTGGTCAAACTATTAAAGTCCAAATTATTCGCATCAATCAAGATACACACCGCATCTCTCTTGGCATGAAACAACTTGAAAGTGATCCTTGGGAAAGCATCAGCGCTAGGTATCCAATCGGTAAAAAAATTACTGGTGCTGTTACCAACATTACTGATTACGGTGGTTTTGTTGAAATAGAGCCAGGAATCGAGGGACTAATCCACGTTTCCGAAATGAGTTGGACAAAGAAAAATATCCACCCAGGAAAACTTTTATCCACATCACAAGAAGTAGAAGTGGTTGTTCTTGAAATTGATCCTTCTAAACGACGTATTTCTCTTGGCTTAAAGCAAACATTCGAAAATCCATGGGTCGCTTTTGCTAATAAATTTCCTGTGAATTCGCAAATCGAAGGAGAGGTCAAAAACAAAACAGAATTTGGTCTCTTCATTGGCCTTGAAGGCGATGTTGACGGTATGGTTCATCTTTCTGATCTTGATTGGAATCGTCCTGGTGAACAAGTCATTGATACTTACAGTAAAGGTGATATCGTTAAAGCTGTGGTTCTTGATGTTGATGTTGAAAAAGAACGTATCTCTCTTGGAATTAAACAACTTTCCAATGATAAAGTTGGAGAAGCAGCAGCCTCTGGTGAACTTCGCAAAGGTGCTGTCGTAACATGTGAAGTTACTGCAGTTAATGACAATGACATTAGTGTAAAATTAATTGACCATAATCTTGAAACAACCATTCGCCGTGCTGACTTAGCTCGTGATCGTGATGAGCAGCGCCCTGAACGTTTTTCAATTGGTCAGAGGGTTGATGTCCGTATTACTGCATTTGATAAAAAAACACGTAAACTCTCAGTGTCTATCAAAGCTTTAGAAATTGCAGAAGAAAAAGAGGCCGTTGCACAGTATGGTTCTACAGACTCAGGTGCTTCTCTTGGCGATATTCTCGGTGCAGCTTTGAAAAAACAAGAACAAGACTAGTGTACAATTGTTAAAATTAAGGCCGCTCATCTTTCTGGCGGCCTTTTTCATTTTTCAAAGAAACTGTCTAATTCTTTCTTCAATTGTCTCGTAAAAAATTATAAATATTCTCAAATAAAAACAAAAAGTTTATTCTTTCCTATGACAGGATACAATCCCTTCTCTGCATTTACCTATAATATTAATCTGCTACTGAGACAAACAAAGAAAACAATCTTCTATCTTGGTGGTACTGGAAATACGCAAGAAGCTAAAAAGTTACCAAGTACGTACAGGTGATTTTTAAGTTATTCAAGAATAACAAAAATAAAAATGGAATGGGGATCTGAAAATATGCTCAGTGTCAATAGTAAAAAATATGCCAAGATTCATGCAGGAGTATAATTACAAAAAATGGAAAAACATGAAATTATATGCACTTTTAAATCTTAAAAACAGAAAAGATAAAAAGCTTTTTTACTCTTGCTCAAAACTATAGAGTTGTTATAGGCTTTTGCGTTCTCTATATTGATCTTTTTGGTACACAAAAATTTTAGATTCCACAAAACCGAAAGAAAAAGGGTTATGAATCACCCAGATATTGCTAGACGCGTTTACAATCATACTTGGAAACTTGATCCCATTATCCGTTCACTTCTTGATACGGATTTTTATAAGCTTCTTATGGTACAGATGATTTGGGGACTTTATCCAAATGTAAATGTCACTTTCTCTCTCATAAACCGCAAAAAAACAATACGTCTTGCCGATGATATTGATGAGGGTGATCTGCGTGCCCAACTTGATCACGCTCTTAGTTTACGCTTTACGAAAAAAGAAATGATCTGGCTTGCTGGTAACACATTTTATGGACGTAAACAAATTTTTGAACCAGATTTTCTTCATTGGCTTGAGAATTTTCAACTACCAGAATATGAACTAACCCGCAAAGATGGTCAATATATTCTTCATTTTCACGGCCCGTGGACCCATAGTTCTATGTGGGAAATCCCCGCCCTTGCCATTATCAGTGAATTGCGTTCACGTGCTGCTATGAAAAAACTAGATCGTTTTGCTCTTGATGTGCTTTATGCACGTGCTAAAGCAAAAATGTGGAGTAAAGTTGAACGTCTCAAAAAATTACCTGATATTAAAATATCCGACTTTGGTACAAGGCGGCGTCATTCTTTTTTATGGCAACGTTGGTGTGTTGAAGCATTAAAAGAAGGTATTGGTGATTCTTTTACTGGGACTTCCAATGTCCTTCTCGCCATGGATACAGATTTAGAAGCTCTTGGTACCAATGCACATGAATTACCCATGGTTATTGCTGCTCTTACCAATAATGATAATGAATTGCGTAAAGCTCCCTACCAAGTCTTACAAGATTGGAATCGTTACTATGGTGGAAATCTTCTTATCGTTTTACCTGATACCTTTGGCACAGAAGCATTTTTACGCAATGCGCCAGATTGGGTGGCTGATTGGACAGGTTTCAGACCTGACAGTGCTCCTCCCATTGAGGGTGGCGAACGCATTATTGAATGGTGGAAAGAAAAAGGAAAAGATCCACGTGAAAAATTATTGATTTTTTCTGATGCTCTTGATGTCAACACGATTGAAAAAACCTATCATCACTTTCATGGTAGAGTGCGCATGGGTTTTGGGTGGGGAACAGATCTTACTAATGATTTTGTAGACTGCGCACCCCAAGAAATTGCAACCTTTGATGCTCTTTCCCTTGTTTGTAAAGTCACCCATGCCAATAGCCGACCAGCCGTCAAACTCTCGGATAATCCTGAAAAAACCACCGGTAACCCAGGAGAAGTGCAACGTTATCTCAATTTTTTTGGTAATTAAAAACGTGTGGCTAAGCCCATAAAGACTTAATCATACGCTCATTTACATAAAATTAAAGATAAATGACTACGAAATCAGTCACTGATGGAACCAGTAAGCAGAATCAATGCGATCTATCATTGTTAATCAAAGTGGCTTGAAGAGCATTTGGTTAAATTATTCGCACACAGTCCTCTTTGGTAATAAAATTCTTTGACGAAAATATCATTCTGTCCAATGAATCGTTCTAAAAAGGCTCATTATCTAATATACACTCTTAATATATAAACATTATCCCTAAATTTTTGAAAAAAAACTCTTTGTCAATAGCTCTAATAAATCAGCAAAGAGCATTTAGCTCATAAAATTTTTTATTTCTATCATTATGAAGATGGACGTGTTATAATATAAATGATGATCAACAGCAGAATAGCCGCAATCAATAAGGCAAACCACAAAGCAGGATGAATCATCACCAAAAAGGATAAGAAACCACATACCATACTTACCACCGCAAAAACTTTAATAACTATGGAAATGGCTCTCTTTTCTTCCCACTGCTTAATAGGCGGACCGAAAACGCGATGATTATGCAACCAATGATGAAAACGCGGTGATGAACGAGCAAAACACCATGAGGCAATTAATAAAAAAGGCACAGTTGGCATAATAGGCAATACTACGCCGATAACACCCAATACAATCATTGCCCAACCTAATATAGAAGTGCAAATACGCAAAAGGTGAGATATCTTAAAATCTTTTTCCATCCTCTAGCGCTATTTTCCTTTACGAAAGACCATTATATATTTTCTTGCTTTTCGCATGCTTTATTGTACAAGCACTACTTAATACTACCTTATACGTAAGCGTATTTTTGTGATAACTTCTTTTACAGTACAAGACAGCTTACGCAATATGATAATTATTTCAAAATTTTCAAGCAGCCGGAATGAATTTTTAGAAAAGAAAAAAATAAAAAGGCTGCATAATAAATCATAATAAATCAACGCAGCCTCTTAATTATGAGTGCAGTCATTGGGGGGAGGAGAATATACACTGCACCCATCCGCTAGATATTAGGAGGAAAACAACCTAGCGCTTCCACCTTGTAGTTACAGCAAGAGTAAAAGACAATACACAAAAATGTATGGCTGGTATGCATGAACTTTATCACACTTAAACTCCTTGAACTGTAACCTGACGCAAGAAAACCGACATGAAAATGGCGACAAAAATTAATGTTAAAATCAACACAATCGTAGAAGCAGAATCAGAACCAAGAAATAAGCTTAGATAAACTCCTAAAAAACCAGAAAAAGCCGCAACAAGTATGGCAATCACCAACATAAAAGAAAACCGCTTCGTGATAAGATAGGCAATTGCTCCCGGCGCTATCAGTAAAGAAATAACGAGAACAATTCCAACAGCTTTCAAAGCCGCAACAATAGTGAGAGAAATCATCGTTAAAAGAGTATAGTGGAGTACCGATATCTGTAACCCCATTGCACGACCTTGAACTGAATCAAAAATATACAGCATAAAATCGCGCCACTTTGCTCCTAGAATAAAAGTAACAATAACAGAAATTATCGCTGTCTGTGTAATATCAAGCCAGTTAACACCCAAGAGATTACCGAATAAAATATGATTCAAATCCAAACTACTATAAATAGCCGTTGCTAAAACAAGCCCCAAACCAAACATAGATGAAAAAACAACACCCATCACCGTGTCCTGTTTGATACGGCTATTACTTCCTAAAAAACCTGTTGTAAGCGCACAAACCATACCCGCAACAAAAGCACCACAAGTAATCAAAGTCATTGTAACATTAGCCGGACGCACATTCTGGAACCAAGCAAATGGCAAAGAAGTCAAAAACGTTATCACCCACGGTGTTGCCATATAACCAACAACGACACCAGGAAAAACCGCATGGGAAATTGCATCGCCTAAAAGTGCCCACCCTTTCAAAATAAGAAAACAAGAAAGCATTGCCATTGGAATAGAAAGGATCATGACAATAAGCATGCCCTTAAGCATAAAAGAAAACTGAAAAGGAAGTAGTAATTGATCAATCATGATAACATTACACCTTTTTTGCCGCTTTTATACGTAAGCGCGCAGCAATAAACCCGTATTTAGGAGCAAAAATAAAAGCTAAAATAAATAGAAATGCTTGAAAAAGCACCACAACACCACCCGTTTGCGCATTCAAAAAATAACTCACATAAACACCTAATACGCTTGTGAATGTCCCAAGCGTAACTGCAATAACTAAAACATTCATAAAACGATCACTTAAAAGATAAGCTGTTGCTCCAGGTGTCACAACAAGACAAATGACCAAGAACGCCCCAACTGTTTGCATAGCGGCAACAGTACAAGCGGCAAGCAGTGTAAAAAAGAGAATCTTTAAAAACTTTACGTTTAATCCAATAGCACGCGCATGCGTTTCATCAAATAAAGAAACGAGGAGATCTTTCCATTTCAAAAGCAATATAAACAAAGAAAAAAAACCAATAAAAGCCAACTGTACAATATCTGATGAACTGACTGCTAAAATATTTCCCAAAACAATTGTATCAATATTAACAGCCATTGGTTTTAATGATTTGAGAAACAACCCAAAAGCAAAAAAAGAAGAAAAAATTAAACCAATAATTGTATCTTCTTTCAACTTCGTCCGCTGGTTAAAAAAGAACATCGCTGCCGCGGCAAGCCCACCAGAAAAAAACGCTCCAAGCGAAAAAGGTAACCCTAAAAGGTAAGCCCCTGCTACGCCAGGAACAATTGAATGGGAAAGCGCATCACCAATCAACGACCAACCTTTTAACATCAAAAAAGCAGAAAGAAAGGCACAAACACACCCAACTAACCCCGAAACCCACATCGCATTAACCATATACTGATAACTTAACGGTTCAAGCAACCAAGAAATCATGCAACATGCTCCATTCTTTGAACATCCTCAGAAAGGAGAGGTTCTTCTCCCTTTATCAAAACATTATTTTTTTTTGCATCTTGAAGGTCAAAAATATGATGGTGCAAAGCGCCACCAAAAGTTTTCTCAAGATTTTTCTTGGTAAAGACGGTTTCAGTTAATCCAGAAGCCAAAACTGTTCCCTTTATTAAGACTGTGTGATCACAAAACTCACGAATAGAGCCTAAATTGTGGGTAGAAACCAATATCACAGCGCCTTCTTTACGCAAATCTTGCAACAAAGCTATGATCTTATCTTCCGTTGTGACATCAACCCCTGTAAATGGCTCGTCCAATAAAATAGCTTTTGCCTGCTGTGCAAGAGCGCGCGCTAAAAAAACGCGCTTTTTCTGCCCACCAGAAAGTTCACCAATTTGACGCTTAGCAAATGCCAACATATCGACGCGTTCTAATGCAACACGGACAGCTTCATAATCCCGTGCCCGTGCATAACGAAAAAAATTCATGTGACCATATCGGCCCATCAAAACAACATCTTCAACGAGAACAGGAAAATTCCAATCAACATCCTCACTCTGAGGAACATAAGCAATAAGGTTTTTTTTCAAAGCCGCATTAACAGGCAAACCAAAAATGCGAATTTTTCCTTTTGATGGTCGCACAAACCCCATAATAGCTTTAAATAATGTTGACTTACCTGATCCATTAACGCCAACCAATGCTGTAATGGAACCTGTTGGGCTTTCAAAATTCACTTCACGTAAAGCCGTGTGTCCATTACGATAAGTTACTGTTATCCCTTGGGCAAATATTCCAGATCCCGTCATTGACCTTTTACTCCATCTAATAAAGCATTACTAATACGTGTGCTTGTAACACGTAATAAATCAATATAGGTTGGTACCTCCCCGTTTTCCTCACTCAAAGAATCAACATAAAGAACACCGCTGTATTTAGCTCCTGTTTCTCTCGCAACCTGTTTGGCAGGTGCAGGGGAAATAGTGCTTTCAGAAAAAACTGCTTGGATATTGTATTTGCGAACCATATCAATAACATGCTTAACCTGCTGTGGTGTCCCTTGCTGATCAGCGTTAATTGGCCATAAATAAAGTTCTTTTAAATCAAAATCACGGGCTAGATAGCTAAATGCACCTTCACTCGTTACAAGCCAACGCTTGTCTTTGGGTACGGCTTCCAGTTCAGCCCTGATTGGATCAACCATTGCGCGAATCTTCTGCTTATAAATTTCGGCATTCTTTTTATAAACAGCAGCATGCTCAGGATCGTACTTCATAAAAGCATCGCGAATATTATCAACGTAAATCAAAGCAGCGGTCGGTGACATCCATGCGTGAGGATTTGGCTTACCACTGAAGGGCCCCTCACCAATTTTAATCGGTACAACGCCCTTTGAAACAACGACACTCGGAACATTCTTGATATTTTGAAAAAACTTTTCAAACCAAAGCTCTAACTCTAACCCATTCCACAATATAAGATTTGCACCTTGTGCGCGCATAAGATCGCGAGGTGTAGGCTGATATTCATGAATTTCAGCGCCTGGTTTTGTAATTGATTCAACATTAGCAACGTCACCTGCTACATTTCGCGCCATATCAGCAATAATAGTAAATGTCGTAACAGCTTTAAACTTACCAGCAGATGAAGCTAAATTGGGCATAAAAAAAATAATACCCCCCAAAACTATGGTAAAAAACGTTTTTACGTTCATTGATCCTCTCTTTATTATTGCTAATGGTTTGCATTACTATTTAGAAATAACAGTTATCTTTCACATTTGCAATGAAGGACTCTTACAAAAAAAACTTTTCAAGATATTTAGAAACATTCTTTCTCACCTTGAACTTGAAAAAAATTAATGATTCACAGAGATGCTGCTTTTGTTATGGAAAAATTATTTCAAGCAGCTCTTAGACCTTGAACGCTAAAAAATAAAGGAGCACTCAAAGTGCTCCCAATTTATAAAATAATCCAATAAAAAATAAATATACTCAACGACGCAGAAATGCACCCGTCGCTTTGGTAACATTTTCCACCACCTTTGCAGCTATTTCTTCTAGGTCTTTATCTGTCAAAGTACATTCAATAGGTTGGATAGCAATCTCAATTGCAATAGATTTTTTATCCTCACCAAGCATTTTATCTTCAAAAAGATCAAAAACCCGTACTGAATGAATAAGCTTCTTATCCGCTCCACTTGCAGCACGGACAATAAGAGAAGAAGCAACCGTCTTATCAACTACAAACGCAAAATCACGCCGCACCATTTGAAAAGGCGACAACTTCAAAGGGGAGCGGCTTTTCGTTGCCTTTTTCTTTGGCTCTGGAATTCGATCTAGAAAAACTTCAAAACCGCATAAAGGACCACTGACACCTAACTTTTCTAATGTAGCAGGATGAAGAACACCAAAAAAACCAAGAACAACCTTTGATCCAAGCTTCATAACTCCTGAACGACCAGGATGATACCAATCAGGTGCTCCCACCTCAATCTGAACCTTGCCGATATCCATATGGCACGCTTCTAAAACAGCTAACGCATCTGCTTTGGCATCAAAAACATCAACTTCTGTCGCGTTTCCATCCCAAAAGCGCCCTGCTCCTTTAAATTGTTCCGCTCCACGACGAATACCACTAGCAACACATTGTTGTTTATCAGGGGTGTCGCCTTCATAGATGCTGGAAACTTCAAACAATGCAAGATCGGGAAAACCACGATCAGCATTTCGCTGTGCCGCCACAAGCAAACTAGGCAAAAGAGAAGGACGCATTACTGACATATCAACAGCAATAGGATTTACTAATTTAAGCTGTGCTTGACCGCCTCCAAAAGCACGCGCCTGACTTTCAGAAATAAAGGACCACGTCACCGTTTCTTTCATACCACGATGCGCTAAAGCCAAACGCGTAACACGTGAACGAAACCTTGAATATGTTAAAATTTGATCTTTTTTCTCTGCAAAATTTTCTAATGGAATAGGCTCAATTTTATCCAGCCCATAAATCCTCATCACCTCTTCCACTAAATCAGCTTTACCAACAATATCAGGGCGCCATGTTGGTACTTTAACCGTAACTACATCTCCTTTCCCCGCAACATAAAACCCAAGCTTTGTTAAAATAGTAATGACTTGTTCACGCTCTATTTCCAAATGCGTCAAACGTTTAATTTCAGAAAAGGGAAAAGCGATCTGTTTGACTTCTAACTGCTGATAACCAACAATCTTTGTCTTGGATACTTCACCACCACAAAACCGTAAAACCAATTCTGTTGCAATCTCAAGCCCTGTTTCCATAAAAGCTGGATCAACTCCCCGCTCAAATCGATAACGTGCATCACTGATAAGTACTAATGCACGCCCTGTTTGCGCAATACTCTGTGCATCCCAAAGCGCAGATTCAATAATAATGCGGCGCGTCGTTTCATCACAGCTCGTTCTTTCACCTCCCATGATACCAGCAATCGAAATAACTCCCTCTTCATCTGCAATAACACAGTCTTGAACGCCCAAATTATAGACTTTTCCATTAAGTGCCTGAAACTGTTCACCTTCATGACCACAGCGTACACTTAAATTCCCTTTAATCTTATCTGCATCAAAAACATGAAGTGGACGGCCAAGATCAAAACATATGTAATTAGTTATATCAACCAGCGCATTAATCGGTCTCAAACCAATGGCACTCAAACGCTGCTGTATAAATTGTGGTGATTCACCATTTTGAACATTACGAACTTCACACCAAGAAAAGCCTAAACATAACGATCGGCCCTGCGAAAAATCTAACGAAACGTGAAGCGGCGTTTCAAAGAAAGTCTCAAATTTTGGCAAAGACAATTCTTTTAATCGCCCGATGCCAGTGGCAGCAAGATCACGTGCAATACCACGTACACCTGTGCAATCAGAACGATTGGGTGTCAAACCAATATCAATGACCGGATCATCTAAACCAGCATAAACCGCAAACGAACTTCCAATAGGCACATCTTCTGGAAGCTCAATAATCCCATCATGCTCACCCGATAATTCAAGCTCCGCTTGTGAACACATCATCCCAAAACTTTCAACACCACGGATTTTGCCTACAGATAATGTCACATCAAGTCCAGGCACATAAGTGCCAGGCAATGCAAGAACACCAACAAGCCCAACACGTGCATTTGGTGCTCCACAGACAACTTGCGTAAGCGTATCAGACCCTGTATCTACAGACAAAATTTGTAATTTATCTGCATCAGGATGTTTAACTGCTGTTAAAACTTTTGCAATTACAAAACCTTTTAAAGAAGAACGATCATCAACATAATCAACTTCAAGACCAATAGCCGTCAGTTTATCGCAAATTTCATCCAAAGACGCATCTGTCTCTAAGTGATCTTTCAACCAAGACAATGTAAATTTCATTTTAAAACCTCACATGAAAGCTATGAAAAGATCACATATTTCTTAAACCAGAAAAAAAGGCAGACATGTCAAAACAGCGAAAGCCATAATGATCTAACCAACGGAGATCAGCATCAAAAAAAGCCCGTAGATCAGGCATACCGTACTTTAACATAGCAATACGATCAATACCCATTCCCCACGCAAAACCCTGATACTCATCGGGATCTAAGCCAACATTCTTTAAGACATGAGGATGCACCATTCCGCATCCTAAAATTTCTAGCCAATCCTGTCCTTCCCCGAATTTTACTTCTGAACCAGAACGATCACATTGAATATCCACTTCCATCGATGGTTCTGTAAAAGGAAAAAACGAGGGACGAAAACGCATCTTCAAAGAAGAGACTTCAAAAAAAGCTTTACAAAAAGTCTCATGAAGCCACATCATATGCGCAATAGTCGAGGTTTTATCAATCACAAGACCTTCCACCTGATGAAACATCGGTGAATGAGTTGCATCTGAATCCATGCGGTAAGTTTTTCCAGGAATAATAATACGTATCGGTGGTTGTCGCTTTTCCATTGTACGAATTTGTACAGGTGATGTGTGGGTGCGCAATAACTTCCGCTCTTGTGTTTTATCAGCATTAAAAAAGAAGGTATCGTGCATTTCGCGAGCTGGATGGTCTTCAGGAAAATTTAATGCAGTAAAATTATAATAATCTGTTTCAATATCTGGTCCCTCTGCAAGAGAAAAACCTATATTCATATAAATGGCTATAATTTCTTCGATCACTTGTGAAATAGGATGAATACGCCCCCTCTCAACAGGAGAAGAACGAACAGGTAAAGTTACATCAACTGTTTCACTAGAAAGGCGTGCATCCATTGCTTGGCGCCTAAGAAATTCACGCTTTTGCATCCATAATTCTAAAATGCGATTTTTTAATCCATTAAGAACTGGTCCAACTTTATGGCGTTCTTCAGCGTCCATCTTTCCTAATGCTTTTAATTTTTCAGAGATGCTGCCTTTTTTACCTAACGCCGCAACGCGCACTGTTTCAAGTGCCTGTTCATCATTAGCTGCTTCTAAAGCTAAACAAATCTCTTGTTCCAGACGCTCAATATCGCTCATATTTTTGCCTATTTTAAAAAAATAAAAAAATCCCGCACTAGCACAACCAGCACGGGACCCCGAATAAATGAATGGCCTTAAGAGAACACGACTGGCTTACTTGACAGCGCCTTCAAAAGCATTAGGCGTTGTATCTTTTAAATATTCCAAAGCCTTCTTTGCAGAAGCTACTAAAGCAGAAAATGCTTCTGCTTCGTGGACTGCTATATCTGAAAGAACCTTGCGATCAACCTCAATACCAGCTTTTGATAAACCATCAATAAAGCGCCCATAGGTTAAACCTTCTGTACGAACAGCCGCATTGATTCTCTGAATCCACAAAGCACGGAAAGTACGTTTCCTATTTTTGCGATCACGATAGGCATACTGCTTTGAACGATCAACTGCTGCTTTAGCTGCACGAATAGTATTTTTACGCCGACCGTAAAAACCTTCAGCCTGTTTAAGAACTTTTTTGTGCTTAGCGTGCGCTGTCACACCTCTTTTTACACGTGCCATGTAATCATCTCCTAAAAATCAAAAGCGTAAGGTTTAGAAACCATTCGGCAAATAATATTGAATAACTTTTTTAGCATCTTGTTCAGCTAAAACCATTGTTCCACGCGCATCACGAATAAACTTATTCGAACGTTTAATCATACCGTGACGTTTACCTGCAGCTGCTACTTTAACTTTGCCTGACGCAGTGATTTTAAACCGCTTCTTAGCGGATGATTTGGTCTTCATCTTGGGCATTTTGCTACTCCATACATTTTTTATTCAGTCAAGTGGACCAATTCATTCAAGCGGACCAACGCTTGAATAAGCATTTAAACAGCCACGGCATGCCCTGCCGGGCGGCTCTAACAGCGTTCTCATAAGCCAGTATATACAAAATAGCAAGACCGTATCAAAAAAAAATCGGAGCTCCATTGCCTTGAACTTCAACCAAAGGTGCTGGAATTGCATTTGTTTTGATTGCTGCTTTACATAAATCGGCAATAATGCATTGCGTACATTGCACTTTACGCGCTTGGCAAATATAACGCCCATGTAAAATAAGCCAATGATGCGCATGACGAAGATAATGAACTGGTATAATCTTTAGCAATTTTTCTTCAACAATTTCTGGTATTTTACCAGGCGCTAAACCAAGACGGTTTCCAAGGCGTAAAATATGCGTGTCTACCGCCATAGTAGGCTGACCAAAAGCAACATTCAAAACAACATTTGCAGTTTTACGCCCTACACCAGGAAGTGCCATAAGTGCTTCACGCGTATTAGGCACTTGGCCGTCATACTGGTCAATTAAACAACTACAAAGTGCGTAAACATTGCGCGCTTTTGCACGCCAAAGACCAATTGTACGAATATAACGTGCAATCTCTTCTTCTCCTAATGCAACCATTTTTTCCGGTCGATCAGCGATGCAAAATAATTCTTTTGTCACTTTATTAACACTCGCATCTGTAGCTTGAGCTGAAAGAACAACAGCAACTAAAAGAGTAAAAACATTGCTATAGATAAGATCACTCTTAGGAGTAGGACGTTGAACAGAAAAACGCCGAAATATTTCTTCAACTTCATCTTTGCTATATAATATTCCAGCAGATTTTCGTGCCTTTGACAATTTTTTTATCCTTTGAGTCATTAAACTCTCTCATCTTCTCTCTTGAAGTTATCACTCATACTCGCCATATGAGAAGAATGCAGCAAACACTTTTTATAGAGTTCGGTCAAGTCGAACTGCTTTGAAGAGGACACTCACAATGGCACATGTGACGCCTTTCTCCAATCCCTTTCTTTTAGGATTTGAAACGGTAGAAAAAACGTTGCGACGTATTGGTAAAGCTGATGAGGCTTATCCAGCCTATAATATTGAGCGTTTACACAAAAATGATGACGCAAGCCATATACGCATAACTTTGGCTGTTGCTGGATTTACAATCAATAATCTCAATATTTTGCTCGACGATAATCAACTAATCATTCATGGTAAGCAAATAGAAAGCCAAAATCATCAATATTTACATCGCGGTATAGCTGCACGCCAATTTCAACGCACCTTTGTTCTCGCAGAAGGGATGCACGTTAAAAATGCCGAGTTGAAAAATGGTCTCTTATCAATTAACTTACATCAACCAAAATTAAAAAAACAAATAAAGCAGATTCCAATCAAAGTCAGCAGTGATGAGTAATAAAAGTCAAAGCGTAAAGGAACAGTGAAATGGGAGAGCATAAACAAAACTTGTTGTTGCAGAACACATTCGACTCTGATGCAAGGCAGGTTGCTTATTTAAAAAAAGTTTGTACAGATGATCTCGCTAGAAATTTTCCAGATCTTCCACCAATGACCCCAGGCATTACAATATGGGCTCTCTTTGGTGAAACAGGTTATCCAATCATTTTATCTGATGAGCGATCTATCGCTCTTGCCGGAGCTAATGAGCATGAGCTACAAATTGTAACTCTCCATTAGATTGCTTCACAAAAATAGATTGCTTCACAAAAAATAATTGGGGCATCTTTATAGACTTATCAGTTCTGTCTGATAAGATATAATAGCAAGCCTTTTTATGGATAAATTGGAAGCAAATAGTTTCAATTTAAGTGAGATCATATCTGTTTTAATCAAGAAGTGCGCTTGCACTTAACTTCGCGCTATCCTTCTTACAGACTGTCAATCTTTTGAGCGATAATATTTGTTCTTTCTTCCTTTTTTCACTCTACTGTCTGGCTTTTATATTGAACTTTTTATCTCTCTATATTGCATTCTCTTTTTAAAAAAGGTTTTAATGAAAAAATCCTCTATGTAATGTTCTCAAATGCATTAGAAGAGTTTCTTGTCATCTAGATTTATTCAATTCGCATAACTAAAAAATCACATTTGCTTATTCGAGCTATAAGAAATTCTGTACTTAAACCAATTTCAAAACCAATATAATCCTTGCTTCATATATTTTTATAATTCTCCTTAACGCCGCCTACATGCCCTCAATTGCTTTTCATATTGTATAGACATTCTTTCCATACGCCGTGCCGCTTGTGCAAGCGCAGCAGTTACATGCCCTCTACTGCGCGCATAAGCACTATGCCCCATATAATAATTTAAATAAAGGTTATACGCATCATTAGCCCTCACACCATTGCGTTGAACACTTTGGCGATGGTACCAAGCAACAAAATCGGCAGCATCTGCAAAATTAGTACGCCGTGCGAAAAACCTTCCCGTAGAGCGGACATACATTGCCCATGTACTATCAAGCGCTTGAGAATAACCATATGCTGTCGACCGACGCTTCCATGGAATAAAACCAAGCAGTTTTGTGCGTGGAGGACGTGCATTGTAACGAAAACTTGATTCCATATTAATGGTTGCAAGAATAATAGGCATAGGAATCCCATAGTGTATTTCTGCCCTTTTAGAGGCTTTTTCCCAACTATCAAAAAAACCGTCCTTTTGAGCTAAAACAGTGCAAGCATTGTCTGTATAGATCGGAGAGGTTGTTGCACACCCCTCCAGCAGAAACACCAATGCCCCTAAAAACAAAAGGTGTCGCATATTCTCTCTTCCTCTTATTAGGAAATAATGAGATATGAATACTAAAAAATTATTACCAATCCATAAAGAATATAAGCATACTTACGATTACTGAGAGCTTTTTTACTCCTCATCAAGCAAACGCAATGTTTGCGATTGAACAGACGTTGTCATTTCGGTTGGCTCAGAGCTACTCTCTTTTAATTCAAAAGTTTCAATGCGATTAACGCGTTTCATAATTTTGGAGGATGATATTAAAATTCCCTCTATATCTTCACCCGCTTTGTAAAAATGCTTCTGCAAAGCACGAACACGGATATCCATTCGTCCAAAATCTTCCATCAATTTCGCTACTTCTGACTGAATCAAATGCGCTTGTTCACGCATCCGCGCATCTTTCATAATGGTTTGTACAACCTGAACAGATAGCATCAACAAAGACGGAGATACAATGATCACATGCGCTCGATTGGCTTTTTGTACCAATGGCTCAAAATTCTCATAGATTGTTGCAAAAATCGATTCCGATGGCACAAAGAGAAAAGCAGTGTCATGTGTTTCCCCAGGAATCATATATTTCTGTGCAATATCACGAATATGAACTTCCATGTCGGTACGAAATTGGCGTTCTGCCTCTTGACGTTCTTGAGTTGATGTTGCTTTACGCATAGCATTCCAAGCCTCCAGAGGAAACTTAGCATCAACAACAAGAGAAGGTGCTTTATTCGGCATGTGAATGAGACAATCTGGTCGCTTTCCGTTTGAGAGAACTGCCTGAAAAACATAAGCATTAGCTGGTAAAGCATCAGCAATAATTGCTTCCATCCGTCCTTGACCAAAAGTGCCACGCGTCTGCTTATTGCTTAAAATAGCCTGCAATTGAACAACTTGTCCTGTAAGCGACTGAATATTATTTTGCGCTGCATCAATCACCGCTAAACGCTCCTGCAAACGAGTTAAATTTTCATAAGTAGATTTGGTCTGCATTTGAAGAGTTTGCCCCAAATTGGCTGTCATCCCATTCAATTGTTCACTGAGTGACTTGTTCAATTCAGCCTGTCTTTGACCAAAAATTTCTGCCATAGTCTGCATTCGTCCTTGCATTTCAGCTTGTGTTTTCAGCAATGTAGCCATCTGCGTTTGTGCTTCACGGGCACGTTCAGCAGTTTCATTTTCCCAAGCTGCTTTTTTTCGATGGGAACGTATCAGCATAAAAAATATTAAACAAACAAGTATAAGTAAAAGAAAAACCATCAGTGTACTAAAAGACTCACCAAAGAGCATAAAAGAGAAAAACGAATCAAATATGAGAGGTAACATAATGCCCTTGCCGCAAAAAAGTGCAAGAATCTGTTATTCAATATTGACCCACAACAAACCTTTGATTAGTCTATGCTTATGCCAATGAAAACTTTAGTTACTTTACCTGATCCGATTTTACGGGAAGTGTCCAGACCTGTCGAGCATGTTGATTCAACTCTCC
Organism: Bartonella sp. B12(2025); assembly: GCF_053795135.1. NCBI lineage: Bacteria > Pseudomonadati > Pseudomonadota > Alphaproteobacteria > Hyphomicrobiales > Bartonellaceae > Bartonella > Bartonella sp. B12(2025). The sequence continues at coordinate 1,525,335 of NZ_CP200031.1, read as the reverse complement.
AAAAGCTTGCTGATAATATGCTGGAAACTATGTATAATGCTCAAGGCGTTGGCCTTGCTGCTATTCAAATTGGCATACCACTACGCATATTGGTCGTAGATGTCTCCGGAAATGATGCCCAAAAAAACCCGCTTGTTATTATCAACCCGGAAATCTTATGGCTCTCAGATGAGCGTAATATTTACAAAGAAGGTTGCCTCTCTATTCCTGAGTATTATGCAGAAATTGAGCGTCCTAAACGCCTTTGTATTCGCTATCAAGATCGCGAAGGCAAACAAACAGAAATTGAAGCAGATCATCTCCTAGCCACTTGCTTACAGCACGAAATCGATCACTTAAACGGCTGCCTTTTTATTGATCATATTTCAAAAATGAAACGTGATATGGTGATACGGAAATTTAAAAAACGCACAAAAGAAAAAAACGCAAAGGAAGCAATTTTGTAATGGCATTGCGATTAAGTTTTATGGGGACACCTGATTTTTCTGTTCCCATTTTAAATGCTTTGCTGGATGCTGGTCATGATGTTGTAGCTGTTTACAGCCAACCCCCTCGCCCAGCAGGACGTCGTGGCCTTAAACCGGTTCCTTCACCTGTTCAAAATGCAGCACAAGTTAAATCTATTCCTGTATTCACGCCTCAAACACTTAAAACAGCCGAACAACAAGCTCAATTTACAGCACTTTCCGTTGATGCTGTTGTTGTTGTTGCCTATGGACTCCTCTTGCCGAAAACTATCCTTGAAACACCGCGTTTTGGTTGTTTTAATGCTCATGCTTCACTCTTACCACGTTGGCGTGGCGCAGCACCTATTCAGCGTGCAATTATGGCTGGTGATAAAGAAACAGGAATGATGATTATGAAAATGGATGAAGGGCTTGATACGGGGCCTATCGCTCTCTCTCATTCCATCCCTATCACCGATAACATGACGACCTATGAACTTTCAGATAAACTTTCACATATAGGTGCAGAACTTATGATAGAAGCTCTATCGGCTCTTGAAAAAGGACAGCTTAAACTTACTCCACAATCAGAGAAAGGCATAACCTACGCTTCAAAAATCAAAAAGGAAGAGACTCGCATTGATTGGACAAAGCCTGCAGAGCTTATTCATAGACATATCTGTGCACTTTTCCCCTCTCCTGGTTGTTGGTGCAACATGAATATTGGTAATAGAGAAGAACGCGTAAAAATTCTTGGAAGTCGCTTAACGGCGGGTTCTTCTCTTGAAATTGGTCAGATAGAGCCAGATTCTTTGATTATCCATTGCGGACAAGGGCGTTTGGAAATAACCCATCTCCAAAGATCTGGTGGTAAAATTCTTGATAGTGCAACGTTTTTGCGAGGCGCTCATATTTCTGCTGTTTTTTAATATGCCACGTTTTAAACTCACCCTTGAATATGATGGCTCAAATTACGCTGGCTGGCAGCGTCAAGCAAAGCTCCACACCATACAAGGAGCTCTTGAAGAAGCCATTTTTCGTTTTTGCGGCCAACAATTGACCATTACGACAGCTGGTCGGACTGATGCAGGTGTACACGCTACAGGGCAAGTTGCGCACATTGATTTTGAAAAAAACTGGCACACACATACTGTACGTGATGCACTCAATGCTCATTTGCAAAAACAGGGAGAAGATATTTCAATCTTGAATGTACAAAATGTTCCCGATGACTTTGATGCACGATTTTCCGCAATCAAACGCCATTATCTTTTTAAAATTCTCAATCGCCGCTCTCCACCAACCTTAAACGCAAAACGCGTATGGTGGTTGCCCAAACCCCTCAATGCTGAAGCCATGCATGAAGCAGCCCAAAAGCTTTTAGGACAACATGATTTTACGACTTTCCGCTCAGCACATTGCCAAGCCAAAAGCCCTATTCGTACCCTTGAACGTCTCGATGTTCAAAAAGAAGGAGAAGAGATCTTTCTCTATGCGCAAGCCCGCTCCTTTCTTCATCATCAAATCCGTTCATTTGCAGGAAGCCTCATGGAAGTTGGTGTCGGACGCTGGACGATACAAGATCTTGAAGCAGCTCTTCATGCTAAAGATCGCACACGTTGTGGTGTCGTAGCACCACCTTCAGGACTTTATTTGACCAAAGTGGAGTATTAGCTATCCTACAAACATTGTTTTTTCAAAAGCAATTAAGGAAGTTTATAAAAGGAGCGAATTTCTTCAAAAGCTTCCGTTGCTGTATTGACAAATTTTACAAAATCAACATCGGAAGGAGAAATTGTACCTTGCGCTGACAAATAACCAAAATTGATAACATTGTTCCAAAATTCTTTGCCAAATAATAAAATTGGAACCTTTTCCATACGTCTCGTCTGCATTAAAGTTAACGTCTCAAACAACTCATCCAAAGTACCAAACCCTCCAGGAAAAACAGCAAATGCCTTCGCTCGCATTAAAAAATGCATTTTGCGCATCATCAAATAATGAAAATTAAAACATAAATGCGGAGTCACATAAGGATTAGGCTCCTGCTCATGTGGTAAAACAACATTCAAACCAATCGTTGGTGCACCAACATCAACGGCACCACAGTTCCCCGCTTCCATTATCCCTGGCCCTCCTCCTGTGACAACAACAAATTCACGATACTCAGTCGTAGCAGAATAACGTGAGCACAAACGCGCAAATTCCCTCGCCTCATCGTAATAATGCGACATAGCATGCAAATTCTTCTTCTGTGTTTCATTTTTTGCTGCCCATGCTTCTTGCCCAGATTTAGGAATACGCGCACCACCAAACAAAACAACTGTTGATTGAATATCACATTCTTGAAGTGTTATTTCGGGCTTTAAAAACTCAAGACCAATACGTTGTGAACGTAATTCAGGACGCATCATAAACTCTTGATCAATATAAGCCAAACGGTAAGTAGACGAACGCATTTGTGCTGAATCAGAAATCTTATGTTTCTGTTGCAGAGCATCCTTCACATGAAGGAGTGGCGCTAAATTATTCTTTTGTTCTTCTTTTATTTTTTCTTTACAGCCTTTTTTCATATACCTGTCCTACTTCTTCATCGTTTTATTGACTGAAAACATTTCTTCGCGTAGTTTATAAAGAATAAAACTTCAAGTTTTCAACTTGTTTAACGGAATTCCGGTCATGACTAATCTCACACAACTTGAAATAATTATTGAAAAAGCATTTGACGACCGAAATTCTATCAATACCACCACAAAAGGTGAAATTCGTGAGAGTGTCAAGCACGCATTAAACCTTCTTGATAAAGGTGAAATCCGTGTCGCGGAACGTCAAAAAAATGGACAATGGCATGCTCATCAATGGCTGAAAAAAGCCGTTCTTCTCTCTTTTCGGCTCAATCCTATGCAGATTATTACCGGTGGAGTAGACGGAACACATTGGTGGGATAAAGTTCCTTCAAAATTTTCTGGTTGGCAAGAAGTTGACTTTAAAAAAGCTGATTTCCGTTCAGTTCCTGGAGCAATTGTACGACATTCTGCTTACATTGCACCCAACGTCATATTGATGCCATCCTTTATAAATCTTGGTGCCTTTATCGATGAAGGAACAATGATTGACACATGGAGCACTGTTGGTTCCTGTGCACAAATTGGCAAACATGTTCATCTTTCCGGTGGAGTTGGCATTGGAGGCGTTTTGGAACCACTGCAAGCAAATCCAACAATTATTGAAGATCATTGCTTTATCGGTGCACGTTCCGAAGTCGTTGAAGGCTGCATTATCCGTGAAGGTGCTGTTTTAGGGATGGGAGTCTTTATTGGAAAATCTACAAAGATTATTGATCGCGCAACCGGTGAAATTTTTACAGGTGAAGTACCAGCCTATTCCGTTGTTGTTCCAGGTTCTCTTCCCGGAAAACCATTACCAAACGGTGAAATAGGTCCGAATCTTTATTGTGCTGTTATAGTGAAACGCGTTGACCAAAAGACACGAGAGAAAACATCCATTAACGATCTTTTGCGTCATTAAAAAGCACTCTTCAAGAACCTCTGCTAATCAAGAGAATACAAAAGCGCAATCAATAAAGGAAAATACTCCCCCTTTTCATTATTTATTCATTTTAAGCGCTTGAATAAAAGCCGACTGAGGAATTTCTACTTTTCCGAATTGACGCATCCGCTTTTTGCCTTCTTTTTGCTTTTCCAAAAGTTTGCGCTTACGCGTCACATCGCCCCCGTAACATTTAGCCGTTACATCTTTGCGCAAAGCACGAATTGTTTCGCGCGCAATGATTTTACCGCCAATCGCAGCTTGTACCGGAATCTGAAACATATGTTGAGGAATAAGATCTTTTAGTTTTTCGCACATAGAACGCCCACGCTTCTCTGCAATAGTCCGATGCACAAGCATCGACAATGCATCAATAGACTCTCCATTGACCAAAATAGACATTTTAACCAAATCTCCTTCAACATAGTTAGTCATCTGATAATCAAAAGAAGCATATCCCTTTGAGATTGATTTTAAACGATCATAAAAATCAAAAACAACTTCATTCAGCGGCAAATCGTATGTCACCATGGCACGCGTCCCAACATAGGACAAACCAACCTGTATCCCCCGCCGTTCTTGGCACAGCTCTAAAATTGCCCCAAGATAGTTATCAGGAGTCATTATTGTCGCCCGAATCCACGGTTCTTCGATGGAAGAAATTTTAACAATATTAGGCATATCCGCTGGGTTATGCAATTCCTTAACAGAACCATCATTCATATTCATACGATAAACAACTGAAGGTGCTGTCGCAATTAAATCCAAATTAAACTCGCGCTCTAATCGCTCTTGAATAATTTCAAGATGAAGAAGCCCTAAAAAGCCACAACGAAAACCAAACCCCAAAGCCGCTGATGTTTCCATTTCAAAAGAAAAGCTCGCATCATTTAAGCGTAATTTTCCCATGGCTGCACGCAAATCATCAAAATCAGCAGCATCAACTGGAAAAAGTCCACAAAAGACAACTGGTTGCGCAGATTTAAAACCAGGTAATGCCTCTTCACAAGGGCGGCGCTCTTCAGTAATGGTATCACCAACCCGTGTATCAGCAACTTCTTTGATAGAAGCCGTTATAAAACCAATCTCTCCTGGCCCTAATTCATCAACTTGAATCATTTTTGGAGTAAATACCCCAACCCGTTCAACTGGATATTTTACACCCGTACCCATCATGCGGATGGTTTGACCTTTTTTTAAGATACCATCTATTACTCGTACCAAAACAATAACGCCAAGATAACTATCATACCAACTATCAACCAACATTGCTTTCAAAGGATTCTTAACATCACCAGTGTGTGGAGAGGGCAATTGTGTAACAATTGCTTCTAAAACATCAGGAATACCTAAACCTGTTTTTGCTGATATTTCCACTGCCTGAGATGTATCAATGCCGATCACATCTTCAATTTGTTCTTTAATACGCTCAGGATCTGCTGCTGGAAGATCTACCTTGTTGAGCACAACAACCAACTCATGAGAATTATCAATAGCTTGGTAAACATTAGCCAATGTCTGCGCTTCCACTCCTTGGCTTGCATCCACCACCAACAGCGAACCTTCACAAGCTGCCAAAGAACGTGAAACCTCATAAGCAAAATCCACATGACCAGGTGTATCAATAAGATTTAAAATATAGGTTTCACCATTCTTCGCTTTATAGTGTAAACGTACTGTTTGTGCCTTAATAGTAATTCCACGCTCGCGCTCAATATCCATGGAATCGAGCACTTGCTCTTTCATCTCCCGTGTTTCAAGCCCTCCTGTCATTTGAATCAAACGATCAGCTAAAGTTGATTTTCCATGATCGATGTGCGCCACAATGGAAAAATTACGGATATAATTACGATCTACTGTCATACGAGGCGATTTAGCAAAGAATAGCACAAAACGCAAAGACCAATTGCCAATTATACTCCTTTGAGAACCTTTCAAAAAAATACAAATGAAAAAAGCTTCTGGAAACACAATACATCATAGCCCAAAAATGAGGCTTTCGTTTGCTAAACTCAATACAAATAGTTAAAAGTACCAAAATGCTCTTAACTTTTTTATATCCGCCGGTCTTATCACTCATGTGCCACTGCAATATTAGAAATGCATATATAGCTTAAATTTGTGATAAAATTTCAAGAAATACTTCTTGCTATTTGTACAAAAAATAAAAAAGTCTAGTATCGGAGCAGTCAATCTTCTCAATTGTCAAAAATTTACAAACACGCCCCCTTACACAACATCTTTTGAAAAAGCACATACTTTCTAGAAGGTTTCTTTCTTCTTCCTTTAAAGATGGAAAAACACCAAGACTCCTCTTAATTTCTTTAAAAAACAGAAAAAATAAAATCTTAATTGAAGAAAGATCAAGTTAATCAATTTTTTCAATCACTTTGTTTTTTTACGCCATTGTGAAGGTTGCAATTCAGCTACGGTGATCCCAATCAAAATAAGCAAACCACCCAATAAAGCTAAAGGAGACAAACGCTCACCAGCTAAACGCCCAACAATGCCAGCCCATACAGGTTCACCTGCATAAATGAGTGTTGCACGCGTAGGTGAAATAGACTTTTGTGCCCAATTCATTGCTAATTGAATTATAGCACTCATCAATGCCAATCCTATACCGATACTTAGCCATACCCATGAAAATTCAGGAATGCTCTCACCCATCAAAGACATACAAAAAAATGAAAAAAGACCACTAAAAAATAACTGTATAATTGTTACGCGCCGGCTATCAACCTTGCTGGCAAAAACTCCGATGAGTATCACCTCTCCAGCAATTGCTAAAGCTCCTAACAAAGTTAAAATTTCACCTTTTGAAAAATCAAACCTTCCCAACTTTTGTCCAGAAACAAGTATAAGGCCAATAAAAGCGAAAACAATACCAATCCAAGAAGCTAAACGGGGTGACTTTTTAAAAATAATCCACTGCAATATTGGAACCATCGGAACATACAGTGCCGTGATAAAAGCCGACTGACTACTCATAATCGTTTGAAGTCCCATAGCTTGCAAAGCATAACCAAAAAACATTCCTAAACCAATAGACATTCCAGCAAAAATCTCATAAATGGTTATACTTTTCATAGAACGCCCAAAAATTGCCCCACATATAAGTGATGCGGCAATAAAACGAAATCCAACAAAGAAGAGAGGACCGCTATAGCGTACCGCGATGTGAATTACTAAAAATGTAATGCCCCACAACATCGTCGCAGCAAATAATACCAATTCCGGCTTGCTTAATAAAGGATATTTCAACTGTTTTATATTAATCATGAAAGGTTTTTCCTCCAATTTTTTGCGCACCTTATGAAACAATAAGCGTTCCAGCTCCTTGTTCGGTAAATAGTTCTAGCAAGACAGAATGGGGGGTTTTGCCATTTAAAATGACAACACCTTCCACACCATTTTGAAGGGCCTTTATACAAGTCTCTACTTTTGGAATCATACCATCTGAAATTGTTCCATTTTTAATAAGGCTTTCAGCTTCAGAAATCGTCAACTCCTTTAAAAGTCTGCCTTGTTTATCCAAAACACCAGAAACATCCGTCAAAATTAAAAGACGTTTGGCCTCTAATGCACCGGAAATAGCTCCAGCAAAAATATCAGCATTAATATTATAAGTTTTTCCATCGCGACCCGGAGCTACAGGAGCAAGGACTGGAATCATTTCAGAACATGCCAAAAGATCCAATAATCTGCGATCAACTTCAACAGGTTCACCAACAAATCCTAAGTCTAAAACACGTTCAATATGCGAATCAGGATCAATCACAGTCTTATAAGCCTTTTCGGCAAAAACCATATTGCCATCTTTGCCGCACAACCCTATTGCCCATTCACCTTCAGCGTTGATGAGAGCAACAATTTCCTTGTTTATGGAGCCCGCTAAAACCATTTCAACCACTTCAACGATCCGCTCATCAGTTACGCGTAAACCGTTTTCAAACCGCGACTCAATCCCCATTTTCATCAAAATTTCAGCAATTTGAGGACCTCCACCATGAACGACGACAGGATTAATTCCTGATTGCTTTAATAGAGCAATATCACGCGCAAAAGCTCGCCCCAAAGTAGAATCACCCATAGCATGACCGCCATATTTTACAACGACCGTTTCATTTTCATATTTTTGCATATAAGGTAAAGCAGACGACAAAAATGCTGCTTGTTTTTTAAAAACATCTGCAACATCGTTTTCAACATCATCCATCAAAAGAGCCTCCTCATCACTTTTACCCTCTCTTAGTGAAGTTTAGAAAAAGCGAAAAAAATTTTCAAACAAGTTTTACTCTATTTATCCCCCTGAAAAGCGCTAATTTTCCCTTAAATTACAACCAAAGCAGTAACGATATGACACAAAGGCAGCTTCCTTTAAAAAAACTAGCATCTAAAGATTGAGCAAAATAAGTGTACAAAATGTCATTGTCTTATGGCCTTATATATAAAATTTGGAAGTAGAATTTAGAACAATTTTCAAGCCACGCCGTACATTTAACTCATTGATTTTACCCTATGGATCTTTAACAATGAATACGAACATATACAACCATTGATTTTATAAGGATAATTAATCACCTTGCAACTTAAATGGGAGCCTCGAATACAGGAGTATTCTCTCACTTTAAATCTTCTTATGATAATCAATAAAAACCGCTCGCTTACATGTTACAAATGGGATTTTCGTGTAGATAAAACTGTTTTAAAAGGACTAAAAATATCTCTTATGAAACATCTCAATACAAAAGCAGTCGCAATATTGAAAGCCAACAAATGAACGATAGTACCAGCTTGTTACAGCATCACATTAGAAAACCTGTAGCACAATCTAGCATTGTATTCTTATTAGACCATCAAAATTCCCTTGAAGAGATCCGTAAAATCGTTCAATTATTCCTTATATTAGCTGTTCTCATAATGATAGATTGAAGTCATTCACAGATAGCAATAGCAAATCATTATGAAAGAAACAAAAATACTCTTTCAAAAAATTCATCTGCTCAAAATATGAACGCCGTCTTATTCATCAAGAATAAAATCGAACTTTCCTCTTTTCTCTACGAAAAATTACTTGTCTCTTCTTATTGAAAATACCAGCTTGTTTTATGTAGCAAATGCATACAATATTTTACTTAACAACATGCAAACAGATAAATGATAAAGGCATTTATTTTTTCACCTTCTCATACGATACAAGCATTACTTTTTACTTATCCATCTACAAAAGAAACAAAATCAGAGTATTCAGCTCCAGCTTAAACCATTTTAACCTGATCTATGCTGCCAATTTAGATCTCTCTTTTTGTTCATAAACCATCTGCTCCATTCAAGGAACAATGGTATTCTTTTGTAAGTGATAACTAAAGCTTTACTCATATTTTTTCTCAACTCATTATGATTCAATGAAAGTTAAGAACGAACCGTAAAAACTATTCTTTCAGATAAAAATATTCAAAATTAAAGTTATTATTTTTGTTAGCTTACAGGAAGGAGTACATGATTCGTTAATTAACAAGCATTCACAGTCCAAAAAGATATCAACCTTAAATGAGGTATTTGAAATACCATCATAATCCTCAAACTACAATGCTCTTTCATATAAACAAACTTAAGTGCAACAGAGTAAATAAGGAAAAACTCCTATTCGTTTGATTCCTATTATTCAAACACTTTGGAGTACACGACAATATACTCGCAAATTTGAATGAAAAGCATCTCTACAACTTACCTATACAGATAATCCTTGTGAAACATTTTACTAAAGTTCTATGTTATGCACTAAATTTGTGTTGTTGTAATCTTATCAATTTTTGTTTTTAATCAAATAAATATACAATGTGTATTTAAATGACAGCCTGATTGCAAATTTTAAAATTTACAAAAAAGAAAGACGGGTATAAAAAATTTTATATACGTTAAAGTGTTGCTACACTGACACTGGAAGTATTGTTTGTATATTCAATGGATTCTTACACAGATAAACTGTCGTTCAAATCTCATAGACACACAAAATAAAACTTATTCATGGAACTATGTAATGAAACATAGAAACTAGACCTGCAACAGAAACGCATCCTAAAATAGCCACCCCTTCTCTCTTTAAGCAACACAAATGTTAACCTTTTCAAAGATTTATAATGTAACAAAAATTTAATTAAAATAATCTTCCAAGTAACTCTTCCAACATTCCTTAATTCTGATAGGTATTCACGAATTTTGGCCGGAAATATTCTCAAAAAACTCTTTCATACGTGAAAAAAAACCATGTGATTGTGGTGAATTTTCACAATTTGAAAGCTTCTCAAACTTTTGTAGCAATTCGCGTTGTTCTTGCGTTAGTTTTTGCGGTGTTTCAATAGTAATATGAATATAAAGATCACCCCTCGCTTGCTGACGACGTAACATAGGCATTCCCTTACCTTTAAGGCGGAATTGACGCCCATTTTGGGTTCCCTCTGGAATCTTAACACGTGCTTTGACACCATCAAGGTCAGAAACCTCAAACTCTCCTCCTAAAGCAGCTGTAACCATTGAAATGGGAACGCGACAATGAAGATCTGCTCCTTCTCGCTGAAAAAATTCATGCGGTTTAATGGAAAGAAAAATATAAAGATCACCGTTAGGACCACCACGAATGCCAGCATCTCCCTCACCAGAAAGGCGAATACGCGTACCATCTTCAATACCAGCTGGAACGTTCACGCTCAATGAACGTTTTTTTTCCACCCGTCTCGTCCCCTGACATTTTGGACATGGATCCGTAATGGTTTCACCACGTCCATGACATACAGGACATGTTCGTTCAATGGAAAAGAAGCCTTGCGCAGCGCGTACACGGCCAGCTCCATGACAAGTTCCACAAACTTGTGGCTTAGAACCCTTTTTCGCGCCAGATCCTTCACAAACATCACAAGTAATAGAACTAGGAATATTAATCTGCGCAGTTTTTCCTGAAAATGCCTCTTCTAAAGTCACTTCCATATTATAACTCAGATCTGCACCACGTTCGCGGCCATCACTACGCTTACGGTGCATCCCCCCCATAATTTCGCCAAAAAAATCTTCGAAAATATCAGCAAATCCGCCACCGGCAGCAAAGCCACCAAAGGGGCTTGCTCCTTCTCTGTTATTATTTTCAAAAGCCGCATGACCAAATCGGTCATAAGCAGTTCGTTTTTGAGGATCTTTGAGAACTTCATAAGCTTCAACAATTTCCTTAAATTTTCGTTCTGCTTCTTTATCCCCCGCGTTGCGATCAGGATGATATCGCATCGCCAACTTACGAAAAGCAGACTTCAGCTTTTTATCATCACATTCACGAGTCACGCCAAGAATTTCATAATAATCAACCTTCATCATGTATTCCTGATAATTTTTTCCATCCATCTTAATGGATAATATTTGCTTTCAATTTATATTTTTAGTCACAAAGTTTCAACTCATCTCAAATAACAAAGCCCAGCCTTATATTTCAAAGACCGGGTTTATTAATTAATCAATCCATCTGCTTATATTATTTCTTCTTATCGTTAACTTCTTCAAAATCAGCATCGACAACATCATCATTATTATTCTTTGTGTCTGTTTCAGTATTTGCTGTTGCTGCTTGTGAAGCCTCATACATAGCCTGTCCGAGTTTCATACTAACTTCTGCTAATTTCTGCATTTTTGCTGTTACTTCTTCAGTATCAGTGCCATCAAGTGCAGACTTCAAATCAGATATTGCAGTTTCAATCTGTTCCTTCTCTTCCGCTGATACCTTATCACCATACTCTGTAAGCGACTTTTCAGTTGAGTGGATAAGAGCTTCTGCTTGATTTTTAACTTCCACACCTTCACGGCGCTTTTTGTCCTCAGCTGCATGCTCTTCCGCATCCTTGACCATTTTTTCAATGTCAGCATCACTTAAACCACCTGATGCTTGAATACGAATTTGATGTTCTTTCCCAGTTCCTTTATCTTTAGCCGAAACATTTACAATACCATTCGCATCAATATCAAAAGTAACCTCAATCTGAGGTATACCACGCGGCGCCGGTGGAATACCAACAAGATCAAATTGAGCTAGTAACTTGTTATCGTTAGCCATTTCGCGTTCACCTTGGAAAACACGAATAGTCACAGCATTCTGATTATCATCAGCCGTTGAAAAAACTTGTGACTTTTTAGTTGGGATAGTGGTATTACGTTCAATGAGACGTGTGAAAACTCCACCCAACGTTTCAATACCCAAGGATAAAGGTGTTACATCCAGCAGCAACACGTCTTTTACATCGCCCTGTAATACCCCACCTTGAATAGCAGCACCCATCGCTACAACTTCATCAGGATTAACGCCTTTGTGTGGATCCTTGCCGAAGAAGTTTTGCACAACTTCTTGAATTTTGGGCATACGCGTCATACCACCCACCAAAACAACTTCATCAATTTCACCAGCTTTTAATCCTGCATCTTTTAATGCAGCTTTACAAGGCTCAATAGTGCGCTGAACCAAATCATCAACGAGAGACTCAAATTTCGCCCGAGTCAATTTCATTGTTAAGTGCTTGGGGCCAGATTGATCTGCCGTAATAAATGGCAAATTGATTTCCGTTTGTTGTGAAGAAGAAAGTTCAATCTTTGCTTTTTCTGCTGCTTCTTTCAGACGCTGTAACGCTAATTTATCATTTTTCAGATCAATCCCTTGTTCTTTCTTGAATTCATCAGCAAAATAACCAACCAAGCGCATATCAAAATCTTCACCGCCTAAAAAAGTATCTCCGTTGGTTGACTTAACTTCAAAAACACCATCTCCGATTTCAAGCACAGAAATATCAAATGTACCGCCACCAAGGTCGTAAACAGCAATAGTTTTTCCATCTTTTTTATCCAAACCATACGCTAAAGCAGCAGCTGTTGGCTCATTGATAATTCGTAAAACCTCTAGTCCAGCAATTTTACCCGCATCTTTAGTAGCTTGACGTTGCGCATCATTAAAATAAGCAGGAACAGTAATAACCGCTTGCTCAACTTTTTCACCAAGATAAGACTCGGCAGTTTCTTTCATCTTTTGCAAAATCATAGCTGAAATTTGTGACGGAGAATACTTCTTACCTGCTTCTTCGACCCATGCATCACCATTGTCACCTTTAACAATTTTGTAAGGTACAAGCGCTTTATCTTTTTCAACCATAGGGTCATCAAACCGGCGTCCAATTAAACGTTTAACCGCAAAAACTGTTCCTTCAGGGTTCGTAACTGCTTGTCGTTTAGCAGGCTGCCCAACAAGCCGCTCACCTCCATCAGTAAAGGCAACAACAGAAGGCGTCGTCCTCGCTCCTTCTGAATTTTCGATAACCTTTGCATTTTTGCCATCCATAACAGCAACACAAGAGTTAGTCGTCCCCAGATCAATACCAATTACTTTTGCCATATTATAATCTCCATTCAGCAAGCTACCTCAACCTTCATCAAGCATCTTTCTAAGACAGCTCCTTATAACACTTAAAGCCTGCACCTCACTTCAAGTTACACAAACAATAAACTGCAAGTCGCAACAAGCCTTTCTGCTTCGTATATAAGAACAGGCTCTTATCGCTACAAGAGAATAATGAGAGAAACATTCTCAAAATAAAATTTTTCTTTAAAAATAGGCATTCTGCTTACGCATAAACGTCTTCTTTGATTAATGAAAGGTACATCATAGCATATTTTTCTGCAACTCTCATAGGCATATCAACCTATAAAGATTAAAAAAAGAGAAATAATGATAGAACATCTTCCTCAATCTCTTACAGCCCCACGAAGCACTCATATAAAAGCTTTTTAAAATATCACCCAGATACAATAAAATTTATGCTACGAATACCATAGTCTTTCTTAGCAAGACATTCTATTATTCGCTATATGCTCACCTAGTCAATAAGCCAAATGTTTCTTACATCGGTTATTTAATGACGTTAAACTCTACCTTGCTAAACTAATATTTACGAAAATATCATCTACTAATCTATTCTTAGAAGTTCTGTTTCTAACAGTCTAAACACTTAATTATACTGTTTGAAAGTCATCTTTTAATGTATCCAACATAAATTTTTCTTTAACCTATATACTTCTTTCTTAAATTTGTAAGTACATAAAAACAAACCTTTTGCCCTTAAGTGCATTACCATCTTAAACTTTAATTTTCTTCCCTAAAAAATCGATAAACTCATGCACTTCTATCCTCCCAATATAACTCGAGTAATTCTTTCTTTTATTTTGAACAAAAACTCTGCTAAAATACAATTGAAAGTGAATCTCATGAAGGAGGGTAAATCAATGATGACATCTATTGCCAAGAGAATAAAGAATTCTATGTTTAAGGATTCTTATTGCGCACGATATTCACTCAAAAAAATTATTGTAAATGCGATGTGCGCTCTTAGCTTTGTTTTCATAACTCTGCCACCCGTATTCGCTCACCAATACCGGCTTGGTGACATAGAAATCATTCATCCTTGGACGCGCGCAACACAAAAAGGTATACAAGTTGGAAGTGGTTATCTCTATATCATTAATCATGGCAACACACCAGATCGTTTAGTTTCTGTCTCAACAAATGAGGCACAAACAGCAGAAATCCACTCCATGACAGTCATTAACAATATTATGAAAATGGAAAAAATGCATAATGGCATTGAAATTCCAGGCAATGGCGAAATCACACTTAAGCCTGGCGGTAATCATATTATGTTCATGGGACTTTCACAACCATTCAAAATAGGTGACAAAATCAGTGCAACATTGACATTCGAGAAAGCGGGAACAATTGACGTTGACTTCTTTGTAAATACCATGAGAGCAACATCACCTTCAAAATAAGCTCCTGCTTACTAAACCTTTCCATCACTATTAATCTAACATTCTAAAATAAGAAACGTGGAAAAGATTTCTACGTTTCTTATTTTTGTTTAGCGTCGTAAAATAGAGTGTAAAAAAGACTCACCTTCTGTGTAATTAGACACGGTCAATTTCAGGAATACGCAAAACTTGTCCAGGATAAATTTTATCAATCGATTTCAGCATTGGTTTATTGGCTTCAAAAATGAATGCACTTTTATCACCTTGCCCTTTTCCGTAAACTTCTTCAGCAATTTTCCAAAGATTATCACTAGATTTTACCTCATAAAAACGAGAGGCTTTCATAGATGCATCACCTACAATCTTTAATTGGTCAATATCAACAGAAGAGATACCCTGCGAATTGCCAACAACTAAAAGTGCTTTTTCAAGTGTTTCTCTGTCTGGAACTTCACCACTCAAAGTCGCTTTACCATTTTCAACCAGAATATTTATTTTTTCTGTGTCGAGCTGAAAGTTATCAAATGCAGCCTTAAAATCTTTTTCTTCTGGCTCATGATCCCCAATGCCAAGCTTTTCGCCAACCGCTTTAACAAAATTAAAAAATCCCATTATGATCTCCTTTCATGCAGTGGAGGCAAATTTCTTGCACATACATCACTACACTTATGTCTTTGCTGTTAAAACAAATAGGCAGATTTTCTAAACTTCAACGATTGAAAACAAACCTGTTCAATTCTGGGACAGAGACAAGAATAAACTTTGGTAAAAAACGTCCCAATAAAAATTTTATCCTGTGTGAAGGGATCTTAACACGCGCAAAAGCATTATCAAATTGCAAAGTTAAAACAAGCTTTTACCGTAAAGATAAAAGGTTTTTTACTCTGCTACAGTTTGTACTAGATTTGTTTTGCAAAAAAAATGCGAACTCCCATATAAATAGCGTGGGTAATTTGCTACCACGGCAATAGAAAGGTCTAAGAAGCCATGAAGGATACTACAACAATCACACAAACGATTGTACTTGTTGATGATGACCGCAATATTTTAACATCTTTATCTTTTGCACTTGAAACAGAAGGCTATCGAGTTGAAAGCTATACAGATGGAGCATCTGCACTCAAAGGTCTAACACTACACCCCCCACACTTAGCTATTTTTGATATTAAAATGCCTCGGATGGACGGTATGGAACTTTTGCGCCGATTGCGCCAAAAATCCGATATTCCAGTTATTTTTCTTACCTCTAAGGATGATGAAATTGATGAGCTGTTTGGACTCAAAATGGGAGCTGACGATTTTATTACTAAACCTTTCTCGCAACGTCTTCTCATTGAACGCGTGAAGGCTATTCTGCGTCGTTCCAATGCCCGTAACCAACCGCTTGCAACAGGAGCCTCGCCTGCCTCTTCTCTGAAACGTGGAGATCTTGTGATGGATCAAGAACGTCATACCTGTACATGGAAAGATAAACCTGTTATCTTGACTGTTACGGAATTTTTGATTCTACAGACCCTAGCACAAAGACCAGGAATTGTGAAAAGTCGCGACGCTTTGATGGATGCTGCCTATAGTGATCAAGTCTATGTAGATGACCGCACTATCGATAGTCACATTAAACGTCTACGTAAAAAGTTTAAACAAGTGGATGATGATTTTGCAATGATTGAAACACTTTACGGTGTAGGCTATCGTTTTCACGAGGTGTAAAACTGTTTTGTCGCAAAAGTTTGAACGGCGATCAAATCAATGACAAAAAATACTCAATTGGAAACTCCGCGAAAAACAGCACTAAGTGGCGTTTTTTCAACACCATTTTCCATGTTTGCTTATCTGCATCTTCGAGTACAACGTCTCCTCAGACAATTGCTTTTTTCCAGTCTTACACGTCGCATTGTCATGCTAAATATCGCTGCCCTTGCCGTTCTGGTTACAGGTATTTTGTATCTTAATCAGTTCCGCGATGGTTTGATTGAAGCGAAAATTAAAAGTTTATGCACCCAAGGAAAAATTATTGCTGGAGCAATCGCTGCTTCTGCAACGGTAGATACAAACTCTATTCTCATTGATCCCCAAAAGCTTTTAGAATTACACGCTGGAGAAAGCGTTACACCTGCACCCCAATCAACCGACTCTTGGGATTTTCCTATTAACCCTGAACAAGTTGCCCCCCTTTTACGACGCCTCATCACACCAAAAACGACAAGAGCACGTATCTATGATCGTGATGCTACTTTACTTCTTGATTCGCGTGTTCTCTATTCTAGTGGTGAAGTTTTTAGCTATGATTTACCCCCACTTAAAACTGAACAAAACATGTGGGAACGCTTCTATTCATGGTTTTCAAGCGCATTTTATGGCACTGGTATTGCTATTGATAGAGAGCAAGCAAAAAACACCGGTATTGCTTACCCAGAAGTGTACCGAGCATTAAATGGATCTCTCGCTACTGCCAAACGACGCAACAGACAAGGTCAATTAATCGTTTCTGTTGCCGTGCCTGTTCAACGTTATCGTGCAGTGGTAGGGGCGCTTCTTCTTTCAACTACCGGTTCAGATATTGACAACATTGTAAAGGGCGAAAGACTGGTCATTTTTAAAGTTTTTGCCGTTGTAGGCAGCGTGCTTTTGGTACTTTCTCTATTTTTAGCCCATACAATTGCGCATCCATTGAGCAAATTATCTGCCTCTGCCAACCGTGTGCGTCACGGCAATAATAAGCGTGTAGAAATTCCCGACTTTTCAATGCGTGAAGATGAAATTGGTCACCTTTCAACTTCTATTCGTGATATGACTAATGCCCTTTATATGCGTATTGAAGCCATTGAACGCTTTGCTGCTGATGTAAGCCACGAATTAAAAAATCCACTTACCTCACTACGTAGTGCTGTTGAAACGCTCCCACTAGCTAAAAACGAAGAAGCACAGGAACAACTGTTTGAAATTATTCAACATGATGTGCGCCGCCTTGACCGTTTGATTACTGACATTTCTGATGCCTCTCGGCTAGATGCAGAACTTGCTCGTGAAACTGCACAGATTGTTGATATGACACTGCTTTTGGAAAGCCTCGTCCATGCTGTTCAAGAAGTATACCGTAATACGCAAACCATTGATATAAGCCTTAATATTGTCCCACGTCCTCATGGAAAAGCTTATCTTGTGTTGGGACATGAACTCCGTTTAGGGCAAGTTATTTCCAACCTCATTGAAAACGCACGTTCCTTTATTCCTCATGATAGCGGTAAAATTCGTATAACCATGAAAAGTCATGCTTCAACTCTCATTTTAACCATTGAAGACAATGGCCCCGGTATCCGTTCAGAAAATATTGAACGCATTTTTGAACGCTTCTATACCGATCGACCAAACGAAGATACTTTTGGACAAAACTCAGGACTTGGTCTTTCTATTAGTCGACAAATCATTGAGGCTCATAATGGAACAATTACAGCCGAAAATATTGTTGACCCCGAACTTGGAAATAGTAAAACTGGTGCACGTTTTATTATTATGCTTCCCTTCGCTAAATAAATCTTTTATCCAAAGCAAAAGGTATGAAAACAAAAAATGAAATACTACATGCAAATTGCCTTCAACTAGGAGGAAAGGGTCTGTTAATTATAGGCCCATCGGGATCAGGAAAATCAACCCTTACCCTTTCTTTGCTCGACCGTGCTGAGTGGTCAAAACGTGAAGCAAAACTTATTAGTGATGATTACACAATGCTCGGTGTAGAAAATGGAAAACTTCGCGGATATACTCCAGAGGGTTTGCAGGGCGGTATTGAAATTCGCGGTGTTGGCCTTTACACGATAGAATTTGAAAAACAAACAACTATCGATTGTGTTATTCTTCTTGGTTCTGAATATGAACGCTTCTCTACAAATCAGACTTTTAAATTTGCAGATCTACATATTCCCCTTTTAAAGCTCCCTAGTCTTCATGAAGCAGACTGTACAGCCATTTGTCAGGCTATTGAAGCATTCTTTTTTAGAAAAATATGGCGTAAATCTGTCTAATTTTCCTCTAAAAATAGAAAAAATCATTATTTTTGCCTTTTTTTACAAATTTTTCTTGGCAGCAGGACAAAGCCTTGTACAATATCTTTTCCACTAATATGGTCGGATCTTGAGTTAACAGGAGTTTTTGTAAAATGATTGGACTCGTGCTTGTAACGCACGGTGAGCTGGCTATCGAATTTCTAAATGCTGTGGAACATGTTGTTGGAACACAAGAGAAATTTGCAACAATATGCGTCTATCCCGATGATGATATGGATCAGCGCCGAGGTGATATTATAGCCGCAGTTTCCTCTACAGATACAAATCATGGCGTGATCATATTAACAGATGTATTCGGTGGAACACCGTCAAATATGGCTATCCCTGCTATTGAGAAAGGGCGTGTCGAAATGATTGCGGGTGTTAATTTACCCATGCTCATTAAACTGATTTCTATTCGCCAATGCCCTGATATTTCATTATCAGAAGCTTTAAGAATAGCGCAAGAAGCAGGGCGTAAATATATTAATGTACCAAGTATGATTTTATAGCGGGTAATTAACACTGATGCTTTCTAAAAATTCTTTTCCATGTACACTAAGTCGTCATTTCAGTATCTGTAACAAACGTGGCTTGCATGCACGTGCTTCTGCAAAATTTGTACAAACTGTTGACAATTTCAATGCCATTGTTGAAGTTGAAAAAGATGGGAAAATCGTTGGCGGTTCATCAATTATGGGACTTATGATGTTAGCAGCTTCCCCTGGTTGCAACCTCACGATTCGCGTTTCAGGACCAGAAGCAACGGACGCTCTCGACGCTCTTGAAAATCTTATAAAAAATAAATTTGGAGAAGAAAACTAAAACTTTTATTGGAAAAAATATTATCATCACCTTTACGAAATGAAAAAAACTTTTTCCTATCATTATCTTGATTAACTTTCCTGTTTTTCTCTTACCCACACCAGCGCTCATATTTGTTATAAAGAGGGTGCTTTTAGTGGTACGTAGTTATCGCAGCTATAAACATTTTGGGTAGTCATGTCGTATCAAAACTCTGTATCAACTTTCCTCTTCAATCAATTTTACTCATTTGAACCTTTGTTGATCATTATGATTATCGCCACGCTTAATACCCATGGTTAAATAATTATAGAAGAAAAATATACATCTTTTAATTCAATATACTCAAGCATTTTTGAATCTGCTTTTAGCAAATATTAATACTATTTCGTGATCAAAAAACTATCGATTTTTCTTATTTTAGAGTATTTATAACAATAATAATTGGAATATAAATAATTCTTAATCACATATTCTAGCAAAAAGTTCACATAAATACAGTTCTTATTGACATTACGACTGTTCTCTTAGAACAACAAACTTCATCAATTCAATTTATAATTATAGCAGTCATTCTTTTAACATTTTTTATCTACATTACTGATTATTGTCAGAGAATTGGTGATATTGTCCGTTATCAACTTATCCGTACTTATGTTTGCGGTGAAATTTTTTAAGTATAAGAAAGTGTTATGCTACGCTGTGCTCTGCAAGTTTCTCTAGAAACAATTATGTCGTTGGCAAAATGAATTACTAAGGGGACAACACACTAACGTACAAAGTTTTTGCGTTACTTTGTTTTTTTTCGGTTAGATTGAAAGTCTTCCTAGCAGATGAGCTTATGTGCACCTTTGATACAATAAAATTCCATCCTTCTGTGTTATAAACAAGAGAGGTTGATATTTTTAGTTCAGAAAGTGTTCCACATTTTCCTAATTCGTATTGAGCCCTGTGCAACTCTTAACCTTTTATACGCAAAAATGCAATGTATTTTTAGCAGCTTAGGGGGAGCGCCTCATTAAAAAGGACTCACTCCACATATTACTCTTGCGCAACTGTTTTATTAAATCTAAAGATTTTTATTCTTATCTATCTCTCAGAGTGATTTTTCGTTTCCTCTTTTTCTGCTTGATTATTTTGTTTTATTATTATCGCTATTCCCTTAAGCGATACCCGTATATTGTGAAAAATCTGGACACTTCAAGGATAAAAAGGTGTTTTAACCCCCTTAGAACTCTCTTTGATAAAATGCTTCAAAAATATGAAACTGCACACAATGCCACATTTTTGCGCTGGAATATCATTATTGATATGTTTCAAGCTGAATCCGGTTCAATAGAAACTTCTTTTGTTCCCCCTTTGGCTACACCAACTATCGCCGGACGCAGAACACGCTCACCGATAATGTAACCCGCCTGCACAACTTGCTGAACAGTGTTATCTGGAACATTGGAGTCAGAAATTTCAAACATCGCTTGATGAAAATGAGGATCAAATTTTTGCCCTTCTGGAAAAATCTTCTTTACCCCGTGACGTTCTAACGCTGCTATCATTGCACGCTCGGTCATTTCAACACCCTCTGCTAATGTTTTCAAACCAGCATCATTTTCCCGTGCACCTTCTGGAATAGCTTCCAAAGCACGACTGAGATTATCAGAAACAGATAACATGTCACGTGCAAAATTAGCAATTGAATACGCCTTCGCATCCGCCACATCACGCGCAGTACGGCGTCGCAGATTTTCCATATCTGCAGCAAGACGTAAAAGCTGATCTTTCAACTCTTTATTTTCGTCCTGCAAAGCAGCTAAGGGATCTGTAATTTCATTTTCTTTCTCTTCAACCTCTGCACGAGTCTCCGCTTCACGCGTTTTTAAAAACTCATCAGCCGCTTGTTTCAATGCATCGCGATCAGTTGAATTTTTCAAATTGGAATTTTCAAATGAAGCGTCAGTAAATTTGTTTTTTTCATCAGACATAAAAATTCTATTCCTTCATAAGAGTTGTTATTATCGATATCGAAATTTTACAGACAAAAATCAAGAGGTATTTACGAATCTTAAATACAATACGCGTTTATAGTACAGATACTCACCTAGTCGTTTTAACGCAACAGTTGTGATAAAAGTTGAGCGGTATAATCAACCATGGGTACAATCCTTGCATAATTAAGCCGTGTGGGCCCAATAACTCCTAAAGCACCAATGACTCTTTGTTTAGAATCACGATAAGGTGCCACCACTAAAGAAGAACCAGAAAGCGAAAACAATTTATTTTCTGAGCCAATAAAGATACGAACCCCCGAACCTTCATCTGTTAAATCAAGGAGCTGCGCCATACTTTCACGCGTTTCAAGGTCATCAAACAGGTGCCGTAAGCGCTCTAAATCTTCTTTTGCCTTTACATCTTCAAGTAAATTACTTCGCCCACGAACAATAAGGTGTATTTTATGATCAGCATCTTCTCCTCCCCAAAGAGCTAGTCCTGTTTCAACAAGATGATGAGATAAATGATCGAGTGCGGCCCGTGTTTCTGAGCATAAACGCGCAATTTCCCCTTTAGCTTCACTCAATGTTCGTCCCTGAATATGAGCATTGAGAAAATTTGTTGCCTCCGTCAATTGTGCATGGGTAACCCCTTCTGGTAAATGAACAATACGATTTTCAACTTCACCCTGTTGGGTCACTAAAACTGCAAGAGCATTATCCCCATCAAGACGCACAAATTCAATATGCCTCAAAATCCCTTCATGTTTCGTCGCTAGAACGAGTCCTGCTCCACGTGAAAGATCTGAAAGAACTTGGCTAGCTTGGGTGAGAAAATGTTCAACTGATTGTGCATGACCAGCTTCCTTGACTTGCATTTCAATACTTTCGCGCTCTTCGTTTGGTAAATCACCCATTTCCATAAAAGCATCAACAAAAAACCGTAACCCCGATTGTGTCGGCATTCGTCCTGCAGATACATGAGGTGCATAAATCAAACCAAGATGTTCAAGATCACTCATCACATTACGAATCGTCGCCGGCGATAATGTCTGTCGCAAAAGCCGTGAAAGATTTCGTGATCCTACAGGTTCACCGTCATTAAGATAAGCCTCCACAATATGGCGGAAGATATCACGCGAACGCTCATCAAGATATTTTAGCTCATCATCAATAGGTTTGTGCTTCATTACAATTGTTTCACTACTTAAAAACACTTCTCTCTTATATAAGTTTTGTCAAGGTTTGGTCAAACAGTCTAAAGTAGTGCAAAAACATATTATAATTTATTATAAAATATTATAAAAAATGCTATCATCAAAAAGGAACCATCTGTATGTCTTTTCAATCATTTTGTCCTCACAAAATATGAGAGATTTCATTTAAATGGAATATCAGTAAATATGCAAGAGGATCGTATTGCGTAAAATCTGGAAAAACCTGTATATGTAAATGTTTAATCTGGTTTTTAGCGCAAAAATAGCTCCCCTTTCATTCCTGGAGAAATTATATGAGAAACATAACAGCTAAAAAACTCATTATTTCTACACATAACACCGGCAAATTGCATGAAATTACCACTTTGATTGCTCCCTTCGGTTTAACAATACAATCAGCAAAAGAGCTCGGATTACCAGAACCAAAAGAAACGGGAACAACATTTGAAGAAAATGCCTACATCAAAGCCTTTACAGCGGCAAAAAGTACAGGGCTTCCTGCTCTCTCTGATGATTCTGGTATGGAGGTGGATGCACTGGGTGGCGCACCAGGCGTTTATACCGCTGATTGGGCTCTTCAACCTGATGGTACACGTAACTTTTCAAAAGCTATGCAAAAAATAGAAGACGAACTCCAAAAAATTGGAGCACATAAAAAAAGCCAACGGAAAGGCCGGTTTATATCAGTCATCTGCATTGCATGGCCCGATACTCATGCAGATTATTTCCGTGGTAGCGTTGAAGGGACATTGATTTGGCCTCCACGTGGGGACAAAGGTTTTGGGTTTGATCCCATTTTTTTACCAGATGGATATGAAAATACCTTTGGCGAAATGTCAACGGAGCAAAAACATGGCTGGGGACTCAATGGTAAAACACCTCTCTCGCATCGCGCACGTGCTTTCAAGCTTTTAGCAGAAAACCTTTTGACACTCTCATGAATGAATCTTTTGGCATTTACATTCACTGGCCCTTTTGCGCCGCAAAATGCCCTTATTGTGATTTCAATTCACACGTTCGGGTTCATGATGTTGATCAACCACGTTTTGTAACCGCCTTTGAACGCGAAATAGAAACGCAGTACCATAAAATAGGCTCACGTCATATTACGAGTATTTTTATTGGTGGAGGAACGCCTTCTCTTATGACGCCTCAGACTGTTGATGCCCTGTTGCAAGCACTTGCAAGAAAGTGGACGATCGATGATAAAGCAGAAATCACACTAGAAGCAAACCCATCTAGTGTGGAGGCAGAGCGCTTTCGCGGATACCACGCAGCAGGAGTTAACCGCTTATCTTTAGGCGTACAAGCACTTAATAACAAAGCTTTAAAACAACTTGGCCGTCTCCATGATGTGGAACAAGCTCTTCATGCTATTGCTTTAGCACGGCAAATCTTTCCACGTTTATCTTTTGATTTAATTTATGCTCGCCCTGAACAAACACTTGAACAATGGAAATCTGAACTTTTTCAAGCCATTAATTTGGCAGCAGATCATCTTTCTCTTTACCAATTGACTATAGAAGAAGGCACTGCTTTTAAACGTCTTCATGCTGCAGGAAGGCTTACCCTCCCCGCCTCAGAACTCGCAGCAGACCTATATCATCTCACCCAAGAAATAACCGCTATGCATGGACTTCCAGCCTATGAAATCTCAAATCATGCAATCCCTGGGGCTGAATCCGCTCACAATCTTCTTTATTGGCGTTATCACGAATATGCTGGCTTTGGTCCAGGCGCACATGGACGCTTTATCAAGCGCTCACAGAATAATTTTTCTGTCTATTCAAAAGTACCTTCCTCTCAAATTGAACATTGTGAACGTTATGTCACAATAAATGAAAAATATCCCGAACATTGGCTTGAGTTGGTAGAAACTACAGGGCATGGCTGTATCGAAACAGAACTTTTATCTACAACGCAACAAGCAAACGAAATGCTTCTCATGGGCTTGCGTCTTTCGGAAGGTTTGGATCTTTCGCGTTATGAAACTCTAAATCCTAAGAGCTTACCAATAGAAAAGCTTATCGATTTACAACAACAAGGACTAATAGAAATGCTAGGAAATAACCGCTTAAAAGCCACAGCCACAGGACGCATCTTTCTTGACCATATCATCAGCCAATTGGCAAACTAAAATATCTATGATTCTAAACTCCCATCACATCAATTGCGATATAATATTAACGGTTTTCACCTTGTTATGAAAATTTTTTTAAAAATAATCACTTCTTTACGCAAAAAAATCAATAATGAAACGCTCATAAATGGCAGTTAGGGTTTCCATTGCGTCAAGGGTCACACACTCATCCACCATATGCATCGTTTGCCCTGGTAAACCAAATTCAACCACTGGGCAATAATCCTTAATAAATCGCGCATCCGAAGTTCCCCCTGAGGTTGAACATTCAGGTATATTTCCTGTAACACTTTTGATAGCATTCGATAAAGTTTTAACAAGTTTATAATTTTTTGTCACAAAAACCCCTCCCAAACTCGGAATCCATTTAAGCTGATAGTAGGGTAATTGATCACTATTGTTTTTTGATTGCACTGAAGCAAGACGCTTTTCAATTTCCGCAACAAGTGTTTCTTTTGTCCAAAGATCATTATATCGTATATTAAAACGAACTGTCGTCTGCGCTGGAATAATATTCACTGCAGAATTACCTGTATCAATGGCTGTTAATTCCAAATTACTTGGTTGAAAATTTTCCGTCCCTTGATCTAAAGCAGTTTGCGTCAACGCCTGAATAAGCTTACTTACTAAAGGCAATGGATTGGCGGCTCGCTCAGGAAAAGCCACATGGCCTTGGCGACCTTTAACCGTAATGATACCAGAAATTGATCCCCGACGACCAATTTTGATCACATCACCAACAGCTTTTACGCTCGTTGGTTCTCCTACAAGAGCTGCAGCCCATTTTTCACCTTTTTGTTCTGCCCATTTGAGAAGTTTGACCGTACCGTTAATAGCAGGACCTTCTTCATCACCGGTAATCAAAAGGCTTACCATTCCTTTAATGGATTGTTTCTCGAGAACCCGAGCTAGCGCTGCAACAAAACAAGCAATTCCGCCTTTCATATCAACAGCACCCCGCCCGTATAATTTTCCCTGTTTTATTACACCTTCAAAAGGAGGATATGTCCAGCTTTCTAGCTCACCTGATGGCACCACATCAATATGACCAGCAAACATAAGATGTGGCCCTTCTTTTCCCATTTTTGCATAAAGATTTTCAACGTCTTCTGTATTTCTATCTGAAAAAATAGGACGCTCAACACGAAACCGCATCTTTGTTAAAAATAGTTCTAAAGTTGATAAAGCACCTGCTTCATGGGGCGTAACAGAAGGACAACGAATAAGTGCTTGTAATAGCCGGATAGGATCTGTAAGGATGGGCATCAGTGCTCTTCCAATTTGAACTTAAAAATTATCAAAGGTCATTAAGCTGAATTACAAAAAAAATAAAGAAAAAACATTGAAGGCACTAGCAAACCAAGCAGGGGAAGACAATCGTGCTAAGCCTTCAATGGCTCTCTCATCATGAGATGAAGCACATATATAATGGAAATGCTAAATAAGAAGTTCCATAGAATATTGTCTTTTTCAAGGTTTTTCATATTTTCAACTTATATGAATGAAAATTGATTGCTTGCAACATATGACCATTTTCTTTCAACCAAGCGCGATAAATTTTACTGCTAGGACAAAGTTTTTCACAAAGAGCCCAAAATTTTGGCCCATGATTCATTTCGATCAGATGGGTGACCTCATGCGCAACAACATATTCAACAATTTCTTTTGGTGCCATAACAAGACGCCAAGAAAAAGAGAGACGCCCATCTATTGAACAGGAACCCCAACGGCTCTTGGTATCTTTATAACAAATTGATTTCACTTTACGCTCTACTTTACGTGCATAACTTTTTACCAATGGTGTTATAATGATTTTAGACTGTTTCTTTAAAATATTAGCAACACGCCTTGGCAAATATTCCAATCGACCGTAAACGATAATTTGTGGCTCTTGTCCAGCATCCCCTGTAACGATTTCTGCTATCCCACGTCCTTCTTTATGCCTTATGGTATGTGCAACACCTAACAAAGGAATCGTTCTACCCTCTTTGAGATAATAATTTTTATGCGAAAATTGTAGGTGCTCAAGACGTGCCTCAATCCAAGATCTGTGCTTTTCTATAAAACCTTGAACCAAAGAAAGACTTATCATCGGTGGTATTGTTACATAAATTTCCTGGCGACTCGCATCAATACGTAATGTAAGGTGGCGCGCATGCTTATGTTTGCGCACCTGTAGAGGCACAACGCGATCAGAGAAAATAAAAGACTGTTTATAAACGGTCATACAATATTCTTCATCACCAATGAATTAACCCCTATCCTGCATTAATTCTATCAATCAATGCCCTCAACACTGTTTCAAGGCAATATAAATCTTGTGGGCGCGAAAACCGATGATCTGCGTCACGAACGAGTGTTAATGTCACATCATGAAAAGGCAAATGATTAAGCAAAGTCAATGTATGCTGATAGGGTATCTCCTCATCTTTCATCCCTTGTAAAATATGAATCGGACACCCAACATCAATACATCCCTTCATGACGCAGTTACCTCGCCCATCTTCAATCAACGCTTTTGTAAAGGGTATAGGCTTCTCATCACCAACGGCAGGTCGTTCAATATACCCTTTTTCTTCCAAAATTTTCCATTCCTCTGGGCCTAACGCTGGTTCCACTAATGTTTGTGTAAAATCAGGAGCCGGTGCAATCAGCACCATGCCAGCAAGCATTTTATTTTTCTGCGCTAGCATCATAGCAAGCTTTAGAGCAATCCATCCCCCCATAGAAGAACCAATTAAAATTTGTGGCCCTTTACAATAGGTTTCAAAAATCGCTAAACTTTCCCTAACCCAACGTGAAATCGTTCCTTGAAAAAAATCACCTTCCGATTCTCCATGACCAGAGTAATCAAAGCGTAAACAAGACAAATCATTCTTCTGGGCAAAACTATCAACCAACATCGCCTTGCACCCCAACATATCAGATTGATAGCCAGGAAGCCAAACTAAACCTGGAGAACTATCACCTTTGCGATGGCGTACTGCGAGCGCAATGTCCTCAAACGAAAAAAATTGATGAGAAATATTCTGATCCATTATCGTTTTCCTCTATAAAACATTTTTATTAATAAAAGAAAAATTTTTATCCTCCAAATATCCCTCCACGAAGCAGTAAATCAAATAATGCAAAAGGCACGAATTCTAGTTGTTTTTCTGTGTATAATTGTATATTAAATAACGCTGTATATGAATCAAATTAAGGAGCATAAATCATTCGCAGACCATTTAAAATGACGCCTACCCAGAAAGACGGGCCACGTTCAAATCAAGATATCCGAGTTCCTCGTGTTCAGCTTATCAATGAGATGGGGCAACATCAGGGAATTGTTGCAATACAAGAAGCACTTGCTATAGCCGCAGATGCAGGGCTTGACTTGGTTGAAATTGTACCAAATGCGGAACCACCCGTATGTAAAGTCATTGATTTAGGCAAATTGAAATATCAGACCCAAAAAAAAGCGGCTGAAACACGTAAAAAGCAAAAAGTCATCGAAATCAAAGAGATTAAGGTGCGTCCAAATGTTGATGTTCATGATTATGAAGTCAAACTCAGGGCTGTTCATCGCTTTATTGGTAACGGTGATAAAGTAAAGATTACTTTGCGTTTCCGTGGGCGTGAAATGGCACACCAAGATCTTGGATTAAAGCTTCTTCAGCGTGTTAAAGAGGATACAAGTGAAATTGCCAAAATCGAATCTGAGCCAAAACTAGAAGGCCGTCAAATGATGATGGTGATAGCACCCAAATAACTTTTTATTGGGATAATAATAGAGTGCAACTCATCAGAGTTGAGCATGTGGATATGATTTAAAAGTGTTGCATATGGCTTTTGTGATGCTTTTAAAGTAGTGGGTGTTGTGCGCTAATCTCTCTATTAAGAGGATACTCTTTTTAATTAAAAAGACTAAATGTCTTTAATTAAGAGTACTTCAGTTTCGCATAAAACAACGATAGAATACAAAAGCGCTTCATGGCTAAAAAACGAATTTCTGCTTTCGATAAACATCTTATCATTCGCCTTTTGCGAGAAAATTTTCATAAACATGCGCGTTGGTACAGTGCAGCTATTTTTTCAATGATCATTATTTCCTGCACAACTGCAGCCAGTGCATGGATTATGCGTGACGTGGTTAATTATATTATTGACGCGCAGAATTTTGGTATGATCGTTTTGATTTCTAGCATCATTGCCTTCATTTTTATTCTCAAAGGAATTGCGATTTTTGCTCAAACTTATTTTTTGAGTAAAGCAGGTAACAGTATTGTTGCTGAACAACAGCGCAAAATTTACGCACGCCTTATGGAACAAGGAATCTCTTTTTATCACAATAACACTTCATCTGATCTTCTTGTTCGCGTAACCCACAACGCTACAGCAGCGCGTAATATCATTGATACAATTATCACAACTTTTGTACGTGATTTGCTTTCCGTTAGTGGCCTGTTGTTTGTTATGTTCATTCAAAATTTTATGTTAATTGCCATTACTTTAATAGTAGGACCGTTGGCTTTTTTAGGAGTGCGAATGGCTTTAAAGCGTATTCGCGGCCTCGTGGAAAAAGAACTTCTCTCACTTGGTGAAATTATCAAAATTGTGCAGGAAAGTACTATCGGTATCCGAGTCATCAAAGCTTTTTCATTAGAAGAGTTAATGAAAAAACGTATGAACAAAGCCATTTGCGATGTTGAAAAACAAGCAAACAATATTGCAACACTTGAAGCCATTACAAATCCGATTATGGAAACATTCGCTGGTGTCGCCATTGCGGGTATTATCTGCTTTTCCGGCTACCTTGCAACCCAACGTGCAGGCGTTCAAGGTGAATTCATGTCCTTTATTGTAGCTTTACTTTTAGCTTACGAACCTGCAAAAAGACTAGCCAATGTACGTGTAAAAATTGAAACTGGCTTGGTTAATATCCATACAATGTACGAAATACTTGACCATCCTCTTACAGTTATAGAACATGAAAAAGCTCAAGACCTGGATAAAACACAAGGGACTATCCGTTTCGAAAATGTTTCTTTTGCATATACAGATAACCAAATGGTGTTGAAGGACATCAATCTAGAAATAGAACCTGGAAAAATAACAGCATTGGTGGGACCATCAGGGTCAGGAAAATCAACTTTTATCAATCTTATTATGCGCCTTTATGATCCCACAAAGGGACGCATATTGATTAATGACCAAGACATTCGCTACATTACATTTCGCTCCCTCAGAAACTTAATGGCCTATGTAGGACAGGATACTTTTCTCTTTCAAGGAACTGTTAAATATAATATCGGGCTTGGGAAAGAAAATGCCAGCAACAACGATATTATTAAAGCAGCAAAAACAGCCAATGCCCACGACTTTATTATGAAGCTACCAAATGGCTATGATACGCAGATAGGCGATAATGGCTGTAATCTTTCAGGTGGGCAAAAACAACGACTCGCTATCGCCAGAGCAATGCTTCATGATAGTGAAATACTGATTCTTGATGAAGCAACAAGTGCATTGGACTCGCACACTGAAGCACAAATTAATGAAGCCCTTTATCGCCTCACAAAAGGGCGCACAACTATCATCATTGCCCATCGTCTTTCAACGATTGCCCGCGCTCATAAAATTGTTGTCATACAAAATGGTCAACTGATTGAAGAAGGCACCCAAAAAGAATTGCTAGCAAAGGAAAATGGTTTTTACAAAAAACTTTATAATATCCAATCCCAAAAGCACATGCCCTAGTTTCTAAACATTTAAGTAAGATTTGGGATTAAAGAAGTGGACAGATAGTTACATTCCTTTATAAAGAACGGGAATATTACCATAGGACTATTTATTAATAGCAATGATTGGCAAAAGATTTACGATTTATTGAAGATACATTTCTAGGATTCACATGAGAATTAAAAATCCTACCCATTGTTTTGTTGAAAGAGTTAACCTTATTCTAAAAGCAGTAGCCCAATAGCGAAGGTTTCTCTTGACCTAGTATCCATAAACGTTGTGAATCTTGATATGCTTAAAAAGGGGTTGGCATCACATTTTAAAAGGGTTTGCTAAAGGCTATGATAGTGAAACTACGATGATTGACGTCACCTTTGTTCGTTCTTACCCCTGTGTTGCAGGCTTATAGATAAAATCAGCATAAGAAAAAGCAAGAAAGGATTGATCGCAAAAATTCATGCTGCAGGGAATGTCTTAAGTCAAACTTTGCGTTTTATTCTCACATCTGAAAACTGAAATGATATTATTTAAACACCTCATCTTCTTGAAAGATTTGAAAATATACAAGTTATTCATGAATCTATTAAAGATTATGATTTAGGTATGCTAAGAAAATGGGTAAGGAACAAATTTATATTTCCATCATTCCTTACTACCTAAACAAGAAAACACTGCATAAATATTAAATATGATGAATCCTTTTACACAAAACACCAGTTTATTGAGTACATCTTCAAGAAAATACAATAAATTGATTTATAATGATAATTTATCATTCATTCAACTTGAATAAGAGCTCCGCATACCGCAAGATTCCTTCATTTTAAATCCCCACAATCAGAATCAAAAAAAATCGTTTACTTGCTACGTCACAAGAGAAATCAATGTGTGGATAAAAAACATTTAAAAAAGAACTAAAAATGTCTCTTATGAACTGTCTAAATGCAAGAGCAATCGCAAATTGGGAGCTAATAAATAGAATGATAGTGTCAGCCTATAACTTTCATAAGCGTAAAGATGATTGTGCCCTATAGATTTCTGTTCCACCATTTATGAGCAACATTGTGGGATAGGATTGGGAGCAACTAGAGGTATTTTACTAAAACAAGTACGTAAACTAGCAACATTATAGAATAGCGTGCTGTTCTTTGTGAAGAGAGCATGATAAACAATAAAATCAAACACTTTAGACATTCTGCTCTTGATTTGATAAAAATGCGTCTTCTATGGGATTCCTAGTCTATACTTCAATCTTCCTATGACTTAGAGTGAAGTGCGCAAAACCTAAGCAATCGAGCACTAAAAGCTTCAATCTTTAATAGTCTCTTTCATAAAATAGACCAATACTAGAATTGTTTTCATTTCCTATGGCGCCTTTAGCTTTGAGATGACGTGAAATGTCTAAATTAATTGTTCCCTTCGTCGTTCCATCTGCTGCTGCTTCAAAGCCTAAATAAATGTTATTGTGTATATAGCGTCCAACGCGTAAGCCCGTATTGCCCTTTTCATTAACAATAAGATCGAGATCATCAAGACCAATTTTAGTCCGTAAAGCGTTCAATAAAGATGTATTAGAAGCACCTGCAAGATCAGCTGCCGCTGCCGCAAGCTGAGCAATCTGAAATGGTGATAGCTCACTAAGAGAGCGATTAAAAATCAAACGCGCCAAAATCTCATCCTGCGGCAAATTTGGTTGTGAAGAAAAATTAATATTAATATTATCAATCGTTCCACTCACAGTTACAGTGACGTGAATATCACCACTGTTATTGTTGGTTACAAAATAAACCGTAGGATTAAAATTACCGCTAAAACTTGCTTGTCCCTGATCAAAACTAAGACGCTGTGAAAGAATATCAAAACGTCCACGAATCATCCTAAACTCACCAACTGGATGCACATCATGCAATGAACCTGCCAGGTTAATGCGTCCTCCCAATTCAGCATCTAGCCCTCTCCCACGTACAAAAAACTGATTGCGTGCCGTAATACGCATGTCTGATAGCACAACAGATGAAAATTCTTGAGAAACAACATGATCTTTATTGGTGTTCTTAACATCAGCACGTTCAAGTGTTTTTTTAATCGATTTGGTTAAATTTTTATTTTTAATATCAAGAAACTCTGTATTATGAAAATGATCGGGAACAAAAACTTCAGCTTTTTCAACTGTAATATTACCACCAATAACAAGATCACCAAAAAAATGACCCGTCATTGTCATATTGCCTGACAACGTTGCAAGAATCATAGAACCATTATTATAATTGGCGTGGTCAAGATGAATGACTAAATCTGTCCCTAGGTCATTAAAGATACGACCTGAAGCGGAAACTGCTCCCCCCTCAAACGAAGAAGCTGAAGCTTTCTCTATAAGAATATGATTGCCATTTAATTTGCCTTCAAGCGTTATATTATTCAATCCTAAATTCGTTGGTGAATCAAAAAAACTGCCATTGACTATAGAAAAGTTTCCTATCAGTTGTGGCTTAAATAATTCACCACTAAGAGCTGTATCAATTTTGGCTGTGCCCGTTATATATGCACCGCGCTTAGCTAATAATAAATCAACAAAAGAAAGAGGCATTGTCCCTTTAACACTTAATTTAGCCTCTGAACCATTTAGAGAAATAGGTCCATTTATGGAGAGATCTAATCCTTTATTTCCAGTCGCAATCATATTCTCAATATGAAAAGTCGATTTTTTATAAGAACCACGGGCATTCATATCTATCGAGATAGGCCCTTCATGCGTCATAGCGGTCAAACTTTGACTAGAAAGCTCAAAATAAGCAGATGGATTATTTATTGTTCCACCAATATCGGCCTTGCCGACTATCGTTCCTCCAAGCGCTTGCCTTTCGATAAAGCTATTAACAAAATGTGCAGACAAATCTTGTAAATTAACATGGAGATCAAGTTTGTTTTTATCTAAAGATATACAACCCTGTGCTTGTGCTTGTACTCCATCTCCCGTTAAATTTGCATTTAAAATAAGGTTTTTGTCTACTGTTTTACCTGTAGCAGAGAGCGTAAAAGGCATTATTTTTTTATCTTGAAAAGCAACAGTTGTCAGTCCCTCACCTTTTATATCATAGGTCACATTAGGTTCTTGAAAACTACCACGAATCATAACCTGCCCCGTTAAAGTACCAGTCACTCCAAGATCGGATTTCCATAGATTGACTAAAGCAGCAGGAAACGCATTCATTGTAAGCTGCAGATTAAGGGGATCTTGAATATTTCCCGCAAGTATAATTTTACCTCCATTAATCGCAATTCCTAACTCATTTACTGTCACTCCATCTTTATCAAAAACAACCGTAGCCGATTTAGGCAATGTCGCATGAAAATTTGATTGTTTAATATTTATGGCTTCAATCTGCATTTCTCGTTTTATGCCTTCTGGAAGTCCCACCGTAATCATACGGCCAGAAAACTGTGCGTTTGTGTCATTATGCAACATCGCTTGAACAGTAAAAACTGTTTGCCCATTATTGCCATTGGCATGAGCATTCAAATGGTTAACCATCATAAAGGGCGTTTGGATATGCTCTGCGTTGATAAAACCCTCAAACTGTGTCATGCCAAAAAGATCAAATACATCCGCCTCTACTGCCAATTTTTTAATTTTATTCTTTGCAAAGCTTAAATGGTCAACATGCGCTTTTAGATTGGCATTTTGTCTGCCATTTTGTTCATCAAAAATAAAATCTCCTTTTACTTTTCCACTGCCTTCCTGCAAAAATAATGCGGAAAGCACTGAAATATCGTCAGCATCAATATGCAAAACTCCTTTCACAAAACCTTTCGTTTGAAAAAGATCACCGGTTATTTTTGTATTTCCCCCTCTAATATTGATATCTTCAAGTTTTCGAATCTGATTAGAATCCTTAAATGAAGCAGATAAATACAACGGCTTCTTAGCAAAAGTTCCTTCACCATTTATAGAACCCGTTAAAGAAGTAACCGACAACCTATTATCCACCAATGTTTTTACAGTGAGCGTTGCGTTCTGCAGTTTTTTCCCCACTAAAAATGCCTCAGCAACATGGGCACGTGTAACAAGTTTTACAAGACTATTGTGCCCTCTAATACTGCTTCGGACTGTGAGTGCACCGTTTATTCTCGGATTCAACCTAGCAAGATCAGATATTTGAGCATGTAAATCCATTTTAGCGCTCTCGCTTGAAAAATATCCATTGGCCTTTACGTTTGCGTATTGACTTTTCAAATCCAAATGACGCAAAATTAAACCCGTCGTATTGTGAGAAACACCACCTGAAAGAGCAAAGTTTCCTTTGAATAAACGATCAAAAGACTCCACGCCTATTGTTATATTGTCGGCAACCCCTGATAATTCAAGATCAAAAACACCGTTAATTAAACCGATAGCTCCCTTGGCTTTAATATCTGCGGTACCAGAGAATGACTGTTCACTCAACAAATTAAAAGGAGCTAATGTTTGAGCTTTCAAACCAAGATCGCCTTTAAAAATAAAACGATCCATTTTCCCTTTTAACCAAGCAGAAAATCCCTGACCTGTAATACTAAAATCATGAATCAAAACTGGTTTTCTAGAAACGATATCCGTATCTAGATGCACATGAAGTGTTTGATCTAAACCTTCTACCAATGCGCCTTTGCTTTTTTCAATCCCTTGAAGTATTCCCTTAATTTGAATACCGACATGACGAGAAGCTGCATTATCAAGATTTTCACTCACTCCCCCCATATTAAAAATCGCATTGCGAATATGAATATTATTATTGCTCAAATGGTGTGCAATAAGCCGTCCATTCCAAGATTGTTGCCCTTCGCGACCATAGTCAATGTTTAAAGCAAGATTATCCACACGCATGGGCACTTCTGATATTGGTAAACGCACAGACCCATTTTCCTTATTAGGAGCCATTTTGCCATCAACAAAAAGCCGCCGCAAAAATCCATCTGCCGTTATTTCAGCATTGGCCATAATATTCATTGCTTTACTCTGAATCACCATATGATCAAGGTACTTCACACCTTCTTTTGTCATTCTTGCCTCTGCTTTCAGCGTTACATCGGATTCAAAGATGCTACGATATTGAGAAGGCATTAAAGGACCAAGTGTGCCCACTAGTTTAGTAGAAAAACTACGCCCTTCTGCAATACTTCCAAGAATAACATTACCATCTAAAACAGAATGGTGATCGGCTTCCAAATAAAGTTTGACAACCAAATCATCAAAGGTACCATCACCTTTAATGGCAAGATTTAATGCAGGACGCTTTTCAATGTTAAAAACATTCGCCAAAATACCATTTTGCGGTTCATCAGCAGAAATATCAATTTTAGCTGTAAGGTTACTATTGGATATCTTCGTTAGAACAGAAAAAGATCCCGGTGCGTCTAAACGATGAGCCGCTATATCAACATCAAAGTCACCATTAACAAAGGCCAGATTCCCTTTTAAGGATAAATCAGCAGAAAAACCCAAAAGACCCTGTTCAAACGCCATATGTCGAGCCATAAGCGTCCTTATAGAAATGGAAAGTGGCAATTTTGGCAAAGAAAATTTTCCCGCCTCGAGGAAAGAGCTGCCCTGCGGTCTGCGTAAAAACGTAATCTGTTCCACAGAAAGCTGGTTAATATCTACGCGCCCCTTTAGTAACGCTAAGCGGTTCCAATCCATTTTAGCATTGGTAATTTTAAGCCAAACACCTTTTTTATCACTGACGGTAATGGCATCAATTGACGTTTGAGAAGACAGTGCTCCTTGCATATTATGTAAACGAACTTGGCGATTAGGCGCTGAAAGTCTACGTTCAATCAAAGAGGTAAGCCATGAACGATTATCCGCTGTCACTTCGTCAGAGGGTGAATTGCTTCTCTGCGCAAAAAGAAGAGCGCTCACAAAAAAAAATGAAATTCCAAAGAAGAAAGTTGATAAACGCATACTTTTTTTCATTAAAATGCTTGCCCTATACCCACATAAAAACCAATGCGAGGATCACCTTTCTCCCGCTTAAGAGGAAAGGCTAAATCAACCCGTAAAGGACCGATACTTGTCATGTAACGACCTCCAATACCAGCTCCCCATTTCATTTTTTTAGAAAAATCAAACTGCGCTTTTCCTCCTACAATACCTCCATCAAGAAAACTGACAATTCCTATCTTATCATTTAAAGAAAAACGTAACTCTGCTGACCCCTCAACAAGCGCCCGCCCGCCAACAACAGCATCATTTTCTGTTTTGATACCAATATTGCGATAAGCATAACCGCGAACAGATCCACCACCACCTGCAAAAAAGAGCATATCCGAAGGTAGCTGTGCTGTATCACTTCCAAAAATTGTACCAAACTTTGCCCGCGCCGCAAAAACAAAACGATCCCTTTCGTCTAATGCCCAATAAAAGCGACCTTCCACAGCCATTTTTGCTGCAAAACCGCTAAAACGCATTTCATAAAAAGGTTCAATAAGCACTTCACCATACAAACCTTTTGTTGCATTGAACTTATTATTACGAGTATCATAAACCAAACCACTCGGTAACCCAATTGTTGTAAAATTACGGCTCCCAAAATAGACATCCTGTGAAGAACCATTAGAAACTTCTACAGCAACCTGTCCCGATAGATTACTATTAAAGATATGCGTAATACCCAACTTTCCTTTGATGGCTTTTGTCGTATAGTTTTCTAGGACATTTTGCTGCATTTTCAGCTCTGTCCTAAAATCTGTATCAGGAGTGAGTATACCAGGCTTTATAAATGTGCTACCGAAAAGATAATCAAAATTTTTAAAATTATACGATCGCTGCTTGTTACTGCCAACACCATGTATTTTTGTCTCAATTTTTAGGCGTTCTGCATGACCAAAAAGATTGTTATGCATCCAATAAGCTTCAAAACCAGCACCATCTAATGTTGAATAGCCACCTCCTGCGCCAAAACGACGTGGCTTACGTTCTTGTAAAACAAGCGTAAATGGTAAACTACCATCTGGATTAATGGTCTCAGCTTCACGTATATTCACAGCACGAAAAACATCAAGTCGTGCAAGTCGTTCATTTGCCTTGGCTAATGCATCGGAATCGTATTTCTGGCCCAGCTTCAATCCTGTCATCCACGCAATATAGGCTGAATTTATACGCGGTTTATTACTTATATTACGCACGCTTAAAGGGCCATAATATGCCTCTCGTCCAGGATCAACCGCAATTTGCGCATCAATGAGACGTGTAGCATGATCAGCAACTACCTCACTCTTCATAATTTTAGCTTTAGCGTAACCTTGTTGACGCCATCCCTCTACTGCCCATTTTTCTGCTTTCAAAATGCTTTCCGATTTTGCAACAATCCCAACGTTATAACCCAACTCTTCTATTGTGGGCATTCTATGGACTCTATATTTTGTGGATGGAGCAACTTTATCAATAGCAGCCACACCAAAAACATATTGTGGGCCAGCATCGATAGTAATAACGATATTAGACTGTGCTGAGAGTTGAGTTACGGGACTCAAATCGGCAACCTCTAACCCATTAATCTTAATACTAATAACACCGCCATAGCGTCCATCAGCATAAAGTGCAGAAAGAATGGCCCGATAATCTGAACGGGCTTTGGCTAACAAACCAGAAGAACTAGATGATGCTTTATCTCTATCAGCGAAAAGAGAAGATACAGCTTTGACTATTTTAATACCTTCTAATGGCGCACCCGGTGGTGCAACAACTTCAATTTTATAAAATTTCTCTGTACCACTGACATTATGTAAGGAGGAATTTGTTTTCTTGTGACCAAAAAGAGGAATGCCGAAAAACTCAAATGCTGCAAGTGACTGCGGAAAAGCACAGACAAAACATAGAACTATAAATATACGGCGCATAGTTCCTGATTTCAGCAAAACTCCCACCTGATAGATCATAAAATCAGATACCTTTAATACACTATATCTACTGTGACTTTAAATAACATCGGACAAGAAAGATAAATACGCCTACTTTGAACATTTCACATATTTGATTCCATCAAATAACACCCTTTTCTTGTGGTGCATAACATCTCCTCCTTTTATTCACAAAATCCTGCCCTGCTGTGCAACACAAACAGCCTCGCTCTTTTTTCCTACCATATCCATTTAGCTCATTATAAATATTTTATTTAACCACATATAATTACGGTTAAATTTGTGTACATCACTTTCCATGAGAATACTAAGCCTGCGCATGTATATAGATCTCTCCATCCCAAAAACCATATAGACACTTCTTGATTTTTATGTGCAGATATGATTGTCTTCTCCAAGTCAAAAGGGGAGAAAAATGAACTGATGATCGCGCGTATCACAACTGTTGCTTTTCGCGGTCTAGAAGCAATACCTGTCGATGTACAAGTTATGATTTCCTCCGGTAAAATAGGAATGGCTATTGTTGGATTAGCAGATAAGGCAATCGCAGAAAGCCGTGAACGTGTACAAGCAGCCCTTCATGCTTGTGGGCTTTCTATGCCTAACAAACGGGTTACTATTAATCTTGCGCCAGCTGATTTGCCTAAAGAGGGATCACACTATGACTTGCCAATTGCTGTAGGCTTAATGCTTGCTATGGGGCTTCTTCCTCCTGAAATAGCGCAAGACTATGTCATTTTAGGCGAATTATCTCTGGATGGTTCTATTACAGCTGTCAATGGTGTTTTACCAGCTGCAATAACAGCTTTATCACTCGATAAAGGACTCATTTGTCCCTATCAGTGCGGACCTGAAGCAGCATGGGCAAATGCAGAGATGAATATCCTTGCCCCCGAGACTCTCCTCACAATAATTAATCATTTTAAAGGAATCCAAATTCAAAAACGTCCACAACCGCGCCAATATACTATCCAAACTGAACTTCCAGATCTTTGCGAAATTAAAGGACAGAAAACTGCCAAACGTGCATTAGAAGTCTGCGCAGCTGGACGGCATAACCTTTTGTTTGTAGGTCCTCCTGGTGCAGGAAAATCTATGTTAGCTCAACGCTTACCTTCCATTTTACCACCTCTTGATAGCCGTGAGCTTTTAGACGTTTCTCTGATTGCTTCTATTACAGGAGAAACAGTCCATAACACCATTTCACTTCACTGCCCCTTTCGTGCCCCGCATCATTCTGCTTCCATGGCAGCAATGATCGGTGGTGGTCTTAAAGGACGACCAGGAGAAGTCTCACTTGCACATAATGGCGTTTTATTTCTTGATGAACTACCTGAATTTTCTCCACAAGTTCTCGATTCTCTTCGTCAACCTTTAGAGAGCGGAGAATGCGTCATCGCCCGCGCAAATCATCATATCAGCTATCCTGCTCGCATCCAACTCATTGCCGCAATGAATCCTTGTCGATGTGGTATGGCAGGAGAAAAAGGCTATGTTTGCGCAAAAGGAATACGCTGTCAAACTGATTATCAATCCCGCATTTCTGGTCCTCTGCTCGATCGAATCGATTTACGAATAGATGTCCCTGCTTTAACAGCTATGGATCTTATGCAACCAGAACAATCAGAAAAAAGCTGCGATGTTGCAAAACGCATCGCACGATGTCGTGCCATTCAAGCCAAACGTTTTACAACATTGGGTCTTGGTCATATTCGTACCAACGGTGATTGTCCTGCTAAAATCATCGAACAAATTGCTATTCCTGACCAAAATGCTGCGACACTCTTACGAGATATAAGTGAAAAGATGCACCTTTCTGCACGCGCCTATCATCGCATTCTCAAAGTTGCACGCACCATTGCTGATCTCGATGAAACAGACCATCTTTCACGCCATCATCTCGCGGAAGCTATTTCCTATCGACTAGGCACTGAAAGGTTAACAGATCTCGCCTAAGGAAAGTGTTCATCAGTAAAAACTGATCGGAAAATAACGCAGATAAAGCTCTGTAAGTTTACCATCATCTTCTAGAGATTTCAGAGCATAATTGAGTATATCAACCAATTTTTCGTTCTTTTTTGCAACAGCAAGCCGCATTCCTTGCCCCAATAACTGTGGAGCCATATACGCCCCCCCAACAAAATAGCAGCAATCCATGGATTGTGGATCATTTAGCCATAAAGATAAAGAAAATCCATCATCAAAAATAAGATCAACTTTATGATCCTTTAGCGCTTTATAGAGCTCCTCTCTGTCTTTAAATCCTTGCCATTTGGCTTTAGGAAAATAACTATGAAATAGCTTTTCATGAGCACTCTTGAACAAAAGTCCACTGCTTAAATGTGTAAGTCTATCGCTTATTGGCTCATCAAGATTAACAAGTCGAGAAGCAACAAATCGAGCCGGAAAGCGTAGATAAGACTTTGTAAAAAAAAGATCTTTATGCGTTTCAGTTGTTTCTTTTAAACCTGCAATAATCACTTCTGCGCCACCGTTTTTGACACGGTCTATAAGCTCTTTCCAAGGAACGACTTCCACCTCACAGAATTTCTCTAAATTTAATTTTGAGCAAATAGCGCGCAATAAACTGATATTATAGCCTACAAGATGCCCTGTTTGATCAAGAAAGTTAAAAGGAGGAAAATCAAAAGTTGTTACAAAACGCAAACGGGTTATATCCGTTGTATCAGGTCGTACCAAATGTTTATGTGAATCAAAAAAAGAAGGCAGTCCTCCTGCCGTTTCAGCTTCTACGAAAAAGGAGAAAAAAAATCCCCATGCTACAAAAAAAACTCCAATAAGAGCATTGAATACAATTACAAGTTTCCTTATTTTCAAAATCTTTCCCCCATTTTTCAAAGCTAAAATGCAACTTTTCTCAACCATAATATCTAATGCACTTAACTAAAATATCTGCCACTTTAATGAATGAAAATTCCTGCTATGCTCTAAAAACTGTTAAAAAGTTTAACAGTTTTTATATAGTTTCCAAAATATATTAGAAATATCAGAATTTTGGTGCAAACTTCCTCAAAAAAATTCACAAAAGAAAAAGTTTGAGAGGAAAGTGATTTCTTTAGCGTAAATATAAATAAAAAGCCTCTATATTATTTCAAT
This sequence comes from Bartonella sp. B12(2025), assembly GCF_053795135.1. Taxonomy (NCBI): domain Bacteria; kingdom Pseudomonadati; phylum Pseudomonadota; class Alphaproteobacteria; order Hyphomicrobiales; family Bartonellaceae; genus Bartonella; species Bartonella sp. B12(2025). The sequence goes on along the minus strand of NZ_CP200031.1, from coordinate 1,483,590 downwards.
TTTATCTTTTCCTAAATACCTTTACTGAATAAAGAACATTTCTTATGCTTTTCTTTTAAACAAACGCAGAATTTTGCTCTTAAGAAAACGCATTCTGATTTTTTTCTATAAGCGATAAGCTGTACACACTTTTGACATACTACATAATTTCATCAAAATCTGTTGCGTACCCCAAAATTATGATACAAAAACACATCACCAGTTTTTAAACATGATGCATGAATGAACAAAACAAATGATATAGCTTTACAAAACCACTTATTGTATACCATACAAGGGGTGCTTGTAAAAATACAAAAATTTATCTTTATTCCTTATAAAAAAGGAGCAATAATATCTCCTTTTCGTGTAATTGCAAAACTCAAATAACTATATACTCCCCTCAAACATTAACAATCTATGGGGATAAACTTCATCAGATCCATTGTCAGTGGTTTCTATAAGCAAAATGCAATGTAACAACATCATATCATTTACGTATACAAAAATCATTCTATCTATTATGCACCGACAGATGTTGAATATAGATTTGATATACGTTAAATATTTAATGTGGTTATTCCATAAATAACTAGCCAGAACGTTAAGTTTCGAAAAAGTTAATGAAATGTCACAAATTAAATACAGAAATGGATTAACTTATGAGTGATGAAATAACCTCACCGACACGGAATGATGACTATGGCGCTGCTTCTATCAAAGTTCTCAAAGGTCTTGATGCTGTACGCAAACGTCCTGGCATGTATATCGGTGATACAGATGATGGTTCAGGCTTGCACCATATGGTCTATGAGGTCGTAGACAATGCTATTGACGAAGCTTTAGCCGGTCATGCTACTCTTGTAAACGTCACACTCCATGCTGATGGTTCTTGTTCTGTTCGTGACAATGGACGCGGAATTCCGACAGATATCCATCCAACAGAAGGTGTTTCAGCAGCTGAAGTTATCATGACACAGCTTCATGCAGGTGGAAAATTTGATCAAAACTCTTATAAAGTTTCAGGCGGATTACACGGTGTTGGTGTCTCTGTTGTCAATGCATTATCAGTTTGGCTAAAATTGCGAATCAAACGTAATGGTAAAATTTACGAAATGTCATTTACCCAAGGGGTTGCTGATTTTCCGCTAAAAGTTGTCGGTGATTGCAATACAGAAAGTGGGACAGAAATCAGATTTTTACCAAGCACTGAAACCTTTACTATGGTTAAATTCGATTTTGAAACCTTGGAACGTCGTCTGCGAGAATTAGCTTTTTTAAATTCTGGCATACATATTCTTCTCGTTGACGAACGCCATGCTGATATTCAATCCTTTGAATTACATTATGAAGGCGGATTAATTGAATTTGTCAAGTACATTGATCAAACGAAAAAAGCACTGCTTGACACTCCTATTTACATTACAAGTGAAAAGGATGGAATAAGTGTCGACGTTGCCCTATGGTGGAATGATTCCTATCATGAAAAGGTATTGTGTTTTACAAATAATATTCCTCAGCGTGATGGTGGAACTCACTTAATAGGTTTCCGCAGCGCGTTAACACGTCAAATTAATGGCTATGCTGAATCTTCAGGTATTGCAAAAAAAGAAAAAGTTAACTTGACTGGTGATGACTGCCGTGAAGGGCTAACAGCTATTCTCTCAGTGAAAGTTCCCGATCCCAAATTTTCTTCACAGACAAAGGACAAATTGGTTTCTTCTGAAGTACGCCCCGTTGTTGAAAATTTAGTAAATGAAGGTCTTTCAACGTGGCTAGAAGAGCATCCTAATGAAGCGAAGCTTCTCGTTGGTAAAGTAGTAGAAGCTGCAACGGCGCGTGAAGCAGCACGCAAAGCACGTGAGCTTACGCGGAGAAAAGGAGCTCTTGATATCACTTCTCTGCCGGGAAAACTTGCCGATTGCCAAGAACGTGATCCAGCGAAGTCAGAAATTTTTATCGTCGAGGGAGATTCAGCTGGTGGTTCAGCAAAAAGTGGGCGTTCACGCCAAAATCAAGCGATTTTGCCCCTACGCGGTAAAATCCTTAATGTCGAACGAGCACGATTCGACAGAATGCTCTCATCTGATATGATTGGAACACTTATCACTGCCCTTGGAACTTCCATTGGTAAAGATGAATTTTCACCGGATAAATTACGTTATCATAAAATTATCATTATGACAGATGCGGATGTTGACGGTGCTCATATTCGCACTCTACTTCTTACTTTCTTTTTTAGGCAAATGCCCGAATTGATTGAGCGTGGACATCTCTATATTGCTCAACCACCCCTCTACAAAGTAGCACGTGGAAAGTCTTTTCAATATATCAAAAATGAAACAGCATTTGAAGAATTTTTGATGGATGCTGGACTAGAAGAAACAAAATTAGAATTATCAACAGGAGAAATTCGTGCAGGTGCTGATTTGCGTCAACTCACCGAAGATGCTCGTGTGTTACGCCAACTTTTAAATAGTCTTCATACTCGCTATAACCGCAACATTATTGAACAAGCAGCAATTGTTGGAGCTTTTAACCTTGAAGCCTTTGCAACACCAGAAAGGGCGCAAAAAATAGCCAATAATGTTGCCCATCGCCTTGATTTGATTGCCGATGATATGGAGCGAGGTTGGAGCGGCCAGTACACATCAGATGGAAGTTTATGTTTTGAACGTATTTTACGTGGAGTTAAAGATGTTATCGTCCTTGATGCAGGACTTATCAATTCAGCTGACGCGCGCCAAATTGATCGCATTTCTAAAAGTTTCATAGAAATATATAGCTCCCCTCCCCTTTTACACCGCAAAGATAAATCAGAGCGCATTTTTGGACCTATGAGCTTATTAGAAAGCATATTTGTAAACGGTAAAAAAGGAATTACTCTCCAACGTTATAAAGGCCTCGGAGAAATGAATGCTGAACAACTTTGGGAAACGACCCTTAATCCTGATGCACGTGCTCTTTTACAAGTTAAAATCAATGACGCAACCGATGCAGATTCGCTCTTTTCTCGTTTAATGGGTGATGAAGTTGAACCTCGGCGAATTTTTATTCAAGATAATGCCTTAAGCGTTGCCAATCTTGATATATAAAAGGTACTCTTTATGTTTCTGGCTGTATAAACGCCGCAGTTTTATACGTTGTTTTTTCGTATTTGAACATTCCCTCTATCCTTCATTTACGATAAAATAAAAATAAGAAAGGTCATGCATATGACAGCTGAAACAGAACGCGTAGGAGCCAAAGGTGGAATGGAGCATTCTTTTGGCTTTACAAGAGTTGATGAAACACAAAAACAATTTATGGTTGATGATGTGTTTCACTCTGTCGCCGAAAACTATGATAAGATGAATGATATCTTATCATTAGGGCTACACCGTTTGTGGAAAAATTTTATGGTTACATGGCTTTCTCCACCAGCACGTTCCAATTGGAAGGTTCTTGATGTAGCTGGCGGTACAGGTGATATCGCTTTTCGCATTCTTAATGCTTCACACCAAAAAGCTCATGCTACAGTGCTTGATATTAATGGCTCAATGCTCAGCGTCGGAAAAAAGCGCGCACAAAAAAATGGTCTCGCCCCTCTGATAAACTTTGTTGAAGCCAACGCAGAACATCTGCCTTTTGAAGATCAAAGCTTTGATGCTTACACAATTGCTTTTGGAATCCGCAACGTGCCTCATATTGACAAAGCTCTTAGAGAAGCTTTTCGTGTTTTAAAACCAGGTGGACGTTTTCTATGCTTAGAATTTTCAAATGTCGAGATGCCTCTGCTCGATAAAATTTATGATATTTGGTCTTTCCATGCCATTCCTAAACTTGGTCAATTCATTGCAAATGATAGCAACGCTTATCGTTATTTGGTTGAATCTATTCGCAAGTTTCCTAACCAAAGTGATTTTGCCCATATGATCAATCATGCCGGTTTTTCGCGGGTATCGTACCGCAATCTCACGGGTGCGATCGCAGCACTGCATTCAGGTTGGAAAATTTAAAAATGGCGCGAATTTCCACTTACTTTCAATTGATGCGCACAGGATGGGTTTTAGCACGTGAAGGCGTTTTGAGTGCTCTTCCTAGTGATGATCTTCAAGGATTTCCGGCATTATGTCACCGTATAGCAAGTGCCTTAGCGCGACGCAAAACGAAAAAGAAGCGACGATCTGAAAATATTTCTTATAGTATCAATAAACTCGGTCCTTCTTACATAAAACTTGGTCAATTTCTTGCTACCAGACCTGATATTGTCGGACGTGATATCGCGGAAGATTTGGCACAGCTACAAGATCGTGTTCAAACATTTTCCTGCACTACTGCTATTGCACAAATTGAAAGTTCGCTTGGTCGATCTATCAACGATTTGTTCGTAAACTTTTATTCCCCTATTGCAGCCGCTTCTATTGCTCAAGTTCATCCAGCTGAATACTATGACAGAAACGGTCATAAAAAAAAATGTGCTGTTAAAGTCATCCGCCCCAATATCAGAACGCGTTTTGCTAAAGACCTTAAAGGTTTCTACCTTATTGCTCACTTACAAGAGCGTTATATACCAGCTTCTCGAAGGCTGCGTCCTGTCTGTGTCATTGATACTTTGGCACAAACCACACGTATTGAAATGGATTTACGGCTAGAAGCAGCTGCTATATCAGAAATGGCAGAAAATATTCGACATGATGCAGGATTTCGGGTTCCGCAAATTGACTGGGAGCGAACAGGACGCAATGTTTTAACCATGGAATGGATCGATGGTATAAGAATATCCGAAATTTCTACCCTCAAAGAAGCTGGATTTGATTTGCAAGCGCTTGCAATTACGCTTATCCAATCTTTCCTTCGCCATACATTACGCGATGGTTTTTTTCACGCCGATATGCATCCTGGTAATTTATTTGTAGATAAAAAAGGCTGTATTGTTGCTGTTGATTTAGGAATTACAGGGCGACTTGGTAAAAAGGAAAAGCATTTCCTTGCAGAAATCCTGTACGGCTTTATTACCCGCGATTACCATCGGGTGGCACGCGCCCATTTTGAAGCAGGATATGTGCCTCCACACCACAATATTGAGAGCTTTGCTCAAGCCAACCGTGCCATTGGTGAGCCAATTCACGGGCAATCAGCGCAAAGCATTTCCATGGCTAAGTTGCTCACACTGTTGTTTGAAGTCACTGAATTATTTGATATGCAAACACGACCTGAGCTTTTACTGCTACAAAAAACTATGGTTGTCGTTGAAGGTGTAGCCCGTACATTGGATCCTAATTTTAATATGTGGAAAGCTTCTGAACCCATTGTCAGAGAATGGATTAGCAAAAATTTAGGACCCGCAGGACTAGCAAAAGATTTTAGTGAAGGAGCGCAAGCACTCTTTACGCTGGCACGTAAAACACCGCAATTGATACAAAATTTCCAACGTATGGAAGAAAATCTTAATCAAATGAGAGAAACAGGATTTAATCTTTCTCCCGCCACCCTTAAGCAACTTTCTGTCGAACAAAGTCGCACTAACCGTTATGACCGTTACAGCCTATTCATCATTGCGCTTTGTTGTATTTGTCTGACTTTTTACCTTTTTCATCTTTTCTAAGCTGTTCAATGTGCTAAAAAATACCAATAATGAAATCATTGCAATCAATTTATTTCTTGGATCTATTTTATGGCTAGTATTACCATTCGTAATCTTTCACCTGAAGTTAAAGAACTTTTGCGCATACGCGCTGCACAACATGGTATTTCTATGGAAGAAGAAGTCCGCCGCCTTTTAAGCAATTCTACCACTCAAACCACACGCCCCTCTCAAGCAAGCTCCCTTGAACTGAAATCACTGCAATCAAAATCTATTCTTCTTATTATTGGTGGTAGTATTGCAGCCTATAAAGCACTTGATCTGATTCGTCGTTTACAAGAACGTGGAGCACACTTAAATATTGTTATGACAAAAGCAGCGCAAAAATTTATTACTCCTTTAGCAGCTGAAACTTTGAGCGGTCGTACTGTGTATAGTGATTTATTTTCACGCAAAGAAGAACATGATATCGGACATATCCGGTTAGCACGTAATGCTGACCTCATTATTTTTGCTCCCGCCACAGCCAATCGCATTGCAAAAATAGCCAACGGCATAGGAGATGATCTGGCTGATTGTGTGCTTTTAGCAGCACGCTGCCCAATCTTAATTGCACCGGCCATGAATCCAGCCATGTGGGCACATCCAGCAACTGTTCGCAATATTGCACAACTGCGCACAGATGGCGTTCATATAGTAGGACCGGAAATTGGCGAAATGGCTGAGCGCAATGAGATAGGTTGTGGACGCATGAGTGAACCCTTAACAATTGTAGACTCAGCAGAGACTCTTTTAGGCGTACAAGAAGGACCACTTTCTGGCCGCCATTTCATTGTTACTTCTGGTCCTACGCATGAACCAATTGATCCAGTGCGTTATCTTGCTAATCGCTCTTCAGGTAAACAAGGTCATGCCATTGCGACAGCTCTTGCACATTTGGGCGCCAAAGTGACGCTTATTTGTGGACCGGTTGATCTTGCCGATCCACGAGAAGTGAAAACTATTCATATTGAAACAGCATCTCAAATGTTACAAGCTGTTCAAGCCGCATTGCCTGCTGATGGAGCTATTTTTGTTGCTGCCGTTTGTGACTGGCGCAGCAAAACACAATCTTTACACAAAATCAAAAAGAGCAATCATAAAACACAACCATTCTTGCATATAGTCGAAAATCCTGACATTTTAGCAACAATTGGACACGCTTCAAACCGCCCCCCACTGGTGATTGGGTTCGCTGCTGAAACATGTGATATGATTGCAAATGCACAAAAAAAATGTGTTGAAAAAGGAGCAAATTTCATTCTTGCTAATGATATTACTCTTCACGCTGATGGCACAAGCGTCATGGGTGCTGATACAAATCAAGTTTGTCTTGTCAGTAAAGAAAATATTGAACAGTGGCCACACATGAGCAAACAACAAATAGCGCAAAAATTAGCAAGGGTTATTGTGTCATTTTTTGACCCTCGTACCCCTACTCATCAATAAGCGAAAGAAGCTTTATTTCACATGAAAATAAAAAACTTTTAAAACATCATACATCAGGCAGTTGGATACTTAAAAAACATAGCACAAAACAAAAATGCGATTCACTTACCAAATCACATAAAAGTATTTATTCATATGCTTCTCATTGATTGAGCAACTATCTTTGCACAAAGAACAATCTCCTCCACCAAAAAGGGATAAAAATCTCTATATATTTCAGTCTGTTTGTAAAGTAGCCAACATTGGTGGTTTTTATTATCACTTGCGCATGCCGTTCATTTCATGAGCTTTACAGAAAAATCCTATCGTAATTTTCTAGAATGCAAAGAATAAATAATTCCTTCTCTTTGTTGGCTGCTCTTAATCAAAAAACTTATGCGCTCTATGAAACAAGCGCATATGTAAAGCATTCTCCATTTATCTCTTGTTTTCTGTTTTTTTATTTACTTAGCTGTTATAGTTTTTACTACTACCTATCGTGCTTTACAGTGTCTTCTGGCTCCGCAATATCGCACTATGATATTGAAATATCATTGGGTATCACTTTTGTTGTGCTCATCATTCTATAGCTATATGTACACAAGCTTTTTGTATCCTATTTTTTACCTTGGATTGCTCAGTTTCTTCCTGGATTACTCGGTTGGGCAGAGTGGTTGGGAACAGGTGTGCTTATCACTTTTAATCTTGGTTTAGTTTTTTGATGGCTTTTTTATTATCCTAATTACAGCAATGATTAGTGATCTTTTCATTGATTCTGCAGCTGAGATTATTGAAAACGAAGATTATCCAAACGAGCCTATTGGATACACTCTATCGTTTGGGCGTTCTCTCATCTTTCTTTAAAATTTTTTATTCTTATCCTTCTTGGCAATGGAATCGCTTTTATTTTGTTTTTCGTTCCAAATATCCATATGACAGCTTTTTATGTTATTAATGGTTACCTGCTTGGCAGTGAACACTTTGTGTTTCTGCCTATCGCTTTCAATTCAAATAAGAAGCTCATGCTTTTTACACATTCATTATACCACGGTTTTTATGTGGAACTGTTGAGAGCGTTTTTTGTTTCGATTTCTATTCTTATTTAAACGACCGCTTTCCTTCCTTTCATCAAAGAAATCCCTTGAAAAAATCTTGCTCTGATGCGGCCGTTTCGTTAATATAGCATTGTCACATCCATTGTTTTTATGGACTATTTAGCTTTATTGGTGTTTTATAATTTTAAGATTTCTTTGTTTCAAGACTGTTCGTGTTAATGGTTAGTTTTTCATCAGCAACAAATGAGAAATTTGCAAACCAGCGCAGAGAATAAATTTTGATATCAAAGCAAAAGGACAGATAACATAAGTTATTAAAACTTCTGAGAGGTTTGTTATAAAAAATACTCTTAACGCAAGTGATTGTTGTGGCTTTAGAAAGATAAAGAAATTAAAGGACAATGGAGTTAGAGCTATACGTATACTAGTAAAAGCATTAAATAGACTCGTTTATTCAACCGGCAAAGTGAATCTGACCACTTAAGTCCTATATTCCTTCGAATCGTGCAAAAAGTGTATAATATTTAGAGAGGCTATAAAGATGAACTGGATTACAAATTATGTTCGTCCTAAAATTAACTCTATATTGAGGCGCCGTGAAATTCCAGATAATCTATGGATTAAAGATCCCACAAGTGGTGAGATGGTCTTCCATAAAGATCTGGAAATGAATCAATATGTAATCCCCAGTTCTGGTTACCATATGCGCATAAGCGCTAAAAATCGCCTTATGCATTTTTTTGATGATGGTGTTTATGCACCTCTTGAAAACCCAAAAGTTGTAACAGATCCTTTGAAATTTCGCGATGAAAAACGCTATATTGACCGGTTAAAAGATTATCGTTCTAAACTTGGTGTTGATGACAATATCTTAAGTGCGCACGGCACTATTGAGGGCTTACCAATCATAGCCACCGTTCAAGACTTTGCCTTTATGGGTGGGTCACTTGGTATGGCTTCAGGAGAAGCTATTATCAAAGCTTTCGATACTGCCATTGCCAAAAAATGCCCTTTAGTTCTTTTTTCCGCTTCTGGCGGTGCACGCATGCAAGAAGGAACACTCTCATTGATGCAAATGCCCCGTACAACAGTAGCAATTGAAATGCTAAAAGAAGCAAAACTGCCCTATATTGTTGTTCTTACCAATCCAACTACCGGTGGTGTTACTGCTTCCTACGCCATGCTCGGTGATATTCACATTGCCGAACCCGGTGCTATGATTGGTTTTGCAGGACCACGTGTGATTCAGCAAACTATACGCGAAACCTTACCAGAAGGTTTTCAAAGTAGTGAATATCTACTCGAACATGGCATGATTGACATGGTTGTATCGCGTCTAGAAATGAAAGCTACCATTGCACGGCTTCTACGCTTAATGATGAAACATCCTGCAGCTGTTAGCCCTTCCAATTTATCCCAAACAAATTCTCAAGCATCGCTTTTTGAAAAAGAAACTTCTTAAACTATGGAAAAAAGCCACGTACAGAGGATGATAGATGATTTACTGAAAAGCTATCCGAAAAAATTTGACCTTTCTTTAGGCCGTATTCTTCACCTTTTAGAACGCCTTGGCAATCCACATTTAAAGCTTGCACCTGTCATTCACATTGCTGGAACAAATGGCAAAGGATCTGCTTCAGCTATTTGTCGCGCTCTTTTGGAAAGTGCAGGCTATTGCGTTCATGTATACAGCTCACCTCATCTAGTCAACTGGAATGAACGCTGTCGACTCGGTCAAAAAGGAGGCGGCAAACTTATTACAGAGAGCCAACTAGCGGAAGTAATTCGTGAAGTTATAAAAGTAAATCGTCAAGAACCGATTACTATTTTTGAAGTTTTCACAGCAGCAGCCTTTATGCTATTTAGTACACATCCAGCTGATGTTGTAATTTTAGAGGTTGGATTAGGAGGACGTTTTGATGCCACAAACGTGATTAACAAACCAGCTTTATCTCTTATTATGCCTATTGATTATGATCACGAGAACTTTCTTGGAAATACAATTGCTCAAATCGCTTTTCAAAAAGGGGGAATTATTAAACCAGCAGTTCCAGTGGTTATCGGTAAGCAAAATCATGAGAAAACCATTTCTACTTTAGTAAGCCTAGCGGATAAAAATAAAGCACCCTATTCCCTATTTAACCAAGACTATCAAAGCTATACAGAACATGGACGTATGGTATTTCAAAACAATCAAGGTCTCATGGATCTTCCACTTCCTAACCTTATTGGAGCCCATCAAATTGCCAATGCTGGAGCGTCTCTTGAAGCAGTTTATCAAGCAGGTTTTCGGCTTTCAGAACAAGCAATAAGCCACGCTTTGAAAAATATTTCCTGGCCAGCACGGATGCAACATCTTACTCATGGACATTTGGTTAATCAACTTTCTCCCAGCATTGATTTATGGCTAGATGGTGGCCATAACCCCGCTGCTGGAAAAGCTCTTGCAGCAGAACTTACCCAATGGAGAAAAAAAACAAACCGTCCTCTTATTATGATCGCTAGCATGCTTAAAACCAAGGATACTGTCGGTTATTTTCGTCCTTTAGCCAACCTTGTAGATAAAGTGTATACAATTCCATTGGTCCACAACGATGCAGGCATTTGTCCGAAGATTTTAGCTGAATCAGCCCGAAAAGTAGGGCTCTTTGCCAACCCTCAAGCTCATCTACACGATGCTTTACATAGAATTAATTCAGAGCATAGAGAGGCTCTTGTCCTTATTGGTGGTTCCCTTTATCTTGCGGGCGAGATTTTACGTGACAATAAAACACCACCATGTTAGGAGTCAGCGATTCATAGAGCTTTGAAAGATAGATTTTTTTGTCATGCAACTTGATTGTGCACTTTATCAACATCCTAAACTTATTACTGTTTTTGGCGGCTCTGGTTTTGTGGGACGACATGTCGTTGAAACTTTAACCAAACGAGGTTATCGCGTTCGCATCGCTGTTCGTTGTCCGCAAAAAGCTTATTATATGCTACAAATCGGAGAAGTAGGACAAACTCAGATGCTTCAAACTGATATCAAGCATCGCGCCTCTGTTGCACGTGCGTTGATTGGAGCAGATGGTGCGGTGTTTCTTCCTGGTAGCTTAACACAAGCAAGCCAATCAAACTTTAAAAGTACGCAAATTGATGGTGCACAAAATGTTTCTGAATTAACAGCTGAAGCTGATATTCCACTCATTTATATGTCAGCACTTGTAGCCAACCAAAACGCCGCATTCCTTTATGCACGCGTCAAATCTATGAGTGAGAAAATCGTTCATAATAAGCATCCTCAAGCAATTATTATGCGGCCATCAGTTATCTTTGGGCCAGAGGATTGTTTTTTTAACACCTTAGCAAATCTATCACGTTTTTTACCGATCATGCCCCTTTTTGGAGGTGGACAAAGAAAATTGCAACCCGTATATGTTGGTGACATCGCTGAATTTGTTGTGCGTGCTTTAGAAAAACAGATCGTCTCTGGAAAAATCTATGATCTCGGTGGTCCCCAAATTCTCACATTTCAGGATATCCTTGAAAATATATTAAAAATCATTCAGCGTAAAAAACCAATTCTATCCGTGCCTCTTTCTGCCGGACTCTTGATTGGCAGTCTTTGCGGAATTATAGGTAAATTGCCTCTCTTGCCAACACTCATAACGGCTGATCAGATACGCTTCCTGCAAGTGGATAATGTTGTCTCTCAAGAAGCTATCGAAAATGGATACACTTTAGAGGGAATAGGGATTACTCCCAAAGCAATGCCTGCTATCTTGCCAAGTTATCTATGGCGATTCCGTCCACAAGGTCAATTTTCCAAAAATTTATCAGCTTAGCACGCGTTCTTTTGTAACCGAATGAGATTTCTACTTTATAAAAAGAATAGTAACCATGTTGGCAAATTTATATTGTTTCCTCGCTCTTTTTCAGAAAACATAATCTCGTAACAGTCTTCTTTACCACCTTTACCGCCTTGCCATCCTTACAGTTCAAAAAGCAACAAATATTGATAAGCTTTTTCACTCAATAGAGTTTTTATGAGTCCCTCTCTATATCTTGTCAGTAACATCATCACTTAGATATTACATAACTGCGTGTTTGTTGCATAAATTTATCGAAGCTTGAAAAGAATTTTTCATATAAAGAAGTCTTTCTACTACTTGCATTTTTTTGTAATTTCTCCTACCGTTTCAAAAAAATTAATTTTGAAGGAAAAAAATGGCAGTTCAAGATTATGTTGTCAAAGATATCGCGCTTGCTGCCTATGGCCGCAAAGAACTTGATATTGCCGAAACAGAAATGCCTGGTTTGATGGCTTGTCGTAAAGAGTTTTCCTCTAATCAACCTTTACGCGGAGCGCGCATTTCTGGTTCATTGCATATGACCATTCAGACTGCTGTTTTAATTGAAACCTTAAAAGCAATTGGCGCCGATGTGCGGTGGAGTTCTAGCAATATTTTTTCTACACAAGATCACGCTGCAGCAGCTATTGCGGCTACAGGTACTCCTGTCTTCGCAGTTAAAGGTGAAACGCTTGAAGAATATTGGACTTATATAGATGCAATTTTTCAATGGCCTGATGGCAACTTCTCCAATCTTATATTGGATGATGGCGCTGATGCTACAAACTACATTTTAACGGGGTGCCGTGCAGAAGAAAATAAAGATATTTTGTTACATCCCAAAACAGAGGAAGAAGAATTTTTTTTCAAACAAATCCAAAAACGTATGGATGCAACACCAGAATTTTTCACACGCCAGTGCGCAGCAATCAAAGGTATAAGTGAAGAAACCACAACGGGCATAAACCGTCTTTATCAATTACAAAAGGAAGGGCTTTTGCCTTTTGCTGCTATTAATGTCAATGATAGCGTTACAAAATCAAAGTTTGATAATAAATATGGATGTAGAGAATCGTTAGTAGACGGTATCCGCCGCGCAACAGACGTAATGATAGCTGGCAAAACAGCCATTATCTGCGGTTATGGTGATGTGGGTAAAGGTTCAGCAGCGTCTCTTTCAGGCGCTGGAGCACGCGTTAAAGTGACAGAAATTGACCCAATCTGTGCACTTCAAGCCGCCATGGATGGTTATGAAGTTGTTACCTTAGAGGATGCAGCTTCTAGTGCTGACATTATCATAACTACAACTGGCAATAAAGATGTTGTCTGCTTGGATCATATGCGACAAGTAAAAGATATGTGTATCCTCGGAAACATTGGTCATTTTGACAATGAAATTCAAGTATCAGCTCTTAGAAATTTGCCATGGACAAATATTAAACCACAAGTGGATATGATAACCTTTCCCGATGGAAAGCGTATAATTTTGTTATCTGAGGGGCGTTTGCTAAACCTCGGCAATGCCACAGGTCATCCTTCTTTTGTCATGTCAGCATCATTCACTAATCAAGTTTTAGCGCAAATTGAACTTTTTACCCGTGCGGAAAATTATAAAAATGAAGTCACTGTTTTGCCCAAACATCTTGATGAGAAAGTTGCACGCCTTCATCTTGATCGGCTAGGAATAAAATTAAGCATTTTATCAGAAGAACAAGCTGCATATATTGGAGTCACGCCACAAGGCCCCTATAAACCAGATCATTACCGTTATTAAAACGTTTTCTTGGATTAAAAGAAAAAAGGAAAATGCGCTGTGCTCAGCTTTGGTGACTATGCCCCCAAAGAAAAAGCTCAAAAAATGATCCAAATCTGTATTGATGTTTTTTGCCTTCTTTCCCTTTTGTCTCCAACGCGCGCTGTTGCTCAGCCATTGACAATGCATCTACCATTTCACTTTACTTTGCCAAGTGGTCCATGGCTTATTTTAGCACTCAGCGGAGGAGTTTCCTGTGCCTCACTTCTTACGTGCATGGCAGTTATTATGTACGCAAAAAAAGTTTCATGGAAATCCTTGAGAATAATTCAAGCAAATTTTTCTGAAAAACTTAAGCATTATGAATGGCTTCTAGAGGAAACAGGACAATACCTTCTTATTTGGGAAAACCCAACAGCCTCACCACGTGTAGTTGGTAACATTCCCTCATTGCAAAAAGCAGGAATTAATCAGCAAGATTTCCAGCATTTTAGACTCTGGCTTGAAGAAACTTCCCTGAGGGAGCTTGATTATGCATTAACTCAATTGCGTTGTAAATGTCACCCCTTTGAACTTTCTATTACCACTACAAACAACACGTTGTTACAAGTTACAGGTATAATTGCAGGAACAGCAGCCATTGCGCGTTTTCAAGATATCTCAACACAGCAGAGTGAAAACGCTCGTTTACAGAAAGATATAGCCCGAATCCTTACAGAACTAAGAATGCAGCGTAATCTTCTTGATTGTATTCAAGAACCGGTATGGATACGAGATTGTAAAGGGAAAGTTTTCTTTATTAATCGTGCTTTTAAAGAAATGACGGGCTTTCAAGAAAATAGCCATGAAGCGATTGATCTTTTCAATGAAACAACACAATCAAAAACAAATGAAAAAGAAACAATTTTTCAAGAGCACGTTCATACAGTAATTGATGGAGAACGGCACCGTTTTCATCTCACACGTATTACAACAGAAGAAGGAATGGCAGCTTTTGCTCGTGATGACAGCGCATATGAAAATCTTTCCAATGAAATGAGACGCGTTCTCCAGAGCCATTGTGAAACACTTGATCAAATCTCAACAGCTGTAGCAATTTTTGACACCAACCAAAAATTAAAATTCTGCAACCATGCTTTTAAAGTTTTATGGCCGTTAGAGAGCTCTTTTCTGGAAAGTGGACCAAGCCATGGATTGCTTCTTGAACATTTACGTGAAAAAGGGTTCATTGGTGAGCACCCTGATTGGCGCACGTGGAAAGAAGAGCTTTTAAAAGCTTATCGGCAAGCAGAATCGAATCAACAAATTTGGAATCTTACAGATGGACGCACAGTGCGTGTCATTTCCAGCCCTCACCCACAAGGAGGCGTCACTTGGCTTTATGAAAATCTGACAGAAAATATTGATCTTGAACGACGTTATAATACACTCATTAAAATACAAGGTGAGACACTTGATAAACTTTCCGAAGGAGTGGTAGTTTTTGGTACTGATGGACGCCTTCGTTTATCAAATCCAGCCTTATCAAAATTGTGGTCTCTTCCCTATAATTTACTAGTAGAAGGTACTCATATTACACAATTACAAAGCCATTGCTCAAACTTAACTGTAGGGAAAGAATGGGATCAGTTTTGCAAATTCATTACGGGGTTTGTTGAAAAACGTGACACACATTCAGGTCGTATGGATCTCATAAATGGAATGATTATTGACTATACATTGGTTCCGCTTCCCAATGGACAAACAATGCTTACTTTTGTTAACGTTACGGACACTGTTCATGTCGCGCGTGCTCTTCAAGAAAAAAATGAAGCTTTAGAGAGTGCCGATCGTTTGCGCAATGAATTTGTCCAACATGTTTCCTATGAATTGCGTACACCTCTCACTAATATTATTGGATTTTCCGATATTTTACGCGATCAAATTTTTGGCTCTATCAATGAACGTCAACAGGAATATCTTGAGCATATTCATTCAGAATCAGGTACCCTTTTGAATATTGTTAATGATATTCTTGACCTTGCAACACTTGATGCAGGCATCATGGAGCTGGACATACAATCGATTAATATTGCCGATGCTATGGTGCAGGCAGTAACACGTGTAGAAGAGCGCCTTAACGGACGTTATATTACGCTTTTACAACAAATTTCTCCTTCCTTAAATTTTATTTCTGCTGATGCAACACGTTTACATCAAATCTTTGTGAACATACTTAGTAATGCTATTAATTTCGCAACGGAAGCAAGCACGATTGAATTTTGTGCCGACGAACAAAATGATAACATCATTTTCAGTGTTCACAATGAAGGATCCGATATTCCAGAAGATATCCTTGATCGTATTTTCAAACGTTTCTCTTCCCATTCACATCATGGTGGACGTGCGGGAGCGGGTCTTGGTCTTTCACTTGTTAAAAGCTTTGTTGAACTTCATGGTGGATACGTTGAAATTTTTACTGGTACAGGACAAGGAACAACGGTTAAATGCTTTTTCCCGATTTCCAAAGGAGATAAGATCTTTTAACCCTATCTTTTTATTATTACAAAATCTTTTCTTATCCATTTCATGGAACTTTTAATGCATTTTAGTTTTTTTCTTGAAAATGAAGAAGCAACGAGGCTTTTTGCGCAAGATTTAGCTCTTTCTTTAAGACCGGGTGATCTTGTGACGCTGCAAGGCGATCTTGGAACAGGAAAATCAACCATCGCACGTACAATCATCCACACACTTGCCAACGATAATACTCTTGATGTCCCAAGTCCTACTTTCACTCTTACTCAAAGCTATCAACTTCCACAATTTGAAATTATTCATGCCGATCTTTATCGCCTTTCTATGGCAGAAGAAATTGATGAATTAGGCCTTTATGAAGCACGTGAAAAAGGCATTTTACTCATTGAATGGCCAGAAAAAGGTGCTGATCTTTTAGGACCAGCTACCTTTGCACTCACTTTACAATATGAAGATTGTGGACGTTATGTGACGCTCACATCAGCACAACACTCTACTGAACACCTCCAGCGATCTTTTGCAATTCGCGCATTTTTAAAAACTCATGAACGCGGTCACGTTCATCGTCGTTTTTTGGCTGGTGATGCTTCCGCACGCACCTATGAACTTCTAGATGATGGGCAACATCAAGAAGTTCTCATGGATGCACTAACCATGCAGATGGAACAAAAAGAAGATCTTTCTTACGTAACAATGGCACACCTAGCAAAAGATATCCGTCAATTTGTAGGAATTAATCAGCTCATTTTAGACAGTGGATTTTCTGCTCCTCATATCTTCGTCGCAGATTTTGAAAAAGGTCTTTTGATTTTAGAAGATTTTGGATGTGAAGGACTTTTAGACCAAAGCGGTAATCCTATGGAAGAACGTTACATCGCCTGTAGCGAATTGCTTGCTTCCTTCCACCAAAAATCGTGGCCTTCCGAAAAACAATTTGCAACATTTTTGCTTCAAATTCCCTCCTATGATTGCCAAGCACTACAAACAGAACTCTCTTTATTGCTAGACTGGTATTTACCCTTTCAAACACAAAAAACCTTGGATCAAAAACAGCGTAAAGCTTTTTTCACTTGTTGGAAACCCTATCTTGATAGCCTAACCAAAGGAGAAAATACCTTTGTTATGCGTGATTATCATTCACCCAATATTCTTTGGCGTGCACATAAAGAAGGAAGAGCCCGCATTGGTCTACTCGATTTTCAAGATGGCTTAAAAGGCCCTACAGCCTATGACCTCGTCTCTTTAGCACAAGATGCACGCCTGTTTATTCCAAAAACACTTGAAGCAAAAATTCTTGACGCCTATTGCAATGCACGCCATCAAGCGCCACGACCTTTTGATGAAGGCGAACTACGGAAACTTTATGCCTTTGCAGGTGCCCAACGAGCTTCGAAGATTCTAGGGGTTTTTGTACGCCTTCACCAGCGCGATGGAAAATCATCTTATCTTAAATATCTACCTCATATGCAAGATTATCTTGCTCGGAATCTTTCACATCCAATGCTTGCGCCTTTACAAAGCTTTTATCAAGAAATGGGTCTCCTTTCAAAAGCAGGATAAATGTCTTCACTATAAATTTCTGCAAAACTTTTTTCACAAAAGCAATCCATTGCTGCAGAATATTAAATAAGTACATAACTGTTTATTTTCCAAAAAATTCGATGAAAATTAACGGATATTACTTACAAAATCAGCTGCTTAAGTATTGCAATGTTACGAGCTGATTTCTTATGAAAACGATGTAGTATGTAAAGAACATTTTCATATTGCACCACACAGCATATAAACGGCACGGTAAGTCCCTTGTTTATTACTATTCAATAATTTCCAATATGCTTGCAAATCTCAAGCCTTTTAAAACTTAGCATTTGCTCCTTATATTGCCTATTTGAACTATACAATAAACCGTAGCCAATTTTTTTCTGAAAAGTATCAGAAAGTTTTTTTATATTTCTGTGCAATGTCAAGTTATATGATGTATCTTAATATTTTTTATAAGCCAAAGCCAAAATTCTAATGCACAGATATTTCTTTTTACTTTTTCCTTTCATAAAAACTTTATTACAGTAGAAACAATGTAAACAATCAATAAGATGAAATATTTTCCACGAATCTCAAACGAGACAACATGACCCATAAACCACGTGTTTTTTCTATTTCTTCAGGAACTGCTTTTTTACCTCACTTTGTTGATGCACTGCTTTCTGGTGCTCTTATTGATAACTTTGCGCCAAATGGAGATATCCAAACTGCTCTTACCGATACTATTATTTATGTTCCAACACGCCGTGCTGCTCGCGCTTTGCGTGTAGCTTTTTCTGAAAGAAGTGACAAGAAATCAACCTTTTTGCCGACCATTCGCCCCTTAGGAGATCTAGACGAAAATAGCTTCCTTTTTATCGAAAACCATACCAGCGCCCTAAACCCTCCTATTGGAGAAAGTGAACGCCTTCTGCTTTTAGCGCGCCTCATTCGTTTTTGGCGTGAAAATTTGCCTGACCATCTGCGTGCCATGTTTGGTACGGAAGATGTTCTTATTCCTGCTCACACTGCGGATGCAATTTGGCTTGCTCAAGATTTAGCGCAATTGATGGATGAAATTGAAACCAAAGCAGCAGATTGGTCAAAGCTTAAAGAAATTGCACCTGACATGGTTGCTGAATGGTGGCAAATAACACTTAATTTTCTCACTATCGTTACCCAGAGCTGGCCGCAAATTTTACAAGAAAAACAACGAAGCGATCCGGTTTTATGGCGCAATACAATACTCAAAATACACGCGGAAACTTTATGCCGCACAAACCCCAGTAAACCTATTATTGCTGCCGGTGCAACGGGCTCTATTCCCGCAGTAGCACAGCTTTTAAAGGTCATTTCCTATCTACCAAAAGGAGCCGTTGTTCTTCCAGGTCTTGATCTTCATATGGATGAAGCACAATGGAATGCATTAGGCTCAACCAATGAGAAAAAAACAACTTCTGATTTTTCCGATCATGCAGACAATGTCTTTAGCCATCCTCAATATCATTTAAAAAAACTTTTATCTCTCATGAAATGTTCCCGCATTCATGTTCGCGAAATTGGACAACAAAGTGCGACACAAAAAAGACGTTCAGCTCTCTTATCAGAAGCATTCCGGCCAGTCTCTACAACAGATCTGTGGGCACAAATTGTACGCGATGATTATGAAAACCTTTGTGCAAATTGGTCACTCATTGAAGCCATAAATGAGAGAGAAGAAGCTCTTACTATTGCTGTTGCATTACGCAATGCTATTGAAGAGCCTAAAAAAACCGCAGCTCTTATTACAAATGATCGTAATTTAGCACGTCGAGTTGTAGCGGAATTACAGAGATTTGGAATTGAAGCAAATGATTCAGGAGGAATACCTCTTGCGCAAACACTACCTTCAACCCTGTTACGGCTTCTTTTAGAAAGTATCTTTCAACCTAATGATCCAATTGCTTTTCTTTCCCTCCTCAAACATCCACTCACAACACTTGGACAAAATCGTCATCACTTCCGCAAAATGGTAGAAAATTTTGAACTCTTTGTTCTTCGTGGAAGCACTGGCCGTATCAATATTTGCGAGTGTGATCAATTTTTTGAAACATGGGTAAAAACACATCTCCACAATAGTAACAACACCTTTGATCAACACAAAAGCGAAGAAGCACGCCTACTTTGTCATCTCTTAGTTAAAGCTGTTAAACCTTTAACATCTCTCATGAAACAACAAAAGGAATGCACCATCAATGAAGCAGCAATAGCAACTGTTGAGGTTTTTGAAAATTTTGGATGTAATGAAAACAATTCTCTTGTCAATCTTTATGAAAATGAAGCGGGGCAAGCCTTATCAACTTTTTTGTGTGAATTGGTGAGTGATCAATCAGGATTAAAATTTCATCTGCACGAATGGCCTGCTATGTTTTCAGCTCTTATAGCAACCCGTTCCGTAACGCCTCCTCCTGGAGGACATCCACGATTGTTCATCTGGGGTGCTTTAGAATCACGTTTGCAAACCGTTGATACAATAATTATCGGTGGTCTTAATGAGGGATCATGGCCTATAACAACCCGCAATGATGCCTTTTTATCACGACCAATGAAAATGATGCTAACTCTTGAACCACCAGAACACCGCATTGGCCTTTCTGCACATGATTTTCAATGGGCTATGGGAATGAATAAAGTTGTGATGAGTCGAGCTAAACGGGTCAATCATGCTCCTTCTATCCCTTCACGTTGGCTACAACGCCTAGAAACGGTTGTAGGAAAACAGGTTTGGAAGCAAATCTGTACACGAGGTGAAATTTTGCTTCATTGGGCAAAAACACTTGACAGTACAAAACTCATTGCTCACGCGCAGCGCCCTTGCCCTGTCCCACCCCTTGAAATACGTCCACGCCATTTTTCGGTTACTGAAATAGAAACGCTACGATATGACCCCTATGCCATTTATGCAAAAAAAATTCTACGTCTCAAACCGCTTAAAGCTCTCATTCATGACCCTTCTTCTGCTGAACGCGGAACGCTTTATCATGCTATTCTTGCTGCTTTTTGCACAAAAATAAAAAATCCCAATGCTACAAACGCATTAGATGCACTTTTGGCTATTGGACGTGAAGAGTTTAATAAATTAAATTTGTCTTGCGATACTGAAGCAATTTGGTGGACCATTTTTGAAAATTTTGCTCCATTTTTTATCCAATGGGAAAGAAACCTTGGATTCCGAGAACGATATGTCGAAGTAACATCTAAAAAAATACCCATAGGCACAACAGGTGTAACTCTTTCAGGGCGTGCTGACCGTATTGATGTTTTGCCAGGAAAAATAGTTGAAATTCTTGATTTTAAAACCAATACGCCCCCCTCATCAAAACAAGTTCGAAACTTACTTTTTCCACAATTAGCATTAGAAACAGCTTTGTTAATGCAAGGAGCCTTTACAGGTTTTCAGGATTTTACCCTGTCAAATTTATTTTACATCCCCCTTAATAAAAAAGGGGAAATAAAATCTCAATCAGTTCTTTCAGACAAAGAAGCAAAAGATCAGAAAAATGCAATCAATCTCGGCGAAAAAGCATGGGAACATCTTATTTCATTAATGGAATATTACCAAAATCCACAACAAGGCTACCTTTCACACGCCGTTCCCTTACAAAAGCCATATGAAAGCGACTATGATCATTTGGCACGGCTATGGGAGTGGTCAAGTGGTTCTCATAAGGAAGATCAATCATGACTTTTTTTTCCATTCCTGAAGCGGCTCTTGATGCACAAGCAACAGCAACTCACCCGAAAACAAACGTATGGGTTTCTGCAAATGCAGGATCTGGAAAAACACACGTTCTAAGTGAGCGCGTCATCCGTTTGCTTTTAAACGGCACTCCTCCAGCACGCATTTTATGCCTTACTTATACAAAGGCAGCTGCCGCTGTTATGCAGTCGCGGATTTTTCGTACACTTTCCAGTTGGAATGAACTTAATGATGAAGAGCTCCAAGCCACTTTATCGCGTCTTGAAAACAAACCTGCTAACGCGCAGAAACTAACCTTAGCACGCCAACTCTTTGCTCATGCTCTCGAAACACCTGGGGGCTTAAAAATTCAAACGATTCATGCATTTTGTGAATCTTTGTTGCATCAATTTATGTTGGAAGCCAATATTGCTGGGCATTTTGAGCTCCTTGATGATATTAATCAAAAAAAATTATTACAAGAAGCTCGCCGCCAACTTTTAACGCGCAATGATGCACAGTCAGTTTTGAAACAACTTCTTGAAGTTATCAGTGAAAGTGCTTTTTCTCAATTGTTAGATGAAGCAACCCAAAAGCAACATAAACTGTCTCATTTTTTAACTTTTATTCTGTCTGAAAATGGAGAAAAAGAGCTGCGTGCGCTTTTTAATTTAGCGGACGATGAAACGCATCAACTACTGTTGAAAAAAATTCAACAAACAGCCTTGCTATCTCCCCATGCTCTTAAACACTATCAAACCTATGGCAACAAAAGTGCTGAAAATGTAATCGCACAATTTTCCCAACTAGCTGTCGCCTCTGATGCAATAAACATTATTAATATTATTTCAAATATTTATTTTACAACGGAGGGTAAACCCCGTAATTTCTCACGTTTATCTTCTAAAAAGTCAGATGCAACTTTGCCTTTTATTCAAAAAGAGATTGAAGATAAACAAAATCAGCTTGCAGTTCTTTTAGATAAATATCAATGCGCAAAAGTCGTTAAACTCAATATGGCGGCTTTTCAGCTTTGCGCCATTTATCTTAAAATCTATGCAAATTTGAAAAAGGCCAACGGCCTGTTAGATTTTGATGACCTTATAGAACGCACACTCCACTTGTTACAGCGTAAAGGTGCAAGCCAATGGGTGCAATATAAACTTGATCGCGGTCTTGACCATATTTTGCTTGATGAAGCACAAGATACAAATCCTGAGCAATGGAAAATTATTCAACTTTTAGCCGAAGAGTTTTTTACAGGTCACAGTCAACGCACAAATATACGTACTCTTTTTGCTGTTGGAGATGAAAAACAGTCCATTTATTCTTTTCAAGGTGCTGTACCAGAAAATTTTGCTGCAAATGGAAGAATAATTCAAAAAAAAGCGCAGCAAGTGAAACAGAAATTTGAAAAAGTACAACTGAATTATTCTTTTCGCTCTACAGCGGATGTTCTAAAAAGCGTTGATCTTGTCTTTGAAACACCGGAAAATTATAAAGGACTCTCAGCAGAGAACACAAAAACTGTGCACGAAGCTATTCGCGTCCATAGCCCTGGTGATGTTATTTTATGGGATGCTATTTCCAAAGAAACAAATGAACTTCCTGATGATTGGCATTTAACTGTTGATCATTTAGATACACCTGAAATCCGCTTAGCAGAAAAAATCGCTGAAACCATTGCAGATTGGCTACACAAAGGAGAAATGCTTCCAGCGAAAGGACGTTTATTGCGCGCTAGTGATATTATGGTCTTAGTTCGTAAACGTGATCAATTTGTTTCTGCCCTTTCCCGTGCGCTTAAATTACGCAGTATTCCCGTAGCAGGTGCTGATCGTTTACAGCTCACAAATCATATTAGTATACGTGATTTAATGGCACTTGCACGTTTTGTTTTACAGCCACAAGATGATCTTTCTCTTGCTTGTGTTTTAAAAAGCCCACTTTTTGCGCTTACAGAAGATGAACTTTACCAACTTGCAGCGCAGCGTACAGGATCACTTTGGCAAAGTCTTAGTATGCACGCACCATCGTATAAGCCATTTAAAGACGCCTTTGAGCATTTAAGTGATTATCGTGCTTTAGTTGATAAAATACCAGTTTTTGAATTTTATAGCCATATTCTTAACAATGATAAGGGGCGACAAAAAATTTTGGCTCGCTTAGGATCTGAAGCAAATGACGTGCTTGATGCTTTCATGGATTACACACTTACTATTCAAAAAACTGGCTTACCAGGGTTACAAGCTTTTTTGGAAATATTAAGCGAAAGTGAACCAGAAATTAAACGTGAACTTGATCAAAATCACGAAGAAGTCCGGATCATGACTGTTCATGCTGCTAAAGGATTGGAAGCTGCGATTGTTTTTCTGATTGATCCTGGTAGTGCAATCTGGCATCCTCAACATGCACCACACTTGCTTAACGTCCCTTTGTGCAATTCAAAATTGAGCGATCAACAGGGTTTTATTTGGCATCCCAACGCAGAATTTAATACAAAACTTTCTGAAAAAGCGCTTTTGCATTTAAAAGAGCGTGCAGAAGAAGAATATAGACGTCTTCTTTATGTAGGGATGACACGTGCCGAAGACCGATTGTTTATTTGCGGATACAACGGTATACGAACCTCCCCTAATACATGGATACAGTTAGTAAAAAAAGCTCTCACACCGCACGCAATTCCTATAGAAGACTCTGCGGAAGATATTACAGCTTGGCGCTATTGCATCACACCTTCTTCTTCTACACCCATAAACCAAGAAACAACCTGTACAGACAAAAGTCAAACGCTCCCACCTTTGCCCGATTTTTTCTCTCATAAAGTACCAACAGAACCCGCTTTACCAAAACCGTTAAAGCCTTCTATCGCTAGCCTTTCTATTGAATCTGATATTGCTCTCTTCCCTAATCAAAAACAACTCAGCACTTCACCTGTTTTAGGAGAAAAAAATACCAACAGAGCTTTTTCTATTGAATATGGAAATCTTGTGCACCGACTGCTACAATATCTGCCAGACTGCGCCCCCCAAAGTCGCAAAGATTATGCTCAAAACTATCTCAACACCAAAGCCTCTCACTGGCATGAGAACCAAAGAGAAGATGCGCTGCGTCATGTTTGGCAAATTTTAGATAATCCGTATCTCAAACCTCTTTTCTCTGATCTTTCACGCGCTGAAGTTTCTTTGATGGGCATTGTAAAAATTGGTGGAAAAGAACAAGCAGTTTCTGGTCAAATTGATCGTTTATATATCACACAAAATAGTGTTGTTTTTGCCGATTTTAAAACTGGAACACCACCTGAAGATGAAGCTTCTATCACACCACGCTATTTGCTGCAAATGGCTCTTTATCGAAAATTACTGCAAACTATTCATCCCGAAAAAGATATCCAAGCCATTCTTATTTACAGCAAAGAAGCAAAATTTTTTAAACTTAACCCTGAAAGACTCGATGTACTTCTTAGTGAAGTTGCCTTATAAATCAAGAAAACTCTTTCCCAAAAAGCTTTCTATAATTTATCTTTACAATAACTTGATATAAGTCACCATCATACCGATGTATAGAAGTAAACATAAAGGATAAATCAATGACATGTATAAAAGTTGATAATAGCAACTTCGAAAGTGAAGTTCTCACTTCTTCCACCCCTGTTGTGGTCGATTTTTGGGCAGAGTGGTGTGGTCCTTGCAAAATGGTTGCTCCGATTTTAGATGAAATTTCGACAGAAATGCATACCCAAGTTAAAATTGCCAAAATAAATATTGATGAAAATCCAGAATTGGCTACCAAATATGGAGTACGCTCAATTCCAACTTTATTGATGTTTAAAAATGGAACTGTCTCATCAAATATGGTTGGTGCCGCTCCTAAAGGACGCATTTCTGAATGGATTAGAAACGGTCTTCGTTAAATCTGCCCATAATGATTTTTTATAAAGAAGAGAGGTTCTCTCCTCTCTCTTTTGTTTAACTTTGTTAAGAACATTCTTTTTTCGCAAAAAAGATATCTCTTTATTCAGATCGTATTTGATAATCTTTAAAAGTTGCAAATTTTATTTTCAGCGCCCGTTCTGCTTCATAATTCAATGAAAAATGATTTTCTGCTAAAAAAACTGGATCACCTTCTAGATCATGCGCAATAGAAGATCGGTGATTGGCCAGAAACTCTTGCAACTCATCTTTGCTCTCTGCAAAAATCCAACGGCATATACTAAAACGCGTTGATTCAAAGCTCACTGGCAAACCATATTCTACTTTAAGCCGTTCCTTTACAACATCAATTTGCAAAGCACCAATAACACCAATAAGAGCAGGAGATCCATCATCGGGGGTAAATAATTGTACAACCCCTTCTTCAGCCATTTGTTGCAAAGCTTCTTTAAGTTTTTTTGCTTTCATCGGATCGGCTAAACAAACACGACGCAAAATTTCTGGCGCAAAATTAGGCATCCCCTTAAAGAAAATATCTTCTCCCTCTGTGAGAGCATCTCCAATACGCAAAGTTCCGTGATTTGGAATGCCGACTATATCGCCAGCATAGGCTTGATCGACAATTTGACGTGAACGCGCGAAGAAAAATTGTGGCGTTGAAAGTGTCATCGGTCTTCCTGTCCGTACTAATTTTATCTTCATACCACGCTCAAGTGTTCCAGAACACACCCGAAAGAATGCAATACGATCACGATGATTGGGATCCATATTGGCTTGAATTTTAAAAACAAATCCTGTCATTTTAGGTTCAGTAGCCACAACATTGCGTTGATCTGCTACCTGATCACGGGGACTTGGACCAAAATCGACTAACGCGTTGATCAAATCACGGACACCAAAATTTCGTAAGGCAGAACCAAAATAGACTGGTGTCATATGTCCTTCACGAAAAGCTTGAAGATCAAAATTTTTACAAGCAGTGCGGGCAAGGTTTACGCCTTCAATAAAAGATGCGCGCTGGTTTTCAGGAAGCAAATTTGCGACCTCATCGGGTCCAGAAACCATCTGTTGCGTTACTTCATCATCTCGTTGACGAAAACGATCATGGTGAATATCCAAGGTTCCAACAAAGTTCTTTCCCGCACCAATAGGCCATGTAATTGGTGCAGTATCAAGCGCGAGCTTTTCTTCAATTTCATCTAAAATTTCTAAAGGATCACATGCTTCACGATCCATTTTATTCACAAAAGTCACAATAGGGATATCCCGCATTCGACACACTTCAAATAATTTTAGTGTTCGAGGCTCAATTCCGCGTGCACCATCCAGTACCATAATAGCACTATCAACAGCCGTGAGAGTGCGATACGTATCATCCGCAAAATCCTCGTGGCCTGGAGTATCTAATAAATTAAAGATGTGATTTTCATATTCAAACGTCATCACTGATGTTACAACAGAAATACCGCGATCACGTTCAATATTCATCCAGTCAGAGCGAGTTTGAATACGGTCTTTTTTTGCCTTTACCTCACCAGCAAGCTGAATAGCACCACCAAACAACAAAAGTTTTTCTGTTAGCGTTGTTTTCCCCGCATCAGGGTGAGCAATAATAGCAAATGTGCGACGCCGCTTTACTTCTTGCGCTCTCTTTTCCATTATTCCCCCACAGGCCGCGCAAGCGTTTCAGCAATGAGTGCACGCATTTCATTAACTCCATAAAGCGCAATAAATGACCCTAACCGCGGTCCTCGCTCTTGCCCTAAAAGAACCTCATACAACATTTGAAAAAAAACATTTGAAACACCAGGCCCCCCTTCAGGACTTTTTCTGCTATGATCTTGATAACGTTCTATTAAACGAGCAACATCAAGAAGCGCATTTTGAAGTGTATTTTCATCAGCATTTTCAGGCAAACTTGCTAATTTTGCATCGATATTCACCAGTGTTGAGCGCTCAATTTCATCAGGATTTCGAAATTTTTTGTTTGGTTTTACAAAAACATCAAAATATTTAATGGCAAATTTTACCAACTGATCAAGTTCTGGATAAGTTTGTGCATTTACATCTTTAGCATAGCGAGAAATAAAGCCCCAAAGAACTTGCTCATTCTCCGCATTTGAAGCGCTCACTAAATTCAACAGCATAGCAAAAGATACCGGCAAATTAATCTGTGGAGGACAGCCATTATGGATATGCCATACAGGATTATTAAGTCGCTCTTTCCATTTCTGACGACCATAGGCTGAAAGATGTGCATAATATTCATCAACAGCTTTTGGAATGACATCAAAATAAAGCCGCTTTGCTGTCTTCGGCTTTAAAAACATATAAAGCCCCAAACTCTCTGTTGGTGCATAAGTTAACCACTCATCAATGGTTAAGCCATTTCCCTTGGATTTAGAAATTTTCTGCCCCTTATCATCCAAAAAGAGCTCATAATTAAATCCTTCTGGTGGATTTCCATCAAGTACTTTGCAAATTTTAGAAGAAAGATTTGTGGAATCAATGAGATCTTTTCCCGCCATTTCATAATCGACCCCAAGTGCCTTCCAGCGCATTGCCCAGTCCACCTTCCACTGACACTTAACTCTTCCACCTGTAACCTCGGTTTCAATAGTTTCTCCTGTTTCAGGTTCAATGTAAGTGATTGTGCCTTTTTGAGCATTACAAGCAGTCATTGGTACCTGTAATACCTTCCCAGAAAAGGGAGAAATAGGCAAAAAGGGTGAATAAGTAGCCCGCCGTTCTTCACCCAATGTTGGCAGAACAATTGCCATCACTTTGTCATAACAGGAAAGTATTTTCATAAGTGCTTCATCAAAACGACCAGAATTGTAATAGTCCGTGGAACTTGCAAATTCATAATCAAAACCAAAACGATCCAAAAAAGCACGCAAGCGTGCGTTATTTGCGGCTCCAAAAGAAGGATAAGCATCTCCAAAAGGGTTTGGTACACGGCTAAGTGGCTGACCAAGATATTTTGCCATTTTTTCGCGATCAGGCACATTCTCAGGAACTTTACGCAAACCGTCTACATCATCAGAAAAGCAAAGAAGCTTTGTTTTTACTTTATTCTCGGTTAAAATATGAAATGCGTGACGCACCATAGTTGTCCGAGCAACTTCCCCAAAAGTTCCAATATGCGGCAAACCAGAAGGCCCGTAGCCTGTTTCAAATATTACAATTTCTGGATAACCTGTTTTTTCATATCGTTTGATAATTTTACGTGCTTCTTCAAATGGCCAAGCTTTTGATTGAACAGCCACTTCTTTTAACTCTGGCATAAGGCTAAAGGCATCACATTGATCACGCATCATCATCTTTATCCTAAAAAATTAAACTCTTTAACGGTATGGTGTATGGTTCTTGAATTTATTCGTCAATAATAGCGAGCTAAAAGATACAAAAAATCTTCTTATTGCGCTCTTGTTACGATCAGTATCTGCTCTATTCTTTCTGTTGTATTTTCTTTTAAGTTTATATCAATGAAGTATAAGTATTATGAATCGTAATTTTCTCATTTTAATTATTAGCGTTTTAATCGCTATCATTCTTGGTTTTGCTTACTACATTTATCAGCAAGAAAAAAAATCCTCTAGTATTGAACTAAAAATTGGACAAATAACTTCTTTATCAACACCAATAAGTTAAAAAAATACAAGATTAAACGTTTTATACAAAAAAACTTTTTATTATACTGTAAGAGTGGTTTTATAGGGTTGTTTATTTACACTCTGCCAACCGCGCTGTTATTGTTACTATTCATATGCGCAAACGCAAAGTGTTTAATTTAATAAAGCTGACAACGTTTTTTTGATTATAAGCTCTTTATCATCCTAAAAGTTACCAATTTACTGGAATAATGCAGCTTTTTGCTTTGACGCCCTTCAACATCTTTTTGGGATAAATCAATAGCAACTTACAACATTTTACGCCCAGACAAAAACCAAAAGCTGTAATAAATAAATTTTACATAACACAGCACTAATTCATCTTTTAAATGAGCAGCTCCTTGAACCAATATCAAAAATTCCATCGCACGATAAACATCAAAGAGAATGATTTTTCTTGCTGTCTCATAAATGCCACGTGATTTCATAGAGATAAAACAATTTTCTATCAAATCAGCCGACACCCTTGCTACATCCATAACTATTCAGTCCAGGAAGTAAACTCGTAGGAAATAAACTTTTCCCATTGTTCAAGATGGCACCGCATTTTTAAAAGACAATAGCGATTCCACTTGCCTAATTTGAAGCAACTTCCAACGAAAGAGCACGCATATGTACATATTCAGGAGCAGTAATAGCCAAATCTTGCAAAATTTTCCTTTCTGATGATGAACACAATAAACTTGCATCAACCGAAAAGCTGGAGATTATGTGTGTTTTCAGAAATGCAATGGGTTTGCCATATTCAGATTACTGCTGTAGCACTCAGTTTATCGACGCTTCTTTTTGCTTCACTATGCGCCTTTTTCTCCTCAAAATTGTGAGGGCTTTTTATCTTTTATGACTTTCTTTGCAAGCATTACATAAACACTCAGCATTTTCTCTTAAACAGACATCTCAGAAGTGCCAAAACTTTAGACATAATTATTTTTCCGATATTAGAATTGATCTTTTCAATCTTAAAATTATTCTCTTCAACGTAACTTTCTTGCCACAACTTATTCAGGTTAATGATCCCATGGATACACAGCAATTGCCCATTTAAAGGCTTTTTTATACCCCTATTTCTTTGTCAACTGCAACTTTCATGGCCTTTATAAACTCATAAGTTTATTCAAAACCCTAAGCAATCCCCCTCTTATATCTGCTTTTTGGATTGGTTTATGGCCAGCATTTATACGGGTTTTGCTTTACATCTTTTTATCACTAAAGATTAAAGTTATTCGTTGCCAACTCCATATTCAAGTTGAAAACGTTCAGATTTTCGTAGACGCTCTGAAGCCGACTTCAGTTGGCCACAAGCAGCCAAAATATCGCGCCCGCGCGGTATCCTAATAGGTGAAGCATAGCCTGCTTGATTAATCACATCAGCAAAACGCTCAATTTGTTCCCAATCAGAACATTGATAATTGCTTCCCGTCCATGGATTAAAAGGGATCAAATTGATCTTCGCAGGAATCCCTTTCAGTAATTGAATCAATCGCTTAGCATCATCCAAACTGTCATTTATATCTTTCAGCATAACGTATTCAAATGTAATTCGCTTTGCATTGGAAAGACCAGGATAATTACGGCAAGCATCCATTAACAGAGCAAGCGGATATTTTTTATTGATTGGAACAAGCACATCCCGCAGTGTATCGTGCACTGCATGAAGTGAAATCGCCAACATAACACCAATTTCTTTTCCGGTTCGGATAATTCCAGGGACAATCCCACTAGTTGAAAGTGTAATCCGACGTTTTGATAAAGAAAGCCCATCTCCATCAGAAGCAATCAATAAAGCTTTTTTAACTGCTTCAAAATTATAAAGTGGTTCCCCCATCCCCATCATAACGATATTGGTAATTTTGCGCCCTTCAACTGGAACAATTGCCCCATCAGGAGTATTTCTATCGGGAAAATCACCCAAACGATCACGTGCAACCAATAATTGTGCTAAAATCTCTTCCGCTGTCAGATTACGGACAAGTACCTGCGTTCCCGTATGGCAAAAAGAACAGGTTAACGTACACCCTACCTGAGATGAGAGACACAAGGTGCCACGCCCTTCTTCCGGTATATAAACCGTTTCAATTTCAACAGGCCTTCCAGCCCTACGAGCAGGAAAACGTAAAAGCCATTTACGCGTGCCATCTTTTGATATTTGCTCTTCAACAATTTCCGGACGAGCAATAGAAAAGTGACTTTTAAGAACTTCTTGCATTGGTTTAGAAATATTCAGCATCTCATCAAAATTTGAAACGCCACGTACATAAAGCCAATGCCAGAGCTGACGTACACGCATACGCACTTGACGTTCTGGCACGCCAACAGTCTTTAAAGCTTGAATCATTTCATCTTGCAATAAGCCAATTAAAGATAGCTTAGATTTTTCTTTCACGACAACATTATCTGATTCTCGTGCTGGATATGAAACAACTGGTCTAAAATCATATGAAACGGCCATTATTTTCCAATTTTTTATATAACTATTTTAGAGTTACAGAGACCTTAATGGCAATTCTGAACTGCATTTAATGCGGCAGTGATTCCTCTTAAGGAATAAGTATAGGTGGTATGAGTTCCTCGTTTTGAGATAGCTTTTACTGTCATATTTATCCCAGCACGCATAGCAGCAACAAGTTGCTCTTCTAGCGCTGATGATGCTAACCAAGCTGAGGAATCCTTCGTGAAAAAATCATATTCCTTACTTCCAATGGTTACAATAACTTTTGACCCTTCTTTAAATTTATATCCCGCCATGAATTGTGGTTCAAACGAAACAGGCGAATGAGAACGCTTGGTAACCAAAAAGAAATTGTCACCATGATTAACCGTCGTTGGAAGGGACTTCAAAGGTACCGACAACACATAACAAATTGTATTTTTTGGCGATTCATAAGAATAAGCTCCCCACGCCTCAAATTGATTTAAACGGCTTGGTGTTTGTGCACACACCGCTCCGGCAGTACCCAGAACCAGAGATGCAGCAATAACAGTCTTTTCAAACATCTTCATTTAACTCACTTCTTTAGTCTCTAACAAGATTCTCTGCATTAGAAAAGTTCATCAATGCTTTAGTGTAGTTGTCATAATTTTTTAAAACAAACGAAATATTTTCACGTCAATCAGGACGAATTCTTACATTCAATTGTGACCTTATAGTTGTTACTAAAAAATGAATTTTTTATTCAATAACCAAATTTAAAACTTAAAAAAACAATATTTTGATTTTATCCTACGAGCTTCGTTTTTCGTATAAAACCTATCTCTTTAAGCAATAAAACCTCAAAACAGAGTATAAATATACCATCACCCTGTTAAGAAAACCACACTCTTTTACCACGGTCAATTTGTTGCAAAATCTTTAAAACTGCATCCCATAAAGAAACACTCCGAATTTCATAGCTTTTCTAATACCATTCGTAAATCTAACACACTCAACTCATTTGCGTTAATAAAAATCGCAAAATATTTGACATTTCACCAATTATAGTGTGGCCATATTGCGTATTCAATATCGTCTAGGTACTGTCTTTTTGCAATCTTCAAACCATTCTGCAAAAAATTATCAAATATTATCAACATATTTTCCAGAAAATACCGAGCGTATAGCTCTTGCTCCAATCACCGTATATACTTTGCCTAATTTTGATATCATTTACTTTCGCTATATACCTTACTATCTTAATTGCCAGTTGTTGAAGTGATTCAAGCAATCTACACAAATTTAACCATATTGCTTTAATGTAATCGATAATACTCTCTGTCCTTCACCAAAAATTTCTAAGGAATTCATTTGGCAAATATCATTATTTTGTTTTGTAATTTATAAATAAAAACATAAGACTTTCTTCTTTCCGCAACCGTTCCTAAGCCCTACTTTACAGTTTTTTAAACGGCTTCTTAATCAATTAAACTGTAATTGAACAAACTGCACACGCATAAAAAATCCTTTTGCTCGCCCAAAAATTTATAATTTTCTTATCGCACAAAATTGTTTTCAGTAGAGAGATGACATTTAAACCAAGTCTGTCCTTAAACAGTTAACTTCTCCCACCATCTTACATAGAGGACACAATGCTCCCTCTCTCTTTGAACCTTAAATACCAATAATCATCAAAAAATATTTAAACCATTTCGACTCACAAAAAGAATTAAATTCACAGTGAACTTTCCAAGTAAAGAAATCTAAAAACATGATAACAAATGCCTCATACATGCAAATAACAAAAGTCAGGAACTCCTTCTGTCACCTGTTTTTAAAACGAGGCTTCCTTTGTGAGTAACTTCTTCAAAATTACACAACACGATCAGCGATTCTCATCTCTTTAAACGCAAATCATATCATTTTCCAACCTGCTCTGTGATGCACTATCCGCAACAACACACAACACCTTTTTTAAGCTGCATTTGATTCTGAATTCTGAATCAGTAAAGCATAAAGCGCATTAGCATCATGGGTGTTGCGCAATTTTTGAACAACATCAGCATGACGCAAAATACGCGCAATCTGTGACAAAGCTTTTAAGTGGTCTGCGCCAGCATTTTCAGGCGCTAAAAGGAGAAAAACAAGATCAATAGGCTCATCATCGAGAGCTTCAAAATCAACTGGGTTCTCAAGGCGTGCAAATACACCAATGATTCGGTTAATATCAGGAAGTTTTCCATGAGGAATCGCAATACCACCACCCAAACCCGTTGAACCTAGTTTTTCACGTTGCAAAACAATATCAAAAATTACACGTTCACTAAGACCTGTCAGCTCAGCGGCTTTTTCGGCTAAACTTTGCAGAACTTGTTTCTTCGAATTTGCCTTAAGAACCGGAATAATTGCTTCCGGTGCAATTAACTCACTCAAATTCATACTTTAATTTTCCTTTTGCATGCTCAAATGCTCACCAAAAAAACTAGTAAACGGTGTAGACACTTAAAGTTTTATCACTTTCTTGCATCACTGCATGTATCTTTACTTTTCAATTCATAATGGGTGATATTTTAATTTATCTCATATCACTATCCACCCAATAATAAATAGCACTCAGCTCCTAATTAAAAGCGTGAGAAAAAAGGAAATAAAGTGATCTATAAAATTAATTTTCTACGGTACTAGCAAAAGCCATCCTTTACAATTCTATCGACCTTTTCGTTACAAGAGTTGGTGTATAATTCTTCATCAGATTCTATCTTCCTCTTTTTAAAGAACTAGCTTTATAAAATGAGAAGTATATCGAGGCAAAATGGCACTTTACTCTGACAATCACTCTGCAGCTTGCGCGTTGCCCGACTACAACGACCAAAAAACTCTAATACATTCAACAGCTATTTTAAAAAGATTCATAGATTTTGCTCAATATCCGCAGTCATGCACCCACTTTTAAATACACCACCCAAACCAATCAACACACCACGAACCTATTTGATAACCGTATACATAACTCATGGTACTGCCATCACAATATCCGAAACAGCATCATCGATATGTTATTTGATTCGACAGAGAAAAGTATTACTAATATCTCTATACCTTCCAACAACACGCATTTATTTATGGTCTCGTTTATCATTCATTATCAGGTTAATCTAG
Source organism: Bartonella sp. B12(2025) (assembly GCF_053795135.1). Taxonomy (NCBI): domain Bacteria; kingdom Pseudomonadati; phylum Pseudomonadota; class Alphaproteobacteria; order Hyphomicrobiales; family Bartonellaceae; genus Bartonella; species Bartonella sp. B12(2025). Next base: position 1,449,009 of record NZ_CP200031.1, on the reverse strand, counting down.
CTATATCTTTTCCATGATACAATCAAAAGCAAACTAAACCGGTAAAACAACAGAATCACTTCATCTTGATAAGGTCTTTTTCATCACTCAACAAAAGTTCAGTCTAAGATTACAGTAAGAAGTTTTGGCATAAATAAGGAACTTCTCAGAAATAACGTGATAAATACAATTATACATGAGAACTTATAGAAACTGTAAAACTATAGAGAAAATTGATTTCCTAAATAAATTCTGCGTACGTCAACGTTGTTGATAATATCATTAGGAGAACCATGAACTAGCACCTGTCCCGCATGAATGATATAAGCGCGATCGACAAGCCCCAATGTCTCGCGCACGTTATGGTCTGTTATCAAAACACCAATTCCACGTTGAGTTAAATGACGAATAAGCTGCTGAATATCAAAAATGGCGATAGGATCAATTCCTGCAAATGGTTCATCAAGTAACATAAAATTGGGGCGAGAAGCTAAAGCGCGGGCAATTTCAAGTCGTCGACGTTCACCCCCTGACAACGAAAGTGCAGGCATTTTACGTAAATGTTCAATTTTAAATTCATGTAAAAGGCCATCTAGCTCTTCACGTCGTTTAAAGCGGTCTTTTTCAACCACTTCCAAAACAGCTTTAATGTTATTCTCCACTGAAAGACCACGAAATATAGAGGCTTCCTGCGGAAGATACCCAATACCTAAACGAGCACGTCGATACATTGGAAGATGGGTGACATCAAATCCATCAATTTCAATGGATCCTCCATCAGATTTAATGAGACCCGTAACCATATAAAAACAAGTTGTTTTTCCCGCACCATTAGGACCTAAAATACCAACAGCCTCTCCAGTACGAATGCTAAAAGAAACACCATTAACTGCCTGCCTTCCACGGTAAATTTTAATCAAATGACTGGCAACTAAAGTCCCCTTTAAGTTTTTTCTTAAAGTTTCACTTTCAAGATGATGTCTATCAGTCTGTTTTTTTCGTTTGATTCCAAACATGAAATCTTAATGGCCATTTTTTTGATTTTGTTTAAAAATGATAGAAACACGGCTCTTTTTCTTAGATGTTTCACAACCTTCTAGAAAAGCCCTTCCACTTTTCATATCTGCCGTTAGTTTGCACCCCATTGCCACATTATCACCATCCGTTAATACAACATTACTTCCTGTCAAGCTCATTATTTTTGACTTGCTATCAAAAACGCCTTTATCACCCGTAGCAATTTGTGTGGCAATTTTTATATAAACTTTTCCCAAAGCTTCCATTTTCTTAATACCTGAACCGAACAAGGCAGGTGGTAATGCTTTCGGATCCACTTGTTCCTTATCCGCTACTTTATGCGCTTTATCATAGTAAACAACTAATTTTTTCGTTCGCAGAAGACGTTCACCTTGAACCACCGAAACACCACCATTAAAGAGTGCCATCCCCTCGTTATCACGTATTTCTAAAGAATCTGCATAAAGCTCTACTGGTTCTTTATCGTTTGATAAATTAATTCCAAATTGGGTCACTTCAGCATACCCAAAAACTGTTCCAAACCCTAACATCCCCATACTCAAAGCCAAATACATACTCATCCACTTTTTGTATGATCTCCTTGGCTTCATATCATCACTCTCAATTCTTCTGTTCACATATACAGATACTTTTCTCTCACAAAGATAACTTAAGATTCGTATTGATACTCTTTTATTGCTTGTCAAGCACTAAATGTACACCGCCATGAAAGTACATGTTTTGTCCTTTTTCCCGAATCTGCAAAGCATTTGCTGCAAGATGCAAACCTGCGTGCTGGATGTTGACACGTTGATCTGTGTTCAACTGTCCCTCAGATAAATTAATATTTGCTGCCATAAATTGTGCAATCATTCCATCATTTGTTGTAATGGTGAATGGTTTATCCAACTGCAAACAACCATTAATATCATCGTAAACTCCCCCTTGCGCATCGAGAAAAACCCGTCTTTGTTTGCCCACAAGCGTCTCAGCTGTAATGTTTTGCAGCCCAATCATTCCAGAATGTGTACGATCTTGAAATGCCTTTTCTGCTTTAAGCCAATAAAGTTCATAAGAGCGCGTGTAACTTTCTAATTTTGGATTGAGCATCGTCGATTCCATTATCCCCCCCTCTTCATTATTCAAAGTCACAGGGTCATAAGTAACGGGAACGAAAAAAAACGTGAACCAGCAAAAAATGAGCGCTGCAGCCACTGCGGAGAGGGGTAAAAAAAATTTTAATATGTTAACGCGACGCGAATGACGAGATGCTTTTTTACAAACATCGCCAAAAGACGACTTTGTTGAAAAGGTTTCATAACAATTGTATACGGACATACTATCCTAATCTCTTAAATATTCCGCGTTTTTCGATCTGTATAACCTCTATAAAATGTATTTTCAAATTTTGTTTCTTGCAATTTGTTTTTTCTTAGTTTTATTTTGCTTTCATATGTTTATATATGTAATGTGCATATATGAATAGAAATCTTTTTTGTGTGAAAGAGAGGCTATTTTGGTTAAATCAGAGCTTGTGCAAATTATTGCCCGTCATAACCCGCACCTTTTTCAACGTGATGTGGAAAACATTGTGAATGCTATTTTTGAGGAAATTTCGGCAGCGCTCGCTAATGGCAATCGTGTTGAACTTCGTGGATTTGGAGCGTTTTCTGTCAAAAGTCGCTCAGCCCGTAACGGTCGCAATCCGCGAACAGGCGAAGCTGTTGCAGTTGAAGAAAAATGGATTCCTTTTTTTAAAACCGGTAAAGATTTGCGTGATCGCCTCAATCAATGAGTAAACTTATGACAATTAAACGTGTCCTTTTAGCAATTATTTGGGTGATTCCCACAGTATTTTTTGTTGCTTTTATTGTAGCCAATCGTCAAATGGTTACATTAACGCTTGATCCTTTTCGAACAAATTCTGAAAGTTTTACTTATCAAGCTCCTTTCTTTATATGGCTCTTTGTTTTTTTCGGTTTTGGTATTTTATTAGGAGGCTTAATCTATTGGTTTTCATACCATAAATGCAAAAAAGCCCTCAAAAAAAGCAAAGCTGAACTCGAGAAATTGAAAATGTCGATCACAGATGATGTAGTATAATAGTATTTTAGTGAAATCTTTTCTTTGTTGTGTTCAATACAGAGTCAAAAGTGTCCTTTTTATTTTTTTCTATATATGTTTTAATTAACCTTAACTTCTTCGTACTCTTACGAGAAATTTAAGAGCTTTATAACATAAATTTTTTAAATTTGCATCGGTGATACCGAACATGCCTGCACAATGCTTTCAAACTCACCAGAATAATAGATATCCGCAGGAAAAGTTGCCTCTTATTTTAGAAACAGGTACGAGTGCAGATTATGCCCTCATTGACTCTGGCAATGGGCAAAAGTTAGAGCGTTATGGAGCTTACCGCATTATCCGACCAGAAGGTCAAGCACTATGGAAACCTGTTTTATCACAAAAGCAATGGGCTAATGTTGATGCCATTTTCACAGGCAACAAAAATGAAGAAGGTGTTGGTCGTTGGTATTTTCCCAAAAAACCGCTTGATGAAACGTGGCCACTTTCTTGGAATGGATTGTCCTTTCTAGGCCGCTTTACTTCCTTTCGTCATGTGGGTGTTTTTCCTGAACAAGATGCCCATTGGCGCACAATGGAAGAACAAATTGTTAAGACGGCACGTCCAATCAAATTGTTAAATCTTTTTGGCTACACAGGTATTGCTTCTCTGATTGGCGCACGTGCAGGTGCAAATGTCACACATGTTGATGCTTCTAAAAAAGCTATTTCTTGGGCAAAAGCCAATCAGGAAAGAGCAAAACTATCAGATCGCTCTATTCGCTGGATCTGCGATGATGCCGTAAAATTTGTCGAACGTGAACTACGTCGTAAAAAAACCTATGATATGATTTTTCTTGATCCCCCCGCATATGGACGTGGACCTCACGGTGAAATTTGGCAACTATTCGATCACTTACCGGCTATGATCACAAGCTGTCGTAAGCTTCTATCTGACAAGCCTCTCGCCATCATACTCACAGCTTATTCTATTCGTGCTTCCTTCTACGCACTTCATGCTTTAATGCGTGATGAATTCATAAACCTTGGTGGCACAGTCGAATCAGGAGAACTGATCTTGCGTGAAGAAGCTGCCGGACGCGCCCTTTCTACTTCTCTTTTCAGCCGTTGGATTGCCTGAATATGTGTATACCAAAAATCGGTAGGGTTAAAGAAATCACCTCTCTTAGCAACCCCATTATCAAAGACCTCCGAGCACTCTTCCAGAAAAAAAACCGTAATCGAGAAGGTCTTTTCATGGCAGAAGGGCTTAAATTAGTGATTGATGCTCTCAATCTCGGCTGGACAATACAAACACTTATTTTTTCTAAAAGCAAAACCGGAAATGCCGCTATCGAAAGCACTGCTGCACACACTATAGCAAATGGTGGTTTTGTCATTAAAGCCTCACAAAAGGTGATGGAATCCATTACTCGCCGTGATAACCCACAAACAGTTATTGGTATTTTCAAACAACAATGCCAACCAATTGAAACAATAAAAGGAGGGATAGAAGATGTTTATGTCGCACTTGATCGAGTGCGTGATCCTGGAAATCTTGGAACCATTATTCGCACTGCAGATGCCGTAGGAGCTAAAGGCGTGATTTTGATCGGCGAAACAACAGATCCTTTTTCACCTGAAACAGTACGCGCAACAATGGGATCAATTTTTTCTATACCACTTTATCGTTTTGATGAAAGCGCCTTTTTAAACTGGTCTGCTCACTTTAAAGGCATGATCGTTGGCACTCATCTCAAAGGATCTACAGATTATCGTACAATCGATTTCAAAAATGGCCCTATTATGCTTTTAATGGGAAATGAAAAACAGGGATTACAAGATATTCTTGCGAATCGTTGTGATCAACTCGCGCGTATTCCACAAAGTGGACGCGCCGACTCACTTAATCTGGCGATAGCAACAGCTATCATGCTTTATGAAATCCGTCGTCCTTATTTAACACTGGAACCATGCGAGACCAAAATATGATACGTAAATCACCGTTTTTTTTCCTCCTTGGCTTGGCATTTACAGTAGGGCTTGACCAAGCAGTCAAATACTGTGTTATGCGCAATATACCTCTAGGAACAGAAATTCCGTTTCTTCCTTTTATTTCCCTCTATCATGTGCGTAATTCTGGTATTGCATTTTCGTTTTTTTCTTCTTTTTCTCACTGGGGACTCATTGCCATTACGCTCATCATTATAGTTTCTCTTCTATGGTTATGGAAAAATACTGGATATAACAAGTCGTTAACATGCTTCGGTCTTACCCTTATCATTGGTGGAGCAATAGGCAATCTTATTGACCGTATTCGTTTTCACCATGTCACTGACTATATATTCTTTCATATCGATGATATTTTTTATTTTGCTGTTTTCAATCTTGCAGATACTTTTATTACACTCGGTGTCATTGCTATCCTTATTGAAGAATTGTGTATCTGGATAAAAGTAAAACGTCACTCCAATCGTACAGTTTCCAAATAAGAGCCTGTTAATTCACCTAAAATAATCGCATTTCATACAAAATATTTATAATATATGTACATCTTTATGCCTTATGTTTTGGATATTGTTGTTTACTGTTTTTCGTAATAATTTTGTTAAAAACATTCTATTTTCATTTTTACGTCTATATCTTTTAGAGCGTTAAGCGTAGCCTATTTTTCTAAAAAACAGCATTTTTTACTTTCCTATTTATTTCCAATATCTGGCTTTTTAATGGCTACAGTTGTTATTGTTATGCTAATAGTTTCTTTCATGACTGCATTCCTATCCTTTTTTGCATATTTTCAATTACAAGGTAATATATTGATTTTAAACATAAATAATAATTTTCATTAGATGAATTTATATATATCTTTAAAATGCTGTTTTTAAAAAGATTTAACTGCCTTTGAACCGTGTAAAAAGAGGTACGACATTGAAAACTGGAAAATAATAATAGGAACCGCTTGTATCTTCATAAACGCCAAAATGTTCATGCCAATGGATTTTGCATCATATTATTTATGTAGAAATAAAAATCTTACATTTTAATATTTTCTTTCGTACAAAATATGACAAAAAAGATTTAATGGTTTTTCTCAAAATAAGCCTTTTCCTTACTAATTTGTAAGATTTCTTCCCAACGAAAATCTCTTGTAATTTTAAAATAAATCTCCATAATAAGTGAAGGTATGCTGGAATTCTGCCAGCGGCACCTGGAGTTGTTGGTATGTGCCAAGTAAGGGCTTATACAAGACTGCTGTCCTAATGACAGAGATTCTTTTTAACTCCAACATCTGGCGGAACATATGCTAAAGGACTTTATATTATGGCTGATTTCAAAAATTTACGTTCGGCATCTATTTCTCATGTCGATGCATCAATTGATCAAGGATTGCGCAGTTATATGCTGGGCGTCTATAATACAATGGCCATTGGTTTGCTTCTTACAGCTGCTGCTGCTTACGCAGTCGCATTATTAGCAACGACGACAGACATGAGCCAAGCAGCCGCTCAAATCAATAGCAGTGTTTACTTAACCTCATTTGGAGTAACATTTTACACATCGCCATTCTCTTATATTGTTATGTTCGCACCACTTGTGGCGGTATTATTCCTTAGTTTCAAAATCAATACATTGAGCACAATCGCAGCGCGTAGTCTCTTTTTTGGTTATGCTGCTCTCGTTGGACTCTCTCTGTCCTCTATCATTTTACGTTATACGACAGAAAGTATTGTGCAAACGTTTGTCATTACTTCTGCAGCTTTTGGTGCTCTTTCGCTTTATGGTTATACAACGAAACGTGATCTCACAGCGATGAGATCATTCTTCTTTATCGGTTTGATTGGCTTGGTACTTTCCATGATTGTGAATATCTTTCTTGGATCGAGTGCTTTGCAATTTGCTATCTCCGTGATTGGCGTGTTTCTCTTTGCTGGTTTAACAGCTTATGACACACAAAGCATTAAAGTTATGTATTACGAGGGAGATGCACATGATGCAAGAGGACGTAAAATTATTATGGGTGCATTAAGTCTTTATCTTGATTTCATCAATATGTTTGTCTTCTTGCTACAGTTTCTCGGCTCAAATCGTGATTAATTGTAAAAGTTATAGTTCAATTAAAGAACCTTGTTTCTCAAAGGAAACAAGGTTCTTTTGTTTTTAGCACAAGCATTCCCATTTTACCTCTTAGGTACACCCTGATTCACAAATGACAAAAATACTTCATAAACAAAAATTTTCTCGATTCACCACATTGATCCAGAAAAATCTCCATAGCTCTTTTTTAAACACAATTCGCAACCACTCCCATCATCGGTCAAATATAATAAATCAGGACAAAAATTATGATCTCACTGTCGCTTCCTATAATGTTCATAAATGTGTAGGTGTTGATAAAATTTTTAATCCTACTCGTATTGTACGTGTTATTGCTGAACTGCAAGTTGATATCCTCGCCCTTCAAGAAGCAGACAAACGTTTTGGTAAACGCATTGGCTTAATTGATCTTCAATTGTTAAAAACCGAAACAGGTTTGATTCCAGTGCCCCTGAATACCATGTCACCTCAAGGTCATGGCTGGCATGGTAACGCTCTTTTTCTGCGAAAAGGATATATATGCGATATCTCACAAGTCACACTTCCTGGTATTGAACCACGTGGCGCTGTGATTGTAGAGTTGGAAATGGAAGCAGGCCTTATTCGTGTTATTGCTACTCATTTTGGTTTACTACGCCACTCTCGCAATCAGCAAACAAAAATGCTCCTTGCACTTCTCCAAAAACTCCCCCTTATGCCAACACTCCTCATCGGAGATTTTAATGAATGGCGGATGGGAAAAAATTCATCTCTAAATCATTTTTCTCCCTATTTTGATAACACACTTGAGGCTGTGCCAAGCTTTCCATCTCGCTTTCCTTTTCTAGCTCTCGATAGAGTTTTTGCTTTTCCCCATCAATTGGTAACAAATATTGAAAATCATCATTCACCGCTTGCACGCATTGCCTCAGATCATTTGCCTATCAAAGCTTATCTTGACCTTGCCAATGCAATGACCATTCTTAAAAACAAAATAAGTAAAAAAGACTAATGTGCTTCATCCCAATTTTGAGCAACCATTACTTTCACTTCAAGCGGTACAGACAAAGAGAAGACTGGCATTGTAGCATTTTCCATAACCTTTTTAACAAGAACCATAGTTGCTTCACTCTCTTCTTCCGGTACCTCAAAAATCAGTTCATCATGCACTTGCAGCAACATTTTTGCTAACAGTTTTTCTTTTTCCAAAGCATCTTCCATTTGAATCATGGCACGACGAATAATATCCGCCGCCGATCCTTGAATTCGTGCATTGATAGCAGCCCGCTCGTTAAAAGAACGGACTTGTAGATTTGCCGCTTTTATTTCTGGATAATGGACACGACGTCCAAAAATTGTTTCTACATAACCATTTTGGCGTGCAAACACCTTGGTATTTTCCATATAGTCTTTAATTCCCGGAAACCTTTCAAAATAAAGTTGAATATAACGTCCTGCTTCTTGTCGCGAAAGACCTAATTGGTTAGCTAATCCAAAAGCTGAAATGCCATAAATAATACCAAAATTAATTGCTTTTGCACGCCTTCTTATATCTGAATGCACTTCCTCTATCGGAACCCCAAACATTTGCGATGCAGTTATAGCGTGAATATCCTGACCTTGAGCAAAAGCTTCTTTTAACGCCGTGATGTCTGCAATATGTGCAAGAATGCGCAATTCAATCTGGCTATAATCAGCCGAAAGCAGAACATGTCCTTTTGGAGCAATAAAAGCTGTTCGAATTTTACGTCCTTCAGCAGTTCGCACTGGAATATTTTGTAAGTTTGGATCTGATGATGATAACCGCCCCGTTGATGTTGTTGCCAAAGAATAATTCGTATGAACACGCCCTGTTTTTTGCAAAATATAAGAAGGAAGAGCATCCGCATAAGTAGATTTTAGTTTTGCAAGTTGACGCCAATCAATAATTTTACGCGGCAAAATATGGCCTTCAGCAGCCAGCTCCTCTAAGGTCTGTGCAGAAGTTGACCATTGTCCACCTTTGGTTTTAGCATCTCCAGGCAATCCCATTTTTCCAAAAAGAATATCACCTAACTGCTTTGGCGAAGCAAGATTAAATTTCTCACCAGCTAACTGATAAATTTCTTCTTCTAGAATAAAAGCAGCCTGCGCTAATTCTCCTGAAAGACGCAATAAAATTTGACGATCAACGAGAATCCCTCGTTCTTCCATTCTTGCAAGCACTTCTATCAGTGGCCGATCAAGACGCTCATAAATTTTTGTCATTCCCTGTGCCACAAGCTGCGGTTTTAAGACTTGCCATAAACGAAATGTTACATCAGCATCTTCCGCAGCGTAAAAGGTTGCCTGTTTTAAATCTAATTGTGCAAAAGAAGTAATCTTTTTTCCATTATGCGTTAAATCATTGTAAGAAATCGGTTTATGTCCAAGCCAACGTTCGGATAAATCATTCATATTATGTCTTAGAGTTCCAGCATCTAAAGCATACGACAAAAGCATGGTATCATCAAAAGAGCGTATCACAATGCCGTACTGCTTCATCACCAACCAATCATATTTTATATTCTGACCAATTTTTAATACCGCTTGATTTTCCAATATCAGCTTTAAAAGTACCAAAGCCTTTTGTGTTTCAATCTGCCTGACAATGCGCCCACCACTTAAAAGATCATCTCCTCCTGCAACGTGTTCAAGGGGTACATAAGCTGCTTTTCCCGGCTGTAATGCCAATGAAAAACCAACAAGCTTTGCTTGCATAGGATCAAGTGAAGTGGTTTCAGTATCAAAAACGAAAAAGCCTTGTTCTTGTGCTTCTAATAACCATTCTTTCAAAATTTCTTCATCAAGAATAGTCGTGTAGGCATCTCTTGTAACTTTTTGAGTCAGTGTTTGATCTTTACGTTTTTGTGCTAACAATTGTGGGGAATCTTCAGAAAAATTATACGGAGATTCTCTGTCATACCTTTTAACGTCAGAATCACATCCATAACTAGGCTCTTTCCACTCAATATCTATATCAAGTGCATCAATAACTGCAGCGTTACATTCTGTTTCCTCTGCCACACGGCGCGTTAATGTAGCAAACCCCATCGCTTTAAGAAAGGCTATTAATCGTGGACCATCTTGTGGTTCTAAAACGAAATCATCTAAATCACTATCTATAGGCACATCTGTTTTAAGCCGAACAAGTTCACGAGAAATTTTTGCTTGTTCGCTATAAGTTTGAATATTTTCACGCCGTTTTGTTTGTTTAACTTCTGTCACGCGCTGCAACAAAAGATCAAGAGAATCAAATTGATCCAATAACTGGGCTGCAATTTTGGGGCCAATGCCTGGAATACCTGGTACATTATCTGTCGGATCTCCAATCAAAGCTTGTAAATCGACCATTTTTTCAGGCCTAACACCCCATTTTTCTACAACTTCAGAAACACCGATATGTTTGTCTTTCATTCCGTCATACAAAGATACATGCGCATTCACCAGTTGCATGAGATCTTTATCAGAAGAAATAATGGTTGTTTTTGCCCCAACCTTTGTTGCCAACTGCGCATAGGTAGCAATTAAATCGTCCGCTTCAAATCCTTTCTTTTCGATACAGGGTAAATTAAAAGCCTTTGTTGCCTGACGTATTAGAGAAAATTGAGGAATAAGATCTTCAGGGGGTGTCTCCCGATTAGCTTTATATTGTGGATAAATTTTTTTCCGAAATGTATCAGATGAATAGTCAAAAATAACAGCAAAATGCGTTGGAACAACGCCGGTAGCTGTATTGCGTGCATCACAGAGTAATTTCCACAGCATATTACAAAAACCAGCCACAGCTCCTACAGGAAGTCCATCTTTTTTGCGCTTTAAAGGTGGCAAAGCGTAATAAGCGCGAAAAATATAGCCTGATCCATCAACCAAAAAAAGATGATCTGTTGCTTTCATGACAATTTTATTTCTCCATTTCAGCTAAAAAACAATTCACTTTTATATATTTTTTCACTCTTACCTTAAAATTTATCAAACCGCCTCTAAAAAGCCATTTTTTGTTTTCATAAAGTATGGAGTCGTTACACTTTATATTCAGTACCTAGAGCTTTTCTTTGCTGTTACAGGATATAATAGCTTTCATTTTGCTCCTCCTATGATAGCTGAGGTACGATGTAGCGATAGGGTCGTTGTGGTGTTCCCCTCCCCACAACGACCGTTTTTTATAGACCTTGTTATTCTTGGTCTTTTAAATGATCTTTCCGGAAAAAAGCCATAGAAGCTAGTGAGAGGCTTTGAATTTATTCCACAGAGCTTTTTCGCCCATTTTGTTGATGAAATCGGCATGCATACTTCTTTCTTGCGCACTTAATCTTGAAGGTAAGGTCTGTGGACGAATTTTTACTACGTAGAGCGCATCCTTATCATTTTTAGTTCTCTCAATACCCTCTCTGTTATCAAAACCTAATACGCCCTGTTTTCCACCAATGAGCTCAATATAAACATCGGCGAGAATCTCCGCATCTAGCAAAGCACCGTGAAAAACACGATGACTATTATCAATTCCAAAACGTTTACACAAAACATCAAGAGAATTAGGGCCCATAGGAAATTTACGCCGTGCCATAGCTAATGTATCAAGAATATTATCAACACTGATAAGTTGTTTATTTGCTCGTCCTAATTCCGCGTTAAGAAAGCCTATATCAAAACTAGCATTATGCGCAATCATTGTTGCGCCATTGATAAATTCTAAAAACGCATCGGCAATATCACTGAAGCTTTTTTCATTCTTTAAGCGTTCATTGGTCAATCCATGAATTGCTACAACTTCATCAGGAATAATAACGCCTTGTGGGTTCAAATAAACATGGAATCGGCGCCCTGTCAGATAACGATCAACCATCTCTACACAACCTATTTCGATTATGCGATCTTTCTCTTTATCTAAACCTGTTGTTTCTGTATCAAAAATAATCTCACGCATTGCTTTAATTCTTTAGCAAACTTTTTATCACATAAAAAACTTGTTGACGTATATTTTCTAAATCTTTCCCTGTATCAATAATAAAATCAGCACGTTCTCGCTTTTTTTCATCAGACATTTGTTGAGAATTTATAAAAGCAAATTTTTCTTCATTCATGTTTGGTCGAATCATTGCACGCTCTTTTTGTATTGCCAGTGGAGCAGATACAACAACCACACTGTCTACACGTTTTTCACTATTTGTTTCAAAAAGAAGCGGGATATCAAGAACAACTAGATTTTTTCCCTGTTGGCGTACTCTATCAATGAATTCTCTTTCCTTTTTTTGAACAAAAGGATGAATTATTTTTTCTAATGTTTGTAATTTTTTATTATCATTAATCAAAATTTCAGAAAGCTTTATACGATTAACTTTACCATTTTCAACAACACTAGGGAATGTATGTGCTATAAGCGACAAAGTTGGCTCACTCTTATAAAGTTTGTATACTGCATCATCAGCACTAAAAACGGAGATACCCGCTTGTTTGAAGAAATTAGCAACCGTCGATTTTCCCATTGCGATGGATCCTGTTAATCCTATGATTTTCATTCTATTTCTTCACCCATATCTTCTAAAATTGCCATCCGTAATGCCTTTGTCACCTGTGGTCTTATTCCAAACCATCGTTCAAAGCCGAAAACAGCTTGATGTAAAAGCATACCAAGCCCATCGACAGTTCTTAAACCATGCGTTTTTGCTTGTTGTAAAAAAGGTGTTATCAATGGTGTATAAACAATATCTGTCACTAACGCTGTTGTCTTTGTTTTATGAAAATCGCAAAAGGGGAAAACATTTTTTTTCTCGTGTGGGTTTGTCATACCCACAGAAGTTGTATTGACAATTAAATCAGCCTGATAAAGTATTTCATCAGTACAATACCAATCATGAACTTTAACAGGTTTTCCGAAATACTCGGCTAAATCGTCCGCACGTTGCTTTGTACGATTAAGCAAGTAAATACGTTCAAATCCACGTTTTTTTAAAGTGTATAGAACAGCGCGTGCAGCACCACCTGCACCAAAAACAACAGCTGTTTCTTTAACCCAATCAGGAAAAAATTCATCAAGATTAGCACTAAAACCATAAGCATCGCTATTTGTGGCACAAAGTTTATCCCCTTCATACCACAGAGTATTAACCGCACCGATCATTGTTGCTACATCGTCTTTATGACTTGCTAAATGAAAGGCTTCCTGTTTATAGGGTAGAGTAACATTACCCCCACAAAATCCTCTTTTTTTTATAGATACGAAAAAATCTCTAAATTCTTCAGATATTATTTCCTGTGCTAAATATTCGCCTTGTAGATTGTATTTTTTAAGCCAAAAATTGTGAATTTTGGGTGATTTTGAGTGATGAATAGGATAACCCACAACAAAAGCACGTGGAAGGATTGTTTTTTTGCACTCTATTGCCAAATCAACCATCAATTATCCCTAAATGACGCAGTTTTACTAATAAAGGCAATAAAGGTAAACCAATAATAGTAAAAAAATCTCCATCAATTTTTTCAAAAAGATGGATTCCTTCCCCTTCAATTTGATATACTCCTACACTGTTTAAAACATCTGTCCCTACACGTGCTAAATAACGTTCAATGAACTCTGATGAAAGAAGACGCACTGACATATGTGCGCTAAAAGCTTCTACCCAAATTTTTTGACCATTTTTAAATAAAGCCACTGCGCTATGAAGAGAATGAGTTTTTCCTGATAAGTCACGTAAACGTTGATGTGCTTCCTTGTTATTTGTGACTTTATGAAAAACTTTCTCTTCTAAATTAAGCACTTGATCACAACCAATGACAAAGGCATCAGGAAAGCGATCAGAAACATTTTTTGCCTTTGCACTTGCAAGAAAACAACAGAGTTCTTTAGGAGTCTTTGTTTTTCCTGTTTTTTCTACTTCTCTTTCATCAAAGGAGGCTCCTTCAATAAAAAATTTTAAACCTGCCTTTTTCAGTAATTGTGCACGACAAGAACTAAGGGATGCTAATATTAACGTATCTGCTGCCATAGAGGTTTTCTCATTTTTCTTTTAAAAATCACGACAAAAGTTCAGATACAGCTACAGCTACAGCTGTTTTAAATAAAGTATTTTGTAAAATCAATAATAGATCAAAAAAACATTTAAAAATGCATTTTGCATAAGTCAATTTTTTAGTCATTATAGTGCGATTAATATAGCTACTTTTAGTTAGCGACAAAACTCTCTCACAAATTTCAAATTTTACGAACATGTGAGATTCTTTCAACTGAAGCAATTAAACCGATGACAAAAGCATTTTTTTCTTCCAAGAGAGCTTTTGGTAAATCAGCATTTGGAATGAGAGAAACATTAACTATTTTGATTCCACGATTTGCTAAATAGATGCTGATAAACATTTTAGAATTTTTTTGAGATTTCTACAGATATTGCATCTGATAAATCACTGGAAAACTGCCCATCATCACATTCTGTTGCAAAATTTAATATATCAATACAATGAAAGTAGTCTGCATTAAGACCACATTGCACACTAAGCACGTAAATTTTTTGGATTTCCGAGGAAAAACAGGAAAGCATCTAAAACATGAGGCAATATATCGATACAGAAAACTTTTATTTTTACATCTTTACTCTAAGAAAGAGTTTAATTTTTTACCAATGGTTGTGTAAAGAAAAACACCAAGCTCTTATTATATCTCATTAGGAGTTCTCTGTAGCTGTGTTTCATCACAAATCATAGAATATATACACCCCGTTTCTTAGCTTATCATATGATGAGATAGCACTTTCTAACAGAGAATCTTTTTTATATTGCATCAAAAAGCAGATGCAAATGAAAGATTTTTTTTCTCTTGTCACAAAAAAATTAATTCCTTGTTAACAAATGTGTATATACCCCCAGTGTTTTTCATAAAACTAAATTTTAGGAAAATTTTTCCATTATTATACACAGATAAAGCAGTTGTGATAATTGAACTCTCCTTATGAGAAAAAAAACGAGGATAATATCCTTAATATAGTGTTATAATTATTTTTTTTTCTTTTTTCTTTGTGGATAAAATTGAGGATAAATAAAGTATAAATGATAATTCACATTAAACACAGATTTAAATAAAAATAATAACTCATTTTAAAAAATTATTAATATAATATTTTTGAAATTTGTTTAGTTTTGATATAAATTAAATTCATAATTTATTATATGTGTTATAAACTAAGTTAAAACTTAACTTATGAAAAAATATATTTAATTAAATGATATATTTTAAAGTATTTCAATTTACATAATCAATCTTCTTATATAATTACTTATTCTTATACGAAAACAATCCGTATAGTGCTTGCAGATTGAAAAAATTGAGTGTACAATATCATTCTCTTATAAGAATGTTCCGTTCTTTAAATTTTCCGTATTTAATTCAAGGACAATCCTCCATCTATTAAAGAGCATATTTCATGCAAGAAATGAAACTACAAGAACTTAAAAGTAAAAATCCAGTTGAACTTGTTTCTTTTGCTGAAACATTAGAAGTTGAAAATGCTTCTTTGATGCGTAAACAGGAATTAATGTTCGCTATCCTGAAAAAACTTGCTTTGCAAGATGTAGAAATCATCGGAGAGGGAGTCGTTGAAGTTTTACAAGATGGGTTTGGATTTTTGCGATCTGCTGATGCTAATTATCTTCCAGGACCTGATGATATTTACCTTTCCCCTACACAAATTCAATCTTTTTCTTTAAAAACAGGTGATACTGTTGAAGGTCCTATACGTAGTCCAAAAGAAGGAGAACGTTATTTTGCTCTTCTTAAAATTAACACGATTAATTTTGAAGATCCTGAAAAAATTCGTTATAAAATTCATTTTGATAATCTCACTCCCCTTTACTCGAATGAACGTTTTCAGATGGAAATACAGGATCCTACAGAAAAGGATATGTCATCACGGGTAATTGATTTGATATCTCCATTGGGAAAAGGGCAGCGAGGATTAATTGTGGCGCCTCCTCGAACAGGAAAAACGGTTTTACTTCAAAATATTGCTCATTCTATCACAACTAATCATCCTGAATGTTACCTTATAGTTCTTTTAATTGATGAACGACCAGAAGAAGTTACTGATATGCAACGTTCTGTAAAAGGAGAAGTTGTTTCTTCTACTTTTGATGAACCAGCAATTCGTCATGTACAAGTAGCTGAGATGGTCATTGAGAAAGCAAAACGCCTAGTTGAATATGGGCGTGATGTCGTTATTCTTCTTGATTCTATTACACGTCTTGGGCGTGCTTATAACACGGTTGTTCCTTCATCAGGTAAAGTTTTGACGGGTGGTGTAGATGCAAATGCTTTACAGCGTCCTAAACGCTTTTTTGGTGCAGCACGTAACATTGAAGAAGGCGGGTCTTTAACCATTATTGCAACGGCTTTGATTGATACAGGTAGTCGTATGGATGAGGTTATTTTTGAAGAATTTAAGGGAACAGGTAATTCAGAGATTGTTCTTGATCGTAAAGTTGCTGATAAGCGTATTTTCCCAGCTATGGATATCTTAAAGTCAGGAACACGTAAAGAAGAGCTTCTAGTAGCACGACAAGATTTACATAAAATTTTTGTTCTTCGCCGTATTTTAGCACCCATGAATGTAACAGATGCAATTGAATTTTTGATTGACAAATTAAAACAAACAAAAAACAATAGTGAATTCTTTGATTCAATGAATACATAGGCATTGAACTTTTCGATTAGGATATATCCTGTGGATACAATCTTTGCCGTTTCTAGTGGATTGTTACCTTCAGGGGTTGCTGTCATTCGGCTTTCTGGTTCTCATGTTGTGACTATTGTTAAAACGCTTTGTGGTTGTTTACCTAAAGCGCGATTTATGCATTATGGAAATCTTACTGCTCGTGATGGTAGTTTTTTAGATTCTGCTTTGACTGTTTTTTTTCCTGCTCCTCATAGCTTTACGGGGGAAGATTGTGCAGAGTTTCATTTGCATGGAGGAAAAGCAGTTGTTAATCGTTTTCTTGACGAATTATCTACGTTTTCTGGATGCCGTATCGCAGAGGCAGGTGAATTTTCACGTCGTGCGTTTATGGAAGGAAAATTAGATCTTGTTCAAGCAGAAGGTCTTGCTGATTTAATTGAAGCAGAAACGGAAAGTCAACGGCGTTTAGCGGTTATGGGTACAAGTGGACGTTTAACAACACTTTATCGCGATTGGCGTCATAAACTTATAAAGGCACGTGCTTTTATTGAAGCAGAACTTGATTTTTCTGATGAAGATGATATCCCCAACTCGGTATCTGATGAAATTTGGAAAGATGTGGAAAATCTTTGTGCTTCCCTTCGGGAACATATTTATGAAGGGGAACGTGCAAGTATCTTACGTGATGGGCTAAAAATTGTTATTGTAGGTGCTCCGAATTCCGGAAAATCGAGCATAATGAATCGTTTGGCTGGGAGATCTGTTGCTATTGTGACAGAAGAAGCGGGTACAACCCGTGATGCTTTAGAAATGAGACTGGTTCTTGGTGGTTTACCAGTTTTTTTAACAGATACTGCTGGTTTTAGAAAAACAGAGAACAAAATCGAGCAATTAGGAATAGAAGTTGCAAAGAAGCATGTTATAGACGCTGATTTAGTTATTCTAGTTTATGATATGGACAATCCTATAAAAGTTGATTTACCAGAAACATTGGCTGAAATATGGCATGTTGGTAATAAGCTTGACCTTTATAAAAATAATGAAACCCATTGGTCTATACAGTTTTCTGCATTAACTGGTTTGAATTTTGATTATTTTATTAAGGAACTCGAGTCATTTTGTTTACGCCGCGCTTCTGAAATTGGAAACCTTGTTCCAGCACGTAAAAGGCAACTTCAATTATTAAAAGAGGCTGTTAAAGAAATTGAGGCTTCTATGAATTATGATTTTCTTGATTTAACTTTACGTGCAGAACATCTTCGCCGTGCAAGTGATTTTCTTGGGAGGATTACGGGGGATATAAATGTTGAAGATTTGCTTGATGTTATTTTTTCAGAGTTTTGTATTGGTAAATAATGATTCACGTGAAACATTGATTATTTCATAGACAGATTTAAAAGTTTATGTATTTTATATTTTGTTTCACGTGAAACTTTAAAACAATTTTCTATAGAAAGAATTTAGATGCAGTCATATGATGTTGTCGTCATTGGTGGTGGTCATGCTGGTTGTGAAGCCGCTTCAGCTTCAGCACGTGTTGGAGCGCGAACAGCACTTGTTACGCACAAAATATCAGCACTAGGAACAATGTCATGTAATCCCGCTATTGGTGGTCTTGGAAAAGGACATTTGGTTCGTGAAATAGATGCTTTAGATGGTCTCATGGGAAGAGCTGCAGATGCTGCTGGAATTCAATTTCGGCTTCTTAATCGGCGTAAAGGACCAGCAGTAAGAGGACCGCGTACACAAGCTGATAGACAATTATATAAAAAAGCAATTCAAAAAATTTTACAAGAACAAGATAATCTCACTTTAATTGAAGATGAAGCAGTTGATTTGATTGTTAAAGACAATTATACTTCAGGTGTTCTTTTAAAAAAGCAAGGACCTATTCTTTCTGGCGCTGTTGTTTTAGCAACAGGCACATTTTTAAACGGTTTTATTCATATCGGTAATAAAACGTGGGCTGCTGGACGTATGGGCGATAAATCAAGTGTGCAACTTGCTGAACGTTTAAAAAAATACAATATAAATCTTAGTCGATTAAAAACAGGAACTCCTGCTCGTCTTAGCAAAAAAACGATTCATTGGGATGCGCTTCCAAAACAAAAAGCTGATGAAGATCCAGTTCCTTTTTCTCTTTTAACAGAAAAAATTGACCAACCCCAAATTGAATGTGCAATAACACGCACAAATACTCAAACACATAAAATTATACGTGAAAATATTCATAAATCTGCTTTGTATTCTGGAAATATTGAAGGATTAGGACCGCGTTATTGTCCTTCAATTGAAGATAAAATTATTAAATTTGGTGAACGTGATGGCCATCAGATTTTTTTGGAACCAGAAGGTTTAAATGATGATACTATTTATCCAAATGGTCTTTCTACTTCTCTTCCTGAAGATGTACAAATTTCCTTATTAAAAACTATTGAAGGGTTGGAAGATGCTACAATTTTACAGCCTGGTTACGCTATTGAATATGATTTTGTTAATCCACAACAATTGACTAAAACTTTGGAATTGTGCTCCTTATCAGGATTGTTTTTAGCGGGTCAGATTAATGGTACAACAGGATATGAGGAAGCTGCAGCACAAGGACTTTTAGCTGGATTAAATGCTGCACGTAAAGTGGGAAAATTAAATGAGATCATTATAAGTCGTTCTACTGCTTATATTGGTGTTATGGTAGACGATTTAGTTACACGTGGTGTTTGTGAACCTTATCGAATGTTTACATCACGTGCTGAATTTCGTTTATCTTTACGGTCTGATAATGCTGATGCTCGTTTAACACCTTTAGCACAGAAATGGGGAATCGTTAGTAAATTACGTTGGAATTATTTTCAACAAAAACAGCAGCGTCTTGATCAAGCACGATCAATGTGCCAAGAACTTTTTATAACTCCTAATGAAGCTTCTGCTCATGGATTGCAAATAAATCACGATGGGATTCGACGCTCAGCTTATGATCTTCTTGCTTATCCTCATATGACTATAGAACGTCTTTCACATTTTTGGCCGCAATTACAGTCTATTGAT
The DNA here is from genome assembly GCF_053795135.1 of Bartonella sp. B12(2025). Taxonomy (NCBI): domain Bacteria; kingdom Pseudomonadati; phylum Pseudomonadota; class Alphaproteobacteria; order Hyphomicrobiales; family Bartonellaceae; genus Bartonella; species Bartonella sp. B12(2025). The sequence continues at coordinate 1,429,150 of NZ_CP200031.1, read as the reverse complement.
TCTAAAACAGTTGAATCTTTAGAAATTGAAGCACAATATGCAGTTTATTTAGAAAAACAAGCACAGGATATTGTTGCTCTTCAACGAGATGAACATTTAGAAATTCCTTCTTCTCTTGATATTCAGTCAATTTCTGGTCTTTCAAATGAACTAAAAACAAAAATTCAGGAGATATCGCCACGTTCAATTGCTGATGCTCAAAAAATTGATGGTATGACGCCCGCAGCATTATCGCTTATTATTACGTATATTCAACGTAAACGACGTGAAAAGGCTAAATCAGCTTAATGAATATTTGCATAGAAAAAAAATATAAGGCATTATTAAATATTGTTCCTTCTGTTTCACGTGAAACAATGGATGATTTAATGAAATTTGAAACTTTAATAATGCAATGGAATACACATATTAATTTGGTGTCCACTACAACAATACCAGTTTTATGGACACGTCACATTTTAGATTCTGCACAAATTTATCCTTTACAAAATGATTTTATGCATTGGTGTGATCTTGGATCAGGTGGCGGGTTTCCCGCAATTGTTATCGCTATTTTTATGAAAGAAAGAAAAACAGGGCATATTGATCTCGTTGAAAGTAATGGAAAAAAAATATCTTTTTTACGAACAGTTATTGCTCAACTTAATCTCCCAGCTACAGTCCATCATTGTAGAATTGAAGATGTCTATCAAAAAATAAAAACGCCAGATGTTATAACAGCGCGAGGATTAGCTTCTCTAGATGATCTTTTAAAGCTTATTTTTCCCTTTTTTACACAAAAAACAATAGCCCTTTTTCAAAAAGGTCGGGATTACTCTACAGAAATTACAAATGCCTCTGCCAATTGGCAATTTAATCTGATAAAACATAAGAGTAAAATTGATGAAAATTCTGTTATTTTAGAAATTTCTCATCTTCTATCACGCAGAGGATAAGGCAAAATGAGCGAAACACGGATTATCGCTATTGCAAACCAAAAAGGTGGAGTTGGTAAAACAACCACAGCAATTAATCTTGCTACAGCTTTAGCAGCCATTGGTGAAAATGTTCTTATCATGGATGTCGATCCACAAGGCAATGCCAGTACAGGATTGGGAATTGATCGAAATAGCCGCCCTCTATCTTCTTATGATGTTTTGGTTTCAGAGATTTCAGTTACAAAAGCAGCTTTGAAAACAGCTGTACCAAATTTACATATTGTACCTTCTACACTTGATCTTTTAGGCGTAGAAATGGAAATTTCTTCATCAAAGGATCGCATTCAACGTTTGCGTAAAGCCTTCTATGATGATCCAAAAATGGAAAAAAAATTCAGTTATATTTTAATTGATTGTCCCCCATCGCTTAATCTTTTAACACTTAATGCTATGGGTGCTGCGGATTCTGTTTTGGTGCCTATGCAATGTGAATTTTTAGCACTTGAAGGTTTAAGCCAATTGCTTGAAACTGTAAAGCAAGTACGATCTGTACTTAATCCGTCTCTAGAAATTCAAGGTATTGTTCTAACAATGTATGATGGACGTAATAATCTTTCAAATCAAGTTGTTGAAGATGTACGCTCTTTTATGGGAGATAAAGTTTACCGCACCGTTATTCCACGAAATGTGCGAGTATCGGAAGCGCCTTCTTTTGGTAAACCGGTATTGCTTTATGATCTCAAATGTGCTGGTAGCCAGGCTTATTTGCGTCTAGCATCAGAAGTAATACAACGTGAAAAACAAGCACGCGCTGCTGCTTAGAAATATAAGAAAATTAATTTTTGTAAAAAAAAAACTCAAAGAGCAAAATTATGAATGATGATCAATCAAAAAAAAGACTAGGACGTGGATTAGCAGCACTGATTGGTGATATAAGTCTAAATAACAATCTTGCATCTTTACCAAGTGATGATAAATCGATAGAATCTAGTACCCTTTCTGAGAGGTTTATTCCTATTGAATCCATTTCTTGTAATCCACATAATCCACGGCGTCATTTTACTGAATCAGAACTTGATAATTTAGCACAATCAATTCGCCAGCACGGTGTTGTTCAACCTGCTATTGTAAGGCCTTCACGCGATCATCCTCATCTATTTGAATTAATCGCTGGCGAACGACGGTGGCGTGCTGCACAACGAGCAAATTTAAGCCAATTGCCGGTTATTGTTCGCGATGTGGATGATAAGACAGCTTTGGAATTGGCAATTATTGAAAATGTTCAACGTGCTGATCTTAATCCTATTGAAGAAGCAAGGGGGTATGAAATTCTTCTGAGTGAGCATGGTTATACGCAAGCAGATTTAGCACAAGTGATTGGAAAAAGCCGAAGTTATGTTGCAAATACACTTCGTTTGTTGAAATTGCCGTTAAAGGTACAACAATTTTTAACCGATGGACAACTTTCAGCGGGTCATGCACGCTGTCTTATAACTGTTGATAATCCACAGGATTTAGCTGAAAAAATTATTCGTGAAGGCCTTTCAGTACGTCAAACAGAAATGCTTGTTGCGTATGAGCAAGAAAATCCTAGAGTTAAAAAACGAACTTCTGTAGAGAAAGATGCAGAAACAAAATCTTTAGAAAAATTACTTGCAGATATGATTGGAATGAAAGTAATCATTCGGCATGGTAAAAAAGGTGGTGATTTAAAAATACACTATTCTTCATTAGAGCAATTGGATGACATTTGCCGACGTTTACAAAATTAATCAATAGCCTAAAATAATGCAAATCTTATCAATATGTTTTTTATAAAAATTCAAATTTCCAAAAGTGCAATGTTATTTTCAGTGCTATAGTGTCAGTTGCATAATTTGGTGTGATATCTTTATTAATTTTGGCTACCGAAAAATATAAACGTTATTATTATTTCTGGTGCTTAATGGTTCCGGCTTTAGAGGTAGCAAGTTTTTGACTTCTTTTTTATTGTTCTATTTTAAAAAGGAAGTTTTCTTTTAAAGAAAAGTTTATCACGATATTGGGATTGTTTATATGTGATAAAGAAAAATGGTTATTTGGGAATACGTTACAAGAAATAAAAGAAAACACAAAAAAAATAAATATTGTCAAAAATTATCTTTTCTTTTCCGTATGTCAGCAAATACCTCTTCATCTGTTGCATTCTCCATTGCGAGATTTTCTCTTAACAAATTATCATCCCAACGAAGAAAAGGATTAGTTGCTTTCTCTTGTCCTAAGGTGACAGGTAAAGTCATAAGATTCTTTGAACGTAACAAAAAAACATCTTCTGCTCTTTGATGAAGCTTTTGATTGTGTGGATCAAGTGTTAATGCGAAAAGAGCATTGGTTTTGGTGTATTCATGTCCACAATAAAGAAGCGTTTCATCGGGAAGTTGACGAAGTTTTTTTAAGGAGTTCAGCATTTGTGCTGGTGTGCCTTCGAAAAGACGTCCACAACCAAGTGAAAAAAGTGTGTCCCCCGCAAAGAGTAAATTTTCTTCAGGAAGATAGTAAGACAATGCTCCTAGCGTATGACCAGGTGTTGAGAGAGCTAAAAGCGTGTGGGTTCCGAAGAAAAAGCTTTCATCAGATTGAAGTGTTTTGTCAAGATGACCAATCTTTTCTTTTTCTGCTTCTGGCCCAATAACTACGGCTTTATAAGTTTGTTTTAACTCTGCCAATGCTTCTATGTGGTCATGATGGTGATGAGTTACAAAAATAGTTTGAAGTGTCCAGTTACGACGTTTTAATGCACTATGGATCGCTTTGCTTTCAGGTGCATCAATTGCGGCCGTGTAGCCACTTTTTTCATCATGAATGAGTACACAAAAATTATCTTCTCGGCAGATAAACTGCTCAATTAACACGTATTTTCTCCATAAAAGTGCGCAGTAATGAATCTATAAAATAATTTGTAATAACGAATGTGTTATATTCAAGAATCAGACTTTTCATTTTCTGTAAAAAGACCTTGTGAGTGTTTCATAATAAGAGGCATTTGGGTAAGCATGAAGAGAACTGTTATAGGCATGACGCCAAATACTTTAAAACTAGTCCAAAAATTATTGCTAAAATTGCGCCAAATTATTTCATTTAAAAGAGCAAGAAAAACGAAGAAAAACGCCCAGCGATAGGTAAGTTTTTGCCATCCTAAATCATCAAGTTTTAAAGTAGAATCGAGAGCATAACGCAAAAGTGGTTTTTTAAAAAACATACCTCCAAAAAGGATAAGGGCAAATAAGCTATTAATAATTGTTGGTTTCATTTTGATGAAAGTATCATTGTGAAGCCAAAGAGTTAAAAATCCAAAGATCAGAACAAATATTCCCGAGATGAGAGGCATTATGGGAATTTTCCGTGCAAGAATCCATGATAGGCTTAAAGCCACAACGATTGCTACCATGAAAATAGCGGTTGCAGGGAAAATAGGTTTATCAAAATTTTTAAAGAGTCCAATATTGTTTATCAGCCATTCACCTTTATAATTGGCAAGAAAAAAGACGACTAACGGTCCCATTTCTAAGAGAAACTTAAGTGTTGGTGAAAAGGCTATTTTTTTATTTATATTTTTTGAATCAGGATTATTGTACAGATTAGGTTTAAAAGAAGTTTTTTTCATGCGTATTTTCCTGCGATAGTTTCGGTAAAATCAGAAGCAGAAAAAGGTTGAAGATCCTCGACATTCTCTCCTATACCAATAAAATAAATGGGTAATTTGTATTTTTCTGCAATGGCGACAAGAATTCCTCCCCGTGCAGTACCGTCCAGTTTTGTCATGACTAAACCGTTAACGCCAGCAATATCGCGGAAAGTATCCACTTGGCTAAGTGCATTTTGTCCGGTAGTTGCATCAAGCGTTTGAAGAATTGTATGGGGTGCTTGGGGTGTATGTTTGCCTAAAACACGAATAATTTTTGCCAATTCATCCATCAGTTCAGTTTTATTTTGTAAGCGTCCAGCTGTATCAATAATCAATACATCACTGTTTGCTTTTTTTGCTTTTTCATAGGCATCAAATGCTAGACTAGCAGCATCTGCACCTAGTTTGGTTGAAATAACAGGAGATCCTGTGCGTTCACCCCAAATATGCAATTGTTCAATGGCTGCAGCACGGAATGTATCACCAGCAGCTAGCATAACTTTTAGCCCTCCTGCAGTAAGTTTGGCAGCAAGTTTTCCAATAGTTGTCGTTTTCCCAGTACCATTTACACCTACCAGTAAAATAACGTGAGGCTTATGATTAAGATCAAGTTCTAGTGGAATCGCAACAGGTTCCAATACTTTTTTGATTTCGTTAGCTACGATGGTGTGAATATCATCTGGAGATAAATTTTTCTCATAACGACTAGAAGCTAAAGTATCAACGATGCGTGTAGCCGTTTCTACACCAAGATCAGCTTGAATAAGGATGTCTTCTAGCTCTTGCAATGTGTTTTCATCAAGTTTTCCCTTGATAAAGAGGTCACTAATTGACTTGCTTAAGCGTTGTGAAGAAAGAGTTAATCCTTTTTTAAGGCGCTCAAACCATGCTGTCTTTTTCGGTTCAACAGAAAATACAGACGAAAGCTCTTCAATTTTTTTTTCGCTGATTGTATCTGTGACAATTATTTTTCCAGAATGTAATTTAAAAGACGGAGTTTTCTTATCATATTTTATAGATGTTGTATTTTGACTTTCTATTTGTTCTTTTTTTTCTATAGAAGATTGATTGTTTTTTGTTTTTTTGCTTCTGTCCTCACTTTCTTCTATCATATCGGGTTCATAAGGAGTGGAAACTTGTTCTATTTTTTGCTCTTTAGATTCGTTAAAAGAGAATATTTTTTTTATAAAAGATTTTGTCATAAGAGTTTTCCTGCTCAAGCTGCGTTTAATTTTGGGAGGACAGCAATCAATTTATCGCCATCGTGGCCAACGATAAGGGCTTGAACAATTGTTCCAGCTTTTGCACCTTTAATTTGTACAAGAGTGTAATCTTCTGTTCGTCCGATTTCATCTTTTTCAATGAGAACTGTTTGCTGACTGTTTTGTAAGCGAGCAAGATGTTTTTGGTAAGCCTCTTCACCTGCTTTGCGCAACCTTTTTGCACGCATCTTAACTATTTTGCGGCTGATTTGTGGCATACGTGCGGCGGGTGTTCCTTTTCTTGGACTAAAAGGAAAGACATGGAGATGTGTTAAATTACAATCATTGATCAAAGAGAGGCTATTTTGGAACATCTCTTCTGTTTCAGTGGGAAAACCAGCAATTAAATCTGCGCCGTAAACCATTGTAGGGCGTTTAGCATGCAAATCTTGACAAAATTGAATTGCATGTTCCCGCAAGTGCCGTCGTTTCATTCTTTTTAGAATCATGTTATCGCCTGCTTGCAAGGATAAATGCAAATGTGGCATTATTCTTTTTTCATAGGCTAAGAGATTGATGAGCTCTTGGTCTGCTTCAATAGAATCGATCGATGAAAGACGCAATCGAGGCAAATCAGGAATGTGATGCAAGATGGTTGAAGTTAATTTTCCTAAAGTTGCTTTTCCAGGAAGATCGTGACCGTAGCTTGTAAGATCAACGCCTGTCAGAACCACTTCTTGAATACCATTACCTATGAGCTGTTTAATCTGTTCAACCACAGCTCCCATGGGAACTGAGCGTGATGGTCCACGTCCATAAGGAATAATGCAAAATGTACAGCGATGATCGCATCCATTTTGTACCTGTACGAAAGCACGTGTGCGTTCTTCCATCGCACTAACCATATGTGGAGCGATTTTTTGTACTTCCATGATATCATTGATAAGCACCTTTTCGGAGTGGTTTATGCCAAAATCAGGAAGTTGACGATAAGAGTGGGCATGAAGTTTGTCTTCATTCCCTAAAACAAGATCCACCTCTGTCATCGATGCAAAACTTTGTGCTTCTGTTTGTGCTGCACATCCTGTAACGATAATGCGGGCATGAGGATTTTCACGTCTCGCTTTGCGGATCGCTTGTTTTGCTTGTCGCACGGCTTCGGCAGTAACAGCGCAGGTGTTAAAGATAATAGCACCATCTTTGAGCTTATCGAGTCCAGAAGAAGTGCTTTCTTTGCGTATGATTTCTGATTCATAGCGATTGAGTCGGCAACCTAGCGTTATAATTTCTATCGCCATCAAAAGTGATCCTTTTTATAGCTTCCTGTTAAAGGGTTAAGAAAACCACTAAATTCATATTTAATTGGGCCAGTCATGATAATGTGATCGTCTTTTTGATAAAAAATATTGAGTGTTCCTCCTGGCAAATTCACATCGATATGGCGTTTTGTGAGTCCACGTCGATAAGCAGCTACTGCACTGGCACAAGCGGCGCTGCCACACGCTTGTGTTAATCCAGTTCCTCGCTCCCATGTTCGTAAAGTTAAACTTTTTTGTGATGTTACGAAAGCGATGGAAATATTACAACGTTCTGGAAAAAGAGGATCATGTTCAAGTTTTGGTCCATACTTTTCTAATGAAATATGTTGAATATTACTCTCAACAAAAAAAATAGCGTGGAGATTGCCAACGGAGACAAGGCAAGCATCTTTTAAGGGACCAGCAGTAATTTCTACGTGATTAGTATCAGCTATTTCACGTGAAATAGGCATTTCCTTTGCATTAAAACTTGGGCATCCCATATCAACGGAAATGAGTTTATCTGTTTGACGTTTACCTTCAATAATCCCAGCAGGAGTTTCCAATCGAAAGGTCTCACCAAAATTGTGATCTATGAGCCATGCAATTACACAACGGGTACCATTGCCGCAAGCCTTAGCCATTGAACCGTCAGCATTCCATATTTCGATGCGGAAATCAGCTTCTTTTAGGGTTGGTGGATGGATAGCCATGATTTGATCAAAATGTGTTTTGGGATCTGCTGATAAAGCAAGGATTGCTTGTTGTGTGATAGCATGTGTACTTTCACGCATATCAGCAACAATGATTTTATTTCCAAGACCGTCCATTTTGCTAAATGGCGTTTTCATGAAACTTCTCTATTTCTAATGCTTATTCATAAGAATATATGACTGAGAATCTTATAAATTTCTAGTGCTTAATAAATATAAAACTGGTGGAAAAAATTATTTATTGTTCAAAATAGGTAATTTTTATCCTATTTTTTTAATTTGTTAATTTATCTCTGTAAAATGCCATATAAAAATGTTCGTTCATTTTTTGAGTGAGCCTATGTTATGTCGTGGGAAAGAGTATAAATATGTCATTTTCAAAAATTTCGTTTTTCGTCACCATATTAATGGTAACCTTTTTAGGAGGATGTTCAACATCGCAGTTTGGCAGTAATGATGGTGACAACACATTAGAAGCTTCTTATCCGCTTCAACAAATGTCAACATCTGAAGTGATGTCTGATCTGTCATCCTCTCACTCGTCAGCATCTGAAGCAGCAAATGTTTCAATGTATGGAAAAGGAGATTCTAAGAGTGATGGACAAATGGTTCAGCTTGAATTGCCAGATAATGCTATCGATTTGTTTCCTGCAAGTATTGCTGGGGTTTGGAATCTTTCTATGGGTGGTAAAGTTTGCCGAATTGCAACGCCACAAACAAAATTTGGCCAAGGATATCGTGCTGCTCCTTTACACTGTTCAGGCCTCTTTTCACAAGTGAATTCGTGGGCTGTTAAAGGAAAAAAATTATATTTCTATAATAGTTCAGGACGTGTTATCGTTGCTCTTTATTCTTCCAATGTTGATCGTTTTGAGGGACGTACACTGAATAATTATCCAGTTGTTTTAAGCCGTTAAATCGTTTTGAGCCATTTATATTATGAAAAAATAAGAAATACGTTAGGTTTATGAAGAGAATTTGTATTTTTCATTGAGAACGGGTTGAAAAAAGGTTGTTTGAATGATTTTAGTTTCAACGCGCTATAAGGAGTTGGTATACAAAGGAGAAATCAGTTTTGATCCGGCTCAATTGGCTTTAACAGAATATTTTGATCGTTTATTAGAAGAAATTACGGAGAAAAATGTTTCTCGGCCGTGGAAATTCTGGCGTTTCTTTAAGAGAAGAAAAAAAAACTCTGTTGTAAAACAGGATGGTTTTGATAATTTCTTTCAGGGACTGTATATTTACGGTGAAGTAGGACGAGGCAAAACCATGCTGATGGATTTGTTCTTTTCTTGTTTGCCCCAGGAACGTAAAAAGCGCGCTCATTTTAATGACTTTATGGCCGATGTACATGAACGTATTAATATTTACCGTCAAGCATCAACACATGCAAAAGCTGGACAAGATGATCCTATTTCAGCTGTTGCTGAAGATTTTGCACGAGAAGCTCAGGTACTTTGTTTTGATGAATTTAGCGTAACAGATATTGCAGATGCTATGGTGTTGGGACGCCTTGTTTCTGCTTTATTTGATAAAGGGGTTTTCTTCGTTGCGACTTCAAATGTTGCTCCTGATAACCTTTATTATAACGGTTTAAATAGAGAGCTTTTTTTGCCTTTTATTCAAATTTTGAAAGCACATGCTCGCGTTATCAATCTTGATGCAAAAACAGATTATCGTCTTGAAAAATCAAATCTACAACACGTGTATATAACGCCGTTAGGGTTGGAAGCAAATGAATACATGGATCAAGCGTGGGCACTGGTGTTGCAAGGACAGAAGGAAATATCTGATGAACTTTCTATAAAAGGGCGTCTTATTCATATTTCACGCACCGGAGCGGGTTGTGCGCGCTTTGATTATCAAGATTTATGCACAAAGCCTTTGGCAGCGGCTGAGTATTTAGCATTGGGGGAACGTTATCATACGATTTTTGTCGATAATGTACCTGTGATGGATGATACATGTCGCAATGAAACGAAACGGTTTATTTTATTTATTGATATTTTGTATGAACGCCACATAAGATTATTTATGTCAGCGGCAGCCGTACTTGAAGATTTATATAAAGGACATGCACAGACGACAGAAACATTTGAGTTTAAAAGAACGCAATCACGTCTTTTTGAAATGCAGAGTCAGGATTATTTGAAACTTTGGGCAGAACATTTTCTTTTGAAGGAGAATAGTTGATTATATTTTTACATAAACTGTAAAAACAACAACTCTTTGAAACTAAAAGAAGTGTAATAATTCTGTTGTATTTTTTTTAAATTCACTTTATCGATACACCATGGTAGTTTTCTAATAGTTGTTTCTATAGAAGAAAAAAAATTTGGTAAATTTCATGTCTTTCTCTTTTTGATGACATTATTGAAAATATGACTAAGATAAAAAAACATTCAGTATACTGGCGCTGATGAATGTGCGCTGATTTGTCTAACGTTAGGAAAAAAAATGGCACGAAAGAAAATAGCTCTCATTGGTTCGGGCATGATTGGTGGGACTTTAGCGCATATTATTGGGCTTAAAGAACTTGGTGATGTTGTCTTATTTGATATTGCGGAAGGTTTACCACAGGGTAAGGCTCTCGATATTGCTGAATCTTCACCCGTTGACGGTTTTGATATTAGTCTAAAAGGTGCTAATGCTTATGAAGAAATTGAAGGTGCAGATGTTGTTATTGTAACAGCAGGAGTTGCGCGAAAACCTGGTATGAGCCGTGATGATCTTTTGGGCATTAATCTAAAAGTGATGGAGCAAGTTGGTGCTGGGATTAAAAAATATGCGCCTTCAGCATTTGTTATTTGTATTACGAATCCCCTTGATGCAATGGTATGGGCATTACAGAAGTTTTCAGGTCTTCCTATACATAAAGTGGTTGGTATGGCTGGTGTTCTTGATTCGGCACGTTTTCGTTATTTCTTATCTAAGGAATTTAAGGTCTCTGTTAAAGATGTGACAGCGTTTGTTTTGGGAGGTCACGGTGATTCAATGGTGCCTTTGGTGCGTTATTCAACGGTTGGTGGTATTTCTTTGCCTGATCTTGTGAAGATGGGGTGGACAACACAGGAAAGAATTGATCAAATTATCCAACGTACTCGTGATGGCGGTGCAGAAGTTGTTAGTTTGTTAAAAACAGGCTCTGCTTTTTACGCACCAGCGGCTTCTGCTGTTTCTATGGCTGAAGCCTATTTAAAGGATACTAAGCGTGTTGTTCCTGTCGCAGCCTATCTTTCAGGTGAATACGGAGTTAATGATACTTATGTTGGTGTTCCCGTTGTACTTGGTTCGGGCGGTGTTGAACGGATCATTGAAATTGATCTTGATAAAGAGGAAAGAAGTGCTTTTGAGCATTCAGTGGATGCAGTACAGAAGCTTTGTGAAGCTTGTATCGCTATTGTGCCTGGTCTCAAATGAATTGAGCAAGGCTCTGTTTATTAAGTAGAAAGTATTTAGAATATTGGGGTTTGAGGGTTAATAAAATAATCTGTAAAAGAGAAGGACAAATGTATGAATATCCATGAATATCAGGCCAAACGTCTGCTTCATGAATATGGAGCACCAGTTGCAAATGGTGTTGCTGTTTATTCTGTAGAGCAAGCTGAAACGTGGGCAAAAAAATTGCCTGGGCCACTCTATGTGGTTAAAAGTCAGATACACGCTGGTGGTCGTGGTAAAGGAAAGTTTAAGGAACTTGGTCCTGATTCAAAGGGTGGTGTCCGACTTGCAAAATCCGTTCAAGAAGTTGTTGCACATGTCCAAGAAATGCTTGGTAAAACTTTGGTAACCAAACAAACTGGTTCAGAGGGGAAGCAAGTCAATCGTCTTTATATTGAGGATGGTGCCGATATTGAGCGGGAGCTTTATCTTTCACTTTTGGTTGATCGTACGGTCGGTCGGGTAGCTTTCGTTGTTTCAACGGAAGGGGGAATGGACATTGAAACGGTTGCTGAAGAGACACCAGAGAAAATATTAACTCTACCCATTGATGCTGTACAGGGCGTTACCTCTGTTGATTGTACAAGGCTTTGTGATGTATTAGATTTGCACGATAGTGCACGAGAAGATGGTAAGAAGCTTTTTCCAATTCTTTATAAGGTATTTTGTGAAAAAGATATGAGCCTTCTCGAAATTAATCCGCTTATTGTAATGAAAGATGGTCATTTGCGCATTCTTGATGCAAAAGTTTCTTTTGATAATAATGCTCTGTTCCGTCATCCAGACATTTTGGAACTACGCGATACTTCAGAAGAAGATCCAAAAGAGATAGAAGCATCAAAGCATGATCTTGCTTATGTTGCTCTTGATGGCACGATTGGTTGTATGGTCAATGGTGCAGGTCTTGCTATGGCAACAATGGACATTATTAAGCTTTATGGAGCTGAGCCAGCAAATTTCCTTGATGTTGGTGGTGGAGCTTCAAAAGAAAAGGTAACTGCTGCTTTTAAGATTATTACTGCTGATCCAAATGTTAAAGGTATTTTGGTTAATATTTTTGGTGGTATTATGCGTTGCGATGTTATTGCTGAAGGCGTAGTTGCTGCTGTTCGGGAAGTTGGTTTAAAGGTTCCTTTGGTTGTTCGTCTTGAAGGCACAAATGTTGAGCAGGGTAAAGCGATTATCAGTGAAAGTGGTTTGAACGTTATTCCCGCTGATAATTTAGATGATGCTGCTCAAAAAATTGTTGCAGCCGTGAAGGGAGCTTAAGTTATGTCGATTCTTGTGAATAAAGATACAAAAGTTCTGGTTCAAGGACTTACAGGAAAAACAGGAACGTTTCATACAGAGCAAGCGCTTGCTTATCATGGTACGCAAATGGTTGGTGGCGTTAACCCTAAAAAGGGTGGCGAGACATGGGAAGGTTCAAAAGGTGAAACTCTTCCTATTTTTGCAAGTGTTGCGGAAGGAAAAGAAAAAACAGGCGCGGATGCTTCTGTTATTTATGTTCCTCCTGCAGGGGCAGCAGCAGCTATTATAGAAGCTATTGATGCTGAGATTCGTTTAATTATCTGTATTACGGAAGGCATTCCTGTTACGGATATGATTAAAGTAAAGGCTAGATTAGAAAAATCAAAATCACGTCTCATTGGTCCTAATTGTCCTGGTATTCTCACACCAAATGAATGTAAGATTGGTATTATGCCTGGTTCTGTTTTTAGAAAAGGTTCTGTTGGGGTTGTCTCACGGTCTGGAACTTTAACTTATGAAGCAGTTTTTCAGACGAGTCATGAAGGCCTTGGACAGACAACAGCTATTGGTATTGGTGGTGATCCTGTTAAAGGCACTGAATTTATTGATGTATTAGAAATGTTTTTAGCTGATGATGAGACTCAGTCTATCGTTATGATTGGTGAAATTGGTGGTTCTGCTGAAGAAGAAGCAGCTCAGTTTCTCCAAGATGAGGCAAGAAAAGGTCGTAAAAAGCCGGTGGTTGGTTTTATTGCTGGTCGTACAGCACCTCCAGGACGCACAATGGGGCATGCTGGTGCTGTTATTTCTGGTGGTAAAGGTGGGGCAGAAGATAAAATTTCTGCAATGGAATCAGCTGGGATTCGGGTGTCTCCTTCACCTTCACAGATAGGTAAAACCTTGATGTCGATTTTGAAGGGGTAAAAGAAAACTTCATCTGCATAAAAGATATATCCTTATTCAGATGAAGTATTGGGTATAAAAAGATAAAACTTTTTTGAATTTTCTGACCCTCGTTTGCTTTGCAAGCATTTAAAGGTCGAAAAAGAGATAAGGAGACGGAATAAATGTTCCGGAGAGATATATGGCAAGGCAGGACGAGATAAATAGTCTTTTTGCACAGACGTCTTTTCTTTATGGTGGAAATGCGGATTATATAGATCAACTTTATGCCGAATATGAAAAAGATCCCACCAGCGTAGATTCACAGTGGCGTACTTTTTTTGAAAATCTTCAGGATAACAAAGAAGATGTTCTCAGAAATGCTGAAGGAGCAACTTGGCAACGTGAGCATTGGCCATTAAAGGCAAATGGTGAGTTAGTTTCTGCTCTTGATGGTGATTGGTCTGCTCTTGAAAAATATCTTGGTGATAAATTAAAGGAAAAAACAGCAGTTAGTGCTGCACAAAAAGGAAAAACTTTTAGCGAACAAGATGTTATTCTAGCAACACGTGATTCTGTTCATGCGCTTATGATGATTCGTGCTTTTCGAGCACGTGGGCATCTCCGTGCACAGCTTGATCCTCTTCAATTGGCAGAAAAAATTGAGGATTATAAAGAACTTTCTCCAGAAGCTTATGGTTTTACCCCTGACGATTATGAGCGGCCAATTTTTATTGATGGTGTTTTAGGATTGGAATATGCAACTATTCCACAAATGCTTGAGATCCTCAATCGTATCTATTGTTTAACGATTGGTATAGAATATATGCATATTTCTGATCCTGCTCAAAAAGCATGGCTTCAAGAACGTATTGAAGGATCAGATAAGCACATTACCTTCACACAGAAAGGCAAGAAAGCTATCCTTAACAAGCTTATTGAGGCGGAAGGGTTCGAGCAGTTTTTAGATACAAAATATAAAGGAACAAAGCGTTTTGGACTTGATGGTGGTGAAGCGTTGATTCCTGCTCTTGAGCAGATTATTAAATGTGGTAGTACTTTAGGTGTTCAGGAAGTTATTTTAGGAATGGCTCATCGTGGTCGTTTAAACGTTCTGTCACAAGTTCTTGCAAAACCACATCGAGCTATTTTTCATGAATTCAAAGGGGGATCTTATAAGCCTGATGATGTAGAGGGATCGGGTGATGTCAAATATCATTTGGGAACTTCAGCTGATCTTGAATTTGACGGTAAAAAAGTACATTTATCGCTTTTGGCTAATCCATCTCACCTTGAGATTGTTGATCCGGTTGTTATTGGCAAGGCTCGTGCTAAACAAGACCAACTTGTGGGTCATTCTACGTACGCTGATGAACTCCCATTAAGCGAGCGTTCAAAAGTCTTGCCGTTGCTTATTCATGGTGATGCTGCTTTTGCCGGGCAAGGTGTTATTCAGGAAACTTTTGGTCTTTCAGGTCTTAAAGGTTACAGCGTTGCGGGCTCTATTCATGTTATTATCAATAATCAGATTGGTTTTACAACAGATCCACGCTTTTCGCGTTCTTCGCCATATCCGTCAGATGTAGCGAAAATGATTGATGCTCCAATTTTTCATGTGAATGGTGATGATCCTGAAGCTGTTGTCTTTATTGCGAAATTAGCAACAGAGTTTCGTCAAATTTTCCATAAATCGGTTGTAATTGATATGTTCTGTTATCGCCGTTATGGACATAATGAAGGCGATGAGCCTTCCTTTACGCAACCGCTTATGTATAAGGCTATCCGTAATCATAGGACTACTCTTCAGCTTTATGGCGACCAGTTGGCAGCGGAAGGGGTTGTTTCTTTAGAAGAGATTGAACAACAAAAAAAACTATGGCGTGACAAGCTTGAAGTTGAACTTGAAGCGAGTGCTTCTTATAAACCAAACAAGGCTGATTGGCTTGATGGGAGTTGGACGGGGTTGAAAGCTTTCAGTAATGCTGATGAGCAATACTCTAGAACGACGGGTGTTGAGTTAAAAGCTTTAAAGGAAATTGGTAAAAAACTTATCGAAATTCCACCAGACTTTCATGTTCATAAAACTATTCAGCGCTTTTTGAACAACCGTGCTAAAATTTTTGAAACCGGTGAAGGTGTTGATTGGGCAACGGCTGAAGCTTTAGCTTTTGGTTCACTTTGTGTAGAAGGAGCACCGGTTCGTCTTTCCGGTGAAGATGTTGAACGTGGAACTTTTTCACAACGTCATTCAGTTCTTTACGACCAAGAAAATGAAGCGCGTTATATCCCTTTAAATAATTTGAAAAAGGGACAAGCATTTTATGAGGTAGTTAACTCTATGCTTTCTGAAGAAGCCGTTCTTGGTTTTGAATATGGATATTCCCTTGCTGAACCACGGGGATTAACACTTTGGGAAGCGCAGTTTGGTGATTTTTCTAATGGTGCACAGGTCATTTTTGACCAATTTATTTCATCTGCAGAACGTAAGTGGCTTCGTATGTCTGGTCTTGTGTGTTTGTTGCCTCATGGTTTTGAAGGGCAAGGTCCAGAGCATTCTTCGGCACGTTTGGAACGTTTTCTTCAACTTTGTGCGGAAGATAATATGCAGGTTGCTAATTGTACGACTCCTGCAAATTATTTTCATATCTTGCGTCGGCAAATTAAACGTGATTTTCGTAAACCGTTGATTTTAATGACACCAAAATCACTTTTGCGTCATAAGCGGGCAGTTTCTTCCTTAAGTGAAATGGGAGCAGAAACAAGTTTTCAGCGTTTGTTGCTTGATGATGCAGAATGTCTCAAAAACTCCACCATTAAATTGCAGAAAGACAATAAAATCCGCCGTATCGTTCTTTGTACGGGCAAGGTTTATTACGATCTTTATGAAGAACGGGAAAAAAGAGGCATTGATGATGTTTATTTGCTTCGTATTGAACAGCTTTATCCTTTCCCAGCAAAAGTTTTGGTGAATGTATTATCGCGCTTTTTGCAAGCAGAGGTTGTTTGGTGCCAAGAAGAACCGAAGAACATGGGGGCTTGGTCATTTATTGAGCCTTATTTAGAATGGGTTTTGACGCATGTTAATGCGCAATATTCACGTGCACGTTATGCAGGGCGTCCTGCAAGTGCATCACCGGCCTCTGGGTTGATGGTGAAACATCTTGAACAGCTTGCTGCGTTTCTTGAAGATGCATTAGGCTCTTAATTTATTACTACTCTAATGTATGGAAAAATATCATGACTACTGAAATTCGTGTTCCTACTTTGGGCGAATCGGTTACCGAAGCAACAGTTGGCAAATGGTTTAAAAAGCTTGGTGAAGCTGTCACTGTGGATGAGCCCTTGGTTGAATTAGAAACTGATAAGGTAACAGTTGAGGTTCCTTCGCCTATTACGGGGAAATTATCTGAGATCATTGCAAAGGAAGGTGATACGGTTGAAGTGAATGCGCTCTTAGGGGTGGTTGAAGCTGGAGCTTCAGGTATTTCTAAACCACTGTCTCCCTCTGACACATCTGTTTCAGCGACTTCATCTGAATTGGAGCAGTCTTCTTCGAGCGATACAATGCCTCCTGCACCTTCAGCAGCAAAATTGATGGCTGAAAATAATATTGTAAAAAGCGATGTTTCAGGTTCTGGAAAACGTGGACAAATTCTCAAAGAGGATGTTCTTAATGTGTTGACACAAGGAACAAAAGCACCTAGCCCTGCAGTTTCTACAGCCAGCTCTGCCTCTGCATCCACCAGCTCTTCGGTTACTCCTGTTCAGGAAATGCGTGAGGAGCGAGTTCGTATGACAAAGTTGCGTCAAACAATTGCTCGCCGTCTTAAAGACGCACAGAATACAGCAGCAATGTTAACCACATTTAATGAGGTTGATATGTCTGCTGTGATGGATTTGCGCAAGCGTTATAAGGATCTTTTTGAAAAGAAACATGGCGTTAAGCTTGGCTTTATGGGATTTTTTACCAAGGCCGTTTGTCATGCTTTAAAAGAGCTTCCTGCTGTTAATGCAGAAATTGATGGAACAGATATTGTTTACAAAAACTATGTCAATGTTGGAATTGCTGTTGGAACGGATAAAGGACTTGTTGTTCCAGTGGTTCGTAATGCAGATCAGATGTCGTTGGCAGAAATTGAAAAAGAGATTGGCCGTTTGGGTCGCCTTGCTCGTGATGGAAAATTAGCAGTTTCTGATATGCAAGGTGGAACTTTTACCATTACAAATGGGGGGGTGTATGGCTCATTAATGTCAACGCCGATTCTGAATGCACCACAGTCTGGTATCTTGGGAATGCATGCGATTAAAGAACGAGCAATGGTTGTTGGGGGTCAAATTGTGATCCGACCTATGATGTATTTGGCACTTTCTTATGATCATCGTATTGTGGATGGGCAGGAGGCTGTGACTTTCCTTGTGCGTGTTAAGGAAAGTTTAGAAGATCCAGAACGCCTTGTTCTTGATTTGTAAAAGTACAGTTTTCAAGATGAAAGGAAAAATGGATGTCTTATGATGTGGTTGTGATCGGAGCAGGTCCAGGTGGTTATGTGGCAGCAATTAAAGCAGCGCAACTTGGACTTAAAACAGCGATTATTGAAAAACAGATGACACTTGGTGGTACGTGTCTCAACGTTGGTTGCATTCCTTCTAAAGCATTATTGCATGCTTCAGAAGTATTTGCTGAAGCACAGCATGGTTTTGAAACACTCGGTATTTCTATTTCAAAACCTAAGCTTAATCTTGAACAGATGATGGTGCATAAAAAAGCTGTTGTAACAGCCAATACGAGTGGTGTTTCTTTTTTGATGAAAAAGAATAAAATTGACACTTTTTTTGGTACAGCTAAAATTTTAGGTGCAGGTCAAATTGAAGTTATTGCTAGGGACGGTCGTCAACAAACGATTACAACAAAAAATATTGTTATTGCTACAGGTTCAGAAAGTTCTGGCATTCCAGGTGTGAATGTTGAAGTTGATGAAAAGGTTGTTGTATCTTCTACGGGAGCGATTGCCCTTGAAAAAGTACCAGCGCACATGATTGTTGTTGGAGCTGGTGTTATTGGTTCAGAACTTGGTTCAGTTTGGAGCCGCTTAGGTGCTAAAGTTACCATTATTGAATATCTTAATAAAGTTTTAGGATCAATGGATGGTGAAATTTCGCGGCAATTCCAAAAAATAATGGAAAAACAAGGGATTGAATATAAGACTGGTACAAAAGTAACAGCTATTACACGATCTGGTTCAACGGCTCAGGTGAGTTTTGAAGCGGCAAAAGGTGGTACATCTGAAACTTTAGAGGCTGATGTTGTTCTCATTGCTACGGGACGTTCTCCATATACGGAAGGTCTCGGTTTGGTGGAAGCTGGTGTTCAGCTGGATGAGCGTAGCTTTATTGCTGTCGATGCGCAGTGGCAGACAAATGTTCCAGGAATTTATGCGATTGGTGATGTCGTTAAAGGGCCGATGTTAGCGCATAAGGCGGAGGAAGAAGGCGTTGCTGTTGCTGAAATTTTGGCGGGTCAGAAGGGACATGTTAATTTTAATGTCATTCCTAGTGTTGTTTATACACAGCCAGAAATTGCCAGTGTAGGAAAGACAGAAGAAGAACTTAAAGCTGCTAATATTGATTATAATATTGGTAAATTTCCGTTCATGGCTAATGGTCGTGCACGTGCAATGCAAAAAAGTGATGGTTTTGTTAAAATCCTTGCTGATAAAAAGACAGATCGAATTTTGGGTGGGCATATTCTTGGATTTGGTGCTGGTGAAATGATCCATGAAATTGCAGTTTTAATGGAATTTAGTGGTTCATCAGAAGATCTAGGGCGTTGTTGCCACGCTCATCCTACCTTATCAGAAGCAGTGCGGGAAGCAGCTTTAGCGATATTTGCTAAACCGATTCATATATAAATGTGCTCTTTAGCATGCTATGATGCTTCTTAAAAAAGTCTCAAAGATACTTTTTTGTTTTGTGAATTTATGCGTTATATATTTTTGAAAAAAACCGCCCTTTTCGGGGCGGTTTTCTGTATCTGCCGCTGGTATATAAAGAAGAAGTTTAAAACTGTAATTTTTTATCTTCTTGTTGCTCTCTTATACAGGTGGAAAGACCCATATGATCGAGATATTTGAGGAAGGGATGTGGTGGTAATTCTTCTACATTGACCATGGTTTTAACATCCCATTCGCCGGTGGCAATAAGAAAGGCTGCTGCTGCTGCTGGTACACCAGCTGTATAAGAAATTCCTTGCGCGCCGGTTTCGTGAAAAGCTTGTTTGTGATCGGTTATATTATAGATAAAAACTTCCCTTGGATTTCCATTTTTTTCACCTTTTACAAGATCTCCAATACAGGTTTTTCCTGTATAATCTGGTGCTAAAGAAGCTGGGTTAGGTAAGACAGCTTTTACGACTTTCAAAGGAACAACTTCTTGGCCTTCTGCCGTTTTAATAGGCTGTTCAGATAAGAGTCCTAGATTTTTCAGGACAGTAAAAACAGTGATATAACGTTCACCGAATCCCATCCAAAAGCGGATGTTTTGAACATCTAAATTTTTAGATAATGAATGGATTTCATCGTGTCCTGACATGTAGGCTTTTTGTTTTCCCACAACGGGTAGATCCCACTCATGGCTGACTTCAAACATTTGATTAGAAGTCCACTTTTTATTTTGCCAAGACCATACCTTTCCTGTAAATTCTCGAAAATTAATTTCTGGATCAAAATTGGTGGCAAACCAGCGCCCATGGTTTCCAGCATTAATGTCAATGATGTCGATATCGGTAATTGTATCGAAATAATCGTCATGTGCTAATGCTGCATAAGCATTAACAACACCAGGATCAAAGCCTGCTCCTAAAATAGCGGTTATACCGGCTTTTTCACATTCTTGACGTCGAGGCCATTCATAATTGTCATACCAAGGAGGTGTTTCACAAACTTTAAGGGGGTCTTCATGAATTGCAGTATCGATATAAGCGCATTTTGCTTCAATACAAGCTGAAAGAACAGACATATTAAGAAAAGATGATCCAACATTGATGACAATTTCGCATTTTGTTTTTTGGATGAGTTTTACAGTTTCTTCTACATTCATTGCATTGAGCGTATGACTCTGAAGAACACCTTGTTTTTTCATGGTGTTTTTTTCTTTAATAGAAGCAATGATGGCGTCACATTTTTTGAGTGTTCGTGAAGCGATATGAATTTCACCGAGAATATCATTGTTTTGAGCACATTTGTGCGCGACAACTTGTGCAACACCTCCAGCACCAATAATGAGAATATTTTTCTTCATTGTAGGTTCATCTCCTTTTTAATACTGTTGTATATGATGTTTTTTTAAATGGTTATTTTTTATGAAAGACTTTTCTGATAATCACTATAATAAAACTGGCGTTGAAGTTTTAGTGTACCGTCAAACTCTTTGATAACAATGGCAGGCATTGTGACACCATTAAACCAGTTCTTTTTGACCATTGTATAGCCTGCAGCATCTTGAAAAGATAGTCTGTCACCTATTTTTAGAGGCTCGGGAAACTGAAATGTTCCAAAAATATCGCCAGCAAGACAGGATTTTCCGCAGACCATAATTTCGTACGATCCTTGATTTGGTTCTAATTTGGCATTTTCACGATAAATTAAAAGGTCAAGCATATGTGCTTCAATTGAGCTATCAACAATAGCGAGGTTTTTTTCATTATACAATGTATCAAGAACACTTACTTCTAGTGTCGTGCTTTTTGTGATAGCGGCTTCTCCTGGTTCTAGAAAAATGGTGACACCATGGGTTTTTGAAAAATGTTTTAAGCGTTCTGCGAAAGTTTCTAGAGGATAGTTTTCAGCTGTAAAATGAATTCCACCGCCAAGGCTTATCCAGTCAACTGCAGCAAAAAGTTCTGCAAATTTTTCTTCTATGTGATTCAGCATTTGGTTAAAAAGATTAAAATCAGCATTTTCGCAATTGTTGTGGATCATCAAGCCATTGATGAGGGGCAGAACTTCTTTAATAGCGTTTTGATTGGTTTCTCCTAAGCGGCTAAAAGGGCGGGAGGGGTTAGCAAGATCAAAATTGGATGCGCTGATTCCTGGATTTAACCTTAGACCTCGTTGAATGGTTTTTGTTGCATTAGCAAAGCGTTGAAGTTGTTGAATGGAATTAAAAATAATTTTGTCTGCGTAACCACATGCTTCATCAATTTCATGATCTGCCCAAGCAACCGAATAGGCATGGGTTTCTTTGCCAAATTTTTCTCTTCCTAGATGCAGTTCATAAAGGGATGATGATGTTGTTCCATCCATAAACTCAGACATTAAATCAAACAGACTCCATGTAGCAAAACATTTCAAAGCAAGCAAAATTTTTGCTCCAGACATTTCGCGTAAGCGAGCGATAATTTCCATATTTTTTATAAGCTTAGATTTATCTATAAGATAATAGGGGGTTCTTATCATTGTTTATCCATTTTCTTTTGAAGGATCTTATTGCTAAGATTAACGTTTAGTACAAAGAGTGACAGAATGTCTCAAAAAAAGAGGCTTTTTCTGTCTAGCAGTAGAAAGATTTTCTGTGACTGCGTTTTAATTTTGTTATTTTGAGATTTGCGTTATGTATATGAAAAAAAAATTATATTATGCTTTAGCTCTTGTATTTATTGGAAGTTTTTTCATTATAACAACTAATATTGTTGACTTGGTACAAAATAAGAGTGATGCTGAAGCTAAGGTGATGTCTCAGACTTTTGTTCAAAAAAGTTCGGTACCTCTGATTTTTACGGGGCGTAGAGAACTTAATGGTTTTAAAGGTTATCATAATTATCGGCGTGGTTATCGTAAGTATAGGGATAATTGGTGGTATCCTGAAGCAGCCTTCGTTACGTTGCCACATCTAAACACAAAACGTGCGTCATTAAAAGCTGTATCAGAGGAGGAAAGAATGTTTTTAATCTCTTCTTTAAAGAAAAAAGAGCCATGGATGTTTAAACAACATATCGAATCTTGTCGTGCGCGTTATCGTTCTTACAATAAAAGTGATAACAGCTATCAACCTTTTCATGGGCCTCGTAAACAGTGTCTTTCACGCTTTTTTAAAGGATAGAAATCGTTTAATGTAAAAACTCTTTAAGGTATTTTGTATGTTGAGCAGTTTTTTCACGCAACAGTTGTGTTTTGAAAATTTTAAATGCTTTTAAGTTTTATTAAATCTTATTATCATAAGTGCAGAGTGGGGGTGTGATAGTGTAAATTGTTATTTTGTCGATGACAAAATGTATAAGAGCAGGATGGAGCTTAAAGAATGACAGTACGGGAAGCAATGTTGATATTGCTGGTTTTGCTTCCCTTTTGTGGAAGTGCTGTTATTGGTTTTTTTCGTTCGACAGCAAAAAATAATGAAGCGTGGTTTGCTGGGATCATTGCACTTTTCAGTTTTCTTTTTACAATAATGCTTTATCCAGCAGTTCGTGGAAATCGCGTAGTGCGTTTCGATATTTCTTGGCTTCCAGAATGGGGGAGTGATTTGATCCTCCGTATAGATGGTTTATCGTGGCTTTTTTGCTTGCTTATTACAGGAATTGGGCTGCTTGTTGTTGTTTATGCGCGATATTATATGGATCCAGCAGATTCTGTACCGCGTTTTTTTTCTTTTTTTCTGGCCTTTATGGGTTCAATGACAGGAATAGTCTTATCGGGCAATCTCATCTTTTTGGTTGTTTTCTGGGAACTCACCAGTATTTTTTCTTTTTTGTTGATTGGTTATTGGTACCATAATGCGAGTGCGCGTGAGGGTGCGCGCATGGCTTTAACGATTACAGGTTTTGGTGGTTTTACCCTTTTTATTGGGGTTTTATTGATTGGCCACATCGTTGGCAGTTTTGATTTGGATAAGGTTTTGCAGTCTGGGGATATGATTCGGTCAAGTTCTCTTTATACTCCTGTCCTTATTTGTATTTTATTGGGAGGATTAACAAAAAGTGCACAGTTTCCATTTCATTTTTGGTTGCCTAATGCAATGGCTGCTCCAACACCTGTATCGTCTTATTTGCATTCGGCAACAATGGTGAAAGCAGGATTATTTTTGCTTGTTCGTTTATGGCCTGTGCTCTCTGGTACAGAATCTTGGTTTTGGCTGGTTGGTTTTTCAGGACTCTCGACACTGTTGCTTGGTGCCTATTTTTCCATGTTTCAGCAAGACTTGAAAGGGCTACTTGCTTACTCAACTATTAGTCACCTTGGATTAATTACTACGCTTTTAAGTCTTGGTAGCCCACTTGCATGTGTTGCAGCGATCTTTCATATGGCCAATCATGCTACTTTTAAAGCTTCTTTATTTATGGCCGCTGGCATTATTGATCACGAGACGGGGACACGTGATATGCGTAAGCTGACAGGTCTTTATCATTCTATGCCTATTACAGCAACTTTGGCTTTAGTAGCAAGTGCGGCGATGGCCGGAGTTCCTTTATTGAACGGTTTTTTATCGAAAGAGATGTTTTTTGCTGAAGCGGTTGAAACGCATATGGAATCATGGCTTGATTGGATTGCACCTTATGTTGCAACACTGGCTAGCCTGTTTAGTGTGACCTACTCTATACGTTTTATTCATGGTGTCTTTTTAGGGCCAAAACCTGTTAATTTACCTAAAACTCCACATGAACCACCGTATTTTATGCGTTTACCAATGGAACTTTTAGTGTTTATTTGTTTGGCGGTTGGTATTTTGCCCAATTTAACAATAGGGCCTATTTTGGATAATGCAGTTGTCTCTGTTTTAGGACCGATGACAATCCCTTATAATTTGGCTGTTTGGCATGGTTTTAATACTCCATTAATGATGAGTTTTGTGGCTTTATTAGGAGGCGGGTTGCTCTATGCTGTTGGGCATCGTTATTTTTTATCCTGTGATGATGGGCCTCCTT
Organism: Bartonella sp. B12(2025); assembly: GCF_053795135.1. Classification (NCBI taxonomy): domain Bacteria; kingdom Pseudomonadati; phylum Pseudomonadota; class Alphaproteobacteria; order Hyphomicrobiales; family Bartonellaceae; genus Bartonella; species Bartonella sp. B12(2025). Next base: position 1,404,864 of record NZ_CP200031.1, on the reverse strand, counting down.
TTTTTCGCCACTTGAAAGGACCCCGTATTTTTGAACGCGTTCTCGTAATTATTTCTTGGAAGTGGGCACGTACGGTGGAATCTGTTTTTTCAACGCGCCGTTTACAAATACAATTGCACTGGATTTTTTTTCTGTGTTTTGCATTTGTTGGTTTTTTGCTTTGGTGCGATGGTTTAATCTCAGTAGGTTCGTTATCACTTTTTCCGCTTGATATTCCTTTTCTTGCCTTTTGGTTTGTCGGTGGATTGTGCGCACTTTTAGTTGCTTGGCAGGCAAAATTTCACCGTCTTGCGTCACTCATGCTCTTGGGGGGAGCCGGCTTGATGACTTGCGCAACCTTTTTATGGCTTTCTGCACCCGATTTGGCAATAACACAATTGGTTGTTGAAGTTGTAACAGTTGTCTTATTATTACTTGGTTTGCGGTGGTTGCCTAAGCGTTTGCATCACTCTACTCCAACGTCTGTTCATTTTTTTGTGCGCTTGCGTCGTATCCGTGATTTTGCCATGGCACTTGTGGGAGGTGTTGGTGTCGCATGGCTCTCTTTTGCGATGATGATACGCCCTCAAGGTACGACAGTTTCTGATTTTTTTCTAAAGAATGCTTATTCGAGTGCTGGTGGTCGAAATGTTGTGAATGTGTTATTGGTGGATTTTCGTGGCTTTGATACCATGGGAGAAATTGTGGTTTTGGGTGTTGTTTCACTCACAGTTTTTGCACTTTTACGGCGGTTTCGTCCTGCTCTTGAAAGTATTAATGTTCCTTTTCAAAAAGATATTCAGGTGGCTTCTGATACGACAAAGCTTGATCAAAACGTGGAGGATACAGTGTTAAATTATTTAGCTGTTCCTGCTATTATTATGTCTTGGCTCTTTCCAGTTATTATCGCTTTTGCTATTTATTTATTTATGCGGGGACACGATCTTCCAGGAGGCGGATTTGCTGGCGGTGTGACTTTAGCGATAGGGATTATTTTGCAATATCTTGCACGCGATATTCGATGGGTGGAAACCCATTTGAGAGTTTTGCCTGTGCGTTGGATGGGTTTTGGCTTATTTTTGTCAGTAGCAACGGGGGTGGGATCTTGTTTTTTTGGGTATCCTTTCTTAACCTCTTTTTTTCAATATACTCACCTTCCACTAATTGGAGATATTCCCATAGCATCCGCTTTTTTATTTGATTTTGGCGTGTTTTCTCTTGTGTTGGGAGCAACTGTTCTTATTTTAATTGCACTTGCACATCAATCAATTCGTAGTTACCGAATCGGTAAAAAACCAAGTGTAAAAGAGAAGGAAAATTAATGGAAATTATTCTTTCTTTGGGTATTGGGATTCTCGTCGGATCAGGTATTTGGCTTCTTTTGCGTCCGCGAACTTTTCAAGTAATTCTTGGTTTGTCTTTGATCTCCTATGGTGTTAATCTTTTTATGTTTTCGATTGGTAGATTGCGCAGCAATGCTGCGCCGATTATTGATCCTTCCATTGTGATAAATCCAGCTAATTACGTCGATCCTCTTCCACAAGCTTTGGTTTTGACAGCAATTGTGATTAATTTTGCAACGACAGCTTTATTTTTGGTTATTCTTTTGGTTTCACGCGGTTTAACAGGTTCAGATCATGTTGATGGACGTGAGGTGCAGTGATGGAAGTTGGGGTGCAACATTTCCTTATTTTGCCTATTCTTTTGCCATTAAGTACTGGAGCGCTTCTTCTCTTTTATGACGAACGCCGTTCGAGACTTAAATCATTGATTAGTCTTTCTTCTGCAGGATTGTCGATTGTTATTGCTGCTTTATTGATTATGCGTACTCTTGAAGTAGCACCAGCTTCGGATGTTTATCGGCTTGGCAATTGGCCCTCTCCCTTCGGAATTATTTTGGTTCTTGACCGCTTAAGTGCTATGATGCTTTTACTTTCCAGCTTGTTGATTACTGCTGCACTAGTTTTTGCACATGCTCATTGGTATAAAGCTGGTTCTCATTTTCAGTCACTGATGCAATTTTTTATGGTGGGAATAAATGGCACTTTTTTAACGGGTGATTTATTCAATTTATTTGTGTTTTTTGAAGTTATGTTAACGGCTTCTTACGGGCTTTCTTTGCATGGTTCTGGTCAGTTACGCGTGCGTGCAGGGTTGCATTATGTAGTGGTTAATCTTGTTGCTTCGTTATTTTTTTTAGTTGGTACGGCACTTATTTATGGAGTCGTTGGCACTCTTAATATGGCCGATTTAGCTATCAAAATAAAACATATAGCTTCTACGGATATTGTTTTATTCGAAGTAGGTGCTGCGTTTTTGGGTATTGCTTTTTTACTTAAAGCGGGTATGTGGCCGCTTAATTTTTGGTTGGTACCAACTTACAGTGCTGCAGCAGCGCCCGTTGGGGCTTCTTTTGTGCTTTTGAGTAAGGTTGGTCTTTATATTATTTTGCGTTTAATGTTACTATGGCTTGGTTCTGAAAGCGGAAACTTTAGCCATTTTGGTCATATGGTTCTGTTTTATGGTGGGCTTGCCACTATGACTTTTGGTCTTATTGGGGTATTAGCTAGCCAAGTTTTGGTACGTTTGGCAGCTTATAGCGTTCTTGTATCCTCTGGCACATTGTTAACAGCGATTGGGATGGACAATACAGCCCTCATAGCAGGTGCACTTTTTTATATTGTTTCTTCAACTTTAGCACTTGGAGCTTTTTTTCTTTTGGTGGAGCTGGTTGAACGCTGTCAAGATGTGGCTGCCAGTGTTTTGGCTGTCACAATGGAAGTGTATGGTGACGATGAAGAAGAGGAAGAAGATGAAGTGGGCACCTATTTGCCAGTAACCTTGGCAATTCTTGGGGCTTGTTTTGGGATCTGTGCCATTTTGATTATTGGGATGCCACCTTTTTCTAGTTTTGTTGCTAAATTGATGATGTTCATGGCAGTTTTAAATTACAGTAAAGAGGATTTTTCTTCCTCTATGCTTGTTTTACATGATTGGTTTTTTGTGGTTTTTGTTACAATATCTAGTTTTGCAGCTTTGATTGCAATGACACGAACTGGTGTTCGAACTTTTTGGGTTTCTCTCGAAGGTAGAATTCCGCGTGTACAAGTGATCGAATTTGCACCTATTGCTGTTCTTCTTTCTTTATGTTTTCTTATAACAATTATGGCCAATTCTGTTAGCCATTATATGTCTGAAACTGCTAAAACTTTGCATGATCCTCAGAACTATATTGAGAGTATTTTAAATGATTTCTCTCTCAAAAATAGGGAGGTGAATCAATGAATTATTTTTGTCCTTTCCCTTTTTTCAGTATGGCAATTGTTTTTATGTGGCTGATCTTAAACGGTTTTAGCTTAAGCCAATTGCTTTTAGGGATTATAATTGCTTTGTTTAGTGGTTGGGTGATGCGGTTTCTTGAGCCGGAAAAGATCACTATTAAAAGTTGGCGTGCAGTTTTTCGTCTGATTTCTCGCGTGTTTATCGATTCTATAATTTCAAATGTTTCAGTGGCTTGCTTTATTTTAACAAAAAGATCTCAAAAACAGCAGTCTGGTTTTATTGTGGTGCCCCTTTCGCTTAAGAGCCGCACTGCTTTAGCTGTTTTAGCATGCATCCTTTCAGCAACTCCAGGAACCGTTTGGATTGCTTATAATAGTAAAAATGGTGAACTTTTGCTTCATGTATTAAATTTTAAAAATGGATATGATTATCAACAGTCGATAAAACAGCGATATGAACAGTTACTTTTGGAGATTTTCTCATGAGTATGGTGATTCTTTATTGGGGACTTTTCATTTCACAAAGTTTTTTAAGTTTGGCGATGATTCTTGCGCTGTTTCGATTGATTCGTGGTCCACGGGCGCAAGATCGGATTATTGGTTTGGATGCTCTTTATATAACAACTATTCTTTTGTTTCTTACATTCGATATTCGTTCAGGAACGACCCTTTATTTTGTAGCGGCTCTTATTATTGGGCTTTTAGGTCCTGTATCGAGTATTGCTTTGGCAAAATTTTTGATGCGGGGGGAAATTATTGAATGAAAAATGACGTATCGCTTGTCGTTGCTATTATTATCACTGTTTTTTTAATATTGGGGTCTGGTCTCACATTGATTGGAACGATAGGATTGGTGCGTTTTTCCAATTTTTATGAGCGTTTGCATATGCCTTCAGTGGGTACGTATTGGGGCGCTGGAAGCATTCTCATTTCTTCGCTTCTTTATTCAACGCTCGTGGATCATCGTTTTGTTTTTCATGAGGTATTGCTGATGATTTTTCTGTTTGTGACAACACCAGTAGTTTCCATGCTGCTGTCACAGGTGGCAGCTTATCGACACTATTCAGAAGATCAATCAGAGAAGCCGCTGGCTCTTTTATCTCATCAAACGGAAGAGTTGTCCACATCCGCATCAGAAGGAATACCATACGATTAGAGCCAGTGCAGTTTTTGTATGCGATAACTTATTCTATTTTTATGCCTTTTCTTCTACACAGCGGATAGGCTTTTCTTCCTCTGGATCATTAATAAGATCATAGAATATAGCTTCGTCTTTTTTTGTCCACCAAACATATATGTCTCCCATATATTTTGCTCCAGAAGCGGAGATTACATTGGAAGCAATGACGCGCCTACCTTTCCATTTAAAGTCAACCAATGAAATATTGTCAGCATTGAGATAGGTTGCTTCAACGCGTTCTTTACTTGTTCCAGTATCACATTGATAGACAACGGTTTCTGTTGTTGGTGCCGGATCATCTGGTACCTCAATGACTAAAGAGCCAGCAAAGGCACTGATTGAATTGAAAAGTGATAGATTCAAAGCGACTAAAAGCCCTGAAATGAGTGGAGTTTTTTTCATAGTTCTTCCCTAATTAATTAGAATAATAACGTTGATTCGTCTTTACAGAGGATGGGTTTTTTTTCTTCTGGATCATTAACAAGATCATAAAGTGTGACTTCGTTGTTGGTTTTCCACCAGATATAATGAGCTCCTGCGTATTTTGTTCCCGTGGTAGCGATTACATTTGCAGCGATGGTGCGATAACCCCTCCATTTGAAATCAACCAACGAAATATTATCAGCATTGAGATAAATTGCCTCAACGCGTCCTTTACTTGTTCCAGTATCACACTGATAGGTAATGGTTTGGGTCATTGGTTCTGGGTGGTCTGGTACCTCAATGATTAAAGAGCCAGCAAAAGCACTGACTGAGCTGAAGATTGATAGACTTAAAGCGGCGAAAAATTCTAAAATGAGTAGAGTTTTTTTCATAATGCTTCCCTATTATGCAGAAGAATAATTTGATTGGTGCGATGGTGTCTACGGCAGGATTCGAACCTGCGACCCCAGGATTCATACCACTTCGATTTTCACCGCCAGCTTTGTGAGCTGTTTGTGGTCTGGACTGTCTCTTCACCTTGAAGCTTGTGCTTTTTAGGCGCTGCCCGTTCAGTCTCTACACCTTCTTCTCATTTCAAAAAGAGAGGCTTGGCTCGGGATTGGCATATAGTCTCCCATGAAGCTTTCCCCGAATTTGAGCAGATCCACTTTGAGGATTTCTCCTTAAAGCGCCCAATTTCTTTAGGAATCCTGTGCTCTATCCTACTGAGCTACGCAGACATCATCATGCGTACTTCTTTAGCTGAAGTATAAAAACGAATCAATTATATTCATTATGAATTAACTAATTTCCGCTAATTTTTGTTTCAGAAAAGTCAAAACTGTGTCTGGTGAAACACTTTTTGCGATAAATGATTGACCAAGTCCACGTGTTAGGATGAAGGTTAAATCGTTCTGTGAAACTTTTTTGTCTTGGGCAAGGAAAGTCATTAGTACTTCAGCATTTGGCAGCTTACCTGGAATATCCTTTAGCTGCGTGGGCAATCCTATCGCTTTAAAATGTGCTTCTATGCGGTGTGTGAGTGTGGGATCTGTTAAATTCAATTGAGCAGAGAATTGGTGCACTAGAATCATCCCAATCGCTACGGCTTCGCCGTGGATTAAACGATTTGAGTCATAGGCTGTTGCTGTTTCAAGCATGTGTCCAAATGTATGACCAAGGTTTAATAATGCGCGCTCTCCTGTTTCGTATTCATCGCGTGCTACAATGTCGGCTTTAAATTGGCATGAGCGGACAATGGCTTCTGTTCGTATTGGACCATTAGAAAAAACTTTTTTCCCGTTTTTTTCAAGCCATTCAAAGAAATCAGGTTGGTTAATGAGTCCGTATTTAATCATTTCCGCGTAACCAGCACAAAATTCGCGCAATGGCAGTGTATCAAGGATACAAGTATCAGCAATAACGCATTGCGGCTGATAAAAAGCACCAATAAGATTTTTACCATATCGGCTATTGATTCCAGTTTTTCCACCAACAGAAGAGTCAATTTGTGCAAGAAGTGTTGTAGGTATCTGAATGAAATTCATGCCGCGGCGTATAATGCTTGCGGCAAATCCTCCTAGGTCGCCAATGACACCACCACCAAAAGCAATAACGCAGTCACCCCTTTCTAAACGTGCAGCAAGAATTTTATCGATTACAGTTTGCAGGGTTGAAAATGATTTTGATTGCTCCCCTGCTTCTACAATAATAGGAACAGTATGAATTTTATTTTTTGTTAATTCTGTCTGTAATGTATCCAAATGGAGAGATGCAACATTTGTATCTGTAACAAGTGCCAAACGCGTCTGATGAAAATCTTTTTGGTTAAGAGAACGCTTAATCTGCAAAGCAGCTTGCGAAATGAGATCTGGACCAATGATGATATTGTAAGAGCGTTTTTCCAGTTTAACAATAACGGTCTTGGTTTGCATGCTTGTTATTCCTATCGTTATTTTCTGTATAGAGGTAGTGCTGTACAGACCGTATGACATTTTGTGCTACAGTATGACGGTTTTCTTTATGACTGTTAATTGTTAAGTTTGCTTTTGCATAGATAGGATAACGCTGTTCCATGAGTTTTTGCATGGTTTTTTTGGGATTTGGTGTTTGAAGAAGCGGTCGCGTTGGACGCTGCGAAACACGTTCCATGAGGATATCAAGATTTACTTTGAGCCAGATGGATATTCCATTTTGATGAATAGCATTTTGTATGTATTGGTTTACGTAGGCACCGCCGCCTGTTGCTAGAACAAGAGGACTTTTTTTTATAAGGTTTAGAATAATACGTTGTTCAAGAGCGCGGAACTCTGGTTCACCATAAATTTTAAAGAATTCAGCGATGGTCATTTGTGCAGCTTTTTCTATTTCCTGATCAGAATCGTAAAAAGGCAACTGAAGCATGGTGGCGACGCGTTTTCCGATCACTGATTTGCCTGCACCCATCAGACCAACAAATACCAGTGCTCGTTTATCAAGAGATGATAAGAGCTGATTCTTTATTTGTGTCATCGGTATATGTTTAGGTTGACTGCTTTTCATCGTGTTATTTCTGTATTTATCTGCTTTAAAGTCAATTCCTGTTAATCTTTATAAGGCATTATAGAAATAGAATATTTATAGAAATAGAATATTTTGAGGGTAGTTTATTGTTTTATGCCAACATTGACTAGATTTTTAATGATTCTTTTCATTTTTTTTATTGTTCTTTTCGGTATAATGATTGCTCTCGTGGTTTTTGTTGAACCGATAACAGCGGATATGTATATCGATGTTCCTTTGGATTCATTGGGTCTTTCTTTGAGCATAAATCAATGAAAAGTAATGTTGTAATAGATCGTTTTCTTGAAATGATGAGTGCTGAACGAGGAGCTTCTGTTCATACACTTGCAGCTTATCAGCATGATTTACAGTGGGCACGAGATGAATTGTTTTCGCACTCTGTTTCACTTTTTTCAGCACAAAAGGAAGATTTAATTGGTCTTTTGTCTCTTATGCATACTCTTGGTTTTACAGCATCTTCACAAGCGCGTCGTTTATCGACTTTGCGTCAATTTTATCAGTTTCTTTATGCAGAAGGATTGAGAGCAGATGATCCCTCTCATGATATTGATGTACCTCGTCAGAGGCGTCCTTTGCCGAAGATTATCAGTGAAGATGCGGTAACAAAGTTGCTTGATTTGGCGCAGTTGGAAGTGAATCAAGCAAATTATGGATCCAAGAATCACTTGCGTGCACTGCGTCTTCAGGTATTGATTGAAATGCTTTATGCAACAGGGCTACGTATTAGTGAGTTGGTGAGTCTTCCAGTGCAGGCTATCCGAGGGACGGAGTACAGTATTTTGATTTGCGGTAAGGGAAAAAAAGAACGAATGGTGCTGTTGTCAAAAAAAGCGTGCCAAGTTCTTTCGCAATGGTTAATATTGCGTGATCAAGGAAAGGATGCGGCAAGTCTTTATCTTTTTCCTGCGAGTTCGGAAATAGGGTATATTGCTCGTCAAGTCGTTGCACGAGAGTTGAAAGGTCTTGCCAGAAGAGCAGGAATAAAAAGTGATAGCTTTTCTCCGCATGTGTTGCGCCATGCTTTTGCTAGTCATCTTCTGCAAAATGGCGCTGATTTGCGTACAGTTCAACATTTGTTAGGCCACTCTGATATTGCCACCACCCAGATTTACACACATGTGTTGGAAGAAGGGCTTTATCGTTTAGTCAATGAACATCATCCACTTGCCGATGAGAAAAAGGCTAGTTAAAGAAAAGGTGATTTTTGAAAAATACTTTATAAAGTGAATTATAAGTGTATAAGTTACGCTAAATAAGTTAGGTACAATGTATAATTATCTTGATTTTGAAAAACCGGTTGCTGATCTTGATGGGAAAATTCTTGAATTAAAAAAGATTTCTCAGGAAGAAGGCAGCCTTGATATGAGCGACGAAATCGCGCGCCTTGAAATGCGTTCCCGAACGGCACTGCACGATATTTATAAAAAATTATCGCCATGGCAAAAAACGCAGGTGGCTCGCCATCCTGATCGTCCTCATTTTGTGGACTATTCTACGCGATTACTGAGTGATGTTACACCTTTAGCAGGAGATCGCAAGTTTGCTGAAGATGAAGCTATTCAAGCGGGATTCGCACGTTTTAAAGGTGAAGCAGTTGCTTACATAGGCCAAGAGAAAGGTCATGATACGCAAACACGTTTGCGTTATAATTTTGGTTCTGCACGTCCAGAGGGGTATCGCAAAGCTGTACGTATTATGGAAATGGCTGACCGTTTTGGTTTGCCATTACTTACTTTTGTTGATACGGCAGGCGCTTATCCTGGTGTGAGCGCTGAAGAACGCGGTCAAGCAGAAGCAATTGCCCAATCGACAGCAGCGACTTTGCGCTTAAAAGTTCCTGTTGTTTCAGTTGTTATTGGAGAAGGCGGTTCAGGGGGGGCGATAGCAATTGCAGCAGCCAACAAAGTTTATATGTTGGAGCATGCAATTTACTCTGTTATTTCTCCAGAAGGAGCAGCTTCTATTTTATGGCGTGATCCGACCCGTGCGAAAGATGCCGCAATGAATATGCGTATTACTGCTCAAGATTTATATCGCTTAAAGATTATTGATGGCATTATTCCGGAGCCTTTAGGAGGAGCACATCGCGGCAAAGAGGCCGTGATTGATGCAACGGGTGATGTTATTTCTGCTGCTTTAGAGGCTATGGCTGGCAAAGGTGGCGAAGCTCTTAAACGAGACCGTTGGGAGAAATATCTTCAAATTGGTAGGTCTCTTGCGTAAGTCATTTTTTGTAAAGGGATGGATTGGAGTTTTATTTGATGATATTAAAAAGATTCCTTACGGTGTGTCTTTTGTTTGTAATTGGGATATTGACGGCATGTGAGGGAAGATTGCCAACTTCTTTTCGTGCTAAAGTTGAGCAGCCGCTACCACAAAAAATCCAAAATAGAATGGTTTCATATAATGTTGATCCATATGCGCCGATTATGATGCGTTTTTTTAAGGAAGAGAATGTTGCTGAAATTTGGAAACAGTCCCGTTCAGGACCTTTTCTGTTGATGGCGCGCTATGACATTTGCAAATGGTCCGGTCAGCTTGGACCTAAATATAGGGAAGGTGATTTTCAAACACCGGAAGGTTTTTATACCGTTAACGCAAACCAAATGAATCCTTATTCGAAATATTATCTTTCTTTTAATATAGGATTTCCCAATCTTTATGATCGGAAAAATGGTCGCACAGGAAGCAATCTGATGGTGCATGGTTCTTGCTTTTCCGCTGGTTGTTATGCCATGAGTGATAGGAGTATGGCACAGATTTATGCTTTTGCGCGGGATGCTTTTAGAGGTGGACAGAGAGAATTTCAGTTGCAGGCGTTTCCCTTCCGCATGACTGACGCTAATATGGCGCGTCATAGGAGTGATCCTCATTATCAATTCTGGGTTATGCTTAAGAAAGGTTATGATTTTTTTGAGAAAAATCATAAACCTCCAGTGGTTGATGTTTATGAAAAACGTTATGTTTTCAATCGTGATACTGATAGAATTTTAGTTTCCAGAACGCGGTGAGCATCATTTTATCGTAAAATGGAATTCTCTTTGCTTCTTGCAGAATGCTTTCTTCTTTTATCATGGTGTGTTAGCGCTTTTGGTGAGATGTCATAGAGCGTATTTGAAGGTTGGCAGCATTGTTCATCAAAGATTTTTATTCATGGAAGGTTGAAGAAAAAATGAAAGCTTTATTCCTAGAATAATCAGAGGATTGTCCAATATGACAGTTTTGTTCACAGTATCTATGAAGAGTTTTTATCTCTCTTTTTTTCAACATCATCGGCAATGATGACAAAACACGTTTGTGTGATTCCTTTTGGCCATGCTGGAAATTTTATGTGGTGGAAAAGTGTCTTGTACATCGTGTAACACAAGTGAGCGATGTGAGTTATTACGTAATGATTTTGTGCCATTAAGGCTTTTTAGATTTTCTAAAAAGCCTTAATGGCATCATCATAAATAAATTGGCTTTTCACAGTTTAGTGAAAAGGCATGGATAGTCCGTTGATAGGTATGATCGTGGAGAGAAAGAGTGAGACATTGTTTAAATTGTATATTTTCTTTTTTTCGTCCCATAATGTTTTATTTGTTAATGTGCTTGAACAGCAGTGGTTAGAATGGACATTGATATAATTTGTGCTGTAGGATTCATCGTTTTAAGTGTACTGATAAACGTATTTGGAAGTGCCTTTTGGGTAGTAATGTCTGTTAATTTTGTCAGAAAGTACTAATTTTTGTGTATTCTAGAATAGCATTTGAATCCGGGAAGCGTATTTAATGTATCAAATGTTCAAGAACAGCGTTGATGGACAATGCTTGAATTAAGCTAGGATGGTTTAAAAGAGCTTGTAAAATAGGGGCCAGCCACCCTTGTTGTTTCAATGAATAATATGATTGGGTTGTTTGAGGTGCATTGTCTGAACGCGATTAATTAAATCTGTTAATGTATCTATAAGATCACTGTAAAAATTGCAACATAAGCAATCGTTTGTGAGTTGGATGATTCCTTCTGTTGTTTTTTCAATCAAAAGACTGTCAATGTTTACTTCGTCGGATTTGTTGATGATAACAGTATTGTTAGCCAAAAGAGGATCACACAGCATACGATTGAGTAAAGTTGTTTCACCAGAGGCTAAGCCGGTAATAAGCATGAATGCGTTTTATTTTCATGTTCGTTACCGACTGTAGCTTGCGGCCTTTGCTACAGAGCTGTTTCTTGTTTTTTTATCCGGGATGGGAAGTTTTTTAGCGGTTTTCCTTTGATTTTACGTTTCTTTGGTGCACTAATGAGTCGTGCGGATAAAGGAAGAAAAAAAGCGTGTGAAGTAGCAATAAAAGGTGAGGTGAGGATAATATTTCCTTGATCATCATAAGAATCCGCATACATTTTTGTGGCTTCAGGTGTGCATGTTTGTTGCCTCATATCGCTTGCTTGTGTCATTTTGGTGCCATAGGGTTTTAGTGTTGCCAGTGTTAACTGGGGCGTTCCTTGATGTGAGAACCCTGTCTCAAGTAGCTGTGCGGCTTTTTCTTCCCTTTCACTCATGTTATGAGACCCTAAAATGACAGTAATAATTGTGCGCTTATTGCGGGTTGCTGAGGCAACAAGATTAAAGCCGGAGGCACAAATAAAGCCTGTTTTCATGCCATCTATTCCATCAAAACGGCCAATAAGGTTGTTTGAATTAAGTTGGATTTTTCGTTTGTCACCAAAATCAATGGCTGGAATGGAAAAGTAATGGGCATATTGAGGAAATTCCTGACGGATCTGAACTGCTAAAAGAGCAATATCACGTGCTGTGGAGTAATTATGTGGGTTTGGTAAACCACTTGCATTAGCAAAATGGGTTCCAAACATGCCTAGGCGTTGAGCCTCAGCATTCATTTTTTGCACAAAAACTTCTTGTGAACCAGCAACTGCTTCACTCATAGCGATAGCTAAATCATTGGTAGATTTAACCATGGTTATACTTAAGGCTGTATCAAGTGTGAGAACGGATCCAGCTTTATAGCCTGAACGATATGCAGGAGCTTTTGCTGCATATTTGCTGATGGTGATGTGTTTGTTGGGTGAAATTTTTCCTGTGCTCATGGCGCGAAAAATGACATAAGCAGTCATTAATTTTGTTAAGGAGGCTGGATACCAACGCTCAAAAGCTTGATTATGTGCCAAGATGCGTTCAGTTGCGACATCAACGGAAATAAAAGGTTGTGCCAGAGAAAGAGTGCTTGTCAAACTTAGAATTAAAGACAAAAATAGATTATGGAAGAGCCGTTGCATTAAGACCAAATCCTTTTTTCAATGACTTAGAATTATTTTAATGTAGGGCACAAAGCTTTTGAGTCCATGATATAGAAGGCGGACGATTAGTTACGTCTCAGTTTTTCTTCAAAAGTAAAAAACGGCGTTCATTCTTGAGTTCGGTTTTGCAGCTTGCAAAAGTCTCTAGAGTAATAACTCTTAAATAACGAAAATTGTGCAATGCCTCACGTTCTTTAACGGGATCCCTCATGAAGAATAGCATGCTTTATATGCGTTTATTCACGTAGTTGCTTTAAAGAGACATTTCAGTTTTCTCTCAACTCCACCTTTGGTCCGATCCGTGGGTGGTATAACATATTGGGTATCGTCATCTTTATGCTTATGAGGGTACAAATTGGCATCGCATTATATTTAGCAGCTTTTAATGTTGCACCTGCTTTTGCATTTAGACGGTTCATAAATGGGTATATTCACTTCTTTCTTAAATGCTTTTTGTACACATGTCATTATCTCTTGTAACGTATAAGAAAATTTTTTTGTGATTCATTATAAGAAGACAAAATAAAATATTCTGTATTTAGTACTTTCAACTCAATATAAAAAGAAATAAATTATTTTTATAAATCAATACGTTGATTCATAATTACTCAGTTTTTGAAGTTTTTTAACGGCACAGGGCGGCATAGGTGGAGGATTAAGGTCTTGAGCTGCTAATAAAAGAAGTTCATCACAGGTTTTTTCTGTTTTTTGGATGAGCTGCTCTAGGAAATCACGTTTGCTTAAACCAGCTTCTATAGGGGGAAGAATGCGAACACGGATTGTTCCAGGATAGCGGCGAAAATTGTTGCGTGGCCAATATAAACCAGCATTGTGCGCAATGGGCACAACTTGAAGTCCCAATTCATTGTAAAGAGCAACAATTCCTGATTTATAATCTGGTTCTTGACCTGGCTGTCGGCGTGTCCCTTCGGGAAAGATCAAAATTTGACGCCCTTGTTTCGCTTTTTCTTTAGCTTTCTGTATGATGGTTTTTAAGGCTTTAATGGGTGTTGTTCGATTAATTGGGATAATTTGTGTTTTTGCCATGTACCAACCAAAAAATGGGATCCACATCAGTTCACGTTTTAGGATGAGAGTGGGGTCATCAAAATAGGGAATAAGGCTAAAGGTTTCCCATGCAGATTGATGTTTTGGAGCGATGATGTAGGCTCCTTTTGGGAGGTTTTCTAATCCTTCAATTTCATAGTTTGTGCCTGCAATATATTTTTGAAAAAAGAGTGTGACACGTGCCCATGTTTTAGGGACAATCCATGCTTTTTTGCGTGGCATTAAAAAATAGATGGGGGCGTAAAGAATCATTTGTATAAAAGTAGTTGTATAAAAAGCTAAGGTAAAAAGAAGAGAACGAAGGATGAGCACTGCATTTTCCATTTTATATTTGCAAAAATGCTATGTATATAACGTACTTTATATAAGAAAACATCTCTCTTTATGTTTTTTCAAACACCTATTTTCGGGAAAATTATTTTTAGCCATTTAAAAACATAAAGAAAGAGGTTGATGAAATTACAGGTTAGCCAAGATACCCTTTTTATTCCACGGATTTTATCTATTGCTGGGATTGATCCTTCTGGTAGCACTGGAATGCAAATGGATCTGAAAGTTTTTTCAGCCATAAAACCTATATAGTGTAGAGTTGTTTTTGCACAAAATGCACAAGGTGTACGTACTTTTAAAGCGTTGGATGCTTATTTTGTTGTTGAGCAAATTGATTTTGCTTTTGAGGATGTTCATGTTGATGCCATTAAAATTGGTATGGTAGCAAATGCTCAGATTGCGATTAATTGCAGAGCGTTTTGCTTATCACGAAGTGCGCTTCATTGTTTTTGATCCCGTTATGGTTGCAAAGAGTGCCGATCTTCTTTTAAAGTCTGATACGATTGAAATTATGTGTGATATTTTTGTGCCGATATTGGCTTTGATTACGCAAAATTTTCTTGGGGCAGCTATGTTGTTGGGATGTGAAATGCAATAGCCATTAAACGCTATCTATCAATATGATTCGCGATTTCTGGCTCTAGGTTATAATGCAGTTCTGTTTTTTTGGTAGAGTACTTTGGTTTCCTTTGCGTAGAAACTGAAGCTAATCATTGTTCATTGCACCGTAAAACACCATACACCATATATTATACGCATGTTATATGATAAATATTATATACGTCGCGTTTATAAGTATAACTTATGTAGAACATAAGTAAGGGTTGTTGTATACGCCGACAGTCGTATTTTTCTCCACAAAAGGTGGCGTTGGAAAATCAACAACAGCGCTCGTTCTTTATCAGGTTTTAGCTCGTCATGGATCACAAATTAAAATAATAAATACTGACCCTAATCAACTTATTGCTGATAAATGGTAGCAAAACGCTAGTCTTCATTATCTATTAAATATGGATGCTCAAGGTGGTATTAATGAGAACACTATTATAGATGACGCAGCAAATACGCATAGCTTTGTTATTGTTGATCTTGAAGGCTCAGCGAATATAACAGCATTATATGCTATTAATCGTTTCGATATGATTATTATTTCTATGGCCGGAACAAAACTCGACAGTCGTAAAGCAGCAAAAGTCGTTATGCTTTATAGCTCGTGAGAGAAGAGCAAGAAGAAAGCAATATTCCTTACCGTATTATGTTTTCAAAGTGCTTTGTAATACAAACTCGTGAAGAAAAAGAAGTCCGCAAAGAATTGATTGAAGCAAAACTTCCTATTTTAGATCATGGTATGATAAATAAAGCCGCGTTTTCTTCTATATTTTGTTTTGGCTGCACTCTTTATTAGTTAAATAAAGAAGATGTACCAAATAGCTGAATTTGCCATAGCAAATGCTGAACAAGTTGCTACTGATATTTTGCGAGCATTGAAACTCGAAGGAGTAATGCAATGACAAAAGAATGCAAACCAATATTCTCTATTTTAATAATTTATCTACTTTAGAACCCACAACAAAAGCTTCTAAACATGACAAACAAGACATTGATAAAACTGCTCAACAAAGTTGTTTTACGATACGTCACGCGTCTTTTAAAAATTCAAAAGAGTTTATTTTAACTAAATCTGGTTCTGTTGATGGTCGATCAAAGCCTCGCAGTTTGAGAACAAATCGCATAACTCTTGCAATTAGGCCAGATGTTGATGAAGAACTTCGTGCACTTGCTAAAAAATTGATGTCACCTGGGGAAAGTCTTTTAACTCTTGGTGATGTTTTGTAATTTTTGATCCATTATTATAAAGATTCTGCGAACTGTTGATTAAAGGAAAAAGAAAATCTTAAAGAAGTAAGGCGCTTTGATAAACAAGATTTATTAAACGCGGATCATGATGTCATGATTTTAAAAGAATGTTTTTATTCTAATCAGAAATAAACTGTAGAAATGCCTTCTGTTTTTTTGTTTGAGCACTCTAAAATTTTTCAAAAGTCGGTATTCTTTTTCGCTGGATATTTCTTCTTCATAACGGTGTAAAATATTTCCTTTTGTTGAGATATCGGTGTAAAAAAATAGGAATACCCAGTATATCGGCAATTTCTTGCAAACGTCCCGCTCCTACACGATTTAATCCTTTTTCTTACTTTCGGATTTGTTAGAAAATGACACTTAAGTTGTGGCCTAATTGTTTTGAGACATTTCTATTATTTTTCTTCTGGAGCGAATTTTTTGCTTACAGGAACGTTATTAAAATGCAGATTTTTAGCTTTCATCCTAAAGCTCCCCTACTGGTTTCCGGGAGCTTGAAAGTACTGAACTCAAATCAGCTTTTTGCTTTTAGTGCTTATAACACCTGGATATAACAAAATCTCCCGGGACCATTTCATGTTTGAGTTTTCGAGCTTTCAGATCCCTGTTGAACATTGCGTATACGATTAAAGTCACGGGTCAACTAATAAGGTAATTTAATAAGATTAGCAATGTGCGGTTTTGAAAAAAAACTTATCATTGGAACATGTTGAAGAGCATCTAATATTTTAATTGTTCCTTAGATAATAAAGTACAATTAATCTCACAAATTATACCATCTGAGATTACAGACGATTTAAAAAGTTACTGGCTGATGAATGTCAATGTAAATTGCACGTTACTTTTCACTTTATTAGAACAGATATTAAATTTGTTAATTGTCAAGATTATCGCCGGTTTTGAAGTAATATGATGCACGGTTTTTTCATTCTGTATTACGCAACAGTGCTGCTTGAATTTGATTGCAAATGCGTATGCGTATAGTTATGTACAGCGTTTAAATAGGAAGGGACTTTGAAGAAGCGTTTTTTATCATCGGAACGGAGTATTGGATATACGCAAAATTTATATCGTGCTCGAGAAACTGTTACAAATCAAGTAAATGTTTTAGTGTTAGGTGCTATAGGTGGCTGTTCATCGGAGATGTTTACGCTTCTAATGGCGCTATCATTTGTATTAGGACTTTTTGCGGATATTCCCACAGGTATTTTGGCTGATAACATTAAACACAGTAAAACATTTATCTTAGGTATGTTTTGTGTTGCGATAGCACCAATACTTTTGTTACTCTCAATTCTCAGCGAATTTCCAGATCAAGTTGTTATTTTTATTGTTGTAGTGAATGCTATTTTATTAAGTGGCGGTAACAGCATATTATCAGGAGCTTATGAAGCTTATATTTTTGGTATGTTAGAAAGATTACAACCTGATTATGTAAGATCAGCGTTTAAGTTAATAGGGACATCGCAATTACAAAAATTTGGGGCTTATCTTCTCTTGCTTATACCATCTATGACTATAACTGTAGCGCTTATTTTAGAGCGACTTTATTCATTAGGCTACTTAAATCTCTGTGTTCTCCCTATTATTTCTTTATGGCTTTTATGGTACGCAATTATTCCAGAAAAAAGTCCCAACTTGGATAGTAAAAAAGTGTAGAAAAAAGCTCTCAAGCTAAGTTTGTCTTTTCATTAATACCTTTTATCTTTTTACTTGCTTTGTATCAAATTATAATCATTCATGCTAACGCGTACACATTGGTATCTACGGCGCGAATAGCTTCACTTCATTCTATGAAGACTTCTGAATTTTTAATGCTTCTTTTTGCCTCATCCAGTTTTTCTATCGGATATGCTGTTAAAGCACGAATTGGTAATCTACTTGTGAAAAAATACCTTTTGAGAGATTGCTTTATATACTTCCTGCTGCGGCAGCTTTTTTAGCTTTCTTTTGCTGGGTTTTAGTGCTCAACACGGGAGAATTTGTACCCCTTTTTCTATTTGGAATATTTTTTAGGTTGCTGTATTCTACGGCGCAGGAATTAGTTATGAGTTATATTTTTGAGCATCTTCCTAATAATTTTAGAGCAACAGTACTTAGCGTCGCTAGGACTTTTTCAGTAGGAGGATATGCTATTTTACAATATTATTGCAACGCCGATACGTCAAAGTTTTCGCGTCTGCGTTTCATGTTTAAGCCATATTACGAGGAAATTTAGTGAAAATATATATTTGATAATAATAGGAGATAATACGGAAATTCAATGTAATGGTTAAAAATATAATTTTACTACTGATAAGCTTAGTGAAATTGTTTCAGCCATTATCGGTGACAAAGTAGTGGTTGTTTCGGTAAATGGAATGATAATAGATAATAATGAAGTAAATAATTGGACAGTTAATTCTGATGACAGTGCTCTTATCATTAAACCAATGTAAGGTAGATAGTTTAGTTATCCTGTAGTTTTATAATTTTAGCTGAATTTATATTTATCTATTTTAAATTTAAAGAGGGGGAGATATAACATTGAATAATTTTTCTTGGTTAGAATGTGGAGCTACTGGCCATTATGATAAACAAATTCTACTCTCACAAATAGGAAAAGAAGGGTAGGAGCAACTTTTGCATCAAAGGTACTGATATTGTGCAGGGGGAGTGGGATCTCCTGTCATTGCTTATCTATTTTTATGTTTATCAAAAAGTATTGCAAATAACAATAATATTTATTGCGCATTCATGCGCTCCTGAAAAAGTCTTTTAAAAAAGACTTTTGAAGGCGCGTTTACAAGCTAAAATAATTGGTTCTGGAAAGTCTGCAATTTCTGCTGCTGCTTATCGCCATAGAACAAGGATGTTTGATGAATTAGAAGGATCTCATACGCATAGGTATGATAAAGATAAAGACCTTGTTCATTCAGAAATTAATATTCCAGAAGGTTCTTCAAAGTGGGTTACACAACAACTTAGTTATTTTAATACAATTGATAAAAAGAGTGAATGGTTGTGGAACACTGTACAGAATAATGAACGTGTAAATGGTCAGTTGGCAAGAGAAATAGTTATAGCGTTGCCATTAGAGCTATCACGAGATCAAAATATTTCTCTTGTACGAGATTTTATAAATGATAATTTTTCATCACGTGGTCTTGTTTCTGATTGGGTTTATCATGATAAGCAAGGAAATCCACATGTCCATATTATGCACACTTTACGTCCTATTGTAGAAAATGGTTTTGGGCCAAAGAAAATAGCTGTCTTAAATGAAGATGGAACAGTGAAAAAAACTCTTGTTACTATTCACGATAAAGAAGGTAATGCGATAAAAAAAGAAGAGCGGATTGTTTATGAAAATGTCATAGGCAGTAAAGACGCATTGAAGGATTTACGTAAATCGTGGGGTGAGATTGCTACAAGACATCTTGCCATTGCTGGTCATGATATAAAAGTAGATATGCGCTCTTACAAAGATCGTGGTTTATCAATAGAGCCAACCATTCATTTGGGTCAATCTGCTCACGCAATGAGAAAAAAAGGTCTTGTAAGCAGTGCAGTACAAGCCAATGAAAAAATAAAGCAGAAATCTGTAGAGAGAATTAGAGAAAATCCCGACGAAGTATTGAAATTGATTTCATTCGAAAAATCGACATTTAGTCGTCGTGATCTTGCTAAAATAATTAATCGATATGTTGATAATGTAAATGATTTTAATAATATTATGGCGCGTTTAGAGCAAAGTGAGAATCTTGTAAAAATTAAAGATCACTCTCATCCTCATAAAGTGATTTATTCAACAAAAGAAATTATAAAAACTGAATATGATATGATGCGTAGTGTTGTTTCTTTATCTCAAACGAAAGGACATGGCGTTCATTCTAAAAAAGTTTTATCCGCAATAAAATCTGTTGAAAATAAAGATAGTAAGCATTCCTTCAAATTTGCAGAGGAGCAAATATTAGCGGTTCAGCATATTACAGACGATAAGGGTATTGCAGCGGTTGTTGGTTATGCTGGTGCTGGAAAATCAACTCTCCTTGAAGCTGCCAATGTCGCTTGGATTAATGATGGTAAACGCGTATTTGGTGCTGCTCTTGCAGGTAAAGCTGCGGAAGGACTCGAGAAATCTTCTGGGATAAAAAGTAGAACTCTTGCTGCTTGGGAGTTGTCGTGGAAAAATAAAAAAGATCAACTCCGTGTTGGGGATGTTTTTGTCATTGATGAAGCAGGTATGGTTTCTTCAAAGCAGCTTTCCCATTTTGTCCAAAAAGTTGAAAAATCAGGAGCTAAAGTTGTTCTTGTTGGCGATCACATGCAGTTACAACCGATTGAGGCGGGAGCGGCTTTTCGTGCTGTTCTCGATAATATAGGTTATGTTGAGCTCTCTGGTATAAGAAGACAAAAAGACGAATGGGGGCAGGAAGCTTCACGTCAGTTTGCTCGTAGTCAAGTGAAAGAAGCTTTAGAAAAATATAAAGAGAGGGGGTTTATTCATGAGACTAAAACACATGGGCAAGCGATAAGCACTATTGTTAAAGATTGGATGGATAAGCGGAGAATAATAGAAAAGAAATCTATAGAAGAAGGAAAATCTTTAAAGGGCGATGAATTGCTTATTCTTGCCCATACGAATGCAGCTGTTAAAAAATTGAATGAAGAAATCCGAACAGCACTTAAAGATGCTGATTTACTCAAGTCAGAAGATGTGGCAGGTGTAACAAATTTTGATACTATGAGGGGGCAACGGGAATTTGCTGTTAATGACCGGATTATCTTTCTTGAAAATGCTCAGTTTGAGGAAAAGCATGCACCAAAATTGGGAAAACAAAAAGTTAAAAACGGTATGTTGGGTACTGTTTTATCAGTACAGAATGAAAGAGGAAAGCCTCTTTTAAGAGTGCGTCTTGACTCTGGCCAAGAAGTTGTTTTTTCCAATCAAACGTATCAAAATGTTGATTATGGATATGCGGCTACTATTCATAAAAGTCAGGGTGTGACCGTTGATAATGTTTTTGTTTTAGCTTCACCTTCTATGGATCAGCATCTTTCTTATGTTGCAATGTCTCGACATAGAGATCAATCTCATCTTTATGTATCCGAAGAAGATTTTAAAAATGTGCGCTTACATGAACACAAGCAAGTTAAAGGTACCATCATTGGTGAACTTGTCGAAGCAGGGTATACTTCCTTTAATGAAAATACAAAAAACAAAATACCCTATGCCGATATAGCAACACCACGTGGAATTGAGCGTGTTTATGGTGTGAATTTACCTTCTTCTATAGATGGTTCTCATATTGAGCTTGGTGATAAGATATCTCTTCGTCAAGAAAAAGAGACCGTTGTTGTTAATAATAAAGAAGTCAAAAGAAACATTTTTAGTGTTAATTTAATAGAACGCGGTGATCCTTCTCTTGGTGGTGGTATCAAGCAATTTGAGCATGCAAATACATATGAAAAACTGGTAGCAGCTCTTTCCAGATCTGGTGTTAAAACAACAACGTTTGATTTTACTGAATCTCCTGATTATCGGGATTATATTGCTCAATTTACAGAAAGCAGAGGGATTGATGTTTCTAGAAGTGTTGGGGAGAGAATTTCCTCTTACATTGAGACAAATAAAGAATGGCTGCAAAAACAGAAAGAAAAGATTGAAACCCTTTGGGAGAGAGCAAAGACAGCTTTTAGCAAACTTGAAAAAGAAGAGCTAAAAGTTGAGCAATCACAAGGTGTTCTAAATGTAACTTCAAAGGCAACAGAACAAGCTCCTTACCTCGCTGCTTATAGGGATACTTCTAATTTAGAACAGAAGGCGCTAAATGCTCTTAGAAATGAAAAATCTTACGTTGAGACTTTTAAAGAATTAAATGATCGGTTGAAGTCTATCTATAAAAACCCCCAGGTTGCAGCACTTAAGATTGAGCAAACGATTTTAGCAGGAAAGGGTGATAAATTACCCGATATTTTAGATAAAGCACCTAATAAAGCTGGCGAACTACGTGGATCAGATCGTCTCCTAGATCGGTTAAAGACAGCAGGAAAGGAACGTAAAGCTGCGCTTTATGATGTTCCTCTTGCAATCTCTACGATTAAAAAGCTTCAATCCTTTTATAAAAATTCTTATGAACAACATATGGACAGGCTTACACGCGAGCGTGAGCAATTAAAAGTTGTTGTGCCTTCTCTCTCTCAAGAAGCTGTCACTTATATGAAAAATGTTGAAGCTGGCCGCGCTACTTATTCAACTATACCAGAGAACATTAACAAAGAATTTTTGAATCTCCAAAGTGCTTTAGATAAGCGTTTTGGGCAAGATGCCATTCATAAGCAGGATTTTGACTTGTCAAAAGCAATATCACAAAAACAGTCTCAGGATAAAAAGCTTATGCACGAGTTTCAAACGGCTATAAAATTTCTACAACAGAGACATACCCAAGAGCAAAACAATGCGATAGCGCATAAAAAGTCAAAAGACGTCACGCGGTAATTAAGGGTGATTTATATTTTTGCTTGACAATATACGGGATACCCGTATATTTAAAGTGTATGCAAACGGTCATTGAAACAACGGCTTATCTAACCTCTGCAAAAGATGAAGGTATATCGTCTGATGAGCTCTTTGATATAGTCTCTTTTATTGCCGCTAATCCAGATGCCGGTGATCTTATGCAAGGTACAGGCGGTGCTAGGAAAGTTCGGTTTCCGACAAAACATAAAGGTAAAAGTGGCGGATATAGGATTATTACTTTTTTTGGTGGTCAAGATATTCCGGTTTTTCTTTTAGATGTTTACAGTAAATCGTCTCAAGGAAATTTGACAAAGGCTGAAAGAAATGAGCTTAAAGGAATTTTAACCGCGCTCTTAAATGAATATCGAAAGGAAAAATAATGGAGAAGGAAGGTAAAGCAGGATCGCGTATATTACAAGGTGCACGTGAAGCTCTTTCCTATGCTAAAGGTGAAGCTGATATCACAAAATTTGGCATTCATATTCCTGCAAACGTTGATGTGAAAAAAATTAGAAAAAATATTGGTTTGACACAAACACAATTTGCGGCACGGTTTGGCTTTTCTGTAGGTCGTATTCGTGATTGGGAACAAGGTCGATATTCTATCGATATGCCTTCTCGGATATTGCTTTCTGTTATTGAAAATGAACCAGAAGCTGTAAACCGCGCTCTTAAGAAGGCTTTATCGGCATGAGGAGGTTTTGATATGTTGAGTGAAGAAGAAATTAAGAATCGTTGCCGCAATGCTAATAATTTACAAAATTAGTGGTAATCAATTGCGATTTGAGCGTACGGGAACGCATTCGGATTTGTTTAATTAACTTCAATCACTTTTTAGAAGGTATCTCGACGCTTAAAAGGATCATAATAAATTTCTGTCACACGAAATTTTCCTTCAATGCGCTTACATTGGATAATGACATCAATCATAGAAATTAATAAGCCACGGATATCATCACGCGCTAAACTACTCCCACCATCACTTTCTTTCACAAGAAGTGTCATTTGTTCAAATGCTGCTAAAGGAGATGAAGCATGAACCGTTGTGATTGATCCTGGGTGGCCAGAATTGACATTGCGGATATAATAAAAAGCTGTACCATCACGCAACTCTTGTAAAAGTATTCTATCTGGCCGCATACGTAATCCAGATTCAAGTAGCTCTTTAGCTCCCGTTTTTGCTAGCCCTTGATTATCTTTCGAATAAAAAAGTTGTACTTTGTTTAAATGAGGAACGACGAGCTCTGGGGTATCTTCAATGGTTAAAATTCGTTCATGTTCGGGAATTTTCGCAATCAAAGCTTTAGAGAGTGTTGTTTTACCAGAGCCGGTTTTGCCAGATATTAAAATATTTTGTTGTGTAATAACTGCTTTTTCTAAAAAATTACAAAAATCTTTGGCCGCAAACAAATCTATTAATTCTTTATCGGTGTCAACAAGCTCGGCCAGCCGTTTTGTCATTTGTTCAATAGGTGTAAAACTGACATTTTTTGTAATGGAAAACAAATGGTTTTCGTGTAAACTTTCAAGAGAAAAAGCTCGTGATGAAGGTTTACGAATTGTCATGCTTATCGTACCTTGTGCAACAGCGGGGGGCATAACAATTTGTATACGCTCGTTATTTGGAAGTGTTGCTGAGAGAACTGGACTTTCTACACTAATCTTCTGTGGAGCGTGTGTTGCTAATGTTATAATGATGGCAAGTTTTACAGTTGTTGCCATAAATTCCCACATTGGCATAGAAGAACGGCCGTAAATCGTATTGTATCCCAGAAAAATTATGTAGAGCGTGCAAGATGCAGTAAGAGGACCAGATAAACCATTTGAAATATAGTCAATGGTGTTATCCATTATCTTTGTAAGAGGCTGCATTAAAGCGGCTTCGGTTTTAGCAAAAAAGTCTGTATTTTCTAGCATTATTATACATTCACTGGATCAAATTTTTGGGACTATGGTTATTTTCTACCAAAGGTTTCTGCTTGTATTTTTTTGACTCTTTCGATTGTTTCTTGCATCTTTTTTTTACGTTCTTCTTCTATTTCTTTTGCTTTTTGTTTCATTTTGATTAGCCATTTTTCATGTCTAGCTTTTTCTTCAGCTTCTTGTTTGGCTCTCTCTTCTTCGGCTTTTTTGCGTCTTTCTTCTGCTGTTCTACGCCATTCTTCTTCTTCTTTACGAGCTCTCTCTTGCGCTTGTTTTCTGCGTTCTACATCGATTTGATGTTGTGCCACTCGGACATTTTCACAGTTTTTCGAATGTCCTGTCCATCCACATCTGACAATCCATTCTTCACGTAATTTTTCATCTTTTTTAAAATTGGCTACGCTATAGGTTTTTTCGCATCCAGCAGCGATAATTCCGGTGCAAAGAAGCAAAGTTGTTATAGTGATTTTTTTCATGAGTTTTCCCCTCTTTTTGCTTTACACTTTAATTGCCTAACAGTTGTCTTGCATAATCTTTGTATCGCGCGTTAAATTCTTCTCTCTCGCGGATTTGTGCAGCTTTTTCTTGCGCTTGTTGAATCATGGCGGCTGCTTGCATTTGTAGGAGTTGTGCTTGCAATTCTGCTTGCACAGTTGATAATTGTGTTTGAACGTCCTGGACTTGAGCAGCCGTTTTAGCATTTTTAAGTTTTTCAGAGAGCTTTTTAACCGTTTTTTTGATTTCAACGGCCTCTTTGTAAACCGATTCACCTAATGCTGCTTGCCCTACATTACGATTATGCAGTTTTTCGACTTCTTGCTGGTAAAAAGCATCGACTGCTGCTTTTGATCCCGCACCGCCTGATGGCTCTTTGTAGAGGAGTTTTTCTGTCCATTTTCCAGTATTTCCACCGCTACCGCTACTGCCACCGGTGCCATCTATGGATTGTTGAAAATGATTAAAATCAGAAGGCAAAGCGGAATTATTACCTTGTTTATTGAACATTTCTTGTAAAGTAGACAAATCAGTGGCGCCGTTTAAGGAACCATATAATTTTTTCATTTCATTAATTTGTCCCTTTAATTGCTCAAGCTGCTGTTTCCCTTGTTTTAATTGGTCTATCATTTTGGCAACAGTTGCGGCATCAAATGTAGGTATTACTGCAAGTGCATTTGTGTTTAATCCAAAAGAAATTGCACAAAGAGCCGTTGCTAATAAAAACTTTTTCATTGTTTTGATCTTTCTTGAAAAAGGGGTAACCATTTTTCTGGAGTTTCACCGACTTCACCAATAATGGTTTCTAGTAATTCAATATTCTTAGTTGTACCGCTTAAGATAGCTATTTCGTCATCAAATCCACGTAAATTCAGTTCTGCAACAACAGAACTTTGTCCTTGCTTGATGAGAAAACGTCGTGACTCTCTGGTTAATTCTGTTTGTATAAGATTAAATTCTCTGTCTGATAATTTAAAACCTTCCACATAATCAGAATGGTTTCCTTTTTGGTTCGGAAAATAAATCTGTGTTGGGCATTGTTCTATAATGGTATGTGCAATTGTCGAGTTGATTGCATCTTTGGGTGATTGCGTAGCGAACAACATCAAACCATTTTGTTTACGGATTGTTTTGAGCCTATCTTGTGCAAAGGCTTTAAAAGAATCGTCTTCTAATACTTTCCAGAATTCGTCAATGACAATGATAATGCGACGTCCGTCAATGAGGGAGAGTATTCGATGAAAGAGATACATCATTAGTGGAGGACGAATTTCGTCATTGTCCAAAAAATCAGTCATATCATAACCAATAAATTTTGCATCAATGCCAATATCGTCATTAGGATTATCAAAAACCCACCCTAATGTATTATCTTTACACCACTTTTCTAAACGCCCGGATATGCCTTCTTTATGGGTAGCATCGAAAAACATTTGTAAGGCGGAGATTGTACGTTGTTCTTTAGGTAACAAGGCGAGTTGTTCAACAGCAGCAGAAATATCTTGCTTTTCTGTTTCACTAATTTTTTGATCCTCAGAAGAGACAAGTTTTGTAATCCATTGCCGCAAGAATACTTTATCTGCCGGATTATTATAATCCAAGCCTTTAAGTGGCGCTATTCCTGTTGGTTTCCCATTTTTTAGTGGCATATATTTGCCGCCGCCCGCTCTTACAAAGAGTTCAGCTCCACGATCTTTATCAAAAAAAATCATATTGGGATTATGTTTTTGAAGTTGTGCTAAAAGAAAATTGACAATAACGGTTTTACCAGAACCAGATGGACCGCAAACAAAAGTGTTGCCTAAATCACCAAAATGAAAATTGAAATAGAAGGGTGAGCCGGCAGATGTTTTCATTAAAGCCACTGCGGGGCCCCATTCGTTACCATCTATTTTCCCCACTGGAAATGAATGAAAAGGGGAAAGTGCTGCATAGTTACGACTTGTAATTGCACCAGAGCGTGTGCGATAGGCATAATTTCCAGGAAGCTGTGCCCACCAAGCCGCTGCAAGCCCAAGATCTTCACGTGCAATAATAGCACCACCATCTGTAAGACAAGAACGAGCTTTGGCAAGATTATCCGTAAGCTCTTGTGGGGTATCAGCAAAAACTGCTAATGATAAATGATGTTCTCCTAAAACAAAACGATTTGATTCAAGGTCATCAAGCGCATCATCAAGTTCTATAATTTGTGATCCGGCGCGGTCTCCGGCATTGACCATTTGGTTTTGTTTACGTCCCATAATTTGTTTGGCAATATTTTTGCTTTTGAAGACAAAAGATTGGGTAAAAATAAATTCAAAGGGAAGTGTTAACAGACCATCTGTCATGCCTAATTTTGTTTTTGCTGGATATTCTTTCCAACCAAGCATTCCTGCAAATCGTTGTCCGGCCTCGTAGCGTATTTCTATGATTTCTTTCCCAAAAATAAGACGATCTGAATAGACAGCGGATGCTATTGTGCCCCATGTAAGCGGTATACGTTCACGGCGGCCACCAACCAGTTGGTGAATAAATTCACTTTGTTCAGAAAAAATATTTCCGTCATATTCATAAAGGCTAAGCCTTTTTGCGCCGTAACGCTCTAAATTTTGAATAAGATCTGTTGTGATGTTTTCAAGTTTACGAATGGATTCTTTATCAACTTCTGTCTTTGTTTTTTTTGCTTGTCCCAAACGCTTAAAAAAATCAGCTAATTTATCAGCTTTATCAACGTGGGGATTCCATATGATGGAAAGATAAAGATCGTTACGATACAGTTCCTGAGAGATCATTCTTTCACGGTATTTGTCATCTAATTGTTTGGCAAATGTTGATCTAAAAGTGCCATCCGGATAAACTGTTTCACGCTTTCTGATAATATGACTGTAAATTGCTATGCGTTCATCAGCGATGTTTTTAAACAGGTTATTTAACTGTTCGTGAAGCACGTTTAAATCAATAATGTCAGCGGTCTCAAAATTAATACCTTCAAGAGCAATGACAGTCATAAGCGCGCGTGAATCTAGTGCGATGACGTGTTTATTTACATGGCGTACATAAGGTATGATGGATTCTGGCAGTTTTTCATTCTTGTAATGATTTTTTTTCATTTTAATTCCTCATAATCGCGGATTAACCGCAACGGAGAAAGACTTGCTCCACCCCATAAATGAGAATTTCTGGCAAAAATGCGTGTTTTTTGCCATGCAAGAAGGATACGAACTTTATTATGATCGTGTTTAAGAATTTCCTTAATGATGAAATGTGCGATAATACCGAAGGTGATATAGAAAATATTACTTGTTATAATAAACAATATAAGCGTTGCCATAGCGTTTAAGCCCATAGCTTCTACTGGCACACCTGCAATCATTGCAGGGCGGGTACACGCAAGAAATAAAGTATCTTCTATTAGCTTATCGCGCTTTTCCATAACTTTTAAATGCTGGAATAAGGAAGTTATGAGGAAAGCGCTGTAACAATTTGTGGTGCACCAAAAACAATGCCAATACCAACACAAACAAAGAAGGTTTTACGCAATTCTATATAACCGGCAATCCATGCAATACCAACACCGGCAACTGAAATTGTTGCAATAGCTTTTGCAATAGGTCCTGTTAAAGCATTTACTATTTGGTCAAGAGAGCTTTCAATTGTTCCGAAGCTTTGCGCATATGCTGGATCGCTTAATACTATAAATGCACAAAAAAAATGGCTCACTACAATGCTTATGCTTCTTATTGCATTTATAGTATTAAGCGATCCAATATATGTGCAAAGTTTCTTAATGAAATGAAAAAACTATATGGTTCCTTAAACGGCGCCACTGATTTGTCCGCTTTACAAGAAATGTTCAATAAACAAGGTAATAATTTCACTTTATCTTCTGATTTTAATCATTTTGAACAATCGATAGATGGCACCGGTAGCGGTGGAAATACTGGAAAATGGACAGAAAAACTCTTCTACAAAGAGCCATCAAGCGGTGCGGGATCAAAAGCAGCAGTTGATGCTTTTTACCAGCAAGAAGTCGAAAAACTGCATAATCGTAATGTAGGGCAAGCAGCATTAGGTGAATCGGTTTACAAAGAGGCTGTTGAAATCAAAAAAGCGGTTAAAAAGCTCTCTGAAAAACTTAAAAATGCCAAAACGGCTGCTCAAGTCCAAGACGTTCAAACACAATTATCAACTGTGCAAGCAGAATTGCAAGCACAACTCCTACAAATGCAAGCCGCTGCCATGATTCAGAAAGCGCAAGAAAAAGCTGCACAAATCTGCGCTAGAGAAGAATTTAATGCGCGATACAAAGATTATGCGAGACAACTGCTATGCAAGCGCAAAACAAAGAGAGGGAAAAATCATGAACAAAACCACCATAACAACTTTGCTTCTTTGCACCGGAATTATCGCTGCTGGGTGTGAAAAAACCTATAGCGTAGCCAACTTTAAAAAAGATGAAAAATTACGTGAAGAATGGATTGTCAGATGTGGATGGACAGGACATTCGAAAAACTGTGAAAATGTCCGAGTGGCACAACATCAAATCGATGTAGAACGCAGAAAACAAGCGCAAGAAAGAGCTCGTAAAGAAGAAGAACTTAAACAAATAGAAGAAATGAGAGCTAAACGAATAGCAAAAGAACAAGCTTACCACTAAAAATGGGAGAGAGAAGCTGAGAAACGAGAAAAAGAAGCAGAAGAAAGATGGAAAAAAAGCTGCAAGAACTCACCGAGAAAGTCGAAAAAACACAGTCACAGCTATTTAATCAAGAGTAATCATATTCCCAAAACGTAATCAAGTGAATATATATGATGCTAGAAAATGCTGATGCACACGTTTTTGATGCAGCAAATCAAAACACTGGATGGATTGAAATAGGAATGTTTATTGTTAACTGGGCAGCTGGTATTATTTGCATAGCTATTATTGCTATATTTTGCACGGTTGGTTTTATCGTCTCAATGTTAGCACAACTTGGCTTATTTCTTGTTATATCGTTAGGACCACTGTTTAAAGGAAAGTCTGCACTTTTAGAAATTACAGAAAAAGGAGCTTTTAAAGTTCCTTTGAAGACCCCTTAAAAAAACTGTGAAAAAAATGAATTGGTGCAAAACAAGGTAGCAAATAGTGCAAAACGAGGCGGCAAGCTACAAATAGCTGGTTAATAAATGCAAAACACCTATGGAGCGGGCGATGGGATTCGAACCCACGACCCCAACCTTGGCAAGGTTGTGCTCTACCCCTGAGCTACACCCGCTCACCGATTCGAAACATATTTTGCTTCAGATATTGCTTGTATGGCGTAGGCTTTTGAGAATTGCAACAAAAAAATAACATTTTAGTTTGATTTATTTTGCTGATGTTTCAAAAGAGGAAATAAAGATTGATTTTAAGAGTCTCCCTTTAAATAAATTGCCTTCTACGATTATTACAAATGTGGGGGGAGTGACGATGTTTAGAGTAGTCAGTTTGTATGTTGATGTTACAGCTATTTTTACAATGAATAGCTTTGCAAAGCCAACGGAGAAAGTTAAAGTGGCAATCACGCGAATTATGTTGCATCGTGCTGCGGATATAGTTCGCAAAGGGGTAGGGGATGTTATCGAAGAAAATGGCTATAAAATGGTGAAAATTTCGAGCGCCTTTTTTATCAGTACAGAGCAATATTTCTACAGCAATGCAGGTTGCACGTAATTTTATTGGTGATAAACCTGATGTGATTGTTACAATTAGCACATCTTCAGCACAAGTAGTGCTTGTGGTAGCAAAACAATTCTTATTGTTTTTGCTACAATTTTTGATCCTACCGGAGCCAAAATAATGTTTGTGAGCGGTTATTGAATGCGCGACAAAGATTCTCAGTAGATTTCCATTAATATGGCGTTGCTACAATAAAAGTGCGTTAAATTTTCATGAGGATCTTTGGATGAGTGTATTTACGTTTTCTGGTGCTATAGAATTAGGCGGCCTTAATTTATGCGTTTGTTGAACTTGGAGTTATTTTTCATTTCGCGTTTTATATTTTCCTGATTTAAACTGTAGGTGATTTATTTTGTCTTGGATCATCGGTGTATGATATCTTGGTTCTTCCAGGTATGTCATTATGGCACGCGCTTTTTGTATGGTATAATGACATGTTCATTAACAGCTTTGCTGAATTTACATGTTGGCATTTAAAACCTCTTAGCTTCAATTTTAACAATGTCAGTTACTTTATACAATTAATCTTCGTATTATGAGGATTATAAAAGGCTCTAATGTTAATTTGGCACTGGCTGATACTGCTTTAACACTCTCGTATAATCTGTTCGGTTTGCCTGATATTTTTGTGCATTCTCTTTTTGATGGTACGGTATTACTGGTCTGTGGCATTTTTTATTTGGTGCTTTTGAGAAAGTAAAACATGTCTTGCTGTAAGAATTGATGTTGATTCACAAATAGCTACGGCGCAAGAGATTCATATGTTAGCGTTGATTTATTTGGTATGGATTTTTCAAATGCGTGTGTTGTACTTGGTGGTTCTCTTTATATTCAAACGGTGATTGTTATTGATATATCGGTGGAGCTGGTATGATTGTTGTCGGTTCGGCGGCACTTAGTTATCGGTGGAACTTTATTTTGTATGTGCAATATTTTTGGATTATTGTCAGTTGTCTTGTGGAATCTGTGCTTTACTGCGTTACAGTGCAATTTGCGTTTGAGGGAAATAGGACTGGTACTGATATGTCGGCAGATTTTCAGTTAAACATGGTACTTTTAGTTGTTTCAATCCTTATATCACGGCAATTGGGAAGGCATAAACGTGATTGAGTTTTCTCATGTCGGGGTTGCTTTTAAATCGCAGATGCTTTTGGAAAAATAAGTTTTAATTGATATTAACCTCAAGGTTTATAGGGACAGTTTTTTTGCGATTATTGGTTTAAATGGCGCTGGTAGATCAATTTTGCTCTATGTTTTATCAGGCGCAACTCTCCTTAAAGATGTCAAGTGGTGATAATGGACAAAATGTTTCTCGACAATTGATGAGCAAGTGAGCTGGGAGAGTTGCTTGTATTTTTTAGGATTTGTTAATGGAAAGCTGCGGGTCTTTAACAATTGAGTGAAATTTTGCTCTTGTAGTTTTTCGGGAGCGTTATCGTGGTTTATATTCAGCCTTGAATCATGAGAAACGGCAATTTTTTCAAAATGAAATTGTCCAACTAGACATTGGTCTTGAAGCGTGTATCCATAATTCATGGACAGTTTGTCAGGTGAACAGTGTCAAGCAGTTTGCCTTATGGTGGATGGCTACTTTAGTGCATGTGGATGTTTTATTGTTTGATGAATGTACCTCAACATTAGATTCAGGAATGGCTGGTTTTGTGATGCGGTTGATCGAAAAAATTGTTGAAGAGAAAAGATTAACAGCTATTATGGTGACACATTCTGTGTGTCAAGCTTTTGATCACGGAGATTGGATACTGATGTTACATGCTGAAAAAGTGATTTTAGATATGTGTCAAGAAGAACGTAAATTTTTAAATGTAAATGATTTAATTGGCATGTTTCAAAAAGTTTGCGAGAAAGCTCTTGATTATGATGAACTTTTAATGGATTAATATTTTGGCTCAGAAAAAAGCGCATGAAGTTGATCATTTTTTGACGCATTTTTCGCGTTCTTTTCCTATTGTTCTCATTTACGGTTCAGATCGCGGTCTTGTTTGTGAACGTGCGCAACGCTTTGCTAAGCTTACACAGATAGCGATAGAGGATCCATTTTCAACTATTCGTTTGGATGCAGCTGAGATTGATAAAGACCCTGCCCGTTTGGAAAATGAAGCGCGCACTTTATCGCTTTTTGGGGGAGATCGTTTGATATGGATCTCTAATGGTGCGAACCAAAAAGGTTTTCTTAAAGCCTTGAAGCTTTTAATTGAGGAACCACCAGAAGCGTGTTTTATTCTCATTGAAGCAGGAGATTTGAAAAAAGGAACAGGGCTGCGCAATGTTGTGGAAACGACAGCAAAAGCGATGGCTCTTCCTTGTTTTGCAGATGACGCTCGTTCTCTTGATGGTCTGATTGATGAGGTTTTAGGTGATTTTAAGAAGACTCTTTCTTTAGATGCGCGCAAGTGGTTGCACGAAAGTTTGGGAGGGGATCGTCTTGTATCACGGAGTGAATTGGAGAAGCTTTGTCTTTACGCTTCGGATGTTCATATTAGTCTGGAAGATGTGAAAGTTATTGTGAGCAATGTGAGTGCTCTTTCTCTGGATGAAGTGATAGATGCTCTTTTGTTGGGTGATGTACGAGGTTTTGAGACTCATTTTAGCCAACATGCAACGTTGCATGGTACACTTTTTTTTATTTTGAGTACGGCACAAAGGCATTTTCAACAATTGCAGCTTTTGCGTTATCAAGTTGAGGTTGAAGGGAAATCTCCTTTTACAGTGATTGCTCAGGCACGGCCACCGATTTTTTTTCAACGGAAAAGAACGGTTGAGCAAGCTTTAAAATATTGGAAGTTAGAACATATTTCCTACGCAATGGAAAGAATTCAGAGTGCTGTTTTAGACAGCCGTAAAAACCCACTTTTAGGAGAAGCTATCATTCGCCAAGCTTTGCTGGGACTTACAATTATTGCGCGGCGCCAAATGGCTGCTTAAAATATTTAATTGTATTTGTGAAAGTCTATTTTAAGACCTTGAAAATTTTATAAAATGAATTTTTCTCTCAAGATTTATTTGTTTTTTGAAAGAGCAAGGTGGTGGTCTTCAAAAGGTAGAAGTGACGTAGTTTGTATCTATCATTTTTGTAATCTGTTATGATAAAAGCGAGAGACCTATGGAAAGAAAGTTTTTTGTTTTTATGAGCTTTGATAAAAGGTGAATGCTGTTTTTATCAGCGAATTTATCTAACAATAAGGATGTTAAAGGTATTATTGTTTTAAAACCTTCTTGTTTGCAGAGCCAGTTTACCTCATATGGATTTGATTTATAAAATCGTGGGAAGAAAAAATTCTTTTAGAATCACAGTATCTTTTTGCACGATTTGTTTAGTGGAATTTTCAACATTCGAAAAACTTGTGTTATTTATTGCTGCCGTAAGGCTTTGCACGGTATAACTCAAGCACTTTATGGAGAAGTAACATCTGCTTATATTTCAGGGGAGCTTTTTGAAATAAAATCGGTGATGTTTTGTGCAGAACGGTTATTCTTATTGCTCAAGAATTTGAAAGAGAGCATTTGTATTTTGTGCCGTGATGCATGCTTGTGAGCAATGAATTTACGGGTTTTATGGTTTGATATTATATTGTCTGTTATTAATCTTTTGGTGTATTTTCAGGTAAAAATGATCTGTTAGTGGTTTGTACAGGTGATTATTGGGTGATTCGTAACTTTATTATTTATTCTTTTTTCGGTTGTAGTTTTTAAAATGTTTGATACATAAACCTTGAACAAACAGATGAACAAATTGTAGCTTTGTTGCCGTTTTCCAAGAGTCTTTAAAAGGTGAAAGATGCTCCATATTCAGTTTGACAAAATAACACTTATTGGGATCGGTCTTATTGGCTCTTCTTTAGCAAGAGTGATTAAAAAGAAAAATCTCGCAGCTCAAATTTCTATTGCAACGCGTCGGCAAGAAACATTGAAAAGAGCGCGCGAATTGGAACTTGGGGATTTTTATACAACGAATAATGCAGAAGCTGTTGAAGGAGCAGATTTAGTTGTTATTTCTGTTCCTGTTGGGGCGAGTGCGGAGGTAGCAAAGACTATTCGTGATCATTTAAAGCCAGGGGCGATTGTGAGTGATGTTGGCTCTACAAAAGCATTGGTTATTGAAGAAATGGCGCCTTTATTGCCAAAAACGGTTCACTTTATTCCTGGTCATCCGATTGCAGGAACAGAATATTCAGGACCGGATGCCGGTTTTGCTGATTTGTTTCTGAAACGCTGGTGTATTTTAACGCCTTTTGCTGAAAGTGATGCTGTGGCTATAGCGCAATTGACAGCGTTTTGGGAAGCTTGTGGTGCACGTGTTGAAAAAATGGATCCTAAGCGTCATGATCTTGTTTTGGCTGTTGTCTCGCATTTGCCGCATTTGATTGCGTACAATATGGTTGGGACAGCTAGTGATTTAGAGAAGGTGACCAATTCAGAAGTGATTTCTTATTCAGCTTCAGGCTTTCGTGATTTTACCCGTTTGGCCTCTTCTGATCCTGTTATGTGGCGGGATATTTGTTTGCATAATAAGAATGCTATCTTGGAAATGCTGAGCCATTTTAATGAAGGTCTTGCGTATTTAGAGCGCGCAATCCATCAGGGAGATGGGGATGCACTGTTTAATTTTTTTACGCGCACACGGGCAGTGCGGAGCAGCATTATTGCTGCTGGACAGGAAATTGATGTACCTGATTTTGGACGCCATGTGGTTCGTAAAGAGAATATATAAAGTAATGATATTGTTTATCTTGAATTCGCGGCGAGATTTTTTTGTGAACAACCCTGTGTGTATTTGTGTTTAATTAATCTCCAGGGGTGATGAGAGGACTTTCTTCAAGATGGGTATGTCCATGTTTGTGTATGCAATGAGGGTTTGTCGTTGTTTTGTTATGGGTAATGGTGAGGATAAAGGTTGTAGTGATTGTATACACGATATTGTGAGGCGATTATGCTGCGACACTCTAATCGTTTTAGATCATTGACGAGATCCATTAATGCATCTTTTGTGGTCTGATATAAATTGATTGCACTTGATTATAATTGTTCTTGCTTTTTGTAAAAAAATATTTTGTTTATAAAGTATATATAAGCTTTTTATAATTTATTTTTCTTTTGAAGAAAGGTTTTTTAAAGAAAGTATTAAACTTTGATAAAAAATGTATTTAGATATAGTTATCGTATTCTTGTAAATGCAGTAAGCCATTATTTGCGTGATAATGGAAATGCTTTTGCGAGTCATATTGCATTGTCGGGGCTTTTGTCGTTTTTTCCTTTTTTCATTTTTGGAACTTCTCTTGCTAGTTTTCTCGGGGCTTATACGTACACACCGCAAAAAATCAAAGCGCTCATACAGTTATTGCCGGATGCGATTGCAGAGCCTTTGTCTCAGGAGATTATCAATGTTTTAACCACTCAGCGAAAAGGTCTACTAACGATTTCTATTGTTGGAGCAGCATATTTCGCCTCTAATGGGGTGGAAGCTTTGCGTACGGCCTTGAATAAGGCTTATCGCGTTGTTGATCGTCGTAGTTTGTTATTTTGTCGTTTGCAAAGCTTATTTTTTGTGATCATTGGAGCAATCGGTCTTGTGGTGCTTAGCTTTTCATTAATTGTGGTGCCTTTGTTGATTAAAATTATGCGAAATCATTCTTCTTTCATTACTGAATATATTGGAGTAGTTCGTTTATGGCACTATGCAATTGTATTGGTTGTTCTCTTCATAAGTCTTTTAATTGCTCATAGATGGTTACCGGCTGGGCAGCGCAGATTTATAGATATTTTGCCAGGAATTTTGGCGACAATCTTCCTGTGGTGTGTGGCTTCCATTGCCTTTGCTCAATATCTCGCAATGTTTGATTACATTTCTACCTATGCAGGGTTAGCGTCTATCATGGTTGCCATTATTTTTCTTTACATGTTGAGTGCGATTTTTATTTTTGGAGGTGAAATTAACGCGGCAATCATGTTTTATCGCGATCATTTACAACATTCAAATGAATGAAAGAATTTGCATGTTGAGTGAAAGTAAAGATACGGATGCACGAACAAAACCTGTCATCACTTTGTTGGTTGATGCTGATGCTTGTCCTGTAAAGCCTGAAATTTATCGTGTTATGAGCCGTTATCAGATAAAAACGTTTATTGTGGCAAATCGTTTTTTGGTTCTTCCGGATGAAGTGCTTCTTGAAATGGTTGTTGTCGCTGAAGGGCCTGATTGCGCAGATAATTGGATTGTAGAGCATGTATATGAGGCTAGTATCGTTATCACAAGTGATATACTTTTAGCGGCACGTGTTGTACAGGCTGGAGGAGGGTGTCTTTCACCGACAGGACGCGTTTTTGATACAGGTTCAATTGGTCAAGCTTTAGCGATGCGCAACCTTATGGAAGATTTGCGAAGACAAGGCAATATGACAGGAGGTCCACGTCCTTTTTGTCGCAAAGACCGTTCTATTTTTTTGTCGGCACTGAATTTAGCTATACAGCGTTTAAAAAGACGTGGTTATTAGGCCTATTGTGTTTCTTTAATAACAGCTTTTATGAGTGCTTTGGCATCATCATTGGCCCATGGAGCCGAACCATTGAATGAAGCAATGAGATGGCCATTTTTATCGATCAAAAATGTGATAGGCAATCCTACAGCGAGTCCTTGTTTTCTAAGGTTGTTGAAAATATTCATTGTTTTATCGCGGTAGTAGTCTAGATTATCGGCATGAGCATCATGTAAAAGTTTCTGAATTTTTTCAGGAGAAGCAGTGGCATCGATATTAATAGCCATGACATCGAAGTTTTCTCCACCCATTTCACGTTTTAACTGCCCAAATTCTGGAATTTCTGTGCGGCACGCTATACACCAAGTGGCCCACAAATTGATAAGCATTGGTTTTCCAGTAAATTCAGCAAGTGTATGGTCTTTACCTTCAATATCCTTAAAAGAAAGTTTGGTCATATCATAGGGAGTATCGGCGAATCGCATGTGGGTAAAAAAGCCTTTAGCTGCTTTTCTTATTGCTGCCATTTTTTCTTCTTGTGTTTTGCCGGCATTTCTTTCTTGTGCTGTTGCCACTGAAATAAAATTAGAAAAGAGGGACTCTTTTTTGTTATGTTGACTTATTATTGCGTATAAACTCAAAGCAATAAAAGATGTGATGAAAAGCTGTGTTTTTTTACTGATAAGAGTTTGAGAAATCATAATTTTTGTCCTTTTAATAGGGCTTTGTGGGTATGATGAATAAGAAGTTTAACAATCAAATATGGGGTGGTTAGTTTATAGCAGGACTTTTTGCAATTATGGAAGAAATTAACGCTTCAATTGATTTTGATCAGAAACCTTATTGGCAAGATATTGAAGGCTCACTTTCTTGTGCAAATATGGTAGCGCAAATAAAGGTCATTTTACAATCAGATTATGAAAAAATTATTCATTGTTTAAACTTATTCATTAAAAAATTGAGGCGGTACATTTATTTTTTCACGAAAGCTTGAAGATATTCATATGAGTATTGAAGTGTGGCTGAGTAAATTGATTTTCCCTGTGGTCGGATGTTTGCATATGGTGCAGTGCGTTCACACGATGATAAAGTTGCCGTTAATTTTCGTTTGTGGATGTATCAGACCTTGCAGAGAATGGCGCAAGCTTTGTTGATAAAGCACATTGCTTGCTCGAGCAGAACAACGTGTGTCGATACTTTTATGCTCTAGCTTTACGCATTTACAATTGGTACAGCTTGTAACATTTGGTTATTATATGATGGCTTCTATTGAAATGTTTGGTCGAGATTTATTACGGATGTGTAATGTGGTTGAGCGAATGCATGAATTGCCTTTAGAGGTCGTAGCTTTGGCAGGAGAAAGCTTTCCGATTGGTTGTTTTATGACA
This sequence comes from Bartonella sp. B12(2025), assembly GCF_053795135.1. Classification (NCBI taxonomy): domain Bacteria; kingdom Pseudomonadati; phylum Pseudomonadota; class Alphaproteobacteria; order Hyphomicrobiales; family Bartonellaceae; genus Bartonella; species Bartonella sp. B12(2025). The sequence goes on along the minus strand of NZ_CP200031.1, from coordinate 1,366,404 downwards.
GCAGAATCATGAGGTTTTCGAGAACCGACATGTAATTCGATTGATAGTGTTTCTGATTGTGATTTTGTGTTGGAATTTTTAAGCGCTGGTACTTCTTATGTAAGGCGTTTTTCGCATTTAGCCGAAGAAATTGTTCTTGTTTCAGATGAATAATTTCATTTTATTCGTTTATCGAGCGCTTTTCTCACCAGTTTGTCCATGATGCTGTAAGAGAGAAATTCCAATGCTGTGGAACTTATACATGCCAAAATAGAGCAAATGGATGATGCCTTGATTGGGTTGTTAACAGTGATGAAAGGGGATTTCCTTGCTTATTCAAAAGAGATGCAGGAAGATAAAGAATATGTGTTTGATGAGGCTTTTGTTTAGAATTATCGCTGGTAGCAATGACAGGGATTATTGGTGATCTTGAAGTCAATAAAGAAGCTATGAAACAAATAGCTGATTCTGGTTATGCAACTGCAACTGATTTTGCCAATTAGCATGTGCGTGAATTAAAGCCTCCTTTTTGTGAAGCACACCATATTACGGAGTGTGCTGTAGCTTGGCAGAAAAAGAAAAAATAGTGTGGTTTAAATAATTTGTTATTTGTTGAGCTTTAAACGATATGTCTAGATATCAATGCGGCACTTTTTGATTTTTTGACAGTTGAAAAGTCAGTTAAAAGCCGTAAAAGCTTTTGTGACACGGCGCTTTTAGAAGTACTTTATTAAATTGCCTATTGAAAAAACGCCTTGTAACTGTCTGAATAGCTTGATTGTAAATCCAAAAAATGAAAAAAACATCGATAAGAGAGAGAAGGGCATATGAAAATCATTTTAAAGAATTTAACAATTGTCCTTTTGGGATGTGTTGTTATCGTTGGGTGTGGGCGTAAAGGGCCATTGGAGATGCCTTCTTCAAGTTTGGAAAAGCCTGAGCAAAAGACATCTGTTTCCAAAAGTAAAGAAGATAAATCTTTTGTTCTTGATCGTTTGATACAGTAGGAAGAAAGTATGCATTTTTTTCCCTATTATAAAGGCATACTCCACGCTGAAGGCTTTTCGCTTTCTACTCTTGCGCAGGATGTGGGAACACCTTTTTATTGCTATTCAGCTAATGCATTGATTACACGTTTTAAAGACTATCAAAATGCATTTCAAGGGATACCCAGCTTGATTGCTTATGCGGTCAAAGCCAATTCCAATCAAGCAGTTTTACAGCTTTTAGCAGCAAATGGATCAGGAGCTGATGTTGTTTCAGAGGGTGAGTTGCGGCGCGCGCTTGCTGTTGGTATTCCTGCGCATCGTATTGTTTATTCTGGTGTTGGTAAAACAGTGAGAGAGATAGATTTTGCCCTTGCTCAAGATATTTATTGTTTTAATGTTGAATCAGAGCCAGAACTTGAACAATTGTCGCAACGTGCTGTTGCACTTTCAAAAACAGCACGTGTTTCACTGCGCATTAATCCAGATGTTGATGCAAAGACTCATAAGAAGATTACAACCGGAAAGTCTGAAAATAAATTCGGTATTCCATTGTTGTTCGCAAGAGAGGCTTATAAAAAAGCCGCTTGTTTACCTGGGCTGCATGTTTGCGGTATCGATATGCATATTGGTAGTCAGATTTGTGATTTAAAACCGTTTGAGGAAGCATTCCTTATCATCGCAGATTTTGTGCGTCAGTTATGGAATGATGGTTATACGATAACGCATATAGATATTGGTGGTGGGCTTGGTATTGCATACGGTTATGAAGAACATGCTGTATCCTCTATTTTTGATTATGCAGCGCTCGTAAAGAAGCATATTGCACCTTTAGGGATCAATATTATCGTGGAACCAGGGCGTAGCATTGTTGGCGAAGCTGGTGTATTGGTGACATCTGTTCTCTATTTAAAAAAGGGAGAAGGGCGGAATTTTGTGATTGTTGATGCAGCGATGAATGATTTTATACGCCCAACGCTTTATGATGCTTGGCAGAATGTGGTACTTGTAAAACAAGCACCAGCAGATGCATCGCTCATTCGGGTAGATATTGTTGGTTCAGTTTGTGAAACAGGCGATTATTTAGCATTAGATCGCTGTGTGCCAATCTTGGCACCAGGTGATCTCTTGGCGATTACGGGGGCAGGTGCTTACGGTGCAGTGATGGCGAACACCTATAATAGCCGACTTTTGATACCAGAAGTTCTTGTTCAGGATACACGTTATGCGGTCATTCGTCCACGTCTTGATTATGAGCAATTGATAGGGAATGATCATGTTCCAGACTGGATTGAGCGTTCTTAAGTGTTTTTGGTCTTATTTTTACTAAACTTTGATGAAACAATTTATTTTCTGGAGATTGTCTTGTATGGGTTCTATGATTTCAACTCATTACTATAAAAGGGGACAAGTGCTTGTCTATGAGAAATGAAAACATCAAAAGTTTTGCAATAATAAAGCTTTTGTATGTACGCATTTTTATGTGGTTTATCCTCTTTTTTGAGCGGATATGGGTACGGTTGCTGCCGTTTTTCCTAGTTCTCAGTCTTTTTTGTTCGCTTAGTTGGTTGGGTATTTTTGGCATTTTGGGTTATTGGCCACATTTGCTCTTACTTGGGCTTATGCTTTTTTTTTCTGTGGGGAGTTTGTTTTTTCTTGTCGGTTTTCGATTTCCCACAACTAGGGATGTTAATCAGCGTCTTGAACGAGTAAACGGCCTTAAAAATCAGCCTTTAAGCGTTCAAACAGATCGTTTATGCCCCGAAAATGATAAAGATTTCAGTGCGGTTGTTTGGCGTGAACATCAACGTCGCATGGCAAAACAATTATACAATTTAAAAACCGGGTTTGCTTATCCTAATAGTGCGGTTTGTGATCCTCTGGCTCTGAGAACTTTATGTATTCTCTTTTTTGTGTGTGCTTTTAGTTTTTCTTTTGGTCCTTTAGGGGGGCGTTTAGCAGATGCGTTTGATTTACGTCCTATAGTCGATGAAACATCAATGCGGGTTGATGCTTGGGTAATACCACCTACTTATACTGGTGTTGCACCTATTTATTTAACAAAAAGTGAGAAAACACAGCTGGAAGTTCCTGAAGGGAGTGACGTGGTTGTACGCGTTGTTAATGGCTCCGGCATTAAAGTAACGGCAATATCCGAAGAGGATGCACACGAAGTTTTGTTTTCAAAGAAAAATGAAAAAACAACTTTGAATGATCCAATCGTTCAGTTTGAAACACACTTAGAACATTCAATAAATTTGTTTGTATCATCACGTCATAAGCAACACCAGTGGCATTTGCAGATGATTAAAGATAAAGTACCGACAATTCATTGGTTGGAAAAACCAGGGCGGATTTTGACTGGTTCCTTAGAACTTCAGTATGAGTTGGATGATGACTATGGAGTGACAAAGGCTTTCGTTGAAATAGAGCCTTTTTTTAATCAGCAAAAGAGCACTCCTTCTCTTTATAAGGCACCTGAAATAAAGCTTCTTTTACCACGTGGTGGAAAGGGTAAAATGCGGACGGTACAAGATGTATCAGCTCATCCATGGGCTGGCTCGGAAGTCAAAATTACTTTGTTGGCAGAAGATGGTGCGGGGCAGCAAGGCCGTAGCAAAACTTTTGTCATGACGTTGCCACAGCGTGTTTTTTCGAATCCTGTTGCGCGTGCAGTGAGTGAATTGCGTCGTTTACTAGCTCTTGATGCTTCTGCGCAAGAGCATGTGCTCGATATGCTTTCTGCTTTGCTTGTGCGTCCAGAAGAAGGGCTTCAAAATGTCACACATTTTCTTGTTCTACAGAGTGCATGGACAAGGCTTTCTATGGCAGAAACAGAGGATGATTTGTATGGTGTGGTCGATTATTTATGGCAAATTGCTTTGGGTATTGAAGGCAATCAGTCTGAATCTGTTCAGAAAAATTTAAAACAAGCACAAGCTGCTTTACGTGATGCACTTCGTTATGGTGCTCCAGCTGTAGAAATTGAACGGCTTATAGCAGATTTACGTCAAGCTATGGATGAGTATATTCGTGCTTTGTCTGAAAAAGCACAAGATGATAGCAATCTTATTAGTCGTCCCAATCTTTCAGAAGATTCATTACAAAAAAAGTTGAATTTAATTGAAGAAATGGCCAAGATGGGCTCCTCTTTAGCAGCTGAGCAGCTCTTAGCTGAAGTTGAACAGACTCTTGATCATTTGCAAGTTCAAAAAGGCAATCAAGGTGGAGAGCAGAACCAGTCCGCACAAATGAAAGAAAAAATGGATCAGCTTGGAGATTTGATGCGTCGTCAGCAAGAAGTTCTCAATGAAACACATCAATTAGAAATGGAACAACAACGTGGAGAAAATGCACCAGAAAAGAAAAGAAAATCTTTAAAAAAACGCCAGGCGGAGTTACAGTCTGAATTATCAATATTAGAAAAAGAATTGTCAGCGCAAGGTTTTGAACCGAATAGCGCATTCAAAAAAGCAGAAGAGAAAATGAATTCTGCAGAAGATGCTCTTGAGCACGGAAACAATCAAATATCTATACAAAATCAGTCAGATGCTTTAGAATCTTTACGGCAAGGTGCGCAAAATGTTTTAGAAAAAATGCGTGCAATGCTTAAAGAAGCTGGAGACAATCAGAATGCTGCTTCGGGTTCTGAAGATCCATTAGGACGTCCACTTTCTTCAACAGTGGATCAAGAAGGTGCGATTATACCACAAGAAAGTGATCAAATGCGTGCACGGCAGATTTTGGAAGAAATTCGCACACGTCTTGGTAAAGAACATATTCCAGAAGCAGAAAAAAATTATCTTGAGAGGCTGCTTCATTTTAATTAACCGCTGTGTTTTTCTTTTAACTGATGTCAAAAGAAACGCGCTGGAAGCCTTAATAGGGCGCAAAGTTCAAAGATAAAGAACATGATCAAAGTGCTTGTAAAGGAGTGATCATAAAAATTTTCTGTACGGCTTTTTCGTCATTTGGGTTTAAAATATGAAATATTAAAGTTTTTCCCATTGCGGAGAAAAGGTAAAAGTCCATATAAGTGGGGTATATGAGAACCTGTGATGTTTGAAGTTTTTTTCTACACGGTATGTTGAGTTGGATATAGTCACACTGAAAGATTTTTACATTTCTACACTTGGGGTGCGCGTGCAGGGGACACTGTGTGACCAATTAAATTTATGGTGGCCTGATCTTACTGATAAACGGGTTATGGGGTTTGGGTATGCGCTTCCTTACCTTTCTGCGTTACGTACACGTGCGCAACAATGTTTCGCTTTTATGCCTGCGGCTCAAGGTGCTTCGCCTTGGCCTTGTGCTGAGAAAGTTGCTACAGCACTTGTTTTTGAAGAAGATTTGCCGCTTCCCGATGCTTCGGTCGATTGTATTTTATTGGTACATGCACTTGAATATACAGAAAATTCACGTGAAACCCTGAATGAAATATGGCGAGTTTTAGCTCCCAATGGCAGCTTGATAGTTATTGTTCCTAATCGCTCTGGCTTTTGGGCACGCAATGGTTGCACACCTTTTGGTTACGGTGAACCTTATAGTCGGCAACAGATCGCTCGTTTGTTTGAAAAAACAAATTTCATTTCTGGGCCAGTGCAAGAAATTGTATATTATGCACCTTCTTCAGGTTATGCTTCGCGCTTATTCTCATTTTTTTATGAGCCGTTTGCACGCCATCTTTTGCCTTGTTTTGGTGGACTTTTAATGTGTCAGGCGCAGAAACGTGTTTATCAAGGCTTGCTTGTACAGCGTCGTCAATCTCGGCGTGTTTTTATTCCTGCATTATCGCCACAAATTTGTGAGAGCTTTGTTTCATCTCGGACGCATTTTATTGCAGAAAAAGATTGAGGGTATCAAAATTGTTTTTGGATCAGTCAATGTCAAAGAGGCTTTAAGGGTTTAAACAATAGCTGCTTTGATCAGGAGTGAGAATTTGTGTATTGGAGGTCTTTTTTGTTTTTTTCTGTAAACGGTAGAGATAGGTCTCTAATGTATGGGTGATACTATTTTCATTATAATTCCAAATTTATTCTAGCAGTATTTCACGGGGTACAATTTTATCATTAGTGTAACAGAGGTACTTAAGAATTGTCGCCTCTTTTTCTGTGAGGCGTGTTTTGTTAATCAATAAAGAGTTTTTATCCGAATTTAAAAGTATAGGGATTGACGTCAAACTGCATCGTCATTTTGCTCATATTGGTGCAATTGGGCGCGAATGCGTGCCAATAGCGCTGCAAAGTGGAAGGTTTTGTTACAGAAACATTGGCGCTTACTTCAAGATCCAAAATGGTATCGCAGTCTGTATCATGATTCGTGATCATGGTAATGGGAGTACAAAACTCTTGAGTGTATAATTTTTGAACGGCTTTGCGGCTATCAATTCAGAAAATTCAATATCAAAAATGGCTAGATTAACACTTTCTTCTTAGATATTGTAATTCCTACTTTAGCCATTTTCGCTTGGAATATTTCAAATTCTTTATACATTTTGCAATTGTTCTGGCAAAGTAGGGTACAGATCATCATCTTCTGCAACGATTAAAGGGTATAGCGTTTCATTTTTTTCTTTATAAAATATGCTGATGCTATGATTTGTGGAGAGTGGTTTCATGAAAAATGAGATTTCATGCAAAGAAAATTAAAAAAGAAAGCTTCTAAAAAACAAACTTTTGTCGCTTCTATGGTCGTTCGTCAACAAGTAGGTAATTGCGCGCGAGGTATTTTGCGCGTTGGTCAGAATCATTTTCTTTGTGCTCTAGGGCGGAGCGGTATTTCTGCTTTTAAGCGTGAAGGAGATGGCGCAACGCCTTTAGCACATATGCGCTGTTTAGGAGGATTTCACGGTAATTCTTATTGTTCCTTTCCACGCTCTGCTTTGTCTTTTCGTCGCATTCGAGTGCAAGATGGTTGGTGTGATGCAAGTGGTGATGCCAATTATAACCGTTTGGTGTGTCTTCCTTATAGCAACCGTGCTGAAAAAATGCATCGTGAAGATGGGCTTTATGCAATTGTTTTAGTTTTGGATTGGAATATTACAGAACGAAAAATGGCAAGAGGGAGTGCTATATTTATGCATTTAGCACGAAAGAATTATGCGCCAACAGAGGGATGTATTGCGCTTGCCCGCCGTGATATGGAGCGTCTCTTGCCGCACATTAACCGACGGACAAAAATTATTGTTTTAAGATGAAAGCATTTCTATTTTAAGGTTGCCCATCAAACAGACTTCTCTCCATTCATCTTCTGTCACGGGTTGTACTGATAAGCGACTAGCGTTGACCAGCACCATATTTCCCAATTTTGGATTTGCTTTGATCTGCTTTAATGAAACAGGCGTTGGTATATCACAGAGTGCACGGATATCCACACATTCCCAGCGTGGATCAAGAGTTGTAGAATCATGATGTGCTTCAGCACATACTTCTACAATGCCTACGATTTCTAATCCTTTATTTGAGTGATAAAAAAAGCCTTTATCACCATATTTCATGGCGCGCATATTATTACGAGCCTGATAATTACGTACACCATCCCACTGTTCACCATTAGAACCTTTTTGTTTTTGCATATCCCATGACCATTTATGGGGTTCAGATTTAAAAAGCCAATAAGCCATGAGATCTCCTTTTTTATGAGCTGTGATGTATTGCACAAGTTATATCTTTATAGCATCATCCAGTACAATTTTTAAAATGGGATAAAGAGTGCACGTTATCGATTTGTTTCTTCTTTTTTAGAAGTAATCGAATTATGGTAGAAAAATGAGCCATATTTTTTACCTGTTTTTATAGGGTGCATGAAGATATCTTTCCTGCATTTTCTTCTCGGAGGAAGGTGTGTGCGCGGATTGAAGAATAGGCTTAAAGGGAACCGTTCATCATGGGCAGTTTAGTCATTTTTTTGACTTTGGTCTAGAAAGGTCAGTCAATATAATCGCGTTGATTTGAAAAAAACGATGCAAGAAAATTGGTTCCAAAAAGCTCAAATACTACAATGATAAGAGCAACAGGTAAAATGTTAAATGACAAGGGTTCATATTGTGCTTCGTGGATAACATAAGCGTCAATCTATTTTTCTTATGCTTTTGTTCCACGGCGCCCCATCCCGATCAAGGGGGTAGATTTTTCATCCAATGGCCAGCGTGAGCGAGGAGCAATATCAAGGGAGCTTATTTCCCCCCGTGCGAGCTTTTGTGCACCGGCAAAAGCAATCATTGCAGCGTTATCAGTACACAAAGAAAGAGGGGGAGCTATAAATTCAAAACTATGTTGATGTGCAAGTTGTTGCAGTGTAGATCGAATAGCTTGGTTGGCGGCAACTCCACCCGCGACAACTAAAGCAGGAGGTCGACATCCCTGATAATAAGATAAGGGATATTGGTGGATAAAGTTTTGCAACGCTAAATCAACGCGATCACGCACTGTATCGGTAACTGCTTCTTGAAAACTTGCTGCAATGTCAGCAACATCGCTTTCTGTAAGAGGCGCCATGGCTGTCGCCACTTGCCGAACGGCAGTTTTGAGGCCAGAAAAAGAAAAATCTAATCGTTTCTCACCTTTTAAAGGTCGTGGAAGAGGGATCCGATTTTTATCGCCCAATAAAGCCGCTTTTTCAAGTGCTGGGCCGCCAGGATAAGGAAGGCCTAAGAGTTTTGCTGTTTTATCAAAAGCTTCCCCTAATGCATCATCAATGGTGGTTCCTAAACGCTGATAGTTGCCTAGTCCGTGAACAAGAATTGTTTGTGTATGGCCGCCTGAAACCAACAACAGTAAATAAGGAAAATTGACATTATGTGTTAGCACGGCTGTTAAAGCATGGCCTTCCAGATGATTTATGGCAATAAAAGGTTTTCCAGTGGCAAGAGAGAGTGCTTTTGCACTCATGACGCCTACCAACAGTCCTCCTATCAAACCAGGACCACTGGTGGCTGCAATGCCATCAATATCTCTTAATTTTGTGTTCGCTTCTGTAAGTGCTTTGGAAATCAAACTATCGAGAATTTCAACATGAGCACGAGCAGCAATTTCAGGAACAACACCACCGTAAGGTGCATGATGATCGATTTGGCTCCAAACAATATTGGAAAGAATTCGGCTGTTTTCTTCCTTGTTGTATTCAACAACAGCAGCAGCAGTTTCATCGCAACTTGTTTCTATTCCCAACAGGCGCATTTCAAACAAAACCTTATATTGAAGATTCTTTATCTATGTGAGTACCATGAACAGGTAAAGATACAAAGAAACTTCTCTTGGAGTTGATTTTTCTATGAAAAAGTGCATTTTAGCGCTTTCTCTGAATATAACGGCGATATTAACTAAAAATTAAGCTGTGTTTTTCAGTATAAAATGCTTATGTATTTTTAAAAGCTTGTTTATTAAAGTATATAATTATAAATATTTCTGATAAAGATCCCGTATTGAAATTTGATGAAATTATACTTTTTAGAAAAGAATGTAAAAAAAGATATAATATTCCAGAACAGCTTTATTTTTAAAACTTTTTTCATTTCATTATTTTATCTTTAAAGGCAAATTGTGCACAAAAGTGACTAAGATGGCAGATTCTTCAAAACCAAAAGCTAAGCAACATTATGCGAAGATTCGTCGTAAAAAGCCAGTGATTGAACATGAAGTTATGGATTCAGAGCAAATAACGCAAAACTTTGTAGAAGCAGATACAATGGAGAAGAAAAGCATACCAAGGAAGAATATGTCTGGCTTTACTTGGCTTTTCTTGCCTATTTCAGGAATTTTTGGTGGTCTCATTACCTTAGGTCTTTTGATGGGGCTTCAATGGACGGGTTTTTTTTCTTCTTTTTTGGTGGGCAATCACGATGGAGGAGAAAAAGCTTTGCAGATTGCTGAGACAGCAAAAAGTCAAGGTGAAAAAACAGGGAAGCAATTAGAGCGTGTGCTTCAAGAAATTGATGCATTGAAAACAGAGTTTTCTTCTTTTTCATCACAACAGGTTGAAACAGCTCAAAATGATGAAACATCGCAAAAGGAAAGCAGAAAAACTTTTGTAGCTCTAGAGGAAAAAGTGAAGGATCTTGAAGAGGCTGTGCAAGCTTTAGTTGGTGTATCAAAAGAGATAGAAACAGCTTTGTCTGTTGGACAAAGCAATGCAAATGACCTTTCTGTATTAAAGCAACGGTTAGAAATTATGCAGGAAGAAATTTCTGCTAAACATACTGAGAAAAAAGAAATAAATACTGCACTATTTACTGCAATCAGTTCGCTGAAAAACGCTGTAGAGCGTGGTGGATCTTATAGCAATGAATTAAAGCTGTTACAGCAATTATCGCCTTCAATTGATGGACTTGATTTGTTGCAAAAGACAGCCACTTTAGGTCTTCCAAGTTCAGCGCAACTTTCAGCTGACTTTGCTCGTATTGCAGATGCAATCGTTGGGACGCAAAACATTGTTACCTCAGATGCTGGTTTTTTTGAACGGATTTTAGCATGGATAAAAGGTCTCATTGTTTCGCGGCCTATTGGAAATGTTGAAGGTATGACGCTAGGAGCGATTGCGGCGCGGATGGAAGTTGCTATTCAAGCGGGGGATTACGAAAAAGCTTTAAGCGAATGGCAAACATTGCCCCAAAGTGCAAAAGATGTTTCGGTGCATTTTGTGCATAAACTTGAAACACACATTGCTGTCTATCATTTTCTGCAGCAGTTGCTGATGTCTGTGCAACAAGGATCTTTTAAGGCAACAAAGATGTAAATAGGCTCAAGATGATACGTGTTTTGATTTATATTTTTGTTGTATGTGCGCTCGGTTTAGTTTTCGGGTGGTTCGCTAATCACAATGGTGTTTTTGTCCTAACATTTTTGAACTTTAGGTTTTCTGCTTCATTGCTCACAGTGTTAAGCGTGCTTATTTTATTTTTCGCAACGCTGGTGCTTTTATGGTGGCTTTTGTGTGTAATTTTTTCTATACCTAGAACTCTTTCTAATTATTTTTATAAACGTCATAAAAAGCGCGCTTATAAAGCCCTTTCACAGGGGATTCTTGCAGTTTTTGCGGGCGATGGTGTTTTGGCGCAACAAATGGAGGCTCAAGTTGTAAAATATCTTGCAGACCAACATGAACCGTTGGTGAAACTCTTACAAGCTCAAATTTTGTCTTTGCAAAATGATTCAGTCCGCGCCATTAGTCTTTATGAAGAGATGAGAAAAGAAACACCAACAAAATTGGCGGGGCTTTACGGTTTGTTTCGTGAAGCTATGAAGAGCAAAGCTTATGAAGCAGCGCAGCAATACGCAGAAGAAGCGTTGGCCTTATCACCAACACTTTTGTGGGCTCATCAAGCTGCGCTTGAACAGCTCAGTAGGAGCGGACAGTGGGACAAAGCACTTGCTATTTTTGAACGTGCGCAAAAAGCTTTACCACGTGGTGTCCGTTCAACTGCAGAGCGCCAACATATACAGGCTTTGCTGTTAAGTGGGCAAGCTCTTCATTTGTTTGAGACACATCCTGCAGAAGCACGTGCAGCCATTTTGAAAGCACATAAATTGGCGCCTGATTTTGTTCCAATAACAGTCATTGCTGCTGATGTTCTTTATAAATTAAATGAAATGCGTAAAGCTGATAAAATGATTATTGCAGCTTGGCAGAAAGAACCTCATCCTGATTTAGGAGCGCTTTATCTTGAAAGAGAAGAAGGAGCCGTTGGGCGATTGAAAAAGGCTAAAACACTTGCTTCTTATAATAAAGACACATTTGAATCAGCTTTTCTTATTGCTAAAGCTGCTTTGGATGCTGGTGAAACGGTATTAGCAAGGGAACAGGCTCAAAAAGCACTTCACTATCATCCACGGGAGAGTGTCTATTTATTGTTGGCAGATATTGAAGAGGTACAGGGGAATAATCAGGGAGCAGTACGTCAATGGCTTTCTTTGGCACTTCGTGCCGAACGCGATCCAGTGTGGATGTGTGACGGTACCATTTTTCCTGCTTGGGCAGCGGTTTCTCCAATAAGTGGACGTTTGGGTTGCTTTGAGTGGAAAGCGCCTCCCAGCAGCTCTCCTCTCACATTAGAGGCTGCCAATATTACTGTGTCGAAAAAACAAGATAAAGAAGATATTGTGGGAAAAAGTGCTGGTGTTGAAGATAAGGCGCTTGAAGAATTACCTCCTGTAGAGGACTCTCTTTTGCATAATGCGCAGATGGAAAAACAAGATACAAAGGAACAAGATGCCAAGGCATTCAACCAAATCCGCTTAAACGTTGATGATCCAGGAGTTAAAACAGAAGAGGAGGAGGCACCTTTGTCGAAAAAAAAATTTCGTTTGTTTTAAAAAAGAGAGTTGTAGTGAATATTGTGCGTAAAAATTATTCTCTTAATTTTGTTGCAGATGTGATTGGTTAAAAAATGTTTTTAATACAAAGGTGTTTTGGCAAAAAGCAAAGAAATAGCAAACCAAGAATTGCGGTCGTTATTCATCGTCGATCTATATATACTGGTCATTTGGGAAAATTTTTGCAACAAAGTGGTTTTGTTCTTGATATTTATCGCCCTATTTTTGGTCAGAAGCTTCCCGATACATTGGCGCATTATACTGGTGTTGTCATTTTAGGGGGATCGATGAGCGTGAATGATAAGGATGCGTATATTCGTGAGGAAATTGATTGGATTTCTTTGGTACTGAAAGAGAATAAGCCGTTTTTGGGTATTTGTCTTGGAGCACAAATGTTAGCGCGAAACCTGGGAGGGCGTGTTGCTACAAGAAGTGATGGAACTGTTGAAGTTGGCTGGTATCCATTGGAAGCGACCTTGCAAGGAAAGGCATTGATGAATTGGCCAGAAATGGTCTACCATTTTCATGATGAAGGTATTTATGATTTACCTAAAGAGGCAGTGCTTTTAGCAACAGGTCAGACATATCCTACACAAGCTTTCCGTTATGGAGATAGTGCATGGGGCTTGCAATTTCATGCTGAATTCACGCGTGCTATGATGCGGCGTTTAGTGGTTCACTCAGCATACAAATTGACTGAAAAAGGTGCTCAACCCGCTTCTGCACATTTGAAAGGTCGTTTAATTTATGATCAAGCTTTGAAACAATGGTTTGAAAATGCATTGCAACAGATTTTTGTGTACCCGTTACACACGTGTGAGAGTTAAGAATTTTGACCATCATCATGAGATAAAAAAGTTTTAATGTTATCTATGTTTTTTATACCTTACTTTGTTTATTTTCCAAAAGTTAATGGAAAATTGACATGAACTTTTAATGATGTATCTCATCTGTTTGAAAATAGAGGAAACAGTTGGAAACAGCATTTGTATGGGAAAAGCGGTGTTTAAAAACGTGGCGAATTTATTTTTCATACAGGTAGTATATTGCGTGTCAGTGAGCCTTTTCCCTTTGATGATGAAGAATATTTGAACTTGTTTTTGTTCAGCATAAGAGGTTTCTTACGACTATGCAGGGCTTGTTTTTCAAGCAAGCTAAAAATCTTCAAGCTTTGTTTTTTATTTTGAGCGTTATGCCTAAAAATGCAGACAGCCACCCTATTTTACCCTTGTTGATTATTCATGAGTGGGTAAAATTAGGGTGTTTAAAACTTGGCCGTCTTGCACCACTTTAAGTCTGAAAGACCGTATTTTAAAGTTGTGCAATCATACCTGCTGCAAAGGTAAAGCGAGAAATATTGAGATCGTTTTCAATGAGGGCAGCAATACGATTTGTTACATTGTGAATTTTATCTTCTTGTGTTTTACTCCAAGCTGCAAATGGATCATTTTTTTCTCCATAATTTTTCAGCACTTTCATAACAATTTTCCGTAAGCTTTCAGCAATATTTTCTTTTGCTTGGCTTAAGGCCATACTATCATAATAATCAAGTACAGGAATTGTTCGACTTGCTTCATTAATACGGTTTATACGAATGATTTGAGCAAGTGAGAAATAGATCTCTGCGGTTTTAATAAGATCGCTGTCGGTTTGTTTTGCAATCAAAGAAATATCACAAATTATTGGAGCAGCTTCTAAGAGAGCCAATTGTTTTGCTAGAACTTTTGGCGCCCCTTCTTCATTATAATGTACCTCTTTTTCTTTAATTTTTTGATTAATATCTTTATCATTAGATTGTGTAAGCAGTTTTTCGATCACATTACGGGCTTGCTTCATTGTTTTCACAAGTTCTTCTAATGGAACAGAAAGATCCATATTACGCAAACCCCAATTGGCTGCCTCAAAAAGCATCGTAGTAATGGCTGCATAGAATTTGTTTTGGACAAGACCGGGGATCTTATTATCGAGCTTATCAATCTGATCAGACAATTTGGGTATTTCAAAACCATCGCACAGTGTGATGAAAACGCGAACAATATTTTCAACCTTTTGTTCTGTTGCATCTTGTAGTCGATTAACAAAAATAGGCCCTCCACGATTTACAACCTCGTTGGCAATGAGGGTTGCGATAATATTGCGACGCAATTGATGGTTAATAACTTCTTTTTCAAATCTTTCTTGAATTTGAGTTGGGAAATAGTGCAACAAGATTGAATCAAAATAGCGATCATCAACAATGGGGCTGTGAACGATTTCTTCTTTCAGGACTAATTTAGCATATGCCAAAATAACGGCAAGCTCTGGACGTATAAGACCTTGACCTTGCGCTATTCTTTGTCGCAAAACTTGTTCGTCAGGAAGAATTTCAACTCTACGATCCAGAAGTTTTTTCTGTTCAAAATCATGCATAAAGCGTATTTGATAAGGCAAATCAGCAACGCTTTGGCTTTCAGCTAAGGAAAGAGCAAGTGGTTGCAAATAATTGTTGCGCAGGACTAATTGTTCAACCTGTGGAGTCATTTTTTTCAAGAGTTCATTGCGTGCTTCGCGGGTAAGTGTTTTTGCATGAAGTGCTGATGCGAGAACAATTTTGATATTGACCTCGACATCTGAACAATTAACACCTGCGGAGTTATCAATGGCGTCCGTATTGCATCGTCCACCGTTTAAGACATATTCAATTCGACCGCGTTGTGTAACGCCAAGATTAGCCCCTTCACCAATAACTTTTGCACGAACTTGTTCACCAGTAATGCGTAGTGCATCATTCGCACGATCTCCTACTTGTGCATCAGTTTCTGTTGTTGCACGGATATAAGTGCCAATGCCGCCAAACCATAAAAGATCAACAGGTGCTTTGAGAATAGCAGAGATAATTTCAAAGGGTGTTCCCGTTTGTTTTTCAAAGCCAATGGCTTGTGCTGCTTCGGGTGAGAGAGTGATGGTTTTCGCTGTGCGCGAGAAAATACCACCGCCTTTTGATAATTTTGTGTGATCGTAATCCTGCCAGCTTGAACGAGGAAGTTGAAAGAGGCGCATACGTTCTGCGTAACTTTCAGCTATGTTTGGATCTGGGTCGATAAAGATATCACGGTGATCAAAGGCAGCGATAAGTTTTGTTTGTTTGGAGAGTAACATTCCATTACCAAAAACATCGCCAGACATATCACCAACGCCGACGCAGGTGAAGGGGATTGTTTGAATATCGTGATTAAACGATTCTCGAAAATGTCTTTTAACCGCTTCCCACGCGCCTTTGGCTGTAATCCCAATGGCTTTGTGATCATAGCCTGCTGAGCCTCCAGAGGCAAAAGCATCATCGAGCCAAAAATGGTTTTCTTGGCTGATTGCGTTGGCAGTGTCAGAAAAGGTTGCAGTACCTTTGTCTGCAGCGACAACAAAATAAGGATCATCGCCATCATGGCGGATGATATTGTCAGGTGCGCTTACTTTTTCATTTACTAGATTATCAGTAATGGAAAGCAAGGCTGTGATAAAGTCTGTATAAGCTTGTCGTGCGGCTTCTACCACAACGGCTCGGTCATTGGTTTGGGGGAGGCGATGAGGATAGAATCCACCTTTTGCACCGACGGGAACGATAACTGCATTTTTGACCTGTTGTGCTTTGACGAGGTCAAGTACTTCAGTACGATAATCCAATGCACGGTCAGACCAACGAATTCCACCGCGGGCAATAGAACCAAAGCGTAAATGAACGCCCTCAACTTCTGGTCCGTAAACAAAAATTTCTCGATAAGGACGTGGTTCCGGTAAACCTTCAATTTGGCGTGGATCTAATTTTGTTGCTAAAATACGCCGTGGACTACCATCTTGAAGAGGGGTAAAGGCATTGGTTCGTAAAGTTGCATTGATGAGATTGCGATAACGGCGTAAGATGAGGTCATCATCTAAACCAAGCACCTTTTGCAATTTTTCTTCAATGCGTTGGTGAATGATTTGTTGGTTTTTTTCTCTCTCTTTTTCCGTATGGCTTTGATGGAATTTTAAATGAAACAAAGCATAAAGATCTTTGGTAATATCAGGATAAGAATTTAAAGTTTGAGCAACACGCCCTTGTGAATAAGGAATTCCAGCTTGTTGGAGATACCGTCCATAACAGCGTAAAATGACAATTTCACGCCAATCAAGTTGTGCTGTTTGGGTTAAGGCATTAAAAGCATCATTGTCAGCATTCTGAGCCCAAGTGGCTTCAAATGTTTCAGCGTGCTTTTGACCGGTCTTATCGAAATCGATATAAAGTTGGAAGGCGCTTTCGAGTTGCATATCATGAAGATACACAGACTGTCCGTTGCCATCTGGTAATTCAAGTGTTTGTTCAGCAATGACTCGAAACCCCATATTTTCAAGAAGCGGAACACGTTTGGAAAGAGCTAGTGCTTTATGGCGGTGAAAGAGCCGGAGAGAAATTATTCGTTTTTCTTTATTATGCGAGTGATAAAAAGTAACGAAAAGCGGCTTTTTATCATTAAGACTTAAAATATGCCCGGCATCTTCAATGGCGTCTTCAGTTGAAAATAAGTCACGATAGCTGTTAGGGAATTGGCTGGCCAAACGCGTTTGTTGCTCTGTTGTTTTGCGGGTAAGAGCTATGCTTTGAACACTATCTTCCCAACTTCGTGCTATGAAACGCACATGTTGTTCAAGCGTGGTGCGCTCGATAAAAGGAGCACTTTCGCTCCCTTTGCGATGGATGATATAATAGACACGTGTAAGGGTACTTTCCAAAAACAGCGGATAGGACTCAAAAAAATCACCTTTATAGAGTTCAACAAAATACTCACCAACTTTTTCGCGAATGTTGCTGCTGTATTGGTCACGGGGTACATAGACAAGTATAGAAACAAAGCGCCCAAAAGAATCGGTATGGGCAAGCACTCGCAAACGTGGACGTTCGTCTAATTGCATGATAAGTTTTGCATTTTCTGTCAATGTATCAATGTCGGAACGAAACATTTCGTCTCTTGGATAGGTTTCTAAAACACTGATGAGCGCTTTTCCAGAATAGTCAGTACGATTGTGTCCAAGGCGTTGAATAATGATTTTGGCTTTTTCTTTTAAGAAAGGGATTTGCAAAATAGAGCGTGTGTAAGCTGAGGAGGTAAACAACCCTACAATGCGTAACTCTCCACGTAGCAAACCTTCTTTATCAAAGATTTTAAGACCAATATAATCGAGCCAAACAGGACGGTGAACTTTTGAGCGACTATTAGCTTTTGTCACAATCAGCAGATTATCACTTTCCATAAAGGATAAGATTTCTTTTGGTGGTTCTTCTACGCGTGCATCGCCAATAATACGAATAGAGGCATCGGTCAGAATACCCAGTTCAGTACCGCTAGCTCTAAAAGCTTTTGTAGGCTCTTGGTCTTTTATGAAATCATAAGTACGCATGCCAAGAAAGATGAAATTATCGCTCATTAACCAATTGAGAAACTCAATGGCTTTTTCACCTTCTTGTTTATAATTTGATGGGAGACTGGTTTGATAGGTGTGGATATGCTTTTCAACTTCTTTAAGCATAGGTTTCCAGTTTTGCACAGCGGCATTGACCTGTTCAAGAACTAAGGTGAGTTCGTCTTTGAGCTTTTGTATCTGCTGTTCGTTTAATGGCTCAATATGAATTTGTACTAAGCTTATGCGTTGTCCGGAAGCACAATCAAGGATGGGATGGGCAATTAAATAAATGTGATTCTTGTGCTGATTGAAGACATTTAA
The DNA here is from genome assembly GCF_053795135.1 of Bartonella sp. B12(2025). Lineage (NCBI taxonomy): Bacteria > Pseudomonadati > Pseudomonadota > Alphaproteobacteria > Hyphomicrobiales > Bartonellaceae > Bartonella > Bartonella sp. B12(2025). Next base: position 1,348,394 of record NZ_CP200031.1, on the reverse strand, counting down.
AACAGAATCAAGAAGGAAAGGTTTGTTATCGTTGACGAGCGTAATAACGGTTATGGGCCTGTTATCGCGGGTCAAGTTTTGTTCAAAGCAGATGGTGCTTTTTCCTGTTTTATGGAGATTAAGAGCATCAATGGCGGTGGTTGCAGCTTTTTGAAGTTCTTTATTTTCATAACAGGCAATATCTTCTTTATCGGTATGAACAAAAAGAATTTGCTCTATTTCATCTTTTTTGCTTTTTATTTCTAGTGCTTTTTGTTGTAACACAATAATCTTCCCTTTATTGTTTTTAGGCTCTTTGTCTTCATAGGCACAAGCCATTATTATATGCAATATTTGCAGTGTAGCACCTTCTCCCTAAAGAGAATAGTTATTTATTTGGATGAGATAAACTTGTTTTTTCTATTTTGCAGTAATAATTTGCTTATTCTAAGGAAATAGCTTGCGTTAATAAAAGGATATTTTTAATAATTTTGGATGTTAATGGTCTGTTCTTTAAATGTACAAAATGAAAGTAAATAGAGAATGACACATTTGCCAGAAAGACTTTTAAGTGGTTATCAATCCTTTATAAAAAATCATTTTTCATATAAAATTGCACATTATCAGCAATTGGCAATTGAAGGACAGAAACCTGAAGTTTTGGTTATTGCTTGCTGTGATTCGCGGGCAGTACCAGAAACGATTTTTGATGCTAAGCCAGGTGAAATTTTTACTTTACGCAACGTGGCAAATTTAGTTCCCCCTTTTTCTCCTGATAACCAATATCATGCAACATCAGCAGCTATTGAATATGCCGTGCAATTGCTTGAGGTTAAGCATATCGTTGTTTTTGGTCATGCTTATTGTGGGGGGGTGAATACTGTTCTTAGGGAAACGTGTAAGTCTTTATCGTCAAATGATTTTATTGGTCAATGGATCAGCCTCTTGACATCAGATGCGGAAACAGTTGTTGGCAATAAATCGCTGACCGTGCCAGAGCAGCAGATCGCATTAGAGCAACTTTCTATTCGTCATTCGTTGAGGAATTTAGAGACATTTCCGTGGATAAAGGCACGCAAAGATCGGGGTGTTCTGACATTACACGGGGTTTGGTTTGATATTTCAAGCGGTGAATTATGGAGTATGGAACAGGAAACAGGTTGTTTTGTGCGTGTTGAGGTCGGGAGTTTTAAAATGTAACGTTTGCTATCTTTTAAGGTATTGAATGATAAACCTTGACAAAGTAGGGGTTTTATTGTTTGAAAGAATGTGCTTTCAGTGACAAAATTAACTTGGAGCCACCGACTGAGACCCCAGTGTAAGGGTATAAAGAGATCTCGGAGGTCAACATCCGACGGCGCGATGCGTTCTCGGATGCCATTTTGGTTTGTTTGTTATGCAGCAATGAGGTAGATAATGTTTGAATCCTTACAAGATCGGCTTGGCTCTATACTTTCTCATTTGACAGGGCGTGGAGCTTTATCGAATCAGGATGTAGAAGCGGCACTGCGCGAAATTCGTCGCGCTTTATTGGAAGCCGATGTTGCACTTAATGTCGCGCGTTCTTTTACCGATAGGGTTCGTGAAAAAGCTGTTGGAGCCGCAATTGTTAAATCAATTAAACCTGGCCAGATGGTTGTTAAAATTGTTCATGACGAGCTAGTTAATGTCCTTGGAAATGAAGGCGTTCTGAGTGATTTAAATGCACCGGCACCTGTTGTTATTATGATGATTGGTTTGCAAGGTTCCGGAAAAACAACGACAACAGCAAAGCTTGCAAAGCGTTTAACCGACAAAAGTAATAAAAAAGTTCTCATGGCGTCATTAGATACACGCCGTCCTGCAGCACAGGAACAACTACGTCAATTAGGAGAGCAGGCAGAACTTGCAAGTTTGCCTATTATTGCGGGTCAGTCTCCCGTTGATATCGCGTCACGTGCGGTACAGGCAGCCAAATTAGGTGGTTATGACGTGCTGCTTCTTGATACGGCAGGTCGTAACCATATTGATGAAGCTTTGATGCTTGAATTGGCTGAAATTAAAGCTTGTTCTCTTCCTCATGAAATTATGTTAGTTGCTGATAGTCTTACTGGGCAAGACGCTGTTCACCTTGCACGTTCTTTCGATGAGCGTGTGGGAATTACAGGAATTATTTTAACACGTATGGATAGTGACGGCCGCGGTGGTGCGGCTCTTTCAATGCGTGCTGTTACGGGGAAGCCGATTAAAGCTATTGGAGTCGGTGAAAAAATAGATGCTTTGGAAGAGTTTCATCCCCGTCGCATTGCCGATCGTATTCTCGGGATGGGCGATATTGTTTCTTTGGTTGAAAAAGCTGCTGAAACGATGGATCATGAGAAAGCTGCGGCTTTTGCAAAAAAGATGCAGGCTGGAAAATTTGATCTGAATGATCTTGCAGAACAATTACAGAAGATGAAAAAGCTTGGGGGTATGGGCGGTCTCATGGGAATGTTGCCGGGTTTGGGTAAGGTAAAAGATCAGATTGCTGCTGCAGGGCTTGATGATCGTTTATTTAATCGTCAATTGGCTATTATTTCGTCAATGACGCCCCTAGAGCGTGCTAATCCTGAGCTTTTGAAACATAGCCGTAAACAGCGGATTGCTAAGGGCTCTGGTACAACTGCTGCTGATATTAATAAGCTTTTGAAAATGCATCGGCAAATGGCTGATATGGTAAAAGCTATAGGAGGTAAGGGGAAAAGAGGTTTGATGGAAAAAATGTTTGGAGGGGGTGGTTCTAAGATGGGGCTTGGTGGTATGGGAGCTGTTAGAGGTTCTGGAGCTCTGCCCGATTTATCGGGGTTTGATCCAAAGCAGTTATCAACACTTCAAAAGCAGATTGAAAGTGGTAATGGAGGAAAGGTTTTACCTGGTCTTCCAGGGCATGGACTTACATTTCCTGGTCTTTCCAATGGTATTGCGGATAAGGGAAAATTTCCTCAGCGTTCCAAGAAAAAATAAGGTGCAAAGAGGAAGAGAGTATGGTGCAGGAAAAAGTATTGGATGAATTGATGCATTTACGAGCATCGATTGATAATTTTGATGCAACGTTGGTTCATATTTTGGCAGAGCGTTTTCGTTGTACAAAGGCAATTGGGTATTTAAAAGCCCGTTATGACTTACCTGCAGTTGATCCTCTGCGTGAGCAGCGTCAAATAGCGCGGTTGCGGCAATTGGCTACAGATAGTCATCTTGATCCTGACTTTGCTGAAAGATTTTTGAGGTTTGTTATTAAAGAGGTTGTGCATCAGCATGAAGTGATTGCTGAAGAGAAAAAATAAAGCAAATCAATTTAAACGAAAGCCAGAACTGGCAATAGGAGATAAAATATGGCATTAAAAATTCGTTTGTCCCGTGGAGGTTCAAAAAAACGTCCTTACTATCATATTGTTATTGCGGATGTTCGTAGTCCGCGCGATGGACGGTTTCTTGAACGTGTTGGTGCATGGGATCCAATGTTGCCTAAAGATGGACCGCGTGTAAAACTTGACGAAGAACGGATCCAATATTGGCTTAGTCAAGGTGCTCAGCCAACAGACCGCGTTTTACGGTTTTTAGATGCGGCTGGCTTAAAAAAGCGTCCAACCCGTAATAATCCACGCAAAGGGGAACCTGGCAAAAAGGCACAAGAACGTATAGCTGCAGCAAAACAAGCTGCTGAAGAAGCGGCCGCTTTAGTATCAGAAGAAACATGATTGCTCTTAAAAAGAGTCAATTATGCTTTTAAAAGCTTCTATAGAGAAAAGTCATTACATCCGTTTTTGACAAATAAAATGGATTTTCTTTAAAAGGGTATCTGATTTCTTTTAAAGTTAACGTTTGTCTTTTAGAAATCAATGGCGCGGCCTTTAATTTCCCAGTCTCCGTAACGTGAAGGGTCTTTGCCGCCGCGTCCACCATTTTCTAAAGGTTTTTCTTCATTTATTTCATGTTTACGTCTTTCTTCAGCTTCGTTTAAGGCGCGTTGTGCTGCAGGAGAGAGGGATTGCTGTTTATTGGCAATTGCATTTTTTTTGCTTATTTTCTCATCTTTTTTATCCATTTTACACCTATTCCATTGAAGAAGCAGAAAGAGAACCCCATCATATAACATTGATTGTATTTTATCATGGAGTTTTTTTGAATAATGAACATCATGCGTACGGCAATGCTTTTGGCTTTTATGACTGCTCTTTTTATGGGGGTTGGTTATCTTGTTGGAGGGGGCGGTGGCATGATCATTGCACTTTTGATGGCAAGTGGTTTTAATTTTTTTTCTTATTGGAATTCGGATAAAATCGTTTTACGCATATATGGTGCGCGTGAAGTTGATCAGCATTCGTCACCGGTTTATTATAAGATTGTAAGTAATCTCGCTCAAAAAGCTTCTCTTCCCCAACCAAAAGTTTACGTTATTGATAGTGCGCAGCCAAATGCTTTTGCTACGGGACGTAATCCTCAAAATGCAGCTGTTGCTGCGAGTACCGGATTGTTAAAGCAGTTGAATACAGAGGAAATTGCTGGAGTTATGGCACATGAGCTAGCACATATTGAGCACCGTGATACGTTGACGATGACTCTAACATCAACGATTGCTGGGGCGATTTCTATGCTTGGTAATTTCGCTTTTTTTATGGGGGGAAGGCGTAATTCTTCAGAACATTCTCATGGTATGGGGGGAATTGGGGGTATTATTGCTCTGCTTGTGGCTCCTTTTGCGGCTATGCTTGTGCAAATGGCTATTAGCCGTACGCGTGAATATGCTGCTGATCGTCGGGGGGCTGAAATATGTGGTAACCCTTTATGGCTAGCTTCGGCGTTGCGTAAAATTGCAGATAGTGGATCTAGGGTGTACAATGAAGAAGCAGAGCATAATCCAGCAACAGCACATATGTTTATTATCAATCCCTTGAGTGGTGAAGGAGCTGATAGCCTTTTTTCTACGCATCCGGCGACTGCAAATCGCATTGCTGCTCTTTGTCGGCAAGCGGAAGAGATGAATGGAAAAATGGTCAAAAGCATGGGATGGAATGAAGAGAGTGGTTTGCATGAAAAGAGCAGAGGTCTAGATTATGGAGATCTAGACCGTAGTGCTCAAAGTGTGGCAGGGAATCAAGAAACTGGTGCTGTTCAGCGCGTTACAAAACGCCCTTCCTGGCTTCGTTATGAAGATTCAAAAAAGTCTCGATCATAGAGCTCTTAAGGGAAAAAAGGCATAAAGGTGTTGTTTTGAAACACAAAAAAGTGGGGCGTGTGTCCGAAAAGAGTGTTCCGGGATTAGGCGTTCGGCAGTTGTGTGTTCGTCTTTTAGGAGCGGTGCTTAATAAGCGCGCGTCTCTTTCGGGCTTAACGGATAATGAACATGGGCATCCACAATATTTAGGGCTTTCACAGCGGGATCGTTCATTGTGCCGAGCCATTTTGGCAGCAGCATTGCGTCATCGGGAGCAGATTGCAGCTGCTTTATCACGCTTTTTAACGTGTCCTTTGCCTCCGCAAGCATTTTCACTTCAACATCTTTTGCATATCAGTGTAGCACAAATTCTTTATCTTGATATTCCCGATCATGCTACGATTGATTTAGCCGTGCGTTTGGCTAAACTTGATTCCCGTATGCGTCGTTTTTCGGGGGTAGTGAATGCTCTTTTACGCAATGTTGCACGTGATGCGGTATTTTTACGTCAAAAAGCTCCCAGCATTGAAGGGATTCCGGTATGGTTCAGCCAGCTTTTAGTGTCAACTTATGGAATAGAAAAGGCTGAACAGATTTTAGCAGTTCAAAGTGTTGAGCCTCCACTCGATTTGACAGTTAAATCTGATAGTTCTGGATGGGCTAAACGGCTTGGGGGTGTCGTTTTGTCCAATGGTTCTGTTCGGTTGAGTCGCTTGGATTGTTCCGTTTCTGATTTACCAGGCTATGCAGAAGGAGCTTGGTGGGTTCAAGATTTTGCTGCAGCTTTGCCTGCTTGTTTACTTGGGAATATTCAGGGCAAAAATGTTGCTGATCTTTGTGCGAGTCCTGGGGGGAAAACTGCACAATTGGCTTTGCAAGGGGCTGATGTGACAGCAATTGATATGTCTGCTAATAGGGTAAAGCGTTTAAAGGCAAATATGGAGCGGCTTCATTTTTCAGTTCGCACTTGGCAAGGGGATGTGAGAAATTTTTATCCCGAACAACTTTTTGATGCTGTTCTTCTTGATGCTCCTTGTTCTTCTACAGGAACGATACGTCGTCATCCGGATATTTTATGGACGAAATCGATGGACGATATCGTCAAATTAGCAGCATTACAATATGATTTACTTTGCGTGGCAATTGCTTTGGTAAAGAAGGGTGGACGCATTATTTTTTCCAATTGTTCATTGGCAAGAGAAGAAGGGGAAGATCTCATTGAAAAAATTTTATCAGCACGCAGTGATATTATTTTAGAGCCTATTTGTACAGAAGAAATGAGCGCTATGGCGCATTTGCTTTCTGTTAAGGGGACTTTGCGTACAACGCCTGCAGATTTCTGTTGTGAAAATTTTAACGCCGAAAGAAATGTGTTTTTGGGAATGGATGGTTTTTTTGCAGCGCGTTTCCGGAAAGTGGCTTAATTAATGATTCATTTACTAAAATGGTCGAAATTGTGCTCGATTCAGCATGTATGGAGACGAGATTGTGGCGGTTGCGGTAAAAGATCCTCAGGTAAAGGCGGCGGCCTTTATATATATGGCACACAAATTTATACGGCGTTTATGGGTTGGACCACTGTTTTGTTGGCGGTTTTCTGGGTTCCGTCCCCATAAAATTTTAGCGCATCCCATTGATTTGTATTTAGCTGATCCAGTGATGGCACATGAGTTTTATCATGGTCGTTTTGCTTTTGCGGGTCATACTGTTCATTCTGGTGCTGTTTCTCCCTTTTCATTGGTTTCACCAACGCCGGAATGGGAAGCAGCTCTTCATGATTTCCATTGGTTGCGACATATGGCAGCAGCAGAGAGTGATTTAGCTACGGCACATGCGCGCGCGCTCTTAGAAGATTGGCTTGACCATAGCGGCAAGAAGGTAAAAGGGCTTCCTTGGAGTGGGCCAGTTGTAGCACGGCGTTTGATTTCGTGGATTTGTCATTCAAAAATGTTGTTGCAAGGGGCAAGTGAGCGGTTTGAAAAGCGCTTTTTGCGTGCACTTGGTTTCCAATTTCGTTATTTGCGTGTCGCCATTGGCAGTATGGAAAACAATGATCAGCGTTTACAAGCTGCAGCAGCTTTGACATTCGCATCTCTTGCTTTACCTGTTTCTGCAGCAATTAAGAAAAAGGTGCAAACCCTTCTCATTGAGGAGCTGTCGCGTCAGATCTTGGTTGATGGTGGCCATATTTCGCGTAGTCCTGTGCTCTTGCTCAATTTGTTATCGGATTTATTGTCTTTACGTCATCTTTTTATGCACAGCAATGAAACGGCACCGCGTGTTTTGATTGATTCTGTTGAGCGTATGTTGCCAGCTTTACGATTTTTTATTCATGAGGATAAAACATTAGCGCATTTTAATGGGGTCGGCCCCCTTGTATCTGAACGTTTATCGACACTTTTAAAACTTGATGAAACAGTGGGGCATCCTTTTAGTTATGCACGTTATTCAGGGTTTCAGCGTTTACATGCCAATCAAACCACGGTGCTTGCAGATACAGGAAAATTTCCACCACGCTCCGTTGCAGAGCATGCTTGTTCGGGGTGTTTGTCTTTTGAAATGTCTTCACATGGAAGTCGCTTTATCATAAATACGGGTGTTAATCCTTATGGGCGTGAGGAGTATCGACATTTAGGGCGTGTCACCGCAGCACATTCAACAGCGACGATTAATGATTGTTCGGTGGGCACTTTTTATAAAAAAAAGAAAAGTGGTGCTTCATTTTTGCTTGAAGGGCCAACGGATGTTAAAGTGTCCCGTATAGAGGATTCAGAGAAAATTGGTTTTATTGCGAGCCATAACGGTTATGTGCGGCCTTTTAATCTTGTTCATGAGCGCGGTCTCATTTTAGCGACAAATGGAGCAATGATTGAGGGTTTTGATCGCTTTTTTACGTCAAAAAAAGGGTTTTCAAAGAGACATAAGGTAGCTCAAAATGAACAAAATAATGTTGCCGTTCGGTTTCATCTTCATCCGCAAGTTGAAGTTAATTATGATGGTAAGCGTGTGCGTTTAGCCGTAGGGGATGGGCAAGTGTGGTATTTTGTATCACCGGATACTGATATTTATCTTGAAGATTCGATTGATTTTACTGGATTAACAGGTCCACAACGCACACGACAGATTGTTTTATATTTTCGCCCTGCATTTCAAGAAAAAGTGCGTTGGCGCTTTGTTCGCCGTCAGTTAGAACAATGACTTTTTTCTTTATAATACGGACAAAGATAGAATTATTCTTTGTGTGTTAAAAAAAGACATCCTATCCTTTGAGTGTATTTTGATAAAGACGTGTGCTATTGAACGCATAAGTTTATTTTACTTGGATTTTAACCATTTTATTTTTAGGATTCCTGTTATGGGGGTTGTTGCGAAAAATTTTTCTATACCGGATCTTTGTCGGGTTCGTCGTGTTCTTTTCTCTGTGTCTGATAAAACAGGCGTGGTCGCTTTTGCACAAGCGCTTCATGCTTATGGTATTGAATTGATTTCGACAGGAGGAACGGCAAAAATATTAATGGCTGCTGGTTTGCCAGTGAAAGATGTTGCTGAAGTTACTGGATTTCCGGAAATAATGGATGGGCGCGTCAAAACGCTCCATCCCTTGGTTCATGGTGCTTTATTAGCTGTAAGACAAGATCCTAGTCATGTGGATGCTATGGAGAAGCATGGCATAAATGGAATTGATCTTCTGGTTGTGAATCTTTATCCCTTTGAAGAGACTTCCCAGTCTGAGTCTGATAGACAAACAATTATTGAAAATATTGATATTGGTGGACCAGCAATGATTCGCGCCGCAGCGAAGAATCATGCTTATACTGGCGTTGTAACAGCGGCTAGTGATTACGATATGGTTCTCGCTGAATTGAAGCAGCATGAGGGGTGTTTAAGCTTTTTTATGCGACGTCAGTTAGCAATGCGTGCTTATGCGTATACGGCTGCTTATGATTCGGCGATAGCAGCGTGGTTCGCACAGGATTTACAAATTAAAACGCCGTCTTGGCAGAGTTTTTCTGGTCATCTTAAAAGTGTTATGCGCTATGGGGAAAATCCACATCAACAGGCGGCATTTTATCGAAATAGTGATAAACGTTTTGGTGTTGCAACAGCAAAACTTTTGCAAGGTAAAGCACTCTCTTATAACAACATGAATGATACAGATGCGGCTTTTGAACTTGTGGCAGAATTTGATCCCCAAAAAACCGCTGCTGTTGCTCTTCTTAAACATGCTAATCCTTGCGGTGTTGCAGAAGGGCGAAGTTTGAAGGAGGCTTATTTAAAGGCTCTTATGTGTGATAATGTTTCAGCATTTGGTGGAATTATTGCTTTAAATCAACCTCTTGATGAAGAGTGTGCTGAAGAGATTATTAAAATTTTTACGGAAGTGATTATCGCTCCTGATGCGACAGAAGCAGCACGTGCAGTCATTGCACAGAAAAAAAATCTTCGTTTGTTGATCACTGGTGGTTTACCTGATCCCCGTTGTGGAGGGCTTATTGCTAAAACGCTTGCGGGGGGAATCTTAGTGCAGTCGCGTGATAATATGGTTGTTGATGATCTTAAACTGCAAGTGGTGACAAAGCGGGCACCAAATCAAGATGAAATGCGGGATCTTCAATTTGCTTTTCGTGTTGTGAAACACATTAAGTCAAATGCTATTGTTTATGCAAAAAATAGCGCAACAGTTGGGATTGGTGCAGGCCAGATGAGTCGCATTGATTCAGCTAAAATCGCTGCACGTAAAGCTGAAGAAAGTGCACAAAGAGCGGGCTTAACAGATGTTCCTACTAAAGGATCTGTGGTTGCATCAGATGCATTTTTTCCTTTTTCAGACGGTTTACTAGCTGCTGCTGAAGCTGGTGCAACAGCGATTATTCAACCGGGAGGATCAATACGTGATGAAGAAGTTATTGCCGCAGCTGATGCGCAAGGGTTAGCCATGGTTTTTACAGGTGTACGGCATTTTCGCCATTAAATGTTTTAATTTTTGTAGTTGATCTTCTTAGACAAAATGAATTTTAAATGAGCTTCTCGTATTTCAGATGCGTGTTGTCTATGCAACTATACTGCAATTCTCTTTTGTAATTTGCTCTATCTTGTATTCTCAAGGATGTAAGATAAGGTTTTGAGAAAAGATGTGAATATTCTATGTTCTTATAGTTCCTGATACTTTTATCATCGTATAATGAATGTGTTAACTTATTTTTCGAAATATAAACCAAATGCTTGATATTAATTGTGGTGATACTGATTCAATTGCGTAGCACTGCTTTCTTAAGTCTTGTTAATTTTTATAGGTACTTAACGGTGTATTTTATTATTGTTCATCATCTGATGTTTGATTGTACGGGGGGGTTGTTGCAGGTTTACAAGTCTCGTGATGGGATCGGGTATGTTCTCATATCTTTTAGTAAGGCTGTTGTTGCTATTGCATTTAGAAAGACAAGTGTAAAATGTGTCGTATTTTCAGCATGATAGCTTTATAATTCTTTGTTATGAAAATAGGTTCTTTAGTAAAAGTGCCCAAGAGCTTGTTTCTGGGTATAGAGTGTTTGTGTGTCTTATTCAGTTTTTTGCCATAGCAAAAAAAGAGAGGCACCTAGGACGCCAACAGCTAAAACAAACCACGTGATAGCATAAACAAGATGATTGTTTCGAAAATGTATAACAGTTAAGCCCGTGATAGGAAAATTTTCCTGCGTAGCTGTTTCTTTCCCGGCATCAATAAAATAAGGAGCGACAGTGGATAGGCCAAGCTTTTGTGCCATAGTGGGAAGATCGCGTGCGTACCATAGGTCGTGATCGGGATTATTTTTGCGTGGAAAAAAACCATTTTTTTCGCTCATGCGTAATAGACCTACAATCGTAGTTTGCTCTGTGTTCTTAGTAGAATGTTGATGAGATATATCGTTCGTGTGTGACTGTTCTGAGTATTGAAAGTGACGGCGTGCATCCATGGGGATAAAACCACGATTCACAAAGGTCAGTGTGTTATCGGCTGTTTGTAGGGGAGTCAAAACCCAGTAGCCACTGGTATTTTGAGCGACAGCAGTAACAAAAATGTTTTTATCTTTTAGCAGTTTTCCCGTAATGATGACAGGTCGATATTCATCTTTCTCAAAAGTTATATGTTTCCATTGATTTTTGGGGGGGGCTTTGATGGGAGGCAAATGAATACGTTGATTAGCACTTGTGATGAGATTCGTTTTCCAGTTTAATCGTTGTATTTGCCAGACACCTAGTGCGCTGAAGACGAGAAAAGCACAGACACATAAAGTGCTGAACAGAATAGAAGAAAGATTGATGCGTTTGTGTTGGAGCTCTGTCGCGGGATTATGTGTTTTTCTCATGATTAACGCTTCCTTTTATACAGTGAGCATTCTTTTAGCATGGGGTGTATTAAAAAAAAACATTTTGCATACCATATCATCCCTTATTACGGGAAAAGATTAAGAAAATTAGCTAGCAAGGGATGCAAAAAGCTTTACAAAAGACTTGACCTTTTATTATCGACACCCTATTAGGAACATAACTTCTCAATAATGCCCGTTCAAGGCAGTGTTTTGCGTCCATTCTGTTTTGTGGGTATTGGGATTTAAGAGTTTCTTAGAGTTTAAAGGTAAAGTTTATGTCTCGTGCTTGCGAATTGACAGGAAAAACCGTTCTTTATGGCAATAATGTTAGCCATGCGAACAATAAAACCCGTCGTCGTTTTTTACCAAATCTTTGCAATGTGACATTGATTTCGGAAGTATTGCAGCAAAGTTATCGCTTACGCGTTTCAGCAAATGCTTTGCGTTCTGTTGAGCACCGTGGTGGACTTGATAGCTTTTTGGTCAAAGCTGATGATAAAGAATTGTCGCAACGTGCACGTTTGTTAAAACGCCAAATCGTTAATAAAAAAGCTGAGCAAGCAGCGTAGTAATTGTTTTTGTTTGTGAAAAGCAAGATCATCTGTTCATCATTTTAGAGGCATGCTGTTTTGGGGCTTTTAACTTTTTGATCACTGTAGTTTATTGGTTTTGTTACCAAGGTGAAAAAAATGTTCTCAGCATGCGGTTTTGTATCAGCACAGCAAAAGAGAAAATATATTGTTTTTTCTAGTTTTGCGATGTGTCTTGCTGTAACCACTTCTAATATTTTGGTTCAGTATCCCATCGATTGGTTTGGTTTGAATGAGCTCCTGACTTATGGAGCTTTTACGTATCCGATAGCTTTTCTGATCAATGATTTGACCAATCGTTTTTATGGTCCAGCTGCAGCAAGGTGTGTGGTTTATGCTGGTTTTTTTGCTGGTTTTTTTGTTTCTTGGATATTGGTTACGCCGCGGCTTGCAATAGCTTCTAGCTCGGCCTTCTTATTTGGGCAGATCCTCGATATTGCCGTTTTTAGTCCTTTGAGGCGTAAAGCATGGTGGAAGGCGCCTTTAGCTGCAGCGTTGGTCAGTTCGGCTTTAGATACGGTTGTGTTCTTTGCGCTTGCTTTTTCTAGCTCTTTTGCCTTTATCGACCAAATGGCAGGTTATGTTAATAATTCACTTACCGAGAGTACTGTTTTCTTTGGACTCGAGGTTCCAGTTTGGCTCTCGCTTGCTTTTGGCGATTTTTCGGTAAAAATAATTATGAGCCTGTGCATGCTGATTCCCTATGGAACAATCCTCAGAAATTTGAAGCTTCCTCTTTATCAAAGCAGTTCAAAAGGCAATACATCTTTGATTTGTGATAAGTAAGAATATTTATCCTCTTGTACTTTTAACATAAAGAAGGATTTTTATCGTGCTCCGTGAGAGCGGCATGTTTGCTTACAAGGTTTATTATATAACCTCAAGCTGTTGATTTAGGGAGCTTGTTCTAAAAATCCTTTACAAGAATGAGGTTTTTTATCACTAAAAAGCGCTGCTAATTGTTTTGTTACAGCGTTGGCTAGTTCTTCGGCGTTCATAATTGTTACAGCACGTTGATAATAGCGCGTGACGTCATGACCGATTCCAATGGCAATGAGTTCTATAGGCGAATGTGTTTGGATTTCTTGAATCACCGCGCGTAAATGTTTTTCAAGATAATGGCTGGAATTAACAGAAAGTGTCGAATCGTCAACAGGCGCTCCATCCGAAATAACCATGAGAATACGACGTTGTTCACGCCGTGATAAAAGACGCTTATGTGCCCAAATCAGTGCTTCGCCATCGATATTTTCTTTCAGCAATCCTTCCTGCAACATTAAACCTAAATTGCGCCGTGCTCGACGCCATGTTGTGTCGGCTCTTTTATAGATGATATGACATAAATCATTAAGGCGTCCAGGATTATTAGGTTTATGTTGGTTGAGCCATTTTTCGCGTGATTTTCCTCCTTTCCAAGTTTTAGTGGTAAAGCCTAAAATTTCAACTTTTACTCCACAACGTTCAAGAGTTTGTGCTAAAATATCCGCACAACTTGCCGCAACAGTGATCGGTCGCCCTCGCATTGATCCTGAATTATCTATGAGTAATGAAACAACAGTGTCCCGAAATTTGGTATTGCTTTCCATTTTAAAAGAAAGTGGTTGCATTGGATCAATAATAAGGCGTGTAAGTCGTGCTGTATCGAGATATCCTTCCTCAAGATCAAACTTCCAACTACGATTTTGTTGTGCCATAAGGCGGCGTTGTAGGCGATTTGCTAAGCGTCCTACGATGCTTTGGAGGTGATTGATTTTCTTATCAAGACAATGACGCAAGTGATCCAACTCACTTTCAGAACAGAAATCTGTCGCTTCCAAAACTTCGTCAAATTGACGGGTAAAAACCTTATAACCATCAAGTCCCTCCATTTGTTCTGAAATAGCGAGAAGACGTTTAGGGTTATTTATTTTTTTTTGCCAATGGCTCTCTTGTTCTTCTTCGGTTTTATTATTGTTGTTTGATTGAGTTGCTTGCGTTTTTCCTTTGTCTTGCACATCGCTTTCTTGTTTGGTTGTTGTTTGTTTTTCACTTTGGGAGTGTTTTTCGTTATTGCTTTCTTCTTCTGCTTGGTTGGTAGGTTTGCATCCGTTTTTAAGTTTTTTCTTGTTTACACTGTCAGAAATTTCTTCTAGTTGCACTGACATTTTTAGTGCAACTAGCATTCGACGAACAATCCGTGCAAAAGCATGCTGATTATGAATATGATGTGTCAGTTCATTTAGTTCTGCTGCGGCTTTTTGTTCGATTGAGTGACGCCAGAGCTCCAATACATGTTCAGCTTCTTTTGGGGGAGGGCGCTCTGTTATTTTTTCACGCAATAAAAGCGCAATCGCTTCTTGGAGGGGAGCTTCACTTTGGGTGCTAATCTTATGATAATTGGCTTTTTGATATTTATTGGCGAGCATTATATCAAGATTTTGTGCAATTCCATCCATGGCTAAAGTGCCGATTGCTTCAACCCGTGTTTGCTCAAGAGCATCAAATATGGCGCGTGCTTCTGATTCTACTGGAGCATATTGCGTGTGAATACGGCTATCATGCCATGCTTTGCGTAGAGCCATAGAATCGCCTAATCCGCGGGTGATAGCTATGTCTTTATTTGTTGTGCGGTGTGGTAGTTTCGGTAAATGTGCGTAATTTTCGTTCAGGGATGGTTTGTTGTGACTAAAGGAAACTTCAAGGTTGCGCGTACCAGCAATTGCGCGAATACAGGTGGAAATAGCTTTCTTAAAGGCTTCAGCATCAAGAGAGGTGGTGAGAGAGTCGTGTGTTAGATTTTGGTTGGTATCGCCAGCTTTTGCGGCCATGGTTGGTGTATTCCTTAAGGCAAGGCACGCTGTGCAAACGATTCTGGAAGCTCTTGTCCAAAAGCACGTTGGTAAAATTCTGCGACAGTGGAACGTTCGAGTTCATCACATTTGTTGAGAAAGGTTAACCGAAAGGCAAATCCAACATTTTTAAAAATTGTGGCATTTTCTGCCCAAGTGATGACAGTGCGTGGGCTCATGACCGTTGAAAGATCACCATTGATAAAAGATTGCCGTACCATATCAGCAACATGCACCATTTGTGAAATTGTTTTTTTCCCTTCGGTTGTCTGAAAAGATTTAACTTTTGAACAAACGATATCAACCTCTTTATCATGAGGTAAATAATTTAATATTGTCACAATGGACCAGCGATCCATTTGAGCTTGATTAATTTGCTGTGTGCCATGGTAAAGCCCTGTTGTATCACCAAGACCAACGGTGTTTGCAGTTGCAAAAAGACGAAATGCTGGATGAGGAGCGATGACACGACTTTGATCAAGCAAGCTTAGTTGTCCAGAGGCTTCAAGGACGCGTTGGATGACAAACATAACATCAGAACGACCTGCATCATATTCATCGAAAACAAGAGCAATATTGTTTTGATAAGTCCATGGCAAAATGCCTTCTTTAAATTCAGTGATTTGTAATCCATCTTTTAAAATAATAGCATCTTTTCCGACGAGATCAATGCGGCTGACATGACTGTCGAGGTTAATTCGGATACAAGGCCAGTTGAGGCGTGCAGCAACTTGTTCAATATGTGTAGATTTTCCAGTGCCGTGATAGCCGGAGATCATGACACGGCGGTTAAATGCAAAACCTGCTAAAATCGCTAAAGTTGTTTGCAGATCGAAAATATAATCAGGATCTATATCGGGAACGTGGGGGCTTTTTGTGCTAAAAGCAG
The DNA here is from genome assembly GCF_053795135.1 of Bartonella sp. B12(2025). Taxonomy (NCBI): domain Bacteria; kingdom Pseudomonadati; phylum Pseudomonadota; class Alphaproteobacteria; order Hyphomicrobiales; family Bartonellaceae; genus Bartonella; species Bartonella sp. B12(2025). Next base: position 1,332,585 of record NZ_CP200031.1, on the reverse strand, counting down.
GTACTTTCATATCTGTATCAATATTGAACAGATCACTAGCACAGAGTGTGATATCGGGTATATTTTCGACTGTAAACTTTGTTTTTGTCATTATTTTTCTGGAAGAGAAAGGACACTATTTATTTTATTCAGTAAAAAACGGTACAAGAGTTAGAGTACTTATGCAATGGTTTACAATGAGAATTTTGGATATGAAAGAGTTCCTTTACTGCATGTTCCATAATGTCTTGTGAAAACAATAATAGTTTGTACGAAAGTAGATTTGTATGGGCAGGGATTCCTTAGCATAGACCAGATTTTTTTAACAAATTATAAGCGTGCAAAACATCGCGAAAACGCTCTTCTGAAGAACGATTGCCACCATTGGAATCAGGATGGTGTTTTTTTACCAGCTCTTTATATTTTGTTTTGATATCTTCAGCGGAAGCATTCGCTTGTAATCCCAATGTATCAAAAGCTTTGGCTTCTAAGGGTTTTAATTTTCGTGAGAAATTGTTAGTTGAATGACGTTGGGTAAACATCGTAAATGGATCGCGCATACGATTTTGATAGGCAGCTGTGCCAGAACGAATTTTAGCATAATCAGTAGCTGTTTTTTTCGACACGCCATTACTAAGATCTGTAGGCCATGTTGGGCGATGTCCTGTAAGGGCATCTTTTTGGAACTTTGCGACATCTTTATCGCTAAGACCAGAGAAATAATTAAAATTTTTATTATAGGCACGCACATGATCAATGCAAAAGTGCAGATATTGCCCTTCGTGATTTCGTCCTGCTGGAGCCTTATGAGTTCCTGCTTTTTCACAGCCTTCCCATTGACATTGTTGTGCCTGTGGTTCAGCCCGTTGTTTTTTATTGGAGCTGATTCGAATTGAGTCGAATAATTTAGATGTTATTGCCATATGTTTTGTTTATGCAAAATCGATCGATTTGACAAGAATTGACTTTTGAAAAATTTATTTTCACACTGTGTTTGGTAATAAAAAAGGCTCATTGCATTATTTATTTTGTGAAGGAACAAAAAAATGTCTACTGCAATTCAAACAACGATCAAGATAAAGCTGCGGGATGCTTTTTGTCCGCAAAAGCTTGAGGTAATTAATGAGAGTCATCTTCATGCTGGGCATCGTCATGATGAGCACGCTTTTGACGGTAAAGGAGAAACGCATTTTCGGGTAAAAATTCTGTCTTCTTCTTTTGCAGGCATGACGCGCGTGGAGATACATCGAGCAATTTATCAAGTTTTGCAGAAAGAATTAGCAACCTGTGTTCATGCTTTAGCGCTTGAGGTTGCATCTGTTTAGTTTCCCTTTTCGTTCAAAAATTTTTCAAGAACGAGGGTGCGCTTTTTGATAAACTTCTAATAAGCGGTCTGTGTCAACATGGGTATAGACTTGTGTAGTAGATAAACAGGCGTGCCCAAGAAGTTCTTGAATAGTGCGCAAATCGCCTCCACGCGATAAAAGATGGGTGGCAAAAGAATGGCGCAGTGTATGGGGGGTAGCAGTTTCTGGTAAACCAAGAGATGTGCGTAAGTTGCGAACGGCTCGTTGAATAATGGCTGGCTGTAAAGGGCCACCTCGGGCACCGCGGAACATTGGTTTGTTATCATCTAAAGGATATGGGCAGCATTTTAGATAATTCTGTACGGTTTCGTAAACAACTTTGATGAGGGGGACAAGGCGCGTTTTCCCTCCCTTTCCGATCACGAATAAACTTTTTTTTTCGGGATCAGCAAATTGTTCTGGTGTGAGTGCTAGGGCTTCTGATATTCGCATTCCACAGCCATAGAGGAGCACTAAAACAGCAGCGTCACGGGCGGTGATCCATGGTTCATTTTCCTGTTGATTTTCTTGTTTGACTAAATGCAGTGCTGATTTTATCGCTAAAGGCTTTGGAAGCGATTTTGGTTGTTTTGGGGTTCGGATAAGTTTAGCAGCAGGGATGTTGACAATCCCTTCGCGAGATAAGTAGCTGAAAAAAGAGCGCAAACCTGCCATTCCTCGGCTTAAAGAGCGAGCACTTATATTGCGTGCGCGGCGATAAGCCAAATAAGCACGCAAGTCAATAACACGCAAACTGGCGAGATCACTAAAGGTTGGCTCGTGTCCTAAATGTTGACAAAGAAAAGACAAAAATTGCCGTGTATCACGTTCATAGGCTTGTGCTGTTTGCACGGCCATACGACGTGTTTGCAAAAGATTATCCAGCCAGTTTTTTCTTGCGGCTAAAATGGCATGATCTGCTGGGATGAGAAGGATATTTTTATCTTTTCTCGTGTCATCTTTTATGGACATTGCTTAATTGAGAGTCTCTTTCTTCTTTTTTGTAGGTTTTTCATCTTTAGAGCGATCATTCTTGTTTTGCGGTTGTTCTTCACGGTCAGCGAGCTGCTTTTCACCTTTTAGGGAAAGTATTTTTAAAAGATTATTCGTTGACATAAGATGTGCAAAGATTAACCCTAAAAAGCCATTTTTATGGAGTTTAGCCAGCTGGTGTGCGGATAATTTATTCAATTTTTCTCCATCGACAATCCAGAAATGTTCTAATTGCGCTGAGAGACCTTGGTCGTTTTTCACATTGATTGACTTTTGGCTTAGAAGATCCATCTCTACAAGAGTGTCAATAAATTCAGCTGTTTTTTCCATAGCGATTTTAAAGCTTTCAAGAAAGCGAATACGCTCTTCCATAAAAGGAGAAACAGATCCATCGGAATTAAAAAGTTCTGTGCCTGTAATCTCATTAAACATGCCTGATTGTTGATCAAAGCAAACAGAAAGCTCTTTTTCATTTTTAATTTGCGCAAGAACAAAAGGATAGCGACGGACAAAAGCTGGAATATAAGTATTTGTTTTCCAATTTTCATCAGAGGCGATATAGTCATTTTCGTCGTTAGAAAGACCTACAAGAGCAGCGGATGTATAGTGCCGTTTCTTTTGTTCATCTTCTGCGGACATAAACAAAATGGGATAGTCTAGAGCAGCTTGAAAATATTCACTACTTGCTAAAGGAATCCAGTGAGTATCTTTTGCGAAAGACATATTACTTGGAGGAGAAAATTTTAGATTTTTATGAAAAACTTTGTTGATTGGGGTAATATCTTTGTAAAATAGCATAACATTTGCCATAAGACTTCTCCTTATTGAATTTGTTTTTGTTACCAAGAAAAGCCTTTTTTGAAGATTTTTGGTATGGCAACAAGATTAAATAGAAAATTACAAGATTGAAAGCTTCGTTTTTAAGAGATAATACTTGTGCATGGAGTATAGTAAAGAAAAGCTTAAAAATAAAGTCTATCTTGCCACTATTGGTTTGCCTCATGGCATAAAAGGGGATGTTTTTGTTAAGGTCTTAAGTGCGGAACCACAGCGTTTAAAAAGTTACGGTACTCTTTATGACGATATGGGGCGTTCTTATAAAATTGTAACCCTTCGTGTGCAGAAAAATAACGCAATTGTGCGTTTTAAAGGGATTGATGATCGCAATGCTGCTGAGAACTTAAAAGGGATTCGCCTTTATGTTGCCCGTAATCAATTGTTGGATGATTTGGCTGAGGATGAATTTTATCAAGTCGATTTAATTGGGCTTCGTGTCCAGAATTGTGTTGGTAAAATCTTAGGGGAGGTGAGTGGTTTTTTTAATTTTGGGGCTGGTGATTTGCTTGAGATGCGTTTGAATACGCGCAAAACAGTGCTTATTCCCTTTAGCAAGGCAGCAGTGCCAGAAATTTGTATTGCTTCTGGTTTTCTTGTTGTTGATCCAGTGGCCGCTGGTTTAAGTGATATGGAAGAAGATGATACAGAAAAAATGGCTTGAACCAAAAAATGAAGCGGAAAGCGAAGGAGTGCGAGAAGAAGTTTCCAAGCACGTATGTTGGTAATTTATCTTGAAATGTTTTTTAGGTTTTTGGGTTATTCTTTAGCAGGGCAAGCTTTAGAGTTAGGGATATGAACGTTGGGTGCAGAGCAGATTCGTGATTTTATTTTGGATAAAATAGTATTGATGATACCGCCGGTTGGTGCTGATTTGGTAAGAATTGGGCTCAGAAAATGAGGATGAAAGAATAAAATGAAGTTTCAGGCGCGTATTTTAACACTTTATCCTGAAATGTTTCCTGGATTTTTGGGTTATTCTTTAGCAGGGCAAGCTTTAGAGAGAGGAATATGGGCGCTGGATGCAGTGCAAATTAGAAACTTTGCTTTGGATAAGCACCATAGCGTTGATGATACTCCAGCTGGTGGAGGAGCAGGTATGGTGATGCGGGCGGATGTGTTAGCGGCTGCACTTGATAGTTTTCCGCATGATTCGCCAAGGTTGTTGATGAGTCCGCGTGGGCGGCTTTTTAACCAAACTTATGCGCGCTCTTTGGCGCGTGAATCGGGAGTGACATTGGTTTGTGGACGTTTTGAAGGCGTAGATGAGCGGATAATAGAAGCGCGGAAGTTGGAAGAAGTATCTATTGGTGATTATATTCTTTCAGGGGGGGAAGCTGCTGCGTTGGTTCTCTTGGATACTGTTATACGTCTTCTTCCTGGAGTTATGGGCAATGAGGATTCTGGAAAGTATGAAAGTTTTGAGAATGATTTGCTGGAACACCCTCAGTACACACGTCCCTCTCTTTTCGAAGGACGGAGTATTCCGCCAGTGTTGACATCGGGTCATCACAAAGCTATTGCGGATTGGCGTCAACAGCAGTCCGAGCTGTTAACACGTCAACGTCGCCCTGATCTTTATGCCCGTTATGATAAAAATCGTCAGAAAACTTGATTCATGTTGTAAGGTGGTGTATTGCATGGCTCTCTTTTAGAGAGTTTTTCTGTAAAGGGTTTTCTGTAATTCCAAAATTAAGGAATGGTGTATTCGCTCCTGTGTAGAACATAGCCTAAAGAAGTTCTTTTCTTTTTGTGAGAAGGTTTTTTCGGCAAGAGTTGAGCGCTCTGACTGTTCGATAAAGAACACGAAGGATAAAAGAAATGAATATTATCGCGCAGCTTGAGGCTGAACAATGTGCAAAAATTGAAGCAAAACGCCAACTGCCAGCCTTTCAGCCAGGGGATACAGTACGTGTTATGGTGCGTGTGACAGAAGGTACGCGCACACGTGTTCAAGCATATGAAGGAGTTTGTATCGCACGTTCAGGTGGTGGGTTGAATGAAACTTTTACAGTGCGCAAGATTTCTTATGGCGAAGGTGTTGAACGTGTATTTCCGATTTATTCTCCTTTGATTGAAGGTGTTGAGCTTGTGCGTCGAGGTAAAGTGCGCCGTGCAAAACTCTATTATCTTCGTAGTTTGAGAGGTAAGGCTGCGCGTATTGCTGAAAAAAGAGATTACCGGAAAAAAGGTGAAAAAATTGCTGAGAGAGCACAAGCAACAGCTGTTAGTGCGGATGCCACAACGCAAATCGCTGAATAAATACTGCATCTGCTAGAATTTATAAAAAGCGGCTTTCTCGTCATTTCCGTGATTCGTGTTTGCAGCTAAAGAGGTAGCTTTGAGTGTGCATAAAAATATTGAGCTTCTCAAGTCTGCGTTTTTTCTCTTAAATCATGATTGAAATTTAGAATCTCAGAGGGCATGTTACTTGTTCAGAAGCGGGGATAAACACTTGAAGAAGGTATGTTTATATTTGAGAAAAAATGTTAGACCTTTGACGTGAGGGTGAAATTGTATTAGATTAAGGGCGAATTTTACGGTTCGTGTCTGTGGGACAATCGGTTTTTTTTATGCGCGACCTTTAATCCGTTATTTGAGATGACCGACCTGTGAGTATTGGCTCGTTAGATGCCGAATTAAGTGGGAATGATAATGTACTTAAATAAAAACAATGATAGAGCTGGTTGTTTTGTACGAGTCTTTTCACTTATGATGCGGTTGCAGTTAAAGTCAGGTCAGGATATTTTATGACAGAGAAAATTAGGATAAAAGAGCGCCCTCGTTCTCCTCATGTGAGTATTTACCGTTGGTCTATCACTATGGCGATGTCAATTGGGCACCGTATCACTGGGATAGCTCTTTATTTCGGAATGGTCTTTCTCGCTATTTGGTTAATTTCAGTTGCTTGTGGGGCTGAGACGTATAGAGTAGTTCATGAGATTTATGGTTCTTTTCCTGGGCTTTGTGTCTTGTTTCTCTATACGCTTGCTGGAGTTCATTACATGGTTGGTGGTATTCGCCACATTGTTTGGGATATGAATCCTTGCCTTTTGGATAAAAAAAAGGCAACAGTAACGGCTTGGGCGACAGTTTTTATTTCTCTTATTATTACTTTTATAATTTGGATTATTGGATATAGTATTGTCTAGCTGGGGGTGGAAAGAGATATGAAAAAGGATTTTCGAACAGAGCTTGGGAAAGTGCGCGGACTTGGGAGTGCACATGAAGGAACAGAGCATTTTTGGCTAGAGCGTTTGACAAGTTTCATTAATTTGCCGTTTTTTGTTTTTTTTATTGTTCTCATTCTTTCACTTGTTGGAAATGATTATAGCGTTGTGCGTGCACGGCTTTCACATCCTTTTGTTAGTATTTTAATGGGATTGCTAACTTTTTCAGTCCTTTATCATATGAAACTTGAAATGCAAGTTGTTATTGAAGACTATATTCGGCATGAAAGTATGCGGATATTACTTTTAGCGTTGAATGTTTTATTTTGTTATGTTCTTGGTGGTGTAATCATTTTTTCTCTTTTGAAAATTGCATTAGGGGTTTAAATAATATGATGGGTACTGGATCGTCTCTGGGTGCTAGAGTAGGTAAGGCCCCTTATCGCTATGTGGATCACAAATTTGATGTTGTTGTTGTTGGAGCGGGTGGTGCTGGTTTGCGTGCAACACTTGGTATGGCCGAACAAGGGTTAAAGACAGCGTGTATCACAAAAGTTTTTCCAACTCGGTCGCATACGGTTGCGGCACAGGGTGGCATTGCAGCGTCACTTTCTAATATGGGGCCTGACAATTGGCAATGGCATTTATACGATACGGTAAAGGGGTCTGATTGGTTGGGTGACACCGATGCAATGGAATATTTGGTACGTAATGCACCTGCCGCTGTGTACGAGTTGGAACATTATGGAGTTCCTTTTTCGCGTACGCAAGAAGGAAAAATTTATCAACGGCCTTTTGGAGGACATACGACAGAGTTTGGTGAAGGTCCTCCTGTCCAACGTACTTGTGCAGCGGCAGATCGTACGGGGCATGCGATCTTGCATACCCTTTATGGGCAGAGCTTAAAACATAATGCGCAGTTTTTTATTGAATATTTTGCGCTTGATTTAATCATGACTGATGGTGTGTGCACGGGTGTTGTGGCATGGAACCTCGATGATGGCACGATACACCGTTTTTCTGCTAAGATGGTTGTGCTTGCTACTGGGGGATATGGACGTGCCTACTTTTCGGCGACATCAGCCCACACTTGTACGGGCGATGGTGGTGGAATGGTTGCACGTGCTGGATTGCCGCTTCAGGATATGGAATTTGTTCAATTTCATCCTACAGGTATTTATGGTTCTGGCTGTTTAATCACAGAAGGTGCACGCGGTGAAGGAGGATATTTGGTCAATTCTGAGGGCGAACGCTTTATGGAGCGATATGCGCCTTCCTTTAAAGATTTGGCTTCGCGTGATCTTGTTTCGCGTTGTATAACGCTTGAAATTCGTGAAGGACGCGGTGTTGGTCCGAGAAAGGACCATATCCATTTGGTTCTCAATCATATTGATCCCGCTATATTGCACGAGCGTTTGCCGGGGATTTCTGAATCAGCACGGATTTTTGCAGGGGTTGATGTGACGAAAGAACCTATCCCTATCCTTCCAACTGTTCATTATAATATGGGCGGTATTCCTACCAATTACTACGGGGAAGTTCTCAATCCAATGGCCGATTCACCTGATCGTGTTCAACCAGGTTTGATGGCGGTGGGTGAAGCAGGATGTGCTTCTGTTCATGGTGCTAATCGTTTGGGATCAAATTCATTAATTGATCTTGTTGTGTTTGGCCGTGCTGCTGCTATTCGTGCCGGTGAGGTGATTGATCGAGATACAGAAATTCCTCCTCTTAATGAGGTTGCTGTTGACGAAATTATGGCTCGTTTTGATCGTTTACGCTTTGCTCAAGGGGCGACACCAACGGCTATATTGCGTGAAAAAATGCAACGCACTATGCAGGAAGATGCTGCTGTCTTCCGTACAGAAGATTCTTTACAACAAGGATGTCAGCGGATAAGCCAAATCTGGGATGAATTGTCAGATATTAAAGTAACAGATCGTTCGCTGATATGGAATTCTGATTTGGTTGAAACATTAGAGCTTGAGAATTTGATGGCCAATGCAATCATGACTGTTTATTCTGCAGAAGCACGTTTAGAAAGTCGGGGGGCTCATGCACGTGAAGATTATCCAGAGCGTGACGATAAAAATTGGCGTAAACATACGCTTTCGCATTTGTCAAAAGATGGTAAGGTGACATTATCGTATCGGCCTGTTCATCTTGATCCGTTAACAGCTGAAGCAGATGGCGGTATCGACTTAAAGCGCATTGCTCCTAAAAAACGTGTTTATTAAGGGGAGAATGAATTATGGTACAAATTAAGCTTCCCAAAAATTCGCAAGTGAAAGCTGGAAAAGTTTGGCCTAAGCCTGAAGGTGCTACGCAACTGACAGAGTTTCACGTTTACCGTTGGTCACCGGATGATGAGGAAAATCCACATCTGGATACCTATTATGTAGATCGTTCCGCTTGTGGTCCGATGATTCTTGATGGGCTTTTATTCATTAAAAATCATATTGATCCAACTTTGACACTTCGCCGATCATGCCGTGAAGGTATTTGTGGTTCATGTGCGATGAACATTGATGGGACTAATACGCTGGCTTGTACCAAAGGTATGGATGATGTAAAGCATCCAATTAAGGTATATCCTTTGCCTTCCATGCCGATAGTTAAAGATTTGGTTCCTGATTTAAAGCGCTTTTATGCGCAACATCGTGTGATTGAACCTTGGTTGCAAACCATTTCGCCTGAACCTGCAAAAGAGTGGTTACAAAGTTACTCTGATCGCCAAAAAATCGATGGCCTTTATGAGTGTATTTTGTGTGCATGTTGTCAAACATCCTGTCCAAGTTATTGGTGGAATGGCGATCGTTATTTGGGGCCAGCTATTTTGCTCCAAGCTTATCGTTGGATTGCTGATTCACGTGATGAGATGTGTGGTGAGCGTCTTGATAATTTGGAAGATCCTTTTCGCCTTTATCGGTGCCATACGATTATGAATTGTGCGCAGACTTGTCCAAAGGGATTAAATCCAGCTAAGGCAATTGCTGAGATTAAAAAACTCATGGTTGAACGTCGCCTTTAAAAACTTACCAGTTGATGAAGGTAACGTGAGAGACGAGAGATTATACATGAGTTTGCGCTCTTTGAGGATGACGCACGGGGCTCAATCTATAAAAGCTTATTGGCTTTTTATGAGAATTTAAAAATCGCTATCATTGCCTTTTAAAAAAGGATATCTAACCTTTTGGGCAAAATGGATGCTTCATTGAGAAAATGTGTTTTGAATATGAATAACACGCTGCAATAGATTGGTGTTGCCTAGAAGAATACAATCGTCATGAAAATTATACTTAGTTCTGATGAAACTTCATAGGCACTAACTTTGTATTCTTTCACATTTATCTATGAAAAATAGAAACTTTTGCTATAGCTTGGTTTTTCGTTTTGTCATTGAACTCTATTGTTTCTTGTATAAAAGCGCGAAAAACTTGTTTTAGCGACAGAAAGTGCTCGCTTATTTTTCAACATGAAAGAGAAAACTTGATAGCAATTATCAATGAAACATAACCAACCACTGTTTGTTGTTTGCATTGTTCATGATAAGGTAATTAAGAAGCTTTTTGTTTTATTGCTTTCATTTTCTCACAATCTTTTAGCGGGATATAGGTTGTGTATGATTTTAGAATAAAAGCTTATACGCCAATCGTTTCGATGATTAGAAAGTGATCTGAAGCACTGCAAAATTATGCTAAAAAAGAAGCCATAAAATGGGGTGAGTTTGCGTTAAGAGGTAGCAGAATTGGTTTCAAGATATTTTCAGATGCAAGTTTGGTTTGCTACAAAAAAGTAGGTTGTAAGGAAGATTTCAGTGGCAATTGCCCGTAATTACGCGATAACGAGGCTAGAATGTATTATGCTGTTACGCTATCCATTACCGAATTGGAATATGATTTGTTGATGCTATATTGGAATTTATAATGCAGTAAACTGTCTGTTTTGGTAGAAGTATAAGGTTTTTTGGTTCAAAAAATATGGCGTTGATGCTTAGCAAATGGAACGTAGAATTTTGAACGATAAGTCTGTCTTTATGACGACAATTGTTTATGGTTGTTGAGTGCGAGTATTTCATAGAGCTTTCGTTGATATGCGAATTGAAAGCTGTTCTTTTTGCTGAACTATTTATTTTGTAATGATTTTTCTTCTTTTGCATAAAATGTACACTTCTAAAAAATAAATGAAAAAACTATCAAAGATAATAAAATTGTATACGATAAGAATCTTGTGCGTGATTTTGTTTTTCTGTGGAGTTGTTATCATCAACCTTTCATCTTTTCTGTTGTAAGAGCATGAAAAGCTCACAGAAAAACAAGAGGGGGAGGAAACTTGTTTCAAAAGGTTAAATAAAAAATTATGATAGATTGTTACGGCTGTTGTTATCTGTAGGATCCTATTGAGAGAAGAGTCTCACTTAAACTATCTTCGATTTAGAGAAAATTGGATCGTAAAAGACTTCAGAGAGCTTTCGATCCTTGAAGAATAATACCACATCCACTGTAGTATAAAGTACCGTTTTTATCATTTTTAGGTCGAGTTGACGGCCAATTTCTGATCTTTTGATCAGCGTGGCACATCGTTCGAATGTTTGCAAAGCACTGTTAGCGTGTGTTGTTGTAATTGATCCAGGATGCCCAGTGTTTAATGAGTTAAGATATTCCCACGCTTCGTTGCCACGCAGTTCTGCAAGAAAAATGCGGTCAGGTGACTGACGCATACAGGCGTCTAGGCACTCATCAGCAGAAACACGACCTGCACTGTTGCCATAAAGCATATGTACATGGTTAGGATGATTCGGTAGAAAAAGTTCATGAACATCTTCAATCGTGATAATGCGTTCTTCTACCGGCACCTTTTCAATTAAAGAGCGAGCGAATGTCGTTTTACCTGATCCTGTTTTGCCTGCGATAATGATATTGCGTTTGTGAAGTACGCATTCTGTCAAAAATTCGAGGATTTTCCCCTCACGTTTGAGCCTCAGGAGTTGAACTTCAAACGACTCCAACCGCGTGAAATCCTGCTTTGATAACAGGCTATTTGCTTCTTTTTCCGAAAGCTTATTGAAACTTACATCAGTAAAATCATCAAATGCACCTTCCTCGTTGAGTTTTTCTAGCGTTTTAACCGTGAGAGAATGCTTACGAATCATAACGGATAGTGCGCCATCGATGACAGCTGGTGTTTGTATAATTGTGGCACGTTGTCCACCGGGCAGTAGCACATAATTAATGCTTTTGGGAGCCATGCCATTATAAACGATAATGGCTGTGATAAGTGTCTGCAAAAAAGAGGTTGTTAACTCTGGTACACTATGTACTTGCCAACCCTTGAAACTTTTTGTCCACACTTCACAGGGGCGGCAGATTGATAATTCAGTAACTTTGGAATCTTCTAAAAAACGGTCAAGCGGCTGCAGAAGCTGCGCAACTGCTTGATCTTTCTGTATTCGATTAGCGTGTAACGAGGCTGTAAACATCACTGAAATCCAGATCTCGAGCAACCAAGATATTCACTCGCTCACCTTGGTTTTTGTAAAGTGTTGGCGCAATGTTTATTGAGTTTTGAAGAACGTCTGTCACCACCGACTCAGCATTTTGCACATTTTGAGATTGTACCTTTTCCTTATTTCCATGATTAATTTTGCTTTTCACCCATTCTCCCAAATCACTGATTATGCTAATCATGATTGCACCACCGAACCGTTGCCAAAAATGTGTATCGATCCAACCATCGATACCAGCTTCACCAAGAGGGCCAGTGCCGGGTGAATCAAGATTGACGATAACACCAGTAGGCGTTTCAATACGCGACCATTGTACGAAAACGCGCGTTTGTCCTTGTTGTATGCCGCTTTGGTAAAAACCCACAACTTTAGAACCACGATCCAGCAAAACAACACGACCGCTTGTAGAATAAACATCACGCGTTAAATGGCATGTCGTCATTCCTGGTTGTGTTGTGACAATTTTTGTTTCCAATGCGCAATCTATCTGCGTTCCCTGCGTAATTAAGAGATCACGATTAATAAGTTGGAGTGCACGTGATTGACCTAAGCGTATAGGCTGAAGCTGATCGAATAATATGCCGCTATTTCTATCTTCAAGTGTATTATTTCTTGAATGTTCTGTAGAGCTTTCGCTCGTGCTACCGTTGTTCAGACCAGAGTTGAACATACGTTTGCGTGCTAATTCTTCAGAATCTTTGATCAAATGTGGAGGAATCGTTGTTTGAAGAAGCTTAGCCAAGGCTGGTGGAATCTCCAATGCTTGCTCCTCTGTTTGTGTTGGCTTTTCCGCTTCTTCTACAACTTTTGGTTCTTCTATAATCCGAGGGGTATAGCTCGGTATAATTTGCTGCACTGTTTGTTGAGGCTTTTCTTCATCAATTTCTACGGCATTACGCATTTTTAAAGCTTTCCAAGTCAAAGCAATTGGTACCGCTATTATGACAATGAGGCCTACCATTAACAATGCACGTGCACCAGGAATTGTTGGACGGCGTTCTAAACCTAGTTCGGAGCTACCATACGCACCTTCAATACGCCTTTGTTCGGTATAGTCCAGTTTTTCGCTTGTGTTAATCTCATCTCCTTTCTGATTGTCGAACATCATTTGTCTCCTTTATTAATGCGATGAACCACCGAAGATACTGTTCCAGTTGTGTTTGGTACACCATTAGGGTCATAGGCTTCATTGAAAACAGCCAAAGCGCGTTTTCCAAGCCGTATGAGCCACTTGGGATTGACCTTATGAACGGCGATAATATCATTGGCACTGCCTACAACAGTACGCGGTATTAAGCTTTCATTGCCTTCGGCATCCACTACGTAAATTGATGGCATATCCACGTTGGCAGAAAATTTGAAATAGGTGATACGTCCATTGTCCCAAGCGTTTATTGGAGCAATATCTTGGTTACCGCTCATGGTGTATTTGAGATTATAACCCTTCACGCCTTGGTGAAAACCACGTTCAATGGCAAGGCTTTGGTCATTTTCCTCTAGCTTTTGGGTATTTGTATCTGGATAATGGAAAGCTAATTCGTAGGTAGCTCCAGCACGGTCATTTCGAAAGAGTAGTCGGAATTTGTAGCTACGTTTGTCGGTTACAATGATGAGATTCGTATTGGCAAGTTCTGCTTTTGGTTTAATAAAGATATGCCGTCCCTTATGTGCAAAAGCATATGCATCTGAATCACCAAAGGCATGGGTAATATACTGTTCTCCTTCTTCAAGGATAATATGCGTTGCCACACCGAGAACAGTTTCAATTTGAACTACATCAGCCACGTTATACGTTACATAGCGAATGCGGTGATCATATTGTGAACTGGATGGGATTTTAAGCGCTTGCACGGGTACTGTATAAAAAGAGGAAAACAAGGATAGTAAGGCAACGAACGCAAGTTTTTTCATAATAATTCAATTCCTTAATTATTCAACAGTATTTCCGGGTCAGCACGGTAACTTGTAACTTGGAAACCAAGGGGGTTAAGCAATCGATCAGATGATTTCATTGGTGCACCGACATAGGTGTAGCCAATTGTTGCGATTTGGTGTTGTTTTATTCCAACTGCGCCGCTGCTGTCATGTTGTTGCGTTGTAAAACGCACCGTCGCCTGACCACGTCCATTCGACTGGATTGATCGTACTTTAACTGTGATGCGTGCTTTGTTGGAAAGCACTTTGTCACGCGCATTTTCACCCTCATAAATTTTATAAAATTCCTGTTGAACAGTCGGTGCACTTAAAAGTGCCGCAGTGTCATAATTCAGCTGAATGGTGTCATAGTCGTAAGTTTCACGGTTAAGTACATATTGATTGAGCCAGTATCTGTCTACGACTTCACCATAGCTGGTTTCATGTTCACGCATTACAGAGATAACATCGACTGCGCCAGTTGTGTTATCAACGCGTAGTACTAAGGGAGTGGGAGCTGGTTGGGAAAAGCCAACAACACCGCATATCATGCCGAATAAGCCAAAAATGCCAACAGCACCTGCCACACGCCATGCTGTTCTGCGCGACTTTACGAATTCATTGATGAGCTCACGTTCCAAACCTCGGCTCTCTTCATAATAATTGTTGAGTCGTTCGGCTTTTACTGGTTTAGCTTGTTTCTTTATCATGTTGCGCCTCGCTGAATTTCGGCAGGAATTGTTTTATTAATGGGTACACGGTTCCAATTATTTGGTTGTTTAAGTTTTGGTTCCGATGCGCAAGCCGATAAAAGACCCGTAATCAAAATTGTAAAAATGATAAATTTCATTTTAACACTCCTCTTTTTCGACTATAAAATTTTGTCTAACACTTTTTTATCGATATTTCAATTTTGATTATAAAATATATTGTTTTTTACTTGCCTTTATTTTCTTAATTTAACTTTTACGGAAATATTCAGTTGCAGTACGGGTACCTTTATTGGGTGATCGAGATATTTTGGTTATTTGACTGTACGACTGCTTCGAACAGCTGTATTTAGTCTCCATAAATGCCCGAATGTAACGCCTTTTGCCAAAGCATTGGCAATTTTTGACATTTTGCACAACAGTACAATGGAAATAATGGATAAGATGAGGGCACCACCAAGCGAATAACCCACGTTCTGTTTTCCATCGAATTTCAGGTCGGTCATATAATTTGCAAAGATATTCATCATCAGACTAAACACGGTGGCTAGGAGTATAAGGAGAATTATATAGCTCAAGATTTGAGTTATCCATTGTTCGAAAAAGCGATAGGTTGGCTGCCAGAGCAATGTAACGATAAAGAATGGTCCGAGCCCGACGAGAAGGACAAGTGCGATTTTTGTTAGCAGAATGAATGCACCACCGACTGCAGCTAGGAAGCTTGTTGCGAGCAAGATGAGGATACCAAAGAGGCCATAAAGGAGCCCCTCGCCTTCCCAAAAGGCAGCTTCTTCAAAAGCTTCGCTTACGAAGTCGAAACCTCTTTCAGCGACTTTGTCAACCAGAGTGACTAATTGCTTGCTGTTTGGTGGGTTGTTCATCAGTGCACTTAGCAAGTTGTAAGGTGTTTCTATTATCAAACTTGCAATTTCGTTTTGGTAAAGTCCTGCGGACAGTGCAATTGAAGTAATAATACTCACTTGTAGACAACGGCTCAGAAAGCCAGAGACTGGCATGTCTACTGCACCACGAATGATGAGCCATCCGTATATGATGAAAGCAATGGTAAGGCCGATTGAGACGATGGGTGTAATGATAGTAATTGCTTTTAAGGAAACATCCGTGACATATGCTTTTGTTGCCTGATCAATGTGATTGAAAAGCTGCGTAAACATTTTGAAGTCCATGGCATTCCTCTTTAACGAATACTTGGTTTTCCATTACCTTGGAACATAGACGCGTGTTGTGTGCTTCATTTGCATCTATGCAATCCACCATAAATACTTGTGTTGAAGTTGTTTTGAGGTGGGTGATGTTGGTATAAAATGCTTCATCTTACACACCTACCGTATAGCTGGCATTTTTGTATTTTTTTTCTGAAGAATTTGCACATTGCGCTTACGTTTTAGCCGGTCGATAAGTACTTTCTCAGTGTTGCGTAGATATGAGACCATTTGCAGTTTTGTTGCTTCATTCTGGATCATAGCTAGCATACCCTTCATACGCACTTGTAATTCAGCAATGCCTTTTAAATCTTTCATTTTTTCAATATCAGTTAATATTCTTGAAATTTGTTCAAAACGACTTTCCGTTTCCTTAAAAGTCTGCAAAGCTACGACTTTATCTATGACTGCTGCATATTGACTGCGTTCATCAATAGATTCACGCGCATCCTCCATGGAAGATTCATAAAGGCTATTTTCATTTCTTATGATTTGGCCAAATAACTTGGGGATCTGTTGGGCAATTTCTGTTTGTTTATCCTGGTCATAGATGTATTGTGGATTTGGGAATAGTAAATCTCCACCTTGCTTCGGCATTGAGGTTGCTGTTCGACTACCCGTTATAGAATCATGTATTTTTTCTGTTAGTGTTAAAATATTTCCTTCTTCAGGACTAGCCATTTCCTCTGAACTTCTTGCTAAATTTAGCGTTGCAAAAATTGCGCTTATTATGACTATAATACTTAATTTTCTCATGTTGCGCCTCGCTGAATTTCGGCAGGAATTGTTTTATTAATGGGTACACGGTTCCAATTATTTGGTTGTTTAAGTTTTGGTTCCGATGCGCAAGCCGATAAAAGACCCGTAATCAAAATTGTAAAAATGATAAATTTCATTTTAACACTCCTCTTTTTCGACTATAAAATTTTGTCTAACACTTTTTTATCGATATTTCAATTTTGATTATAAAATATATTGTTTTTTACTTGCCTTTATTTTCTTAATTTAACTTTTACGGAAATATTCAGTTGCAGTACGGGTACCTTTATTGGGTGATCGAGATATTTTGGTTATTTGACTGTACGACTGCTTCGAACAGCTGTATTTAGTCTCCATAAATGCCCGAATGTAACGCCTTTTGCCAAAGCATTGGCAATTTTTGACATTTTGCACAACAGTACAATGGAAATAATGGATAAGATGAGGGCACCACCAAGCGAATAACCCACGTTCTGTTTTCCATCGAATTTCAGGTCGGTCATATAATTTGCAAAGATATTCATCATCAGACTAAACACGGTGGCTAGGAGTATAAGGAGAATTATATAGCTCAAGATTTGAGTTATCCATTGTTCGAAAAAGCGATAGGTTGGCTGCCAGAGCAATGTAACGATAAAGAATGGTCCGAGCCCGACGAGAAGGACAAGTGCGATTTTTGTTAGCAGAATGAATGCACCACCGACTGCAGCTAGGAAGCTTGTTGCGAGCAAGATGAGGATACCAAAGAGGCCATAAAGGAGCCCCTCGCCTTCCCAAAAGGCAGCTTCTTCAAAAGCTTCGCTTACGAAGTCGAAACCTCTTTCAGCGACTTTGTCAACCAGAGTGACTAATTGCTTGCTGTTTGGTGGGTTGTTCATCAGTGCACTTAGCAAGTTGTAAGGTGTTTCTATTATCAAACTTGCAATTTCGTTTTGGTAAAGTCCTGCGGACAGTGCAATTGAAGTAATAATACTCACTTGTAGACAACGGCTCAGAAAGCCAGAGACTGGCATGTCTACTGCACCACGAATGATGAGCCATCCGTATATGATGAAAGCAATGGTAAGGCCGATTGAGACGATGGGTGTAATGATAGTAATTGCTTTTAAGGAAACATCCGTGACATACATTTTTGTTGCCTGATCAATGTGATCGAAAAGCTGCGTAAACATTTTGAAGTCCATGGCATTCCTCTTTAACGAATACTTGGTTTTCCATTACCTTGGAACATAGATGCGTGTTGTGTGCTTCATTTGCATTTATGCAATCCACCATAAATACTTGTGTTGAAGTTGTTTTGAGGTGGGTGATGTTGGTATAAAATGCTTCATCTTATAGACCTTATTGGAGGCATTTCTTTATTTTTACTGCTAAGAATTCTCATATTGCGCTTTTGCTTTTGTTGGTTAATAAGTGCCTGTTCTGCATTACGCGAATGCGCTACCATTTGCAGTTTTGTTGCTTCATTCTGGATCATAGCTAGCATGCCCTTTATGCGTGCCTGCAATTCTGCAATACCTTTTAGATCGGCTGTTGTATTTATTTGTTTCACTAATTCTGAAATTTGTTTAAAACGATTTTCTGTTTCTTGAAAAGTTTGTAAGCTTACAGCTTTATCAACAGCGGCTGCATGTTGAAGGCGTTTGTCGATAGAATCACGAGACTCACGGACAGAAGTAGGAATTTCTTCTTCTTGTAAAATATTTGTAAGGGATGCAGATATAGTTGGATGGGTGCTTTTATTGTAGACTAATTGTGGATTTTTGAGAAAAAAACTGCTGTGATCTGTTTGTACAGCTCCAAGTTTCTTAGTACCAAAATTTCGATTCTCTGTTATAGATTTGTGTATTTTTTCTGTTTGCTCAAGCTGTTTTTTTACTAAACTGATGAGCTCTACATAGTGTTGTGGTGGAGAAGGTTTTTTGGGTGGTGTTTTTTTGGGTGGTGTTCCCCAAGAGAACCAATTAGATAGAGGCGGGACCGATCGCTCCAAATCTGCTGCTCCCGCTCCTAAAAAAGCCATTGTTTGGCTCGGTGTTCCTAAAGTTATTGCTATTGCTATTGAGATGATTTGCTTTTTCATGTTGTTCTCCTCTCAGTTTTTACATGTTGTAAAAAAACTGGCAACCATACTGCCGGATCATCACCTACTTCAGAGATAATGTTTTCGGCTAACTCTGCGTTGTCAGGTGTACCTGATAACACCAAGAGTTCGTCACTAAAGTCATGCTCGATGGTTTTTCCATCGACTACTACATGGAATTTACCGAGATTTAGCTCTGCAAGTGCGGATTGGTCACCCTGCTTGATAAGGAATTTATGACTAAACTCACCAAGTCCTTTGACCAGTTCAAATTCAGCATCTGTTAGTTTAAAGCCTGCTGTATAATCTTCATAATTTGCTTTGGGATTGGCTAGAAAAATATAGGTTGCGCATTGCTGAATAAGTGTTTTGGCAATATTGCTTTCTAGGGCATCGCTAGGTTCTTGCGTGGCATAAACAAAAATACCATTTTGTTTACGGATAGTTTTTTGTTTGTTCTTTGCCAAATCCTCAAAGTACGGGTCTTGCAAAGGCTTCCAAAATTCATCAAAGATATACATAAACCGTTGTCCACTGATCATTCCCTCTGTGCGGTAGAGCAAATACATCATCACCGGAGTACGAGTCTCTGTGTTATCTAGGAATTCAGTAATATCAAAGCCGTAAATTTGATGTGTTGAGAGGTCAAGTGCATCATTGGGATTATCAAATAACCACCCATAATCACCACCTTCGCACCATTTTATCAAGCGAGCGTGAACAGATGGACGTGCATTATAATCATTTAAGTGTGGATTTGGTAAAAACTGCACCAGAAAAGATAAGCGGCGTAGTGACTTGTCAATGTTGCTACTCATAATCGATATGACGGCTTGGTTAATTTCCTCTTCGTCGTGGTGCGTGACTTCACCACCAGCTTCCACCAATTTTTTAACAAATTGTTTCAGAAAAATCAGATTGTCTTGTGTGGGAGGAAGTTGAAACGGGTTAAAACCACTTGGCTTACCAGCTTTGAATGACAGATATTGACCACCCATCGCCCGAATGGCAATTTCCATCCCACGATCTTTATCAAAAACAACGGTTGTCGGTTTGAATTTTTGCGCTTGCGCTAACAGAAATCCTAACAATACAGTTTTACCAGAACCAGATTGCCCGATGAGTGCGGTATTCCCAAGTAATCGCTTGTTCGTTGAGTCTTCTTCAAGTTTGGAAGCATGAAAATTGAAATAAAGTGGTGTTTTACTTACTGTTTTAAGAATTGTGACCGCTGGCCCCCATGGATTTCCAACTGGTTTGCCTGACATAAAGTTATGAAAGGACGAGAATGACAAAAAGTTCAGTGATGTAATTGGCGCGGGACGTGGTCGCCATTTCCAATTTCCAGGAAGCTGTGCCCAATAACCAGCCTCTATAGCTAAATCTACAGGTTTTGGTAACACTGCAACATCCAACATAGCTGCACTTGCTTTTGCCATATGGTCGCGGATCTGTTGAACTGTGTCACCATAGATAGTCAATGTACAATGATGCTCACCCATGACAAAATGCCCACTTATAAGCTGATTAAGGGCTTCGTCAATTTGCTCAATTTGGCTTGTTGCCACATCACGAGCATCGATAAGATTACGCTGATGCCGCTGTAAATAATCCTTTGCTGCATGTCGTGAGAGTACAGAAAAGCTCTGTGTCAACACGAATTCAAAATCACTTTCTAGCAAAATATTGAATTGGCCTGGTTTAGTTGTTGCGTCGTATTCCTTAATTTCCAGCATTCCAAATCGACGTATTCCACTGGTTGTACGCAATTCGCCAAAAGCACCCCATTTTGAGAAAAAAGGTCGATTAACAGATATATAATCAGAAAAACGGTCGTGACAGATCGGCATAGGTCGATATTCACCGTTGACCAGCATTCCAAGAAACTCAAGCGCAGAAGAATAAGCATGGCCATTTTTTTCATAAGCACCAAGAAGTTCTGCACCATAACGTTTAAACGATTGACTTAAAGTACGGTTGATATCATTGAGAGCTTTTATACACGATTCCTGCCGCATTTTTTTTTGATCGAGGGTTTCGCGTTCATGCTGAGAAAAGAAGGACATAATTTTATCAGCTACCGGTTGAAAAACAACAGTCAGATATAGGTCATTGACCATCAGATTATAACCAGCAAAGCTTTGTCGATATTTTTCATCAAGCTGATAGCAAAACATTTTATCAAATGTTGAATCGGGATATTCATACACACGGCGGCGCACAATATGAGTCCACAGTGATAGGTTGGCTGATGCAACACCGCGTAGGGTGTTGTTTAGCTCTTTCGTCCACTGAAAAATATCTTCTTCTGAAGCACTTTGATGCGAACGTCCGTCAATCTTCCAGACCGATAAATATTCTGCGTTTTTGGTAGAAATAATCGTATCTGTGACATGGTGTGAATAGGGTATAAACAGGCTTACTGGTGTCTCTGATGCGAGGCGCTTGCTGCTCTCAACAGCTATCATGGTTATCTCCTTTTGCGGTAGTTAGAGGGACTGTAACTTGATGCGCCCCAAAAGCCCTTGTTGTGATTGCGGAATTTGGTATCAATCCACAACCACCAGATCCGGAATGCCTTATCATCATTTTTGGTGACTTGTGCCATAATGAACCATAATGGTGGTGCGATGATCCATAAAAAGATATTTATCGTCATAGCAATAACGGCAACACTCATAACCATCACCATGAGCGGGATCATGGGCACTCCCCAAATTGTTGGAACACGGGTTGCTCCCTTGAATAAAGGAAATGCTTCATGTCTTTGTGGTTTCATAGGCTACTCCGGTTAGTCAACATGAAATAATATATGGCTAATGTAGAATGCCGCACCAGCGATGATGGTACTGAATGCCCACCGTGTAAATGTCGTCTTTGCAATGATACGACACATATAAATGATCAATAGAAATACAAGAATGAAAGCAGCAATAATGGGAACAATTGTACCTAGCCCGTAGTGCATACCTGTTAGAACATCTACATCCTTAATTGTTTTTTTGGCATATACAGATTGAGTTTTTAAAAATATGATTGCAGTTACAAAAGCAATACTCACCTTGCTACAAATCTGGGATTGAGAAGTATTTGATTGTTTCACACTTTTCATCCTCATTATGATTGAATTTGTCATAAAAAAACCCCTCCTTACAGTGTTAAATAAAAACATTATTAGCGTGCATTTAATTACCGGATACGAAGTTTGTCTTTGAAGAAAAAGAAAATATTGTGCTCTATAACTTTTAATCAGCCTCCATTCTTACTAAACAACAAAGTGGTTATTTCGAATGCTGAACCGGCAATGACAACACCAATTGCCCACCGTAAAAATGTGCTCTTTTCGATAAAGCGTCCAGCATAACTGACTGCTAGGCATAAAAGTATAATGGTAGCAGCAATGGGAACAATTTTTGTTAGCCCACTTTTTAGTTCATTTAGAGCCCCCTCAGCCTTCTTCAGGCCTTGAGCATATGCAGGAGGATTGTTTATAAAAAAGATGGTTATAGCTGCAGTAGTTGTGATGATACTGTTGCTAATTTTTGATTGAAAAGCGTTTAACTGTTTCATAATTATTTGCCTGATGAAAATTAATTTTGTTAAAAGTAAATTATTTCTATGTAGTAAAAGTGATGCAATCACCGATCTTTTTAAATTGCTAAATGTGTATTTTATAAAATTTAATAAGAATGTTTTGTGTTATATAGCCTCATACTTAGCTTCAAGGCTTCCCGAATAACATGTAGGCAATTTCAGCTGCTGAACCAGCAATGACAACACCAATTGCCCACCGTAAAAATGTGCTCTTTTCGATAAAGCGTCCAGCATAACTGACTGCTAGGCATAAAAGTATAACAGTAGCAGCAATGGGAACAATTTTCATTAGTCCTTCTTTTGCTTCTTTTAAAACCCCTTCAGCCTTCTTTAGGCCTTGAGCATATGCAGGATTGTTTATAAAAAAGATAGTTATAACTGCAGTAGTTGTGATGATATCGTTGCTAATTTTTGATTGAAAAGTGTTCAACTGCTTCATAATTATTTGCCTGATGAAAATTAACTTTGTTAAAAGTAAATTATTTTTACGTAGTAAAAGTGACGCAATCACCAATCTGCTTAAATTGCTAAATGTATATTTTGTGGAACTTAATAAGAATGCTTTGTGTTATATAACCTCATAATTAGTTTCAAGCTTGTCCGAATAACATGTTGGCAATTTCGGCTGCTGAACCAGCGATGATGACACCAATCGCCCATCGTATAAATGTGCTTTTTTCGATAAAGCGCCCTGCATAACTAACTGCTAAGCACAAAAGTATAACGGTGGCGGCAATAGGAATAATAGTTTTCAGACTATCCCGCAGCTTCTCTAGAACGCTTTTAGCTCGATCCAAGCCATCGGCGTAGGCAGGATAAGTCATAAAAAACATAGTCACAGTTGCACTGGTCGTGATGATTTTATCATTAATTTTCAGGATAGCATTTAAGTATTTCATGTCTTTACATCTCCGCAATGCTCTAAGTTATAAATAAAACTTCTCTTTTGCAGCATAAATAACGTTCTCACGGATAGGTTTAAAATCATCGAAATGTGAATCTTCTTTTTACATAAAGAGAACATTTTACGCTGTGTAATCTCATAATTAATTTCAAGGTTTTCCGAATAACATGTTGGCAATTTCGAATGCTGAACCGGCAATGATGACACCAATTGCCCATCGTACAAATGTACTTTTTTCGATAAAGCGCCCTGCATAACTAACTGCTAAGCACAAAAGTATGATGGTGGCAGCAATAGGAATAATTACATTTAATTGCGTTCGCACATTTTCTAGAACGGTTTTGACTCTTTCCAAACCTTTTGCTTGGCTATATACAGGATAAGTCATAAAAAATATCACTATAGACGCCCTAGTTGTAATGATCTTATTATGAACTTTTGTTTGAATAATATTGAATTGTTTCATGTTGCTTTTCCTGATTAAGACTAAAACTTCCGCAAACAACTCCTCTTTCATGAAGAAATTTAAAGAGATATTTCGGATTAGCCCAAGTCCTTAATTTCCCTCTCTGCGTAAGAAGCGTATACTTGTTTGGTTTGCCGGTTATTGGATCATCTGCAACAAACGTAAAATACCATTCTCTCTCTGAGTGCATCACGATTGTAATTTCACGTGCTGCCTTTTGATTAAATGCTATATCAACGCTGCTTTGCTCTATCATTTTCATTATTTTGCCCTCAATTAGAATAGATTCTGTCCAATCTTACTAATTAGAGCTTTATATTTTCTTATCTACCTTTCATCACTATATCTTATCAAAATTGTAGTTCTAATTTGTAAATACAGTAATCATCGTTCCTGTTGTTTTTCCAATGAAGAGGAATCTTCTATTGTAAAAGCATCACGGAGATCACTTGATGTGTGCGTAAATGCATCAACAAGTTCTTCAGAAGAAACGAACTCTTCCTTAATTGTTTGTTCTGACTCTCTTTTGTGAAGCTGTACAGGCTTTTGCGATTCTTCATATACAAATGCAGGAGCTTTTACTCCAACATGTGAAGAGACTTTCTGCATAGAAGCATTGATAAAACCATTTCTAAAACTTTCTGCGTCGTAAAAATTCAGCACAGTTCGCAATGCAGTCTGTTCAGAATTGCACTTCAACATCGCTCTTTTATAGCAGTGCGTTAAAGTGGGTTGCACAACTCTAAAATTTTTGCAAATATCGAACACATCAGAGAAAGACATGCCAAACAAATTCAGATTGTCGACACTAGTTTGTCTCAAAAATACATCAAAATTATGTTCACTTTGTTCAAATTGTTTAGTTATTGCAATTTCTTTTTTCAATGTGGACAGTTGATGCGATAACTTATGATTATCATTCACACTTGTGCCATCAATATTGCCCTGTAGTCCTTGCATGATGACAGCTGAAAGTGTTGTAGAGTATGTAGCTGGTGTGCATGTGGCAGCGAGCATTATGAAATTTGAAACAGTCATAAGCAATACACCTGATGATAAAAAACTCTATTAGCGTGAGCATAAATTCTGTGTGGTTTTTCTGATTGCTGCCATACTGTATTCTTATGAATCCGCGAAGTAAGATTGTTCAGCTCAGAATATTCCTTGCGACCACAAACTTGACCTCTTCCGAAAACATTTTTAACATATACTAATATCCGATTAGTCAAATAAATGTGTAAGACAGACCCGAATACATTACGCCAACCAATACCACTATGGTCATCATATTCGTGGAAAGAGAGGTTGTTTTCAAATGATAACCGTTTTTGGGATTCTATTGAGGTTGATTGTTTTGCATAACTTTCTGATTGTCTTAATCTTTCTGGAGAGCACTGTGAAACAAAAAACCGTTGTATGTGAGGGTATTGCTTAGTGTTAAAATAAACTGCATTACCATTATGCGTGGAGGGCTTGTTCTTTATCACGTATTGCCATAGTTTATAGACTGGTGACTTATATTCACTTTCGACCGCTGGTTCATGAGAGCTAAATGGTTCATGAGAGCCAAAGAGTTGGAATGAAGCCTGCATACTTCGCTTACCAATTCCAGTGATTGAACTGAAAAAGGATACGGCTGTGACAACTGAAACAAAAATAAACAATTCTCCACAGTTCAAAGAACATCTCCGTCAAAGTGATATATTCATCGTAATTTTAATTTCGATAATAAATAGACAGAAATTGTCTATAATTATGTTCAAAATATGACAAAGCACAATTCTTTTTTGCAAGGGGAGTAATAAGGTGAATGATCTCAAAAACATGAATTTTGATGAGCTACAAGAGATGCGTGTCAAAATCGATGTGGAATTGAAAAAACGGCAAGCAAAAGAGAAGCAGAATGCACGGCGAAAAATTCTTGAAATTGCTAGTGCACATGGAATTGATATAGCTGATCTTGTGTACAAGGAGCGCCATTACAGAAATCCCAATAACCAATGGGAATTATGGAATGGACGTGGACGTAGACCTAAGTGGATTAAAGAATGGTTGGAGAATGGTTATACGCTTGAAGAGCTAGAAGTAACATGACACATATGCAACATTGCAAGGTGTGAGGATATCAAGAGATATGAACTCAAGTAGTGCGCTCTTTTCGGTAATTCGATGTATAAAAGTTCTAAACTAATGCGTCAAAGGGTTGAGTGCTCGAATAAAACATAGGAAACACGAACGAGTTCATTTAAGTGTAAAAAGTATATTACTGTACGCATGCCCTTATGTTTTTGATAATCTATAGAATAATAGCGTGATATTTTTATGGATTTTTTTCTGATCTTTCTCTTGTAAGATTATGTACGCTAGGTATCAGTTTTATTTTTTATCTGTCGTATGGTTGAGATTAGAGAGTGTTTTGAAAAATAAAATTTCTCTACGACTGATATTGGTTTTGATATGTTTTTATGAAATGTTTTGAAGTGTTTGTTATCAAAGTTCGCGATGTGCACCGATGAATAAAGAGCGCATTGAAAACGAAAAGGTTTGGCAATTTTTAAACGTCTGTCTATTTTCTGTGATGTGTGTGTGTGAGGGAAGGTTGCACGCATAATTCATCAAAGGCTGTGGTGATAGGTTGCGGGTAACTTCATTGTATCATAATAGGATTTTCTTAAGACATTGATATTTCCAAAAAAGAGCTTATCTTTATAAAAGAGAGCTTGTATCCATAAATTACAAAAAGTGAAATGGTACGACTTTTTCTCAAAGTGGGAGTCCGTGTAGCAGACGTGGGGCATTAGGAGTAAGACCGGCAGCTTCTTGAATGAAATATTTTTTTATTTTTGGTGCCTGATTAACAATGCCGAGGCCGGTATTGCGGAGCATGCGCAAGAAGAGATTATCATTAGAAAATAGTTGATTAAGCCAGTCATTACTCAAAGCCATTCGTACAACTTCAAAACGTCTCCAGCTTTGATAGCGTTCGAGGGCAGTAAGGGATCCAATATCAAGACCCAATCGCGCTGTTTCAATAATAACTTCAGCGAGTGCAGCGCTATCGCGTAATCCTAAATTGAGTCCTTGTCCAGCAATGGGGTGGATTGTGTGGGCAGCATCTCCAACGAGAACAAAACGAGGTTTAATGCATTGACGTGTTAAAGAAAGGCTCAAGGGAAAAGCTTGACGTTGGCCATTCCAAGAGAGTTTTCCAAGCTGATGACCAATGCGTTTTTCGAGTTCTGTTTCAAAAATAAGAGGATCAGCTTTGAGATAATATTGCGCAGTTTTATGGTGTTCATTCCATACAATGGCGGATCGGTTGCCTTGAAGAGGGAGAAGAGCGAAAGGTCCGGTAGGTAAGAAATGTTGAGTTGCTTGGCCATGATGGGGCTTTTCGTGTTCAATCGTGCATATGATTGCTGTTTGTTTGTAAGCGTGAGAAAAGTTTTTAAGGCCTGCCTTTTCACGTAATTTCGAATGTGCTCCGTCGGCTGCAATAAGTAACTTTGTTTGCCAAATTTCTTCATTGCTTAAAGTGACAGTTGTATGTTGGTCTTCTTGTTGATCAAAATCAACGACACGCATATTTGTAATGACAGGGATATGTAGATCTTTTACACGCTTTTTTAAAGCACTGATGAGCTTTGCATGTTCTACCATAGCAGCAAAGGGCTCGTTTGGGGTAACATCTCCTTCAAAGGTTAAAAGAGTTGGTTTGACAGGATCATTTGTATATGCATCCGTGATAACCATTGAATGAATGGGTTGGGCATGGGGTTTTATATGTTTCCAACATTGCAATTGTTTTAACATACGAATAGAAGCAGCAGCAAGGGCGAGTGTTCGTATATTGGAAGCGGGAATATCTTCTTGAGGAGTAGCATCAACGATATTGATTTTCAGATCAGGTGCTGCTTGCTTGAGCGCTATTGCTAGTGTTAGTCCGACAACTGCGCCTCCTGCAATAAGGAGATCGCATTGTTTTATGCTTTTATTGGTGCTTGTCTTTCTATTGGGTTTTACATTTTTATTGGGATAAGAATACACAACGCTGCGTTCCATTGTTCGTGGTTTGTTTGCTCTTAAACGAAAAGGATATTTTTCTTTAATATTACCTTTTACACAATATTTAACTTTCTCTCTTCTCTAAAGGATGAAGCTTCCTCTAGCGTTGGTTCATAAACAGGGAGACTTCTCTCTGTTGATTCCTATTGCTGATCACTTACGTGTTTCACTGCATAGGTTCTTTGGGTAAGTTCTGCCCTGAACCTCTACTCAATTTCACTATTCTATACTTGGTTGATGCAAAAGAAAACTGAAATCAGATATAGAGGATATTATTGTATTTTAAATTATACATGAATGTGCCTTATGTCATCGTTTTGAAGAACAATGTTTTATGACACTACAGGTAAGGAAATTGTTGTGGTTGTGATGGTTAAAACTGTATTAACATTTTTATGTTATAATTTTATTACTCTTTAAACTATGAAGTACGCAGAGTTTTTATATTTGGGATTGATGGATGCATCGAAGTTCTTCGCCTTATGATTTTTTAGAAACGCCAACCTCTCAAGGTTCGTGGCTTATTGAGATGTTTTTGCGCCAGATTGGTGTTTTCATTGGGCTTGGGCTTTTGGGCTTCATTGTTTTTTGTGTTTTTGCTTTGGCAACTTGGAATGTTGTAGATCCCTCATTAACGCATGCAAGTACAAATGAGATTACAAACATTATGGGATGGCCAGGTGCAATTTTTTCAGATTTTGTTATGCAATTTTTTGGTCTGGCAAGTCTTTGTGTTTTGTTGTCGCCATTATTCTGGTCATTTCTTTTGCTGGCACAAAAGGATATCCATAATTTGATGTTTCGCCTTGTTTTATGGGTGATATCGACGATTTGTTTTCTCGTTTCTTTTGCTCTTATGACTCCTATTATTCCTTTTACGTATTGGCCATTACCAATGGGTTTGGGAGGGGTTTTGGGGGATAAAATTTTAAGTGCTGCTCATTTAATCTTTCCTGTCTTTCTTTCTCCATTTCAGAATGTGCTCTTGGGAATTGCTCTTGCGTTTTTAAGTTTTTTTATGGCCGCTTTTGCTGGTAATGTTGTGTGGCGATGCCAAACAAATAAAAGAGAGGCAAAAAATAACCAAAAGGCCGCAACAGAAATTTTGGATTCGGTTTTCGATGTGCCAGAAGATATAGAAGATACAGAAGATGCTGCGGATGAAGTGCAGCACGGTTTTTTTGTTACGACTTGTGGAGCAGTTTTGCATCTTTTGTATTTTTTACAAGCACAGTTTTTTCGTTGTTTTTCGTCAAGCCGTCAGTCTGAAAAACAGGAAAAGTCATTTGATCGGATTGAACCAGTTTTCTTTGACGAAAGAGTAAAAGGTAAGGGTTCTCAAACTAAGGCATCTGTTTCTCCTATTAAAGGCCGTGTTTTTAAGCCTTTAATGGCTTCTTCAAAAGAAGGTTTTCTTCTTCCACTTTTGGATTATCTTTCAGTTTCTCCACCGGCTGTAAGGGATGCAAAACTTTCTCCTGCTGCCTTACAAGAAAACTCTCATGAACTTGAGGGTGTTTTATCGGATTTTGGGGTTAAAGGAAAAATTATTGATGCGCGCCCTGGTCCGGTGGTAACTTTGTACGAATTTGAGCCTGCTGCTGGCATTAAGTCTTCCCGTGTTATAGGTTTAGCAGATGATATTGCACGCTCGATGCGTGCGATTTCAGTGCGTGTTGCTGTGGTTCCAGGACGCAATGTGATAGGGATAGAATTACCTAATGCAACGCGTGAGATGGTTTATTTGCGGGAAATTTTGCAGGCACAGGAATTTGTAGATAGCAAAGCAAAACTGGGGCTTGCTTTGGGCAAGACAATAGGGGGTGAAACGGTTATCACGGATTTGGCAAAAATGCCGCATCTTTTGGTAGCAGGTACAACAGGATCGGGAAAATCTGTCGCCATTAATACCATGATTTTGTCGCTTCTTTATCGGATGACACCTGAACAATGTCGCTTAATTATGGTGGATCCGAAAATGCTTGAACTTTCGGTTTATGATGGCATTCCACATTTGTTAACACCAGTGGTAACAGATCCCAAAAAAGCAATAATTGCTCTTAAGTGGGCTGTTCGTGAAATGGAAGAACGCTACAGCAAAATGTCAAAAGTTGGTGTCCGCAATATTGATGGGTTTAATGCGCGTCTCAAGGAGGCAGAAAGTCAGGGTGAGACAATGACGCGTACAGTTCAAGTTGGATTTGATCATGAGACTGGAGAGCCCCTTTATGAGACGGAAACACTCGATTTAAATCCCATGCCTTATATCGTTGTTATTATTGATGAAATGGCGGACTTAATGATGGTCGCTGGTAAAGACATTGAAGGAGCAGTTCAACGTTTAGCACAAATGGCGCGTGCTGCCGGTATTCACGTGATTATGGCTACTCAGCGTCCTTCGGTGGATGTGATTACGGGAACGATTAAAGCCAATTTCCCCACACGTATTTCTTTTTCTGTGAGTTCAAAAATCGATAGTCGAACAATTCTTGGTGAGCAGGGAGCTGAGCAATTGTTGGGGCAAGGAGATATGCTCTTCATGATGGGAGGAGGGCGTATCCAGCGTGTTCATGGGCCCTTTGTGGCTGATGAAGAAGTTGAGCAAGTTGTGGCACATCTCAAAACGCAAGCACGGCCTGATTATTTGGAAACCATTACGCAAGAAATTGCAGAGCATGGTGCTGATGTTTCTTTGACTACCCCTTCAGCAGATGATCCTTACAGTCAAGCTGTTGCAGTTGTTCTTCGTGATCGTAAGGTTTCAACTTCTTACATTCAACGCCGTTTAGGCATTGGCTATAACCGTGCTGCTTCGCTGGTTGAGCGTATGGAAGAAGAAGGCATCATTAGTCCAGCTAACCATGCGGGTAAACGAGAAATTTTGGTGCCTGATGAAGAAGAATTCTTTTGAGAGAAAAATCTTTTGATAGTTTTTTCAAACAATAACCTTTAAAGGAAGATATTCATTTATCATTTGCTGCTCTATATTTAAAATAAAGATTGGATTGCTTGGGAGCATTTTTATGAGAGCGTTTTTTTTCCTGTGGAGAAGAGTATTTGGTTGTGCTGGGATTATTGTCTTTTTATGCATGGCCTTTCCTGCTTTTTCGCAATCGTCTAAACAAGTGGCACAAGCGCAGAATATTGCCAATCACTTAGCAGCGATTAAAACAATGACAGGTGATTTTATTCAATTTAGTCCAAAGGGAAAAATCACTGAGGGAACATTTTATTTAGAGCGTCCAGGAAAAATTCGTTTTATTTACAAAAAAGTACCTCTACAAATCATTGCAGATGGTCAATTCGTAGGGATTAACAATCGCGCGTTGAATACTTGGAGTTTCTCGCCGCTTTTTCAGACGCCGATGAAGTTTCTGTTGGCTAATAAAATTGATATATCATCTGGGCGTTTATTGGCACTTCGTGAAGATCCAGGGGCGGTGACAATTATCTTGCGTGATAAAAGCATTGGCAGAGGAAAAATAAGAATGGTTTTTGATTCTAAAAGCTATGCCTTGCGCCAATGGACAATTGTTGATCAACAGAATTTAGAAACTACTGTTCAAATCATGAATGTGCGGATGGGGGTGCGATTTGCTGATGGTATGTTCACACTTCCTTCAAAGAAATAGTGCGGTATTATACCATTGGAATTGAAACAGATGTTTTTTCGTATTGCTACTTGGAATATTAATTCTGTCCGTTTGCGTCTTGCGCAGATTTTTCAGTATTTGGATATATTTTCTGCAGATGTTTTATGCTTACAAGAGACAAAATGTCCAGATGCTTTATTTCCACGTGAGGCTTTTGAAGCAGCGGGTTATAAGCATATCGCATTGAGTGGACAAAAATCTTACAATGGGGTGGCGATTGTTTCGCGTTTGCCTTTTAAAAGTGTTGAAAAGCGTTGCTTTTGTCAAAAGCAAGATTGTCGTTACATTTCGGTGATTGTTGAAGCTTATGGCAGGGGAATACGGATTCATAATTTTTACATTCCCGCTGGAGGTGATGTGCCGGATGCTGATGTGAATGAAAAATTCCGTCATAAACTTGATTTTCTGGAAGAAATGTCTTCTATCCAAGCTTATCAGGGAGATGGTCTCTCTTCTCTTTTGGTAGGTGATTTGAATATTGCTC
This sequence comes from Bartonella sp. B12(2025), assembly GCF_053795135.1. Lineage (NCBI taxonomy): Bacteria > Pseudomonadati > Pseudomonadota > Alphaproteobacteria > Hyphomicrobiales > Bartonellaceae > Bartonella > Bartonella sp. B12(2025). The sequence goes on along the minus strand of NZ_CP200031.1, from coordinate 1,300,902 downwards.
CTTTGCCAGATGATGTTTGGTCTCATCAACAACTGTTAAAGGTTGTGAGCCATACACCAATTGAAACCGAACGTTTACAAGCTTTATGTTGTCAAGGTGGGTGGGTTGATCTGATGCGTATGTATTTTCCTGTTCCTACCAAACTTTATACATGGTGGAGTTATCGTGCACGTGATTGGGCACTTGCTGATCGTGGGCGGCGTCTTGATCATATTTGGTCTTCTCCAGATCTAGCTCCTTTTGTTGCAGATCTTTCAATTTTTCGCAATTCACGGGGGTGGAAGCAACCTTCAGATCATGTCCCGGTACAAACTGTATTTGATTTTTCACGCTAAGTTTGAAATAAGAAATTACTAATAAAATATTAATAAGTTGATTCTGAAAATTGCGGGAGAGTGGATGCAGATCAAAGATCTAAAGCAGAGTGGTTCGAATAGCTTATTTTACAGTGTTTTTTTATGTTTTTTTATGTTGTCAGGATGTATGGTTGGTCCCAATTATCATAAGACATCCTTTCGTGTTCCGTTAGTTTGGGGACAACAATCTGCACAGATGCTCGAGCATTCGGTTGAGCTTGCAGGATGGTGGCGGCGTTTAAATGATCCTATTTTAAATGAGTTGATAAATTACGCGATTTCTGGAAATAATAATGTTGCTATTGCGAAAGCGCGGGTTCGCGAAGCGCGTGCTGGTGTCGGGCAAGTTGTAGGATCTCTTTTGCCAAGTATGTCAAGTTCAATTTCAGGAACTCGTAGTGGTTCTGGGAAATCTGATGCTTTTTTAAGCCAATATCGTAGTGGTTTTGATGCGAGCTGGGAGCTTGATTTTTTTGGTGGACATAAACGAGCGGTTGAAGCAGCGCATTATGGTCTTGAGGCGGCAGTAGAAGATATGCGCGCTACAATGGTGACGTTGTTAGGAGATGTTGCAACAAATTATGTTCAAATGCGTGGTTGGCAACAAAAATTGTTTCTTGTACAGGAAATTGCTTCATCACAACGTAAAACTTTTGATTTGGTGCGTGCCAAATTAATGGCTGGTGATGCTTCAGAGCTTGATGTTTCAAATGCGCAAGCGCAGATGGCGAATACAGAAGCGGACATATCACAGATGGAAGCTAATGTGGAAATGAGCATTCATCGTCTTTCCGTCTTAACCGGTTATGTGCCTGCAGCTTTGAGGAATCTCTTGCAAAAAAGTGCAAAGGGAGCAAAGATTCCACAACCACAATGGCCAATATCAACAGGAATTCCGGCTGATATTTTATTAACACGTCCAGATTTACGACGAGCAGAGCGCCAATATGCACAAGCTACAGCGCGGATTGGTCAGCGTGAAGCAGATCGCTATCCATCACTTACTTTAACCGGTAATATTTCGACAGGGGCAACAGCAGTTGACCAGTTATGGAAAAATTCAACGATTGGGTGGTCTTTTGGACCCAGTCTTCGTTTTCCCTTTTTTAATGGAGGTCAGATCGCGGCTTCTGTTGCGGTAGCACGTGCGCAGCGTGATCAAGCTTTTATTACTTATCGTGCTGCTGTGTTGGGAGCTTTAGAGGATGTAGAAAATGCGCTTGTAAGATTGAATAAAGAACAACAGCGTTTAGAAAAGCTTATCGTTGCGAATACAGCTGCTCTGCATTCCTTAAAACTTTCACGAAGCCTTTTTGAAAATGGAAATACCAGCTTCCTTGAATTGTTAAGTGCTAATCGTTCTTATTATTCTGCGCAAATGGCGCTTAAGGATAGCCGTATTTCTTTGGTTACTCAGTATATTGCGCTGATGAAAGCGTTGGGTGGTGGCTGGGATGGCGTCGTTGATGTGTCACGTCCGGAAGTAGTCGATAGCGCAACTCGTTTGCGTACAAAGGTAAAGCAATGAAAACAAGTTTCATCAAAAACTTCATTACAAAACGCAAAAAACTTTCTTTATTTTTAACTGCTGTATTCCTTCTTATTTTTTTGTTATGGGTGCGGTCTGTTTTTTTTGGAACACCAGCGCCGCTTTATATGACAGCGGTGGTGAAGCGTGGTGATATCGAGGAAAGTGTTTTGGCTTCTGGCCTTGTGCGTCCTTATCGGTTAGTTGCTGTTGGTGCACGTGCAACAGGACGTGTAGTGTCAATGCGCGTTTTCCCCGGTAGTATCGTGAAAGAAGGGGATCTCTTAGCAGAAATTGATCCTACAGATCAAGAAAACGATCTGAAAAGAAAAAAAGCAGCATTGTCCCACCATTATGCGAGCTTGAAAGAACAAGAAGCCTATCTCGCTCTTGCACAGAAAAACTTAGAGCGTCAGAAACAAATGATCAAAATACATGCGACTGCACAGTCTAACCTAGATGATGCTACAACACAGGTGAAAATACGCGAAGCGCAAATTGTTCAGCTTCGAGAGCAAATTACACAAGCACAAATTGATGTGGAAAGTGCAGAGGTCAATTTAGGATATACGCGGGTGACCGCTCCTTCAGCGGGAACAGTTTTAGCAACGGTTGTAGAAAAAGGGCAGAATGTTAATGCTGTTCAATCGGCACCAACAATTGTTATTTTGGGTGATTTGTCAAAAATGACTGTCAAAGCACAAATTTCAGAAGCTGATGTTCTTAAGGTTCAAGCTGGACAACCCCTTTATTTTACAGTTTTGGGTGATTCACAGCGTCGTTATGAAGGAACTTTAGAAAGGGTAGAGCCTGCTCCTGAATCAATCCGTTCTGATGTAAGTATTAATCCCGGTATGATAGGAGGCTCTAACTCTTTAATGACATCGGCTATCTATTATAATGGGATTGTGCATGTCGATAATAAAGATAACTTTCTGCGAACTTATATGACCGCTCAAGTTCATATTATTTTAGGGCGTGCTCAAAATGTTTTGTTGGTTCCAAGTGATGCTTTACGTGATGAAACAAAAGAGCGTAAAGCATGGGTTTCTCTTTTGGTGGGGAAAAATAAAGTGGTTGCAAAACAAGTGACTGTTGGGCTCAATAACAAAGTTATGGCAGAGATTGTTTCAGGGCTTCATGAGGGTGATGTGGTTATTACCGGTTCGCGCGACGGGACGATGCCAGATGTGCCTGACGAACACAGCGAAGATGAGAGCTAAAGCATGAAAGCAGAGCAAGAAGATGCTATCCTCATTTTGGAAAATATCGTGCGCAAGTTTCCTGCGGGAGAGACATTTGTCACTGTTTTGAAAGGTATCAATCTTACTATTAAACGTGGTGAAATGGTAGCAATTGTGGGAGCTTCCGGTTCAGGAAAATCCACGTTGATGAATATTTTAGGCTGTCTTGACCGAGCAAGTTCTGGTCGTTATTGGATTTCAGGGAAAGAAACAGCTTCTTTTTCTGCTGATGAATTATCAGCTTTGCGGCGCAATCATTTTGGATTTATTTTTCAGCGCTATCATTTGCTGAGTGAATTGACAGCGCTTGGCAATGTTGAAATTCCAGCTATTTATGCCGGATATGCACCGGAAAAACGAAAAAAACGTGCTCAAGATCTTTTAACACGCTTAGGTATGGGGGATAGGATAAATCATCGTCCAAACCAACTTTCAGGCGGTCAGCAACAACGTGTGTCAATTGCACGTGCTCTCATGAATAATGCGGAGGTTATCCTTGCTGATGAGCCAACCGGTGCATTAGACAAACAGAGTGGCCAAGAAGTGTTGCGTATTTTGGATGAGCTTCATCAAGAAGGGCGCACAATTATCATGGTAACGCACGATATGCAGGTGGCTAAAAGAGCAGATCGTATTATCGAAATTAGTGATGGAGAGATTATTGCTGATAATGGGTTAAAAGTTAAAAAAACAAAGACGAAAGGCCAATCTTTTCATGGAGAACAAAGTCTAAAAAATGAACAACCACTTGGTTTTTTTCGTTCTTTTACCGAGCGATTTCGTGAGGCATTTGTTATGGCGTTATTGGCAATGAATGCGCACCGAATGCGGACTTTTTTAACGATGCTTGGAGTGATTATCGGTATCGCTGCGATTATTGCAATGGTTGCTTTGGGGAATGGTACACGAGAAAAAATCTTAGAAAATTTTAAAAGTTTGGGTTCTAATACATTGACAATTTTGCCTGGAAAAAGCTTTTCTGATCCACAATCAGAGAAAATAACCAGCTTGGTTGAAGCTGATGCAGAGGCTCTTTCCGGATTGCCCTATGTTTCTGGTGTAACACCTCAGATTTCAGCAAATTCTACGGTACGTTTTGGTGCAATTGAGGCCAATGCTGTGATTGCAGGGGTGGGAGAACAATTCTTTCAGACACAAGGACTCAATGCTGTTCAAGGAAGCTTGTTTGATCAGAAAAGTGTGCATGATCGAGCAGTTGATTTAGTGATCGAAAAAGAGGCGCTTTCTGTTCTTTTCCCCCATAGTCATGAGAGTCCACTTGGGAAAGTGGTGCATGTTGGAAAGGTTCCAGCACGTATTGTTGGTGTGGTAGATCCGCAACACACTGGGGGCACATCGAATACGTTGCAAATTTATTTGCCTTATACAACCGTACAAACGCGTTTTCTTGGAACAACGCAGGTTCGTGCAATTACGGTTAAGGTTGCTGATGGTGTTGATTCAAATTTGGCGGAGACTATGGTACGGCGTTTTTTAATTATGCGCCATGGTAAAGAGGATTTTTTCATTAGAAATTCTCAGCTATTTCGTGATCGTATCATGGAAAGCACACATATTTTAACGCTTTTAGTGTCTTCAATTGCAGCTATTTCGCTGATCGTTGGAGGTATCGGAGTGATGAATATTATGCTGGTTACTGTTTCGGAGCGGATCAATGAAATTGGGGTGCGTATGGCAGTTGGTGCACGTCAGAGTGATATTTTGCAGCAATTTTTAATTGAAGCAATTTTAGTTTGTATCATTGGGGGTAGTTTGGGAATTCTGTTTGGACTTTCTATTGGTGGTTTGTTTTTTCTCTTTAATGCACCTATCTATCTGATTTACACAACTGATTCGATTATCATATCTCTTACTTTTTCGACTCTCATCGGGATATGTTTTGGCTTTTCGCCAGCGCGACAAGCTTCACGGCTTGACCCCTTTGTTGCTCTTTCGCGTGATTAAGCTTCGACAATTATGGAGAATGTGGTTGTTGTTGCGTGTTCATGCTGGATGTAGGATTGACCAAGAAGGAAAGACTGTGTGGAATGCATGCTTCAATAAAACAGCTTGTAAGCATGGCAGGTGAAGTAGATGTTTTTTCTGCTCTTTATTGCGGTGATTGAAAAGTGTAAGAAGCGACCTCCACAAAGTTCCTATACAAGGGGCATTTGTACTCTTTAACGGCAAATATTCGTTACAAACTTCCTTTGATGAAGAAGACTTTATAGTAAGATACTTTCTCTTTTAATGATTTCAGCAATCGAGCGATCCTTATAAAACAGCATCTGGCAAATCATCATAATTGTTAGCGTAAAATCCCTTAAATCTTTTTATTGTATCGTCTAAAGGGATGTGTTTGTTGGGAGGGTATCATGAAGAGCATACATATCTTAATTCTTGTCGTGTTTTTGATTTGCAGTCATTGCAATGATTATAGGCGGTACAGCTAATATAAAGTTTGTATCAATAGAAAAGATTGTGAAGAGAATATTCAATTTTATAAGTCTATTCCACAAGAAGTTTATCATCTTTAGAAAGTTTATGTATTCTAAGAATAGTCATAATATTTTATGTAAAATGATTTGAATATGACAAGCAACAATACAGACTCTTCATCTACGATTAATAGGTTCAATATAGGTGAGAAGAATCAAGAGGCTTGCAGCATACTCTCCCTTTTCGGTAATTGAATGCAAAAGAATTGTTTTTATTTTCAAATTTGAGAAACTGTCGTAGGCGAAATTTATACGGGGGGTGTTATTTTTGTTTTGGGCAACAATTTTAAATTTTTGTACGAAAATTAATCTGAGTGGAAAATGATTCAGACTCAAACGGATTGGTATGAAGAGGGTACGGTTTTAGTGATAACTATCGTGTAAAAAGAAGTTTATTGTGTCTGTGATCTAAAATGCTGTATGAATACAGTTTATAGAGTGAAGAGCTGGGGAAGATTTTTAGAAAACCAGTTGTGCAGCTTAGAATGCGGTTCTTATGTACACTTCGATAGTTTTGACATATTGGAATATAAGAATGCGTATTTGATTGATCTGTTGTATTGTGCTTTTAATTTTGCTCTTTTTAACAGGATAGGCGATGAAATTGATGTCAGGCCTTAAATATTTAAGTTCACGCAAAGAGCGCCATATGTGGTAATCGTGGGTAACGATATAAACTGTTTGATAGTGATGTTTTTTGATCCAAGCTGCGCTTTCTTTGGCGTTTCCTTTTGTATTAATCGCTTTACCGATGTCAACGCAACATGCAAAAAGCTGTGGACTAATATGCATGCTGTGCATGAAACTTTTCAGATTTGTTGTCGTGTTTACCCCGCTGATTAAGAGTCGTAACCCAAGCCCCTGCTGTAAGAGATTTAACCCTGTCTCTATTCGGTTTTCTCCCCCTGTAAGAACGATGATTGCATCAGCTTTCGGCAAAGGATTTGGTGGTTGAAGCTGTTCGGTTTTTTCAGAAAAAACAACGAAACTGGCACAAAAGATGAGAATGATTATTAAAAGAGCAAGTGTTGTCGGTGGAAAATAGCTAAACAAGCAGCGTGAATACCATGGATTGTATACGGTATACTTTTTCAGGGGATGCTCTAGATTATCGTGCGTCAATGATTTGGGACTATATGAGTCGTGAGTCATAAAATTAAAATAAGCCGTTTTCGCATTGGTCGATTTTTTTAAGTTGTGTTAGAATAGTTATCCGGTTTGTAAGCATGGTAAGAAAAGAAACGAAAAAAATAAGGCCAATGATTTTTCCGTAAGGGATGGAACTTATAGAAAAATGTCCAAATAAAGCAGTTACTTGGCTAGTTTCCACTCTCCCTAGGTTGTAGTTTGTCCAAAAGACAAAAGCAGCGAATAGGAATGTGCTTGTAACACCGCCGTATAATGCACCGCGTAGTGCAGTTTTAAAAAAATGCCAGTCAAATTGTCGCGCAATGAAAAAAGTTTCAGTTCCGAGGAAATATAAGACATTGATAATATGTGCATTCTCTGCCAGTGCATTGCATGTGGCAAAGATAATCGTGAGTATCAGTGAACCTAGAACCAATGTTAAAATTGCAAAACCAATGAAAACAGTTGTGTGTGCCATTGTTGCAAGACGGTTTATCCAAACACGGTGACTATCAAACTGACTTCCTGGAATTTTTGTTTTTATTGCATGATTGATTGCACGAAAATTGATTTTTTCATTCTCTTTCAATGTTACGATGATTAGTCGGGGAAGTGGCAATTCACTTAAATCTAAACCTGTTCCAAGCCATGGTTCGAGCAACTTTTCAGTGGCGTTTTTGTCAATAATCGTAGCATCTTTTACACCAGGAAATGTTTTAACTAATTTAACTGCATCATGGAGGGCTGTTTCGATATCAATATTTTCAATGGGGCGTATTTGAATCGTTGCTTCATAGCTAATTTGATTGCTCCAACTGTTAGCAGCATGCTGTATTAAATCAACACCGATTAATGTGAGGTTTGAGAGAAATGTCATAATAGCAATCACTGCAACTAGTGCTTGTCCAGAAATGTTGCCGCTGGGAATAATAGCAGTAGTGTTTTTTTGATCGCTTGTAAAAATTGGGAAAGACTTATTCATGAATTGTCATCCGTCCATTATGGAGAAGCATCCGCCGTGCTACAACTTGTTCCATCAGTGCAATATCATGGGTGGCAATGATAACAGCTGTTCCAAAACGGTTTAATTCAATAAACAAGCGTAGCAAACGTTTTGCCAAAGGTGGATCAACGTTTCCTGTCGGTTCATCGGCAAGAAGGATTTCAGGTTGATCAATGAGCGCACGTGCAATAGCTGCTCTTTGTTTTTCCCCACCAGAAAGGACTGGTGGTAAAACATGAATATGATCACCAAGGCCTACCCAACAAAGAAGATCTTCAACTTCACTGCGATAAGTTGCTTCTTCTTGCCCCTTAATACGTAAAGGCAAAGAGACATTTTCATAAGTGGTCATGTGGTCGAGTAAACGAAAATCTTGGAAGACGATACCGATACGTTGTCGTAGTGCGGGGAGTTCCTGTCGTTTAAGTAATGCTGTATCGTTTCCAAATAAATCAATATGACCGCGGGTTGGTTTGAGCGCCAAAAACATAAGACGCATTAATGATGTTTTCCCTGCTCCAGAGGCGCCAGTGAGAAATTGAAATGATCCGGGAGGAATATGAAAGCTAATATCACGCAGAACCTCAGGGCCCATTCCATAGCGCAGACCGACGTTTTCAAAATGAATCACTTTTCGTTCCCACTTTTGCTTTTATATTGCATCATTATAAAGACCTTTGCTTTCATTGCTTTAGGCTCTTGTTAGCTTCATACTTCATAGTTCTCAATAATTTTTATCGTTTCCAGTTTATTATTGAGAAGTATTATCTGTAAAAATACTATCAATTCTTGCATTTCTCTTTTTACCTATATTTATGATTTTAGCAGGAATTCCAAGGTGTTTCTAGAAGAAACATGAGAACTACTATGTCTGTTTTTTTGCTCAGCAGTGATTTTTCTCGTTTAGCGGTTAGCAAAGATACTTTGTACTTATTGCTTTGGTACTTGTTAGAATTCATACTCCATAGTTTTAAAGATTTTAGCTGCAATCATTTTTTGTTTGTTATTGAGAAATAGTGTCTGTTTTCAGAAACATTAAAAGTCTCCTTGATTGTTACGTTCCCCTTTTTACTTTCACCGATGATTTTAACGGAAATGCTAGGATAACAGAAAGGCTAAAGCTATTGTTAATGTTTTGTGTTAAGTAGTAGTTTCTTTATTTTGGCGATTGGCAATCAGATCATCAATGACTTGTGGTTCGGCAAGGGTTGAAATATCTCCTAGATTATCAAAATTGTTTTCGGCGATTTTTCGCAAAATACGTCTCATAATTTTTCCCGATCGTGTTTTTGGTAACTGAGGGGCAAATTGAACTTTATCCAATATGGCAATAGATCCTATTTCCTTTCTGACATGTTGAATGAGGTCTTTCTGCAACTTTTCATTTGGCGTTGTGCCTTCCATTAAGGTGACAAAACTGTAAATTCCCTGTCCTTTAATGGGATGAGGATAACCAACAACGGCCGCTTCTGAAACAGTGGGATGAGAAACAAGTGCTGATTCAATTTCAGCTGTTCCTAGCCTGTGTCCAGAGACATTGAGAATGTCATCAACCCGCCCTGTAATCCAATAATAGCCATCACTATCGCGTTTACAACCGTCGCCTGTAAAATATTTCCCTTTATAGATAGAAAAATAGGTTTGAATAAAGCGCTCATGATCATTATAGAGTGTGCGCATTTGTCCAGGCCATGAATCTACGATACAGAGATTGCCTTCTGCTTCACCTTCCAGAATATTTCCTTGGTTATCAATGAGTTGAGGTTGAATACCAAAAAAAGGGCGTGTGGCTGATCCTGCTTTGAGTTGTGTTGCACCGGGTAGAGGCGTAATCATATGCCCCCCTGTTTCTGTTTGCCACCATGTATCGAGAATGGGGCAGCGATTGTTTCCAACTGTATGATAAAACCACTCCCATGCTTCTGGATTAATAGGTTCGCCCACGGTACCTAAAAGACGCAAGGATGTTCTTTCAGAGTGCTCAACAAATGAATTTCCTGCACCCATTAACGCGCGAATAGCTGTTGGTGCGGTGTAGAGCGTATTGACTTTGTGTTTATCGACAATTTCCCAGAATCTGCCATGATTGGGAAAGGTTGGTGTCCCTTCAAACATTAAAGTGGTAGCACCGTTGCATAAAGGTCCATAAATCAAGTAAGAATGACCAGTAATCCAGCCAATATCAGCAGTACACCAGTAAATTTCATCAGGATGATAATCAAAAACATATTGGTGTGTCATAGATGCATACACAAGATAGCCACCTGTTGTATGCAAAACACCTTTTGGTTTTCCTGTTGAGCCAGAGGTATAAAGAATAAAAAGTGGCTCTTCAGCGTTCATCTTTTCTGCTGGACAATCTGTTTTGGTATGAGCTATTTCCTCATGGTACCAAAAATCACGTCCTTTGACCCAATTAATTGTTCCACAGGTACGCCGTATGACCATGACTTGATCCACATGCACGTTGTGGTGGGCTGCTATGTTAATAGCATGGTCAACATTGTCTTTTAAGTTAATCTGTTTTCCTCCACGCAAGCCTTGATCGGCAGTAATGACAAAGGTTGATTCGCAATCAATAATGCGTCCTGCTATTGCTTCAGCAGAAAAGCCAGCAAAGATAACCGAATGAACAGCGCCAATGCGGGCGCAGGCGAGCATGGCATAGGCTGCTTCGGGGATCATCGGTAGGTAAATGGTAACCTTGTCACCTTTTTTTACGCCGTGGTTCTTTAAGATATTGGCAAAACGACAAACATATTCATAAAGCGCATTATAAGTTATCTTTTTATCATGATAGGGGTTATCTCCTTCCCAAATCAGTGCAATGTTGTCACCACGGGTTTTTAAATGGCGATCAATGCAATTATAGGCGACATTTGTTATTCCATCCTCGTACCATTGAATTGATACATCTCCGTCGAAAGAAGTATTTTTTACTTTTGTATAAGGTTTAAACCATTCAATACGTTGCCCATGTTTTGCCCAGAAGGTTTCTGGATCATGGATGCTTTCTTGATACCACTGTTTATAGGTATCTTCATTGATAAAGACATTTTTTTTGATATCAATTGGTACTGGATAGATTTTTTCAGACATATTCCCCTCCCTTGAGTTTATTGTTTGGAAAAATTAACCACTGTACTTTTATTTTTGGGACAAAACTCCGCAGTAGGTCTCTGCTCAAATTAAAAGCTTTATTTTTAGATTTAGAATATACTATATAGATCAGAGCGGCAATTTTTAAAATTTTATACAGGTTATCTTTCAAAGAAGCATTTTACTGCTGTTTTTGATGCTTAAATGCAGTACTTTCATTCATTAAAATTGGATCAAGCGGAATGTTTTCTAAACAGAGCTGAGCCAATGCGAAGAATGTTAGAGCCAAATTGAAGAGCAATTTTGAAGTCGCTGGACATTCCCATAGAAAGTTTTTGAAGACCGGCTTTTTTTGCAAGTTTTGCTAAAAGGGCAAAATAGGGACCAGGGTTTTCCTCTACTGGCGGGATCGCCATAAGACCGATAATGTTGAGTCCATATTGATTTTTGCATTGGGTGACAAAAGGGATCACCTCTTGCGGTGCAAGGCCGCTTTTTTGCGGTTCTAACCCGATATTAACTTGAACATAGCAGGGAAGATGTCTTTTTTGTTTCTGCATTTCTTTAGCTAAATATTTAGCTATTTTTTCGCGATCAATCGTTTGAATGACATCAAAAAGTTTGACAGCTTGTTCTGTTTTGTTGGATTGTAAAGGACCGATAAGATGAAGTTCAATGGGATCAAATTGTTGACGCAAGCTAGGCCATTTTGCAGCTGCTTCTTGCACACGGCTTTCGGCAAAAAGAGACTGGCCTGCTTGCAAAAGAGGAATAATGTTGTCTGCAGATACAGTTTTTGAAACAGCTAGAAGTTGAACCTCTTCTAAGGAACGATGCGTTTCTTGACATATTTCAGCAATGTCTTTTTGAATATTTTTCCACGCTTCAATAGAGGACATATCAGGAGCGGTATAGAATGTGTTCATATATTTGCATTCTTTCTGTTTTTTTCAGGAATGGAGCAATGATTTGTAAAAACTTTGTAAAAGAGTTACTGAAAATGTTGACGGTGGGCTTAATCCATGGTGAAGCATAATACAAGTTTTTGGTTCAATTTTATTTAAAGAGTATAATGGGAATGACGATTGAACGTTATAATGTAAGCGAACGCTATAATCCACGTGCCCGAGAACAAGAATGGCAAGCGATTTGGGATGAAAAGAAAACTTTTCAGACAGTTCAAGAGGATCGGCGTGAAAAATATTATGTTTTAGAGATGTTTCCCTATCCTTCTGGGCGTATTCACATGGGGCATGTGCGCAATTATGCGATGGGGGATGTTGTTGCACGCTATAAACGTGCAAAGGGGTTTAATGTGCTTCATCCCATGGGGTGGGATGCTTTTGGTATGCCAGCTGAAAATGCAGCTATGCAAAATAAAGTGCACCCAAAAACGTGGACCTATCAAAATATTGCAGTTATGCGCGGGCAATTAAAGCGCTTAGGGTTTTCTCTGGATTGGTCGCGCGAATTTGCAACTTGTGATGTAGACTATTACCACCGTCAACAAATGCTGTTCCTTGACTTTTATGAAAAAGGGTTGGTTACGCGCAAAGTGGCTAAGGTCAATTGGGATCCTGTTGATCAGACTGTTTTGGCAAATGAGCAGGTTGTTGATGGGCGTGGTTGGCGCTCTGGTGCATTGATTGAGCAGCGTGAATTGACGCAGTGGTTTTTCAAAATTAGTGATTTTAGTGAAGATTTATTGGCAGGGCTTGAAAAACTTGAACAGTGGCCAGAAAAAGTCCGCATTATGCAAAAAAACTGGATTGGAAAGTCACGAGGCTTGTTGATTCGTTGGGCTTTAGAGACAGTAGAGGTGACCAATGATGTTTATGAGGCGTTTAATGAAGTTGTCTGTTACTCAACGCGACCTGATACGCTCTTTGGAGCTTCTTTTTTGGCGCTGTCTGTCGATCATCCCATCGCGCAAGCTTTAGCGCAAAAGGATAAAGCGCTTGGTGCTTTTATCGAAAATTGTCTATGTGGTGGAGTGACAACTGAAGCACTTGAAACTGCTGAAAAACAAGGGTTTCGCACATCGTTTTTGGCTGTTCACCCTTTTGATAAAACAGTGCGTATTCCCGTTTATATCGCCAATTTTGTTCTCATGGATTATGGAACAGGCGCTATTTTTGGTTGTCCTGCCCATGATCAAAGAGATCTAGATTTTGCACGCAAATATGATCTTCCAGTGCGACCAGTGGTGTTACCAGAGGGAACTGATGCCAAGGATTTTATGATCGCTGAAACGGCTTATACTGGTGATGGGGTGATGATAAATTCAGGATTTTTGGATGGTTTAACACCGCAACAAGCTTTTGAAGCTGCGGCAGACTGTCTTGAGAAACAAGTGCTCCATGGCCAGCCTCAGGGAAAAAAGACAGTGCAATTTCGACTACGCGATTGGGGGGTTTCGCGTCAACGTTATTGGGGATGTCCGATTCCTATGATCCATTGTGCTGCCTGTGGGGTGGTTCCTGTGCCGCGCGCTGATTTGCCTGTTGTGCTACCTGATGATGTGACTTTTGATCTGCCTGGCAATCCTCTTGTACGTCATAAAACATGGCAAACAGTTGTCTGTCCTTCTTGTGGACAGCCTGCTAAACGCGAAACTGATACAATGGATACATTTGTTGACTCTTCTTGGTATTATGCGCGTTTTACTGCACCTTGGGTACAAGAACCAGTCGACCAAAAGGCAATAACTGAATGGTTGCCTGTGCAACAATATATTGGTGGAATTGAACATGCAATTTTACATCTTCTCTACGCGCGCTTTTTTATGCGTGCCATGAAATTGATCGGCCATGTAACTCTTGATGAACCCTTTAAGGGGCTTTTTACCCAAGGTATGGTTGTTCATGAAACCTATCGGGATGATCAGGGGTGGGTTTCGCCAGAAGAAATTTCGATTGTTGAAAAGGATGGAAAACGTCGAGCTTATAAATTAACCGATCAAAGTGAAGTGACGATTGGTTTGATTGAAAAAATGTCAAAATCAAAAAAGAATGTTGTTGATCCTGATGATATTATTGCATCCTATGGAGCCGATACCGTGCGCTGGTTTGTTTTGTCGGATTCTCCTCCTGAGCGGGATGTCATCTGGACAGAATCTGGTGTTGAGGGAGCATATCGTTTTGTACAGCGTGTTTGGCGCTGTGTAGCTTTGAGTGCTCCGATTTTAAGGGATGTGGTACCTTGTGCAGGGCATCAGGGTGCTGCTTTGAAACTCTCAAAAGCAGCGCATCGCGTGCTTTGCGCCGTGGAAGATGATTTGGAAAAATTTGCGTTTAATCGGGCGATTGCACGCCTTTATGAATTCTTGAATATTTTGGCGCCATTGTTGAACAAGGTAGCAAGTGTTGAGGATGAAATGAAGGCAGCTTTACGTCAGGCAATGGATTTTTTCCTTGCTATGATTGCACCTGTGATGCCTCATTTAGCAGAAGAATGTCATGCTGCTTTAGGAGGAGAAAATCTGATTTGTGAGCTTCCTTGGCCTGTTTATGATTCCGCATTAATCATTGAAGAGTGTTATACTTTGCCAGTACAGATTAATGGTAAAAAGCGCGGTGAGGTGACTGTTGCAGCAACAGCAAGTAAAGAGATGATTGAAGAAGCTGTTTTAGCTCTTGATTTTGTACAGGCGAATCTGGTCGAAAAATCTGTAAAAAAAATGATTATTGTTCCACAAAGGATTGTGAATGTTGTTCTTTAAAACTGTTGTTCCTTTGGTTTTAGCTGGTTTGTCCATACTTTTATGTGGGTGCAAAGTTGAACCCCTTTATCGTCAAGTGTCGCAGATTTCGACGACAGGGAATGCAGTAGATGCTATTTCTTATGGTCGGTCTTCGGACAAAAATTCTTTGGGGCTGACTGAAAAGCTTGCATCCATTATCGTTGAAGAGCCTTCAGATCGTTTTGGTCAAATGGTGCGCAACCGTTTGTTGTTTCTTCTGTATGGAAATGGGAGTAAACCTTCCGCTTCAGCTTATCAATTGGCATTGCAGACATCCACGTTTACAAAGGAATCTATGCAGATAGAGGTTGGTCTCGATAAAAATGGAAGTGGGCGGAATTCCGTTGGAACTGTGGTAAGCAAAGCTTTCTATGTCTTAAGGGATATGAAAGATACTCCTGTTGCCAAAGGAATGAGAACAGTGAATGTATCTTTTGAACGTCCTCGTCAGGAATATGCAACGACACAAGCAGAAGAAAATGCGCAAAAGCGCGCAGCTGAAGAGTTAGCTGAACAAATTTTTATGTTGCTTTCAAAAGACCTTTCAAAACATTAAGCGATATTTTGTCCGGTTTTTTTCCAATCATCGAGGAATATTTGCAAGCCTTTATCGGTTAAAGGATGCTTGATTAGTGCTTTTAAAGTTGCTGGTGGAACAGTTGCAACATCTGCACCGCTTAGTGCTGCTTCTTTGACATGATTGACGGTGCGGATTGACGCTGCCAAAATTTGTGTTTCAAAACCATAATTGTCATAAATTGTACGAATTTCATGAAGCAGTTGACTGCCATCCACTCCACAGTCGTCGATTCTTCCAACAAACGGTGAAACAAATGTTGCTCCTGCTTTGGCTGCCAATAAAGCTTGAGTGGCAGAAAAACAAAGTGTGAGATTTGTTTTTACTCCTCGTTGTGTCAGGGCTTTACATGCTTTCAGTCCGTCAAATGTTAAAGGAAGTTTGATGCAAATATTGTCGGCAATTTTTTCTAAGATAGCCGCTTCTTCCATGATATTGTAAAATTCTGTTGCTGCAACTTCGACAGAAACGGGACCATTGACAATGTTACAAATTTCTTTTGTAACATCAAAAATATTGCATCCTGATTTCAAAATGAGGGAAGGGTTTGTAGTAACACCATCGACAAGACCAAAATTTTGTAATTCTCTGATTTCGTCAATATTGGCGCTGTCCACAAAAAACTTCATGTCCAATCTCCTTGTTTTTTAGCTCTTTGATTCAAAGTCTTTAATGTTTCATCCTGTTTTTGTTATGCGCTATTGTTTATCGCAAAAGCAAGAGAAAGGATATGATAAGTTGAGACATAAATTGGGAATGGGGCAAAATGTGTGAAGGGTTTGTTTATAGTGCTAGCGCTTACGGTGTTCGTATTAAATTCATTTTGAAAATGCTTATCGTTGGCAAAGAAATTGATATGAAAGATTCGGTACAAAAATAAAACAAATGTAACAGAAAAAAATGTTTCGACTTTAGTGCTTCTTTTTGTTGCTGATACTTATCGTTATGAAGCACTATCTGCTAAAAGAGATGTAGCGCTTTTGTTTGTGTTTTAGTTATGAGGCGCGTTGAAAAGAATCATTATTGATAAGGTATTATCGGTAGGGGTGGAAAGATAAACTACGCAAAGGATTCTTCAAAACAGTGTTAAAAGATAAGCTGTAGAGATGTTCTATAAAAGGTTCGTATAAAAGTTGGTATAAAATGAAGCCAAAAGTGACAGAGAAAAAGATTGTTTCAGTATTAGTGCCTCTTCCTGTTGCTCATGCTTATAGTTATGTGGTTCCATCTTCTATGGAGGTTGAAGTTGGTTCTTTTGTTCGTGTTCCAGTGATGGGACGCAAAGTTTGTGGTCTTGTGGTGGACGTTGGAGAGCAGACAGCAAAGGATGGGCAAAGTTCTGTAGCTGTGGCGCATGAAAAATTACGCTCTATCCTCTCTGTTTTTGATTGCCCACCATTAAAGACAGAGATGATTACATTCTTGCGTTTTGTTAGTCAGTATACGATGACTCCTTTTGGTCTCATTGCACGGTTGGTTTTGTGTGTGCCGGCTGCTTTAGAACCGGAAGCACAGATGCCAGGGTTGCAGTATTGTGGGGGGGATGTAAGACGTTTAACACCAGCGCGATTACGGGTTTTGGAATTGGCACGCGATGGTAGGGTTTGGACACGTTCTGGTCTTGCGCATGCGGCAGAAACTTCTGTTTCCGTTGTTGAAGGGTTAAAATCGCTTGGGGTTTTTAAGGATGTTATGATACCTGCTCCTGCTCTTGTTGCGATGCCTGATCCTGATTTTTGTCCCCCCGTATTAGAGGGAACGCAGAATGAAGCAGCAGCATTGTTACGAGAAGGTGTGTTATCTTCTCAGTTTCAAGTTTTTTTGCTTGATGGTGTTACTGGTTCAGGAAAGACGGAAGTTTATTTTGAAGCGGTTTCTCAAGCGCTCATGTGTGGCAAGCAGGTTTTGATTTTATTGCCAGAAATTGCTTTAACACAGCAATTCTTAGATCGTTTTCATGCGCGCTTTGGAGCATCGGCGGCAGAGTGGCATTCAGATTTGGCACCGCGTCGTCGGGAACGTGTGTGGCGGCAAGTTGCAGAAGGACGAGTGCGGGTTGTGGCTGGAGCACGCTCGGCGCTTTTTCTCCCTTTTCATGAGCTTGGATTGATTGTTGTCGATGAAGAACATGATGGTGCTTATAAACAGGAAGAGCGCATTTTTTATCATGCGCGTGATATGGCGGTTGCACGGGCTTCTTTCGAGCATTTCCCTGTTATTTTATCCTCAGCGACACCGTCGATTGAAAGTCAGGCTAATGTTTTAAGAGGTCGTTATCAAAAGGTGCATTTGCCATCGCGTTTTAAAGAAGCAGCACTTCCACAGTTGCGGGTGGTTGATATGCGTCAAGGGGAAGTGCAAAAAGGGCGTTTTATTTCTTCTGCTCTTGAACATGCTTTGATACAAACACTCGAGAAAGGTGAACAGGCACTCCTTTTTCTCAATCGCCGTGGTTATGCGCCTTTAACTTTGTGTCGAGTTTGTGGATATCGTTTTCATTGTAGAGACTGTTCAAGTTGGTTGGTTGAGCATCGTTTGCAAGGGCAACTTAAATGTCATCATTGTGGGTATTCTCAGTCTCTTCCGGAAGCATGCCCTGAATGTGGGACTTTAGACCATCTCGTGGCTTGCGGACCCGGAGTAGAAAGGATTGCAGAGGAAACACGGGAGCTTTTTCCACAGGCGCGATTGTTGATTCTCTCAACTGATTTAAAAGGTGGGGTTCGTCAGTTGCGAAGTGAATTGCAAGCAATTGCAAATGGTGATGTTGATATTGTGATTGGAACACAGTTAGCCGCTAAGGGGCATCATTTTCCTGAGTTGTCCTTAGTAGGTGTGATTGATGCAGATCTTAGCCTTGCGAATGGTGATTTACGTGCGAGTGAGCGTACCTTTCAACTTTTGTCTCAGGTTACCGGAAGAGCAGGGCGTATGGGGTTAGAAAGTTTAGGATTATTGCAAACCTATCAGCCCGATCATCCAGTGATACAAGCCTTGCTTTCGCAACAACGTGAGGATTTTTATACGCATGAGATTGCCATGCGTCAGCATTATCATCTTCCACCTTATGGACGATTTGCCTCTTTGATTGTGTCTTCAGAAAAACGTCAAGCAGCAGAACATTATGCACGTGCGTTGCGCCAAGTTACACCACGGGAGAAAAATATTTCATTGATGGGACCAGCAGAAGCACCGTTGGCTCTTATTCGGGGGCGTTATCGTTTTCGGCTTTTGCTGCAAGGGCAACGTTCTTTCGATATACAAGGGTTTATTCGTGCGATGCTTGCAAGTGCGCCAAAAATTCCTTCTTCAGTTCGACTACAGATCGATATTGATCCGCAAAGCTTTCTCTGAAAGCAAAGCGATATAACGTGGAGGCTATTTGTTTAAAAGACGCTTTATTAAAAGAAGGATAATTTTAAGAAAAAATGACATTTTTTTCTTTTAAGGAGCACATCCGTTATTATCATTTGCTTAGAAACTTGAAATAATACATTTTTCTGTAGCGTTTTTTGGCAAAAGAGCATTTTCAGAAGAATGTCCTATTTTAAAATTGAAGAAGATCATTTTTCTTTTGGTTTCAGACAGTTTATGGAGCAAAAAGGCATTTGAAAAATCTGTTAGGGGATGTCAAAAAGAGACACAAAAAACTGTGGTGTTAAGCAGTATATTTTCAAAAAAAATTCCTTTTTTAAAAATATTTTGAATATTTTATTTAAAATTTTCAGAAAGCATCGATTTGGAGTATTGCGAGTCGGTAATGTCTATGCTAGAAAATCGGAAAGTTCTTTGTTCTGAGTTTTAAGAAGAAGATTCTTAGAATTTGGGATGTCTGATCCATTTCATCTGATAATTATCAGAGAGTCGCTCAAGGGAAAGAGGCGGTATTTCGTGTCGGATTCATTTTCTCTTATACCGCTGCCACTGGTAGATCAGCGCTATGCACAAGCGCTTTTTGATTTTGTTCAAGAAGCAGAGGTCGTTGAAAAGGTTGAAAAGGCAGTGGGGTCTTTTTTGCTTGTATTGGATCAAAATGAAGACTTAAAACGCTTTGTACAGAGCCCATTCTTTCCAGTAAAAGAGCAAGTTAAGGTGATGCATTCTGTTTGCGAGAGCATCAGATTTGCTGATAAGGGCGCTGGTCAGATTGTTTGTGATTTTTTGCGTGTTATCGCAGTAAACCGTCGGCTTTGTGCTGTGTTTGGTATTTTACATGCTTTTCAGCGTCGTGTTGCTTTATCTCGTAGGGAAATTTCAGCGCAGATTGTTTCTGCCTGTCCATTGCGTTCTGATCAGGAACAAGAGTTGCGCGTGGCTTTGGAAGGTATCGTTGGGGGAAAAGTTTTGCTGCACATCCTTGTTGATCCAACAATTCTTGGTGGATTGATCGTTCGTGTGGGATCGTCTCAGATTGATGCGTCTCTTGCAACAAAATTATCTTCGCTTAAGCTTGCATTGAAAAAAGAGGTCAGCTGATGGATATTAGACCATCTGAAATTTCAAAAATTCTAAAAGAGCAAATCAAGAACTTTGACCAAAAGGCTGAAGTTTCAGAAGTTGGTTGGGTATTATCTGTGGGTGATGGTATCGCCCGCGTTTATGGTTTGGATAATGTTCAAGCAGGTGAAATGGTTTCCTTTTCAAATGGCGTGCGTGGTATGGCCTTGAATTTGGAGATCGATAATGTCGGTGTTGTGATTTTTGGGTCAGATCGTGATATTCGTGAAGGCGATTGTGTTAAGCGATTAGGCGCTATCGTGGATGTTCCTGTGGGGCCAGCTTTGCTTGGGCGTGTTGTTGATGCTCTTGGAAATCCTATAGATGGTAAAGGACCTATTAAGGCAACAGAGCGTCGTCGTGTTGATGTCAAGGCTCCAGGAATTATTCCGCGTCAGTCAGTGCATGAGCCAATGTCGACTGGGTTAAAATCTATTGATGCGCTCATCCCCATTGGACGTGGACAGCGTGAGTTGGTGATCGGAGATCGTCAAACGGGGAAAACAGCGATTTTGCTCGATACATTTTTAAATCAGAAGCCGTTTCACGAAAATGGTGCGGGACGGGAACAGGACAAAGTGTATTGTATTTATGTCGCTATTGGTCAAAAACGTTCAACGGTGGCGCAATTCGTTAAAGTTTTGGAAGAACAGGGGGCTCTTGAGTATTCAATTATTGTCGCGGCTACAGCTTCTGATCCTGCTCCACTACAATTTATCGCTCCTCTTGCAGGTTGTGCAATGGGGGAATATTTCCGTGACAATGGTCAGCATGCTTTGATCGGTTATGATGATCTTTCAAAACAGGCTGTTGCTTATCGTCAGATGTCTCTTTTGCTTCGTCGCCCTCCTGGTCGTGAAGCTTATCCTGGTGATGTTTTCTATCTTCATTCTCGTCTTTTAGAGCGGGCTGCAAAGTTGAATGCTGAAAATGGTTCCGGATCTTTGACAGCTTTGCCAGTCATTGAAACACAGGCGAATGATGTTTCTGCTTATATTCCTACAAATGTGATTTCGATCACCGATGGGCAAATTTTCCTGGAAACTAATTTGTTTTATCAGGGAATTCGTCCTGCTGTGAATGTTGGTCTTTCTGTTTCGCGTGTTGGTTCAGCTGCGCAAATTAAGGCGATGAAGCAGGTTGCTGGTTCTATCAAAGGTGAATTAGCACAATATCGAGAAATGGCCGCTTTTGCACAATTCGGTTCGGATTTAGATGCTTCAACGCAGCGCCTTTTAAATCGTGGTGAACGTTTGACAGAGCTTTTAAAGCAGCCACAATTTTCTCCATTGAAAACAGAAGAACAGGTTGTTGTTATTTTTGCGGGTGTGAACGGTTATCTTGATTCCTTGGCTGTTTCTGATGTCACTCGGTTTGAACAAGGGCTTTTAACTCTCCTACGTAGTAGCCAGCAAGATCTTTTGAAGGCAATTGCTGACAAAAAACAGATAACCGATGATATCAAGAATAAGTTGATTGCTGTTCTTAATACTTACGCGAAAAATTTTTCGTGACGAATTGATGGAATGCTCGAATGGCATCACTAAAGGATCTTAGAGACCGTATTGCCTCGGTTAAGGCAACACAGAAGATTACCAAAGCCATGCAAATGGTTGCGGCGGCGAGGTTGCATCGTGCGCAAGAGGTCGCGCAGTCCGCGCGTCCTTATGCCGAGCGGATGGATGCTATTTTAACCAGTGTTGCTGCTGATGTTGATACAGTTGATGCGCCTCCTCTTATGCGTGGTACTGGTCGAGATGATGTGCATCTTTTGGTTGTGTGTACTGCGGAGCGCGGTTTGTGCGGTGCGTTCAATGTGCAGATTGCTCGTCGTGCACGCGAACAGATTAAGACGCTTCTTTCTGCCGGTAAAGCCGTTAAAATTTTAACCGTAGGCAAAAAGGGAGCAGATATTTTATCGCGTGATTATAAAGCTTTGATGGTTGATCACATTGATTTGCATTCTGTAAAGCGGATTGGTTTTGCAGAGGCGGCGATGATTAGCCAACGGATCATTGATTTATTCAATGAGGGGCTCTTCGATGTGTGCACCCTGTTTTACTCTGAATTTGTTTCAGTAATTAATCAGCGTCCAACAGCTTTTGGCTTGATCCCAATGGCTTCTTTTGGAGGGATTATTGGAAAAACAGATAAAAGCGGAGATCTACAATCGATTGTTTATGATTACGAGCCTGATGCAGCTTCTCTTTTGGATGCGCTTGTACTGCGCAATCTTTCTGTGCAAATTTTTCGGGCTTTGCTTGAAAATGTTGCTGGTGAGATGGGTGCGAAGATGACTGCTATGGACAATGCATCGCGCAATGCAGGTGAAATGATTAATAAATTGACCGTAGCTTATAATCGCCAGCGTCAGGCACAAATCACGACGGAATTGATCGAAATTATTGCGGGCGCTGAAGCGCTTTAAATTGAAAAGGTAAGGATTGATGGTAAAAGCAGTGACGTCAAGCAAGGAAGCCACAAAAGTTGAGAAAAAGAAATCAGCTGCTCGTTCAGGTGTGAAAAAAGTCGCCTCGAAATTTCAAGCTGCCGTAAAGAATTCTTCTAATCCTGTTCGTACTTCTCGTAAAGACACGCGTGAAAAAAAGGCAGTTGGTGAGATCAAACAGGTTATTGGTGCTGTTGTTGATGTGCAGTTTGAAGGTGAGTTGCCAAATATTCTCAATGCATTAGAAACAGAGAATTTAGGCAGTCGATTGGTTTTAGAAGTTGCTCAGCATTTGGGTGAAAATACAGTGCGCACGATCGCCATGGATACGACGGATGGTCTTATCCGTGGTCAAAAGGTTTTTGATACAGGAACACAGATCAGTGTTCCTGTTGGAGAGGCAACGCTTGGGCGTATTATGAATGTGATTGGAGAGCCAGTTGACAATGTTGGACCAATTGCAGCAACTAAAATGCGTTCCATTCACCAAGAGGCCCCTGAATATGTTGAGCAATCAACAGTGTCAGAAATTCTTGTCACTGGTATTAAAGTCGTTGATTTGTTAGCGCCTTATTCTAAAGGTGGTAAGATTGGCTTGTTTGGTGGTGCTGGGGTTGGTAAAACCGTTCTCATTATGGAGCTTATTAACAATATTGCAAAAGCGCATGGTGGGTATTCCGTGTTTGCTGGCGTTGGAGAACGTACACGTGAAGGAAATGATCTCTATTATGAAATGATCGAAAGCCGTGTGAATGTGAATCCAAAAGATAATAATGGTTCAACGGAAGGATCAAAATGTGCGCTCGTTTATGGGCAAATGAATGAGCCACCAGGAGCGCGTGCACGTGTTGCTCTTTCAGGATTGACTATTGCAGAAAGTTTCCGTGATGAAGGCCAGGATGTCCTTTTTTTCGTGGATAATATTTTCCGTTTTACGCAAGCAGGAGCAGAAGTTTCAGCTCTTTTAGGGCGTATCCCTTCTGCTGTGGGTTATCAGCCAACTTTGGCAACGGACATGGGCGCTTTGCAAGAGCGTATTACCAGCACGAAAACAGGGTCTATTACCTCTGTCCAGGCTATTTACGTTCCTGCTGATGACTTGACTGACCCAGCGCCTGCGACATCTTTTGCTCACTTGGATGCAACAACGGTTCTTTCGCGTTCAATTGCTGAAAAGGGTATTTATCCAGCAGTTGATCCACTCGATTCTTTCTCACGCATGTTGGATCCATTGGTTGTAGGTGAAGAGCATTATACGGTTGCTTGTCAAGTTCAAACCATTTTGCAACGTTATAGAGCTCTACAGGATATCATTGCTATTCTTGGAATGGATGAACTTTCTGAAGATGATAAGTTGCTGGTGGGGCGGGCGCGTAAAATTGAACGTTTCCTTTCGCAACCTTTCCATGTCGCTGAAGCTTTTACTGGTTCACCTGGGAAACTCGTACCTTTGGAAGACACAATCAAAGGCTTTAAAGGTCTTTGTGCTGGCGATTATGATGATTTGCCGGAAGCGGCTTTTTATATGGTTGGTTCGATTGATGAAGCCATTGAAAAAGGAAAGCGTCTCATTGCAGAGGCTTCTTCATAAGAAGAAATCTGTAATGAATGCTTGTTGTAAAGAGAACAACCAAGCCTCGTGGAGATTTTTGTGGAAAACGATAGAGAAGAGCATTTTTTGTTTGAGCTTGTGTCACCTGAAAAAATTGTGTTTTCAGAGAAGGTGATATCTGTTGTTCTTCCTTCAGCGTCAGGTGCTCTAACAGTTATGGCGTATCACGCGCCTTTAATTGCAGGTATTGTGTTGGGGAGTGTGCGCGTTCGCACCTCTGCAGGGGAAAAGTTGTTTGCTGTCTGTGGAGGTGTTGCTAATATTACCCTTTCAGGATGCTCTCTTTTGGCAGAGAGAGTTGTTGCTGTTGAGCATCTTTCTTTTGAGGTGTTGGAACAAAAGATTTTGCAAGTTCGAGCAACATTAGAGGGGGATTCAAGTGATGAGGAGAATCATAAGGTAGAAGAATTTTTTCATCAGTTGACAGCTATTGATGCTGTGTTGACAGAGGCATAACGGATTATACAGGAAAAGGCGACATGAGCGGAAGAAAGAGTACGGTTGTGTCTGCTAAAAGAGGAGGGAAGCCTTTTCCTCATCCTGGTGTTGTCTTTGCAGGGCCTTTGCCAAAATGCTTTGTTTATATTTTTGCCTCTTTTATTTTGCAATGGGCTTATGGTTTAGGAGCCAATGTTGTTCAATCTAACATTTTCCATCTTACGGGTGACTTTCACGCAACTCTGACGGAAACTACATGGTTAGTTGCTGCCTATATGGCACCAAATGTAAGCGTTGCGATCATGTTGATCAAGATCCGCTACCAGTTTGGGCTTCGTGCTTTTGCTGAATTATCAATCCTTGGTTTCGTTTTGGTTTGTGTTTTGCAGTTATTTGTGACGGATTTGCGTTCCGCTCTGATCATTCGCTTTTTTGCTGGTATTGCCGCGGCACCTTTGGCTTCACTTGCGCTTCTTTATATGATGGAGGCTTTTGCACCAGCAAAGAAGTTTACCATTGGTCTTAGTTTGAATTATATGAATGCAGCTTTAGCAGCACCCTTATCACGCTTGATTTCGCCTGATTTGTTGGAAAGTGGTGGTTTTTCGAGTCTTTCAGCGATGGAAATGGGGTTGGTTCTTATCAGTTTGGGATGTATCTATGCTCTTCCACTGACTCCTGTTGTGCGCAGCAAGGTTATTCAGAAGTTAGATTGGGTGAGTTACGGTTTGATTGCACTTGGTCTTGGACTCAATGCAATGATTATGTCTGTTGGCACATTGTATTGGTGGTATGAAGCACCGTGGATTGGTTGGGGGCTTGCGCTCGCTGTTTTTTCTTTGACCATTGCGACTATTCTTGAACTTAATAGAGAAAAACCGCTGATTGATTTACGTTGGCTTTTCAGTAAAGAAATGGTACAATCCGTTTTTATTTTATTTGTTTTTCACGTTTTTTTATTAGAGCGATCAAGTTTAGCAGCAGGCTTTTTTCATCTTATGGGTTTGTTAAATCGTGAGATGATGCCTATGCATTTTGCTGTTGTATTGGGCACCTTTTTAGGGGGAGCGGTTTGTGTCTTTTTTTTACGTGCTGGGCGTGAGGATTATTTTTATCTTTTATCTTTAGGTTGTTTGGCGCTCGGAACTTATTTAGATAGTTATGCAAGCCATTTAACGAGTCCGCGAGATATGATGTTGAGTCAAGGGCTGGTGAGCTTTAGTTATGCACTTTTTTTGCCACCTGCTCTTTTCAAGGGATTTGTTATAGCTGGTGAGCGAGGACCACGTTACGTTTTAAGTTTTATTGCTATTTTTCTGTTGACGCAAGTGACGGGGGGGTTAATGGGTTCGGCTTTTTTTGGCAGTCTTCAAATTTTTTTCGCCCATAAGAATTTTGAGTCCTTAACACAAGGTATTGCTGTCACAGATCCCCTTATTTCAGGTGGGGGGAGTACCCTATTTTCATCCTCTTATGCTGTTTCTGCTCCTGATGTTTTGGGGAGTGAGCAAGCTGTGTCTAGACTGATTGAGAAGTTAAAATTAATGGCAAATATTTTTGCTTATGATGATGTTTTTCGTCTTTATTTTTATATTGCAACGGTTGTATTTGCTATTTTTCTTGCCAAAATACTTTTAAAATCACGCTTTTGGGGTGCATTCGAAAAACGGAGCTCTATCATGGAAGAGGAGTGCAAAAAATGATAAAAGCATTACGATCAAAAGCGACGATTGTTGCATTCCTGTCAGGTGTTACGGGTGTTTTGCTGATTTTATGGGCTTGGAAGCTTCCTCCTTTTGTCAGTACCATTCAAGTAACCGATAATGCTTCAATTAAGGGCAATGTTACCCTAGTCAGTTCACAGATCTCTGGGGTGATTTCACGGATTTATGTTCAAGATTATCAAAGAGTTGAAAAGGGAATGCTGTTATTTGAACTCGATGATTCTCTCTTTCGCCAACAGCTTGCACGGGCACAGGCTGTTTTAGATTCAAAAAATGCAAAACTTGCAAGTACTAAGTTGCAGGCTCAGATTTTACAGGGAGAAATTAATACAGCAGAAGCAGAATTGGCGCGTTCGCGAGCATTTTCCAATGTTATTCCTGGAAGCAGGAAGCTAAACTTTAGTGATGCTTCGAGTTCTGTTTCTCGTCCTCTTTCGCAATTATTAGCAGCCCTTGAAACAAAACGTCAATTGCAAAAACAATTGGATCTTGAACGGCAAAATTTACAGTCAGAGGTTGCAGGAGCAAAAGTTGGTGTTGAATTGGCTAAGCTCAATCTGGATCATACTAAGATTTTATCTCCTAGAACAGGCTATGTTGGGTTGGTTGGTGCACGGGTAGGACAATATGTTTCGCCTGGTACGCAGTTGGTGTCGGTCATTTCTGATGATATTTGGATTATTGCCAATTATAAGGAAACGCAACTTTTTCAGATGCGTGTTGGACAACCTGTTATTTTTTCTGTTGATGCATTGAACAATAAGAAATTAACGGGGCGTGTGGTTCGTTTTGCACCTGCGACAGGTTCAGAATTTTCATTGTTAAAAACGGATACTACAATTGGCAACTTCATTAAAATTGCGCAACGTGTTTCGGTGCGTATTGCTTTGGATCCTGGTCAGGAGGGGGCAGAAAAGCTGATTCCTGGTATGTCTGTGGTTACGTATGTGGACACTTCACAGCGTGCTGTTTCTGGAGGTTAAAACTTTGGGTTTTTTGAATTTTATTTTTATGCCCTTTACTTATAGCAAGTGGGTATTCACTTTAGAAGATTTCATTTGGTTTGTTATGATGCACTTCTTTAAACTCTTATTTGCAGTGTCGTAAGGCAAAGCATTGTCCTTTAGTACCTTGATATAAGGCATATTCATGCATATTAAAGACACAATGTCGTTTATGTCTACTTTCAGTCTTCTTTTGCATAAACCAAGGATAAGATAGTAAAGGAAGATTTTCAGGCATGACTTGGAGAGCCTATGAAATGAACTATATAAGTGGTCAGCAGTAGGAATCTATAGAGAGAAGTTGGTTTGTTTATAAATAAGTACTAGAGGAGGATTCGTCCTTTAGGGCGTGAAGAAATCGTTTTTAAACTGAAATGGTTATGGTGTTTTGTAGCATTTTAAAAGCTATAGAAGAATGCCCGCTTTGAGTCGGGCATTATAAAGAGGCTGGTTGTTGGTGTGTTATTAATTTTTGCGTATCAGCAAGAAACCAGCTAAAGCTATTCCTGCGGTTAATGCAATGGTTGTTTTAGGATTCTCTTTTACTTTTTTTTTCAATTCTGTAGCATGCTCATTGAGGTGGTAAAGCGCGTGACAGCCTTTTTGTTTCCATGTATCAAGTATATTAGAGAGATTATCAAAGCTGTTGTTATCATGAAAACGCCAATGGTTGTTCACTGGTACGAGTTCATTTTTTAATTGCGCAATGCGTTTTTTAATTTTAGCATTTTTTGAATGAGGCGAAAATAGACACATTTGTTAACTCCTTGATGTTTACATTATACTACGTGAAGACAGTTGAAGTTGTGTTTGGGGCTTTTGTATAACGGCTTGAAGATTAAAAGGTTGCATCGATTGCGTTCCTTAGTGGCCAATGGGAAAAGCCAAAAGTTGTTACTCGATGAGATAATTCTCTTTAATTTATTTTTTTTTGAATTGTGCTTTTATTTTGCCAAAATTATGTTTGAAAATGCAAATTTTGAAAATTTGAGGATGTTAATGAGCACAGCATGTTATTTCTCTAAACCTTTTGAACGTCGTTGGTCTGTTCCTGTTGCGGTGGGCGGTGTAATGGTCGGTGGTAATAACCCGATAGTTGTTCAGTCAATGACAAATACTGATACTGCCGATGTTGATGCAACAGCTGAACAAATTGCTGCCCTTTGGCGAGCCGGTTCGGAACTGGTTCGGATAACCGTTGATCGTGATGAAGCCGCTGCTGCCGTACCCAAAATACAGGAGCGATTAGAACAGTTAGGCGTTGTTGTGCCAGTGGTAGGGGATTTCCATTATATTGGCCATAAACTTTTAGCAGAAAATCCTGCATGCGCTGAGGTGCTTGCAAAATATCGAATCAATCCTGGAAACGTTGGTTTTGGCGTAAAAAAGGATCGTCAGTTTGCGGAAATTATTGAGATTGCCTGTCGGTATAATAAACCTATTCGCATTGGTGTGAATTGGGGATCCCTTGATAATGTATTGTTAACACGGCTTATGGATGAGAATGCTAAGCAGGAAAAACCTTTATCTGTCATTGAAGTGATGCGGGAAGCTGTCGTTCAGTCGGCTCTTCATTCGGCTATTTGGGCTGAAGAGTTAGGATTAGGACGTGATAAAATTATTCTTTCTGCTAAAGTGAGTGATGTACAAGATCTCATTGCTGTTTACATTGCCTTGGCAGAGCGTTGTGATTATGCGCTCCATTTAGGATTGACAGAAGCAGGTATGGGAACGAAGGGTATTGTTGCTTCTTCGGTGTCTATGGGTATTTTATTACAGCAAGGGATTGGAGATACGATCCGTATTTCATTAACACCTGAACCTGGGGGAGATAGGACACGAGAAGTGAGAGTTTCTCAAGAGCTTTTGCAAGTTATGGGATTCCGACAATTTTTACCTGTTGTTACGGCTTGTCCTGGATGTGGTCGTACGACCTCGACAGTTTTTCAGCAATTAGCGCAAAAAATTGAAATGAATTTATACAAAAATATGCCTGTATGGCGTAAAAAATACCCTGGTGTTGAAGGGTTGAAGGTTGCGGTTATGGGTTGCATCGTCAATGGACCAGGAGAATCAAAACATGCTGATATTGGGATTTCGTTGCCTGGAATGGGTGAAAATCCAGCGGCTCCCGTTTTTATTGAGGGCAAAAAGGTGAAAACTTTGCGTGGCAACCATATTGCTGAAGAATTTGAATCTCTTCTAAGTGATTATATTCATACACGCTTTGGGCAAGGTTGAAACAAGTCATTGAATAGGGCTGAAACAAGGTAACCCCTTTGTTTTTAGCCCTTTTTGCTTTGTGTTTTGCTGCTGGTGTAGCAGGTGAACTTTTAATTTTTGCGTGTTGCACTAAAGAGAGTTGCTTGTTGGAGCAGTTTTGCTTTGGCACCAAAAGGGCGTAAAAGTGTTTCTGCTTTAGCGATGAGCTCGTCTCGTTTTTTTTGCGTTTCTTGAATGCCATAAAGACGAACAAAAGTGGCTTTTTGTGTCGTTTCATCTTTACCAGCAGTTTTTCCCAAAGCTTCGGTACTGGCGGTCACATCCAGAAGATCATCCGTCAATTGAAATGCTAAACCAAGATATGTTCCAAAAGTGGCAAGTTTTTCTGTTAATTCTTTAGGAGCATTGCCGATGATTGCTCCTGCTTGGCAAGCAAAGCTTATAAGGGCGGCTGTTTTCATTCGTTGTAGGGTGATGATGTGGGCGCTATCTTGCGATTTTTTTTCCGCTTCAAGGTCAAGCATTTGACCGCCTAGCATTCCACCAAGTCCTGCGGATTGTGCAAGGGTTGTAATCAGCTTTATTCTGGTGTCAAAAGGGAGTGCACAGGCTTTATGTGCAATGATTTCAAAGGCAAGAGTCAAGAGAGCGTTGCCTGCTAGAATTGCTGTTGCTTCATCGAATGCTATGTGGACGGTGGGTTTTCCGCGTCGAAGTGTGTCGTTATCCATAGCAGGAAGATCATCGTGAATGAGCGAATAACAGTGGACACATTCTAAGGCACACGCGATATCAAGAGAGTGTTCAGCAGGAACATTAAAAAGTGCTGCACTTTGAATAACAAGAAAAGGCCGCAGGCGTTTTCCACCATTCAGTACACCATGACGCATGGCTTTAATCAAGATTTCAGGACGAGCAATTTCGCCATTTTGGACTTGAGCACTTAACAGTGTATCAAGTCGCTTTTCAATAGCGTGGGCATGTTTCGCAAGAAGGGTGGTAAATTCGTGCATTCTTGCTTCCTTTGTTCTTTGCAAAATAAAATCTTGGAATTTACAAGATAGAGGCTGTCGCTTTTTCTTGTTTTAGTCGATCTGCATAGGTTTTTATTAAAAAATCAATTTTTTTTGATGCTTATACCCACTATATGCGGGAGTTCTCGTTAAAGCTAAACAAAAAATTAAATGAAAGTCTAGCCAAAAGGTTATATTCAGTGTATAAGTTTGTAAAATTTTATGGTGTTTTTGATAGAAGCATTGTCATTTTTTGGCATTGCTTTTTCTGTTTTAGTGGATTCGGAGTATCTTTTTATGGCTGTACCTAAACGAAAAACCTCTCCATCGAAGCGGGGTATGCGCCGTTCGGCTGATGCCCTCAAGGTACCAACTTATATCGAGGATAAAAATTCTGGTGAACTGCGTCGCCCTCATCATATTGATTTGAAAACAGGGATGTATCGCGGACGTTCAATTTTGGTGCCGAAGGATTGAGAGTTTTATCTTTTTACTAAATGGTAAATTCATTTGATTCGTAGAAAAGTGCGTGCATGGGCAGGATATGCTTTTCGGTTATTCTCTTAACAGAGGGTATCGGGGTGTGGGTTTTTCCCTAGTTATGCGGTGGGTTTTCTTATACTTGTTATCGTGACAGATAACTCGAGCGATTGTGTGTGCGCTTTTTTTGGAGTATGTTGTGTGCGGGTTCGGTAAAAGTTCTCTGTCTGTGTCGATGAAATAAGCTTGGTAGCGGAATCATTTTCCTCAATATATTCTTAGGATGTATTCGATAGAGAGAGCTAAAGGAAGATTACAATATCAATTTTGTTACGAGATGCGAGATTGCAATGCCACTTATAACCCTGTTCAGTTCTGTAAATATACTATTGGATGGGAAACTTTGACAGTTTTCCTTTCAAATGTTCTTCTGTCTATGAAGGTTCATAGATAAAAAAACCAGCTATGTGCTGGTTTTGTTTTTATTATAAAAATATCTTGGCCTATTTATTATGCAGCGTAGACAGCTTTACTGTTTGCGTTTGTTTCATCTCTCTCAGCGTTAAATTCACGCTTTGACTTGTTTGAGAGGTGCATCTCTATGAGATTGACAGCTTCTGTTTCAGAAAGACTATTAATAACAGCAATTTCGCGAGCCATTCTGTCAAGTGCAGCGATATAAAGCTGACGCTCAGAATAAGATTGTTCGGGCTGTAGATTTGAGCGAAAAAGGTCACGCACCACTTCAGCAATACAAATAAGATCTCCAGAATTTATTTTAGCATCATATTCTTGAGCGCGGCGTGACCACATGGTTCGTTTAATTCGTGCTTTTCCGTGCAAGGTTTTTAATGCGCGTTCAACAGAATCAACAGCGGATAATTTGCGCATTCCAACGGAAAGGGCTTTAGCAATTGGCACTTTGACATCCATTTTATCTTTTGCAAAATGAATGACAAAAAGTTTTAATTTATGTCCTGCAACTTCTTGATCTTCAATCGCTATAATCTGCCCTACTCCATGGGTAGGATAGACGATATATTCAGAGGTTGCAAATCCTTTAGCGCTGGAAAACGTTCCGTGTTGGGATGCCATATTTTACTTTACTCCCTTTATGATCAACAAATATATCGGAAAACAGGCTATAAACCTGAACGCTGAGTGTTCTTTAACCAAGTATATTATACCAATTGAGTGAGCATAAAAGTTGAGTACTTTTAAATCCAACAAAAACTTATTGCTTTATAAAAGAAAGCAAAGAAAAATACCTAGAAAGATGATCATGTTAAAATAATATTAACATCAAAATTCAAAATAATCAATCAGTTCGCTCAGGAATTTTCATTTTTACAAGGGAATGCTCTCAATTTTTGAAGGGATGTTATGTGCGTTGCATTGTTATTATTCACCGCTTCCTGAATTTTCTGAGAAATACTTTTCTAATTTATTTGGAACGCCATCCATTTCTTTTGCTTGAGGAAGAGGATCTTTTCGGGTGGTCAAATTAGGCCATTTGTTTGCATAATGAAGATTAAGCTCTAACCATTTTTCTAGATCTGGCTCTGTATCAGGTTTAATGGCTTCCGCTGGGCATTCTGGTTCGCAGACACCACAATCAATGCATTCATCTGGATGAATGACGAGCATATTTTCACCTTCGTAAAAACAATCAACAGGGCAAACTTCAACGCAATCAGTATATTTACAATGAATGCAGTTGTCGGTTACTACATAGGCCAAGATCGAACTCCATTTGTTATTTTAATGATCTTTAGAGGGAAGTGTATGTGTGTCTTTATTGTTTGTAAGTTGATCGCGTAGCGCAGCTAATTTTGCAAAGGGTGAATGAGGATTAAAACGTTTTTCTTTTTGAAATGATTTATTGTTTGTACGTTTGGTGTGGGGGGTATTGGATTTATAAGAATGTTTTGTGTGTGATGTGGACTTTTGAGAGGTATTTTCATTTGTGCTTGCCCCTTTTTCAAAAGTCTTTTTTGGTTTACTTTGCCACCTATGTCCAGATTTATCACGTTTTTTTTGTGTGTTATGGTGAAATTGATGGTTATAATGCCAGAGCAAAACAATTTTATCTTCTGCTGCAACGCGCTTTTTCTTGACAAAATCGCCAACAGGTTCAGCTGCATGTAAACAATTTGTAGTATTGGGTTGTATTTTAACACAAGTGGGCAAAGCGCCTTTTGCTTCTTGTGTTGTTTCCAAGGGTTTCATTGTTTGCCATTGATCGCCAACACATTCTGCTGCGGGAATACCTTGTTCTGGTGTACATGTAAGGGAAGAGGCTTTGTTTTGAAGGAGTTTTTGTTCAAGAGCAGCACTACTATAGGGGTGTGATCGATAGCCAAGTCCTTTTAGAATTTTTTCCATATCTGTTCCATTGGCTCCAAGAATAGACATCATTGTTGGAGTCACAAAGAAACTTTTGCCATCATAGGCCCCATCGGGTTTGGGTTCATTTCCTTGTTTCCAATGAAGTGCGGAGCGGATCAAGTTCGCAAGACGTTCTAAAATATCAATGCGTACAGCACGCTGCCCTAAGATTTGATAGCCAGCCAATTGATAAAATTGGCGATTATATGTAGGGTCAACAGCCAAGGAGGTCTGTCCAGCAGACAAAGCCGCAAAAATTTTATCAAAACCAGTTTGGTCATGCCCCTCATTTTGAAGGTTCCACAGCAATGTAATGGCTTGAACCGGAGCTGGTTTAAGCATTCCTGCAACATAGATATGGAAAGCTCCAAAACGCACACCTAGCCGTCGTAGCACTGCACGTGATTCTTGATTAAGATTTTTGACAACTTCGGCTATTTCTCGACGCGGTAAAATTCCTAAAGAGTTGACCAGTTGTGAGGCAAGACTGCTTGTTGAATCCGTTAAGTTATCGGCATTGCGCAGATCAAACAGTGGTTTTAGGGTCGTTTCGAAATGAAAAGTAACAAAACGTTCTAGTCGTTTTACTACATTATCACGGGCTTCTCCCGTTAATTGTGTATCTGCTAAAACAATGAGTTTGGGTTTTAAAAAATCCTCTGTTGCAACAAGTTGCCCCACGGGTTGACCAATCCAGCGCACAATTCCATCAGAACTGAGTGTAAAATCTCCATTGGCAGAAGCACAAAAACGTGTTGCACGTTTGGAAAAGGCAAGAATTAAACTTTCATTATCTGCTAAGTTTTGTGTGCCAGCTGCTTGATCGGTATTGTTCTTGTCGGCGTAAAAACGAAAACCTTCAAACTTTCCACTTTCGTGTTTTTCAATCAGAACACCATCCTGAAGAGTATCATTCTGTTGAACAATCTTGCTATCCATGATTATTTTCTTTCTTAGTGCTACACTGGTAAAAAGTCTATTTTCGAAAATTCCATTAATTCCATTATTGTGCTGCTTCTTTAACACGTTTGTTGCATTTGCTTCAATCACTCTTGTTGTTTTTTGACGCTTCTTTTATCACTTTAATTGTTGGTATTCCTTGTTATCTGTTTTGGATGCTTTGTGCGTGTTATTTACACGTGTTGGTTGTATTGTGAAGCTGGAAGAATAAAATAAACCCTTCACTAAAAGGTAGGTAAGTCAATAATTAAACAAAGCAGCATTTGTTTTGTCATGAAACTATGAAGAACAAGCTTTCTCGAGCATTTCTTGCCGGTGAAGGGCATCTTGCATAGCCGTTTTGTAGGTGAAGCTGTATCTCATGACAATAAGTTTTACGATTACAAGAAAA
Source organism: Bartonella sp. B12(2025) (assembly GCF_053795135.1). Classification (NCBI taxonomy): domain Bacteria; kingdom Pseudomonadati; phylum Pseudomonadota; class Alphaproteobacteria; order Hyphomicrobiales; family Bartonellaceae; genus Bartonella; species Bartonella sp. B12(2025). Next base: position 1,266,548 of record NZ_CP200031.1, on the reverse strand, counting down.
AAACAATTGCGATTATAAAAATACACGTTAAAGTAGTGTTTACGTAAATAAACAACTTTTACGTTCTTTTTTGAGAAAGAACGACGATGTGGTTGGCAAATCAATTTTTATAATTTTAATCGCAAGGGGCTATTATGGGTAATCTTTCAAATGCCGTTTATAAAAGCAGTAAAAATTATAGCGATGCAGACAAAAGCTTGGGGCGTGATATGATGCGTTCTGCTATGCAAGCACCTTATCTTGAACGACAAAAAGAGCATGATTTGGCTTTGCGATGGAAAGATAAACGTGATGATGCTGCTATGCATCAAATTGCAGCTGCTCATATGCGCTTGGTGATTGCGATTGCGAACCGTTTTAAACGTTTCAAAATGCCGTTGGGGGATCTGGTACAAGAAGGTTATGTGGGACTGCTGGAAGCCGCTGCGCGTTTTGAGCCCGATCGGGAGGTGCGTTTTTCGACTTATGCAACATGGTGGATACGTGCTTCTATTCAAGATTATATCCTACGAAATTGGTCTATCGTTCGAGGAGGAACCAGTTCTTCACAAAAAGCGCTTTTCTTTAATCTTCGGCGTTTGCGGGCGAAATTAGTGCAAAATAATAGTGCTCTAACAAAACAAGATATCTTTCGCACAATCGCTGAAAAACTTGGCGTTTCAGTTCGTGATGTTGAAACGATGGATTTTCGTTTTTCTAGTTCTGATAACTCTTTGAGCGTTTCTGTTTCTGAGAACAGCGATAATTCTGTTGCAAAAATGGATGTTCTTGTGGATGAGAACCCTCTTCCTGATGCTTTAATTGAGCAGGTGATTGATGGTCAACGGCGCACACAATGGCTTTACGATGCGTTACAAATTCTTAATGAACGGGAGCTTGAAATTATTCGTTTCCGTCGCTTGAATGAAGAGGGAGCAACTTTAGAAGTTTTGGGGGAAAAGTTGGGAATCTCAAAGGAGCGGGTGCGCCAAATTGAAGCACGGGCTTTGCAAAAACTGCGCTCTGCATTGCTTACGGTTCATCCAGAAGATGCCTATGATATATAAGAAGTTGAAGGTTTCTCGAAAAATAAACCTGGAGTAGGGTGAGAAATTGGGGAATGTGTGAAAGCACGGTGAAGTTGCTTTCAAAAGTTAATAAGATCTGTGCGGGAAATGCTTTAGAGTGCAGGGGATAATGAAGGGGGTGGGGTGGAATCAAAAGTGCAGAAAATTACGGAGAAAGCTGGATCTACTCTGTAATAATTTTAACGTCTGTACCTGCGCGTAAAATTTGGGTTGGTGAGAGCGCATTGAGAATGCGAAAGAGTTTTTCTTTATGCGTTGTATTTTGCATTTTATTTGCAAGGGTTTCAACGCTTTCTCCTTGTTTAACGCGCACAACACGGATTCTCAGGGGTTTAAACTTTTTTAACTGTGATGGTGAAAGGGGATGAAAGCTTTGTACCGTTCTTTGGGCAATCGCTTCAAAATTTTGAGAACCATGTGGGCCTGCAGTAAGGAAACGAAAAACATGTTTGTTGAATAGAATGACAACCACATCAAATTGCCACTTTTCATTGGCCGCATAGGCGTGAGCTCCAGGCAGACCTTGAATCGTGATTGGGCGGATAGATGATTCGTCCAGTCCTACAATCCATCCGCTTTTCAAATAATCACGCGCAGATATTTCATCTGGACGGGAAACAGCATCAAAACGAATAGCAATTTCACCTGGCCCACTGGCCCAAACAGTGTGCACTGAATTTTCTATTGTGAAATTGTTAGGAACGGAAAAAGTTATGCGCAATTGCGGGTGAATAAATTGGTTCCCTCGCACAAACCCTGTGTGAGAGCTTCCTCCAAAAATCATACCATCAATGCTTTTGAGAAAAGAGTTACGATCGGTGTTTCCAATGTTAACTGTACTGATTTTATGTGCTTTTTCTATGGCAAGCCGAATCCGTTGCGGAGTGGTTGGATGTGTTGCTAAAAAGTCTAAGGAGGCATTTTGGGTGCCCGAGATATTACGAAAAACGTTATAGGCTGCCATTGATTGGAGAAAACGCGAGGAAGAAAACGGATCATATCCTGCTTTTTTGAGCATTTCGAGTGCAATAGAATCGGCTTGTAGTTCCTGATTGCGTGAAAATTGTGCGAGTTTTTGCTTGTCTTCAATGGGGTTGTGAAGTTTTCTTCCGGCGTGCGAGAGAAGATGTGATGACATGTGATTTGTCATCTTTAATTCGGCTTCTTTTTGCAGGCGTAAAATGCCGTGATTGGCAGTAATATGAGCCATTTCATGAGCTAAAATTGCTGCGACTTCTGAAGAATCATTGGCCAATGCTAGCATGCCACGGGTTATGTAGATAAAGCCATTTGGGTGAGCAAATGCATTGACTTTTTGTGAGTTTAAAATTGTTACAGAATAGGTTTTGTGAGAATTTTGTGACGCAACAGTTAGTTTATGTACAATATTCGCTAACAGACGTTCAAGTTTTGCGTCATGATATGCGCCGCCATATATTTGTAAAATACGAGAGTGTTGTAAAGCGCTTAATGCGACATAAATATCATTTTTGCTGGCATGTTTGATTGTTCCAGAAGAAGCTATCTCATTTTGGGAAAAACGTGTATGACAAGCTGAAAGGAGAAGCATTAAGCTGATGAGAGTTGCTCTATACATTTTGATGCAAAAAAGAAATATTTGTTAAAAAAATCTAGTGTTTTTAATCATTGTGCCCCCCCTCGTTTTTTTGCTGCATTTCGACGAATTTTATTCGTATCTTTGTACGCGCTTTTTACAACGAGGAAGTTTTTTAGAAAGGATTCTTTTGGCTATATCACGGTTATTGTTTATAAAAAATGGCTATTTTTATAAAAGGATGCTATTAAGAGGAGACATTGTGAAAGGTATAATGTGGCATGACGACATTTACAATATTGTTAAACGGAGATATTTGTATCACAGATCGTTTGCGTAATCAAACTCGCAACAGCCGGGTGATTGCTGCCGATGGTGGAATGCGTCATGCAGAAGCGCTAGATGTGATGCCTGAGTTGTGGTTGGGGGATTTCGATTCATCTGATCAGGCTTTAGTACATAAATATAGTAATGTTCCGCGTGAGGTTTTTCCCTCTGATAAAGATATGACCGATTGTGCTCTGGCATGTGAGAAAGCTCTGCAAAAAGGCGCTAAGCAGCTTATTTTGTGTGGTACTTTTGGAGGTGAAAGAAGCGATCATGGTCTTTCTCATATGACACAAGCACTGCTGATGGCCGAAAAAGGCATCTCAGTGCTGTTAACGAGCGGTTTTGAGGAAGGGTGGCCGGTTTTGCCAAAGCCTTTTTCGTGTGATTTACCTGATGGTTGTTTGTTTAGTATTATCGGTTTTTCTGATTTACAAGGCTTAACCTTATCAGGTGTAAAATGGCCTCTTGATGATAAAAACATATCATTTGGATCTTCTTTGACACTTTCTAACCGTATTTGTGGAACCTTTTCTTGCCATTTAGGTTCTGGAAAAGCTATATTGTTGGCGTTTTTACCTATTCCACCAAGCTCTTCTGGTATATTCGAACATGGCAGAGAGAGGATAGAGTGATTAAGTGCTGGCATGAATTTGATCTTGAGAAGGAAAGGTTTTTATATGTTAAAATCAATTTTGAAAGTGGCCGTTGTTTCAGCCGTTGGTTTAAGTTCGGTGGCTTGTTCTGTTAATGATCAACGCGTTGCGCGTTATGGTGTTGGGGGAGCAGCATTGGGCGCTTTGGCAGGAACCGCAATTGCTGGAGGTTCTCCTGAAGCGGCGCTTACTGGTGCAGCAGTTGGCGCTGTTGCAGGGTCAGTAACAGGTGTTGCTGTAAATCAGAAAAAACAGCAGAAAAAAATTGCTGCTCAGCACTCATCGTTGTGCACGTATCGTACCCGTAGTGGTCGAATTTACCAAGCCCCTTGTACTCAAAAAATGCGGACGCCACAATTATGCACTTACCGTGATGGAAGAGGTGTAATGTATCAGGCACCTTGTCATCGATACGTTCGTTAATGGCGGTACCGCTTCTGCGGCTTGACCGCATTTTCCTAACCTTTGGAACAACTCCGTTGCTCAACCAAGCTTGCTTATCGGTTGAGCAAGGAGCGCGTATCGCGCTGGTGGGTCGTAATGGTTGTGGAAAATCAACATTGTTAAAAATTGCCGCTGGAATGATAGAGCCAAGTGGTGGGGAAATTTTTTGCCACCCTCGGGTCACCGTTCGTTATGTTTCACAAAACCCTGATTGTTCAGGCTTTGAAAATATTCAAGCTTATATAGAAGCTGGTCTGGACGATGCGCCTGATGTGCAATGGATAAACACACTTTTGGCAAATCTTGGTTTCTCAGGAACTGAAAAGTTAGCGACGCTTTCAGGTGGTGAAAAGCGGCGCGTTTCATTATTACGAGCTATTGCGGCAAAACCAGATATTCTTCTCTTAGATGAACCAACCAATCATCTTGATTTACCAACCATTGAATGGTTGGAAGGTGTTTTATGTTCTTTGCGTTCAGCGATTGTGGTGATTTCGCATGATCGGCGATTTTTAGAAAATGTCACGTGTTCAACAGTATGGCTTGATCGTGGTACAACCAAAAGACTGGAAATGTGTTTCTCGAAATTTGAGAAATGGCGTGATAAGGCGCTTGAAGAAGAAGCGCGAGATCAGCACAAATTGGGGCGACAAATTACGCGTGAAGAACAATGGTTACGCTATGGGGTGACGGCTCGGCGTAAACGTAATGTGCGTCGTTTGTCGGCGTTAAAAGAACTACGACAGCTTCATAAAACTTATAAGGGGCCATCTGGGAGTGCGCTTTTGGCAGCTGCAAAAAGTCATGATTCTGGGCAATTGGTGCTTGAAGCGAAGCGAATTTCAAAATCTTATGGTGAGCGTGTTATTGTGAAAGATTTCTCTTTACGCGTTCAGCGTGGTGATAGGATCGGTTTGGTTGGTCCTAATGGTATCGGAAAGACAACTTTGCTTTCTATTCTAATCGGGCAGGAAACAGTCGACAGTGGTACGGTAAAGCATGGATATAACCTATCTATGGCACTTCTCGATCAACAGCGTACTGTAAATGGAGAAGAAACTTTAGCGCATTATTTAACCAGTGGTAGAGGAGATACTCTTCTGATAAATGGGCAGGAGCGGCATGTTGTTTCTTATATGAAAGACTTTTTGTTTTTGCCTGAACAAGCACGTACACCACTTAAGGAATTCTCAGGTGGAGAAAGAGCTCGCCTTATGCTTGCTCGCCTTCTTTCGCGTCCTGCAAATTTTTTGATTCTTGATGAACCGACCAATGATTTGGATATGGAAACATTGGATTTGTTGCAAGAGTTTATTGCCGATTTTTCTGGAACAGTGTTGCTGGTTAGCCATGACAGAGACTTTTTAGATCGAACTGTGACCCATATGTTGGCACCCCAAGGCGATGGTCATTGGATTGTGTATGCTGGCGGTTATAGCGATATGATGACACAAAACAAGCAAGCTGCACTGTTACAACGTAAAGAGTCACCAAAGCCTCGTGCGCGGGAGCGTACAAAAAATACTTCATCATGCAAAAAAACAACATCATATAAATTGTCTTACAAACAAGTTTATGCGCTAGAAAAGCTGCCAGAACAAATTGCTACGTTGCAAAACGAAATTAAAAAAATTGAGCAAGAACTTTCTGATCCAGCACTGTATTGCTGTGATAAAAATCGTTTCGAGCGTTTATCGGCAGCACTGGAAGAGAAGAGAAATGCTTGCACGCAAAAAGAAGAAGAATGGTTGGAACTTGAACTTTTACGTGAAGAGAGAGAAAAAGACACGGGTTCGTGCTAACGCTTGCTAACTCATGCCAAGTGCATTTTTATAAAGTTGAATGATTGCTTCTTCTTCCATTCGTTCATGATCTTCTTTTTTACGCAACCGTATAATGCTTCGAACGGCTTTACTATCAAAACCAGAGCCTTTAAGTTCGGCGTAAACCTCCTTAATATCATCGGAAATGGTTTTTTTCTCTTCTTCTAGCCGTTCGATACGTTCGATAAAAGCACGTAATTGGTTTACAGATATAGCGTTTGTTTGATCGGTTACAGTATTCATTGTATTTTTCTCCGGATTATCTGTTTTAAGCTCTTTTTTTGATGATAAATTTCTGTTGAAGAAAGCCTGAAAAATAAAAAGTCAATCAGACTGTACACTTTCTTTACAAACTGACTTTAAATATTTTGTAAAAGTTTAAAATATGTGCATTGATAAAAAAACTATCAGAAGCAGAAAAGAATAAAAATGTATTTATATAGATTTGAAAGCTTTTTAAAAAAAGAAAAGGGATGTATGTTTTGTTTTGATGGTTTCCGTTTGAAAGGAAGTTTTGTGATTGCCAAAAAACAGCAATGGATGTTTCAGAGAGGATTAAGGGTTTTTCTCTTGAGCGTTTTGCTCTTGTTTTCGTTTGTTATTTTTGCAAAGGCTGACTTTAGGGTTTGTAATACGACTCAACAGCCCGTTGGTGTCGCTCTTGGTTATCGTACGCTTTCGGGTTGGGTGAGCGAAGGGTGGTGGGTGGTACCAGTGACAGGGTGTAAAACCTTAATCGAGGGGCCACTTTCTTCGCGGTTTTATTATTTTTATGCGGAGGGAGCACAGAAAAAAGGAACCTGGTCAGGTTCTATAACCATGTGTGTGCAAGATAGCCAATTTGTCATTCAAGGGGTTCATGATTGTTTCCCCCGTGGGTATCAAAAGGCTGCGTTTAAGGAAATTGATACAGGCAATCAAACCAGTTGGATGGTACAATTAACGGATATGCCTTTATTCAACGATTCGGCTGTACACTCTCCCCCTCTTTCAGGAGATTCTCTATTGTGAAGCGTGCACGTAAAGTAAAAATTATCGCCACTCTTGGCCCTTCTTCTTTTTCCATTTCAATGATTAAAAAGCTTTTTATGGCGGGAACGGATGTTTTTCGTATTAATATGAGTCACACTGACTGTGCAACGATGTGTGATTTGGTAAAGCACATCCGGGATGTTGAAAAAATTGTTCGTCGTCCAATCGGTATTTTAGTGGATCTACAGGGACCAAAATTGCGTGTTGGTCGTTTTGCTAAAGGTCAAGAGGATTTGCGTGTTGGGCAAAGGTTTACATTAGACGATCGTGATGTACCTGGCGATGCACAGCGTGTTTTTTTTCCACACGGGGATGTATTAGCAGCTGTTAAACCAGGAGATCGCCTGTTGATTGATGATGGAAAGCTGGAACTACGTGTTGAAGTGTGTGATGGTCATTCTGTTCATTGTTGTGTAGTTGCTGGAACTCGTATTTCTGATCGAAAAGGAGTGAGTTTTCCCGATACGGTTTTGCCTTTTGATTCGATGACGCCAAAAGATAAAGCTGATCTTCAGGCTCTTTTGGAACAGCCTGTTGATTGGGTCGCACTTTCTTTTATCCAACGTCCGGAAGATATTATGGCGGTGCGTCGGTTGACAAAAAACAAAGTGTCTTTGATGGCTAAAATCGAAAAGCCTCAAGCCTTGGAGCACATAGATAAGATTATTGATGTTTCCGATGGTATTATGATTGCACGGGGAGATCTCGGTGTGGAAATGCCGTTAGAAAGGCTTCCTGCACTTCAGATAGAGCTGATAAAATCCTGCCGTTTAGCGGGAAAGCCTGTTGTGGTGGCTACACAAATGCTCGAGTCAATGATTACATCTTCTGTTCCGACACGCGCAGAGGTGTCTGATGTCGCTACGGCAGTTTATGCTGGGAGTGATGCTGTAATGTTGTCTGCTGAATCCGCATCTGGTCTTTATCCTGAAGAAGCCGTACTTATGATGGATCGGATTGCTCGGCAAACCGAACAAGATCGCACTTATGCAGCGATAGTTGGGGCGCATCATGCCACACCAGAGTCAACGGGAACCGATGCGATTTCTCTTGCAGCACGGCAGATTGCCGAAACACTTCAATTAGCGGCCATCGTTGCTTATACCGCTTCAGGCACAACAGGGGTGCGTGCATCGCGTGAACGTCCAAACAGGCCTATTATTGCGTTATCGCCCATCGTGGAAACAGCACGGCGCTTGGCTTTAGTTTGGGGATTGCATTGTGTGGTTACAGAAGATGCGCGGGATTTGGAGGATATGGTTGATCGTGCGGCAGCAATTGCTTTTCAAGAAGGCTTTTGTTGTGGAGGGGATCGATTCCTTGTGACAGCAGGCGTCCCACTTGGCACGCCTGGTGCTACGAACTTATTGCGAATTGCCTCTGTTTCTCAAGATGGGAAAAAAGGCGTTTGAATGTTTGTGCGCAATGCTCTTTTCTTTTTCTGTTCTGGGGAAGTCGTGTACGCGCAGAAGTCTTTGATGTACGTACAGCGGTTTATGTTGGGGCAATGCTGTAATGTTGTCTGCTGAACTCGAGGCTTGTCTTTATCCTGAAGAAGCTGTGCTTATGCTTATGATGAACCGGAGTATTTTAATTGAGATGTTTGTGGCAAACTGCTCTTTGATTTCTTCTTAGATATTTTTCATATAGCTGTCTCTATTATACGATCAATACATTGATTTATAATGATAGTTTATTACTTATTCAACTTGAATAAGAACCAAGCATATAGGAATATTTTCTCATTTCAAATCCTTGTATTCAGAATCGAAAAAACATTTATTTATGTGCTATAAGAGGAGTTGGCGTGTAAATAAAAACTGTTTGAAAAAGGAGTCGATATGCCTCTAATAAATCGTCTAAATGCACGAGCCGTCGCAATATGGAAGTAGATGAATAAAATGATGCTGCTGGTTTATTCATTTATAAGTGTTAAAAATAGCAGTGTCTAACAGGTCTTGCATGATACCATCGGGGAGACACTTTTAATGTGGTGACAGCAATTCATGTGGAACACGAGCACAGCTTTGTTCTTGGAACACTTCGTTTGTTTAGTGTTGCAATTTATGCGATTTTTTACAGTTGTACTGGTCTTTAAAAATTATATTGCTGGTTGGTTTAGGAACTGATGTGCATTTATGAATTTTCCTGTTCTTGAATATTAATATTATTTTGCTCATCTTTGAGCAATTGATTGGTGAGCTTTTCAATTCGTTCAGTTGTGTCTCGCATGATTTTCTCCATGGTGCGATCTCTTTCATTGTGTAGTCGTAAAAGAGTCTCGTAGTCTTCTTGTAATTTTTTATTTTCTCGTTTTATTTCTTCCATTTCATCGATAACCATAATTCCGGCCATAACCGATAAGCGATGGTCACCAATTTCACCAAAATTTTTCTTCAAATGTGCGATATATTTATCTAATTGAGCTGCAAGCTCAATTAAATGATGCTCTTGTCCTTCATCACAAGCCATGCGATAAACTTTACCATCAATTGTAACGGAAACAGTTTCCATACATTCAAACCTTTATCTATCAATTACAACACGAATTGTTTCCATTGCTTTAATCAAACGTTTGGAAACTTCTTTATTCACCATCTCTAGCCGCTCGACGTGGGCTTCGGCTTTGTCAAGCGCTTGGGCAAGATGGCTACGATCAGCATTTATTCGTTGGATCTCTTCTTCCCATTCGTTATTTTTATCAATCACGGCATTGCGGTTTATAATGGTGATCTCTAAAGTTCTTAGTGCTTTTTCTAGTTGTTCTAAAGCGTGTGGTAGAACCGTAGTCTCTTGGTTCATGATGCTTTTATCCTTTGGGTGACTGTATCCTTTATCAGTTTTTTATAGAAAAGCGAATCACTCGTTTTCTTTTCTTGCGTGAATTTTATTTTTAAGTATGTAAAACATTTTAGCAAGCAAAGCAGGGAATACATGTTAATTAAAAGCTGGATTTTTTGAGAGTATTGGCATAAAGGATGTGTGGGGAGAGTGTTATTAATTTTTCCTTAAGCGATAGCAAGAAGTTTTACGCTAACGATTTAAAAAATTGAAAAGTATTTCTCAAAAAATTAAGAGAATACAGGAGAAGCAACAAAATAACGTGTTTAAAGAGATGGTCTATCATTCATGACAAATACTGAACAACAGAATCGGATGGCTAATGCTATCCGTTTTCTTGCTATTGATGCAATTGAAAAAGCAAACTCTGGTCATCCTGGTTTGCCAATGGGGGCAGCTGATATTGCAACCGTTCTTTATACAAAGTTCCTTGCTCATGATCCCAAAAATCCTCGTTGGCCCAACCGTGATCGCTTTGTGTTGTCGGCTGGGCATGGGTCTATGTTGCTTTATGCCTTACTATATCTCTCTGGTTATGAAGATATCTGCCTTGAGGATCTCAAAAATTTCCGCCAAATAGGGTCAAAACTTGCTGGACATCCAGAATATGGGCACGCTGCAGGAATCGAAACAACCACTGGACCTCTTGGACAGGGGTTGGCCAATGCTGTGGGGATGGCTCTTGGTGAGCGCTTGCAAAATGCGCGTTTTGGCGATCTCATCAATCATTATACTTATGCGTTGGTCGGGGATGGGTGTCTCATGGAGGGGCTTTCCCAAGAAGCTATTTCCCTTGCTGGGCATTTAAAACTCAATAAGCTTATTGTGTTGTGGGACGATAATAATATTTCCATTGATGGAGAGATTTCTCTCGCTGACAGTACAGATCAGATGGCGCGTTTTAAAGCGTCTGGTTGGGATACGCACAAAGTTGATGGGCATAGCCAAACAGCAATTGCACGAGCCATTGAGGCGGCACGAGATTCCGATAAACCAACTTTGATCGCTTGTAAAACAACGATTGGTTTTGGAGCACCCAATAAAGCAGGAACTAATAAAGTCCATGGAGCCGCTTTAGGAGCACGAGAAGTTGCTGAAACTCGTATCGCCTTAGAGTGGGATGCTGAGCCTTTCGTTATTCCAGCTGATATTCTTGATGATTGGCGCTTGGCTGGTTTGAATGCTGCTAAAAAACGGCAAAAATGGGAAGAAAAACTGGCAGATCTTCCTATGTCAGAGCGGGTGGAGTTTGAAAGGTTGATGCGGGGTGATCTCCTAGGTGGATTTGATGGCGCTATTGATGCTTATAAACAGCAACTCATCAAAGAGCGTCCTTTTGTTGCTACGCGCAAAGCTTCTGAAATGGCTCTGGAAGTTATCAATGAAGCCGTTATTGAGACCCTTGGTGGTTCTGCCGACTTAACCGGATCCAATAATACAAAAAGCAGCCAGATGAAAAGTATCACTGCTGAAGATTTTTCAGGGCGTTATCTGCATTATGGAGTTCGCGAACATGCGATGGGAGCTGTAATGAATGGTCTTGCCCTTTATGGGGGCTTTATTCCTTATGGGGGAACCTTTTTATGCTTTTCTGACTATATGCGTCCTGCAATGCGTTTGTCTTCTCTGATGGGATTGCGCGTAATTTATGTCATGACCCATGATTCCATTGGTCTTGGTGAGGATGGTCCCACGCATCAACCAGTGGAGCATTTGGCTTCCTTACGTGCACTTCCTAATCATCTTGTTTTCCGCCCTGCTGACGCTATGGAGACAGTTGAATGTTGGCAATTGGCTTTGAAAGCACGCACGACACCTTCCACTTTGGCTTTGAGTCGACAAAATTTACCGCTTTTGCGTCAAGAGTATGAAGAAGAAAACCTTTGTATGCTCGGTGCTTATGAATTACTAACGGCCAGTGATGATGCTCAAGTTACTCTGTTTTCTTCCGGTTCAGAATTGCAAATTGCGGTAAAAGCACATGCGGTGTTAGAAGAAAATGGCATCCCAACGCGTGTGGTTTCCGTGCCTTGTTTTGAACTCTTTGCACAGCAATCTCCTTCGTATCAGTGTGCTCTCATTGGGAATGCACCAATTAAAATTGCCATTGAAGCTGCTGTTCGGCAAGGATGGGATCGTTTTATTGGCTGTGATGGTGTGTTTATTGGCATGGACGGGTTTGGTGCGAGTGGGACGATTGATGCGCTTTATGCACATTTCGGTATCACTTGTGAGAATGTGCTCGCTACTGTTGAAAGAGAGTTTGCAAAAATCCATAAGGGACATGTGAAATGACTGTGTGTGTTGCGGTTGATGAGTTTTGTCATATTGGGTGCAATGTTTTGTGCACCATTGTGGAAAGTGGACGATAAGATATTGAGGTTTTAGCAGTTAATGATTTGGGATTAGTGAAAACGAATACCCATTTATTGCGCTACAAAAGATCGATGAGGAAAATGTGAAATGACTGTTCGCGTTGCAATTAATGGGTTTGGCCGTATTGGGCGCAATGTTTTGCGCGCCATTGTGGAAAGTGGGCGACAAGATATTGAGGTTGTGGCGATTAATGATTTGGGATCGGTAGAAACAAACGCTCATTTATTGCGCTATGATTCAGTCCATGGACGTTTCCCCAGTACTGTTAAAGTTGTTGGTGATGCCATTGATGTCGGGTATGGTTTGATAAAGGTATACGCAGAGCGTGATCCGGCACAATTGCCTTGGAAAGCTTTGGATATCGATATTGCTTTGGAGTGTACAGGTCTTTTTACTGCGCGTGACAAAGCAAGTGCTCACTTGGATGCAGGGGCAAAGCGTGTTCTTGTTTCTGCACCTTCTGAAGGCGCAGATTTCACTGTGGTTTATGGGGTTAATCATCAGTTTTTGAATAAAGAGCATCGGGTTGTTTCTAATGCTTCTTGTACAACCAATTGTTTGGCGCCTGTTGCGCAAGTTTTGCACAATACGGTTGGAATTGAAAATGGTTTTATGACAACGATCCATTCTTATACGGGTGATCAACCTGTATTGGATACGATGCATCGTGACCTTTATCGTGCACGTGCAGCAGCTCTTTCTATGATTCCTACATCAACAGGGGCAGCGAAGGCTGTGGGGTTGGTCTTGCCAGAATTAAAGGGGTTGCTTGATGGCGTGTCGATACGCGTTCCAACTCCGAATGTTTCCGTTGTTGATTTGACATTTACCGCTAAGCGTTCCACAACGGTTGAAGAAATTAACACGGCTATTTGCACTGCTGCACGGGGTTCGCTTAAGGGAATTTTGGACTATACAGAGGAAAAGCTTGTGAGCTGTGATTTTAATCATAATCTGCATTCAGCCATTTTCCATAATGATCAAACCAAGGTGATCGATGGCAAGCTCTGTCGTGTTCTGGTTTGGTATGATAATGAGTGGGGTTTTTCAAACCGCATGGGTGATACGGCTGTGGCTTTTGCTAAGACAATATAAAAAGAGAGAATCTTTGGATCTTCTTTTTGTTTTTATAACAGAAAACAAAGTGCATTCTTTTTGAAAAAAAATGTGGTGAAGGTTGTTGCTTGTGCGTGAGAGAGAAGAGGCTGTCTTAAGTGATAGAGAGTACCTTCTGTTTTGGTTTGGTAATAGAATGTGTCTTTTTTTAACCGCATGAAAGAGCAAGGTTTAAAAGAGTGAGCCTTTGAATAAGACAAAGTTTGAAAAAACACAGAGAAGGGTCTTTTTGCGTAAAAGCGAGGAAAAGATTGAGTAGAGAGAAAGTGAAACAGGTGCGTTTTTATTTGAAACAACAGAAAGTGAAGAGGGGCAGTGATGGGTTTTCGTACACTTGATGATGTTGATGTTGCGGGGAAACGTGTTCTTGTGCGGGTCGATTTTAACGTTCCAATGGAACAAGGGAAGCTCTGCGATGAGACGCGTCTTAAACGACATAAAGAGACACTTGTTGAACTGCAAAGGCGTGGTGCTAAGCTTATTCTTCTTTCCCATTGTGGTCGACCAAAGGGACAGGTGGAGCCAGAATTTTCGCTGCACCCTGTTGTGCAAGTGCTGGAAAAAATAATCAACCAGCCAGTGGCTTTTGCATCAGATTGTATCGGGGAAGCAGCGCAGATAGCGGTTGAAGCGTTGCAAAACGGTGATGTTTTACTGCTTGAAAATATTCGTTTTCACCCAGGTGAAGAGAAGAATGATTGTCATTTTGTTGAGGCCTTAGCTCATAATGGGGATCTTTATGTCAATGATGCTTTCTCAGTTTCTCATCGTGCCCATGCTTCTGTGGAGGGAATAACGCACTTATTGCCTTCCTATGCAGGGCGTTCTTTGCAGCGTGAGTTGCAGGCATTAGAAAAAGGACTTGGCAATCCAACACACCCAGTGGTTGCTATTGTTGGAGGTGCGAAGGTTTCCAGTAAGCTTTTTGTGCTCAATAATTTGGTTGAAAAGGTTGATCACTTGGTGATTGGCGGGGGTATGGCCAACAGTTTTTTAGCAGCGCAAGGCGTCCATGTTGGAAAGTCACTGTGTGAATATGCGCTAATGGAAACGGTAAAAAAAGTTATTGAAAAAGCGCAAGAGTGCCAATGTGCGCTTCTGCTCCCTGTGGATGTGATCGTTGGATTTCGCTTTGAAAAAGATGCGCCGCATCATCTTTATAATGTTAGAGATATTCCAGAGGATGGGATGATTCTGGATATTGGTACGCGTTCTATTGAATATATCAATGCTGTGATTAATGAAGCTGCTACCCTTGTGTGGAATGGACCCCTTGGTGTTTTTGAGATGCCTCCTTTTGATCGAGGAACAATTGCAGTTGCACGCCATGCAGCAGAATGTAGTTTGACAGGGAAATTGGTTTCAATTGCTGGAGGGGGAGATACGGCTTTTGCACTTAACAAAGCTGGTGTTACCAATGATTTTACGTATCTTTCGACAGCAGGAGGCGCTTTTTTAGAATGGATGGAAGGTAAAGTGCTTCCTGGTATTTTCGCCCTCATGCAGGCTTAAAAAATTTATTTGAAAGAAGTTTAAAGAAAAGCTGTATTCGTGTTGTTATGTAAGGTGTGTTACTCACTTTTGGAAGTTAAGACAGGATAAAGAGGAACTTTTTATGAATGAACGTCTTGAAGATATAGCACTTGTTCTGGTGAGTGCAGGTAAGGGTATTTTGGCAGCAGATGAAAGTACTGCAACGATTGGAAAGCGTTTTGAAAGTATTGGTGTTGAATGCAACGAGGATAATCGGCGTGCCTATCGTGAAATGCTTTTTTCTGCAAAAGAAGCCATGGAAAGTGCTATCTCTGGTGTTATCTTATTTGATGAAACCATTCGCCAAAAAGCATCTAACGGGCAAATGTTGATGGATCTTATTCGTGATGCGGGTGCTTTTCCAGGTATTAAAGTCGATACCGGTGCCAAACCATTGGCAGCTTTTCCTCAAGAAACGATTACAGAAGGTTTGGACGGACTGCGTGAGCGTTTGAAAGATTATTATGCTTTGGGAGCACGTTTTGCTAAATGGCGTGCGGTGATTGCGATTGATGCACACACTCTACCAACGAGAGGGGCAATAAATCAAAATGCACAAGCTCTCGCGCGCTATGCCGCTTTGTGTCAAGAAGCAGGGATTGTACCGATTGTTGAACCGGAAGTACTAATGGATGGGCCATCGCGCCAGCATTCACTTATGCGCTGCTTTGAGGTCACACAAGCTGTTTTACACACAGTATTTAAAGAATTGTTTGAAGCGCGTGTTCTTCTCGAAGGCATGATTTTAAAGCCCAATATGGTGATCGATGGCAAGGATGCCAGGAATGCTTCACTGGAAGAAGTGGCTGAAAAAACAGTTCAGGCTCTTAAACGAACCGTTCCTGCTGCTGTTCCAGGAATTGCTTTTCTTTCTGGAGGGCAATCCGATGAAGAAGCAACGGCTCATTTGTCTGCTATGAATACTTTGGGAGCACTGCCTTGGAAATTAACCTTTTCTTATGGGCGAGCGTTGCAAGCGGCTGCCTTGAAGGCATGGGGTGGAAAAGAGGAAAATATTGCCGTTGCACAAAAAGCTTTTTGTCATCGTGCAAGGATGAACCATCTTGCCGCTTTGGGACAGTGGACAAAAGACCAAGAAAAATCGTGTGCTTAAAGAACAGAAAATTTCGTCCAATATGGGCCGCCAGCATTCATTTATGCGCTGCTTTGAGGTCAAACAAGCTGTTTTATACACAGTATTTAAAGAATTGTTTGAAGCGCGAATTCTTTTCGAAGGCATGATTATTAAAGCTCAATATGGTGATCGATGGCAAGGATGCCAGGAATGCCACTGGAAGAAGTGGCTGAAAAAACAGTTCAGGTTCTTAAACGAACCGTTCCTGCTGCTGTTCCAGGAATTGCTTTTCTTTCTGGAGGGCAATTCGATGAAGAAGCAACGGCTCATTTGTCTGCTATGAATGCTTTGGGAGAATTGCCTTGGAGACTTAATAGGCGGGCGTTGTGAGTGTCTGCCTTAAAGACATTGACTTTTCATTATAAATGATAAATTTATGTTGCTTCAAAGAGTTTAAGATCACTGCTTTTTCTTTTTTGTACATACTTTCCTGTAATCAATAAAAAGCACTCAATTGCAAGTTAAAGGCTGGAGTTGTAGGAGCAGCATGCGGCTTATGGATCGTGTGCGTGCTAAGAGCAAGTAGGGGCAAGTATTTGAAAGTTACAAAGGATGGGAGCTTGGTTTGTCTTTACATATATCTGTCATTCGTGAGGATAGTGGGGCTTCATGGATTTCATTTAGATTCATTCATGAGCGATGCCGTAAGATAGATAGGATTAAGAGCCTATAAAGAAATATCTCTTAAGTTTTCCTGAAAATCTTCTTATTCTGTTATGCGGTCTTGTTTTGTGTATGGGTAAAAATATTTACACAAAAGCAATAGTTCTCTGTTTTCTGGAGAAAATTTCCTGAAAATTTTAAAAACAATCGCTATTTTGTGCTGATTTTTAAACTGGTCAAGGGCTTTGAGGCTTTGACATGGGTGTGAATGCTCTTACAATGGTACTCAATGGCGCAGGCGCACAAAATATCCGTTGAACTAACAAGACAGTTTATGTAGCAGAAAAGACAGTGAAGACAATGTCAATTGATGATAGAATGGCGCACAGAATTGTCTTCTTTTTCCACTTTATGTGACAGTGAGTACCGTCGTTTTCACTTTTATGGAAGTATAAGTCAGTTCCATCATCCTATTTATCTGCTTTCTAATGTTGTGGTTGCTCTTGCATTTGGAAAATTCTCATAGAGGGGTATGTTCTATTCATTATAAAGCTGCTTTTCAGGTTATACACAAAATCCTTTATGAGCTTGTTACGGAATAGTTTTTTCTGATTTCTCATAAGTGTATTTGAGTAACGAAATATGGCAGTATAAAGGAAGTTAATTCAATATAATTAATGGTGATTTATTTTAAAATTAATGTGTTGTTATTTAACAGCGTGGCTGTATTTCTTTTAAAAAATATAAATTTGCCCAAAAATTAAAGCGCTTTTTGTGTTCAAACGATATTTGTGAAATGCATGTGTGTAGTCAAGAGCAATTTAGGTTGATGAGTTATTGTGCGCTATAAATGGAATCCAACACTAGACAGGTGTTACTTTCTTTTCTTTTTGTATAATCACTGTTTATATAAGTATAATCGTTCTACATTGTTTTCAACATGCAAAAAGCCCCGTCAAAAGCGAGGCATCTTATTCGCAGTCTCTAAGGTATTTTTCATGAAAGCTTTTAAAGTGCGTTTCTTTCTTAGCTCCAAACAGGCTAATCGCTTTCAATGTACAATAACTTTGCTAGAAATTTTTTCGCAATTCGCAATCAGAAGTAGGCTTTTACATGCCAAGATTACCAAAACGATTTTTAAATTTAGAAACACGACCACCGCGATCCACGAGTGTTTGAGATCCACCCGTCCACGCTGGATGGGTTCTTGGGTCGATATCCAGATTAAGGACATCCCCTTCTTTTCCCCAAGTGGAGCGCGTCGTATACTTGGTACCATCCGTCATAACAACGGTAATTCTGTGATAGTTGGGATGAATATTCGCTTTCATGCGTCAAACCTTTTACGTATATAGAATGAAATGGCACTTGCTTTGTTTTTAAAGTGCGCTTCCTTTGTCTTTGTTGATAAATTGATTAAAACATCATTTTTATAACTGAGCACGTATCAAAAAACAAGTCTTCATGATACATCATGACATCAAGTATTATAGATAACCTAATACAGTGAGCAAAACTCTATGAATCTTTTCAATCGTTCAGAAAAATCTGCAAAGTCTTCTACTACAAAGCCTTCATTCTCTTTGTTTACAACTTTTAGCCCTTATCTTGTGCGCTATTGCTGGTTGTTTGTCTTTGCCTTTCTTGCGTTGCTTCTCGCTTCTTTTGTTACGTTGGCTTTACCCATTGCTATTCGTCAAATGCTTGATCATGGTTTTTCTGCTTCAAGTCATGGCAATATTAATTTTTACTTCGGTATTTTATTTATATTAGCCTTGCTTCTTGCGCTTGCTTCAGCCTGCCGTTATTACTGTGTTATCACCTTGGGAGAACGGATTGTTGCCGATTTACGGCGTGATGTTTTTGTGCATATTATGCAGCTTTCTCCTGCTTTTTTCGATAAATCACATTCTGGTGAACTTGTTTCACGGTTATTAACAGATACAACGCAAATAAAATTGGCCGTTGGCTCGACCGCCTCTACGGCTTTACGTCATTTGATTGTGGTGATCGGAGCAATCGTGATGATGGTTATTACCAATGCCAAATTATCCTTTCTTGTTTTGCTTGCTATCCCCTTTGTTGCTATTCCGTTAGTTGTCTTTGGGCGCAAGGTTCGTACACGTACACGCGCTGCGCAAGATCGTTTAGCAGATGCCAATGCTTTAGCAACGGAAAAGGTAAGCGCTATTCGCACTGTACAAGCTTTTACCGCTGAAAAACTTGTTTCTGCACGTTTTTCACAATTGATAGAACGAGCTTTCCAAACAGCACGTGCTTCCGTGAAGCTCCGTTCCTTTTTTACGGGTTTTGCAATTTTTCTAGTTTTCAGCAGTGTGGTCGCTGTTTTATGGATTGGGTCTCAAGATGTTTTGAATAAAACCATGACTGGTGGAGAATTAGGTCAATTCGTTCTCTATGCAGTTTTTGGAGCTTCAACCTTTGCACAATTATCGGAACTGGGGGCAGAGTTAATACAAGCAGCAGGCGCTGCTGAACGGCTCGCTGAATTGTTGCAAGAACAGCCTGCTATTTTAGCTCCAAAAGCTCCCTCACCATTGGCTAAACCTGTCCAAGGTGCGATTGTTTTTGACAAAGTTGATTTTACTTACCCTTCTAGGCCAAAGGAAGAAATTTTGCGCTCTCTTTCCTTTTCTGTCAATGCGGGTGAAACTGTTGCTTTTGTTGGCGCTTCAGGTGCAGGGAAAAGCACCATTTTTTCTTTGATTCTTCGTTTTTATGATCCGACAAGTGGTCAAATTCGGTTTGATGGCACTGAAATAAATCGCCTTTCTCTTAAAGATTTACGCAGTTCAATTTCTTATGTTCCGCAAGATGTTGCTATTTTTGATGGTACGTTACGTGATAATATTATTTTTGGTACCGAAAATATCAATGAAGAGCAAATCATTGCTGCAGCTAAAACAGCTAACGCACTTGAATTTATTGAAGCTTTACCAAATGGCTTGGATACGGAAGTAGGAGAGCGCGGTACCATGCTTTCTGGCGGACAAAAACAACGCATCGGTATTGCACGTGCGATTTTAAGAAATGCTCCCTTGTTACTGCTTGATGAAGCAACGTCAGCCTTAGATGCAAACAGTGAAAAATTGGTGCAAGAAGCCTTAGAAGGACTGATGCAAAATCGAACAACACTGGTGATTGCTCACCGTTTAGCAACGGTTTTAAAAGCAAATCGCATTTTCGTGATGGATAAAGGTGCCCTTGTTGAAGAAGGAACACATACCGAACTCATCGCAAAAAACGGAGTTTATGCTTACTTAGCTAAACTGCAATTTTCACTGGAGTAAGCATGCGTCATAACGAGCAGCATTTTTCTGGTTCCTTGTCGTTTGTCTAAGAAAACACAAAATACCACTTCTACATTACCTTTTTTAAAAGAGTATTTCTTTTGAGTTTTTAATGTCTTTTTGAGGGTTTTTCTCATTGGATGCATGTGCTCAATGTAAAGCCAGTTATGGTATTTTTTACGAAACATCCGCATCATGACCAGTTTATTGTTGCTGGTTTAAAGGAAGTCGATAGTAGTGCTCTCCCTATTTCCTTTAGAGAATATTTCTTTTGAGGTTTAAATGCCTTTTTTGAGAGTTCTTTCTAATTTGACGCGAATGTGTTCATTGCCAGCGATGATATTTTTTTTGCAAAATATATTGTTACCGCCTTCTTTATCCGTAACAAAACCACCAGCTTCACGAACCATTAGCATTCCAGCAGCCATATCCCAAATTTGCAGATTATTTTCCCAAAATCCATCTGTTCTTCCAGCAGAAACATAAGCCAGATCCAGAGCCGCGGCTCCAAAACGGCGAAGTCCAGCAACTTCAGCCATCACATTGCGCAGTTCGATAAGATATGCTCCATGATTGGGACGACCCAAATGGGGCATGCCCGTTGCAATGACACAATCTTCTAATTTTCGTCGTGCAGAAACGCGACAGCGCCGGTCATTAAAGAAAGCACCACCACCGCGTTCAGCGGTAAACAGCTCATCACCAACGGGATTATAAATCACACCAGCAACGATTTTTCCTTGGCTTTCCAAGGCAATGGAAACAGCAAAAAAAGGAATGCCGTGGAGAAAATTTGTTGTGCCATCCAGAGGATCGACAATGAAACGATGCTGTGAATCTTCCCCAATAATTTCCTCAGACTCTTCCATCAGAAAACCAAATTTTGGTCGCGCTTTGCTCAATTCATTGAAAATAATTTTTTCAGCTTTGCGGTCTGCTTGGCTTACGTAATTTGCTGGTCCTTTCAAAGATACCTGCAAATTTTGTACTTCACCGTAATCACGTACTAGTGAGCGTCCAGCTTTCATTGCGGCTTGCACCATGACATTCATGATCGCAGAATGGGCCATCTTTTATTCCTTTATTTATCCTTTATCATTTGCACGGCGCAAATAAATCAACTCGTTGGTATCAACAATGACACGTTCACCAGCATTAATAAAAGGTGGCACAAGAATACGAATACCATTTTCAAGCATTGCAGGCTTATAAGAGGCTGTGACTGTTTGCCCTTTGAGTGCAGGGTCAGCCTCAACAATCATCACGCTAACTTGATCGGGAAGTGATATGCCGATTGGCTTTTCTTGATAAAGTTCAACGGTTACAGTCATCCCATCTTGTAGAAAAGCAGCGCGTTCACCTACAAAATCCTTTTGCAGTTCAAGTTGTTCATAGGATTGCGAATCCATAAAGACCAAAGCATCACCTTGTTGATAAAGAAAAGTAAAATCCTTTTGTTCAAGGCGTACTCTTTCAACTGTTTCGGCAGCACGAAATCGTTCATTGAGTTTTGTATTATCGATCAAATTTTTCATTTCGACTTGATTAAATGCGCCGCCTTTGCCCGGTTTTACGGCATTACATTTAACAGCTACCCACAAGCTTCCTTGATGCTCGATTACATTACCAGGGCGAATTTCATTGCCATTAATTTTCATTGTTTATATCCAATTCCATTTCTGAAAAAAGAGCTCTCTTTTTATCCTTACGGCAATCTTTTTCGTTGTCTTTACGGCAAGCTCTTTTGTTGTTTTGTGGCAAGCTCTTTTGTTGTTTTTATGGTGAGCCCCTCTTGTTTTTTTATCTTTATAGAGGGAAAATCCTAGAAAGTACTTCCCAAAAAGAGCTTCTATGTATTCTTACTTTTCAGTTTTTTGCAAGACCATAAAAACAGCTAAGACGCAAGCCCTTTAAAAATTTGCACAAAGATTTTTGTAAGAATTTATCTATTTGAAGTGAAGAATATTATTTTTTCAAGCATTTCTTAGAAAACAGGAAGGAGCTTTGTTGCTTCTTTGCGTGCACTTTCCAATTGTGCATTGTCCATACCTTGGAGCATTATTTCAAGATCAAGTGCTTGCACTTTTGCTTTCTTTGCAAGCATATACCATGCCGCTGCCATTATCGTATTGCCTTTTGTCCCTATCCCATCGCGATAAAGTCTTGCAAGAGAAATTTGTGCTGGTGGGATCATGTTGAGGGCATTGGTAAGAAGCAAATAAAAAGCACGTTGAAAATCAGTTTCTCCCCCACGGCCTTGCACAAGCCATTGTGCTAAAAGAATTTGAGCCATAGGATGTTTATTTTGGGCAGCAACTTCCATAAGTTTGCGTGCATTCACGTCATCCTTTGGCCGTGTTAATGTTCCCAAAGAAAGAATTTTTGCAGCAGCAAAAGCAGCTTCAGAATCACCAAGGGTAGCGCCTTTTAAAAACCATTTTAATGCTTGTTCTATCGCTTTATTTTCACGGCTTGGTGAAGTAACGCCTGCAAGAACTTGCTTTTCACGTGAAGCTTTATAAAGAATCAATTGTCCATAATGAAAATAGGCTTCTTTCACTCCAGCTTCTACAGCTTTTCGAATAAACTTTTCACCAAGTTCCTTATTTTGTTTGATAAAATTGCCGTCCAGCAACATAAAACCATAGTATAATTGTGCTTGTGGTTCGCCTTGTTTTGCTGCGCGCCCAAACCACAAAGCGGCGCGCGCGCCGTCAAGAGGAACAGCAGATCCTTCCATATAAATTCGGGCAACCAGAGTTTGTGCAAAAGGATCGTTTCGTTCAGCACGCCTGAGCGCTTCACGAAAGGCTTTCAAATAATAGCCTTGGACATAATAGTCATAAGCTTGATCGTATTGTCCAGCTTGTAAGGGGTGAAAAGGTTCTTCAGTTTTTGAAGTTTTTTGAATAGTATTAAGAGACTTTTCAAAGTTTAAAGATTCTTCGGTGGTTTCAGCAGAGTTTGCAATAGTTACAACGCTTGCAAACAAAATCACTCCCACGATAAGCAGCTTAATGCTTCTTTTGATCATGGATATTCCCTCTTCATCACGGCTAAGGATTTTTACATTTTTCTTTCATCATTTCAAGCAAAACCAAAGGATTGTCGTGTGCAAAAATAATTTCTTCGACAGCAATAAATTCACAGGTGGTTTTTAATATTTCATCAAAGGTTGCAAAATCGCTTCCCGCTTGAACAATGGCGGGGATTTCCATAATCTCTGCCCACCATTGTGCTAATTGGATATTGCGAGGGTGAGCGTGCGGTTTTTTATCAGCACCTAATTTTCCAAATAATAGATAATCGACGCCTGCTTCCCCTGCAATCATTGCACAATGACGATTACGCAAATTTCCAAAACCTATTATTTTTTGGTTTTTTTTCTGATTTTCGAAGTGCTCGAGAGCATTAAGATCACCCTCTACATGCAAACCATCAGCCTTTATTCGTCCAGCAATTCGGCTGTCACCAGCGATGAGAAGGGCGGCATTATTACGTTGAATATCTTCCACGTAGATTTGCGCTTGTTTTTGTAAAAAAAACGCATCATCCTTTGAACCCTGAGAATCATAGAGGATAACGCATACAAAAGACTTTGTTTGCAAGATTTGGCGCAAAAAGGTGGGCTGTAAGATACGCCGAACATCTAATGTCAAAACCAATTGAGGAAAAAGGTGGGGGTCAATTGATTTACTTTTTTGTTTTGTCATACAAAATCCTTGATTCTTAAAAATTAAAGATTCATCCTATTGTGTGTTTTTTGCTAAAGTAAACGGCTGTTTTTGTGACTTGTAGAGATCCATTTATGGGGTATCAGTGTGTTTTCAGCCATAATACGCATTCTTTTCATTGTGATATACGTATTAATGTTTTTTGTTCCTTAGCCTTATTGACGATTTTCATCAACCATATTCCCAGAATTTTATATGAAGTTATAACACATAAAAACTTTGGTTTTTCTGATTTAGCAGAAATATTTGTTTTACTTTTGGTGATTTTTCTTTGGCTGCGCTTTCATGCGTGGTTACATTAAGAGTCTTTTACTTTGTATTGTACACAAACTTTGGCAGAGAGCTTTTCAGCTTTATGAGGCATTTCACTACTTTTGCAACTTGAAGTCTTTTTAGGTGCTTTTTTATTGTGGCGTACAGAAAAAGTTTTATCGACGAACAATGTGGGCTTCTTTTTCACATAGCCTTTCACTTCATCGCATTTTCTAGCATCTTAAGTTTTAGACATTAATCGGGGTATAAGAATATTTTCCCGCCTTGTATTGTTTTGGTGCTTTTGTGCCTTTTGCACTTGATGGAAGTTGTAAACAAAAAAGCTATTTTTTTTGGTTTGTTCATACTGTACTTCAGCAGATTTTATGAAATTGCTTCACCTTCTTATCTTTTACAGAGGCAGTGATTTTTGAATCCTTTGTCTTGGCAATTCTATCATAAGGTTTGATCAGAACTTTATTCTTAAACAAAGAAAACAATTATCTTTCAGTATTTTTTGATTTTTTTCAGTAGGTTACCTTTTGTTTTCGCTATTATGGGTTTGCTTAAACTGGTGGGGGCATTGGGGGGTGGTGGCTTGGCCGGTCTTGCCCATTCATTAACTTTAATAAAACCTTTTTAAGTTTGCCGCATCTACTCCATATTGTTGCGTTATTATCGCTAATCCTTTGCTTGCACAATTTGTTTCGTGTCTCCAAGCGATATCTTTTAGCAATTTTAGGAGAATACAGTTTACCCGTCTTTGTAATGGAGATTGTTTTTGCGATATTTGGATAAATTTTAAAAACAGTGATGACAGGAATGCTTTTTTCCGATAGCTTATTAACCATAAGTGGTATGGCTATGCAGTTTGGGTCGCCATTATTGTGAAAAATGTCGATCCCTTCAGCAGTTTTCTCTGAGGAAACCTGCGAAGTTTATAAGAGCGTGCTTTTGAGATATTAACTTTAGCGTAAGAAGCTCGTTGCGCAAAAGTTTTGAAAGGGGTACTCAATACTTAAAAAAGCATTCTACACAGCAACAAAAGAAACTTTTAAACTCTCACTTCGTTAAATGTTTATAATTTTGTGCTGATATTTGGAGTATAAAAGCGTGAGCGCATATAAACGTCCATATGATGAACCCATTATCATGATTGAGCATAATGCTTTTGAAAATGCCTTTAATCGCCTCTATGAAGAAACGATGATGCTGATTGAAAAAACAGCAGCTTACATTGATACAGAAGGCAAATTAGCTGTACGCTCTCTTCCAGCAGAGGTTTCTGCACTCTATGCGAAAGAAGCGATGTATTTAAGTACACGGCTTATGCAAATCGCTTCTCAACTTCTCCTTATTCGTGCAGAACGTGAAGGAGAAATGTCACCAGAGCAAATACAAAAAGAAATTGCAAAAGTATCGCTTCATACACCGACGCTGAAACTAAAAAGTGCTCATTGGCAAGAGTTTCCAGAAGTTTTCCGCGACTTTGTCGTCCGTTCACTTCGTCTAGAAGCGCGTATGCAGTATATGCGCTATGGTAGAGAAGACGGATCTTCCTATATCTTAGAAGAGGACAATCCGGTGGGCAAACAAATCGAATTGCTTAAGATAGCGTTTAGACGTTCTTAGAAAATTTTGTATCTTGTTTCGTTTTCATTCTGTTGTATGTTTGCTTTCTTAAAACGCATTCTGATTAATGCCTTCTGTTTCCTCTGTTTTCTTTGCTGTGTGGCCTCTGTTCAAATGCGGAAAAAATGTATAGACTTATTTTATGGCAGAGGCGATTCGTATTATAGGCATTGATCCCGGACTACGGCACACAGGATGGGGCATTGTCGATCTCTCGGGGAATCGCCTTCAATTCATTGCAGCAGGGACACTTTCTTCTGATACACGATGCGACCTTGCTTCCAGACTCTGCCAGCTTTATAAAGGACTTTCAGAGATTGTGCATCAATTTATGCCCCATGAAGCTGCTGTGGAACATGTGTTTGTCAACAAAAGTGCTACGGCAACTTTAAAACTTGGTCAAGCGCGTGCTATTGCACTGCTTGTTCCAGCGCAAGCAAAGCTTCCAGTTTTTGAATATGCTCCAAATAAAGTCAAAAAATCGGTTATTGGTGTTGGCCATGGCGCTAAAGAACAAATTCATATGATGGTAAAAATTTTGCTTCCACGTGCTGAATTTGATAGCAGTGATGCAGCCGATGCGCTTGCGCTTGCGCTTTGCCATAGTACACATCGCAGCAGTAGCATCAACGGATCTTATCATTCAAAGGTTCTGGTATGATTGGCAAATTAAAAGGTATCCTTGAACACATCTTTGATGATCATATACTTATTGATGTTCAGGGTGTGGGCTATGTTGTTTTTGTGTCAAATCGGTTGCGTTCTTCTTTACCAGCTCTTGGTGAGAGTATTAGCCTCTTTATTGAAACACACGTTCGTGAAGATTTCATTCGCCTTTTTGGTTTTGCTACAAGAGTTGAACAAGAGTGGTTTTGCTTGCTGCAAAATGTTCCTAGTGTGGGTGCAAAGGTTGCTTTGGCAATTTTGGGCACTTTATCGCCGGATGAATTATCACAAGCAATTGCATTAAGCGACATTGCAATGATTAGCCGTGCTCCGGGTGTTGGTAAAAAAGTCAGTGAAAGAATTGTAAGTGAACTTAAAAGAAAAGTACCATCCTTTCACGAAAATGCAACCTATAGTGCTCCCCCCCATTTGGAGATGACAAATCAGCCAATTAATGATGCGCTCTCTGCTTTGATAAAACTCGGTTTTGAACGTGATCAAGCGGCCAAGGCTCTTGCTTTAGCGATGAATGCTCTTGAAGGGGAAACCGTTTCCTCTGCATTGCTTATTCGCTATAGTCTTAAATTGCTTTCTTCTTCCACTTAGCACAAGGTAACAATGAATAAAGATGAAGACAAACGCCTTCTTGGCAGTATTTCCCTTCCAAACGATCCTGATCGTTCCTTAAGACCACAAGTACTTGATGACTTTATTGGTCAAGAAGCAGCACGCGCAAATTTGAAAATATTTATCGAAGCGGCAAAAGCACGTCAAGAAGCGCTCGACCACGTTTTGTTTGTGGGACCACCCGGTTTGGGAAAAACGACGCTATCACAGATTATGGCTAAGGAACTAGGCGTTAATTTTCGCTCTACCTCAGGGCCGGTTATTGCCAAAGCGGGAGATTTAGCGGCTCTCTTAACCAATCTAGAAGAACGCGATGTCCTTTTTATTGATGAAATTCACCGTTTAAATCCGGCAATTGAAGAAATTCTTTATCCGGCCATGGAAGATTATCAGCTTGACCTTATCATTGGTGAAGGGCCTGCTGCGCGCTCGGTTAAAATTGATCTCGCCAAATTCACCTTGGTTGCTGCAACCACACGTTTAGGGCTCTTGACAACACCATTACGGGATCGTTTTGGCATCCCAATTCGGTTAAATTTTTATACCATAGAGGAATTGGAATATATCGTTCAGCGTAATGCTCGGATTTTTTCGGTAGAGATCAGTGATGATGGTGCCCGTGAAATTGCGCACCGAGCACGTGGTACTCCACGGATTGCAGGACGGCTTTTACGGCGCGTTTGTGATTTTGCACTGGTCAAACGAGCAAAAAAAATTGACCGAAAGATTGCTGATGAAGCTCTTTCTCGTCTTGAAGTTGATCATTTTGGTCTCGATCCGCTTGATCGTCGCTATTTGCTGCTGATTGCAGAAACTTTTTTAGGTGGGCCGGTGGGCATTGAAACGATTGCTGCTGCTTTATCAGAGCCGCGTGATGCCATTGAAGATATTGTTGAGCCGTATCTTCTCCAGCAAGGTTTTATCCAGCGCACTGCCCGTGGGCGAATTCTTACAGAAAAAACTTGGAACCATTTAGGACTTTGTGCTCCAGCTTCCACGGTTTCAACACAAAAACGTACTCAATTGTTCGATACACAGGACTATTCACCACTGCAAACAGCTTTATGGAATGGAGAAGATGAATAAAACATCTTTTTTAAAGCACAACCATAAAGATGTTTTTCATGTAAAACGGTTGCATTGTCCTTGGATGAATTCTGACAGCAAGAGATTGGAGTTGTTTAATATTTTGTGCCACAGGTTCCACGATTTTACCACAAAACACGCTCAATTACTCGATATTCAAGAGTATTTACCACAATGATTTTATGGGATGGAAGATGACTGAAAAAAAAACTTTTAAAAATAATCATACAAATGTTTTTCATGACTTTCAGATGCGCGTTTATGTTGCCGATACAGATTTTTCTGGCGTGGTTTATCATGCACGCTATCTAGAATTTTTGGAACGGGGACGTTCAGAATTTTTACGAGATACAGGTTTTAATAACAAGATGTTAGCATCAGGTGCTGAGGGTGAAAAACTGTTTTTTGTTGTACGCCATATGGAAATCAATTTTTCACGACCGGCACAAATCGATAATCTTTTAACAATCAAAACACGGATTAGTCGCATTCAAGGAGCGCGCTTTTTCATGGAGCAATATGTTTTGCGTGAGGATATGATGTTGGTAACAGCACAAGTGGAAATTGCTCTTATTAATGAGACAGGAAAACCACGACGTTTACCCAAGGAGCTTTTTTCAACAATTCTTGTTTGAAGGTGTACTCTGTTTAAAAGTGATATTGTATTGGCTCTTTTAAAAGAAAGAGGGGAGTTTGTTTTCTTAAATTTAGAGCCTATAAAACAATTTGCTTTATTAAATTTTAACAAATGAATCTTTCATTTAAAGGGACAAGCATTATGCCACACGTAGAACTAACAAATCCGGAAATGATTGGAGTTTTGAGTTTGTTTATGCAAGCGGGGTTGGTTGTTAAAGTTGTTATGATTGGGTTACTGTTGGCTTCCGTATGGAGTTGGGCAATTATTTTTGATAAAATTTTTACCTATCGGAGAATACGGCGTGAAATAAAACAATTTGAACGCATATTTTGGTCAGGGAAGGCTTTAGAAGATCTTTATGTAGAATATAAAATTCAGCACATCAGCAGTATATCTGCAGTTTTTATGGCAGCAATGGGGGAATGGAAAAAATCTCTTGAAAAAGGAATTCATACATCCATAAGCTTACAGAGCAGAATTGATAAGGCTATGGATCTTACTTTGGGACGCGAAAGTGCAAAAATAGAATCAAAATTAAGCTTTCTTGCAACACTTGGATCAGCAGGACCTTTTATCGGCCTTTTTGGAACGGTTGTTGGTATTATGGGGTCGTTTCTTTCTATTTCAGCATCTCAAAACACTTCGCTTGCAATTGTTGCACCAGGCATTGCGGAAGCGCTTTTGGCTACTGCTGTTGGTTTATTTGCAGCAATCCCAGCAGTTATTGCTTATAATAAATTGAACAATGAAAGTGCTCGGATAATCGCACAAATAGAAAATTTTGCCGATGAATTTTCGACAATTGTTTCACGGCGTATCGATGAGACACTCACATCTCATTCATCATTATAAAAGGAGGTTATTTATGGGCGTTTCTGTTGCTTCTTCTTCTTTTAGAAAAAATATGCGCAGACGGCATCGTTCACGCAGCCAACCGATAAGCGAGATTAACGTAACACCTTTTGTTGATGTCATGCTGGTATTGTTGATTATTTTTATGGTCTCTGCTCCGCTTTTGGTCAATGGTGTTCCTCTTGATTTGCCTTATAGTCAGGCTGGACCCGTGCAAACGCAGAATACTCCACTTACGGTTTCACTTGATGCGCAAGGACGCTTCGCTATTAATCAAGATTATTATGACACACCTGAAGCTTTGATTGCACAACTCAAAGTTCAATTAGAGACTGATCCTGCACAAAAAAAACAACGTATTTTTGTGCGTGTTGCTAAAACTGTTGAATATCAAAAAGTGTTAAAATTGCTTACCGATATTCAAAAAGCAGGTTTTTCACAAGTTGCTTTAGCCAGTTTGGCACAGTAAAGTTTATCATAAATTGTTACAGGTTATAGGTAAAAATAGCGGAAAATGATTAAAAATAAAAAATGCAAGGTATGGAGATGAGCAAAAACTCTTATCATAACATGAAACGAGGCTTGGGTTTATCTCTTGCAGGACATGTGATTCTCCTTAGTTTGGGGGCTGTTCATCTCGTCAGTCCTGTCTCCTTGCCACAACAATTGGAAGTTATTCCTATTACTCTTGCTCCTCTGGTTCAAGAGCTTTCTTCTCAACAGGGTGCATTGAATGCTCCTGTGCGTGCAATTGCTGCGGTGAAACCAACCATTAAACCACAAGAAAAAGAAGAAGCACATCACGTTGGAGAGGGACAGATAGATAGTCTTGCGCCTTTTAGACCAAAAGAAAAACTGCGGTCTGTTGAGATAACACCTCCATCTTCGGGAGAAGAGAAAGCATTGGAAAAATCTTCACCAGAGTTTACAGAACAAGAATTATCAGAAGCAAAAATAAAGGAGATTGTAGAAATATCTCAAGAGAATGTTTCAAAGGTTATGCCAGAGGAGTTTTTCGAAATTCACAAAAGTGAAAATGAAGAAGTGGTGTCATCACAAGAATCGGCTTCAACGGTACAAAAATTGCCTGTGAAGCAAGCAACAATACGTCAGCAGGATCCTAAAATTATGCTGCCAAAAAAATCTTTTCTTCCACAGTTTAAACCAAAGCCTGCCAAAAAATCCGCGATTCAAAATGCACAAGCATTGAAAAACAAAGAAATGACGAAGCAGACAATTAAAGATATTTTGGCAATGGAAGAAAACGATCTTCTCAATCGTGCACGCACGCAAGGAGGTGGAGCAAAACGCTCTAGTACGCCAGAATCTTTGGGTGGACGAAAAAATATTGGCGATATCACAAAAATGGCACAAACATTGGTCAATATTGTTGGGGGATGTATTCAACAGAAGCTTAAGCTTGTGGCGCTTGGGGGTGATTTTAGAAACCGTCCGATTGTGCGTTTGCGATTTTACCTAAGCCGTGAAGGAATGGTTATAGGGGATCCAATTATTGAATCCTTAAGCGGTACGGAGAGTCAGCAAGCGATTATGATAAGACAGGTGCATGCAGCTGTTTTTTCATGTCAACCTTATGCAAATCTTCCACGCGATCAATATGACTTGTGGGGGCAGGGGTTCGATTTTAATGTTGACCCTCTTCAAGGAATAACACGATGAAAGATATATTTTTTTCTTCAATGAAAGGATAGATGCCATCATGACTATGACGAGACACAAATTTTTTTCTTGGTTTATTGTCACTTGCGGTTTGTGGTTTTCGAGTTTTTCATCTGTTCATGCACAACTGAAGGGTACTATTTCTAGTGCTGACTTTAAACCTATTCCCATTGCAATTACGGATTTTATTTCCAATGATTCAATTGGGTTGAAAATAGCAGCTGTGATTACAGCTGATCTCGAGCGGTCGGGTCTTTTTTTACCGCTTGACAAGGCATCTTTTTTTGAAAAAATCTCTAATCCTAATAGGCAACCGTATTTTTCTAGTTGGCAAAAAATAAAAGCACAAGGGTTGGTCACTGGGCAAGTTATAAGAGAAGTCGACGGACGATTGAGAGTTGATTTTCGTTTATGGGATGTCTTTGCACATCGACAACTCAAAGGACGGCGTTTTTATACAGCTACAGAGCGTTGGCGGCGCGTTGCGCATATGATTGCAGATGAGATCTACAGTGAGATGACAGGAGAAAGTGGTTATTTTGATACACGAATTGTTTTCATAGATGAAACAGGCCCCCAAAATGCACGCGTTAAACGTTTAGCGATTATGGATCAAGATGGAGCAAATTTAATCTATATTTCTGATGGTAGTGAGTTGGTTCTTACACCGCGTTTTTCACCAAAACGACAAGAAATTACCTATATGGCTTATGAACATAATCAAGCGCCTCATGTTTATCTTCAACAAATTGAAATGGGGCAAAGGGAATTGATAGGGACCTTCGATAATATGACGATTGCTCCACGTTTTTCTTCTGATGGACAAAAAGTGATCATGAGTTTGCTGCAAAATGACGGTAGTGCGAACCTCTACACCATGGATTTACGTACCCGCACGATGACGCGGCTTACAACAACTTCAGCCATTGATACATCAGCTTCTTATTCTCCCGATGGGACACAAATCGTTTTTGCATCAGATCGTAGCGGAAAGTCGCAAATTTATACGATGAATGCCGATGGTAGCAATGTCCAGCGTATTTCTTCAAATGGAGGGAGCTATTCTACACCCATTTGGTCACCACGTGGTGATTATATCGCCTTTACAAAACAATCAGAGGGACAGTTTTCTATCGGTGTTATGCATCCTGATGGACAAGGAGAACGAATTTTAACTACGGATTTTCACAATGAAGGACCAACTTGGGCTCCTAATGGTCGCGTGCTTATGTTCTTTCGCAAAAATCCGGGTATGGGTCCTAAACTTTATACGATTGATATTACTGGACGCAATGAACGTCAGTTGCCCACACCTAATGATGCTTCTGATCCAGCATGGTCGCCATTGCTTACTGTACAATAAAAATAAAGTGCTCAATAAAAACAAACAGTGCGCAAATCATGAGATCAGGACAGCAACAAATCGCCTCCACAGTTTAAGAAAGGTGGTTTTCTACATTTACAATTGATTTTATTCGTCTGAATATATTCTAAAGCTTTCTGCTGTCTTTTCTATAAAACTTTCTTTGAGAAAAACGCCTTTATAAAAGAGTTCCTTTAAAAATTGAGAGAAAGCTTTTGAGTTTTTTATTGAAAGTATTTTAGAATCTAGATGGATCTATATGGGATGTCCTGCTGTTGAAGCAGGACTTTGTGTATGTTGCGGCAAAAATGAGAGACGATTGCACTTTTATGTAGAGAAAGGTTTTCATTGAAAAGAGAATTCACACAGTGATGATTGCGTAGGGATTATACAGATAATTTCGCCAAAATCTCATCGCTAACATCAAAATTGGCATAAACATTTTGCACGTCATCATCATCTTCTAATGTCGAAATAAGTCGTAAAACTGATAAAGCTTTTTCTTCATCTACTGGCGAAAGGGTGGTCGCTTTCCAAACAGTTTTGATCGATTCTGCTTCTCCAAGTTTTGCTTCAAGCATTTTAGAAACTTCGCCAATATCTTCAAACGCGCAGATAATATGATGTCCGGTTTCTTCTGACTGTACATCTTCGGCACCGGCTTCGATTGCTGCGTCCATGATGCTGTCAGTTGTTCCTGCGTCCGGCTTATAGATGATTTCACCAATTCGATTAAACATGAAGCTCACGGAACCTGTTTCCCCTAGAGCCCCACCTGATTTGGTAAAGGCGGCTCGCACATTTGAAGCGGTGCGATTGCGGTTATCTGTTAAAGCTTCGACAATAACTGCAACACCGCCTGGACCATATCCTTCGTAGCGCACTTCATCATAATGTTCGACATCGTTTCCTGAAGCTTTTTTAATCGCGCGTTCGATGTTGTCTTTTGGCATCGACTGTGCCTTAGCATTCTGGACAGCGAGTCTTAAGCGTGGATTCATTGCCGGATCAGGGGCACCTTGTTTAGCTGCAACTGTAATTTCACGTGCAAGTTTAGAAAATATTTTTGAGCGCATTGCATCTTGACGCCCTTTACGGTGCATAATATTTTTAAATTGTGAATGGCCTGCCATAGTTTTCTTTCCAGTTTTTGTTTTTTTTCTGGTTGGGCTGTCCCTTAAAAATTTAAGACTCTGAAATATGCATCCCACCAGAACAAATGTGCTGCAGCATAAGGTGAAGTGATCGAATAAGCCTTTATAAGAAAATTCACCTTAAAGGTAAAGACACTCTGTTGAGGATCATTACAAGACAGGTGTCTTGTCGTTCATCAAAAATCAGGCTATAACAAAATATGATTTCATGGAAAAGGTAGTTGATTCCATGCCTTGCTTTATTAAGAGTGAGTGACGAAAATCTGATGTATAAGCAGTGCTCTAGGGTGGGCGATAACCTGCCTCAATAAAAAAGAGGCGAATAAGAGGATATTATAGAGATGGCAACGCGACTTTTGATGCCTAAAGCGACAGCAGTTTGGTTGGTTGATAACACTGCTCTTTCTTTTGATCAGATTGCAGAATTTTGTAAATTGCATGTGTTGGAAGTAAAAGCTATTGCCGATGGTGAAGCTGCTCACGGTATTAAAGGTCTGGATCCAATTAGTTCTGGGCAGTTGACGCGCAGTGAAATTGCACGGGTGGAAGCTGATCAAACAGCGCGCTTAAAAATTTCCGAGTCTAGGGTTCGCGTTCCTGAAAAAAGACGCAAAGGTGCACGCTATATCCCTCTTTCTCGGCGTCAGGATCGTCCAAATGGTATCTTATGGTTGGTAATGAATCATCCTGAGTTGAAAGATGCACAGATTGCGCGGTTGATTGGGACAACAAAAGCAACTATTGAACAAATTCGCCTTAGAACCCATTGGAATAGTGCTAACCTAGTTCCTTTAGATCCTGTAGGGTTGGGGCTGTGTTTACAAATTGATTTGGATTTCGAACTCCAGCGTGCTGCAAAAAATCGCCCTGTCTCTGCAGAAGAAGATAGGTCTTTGCTTCCAGCATCAGTGACGGAAAATGTTGCCTTGAATGAAGATCAGGGGAAAGATGAGCTTAACAAAAGTTTTGATGCCGATAAAGTTTTTGCAAAACTGAATGCGCTGCAGAAAAACCGTCAGGATGATGACACATAAACAGGATAGTGTTATGGTATAAGTGTAAGTGCAATTTCACGTTGGTGCTGAAAGGCTGTGTGTGAAAAAACTATTGGAAACTTAAAAAATGATAAGAGGTAAAAACAGAGAAAATTTTGTTTTCATTAGGAATTAGCAACTATTCTTGAGAGCTATTGAAGGAATCTATCCTTTCGATTTTTATGTCTATAACAAGGAGAATCAGTATATGCATTCTACCAAAAATGTTGTCTTTTATCCCTTAACCGTGGTCTTTTTTTTCTCACTGATCTTGGTTGGTTGTGGCAAAAAAAATATCGGTGCTCTCAACGGTATGAATAGCACTTATTGGAGTAATGCTAGTTTTCATCAGGCGCCTTCAGGTTCAGGAAAGGAATTTACTGTTGACGTTGGAGATCGCGTTTTCTTTAGTCTCGATTCTTCTTCAATTGATTCTGATGCTGAAAGTATTTTAATGCGTCAAGCAGAATGGTTGCTTCGTTATCCTTATTATTCTATTATGATTGAAGGTCACGCTGATGAGCGTGGTACACGTGAATATAATTTGGCACTTGGGCAGCGTCGTGCTGTTGCTGTGCGGAACTATCTGATTTCCCTTGGTGTGTCTGCACAACGGATTCAAACGATTTCTTATGGGAAAGAAAGACCTGTAGCAGTGTGTGATGATATTTCTTGTTGGAACCAAAATCGGCGTGCTGTTACAGTTATTAACGACATGAACGGTAATTAAAAAATGAATGGTTTTTTTAAACTATTGAATTAGCTCTTAAGGGGAGAAAAGTATGTGGATGTATCGCAAAAAAAATTGGAAAACTGTCTTTTGTATAGCGGTTTTCATGGCTTGTTTTTCTTCGTTTGCTCAAAGTGCAGCGCGAAAGGCTTCTCAATTCTCTACGTATGATCCAGCTTCCGATGCTGTGGATAAGGCTCCTGATGCTGTAAAAAAGGCGCCTGATGCCGTAGAGGAAACTCCTAATGCCGTAGAGGAAACTCCTAATGCTGTAGAGGAAACTCCTAATGCTGTAGAGGAAACTCCTAATGCTGTAGAGGAAACTCCTAATGCTGTAGAGGAAACTCCTAATGCTGTAGAGGAAACTCCTAATGCTGTAGAGGAAACTCCTAATGCTGTAGAGGAAACTCCTAATGCTGTAGAGGAAACTCCTAATGCTGTAGAGGAAACTCCTAATGCTGTAGAGGAAACTCTTAATGCTGTAGAGGAAACTCCTGATGCAGTAGATGAAGCTTCTGATGCAGTAGATGAAGCGCCTAATGCCGTGGATGAAGCTCCTGGTTTTGCGGAATAAGGCTTCTGGTGCTGCGGGGGGTCGGATCTCTCTTTAAAGGTTATGATTGGGTAAACCTTTAGAGAGGATACGTGTGGTATTTGAGCATAATGATCTGAAGAATGTCAAAAAACAATTTTATTGGTTTTTTGATAAAAAGGCTCTTCTGTTTATTCTTTTTCTTTTGAGAGTGCTACTCTGGATGAAAGTTTTTAGACTATAAAGAAAGTGAGCAGGTGCTTATAACGGGAGATGGCCAGAACAGTGTTGTTCATGTGGAGAGCCTTATGAGGGTAAGGTGCAAAGCTGTAATCGTGAAAGCCGTTCGTAAAGAATAGGTGATTTCTTGAAAAGACTGTGAACATTTGAAGAAAGTGTATAATCGTTTAAGAGAAAACGCATGAAGAAAGCGATCATGCTGAAGTGTATTAGCGTGAAGATTTGTCTTTTCTCTCTCCCAAAACATTGTATAAAAAAGGTTACGACTTTATTCTTTTTGCTAACTATGTTGATGCTGAAAAAACTCTTTGTGCTTGTCGACATCATTATAAAAGATGACGTTTTTTTGTTACCAGAAACTTTTTTGGGGTAGAAACGCTATCATGGAGCGGCACAAGTTTCTCTCGCTATATGGTATACAGATAAAAGGATGCTCTACACTTCTAAGATTTTTCTGAAATTAGAAATGAATACGGTTGCTTTTGAGCAGGGCAAAGAGGCTTGTGCGCTTTTTGCAAAAAGATCAAAATGCTATAAAATGTTAGAGTCCGCCTTTTGTCAATCTCTTACAAGAAGCGGAGTCGTTTGCAGTGTGCGTTAGATTGGCAGGAAATCTCTTTAAAACATCGGATTTTATACAGTGTCAGAAGTTGATCCTTGCGGTCTCAGGAGGAGGGGATTCTCTAGCTTTACTGTTTTTGGTTCAGGATCATTTGAAAACTCTCTCTGTTGCTCCAGAAATGATTGCTGTCACCGTTGATCATCAATTGCGTAAAGAATCAGCTTGTGAAGCAGAAAGTGTTGCAAAAATTTGTCATGCCAATCACATTAAACATATCATTGTGCGGTGGGAAGGCGAAAAACCAAAGACGCATATTGCTTCAAGTGCCCGTATTGCACGTTATGATCTCTTGTTTAAAGAAGCACAAAAACAAGGTGCAACGCTTATTATGACAGGGCATACGCTTAATGATCAGGTTGAAACCTATCAAATGCGATCCCAACGTTTTCAAAAGAATATAGCTGCTTTGCAACAAGAAACCGTTGAGGGCACGCGCGGTGAGGTTTATTCTACAGAAACTGGAGAAAATATTACGCAAAAAAACTATGAGTTGATGTATGCGCGTGGTTTATCTTGTATCCCGCGCGAGGCATTATTGCGTCGAAAAATACGCTTGATTCGTCCTCTCCTTGGTGTAAAGCGTAAAACATTACGTGCCTATTTGTGCTTAAAGGGAAAAACATGGATTGATGATCCAACCAATGAAGATCTCAGTTTTGAACGCGTGCGTGTGCGGCAGTCTCTTCATCAAAAAAAATTTACCAGTATTGCTCAAAAGATTTATGAAGCTGGACTTCAGCGCCGTCAACAGGCACAAGATATGGCCGATTTGATCTTAGCTTTAGATATTGCTGTTGAATATGGACGTTGTTTTATTGCAAAGCCTGCGCCATTTTTACAGCAGCATTCAGGTTTTCCCTTTGTTGTTGGGCTTTTCGCGGTGTTGATGGGAGGGGGGGGGTATTTGCTTTCTGGTCAAAAATTGATCACTCTTGTCCAAAAGTTGCATTTCCATTCACCAGAAAAGCAACGCTTTACTCTGGCTGGATCTATTATTGAATATAACAGAAACGGAATCACTTTTTGGCGCGAATCTCGAAACATGAAAGAGGCGGTCGTTGAGCCAGGAAAAACTGTGTTATGGGATGGACGCTACCAGATTACCAACCATGAATCCAATGCCATAAAGGTTGGAGCAGCGGGTTTGGAACAGGTAAAGTCTTTGTTTCAAAGTGGCAGTTTTAATATTGAACATCCTCATTTCCCCTCTTTGCAATCGCTGTTAATGATCTCAAATGACAAAGGATGTGATATTCCAGAGTTGACTTATCAAGCTGTTTTTCACCCAAATATCATAATAAAGCGAATTATGGCTCCTTTCGATTGGCTTTTGTCACGTGAAGATGCTGTTCTTGTTAATGTTGTGGAACCTTTTTTTAATATAGAGGTAAAAAGATAAAGAAAAATCGCTCTAAAAGAGAATAAACATCCTCTCATACCTTGGCAAGGGACAGACAAGGTTATATGTTAAGGGGGAGTGTTTAAAATCTGTATTTGATTAAGTGGGCTGAATATGAATTCCAATTACCGCTCTCTCCTCATTTGGGGAGTTATTGCTTTGATTTTGATTGTATCGTTTTCTCTCTTTAATGGAGATAGTCAACGTTCTGGAGGTGGAGAGATCTCCTATTCTGAGTTTTTGCAAAAAGTCGAGAATAGTGAGCTGAAATCTGTGACCATTCAAGGTCAAAAATTAACAGGGCAAACTGTTGAGCACAGAGTTATTTCAACCTATGCTCCACGAGATCCAGGCTTGATACAAAAATTGGAAAACAAAAATGTTAATGTCAAGGCTATTCCTGAAAGCTCTGGAAACAATATCTTCCTGAATCTTCTCTTTTCCTTGCTGCCTGTTATTATTATTGTTGGGGCGTGGATTTTCTTTATGCGACAAATGCAAAATGGATCACGCGGGGCAATGGGATTTGGGAAATCAAAAGCAAAATTGCTGAATGAAGCGCAGGGACGCGTTACCTTTCAGGATGTTGCTGGCGTTGAAGAAGCAAAGCAAGATCTACAGGAAATTGTCGAATTTTTACGTGAACCACAAAAGTTTCAACGCTTAGGAGGACGTATTCCAAGGGGAGTTTTGCTTGTTGGTCCTCCAGGAACTGGTAAAACCTTGCTTGCGCGTTCTGTTGCGGGTGAAGCTAATGTGCCATTCTTTACCATTTCAGGATCCGATTTTGTTGAAATGTTTGTTGGTGTTGGTGCAAGCCGCGTGCGGGATATGTTCGAACAAGCTAAAAAAAGTGCGCCTTGTATTATTTTTATTGATGAAATCGACGCTGTTGGACGCCATCGGGGCGCAGGATTAGGAGGGGGAAATGACGAACGCGAGCAAACCCTAAACCAGTTGCTTGTCGAGATGGATGGATTCGAACCTAATGAAAGTATCATTCTTATTGCTGCAACAAACCGTCCTGATGTTCTTGATCCCGCTTTATTAAGACCAGGGCGTTTTGATCGGCAAGTTGTTGTGCCAAACCCCGATGTTTCTGGGCGTGAAGAAATCTTGAAAGTTCATGTGCGCAACGTACCTTTAGCCCCTAATGTTGATCTAAAAGTTTTGGCAAGGGGAACACCAGGATTTTCCGGTGCTGATTTGATGAATCTTGTTAATGAAGCTGCTCTTATGGCTGCTAGTCGCAATAAAAGAGTCGTGACTATGCAAGAATTTGAAGATGCTAAAGATAAGGTGATGATGGGGGCTGAACGTCGTTCAACAGCCATGACACAAGAAGAAAAAGAACTTACCGCTTATCATGAGGCAGGGCACGCTATCGTGGCTCTTAATGTACCTGTTGCTGATCCTGTTCATAAAGCAACAATCGTGCCAAGGGGAAGGGCTTTAGGAATGGTCATGCAATTGCCTGAAGGCGATCGCTATTCCATGAGTTATCTGTGGATGATTTCTCGTCTAGCCATTATGATGGGTGGACGCGTGGCCGAAGAATTGAAATTTGGAAAAGAAAATATCACGTCTGGTGCTTCCTCTGATATTGAGCAAGCGACAAAATTGGCACGTGCGATGATTACACGATGGGGCTTCTCTGATCTCCTTGGAAATGTTGCGTATGGTGATAATCAGGATGAAGTCTTTTTAGGTCATTCCGTTGCACGAACACAAAATGTCTCTGAAGAAACAGCGCGTATGATCGATTCTGAAGTGCGTAAGCTCATTGATGACGCTTATGCGAGTGCTACAAAAATTTTGAAAACAAAAAAGAAAGAATGGTTTGCTCTTGCCCAAGGTTTGTTGGAATATGAAACTTTAACTGGGGCTGAAATTAACGAAGTTATTGCAGGAAATCCTCCTTCACGAACACAGAAAGATGACAGTGCTTCTCCCCGCAGTTTCTCTGTGCCTAAGACTGGAGCAGTTAAGGCAGAGTCTGGTAAAACAACGGAAAATAAAACAGATGCTGGTAAAGTAGAGACAGAAAAAGCAGAGCCAAAAGCTGGAAAGAAAACAACAAAGTCCAGTGATGCAAAACCTAATGATGCTGGGTTTAAAGGAGTGCAATCTCGTGGGGTGGAGAAAAAAACTCGAAGCACAAAAAATACTGCCAAAGCAATCAGTCGCTCAAAAAATGAAGTTAGCGCTGAAAAGAAGTCAAATGCTGTAGGAGGTGATAAAGGAAAGCAGGAGCCTTCTAATGATGTTTGAGTGACTATGTTTTGAGGAAAACTCTAGGCAAAATTCTTTGGAAAGGCGCAAGCTTTGCTTGCGCCTTTGAAGCAATTTTTGGAGAATATGTGAACAGAAACGTTGGAAACCGTAAAGCTTTATAGTGTATATGGACAGAGACGTTGATAACTGCGAGAAGGGGTTTTGACAGAGCCTATGAGGTCATTTGGTTTTTTTAAAAAGGGAACCGATCGTATGTATAAAGCATATTAGAGGATCACATTGCTTGAGGTATGGGGTGTAAAAGCATAATTTGTGAAGTCGTGTGGTTTTATGGGAATCGGAGATTTGTTCTAGATGGTGGGTATGATAGGCAATTTTGATCGTCTGAAAAAGTAAAAGGGTGCAAATGATCTCTCAGTGTTGGGGGGCTTGCTGTACTAAGGCTTCTGTTTTGTCAGAGCTGCAAGAGAAGAAGTGTGTATAAAGGAAATAGGGATGGCACAAAAGTATTTTGGTACAGACGGAATTCGGGGAAAAGCCAATTCTTTCCCCATGACACCAGATTTTGCTATGAAAGTGGGGATGGCCGTAGGAGTTTTGTTTCGATCACAACGTCAGTCGCGTCGTGTAGTGATTGGAAAGGATACCCGATTATCTGGTTATATGTTGGAAAATGCTTTGGTTTCAGGATTTACGGCTGCTGGGATGGAGGCTTTCTTGTTGGGGCCTGTGCCGACTCCTGCTGTTGCTATGCTTTGCCGTTCGTTGCGCGCTGATCTTGGGGTGATGATTTCTGCTTCTCATAATCCCTTCTATGATAATGGAATTAAACTTTTTGGTCCCGATGGCTTTAAGCTTTCAGATGATGTTGAAGCAAAAATTGAACAATTGATCGATACAGATCTTTCAAAATCTTTAGCGGGTTGTGCCGAAATTGGCTATGCAAAACGGGTTGAGGGCGATATTTATCGTTATATCGAATATGCTAAACGAACTTTGCCGCGTGATGTTCGTTTAGATGCTTTGCGTATCGTTGTAGATTGCGCCAATGGTGCTGCTTATAAAGCTGCTCCACGTGCTTTGTGGGAATTGGGAGCAGAGGTCTTTGCTATTAATGATACGCCAAATGGTACCAATATTAATCAAAAGTGTGGATCAACCGATTTGGCCTCTTTAAAAAAGAAAGTGCATGAAGTGCGGGCTGATGTGGGGATTGCTCTCGATGGGGATGGGGATCGTGTTCTCATTGTTGATGAAAAAGCGCAAACAATTGATGGAGATCAGTTGATCGCTGTCATTGCTGAACATTGGCATAAAACAGGACGGTTACAGCGCAACGGTGTTGTCACAACCATTATGTCAAATCTTGGGCTTGAGCGCTTCTTGAAAAGCAAAGGGTTGGAGCTTGTGCGGACACATGTTGGGGATCGCTATGTGGTCGATGCAATGCGCAAAAAAGGGTATAATGTCGGTGGCGAAGTTTCTGGGCATATTGTGCTGAGTGATTTTGGGACAACTGGTGATGGATTGGTGGCTGCTTTGCAGGTTTTAGCTTGTATGCAAGAAAGCCAAAGCCCTATGAGTCGTTTGTGTAAGCGGTTTGAGCCTGTGCCACAAATTTTAAAAAATGTAACGATTAAAAACAAAAATGTGTTGAAAAAGGATTCGATCAAAACGGCAATAGATCAAGCAACGCAGCGTTTGGGAAAAAAGGCACGGTTAGTAATTCGTGCTTCTGGAACTGAGCCGGTAATTCGTATTATGGCTGAAGGTGATGAACAGCAAGTTCTTGAGGATGTCGTGGCAGAGATGATTGATGTTATCACGCATCATGATGTTCTTTCAAAAGTGGATGCTTCCAAGAAGCTTGGCTGTTGATGATTATCATCATCGTTGAAGAATAGTTAGAGACCTTGGATATATGATCGATGGGCTAGATCCCCTCGGGTTATGCCCTTGTAGACGAGCACTCTCTTTATTTTGTTGCGCATACAATGATAAAAGCGTTTTTGCTGTTTATAGAGTGATGAAAGCGATCAAGAAGCTTGGCTGTTGATGATTATCATCATCGTTGAAGAATAGTCAGAGACCTTGGATATATGATCGCTGGGCTAGATCCCCTCGGGGTATGTCCTTGTAGGCGAACACTCTCTTTATTTTGTTGCGCATAATGATAAAAGCGTTTTTGCTGCTTATAGAGTGATGAAAGCGATGTAGTTTTGTCTGTTCGCTTCTCGTCTACAAAAATTAACTCTTGAAGGATTAAGGTTGTTACAACATTGGTGGATGGAAAGCAAAAAAAGTGTTTTCTTTCTATTGAGAGAAAACACTTTGGAAATTAAAACAGTGGAGTGACATATATTAATTTGAAGGGTCGTCTTTTTTATCTTTTTTCCACAGAAAATAAGTCGCAAGTCCGAGGATCGGAACGCTCAATTTGGCAAAAGGTAGGTGTTGGCTTAGAAGTGTAAGGCTGGAAAGCGTTGCATCTGTCATAAGCTTATGGTGTTGTTCTTCCAATTTCTTTTGTTGATCGTAGCGTTGATACGCTCTGAGAATGCGACCAATGAAAACACCTAAGCCTGCAAGAAAAAACCAAATGAAAAACATTGTGCTGGCTGCTGCAAGAGGCTTCATGATCGAACATAACGCAATAAAACCGATGATACATAAAAAGAGCAAAGACATGAACAATGAAATGCCAATAATACCACAGCAAATTGCTTGAAGACGTACTTGCTTGACGGTGCTTTTTAGCCCTCCACCGATAAGATGGTTTAAAAGAGGAGCGATAAACTTATGCATTGCTTAACGATGCAATAATTGGGCAAGAATAAAACCAACACCTGCTGCAAACAGAACGCTTGTACCAGGGTTTTTACGAACGCATTGGTTCATGGTTTGTTCAAGATCGCCGATTTTTTCTTTTGCTTGAGACATAATGTCTTCACTATTTTCTTTCGCGGAATTATACAGTTTTTCGGCTTTATTTTTCGCTGTGTTCAATTTGCTTGCACCAAGATCCGTTAGTGTTGAGGTTATTCCTGAAATTTCATTGCGTAACTTCTCTAATTGTCCTTGTAGATCTTTTTCTGCTGCTGTTTTATTATTCTCTGTTGTCTTATTGTTTGCCATGATGCTCTTTCCTTTTCTTGACTCATCATTATTCATTTTATTCGTGTATTTACTGTGATCGTTTGCATTGGAGTAAAACTTTACTGCTTAGGTAACGTCAAACGGTTTTCGTAGTTCCATAGCTTTGTTAAAATTAAAGGTGTTTTTAATAAAATTAATCTTGCTTGCTTATAAGATCAGCTTTACACGCGAATGGTGTAACGTGGGATCCGTTGGGTACTCCCATTTTTCGCTGATAAGGGTATAAGTCGGCTTATCATGGTATTTTTTTCGGTTCTCAATATTACCTAGTCGTGCTCAATATTAGCTAGCCGTGTATGAAGGTAGTTTGGCATGTTGAGTCCTTTTTTAAAATGATCCTGTTGGTGCTTCTTATGGTGTGCAAGCAAACGGCTTTTATGATTTGTATCAGAAGGGGTAAAATGAGAAAATATTCCTGTCTTTTCTGCACTCACTTGTATGATATTTTAAATTATCTTTATAAATCAATATATTGAGTATATATGCAGTTTTCCAGTTAAAGCTATTTTGGCAATAAACTTATTTTTTGGGATAAATTTATTTTATTTTGTATAGAGAAAAATTTCTTGAAAAGTCCCTCTTGAAAGAGGTGTTTTCTGAAATAAAACTATACTTGATTTATCAAGTTTTATTCCTTAAATTGGACGCAGAGTGGTGTTAAAAGGGAAGCGGCATTGTGGGAGAGTGATGCTGCGCAGGGTGGTGATAGAACTGTAAGACAAAAAATAGAAGGCCACAACGGTGTGAAACAGAAATGGAATCTGAAACAGTACCCCTAGACAGCACGTTTGCTGTAGTTGCAGCGCATGATCTTTCTCCTTTTTCTATGTTTATGGCGGCTGATTGGGTTGTGAAAGCCGTTATCGTTATTTTGCTATTTGCTTCTCTTGCATCCTGGACAATTGCTTTTGTCAAAATCATTGAGATTGCTTTGGCAAAACGAAGAGTGCGCCAGGAACTGCGATTGGCTCGTAACGTTCAAACCCTCACACGTTTGGCTGCCAGCTTAAAAGAGAGCAAAGGAGCCGGTGTTTTTTTTCTTAAAGAAGTTC
This sequence comes from Bartonella sp. B12(2025), assembly GCF_053795135.1. Classification (NCBI taxonomy): domain Bacteria; kingdom Pseudomonadati; phylum Pseudomonadota; class Alphaproteobacteria; order Hyphomicrobiales; family Bartonellaceae; genus Bartonella; species Bartonella sp. B12(2025). The sequence continues at coordinate 1,222,043 of NZ_CP200031.1, read as the reverse complement.
TTAAAGAAGTGTATCTTTCTACACAACAGGTGCATTTTAGCACTGAAAGAACAGGTGGAAGTTCTGCTGAAAGAGCCAGTACAAAACAAGGAACACAAACCTTTGCTGCTGAAAATGTTATCTGCTATGAGAAAATCGATCAGTATGAAGAGGTTGTGCGCGATATTAATGAGGGCGTAAAGGAGAGGGTTCATTCGCTTTTGTCGCGCTGCTTGCTGACTGTTATGCGGCGTATTGCATGTGGGAGCGCTGTTCTTGCAACCATTGGTGCTATTGCGCCCTTCGTTGGTCTCTTTGCAACCGTTTGGGGGATCATGAATGCTTTTATTGGTATTGCTGAATCTCAAACAACGAGGCTCGATGTGGTCGCTCCTGGAATTGCAGAAGCCTTACTTGCAACGGCTATCGGGCTCTTTGTAGCTATTCCCGCTGTTGTTATGTATAATAGCCTTATGCGTGCTCTTAGTGGTTATCGTAATGATCTAGGTGATATTGCTGCTGCGATTGAGAGGCTCTTGAGCCGTGAACTCGATAGACACAGACAACAGAAAAGTCATAAAAAATGAAAGCAACCTTTAATGATGATTGGGATAGAGATGAGAGTGGGTTGCACAACGAGATCAATGTAACCCCTTTTATTGATGTTGTTCTGGTACTGCTTGTTGTTTTCATGGTAGCTGCACCTTTGGCAACATCCGTTATTCCTGTTCAACTGCCTTCTATAACTCAATCCTCCGCTATGGTTCAACTTGATGCACCTCTTTATGTGACTTTGCAAAAAGATCGTTCTCTTTATGTTGGTGATAACCTTGTTAGTCAGACAGCGTTTATAGAAACTTTGTTGAAGGAAACAAAGCACAATTTAGACACAAAGATTTTTATCAAAGCCGATAGAGAAATCGACTATGGTTCTGTCGTGGATTTGTTAAATCAAGTACGCGCTACTGGATACACCAAAGTTGGTCTTATGGGGTTGCAAAAATCTTCCAATGTTGCTGCAGGGAGTGTGATGCGTGATGTTGCAGCAGATATGAAAAGTGATGCGGTAGCGGCTGTGGTGAATGATGCGGTAAACGGCAGTGGTGAATAGTGCGGTTGCTTTTTTAGTTTTGGTCCGAGCCTCTTTTGCAGTTTAGTCTGATGAACCTCTTTATATGACTTTGCAAAAAGACCGTTCTCTTTATGTTGGTGATAACCTTGTTAGTCAGACAGCGTTTATAGAAACTTTGTTGAAGGAAACAAAGCACAATTTAGACACAAAGATTTTTATCAAAACCGATAGCGAAATCGACTATGGTTCTGTCGTGGATTTGTTAAATCAAGTACGCGCTACTGGATACACCAAAGTTGGTCTTATGGGGTTGCAAAAATCTTCTAATGTTGTTGCAGGGAGTGTGATGCGTGATGTTGCAGCAGATATGAAAAGTGATGCGGCAGCGGCTGTGGTGGGTAGTGTGGCGGTGGGGGCAGTGAGTAGTTATGGTAAACGGGGCGATCAAATAGTCTTGTGGTAGAAAAGGTTTCTTCTACCACAGTATAATATACAGAAATTTGTCGTGCATTTATGCTTAGTCGCGTCCTGTTGAGCCAAAGCCACCTGTTCCACGGCTTTTTGCTTTATCTTGTGTTGGACTGCAGTTTTTTTGATCCGACTCAATTGCACAGACATTAACCTGAACAACCGGTGCGATTACCATTTGCGCAATGCGCATCCCGCGCCGAATGGAAAAGTCTTCTTGCCCCAAATTGATAAGAAGAACTTTGACTTCACCGCGGTAATCGCTGTCAATTGTTCCAGGAGCGTTTAGGCATGTGATGCCGTGCTGCAAGGCTAGACCAGAGCGTGGGCGTATCTGTGCTTCGTAACCAGGAGAAAGGTGAAAGATGAGACCTGTTGGAATAAGAGCGCGCTGCCCAGGAGTGAGGACAACCGTTTCATCTTCAGCAAGCGCTGCTCGTAAATCAAGACCAGCGGAGCCCGCTGTAGCGTAGTGAGGAAGTTCTAAACCTTGTCCATGTTCAAGGTGCTGAACCGGTAAGATCATCTGTTGTGATGGGTGAGAAGAACCATGGGAGGAAGAAGAATTCTCTTGGCTGTTCGGATGCGCGTTGGCTTGAGTATAAGGCATAATTAAGGCATTTCCAAAATATAAAAATGGACGCCACTCTAACAAAAGTTCCTCTACAAAACAAGTTGGTAAAACTCTATGAATGAAAGGTGGTTTTCAGCGTTTGTTTTGTAGAGCAAGTGTCTGTTTTATATGCTACCGATAAAGATTCCTGTGGCAAAAACCAGGGTTCCACCAATAATGACCTGTAAAGATGCTCGCCAAAAGGGCGTTGACATGAATTTATTTTGGATCCAGACTATGGCCCATAGTTCAAAAAATACAATGATGAATGCAATAATTGTTGCAACATAAAAAGAGTTTATCAAATAGGGAAGAGCATGACCTAATCCTCCCAGCGTTGTCATAACACCGCTAGCTATTCCTCTTTTAAGTGGAGAACCACGACCTGATAATTTACCATCATCATGGGCTGCTTCTGTAAAACCCATCGAGAGGCCTGCACCAACTGAAGCTGAAAGCCCTATCAAAAAGGTCTTGTGTGTATCACCTGTTGCGAAGGCTGCTGCAAAAATCGGTGCAAGGGTGGAGACAGATCCATCCATTAGTCCTGCAAGACCAGGCTGAACCCACGTTAAAAGCATTTGCCTGTGTTCTTTTGATGGCTTTTTTGTGCCTTTATTCACTGTTGTTGTTTGAGAATTTTCATGCGGGTGCTTGTTTTTCAAAATAGAAGATTGCTTGCACAATGAATCTGTAGCCTTTGCACGATTATTACAAAAAAGGCAAAGAAGTTGCTTATAATTTTCAAGCTCTTGGATGCCCATTGCTGTAAAAACTGCTGCTTGCTTGGAGGAATAAGGCTCTAAAGCTTTTGCGTATCTTAGATAGAGAGCTGCATGTTGTTCTTTTGCCTTGAGTGCTCGAAACATCATTTTTTGTGTCGAACGAAAGGGCAGATACTTACGTTGTACAAATGAAAAAAACGACTTTAACATTTTTTGTTCCTTTGCACTTTAGAATAATTCTAAGATATAAGAGAAAAAAAATGAAAGTCAATCTCAAATTTAAGAGTTGAAAAAAGATAGGAATGAAAAAAGAAGAGTGTTGGTGTGTAAAGAAAGTAAAAAAACTGGTTAGAAAACAAAATAAGTCGATAAGAAAAACTGTGTGGAAAAATTGAGGTAAAGGCGGTTAATTCTGTCGGGGAATCGTTCTGGTGGATTAGAGGGTATGTGAGGAGATGATGTGGTATTGGCAGAGGGGGACACCTGGAAGGGTGAGCGGGAAATTATGCCAGAGAGTGCTATGAGAGAAGAGAGGCAGGCCGAGGAAGTATAGAGTATTTGAGGAGATGGTGCAGTGTGTTGGTAGGAGGCTGGAGGATTGTACCAGAAAACCGTGTTAAGAGATCACATTAGAGGGATCGTTTTTTACAAATGCTTGAGAGAATGTTCTTTGTTCAATTTGATGAAAAGGATAATCTAGAAAATTATTGCTTCAACAGTACAGACACCATTTTATGTACTCAATTTACAAATGTTTTTAAAGAGGAACAATTGAGCATGAATATTGAAGGGGTTTCCAAGAAAAATATCTTAAAAAATTCCTTGAATAAGGTTCAAAAAAACATCTCAAATGACGAGGAAGGGGACAAACTCCTCTGTTCTAGTCTTCTTGCCCCTTAAGGGGAAGTGGGCACCATTGCTGGTGAATATATGGTGATAATAGACGCTTGTTTTTTAAAAGTTAAGAGTGTAAACGCAGCAAATATTTGAGAATTAGAGCTACAATTTTATTAAAATTGTCTCTGGATAATCTTGGAATAACATGCAAGAAACCTACATGACCTGCGGAAATTATTGTGGCGTAATTGCAGATAATCTACGCCTTTTTTATGTTCTATAAGATTATCGTGGGTAAGTAGCTGGATTATAAGGTTGTAATCTCGTCGTAAAAGGCAAAATATAACATTTTCATATAATTTTGCATTTTTAGAGAGCACTAGAATAAGCTGTTTTTTCCAAAATTTAGATAATATTGCATCATGAGGAAACTCGCACCAAAAGTTTTTCCGTAGTGCTGATTTGATTCGTGGTTTTATATGGAGTGGTTTTTTGTAAGGAGTAATTTAAATCATGCTCTCGCTATGCATTGTGGTTCCATCATGGCATGTGGTTCTTTAAATTGGCTTATATCTGAGAAGTAGGTGATGGGGGCAGGAGGCGTTGTATTCTTATCTTCAAGCATGGCAGACTATTCGTGTTTATCGATTCTTTTACTGTGTCTTACAGCTTTTCTATCGTGGGCTTCTTTCAAAATATTGCAAAGAGGTGAAACAGTAAAATGCACGCATCTGTTATTTTTGTCGTTTCAGCCCGGTGCTTGGTGAGGAAAGATGCTGGTACCGGAAGGGATGATGCGCATGTTTTGGCTGGAGAACACGTGTATCCGTGTTCTCGCTCTTGTTTTGCAGTTATGGCTTTTTATGGCCTGAAAGAAACCCTTTTGAAGCAATATAAAAGCTGATGAGCATGAAAAACAGGCTGGCAACGGCATTCCAACCGGCAAAGGAGAGAAAAAGAAAGCGCCAAGATGCCTCAGAACAAGAAGGAGGATGGATGCTGTTCAATTGGTTGAATAGCTGGTTAACGTCTGTTGTTTTTCTTATTGCAGCTGCACTACAGCCGGGAGGTCCTGGCCAAAAGCCATATTCAACACCTGCATGATACACCGCTAAAACAAAACTGATGGCCATTAGGACAAAAACACACCAAAATAAAAGTTGTAGCCAAAAAGACATGCGGGAGCACCATGCCCCTAAACCTGCTAAAATCAAAACTGGTATAGCGGCATAATAGGGAAAACGCTCAATGAGGCATAAATCGCAAGGAAGATATCCTCCAATATATTCAAAACCAAGTGCTAGACCTATTGTGGCAGAGAGACAAAAAGCGAGAAAAAAAGCCCATAAACTTTTCTCTTTTCTGCTTGGTTCAAGATGAAAATGCTTGTTTAAAAGATGCTGAGAAAACAAAAGATGTGTCATTAAGCATGTTCCTTAAAGTAAAAGCTGACTGTTCACAAAAGTTATCAAAATCTTATAGAACAGTAAGAGAATAACACAACCAATCAAGACAATCCATTTGAAATGGTGGAAGAAAAAATCCATTGCTTGATGTCCAAAACGCTGAATAAGCCACGCGAGAAGATAAAAACGAGCTCCCCGAGCAAAAACACAGCTTAGAATGAAAACTGCAAGATGCACACCCATGACACCTGCTAAAATCGTGACAATCTTGATGGGGGGAAGGTGTAAAAAACCTGAAGTTATGAGTAAAATTACAAGAAGTTGCAGTGTCGCGCTGTTTTTTAGCGCTTGAAAACTTTCAACTTTACCGTAAAATTCTAAAATCGGTTTGGCAAGAGTGTCGTAAGCAAAATGCCCAATAAACCAACCGAGAATTCCCCCCAAAACAGAACACACAGTAGCAATAAAAGCATAATGATAAGCCCGTTTGGGTCGCACAAGTGCTAGCGGAATATACAAAACATCTACCGGAATTGGAAAAACAGAACTTTCAATAAAGGCAATGAATCCAAGCCAGTGTGGTGCTGTACGCCTATTTGCCAAGGAAATTGTCCAAAGCTTTAGTCTTTTCAATATCATAAGGGCTCTCATAATTTTAAGAGGTAAAGACTTTATAAATTGTACTCCATAAATCCGATGAGGCAAAAATAATACGGATTCTTAAAAAATGAAAAGTCTGGTGTTGACGAATCTATTCTTCTTCATATAGTGCAAGAAGATAACGGGCAAGTCTGCCCTTTATGACAGTGTGCGGGTGTGGTGGAACTGGTAGACGCGCCAGACTCAAAATCTGGTTCCGAAAGGAGTGTCGGTTCGAGTCCGACCACCCGCACCATTTTAATGGGGACTTCCACTTATTCAGGAAGTTATACTTAAGTGCTGTAAAATATTTTCCTTCAAGACAGTGATGTAAGGCACATTCATGCGTATTAAAAATACAATGGCGTTTATGTCTGTCAGTTTTCTCTTTTGTATTAACAAGGTATAAAATCGCAAACTTGAATGAAAGATGTAGAGCAGGATTTGTCTGTCGAGTCTCTGAAATGAATTACATAAGGGGTCAATAGTAGGAACCCACAGGGAAAAAACAATCTGAAAAACAGGTTAGAATGAAAAGTTCAAGATGCGCATTCATGCTGCCCTTGTCAAAATCATGACAATCTTGATAGGGGAAGGTGTAAAAAAACTGAAGTTATCAGTAAAATTACGAGAAGTTACAGTGTCGTACTGTTTTTTAACGCTTGAAAGCTTTCAGCTTTACCGTAAAATTCTAAAATTTGTCTAGTACAGATTGATGGGGGGCGACGATCTTTATCCTCTAGAGCGAAGAGAAATAAAAGTTATACAATATTAAACAATCTGCCCACTTTGTGTAAGATTGTTATCGTGTTATCAGGTGAAGCTGTGATTTATGCAAAGTCGTGTCAAGACTTCCTTTGAGGCAATGAGAGCAAAATACATGAAACTTTGTGGTTTTACTTATCATCCGCTTTCGCTCAAGCGGATGATATTGGGTGGGAGAAATAACATCTACACCATTTGAAATTGCCAAAATGATTCTTGCTCATTTGGGAGGCAATTCGTTACAAAATCTTCCATGCAAATGGATTTTTTTAAACAACGGTGTGCTCTCTTGGATTCGTGCACCACATTCATAGTAGAAACGGTTTGATAAAAATTTTAAATAGCATATCGCTCATCTCTATCATAAATTGTGCAAACTTGATTTGTTGATTTCTTTCCCACCATGACGAACACTGTTTTACAGCACAATGAACTTTTAGTTTTTTGAGAGCCACTGCTTTAAATGTGTAAAAATATCCTCTATCGCATCTATGAGGCGTGCAAAATCAAGGATCAACAAAAAGATAAAAAATGCTATCCATTTCATACAACAAGACATCATTTTCACACTTTTGTAGGTAATGATCATTTCTTGAAGCATTTCTTTTTCCGTTTCTGTAAGCTCTATTTTTTTCTCAGTTTCTCTTCTGACCATGTTCCCATCCACACAGATGTTCACCCTGCTTATTATGCTTTAAGATATCTCGTGCTAAGCGCGAGCTGATGACGTTGAGATCTTGCTTGTCTAAGTAAATGGGCAACCAACCAACACAAGAAGAATGCTCATTTGTTGCGCAACCAGTTAGCGAGATCAGCACGCACATCAGCGTCACTTTTTTTATTAATTTCATTTTCTACCTCAAGCCTTGTTGTTACTAACTTTAGAGCTTTTTCTGTTTGCTTTTGTTGTTCAACCTTTTTTCCAAGAGTAAAAACTTTTGCTAACATGATAAAAAAAGCGGCTAAAGCCGCTCCTATCATTGTTAAATTTTTTTTCATCCACCGTATCATAAGCGTTGCTCCCAAAACCTTTTAGCAACAAAAAGAAGGCCGGTACATGCTGCTAAAATCATAAAAAGTGCTAATGCCCATTGCATCGGACCATCGCCTGCAAATAAACCTCCAAGCCCCGAAAAAGAACCAATGATTGGGGCAAGAGCTTCTGCTTTGAGAAGCCCCATTGGCTCTTTGGTCTCCACTGTTTGATAATTGGAAGAAACATAAGCCCCTTTAGCCCATAACCCTGCTTCTGCTGCACGACGATGGACGAGACCCTGCAAACGTTTGCCCCCCGCTTTTGTCCATTTCTGTAATTCGGTTGGTACAGCTTCATAATCACCGTTATTAAGCTTCTTTAAAAGTGTAGAATTGCAAAATGCTTCTATTCCAACATTATAGCAAAAGGATACTAATGCCGTGAATTGATAGTGATTCAAAGAGACGATAACAGCTTGTTCAACAGTGTTTTCAAATTGCCTTAAATCTTGGCAAAGAAGCTCTTCTGCTTGCTTTTCAGTGATCGCCATGCCTTTGTGAACAAAAGGTTTTCCAGAGGCACTTGTATGTCCATAACCAATAGTCCACACACCGGTGGTATCTTTATAGGCACTCAAACGCAATCCTTCCCATTGTTTAATGAGTGCAAGTCCTTCTGATGATATTTTTCGCATAAACTTCTCCATAAAAAAAGCCTCACATTAAAGTGAGGCTGACTGACATAATAAAACTAACTTTCCCCGCCCTTCAGGAATAGAAGAGAAGGAAAACTTTGATTAAACCACGAGATTGGTGGATAATGAGGTTTCTGGTGAGTGGTTGTTTGTGTGGTTGGTTAGCAGTGGTGCCCCTCTGTGGGGTGGTGGTATTCTAACGGTGCTTATAGGGCTGAAATTGCAAAATATCCTTGGTGCGTAGGAGTTTGAAATAAAAAATTCTCATTCTAAAGGAACTTCTATAGAAGGAGCCTTTAAAAACACACATTACCTCTATTTATGCTCTTGAAAAAGCATTAAATATCCTGCCTATCCAGGCAAATACGCATTATCATCAAAAGATCCCTAGAACTTTGATATAGCGTTAAGATTTGTCTATTTTTTGATACAACAACTAAGTCTTGCCTTAATATGCAAATTGTTTATGCCATTTGCGTCTTATAAATCGAAAAAGCAAACGGATTCACCAACATTAAAAAATCCACTACCACCCATAAACCTGAATGGATAGTTGGATTTATCTAGGGATATTAGCCAAAAACGTTAAAAAATTGCATCATAATTTAAGTACGGATTTATATTCAATGATCCTTTTCTTGTGTGATGAAACAGAAACATTTTTGTCCTCTGCTTTAACTGAGTTCTTATCAAACCTTTGAAAAAGAGTTTCGCCCTTTTTGTTAACTTTTTCACTTTCAGCACTCGGATTTGATTTCACATATTCCTTGAGACGTCTTGTACCTTGCGTGTGTTTGTAAAAACTAGGTGGAAGATAATGATCTAACTTATCATAAGGTAACGGCGTACCCCGTTCACATAATACACCGCTAATATTATCTCTGTGCATTCTTTCTAATTTACTGGATTCGGTATAAAGCTTTTTGGCAAGAGCTAAACTAAACATTCCACATTCAGAGGCGCTTCGTTGAATATCCATTTCTACTATAGCAAAATGACAATTAGGCACTTGATGAGATTTAACGGCACTTTGTGTCCTTAATGCCAGCATCGCTGGTTGCATACTCTTAAGGGTTGTTGGTTCAAAAAATACCACGGACGTTTGGTCATCTATGGTTCTATGATCAATCACCGCAAAATGGATTCCTCCATCCTTTATGTTAATTATACATCTGGAAGATTGAACCCCGTCATCGATGGCTTTTTTCATTGAGTCAGCAAATTCGTGAGCTGTCATCGCGAAGCTAAGATTCATTCCTGGATATTTAAGGTTTGCCTGTTCCACTAAGGCAGGCATCATTTTAAGATCTGTGCTTGCATAATCAGCGTTCATCCAGTTTCCATCGACAATGTCAGTTTCTAAACCTGCAATAATATCCTTTAATTGTTCAGGACTGAAGGCAACATTTTCTGATTGATTGCCTTCTTGCATTTGTGATGAATGACTGGCGGTGTCTTTTAAATTTTGCGGTTTCATAATATTAATCTCCGTATTAATAATCGGCGTTAAATATTGTTTGTCTTAATTTTGGTAAAATAATGTTTTTCGTTGATTTCCTTAAATATTATTTTCTAAATTTTGGCAAAATAATGTTCTGCCTTGATTCCTTCTTTATCTTGAAAAGTAAGGGAACGAGGTTATGTTTTAAGTCTAAAAAAATTTTCGTAAGAAGATTTTCTAAACGAGAATTATAGATTTCTTAAAATCAAAAATCTGGATGTCTTCTGCATCTTCAAAATCTGTAAAATTGCAAGAAGCTTGAGTGCATTTGCAACTTTATCTTGGTGTTTTAAAATGAAAGCTTTGTATACTCTTTTTGCTTATCACGCTTTTATGCTGCATGGATAATAGCAAATTTTGCAGCATGCACATGTTTAAGATGGGTGCAGATCAGATGAAAAAACGCAGTGAATGGATTGTTTGGTCGAGGGTTTAGAACAAACAATTTGAAGGTGTTAAAAAATGGTATTCACAACGGTACTTTTGTTGCCATAATGCACATTGTTTTCGTGATAACTGCTTTCACCATTCCTTCCTTTTTAGAAAACGCTTTAATAACACATTTATCTAATTTCTTATTTTTATGGCCAATTATTCATTTGTTATTTAAAAAAATTGGTCTTACTCTTTCTGCTGAGAAAATCGTACTTCTCGCTGCTCCTTGTTCCTATTTGAAAAATGCCTCTCTTTAGATTCCATTGAGGGTTTTATCTCTTCTTGAATTCTAAGATTAACTGCCTTCTGGCCTTAAAGGACGAAGTTTCCCTCATTCCCATACCCTGTAAACAGGGTGGTTTCTCTCGGTAGATTCTTGCTACTTTATGTGATTCATTGCAGAGATTCTACGGACATCCTGCCCTGAATTCTCTATTCAAGTTTATTCTTCTATACTATTGATGCAAAAGAAAACTGAAATAAGACATAGATGCCATTGTATTTTTAATATACACGGACACGTCTTGCATCGCCGTTTCTAAGGACAATGCCTCACCGCATTTCAGGGAGAGGATGACAAAATTTGGATACAAAAAAACTTACTCCGCATCCGTCATTAAATACTATTTATCATATACTGTCAACAAAAAAGTGTGATCTTATGTTTTTATTTTAGCAAACCTACTAGTTATGCAACAAAGCTTGCTGTCTCAATTGGAAAGATTTTTCGGATGTAAAACAAGAACTGCTTTTCCTCTTTTTTAGAAAAGAGAAATGTACTGTTGCAAAGTTTAAACCATGAAGTTTGTTGCTGCATGAAGTTTGTTGCTGGTTGTGAAACTTTGAGTGCGGTGCTTGCTGGTAGGGTAGATCTTTTCTCTGATATTTTCAAAGCTCTCACGCTTCAATTTTGCAATGAATACTCAGGATGTCATTCCATTCATAGTCTAACACTGTGTGTATGGGGATAGAGTGCCTATTTACGCATGTGTGTTTTATCGGATGCTAATTCTTTGTTTAACCATTAAAATGTTTATGAAGCACATTAAGAATAATGCGCAGTGAACAGACAAGATAGGGGAGCGGTTGATCCTCTACAACAAGATATTGTAATGCGGCATGAAAGTTATGTTGGCGATGCAGGTGTTGTGCTTTTTTAATCGTTTCTTTCATGTTCTCATAGTGATCGGTTGCTCTTTGAAGCCATTGTTTTTGTGCCTTTTCATTTGATGCGTGCGTAAAATCATCATAATAGCCGTTTGGCAAACCTTTTGCACATAAATAGTCGTTTCTGATTTGTAAGTACTGCTGCGCAGTATCATATTGCTCTTTGCTGATGCCTGATGCATCCTGTTTATATCCAAGTAAGCAAAGTCGCCCAATATAAGAACTCGAAAGTGGATTTTTTGCTTCTTCTATGGTCAAGCCAAAGTGTTTAGCACGCATTTCAATCGTAGATTGAGTGGGAGATTTGTGTTGTCTTTTGGCACGTGAAATACGACCATTGGGTTCTCTTAGCTTTCCCGTTATTTTAGGTCTACCGCGTTTTTTATGCATTTTCATGAACCTACCGTTTGAATTAAAAAGGGCTGTCTCTTCAAAGGGACAGCGTCGTAAAAAGCACCCGAAAGAATGCTACAATTGAGGGGGCATAAGGGATAGTGGTTGCTGATGAAAAGCAAGGGCTGTAAAGTCGTTTTTTACTTCAAGTTAGAGTAATGCTTCTTGGATGGCACAATAATCCCTGTTGCAAGTTGTTTACCACCATTTTGATTTTGCCATTTACAGTTGATTATTTGCTTTCTACAGAGTTTTGAATGTGTGTTGAGAGATTGAAAAGAGCAACTTTTGCTAAATGCGAACAAGAAAATACAATGGCATTCCACTGTGTTTTTTGATGAGTTGTTTTATTTGCCTCTCTGCTCGAGGAGGTTTGACAGAGATTTTCAATCTCTGCTCTAGAAGTTATTGTTTTGCTGTTGGGCACAGTACCAAGATGCTTGATGCACATCACTTTGTTGAGCATATTTTTGTATCCCTTTTAAAGGAAAGTTTATCATATATTGAATAGAATAGGCCTTCAAAAAATAAACTTTTTCCCCTATTATAATACCACAACGTAGCTTATCGTTTCAAATGAAAATATCGATAATACGCTGAGAGTACAATATAAATAACAAAATTATCCGGTTATTCTTATCTCTTTTTGTATCTATCTTTTTCTTTTTAAAGTTATCATTTATAAAGGATAAATATAAATATGACCTTTTAATCTTTTCTGTTCTGTAGAAAGGCATGATCTTTATCATGAGATTGTTATAAAACTATGGAACATAATATTAAAATGGCTGTTTTATGGGTGAATATTCGTTTATAAATGGCGTATGCAGCCATGTTGAAAACATGTCACGTTACCTTTTGATAGAAATTTAAAAACTCTTTAAAATAGAGACTGAAAACTTTCATTTTTTCATGGAAAGATTATATCAGTATGTTCTTCATATCTCTATCACCATGGCTTTAAAAGGTCATGTTATATCACTTTCTTGCAAGATGATATGAGAGAGTGTAAACGAGTCGAGAATTGCGAATGCTGCCATTCTCTTTGTGTTGTTAGTCTTTGTGTCGGTATGTATTCTGGTAGGAACAGTATCTTTTTGGTGCTTTTGCTTTGTTGAGCGATGTTGAAACTTTGCAGTCTTACAGTCAAAGCTTTGCAGCAGGCGATCCGCCTGGCTTTGATGAAAGCATTAAAAAATCATCTTGGATATGCTGTTGTGTTGACTCAAAAAGTGGCAAAGATGGTGCAGCTTAGTTACAATTTTCTTGAACAGGTTGCAGAGAACTTGTCAGCTGAAGGTACAGTGGAAAGTTATCAGTATTTAGAGAGCCAGAGAGCCAGAGTTTTGCAATAAAAAAAGCTTACCATAGAAAAGCAGTCGATGCAAAAAACAAGAATTAAGGGCACAAAGATTCATTGTGTGCGGCGAGGAAAGGAAATAATGAGTGAAGTCAATGGGAAAAACTTCGCCACGATATTCTCTATATACAGGATGGTGAGTCACACTTTATGGATATAAAGATTGGTACGTAGAGCAATCAATTGTTAGGTACAACAAAGAGCCTAGAGAGATAAAAATAGTTCAAAAACTTAAGAAAAATGAAGAATAACAGAAAAACTTTAAAAGAGAATAGGCTAAAAGTTACTTGAATCTACAAAGTGGGAAAGTATAATCAATTTCAAATCTATCGTTATCCAGCCTGTGAAAAAAAGATTACTGCTTCATCTTTGATAAAAAACTGTTCATTATGTAGATGCAAGCATTATAGAATAGAGATCAGAAGTATATTATCGTTGATAAAAAGAAAAGCGAAGTAAAATCAAGGCCCCATCTTTGCCGGGACCTTTTCAATATTTAGCTTTGTAATATATTACAATGTATAGGCGGAGTCTTTAGAAATTGTTAGCTACCCTATCCTCTGTTCTCCGTAAAAAGCTGTTCTATGCAACACATAATAAGAGAACGCAAAAATCCAACTATTGCAGACAATAAGTTTTTTCCTTGTTGACATAAATCATCTATTCTTCTCTGTCTTGCTTCGCTATTATTGTGCGTTCCTAGTATATGCGATGCACCCAATGCACCTAAAGTTCCTAATGTGGCACTTGTTGGTTCAAAAAGCTGTAAAATATTTTCATCAACAGTATAGGGAGCAACAATAGGAGATGGTTGTTTATTAGTTATACGATCAGATTCTTGAATTGCAAGAGTTAAAGCACTTGTAACTGCACCTGCTATGAAAAAATATCTAATATTCATAGTTTTCCTCCTATATTTATTTATTAAAATAAATATCCAAAATGGATGATATATAAATTCACTTTAAATAACTATAGTAAAAATGCAACAATCACAAAAAAGAATAAATTTTGTCTACAATTTGACAAAATTTATTCTTAATTGACTCAATCAATTCTTTCAAATTCTGTTTTATGAATATGTAAAGTAAGGTTGAAGGTTTTATACATATAATCATTGCGAAAATGGGTGACAAAAATAATTGCTGGCAGTTTTCTTTTTTTGTGTCATGGCCAAGAGGCTCTAAAAGCGAAACATCCATATGAAAGAGCTGGGATGCATCCTGTGAGGGTTGGGATGCACTCCGTAAGGAGTTGGGTGCATCCTGTGAGGGTTTGGATGCACCCCGTGAGGGGGGATGGGGTGCATCCTGTGAGGGTTGGGATGCACCCCGTGAGGGGGATGGGGTGCATCCTATGGAGAGGGTTTGGATGCACCCTCCGTGGGAGGCATGTTTCGTGAGAACAATAGAGATAGCTAAGGAGATTTATATTTTCTGTATCTGATCTCGATTGACTATTATTATATTTGCTATGGATATTTATTTTGCATCCTCAATATTTGAGATGATTGTATGGTTAGCAAGTTGCTATAATGGCAAAAGAAGCTAAAAAAATCCGTAGTATAATTAGAACATTTTGATGCTTCTGTTTGGTTATTTCTTGTTTTTGTTTCATTTGCACAGGATTTATAACTTATGTTTTTATAAAGTGCTTTCGTTGCAGAAATAAACATAATGAAACAGTATATAGAGAAGAGGAGTTGTTGTTTTATTCTTAACTTATGCTGTGATATGTATTCTTAAATACATTTTATTCAAAATGTACTCTATAAATGATGTTTTAAAGTATTATAGGCAATAGGCTGTGGTTATGAAAAACACTTTTATTCTTTGTTAAAATAGAGTTTTAATGAAAAGAATAAGTCTGCAAATCTGTTTATGCGTCAGGAAAATGCTGAAAGTGATGCTGTTGGAGAATAATGGATAAAGGTTTGAAAGAAGATGCAAATTTTTGTAGGAGTGGAAGCACTTCAGTGAGCTTTATTTCCGATGGGGCAGCTTTCTGTTAGGTGGGAGTTGTTCGATAAAAGGACTCTGCATAAAGCAGAGCCGAATAGCATACTGAAATTAACTTTTATCTTTCTGCAAAAAATGGTTTTGCAAAGGTTGGATCACAAGGTTTGTTGCTGCTGAGAATGGTTGTCGGTGAGGGAGTCTCATGAAATTGGTTCCCAGTATTTCTTTCCGTTCTTCAGATCCATTTCGTGGGTGTTGCATTATCTCCATCGATGATGTTTTGTATCATTCAATGTTTCATGGGCTGTATGGTTGCTTATATGATGTCTCACTCTGCTGTCTTATTATTTTGGAGAGGGAGATAATTCAGAGCACTTACGGTTTGCGTATCCCCAATGAAATGCTAACAAGTCTAAACAATCTCGTAAATGATCAGCAAGAGAGTTTTGTTTACGTTTTGAGGAACTTAACTCTTTGATCGCTTGACCGTAACCAACAACCTGCTCAACGAGCGAATAGCCAAGAACACCAAGGTGAACCTTGATCGTTTTCAAATGATTGGATGCCTCTATTTGACGTTCAATGGGATGTGTGTAACCTTGGCTGCACCCAACCTTTTGACGTGTGTAATCAGGGCTCATATGGAGGTCAGCCTGACTTTGACGCCAGTAAATATAAAAGCGTTCTGCTGCTCTATATTGCGCTTTGCTGATATGCCCTTTTGCGTATAAAAGTGCAATGGGACGGCTTTGTACATTAATAATGGCTTTAACGGTGCGTGGGTTGTTGGAGCTTTCTGGATGGGTTTGCTGAAAATAAGGATTGCTCGTTTCAACAGGCACTTCTTGCGTTTTAAAATGGCCAATGTGGTGTTTCTCTTTATCTTGGCAGGAGAGAAGGGAAGTCTGTGTATTTCTTTTTTGTTCGCCTTTGTTTTCTCTTTTATTTTGATGGGTCATTTTATCTCCTCAAAGATTGTGGTTTGCTTATAAAAGAAATTGGATGCCGCTCAGGTATGCTCATGAAAAGAAGTTTTCATGCACGCTTCTTTTGGGACAGATGGCATCCTCGAAGATGGTGGTGTTTTGTCTGGATGCTCAAGATAACGACGTGAGGTTGAAGAGCGCTCAGAGGAACAGCGATAGCGATAGGTTTGTGGATCAAACCAAAGACCAATTTTGCCTTCAAAATCACCTGAACGTTGTTTCGCGATATTCATAATAACGCCTGGGCGTTTTGCTAAATCTGCTTTTTCTTTCATCAAAGATGCAGCACAAATTTTGTCTTCTAATGACCGATTACGCCAAATGGTGATGATGTTAAAAGCATTAGCACCAATTTCTGAGGCACCTTTAATATCTTCAGTCCCGGGGACATCTCTTTCTAAGCTGCCTTTGCGTGCATGGGCAACAAGATGAATGTGCACGGCGTTTAAAACAGCCCAATCAACCATTTTATAAACTGCTTGCTCTTGCCCAGCATAGTCATCAGAAGCGATGCCTAGCCGCATTAAACTGTCGATGATAAATTGATCGCATCCATAGCGCGCACGGCAATAGTCAAATACATCCAACAGTGTGTCGACGCTCGATTTACCAACATGCTCATAAAGAATAAGCCCATCATCTAAAAAATGCAGAATCTGTTCAATCATTTCTCTTGTTGGTTGTTCTAAGCCTCCTGTTTGTTTTGTTAAACGGCGTAAGGATTGTTCTCCTTTCATTTCCAGTGAAGCTAAGCAAAGACGACTCTTTTGGGCAATCCAATGCGGAATGCAATCTGATAATAACTGGCTTTTCCCAACACCACTCGCACCACTCCACAGCGTTAATTCTGCCGGACGGAAATGCAGTTTGCCGTTGAGTTTAGGGTAGGGAACTGTATAGCCAAGATGCTGTTCAGGCGTCGGCCAAAACAACCCTATGACTTGATCTTTATATTCTGAGGCACGTCGCAACCCTTTTGGTGCAAAACCTGTTGCTGACGAAAAGGCTGCTGCTATGGTGGCTGCATCAATGCCAGTGGTTAAACAATCATTGGCATCTTTACGGGGTAAGTGTACACGGTAGCAGCGGTGGCGACCAAGCCTGTTGGCAATTTCACATGCTGCTTCTTCACCTGGTTTGTCCATATCGGTGGCTAAAAAAATAGTTTCAAAAGATTCTAAATGATCAAATTCATTTTCAATCCAGTTGTGTTTGCCCCCAGTCCCTCCTCCAAACGGTACAGAAACCGCTGGATATCCATATGCAGCTAATGAAAGTGCATCAATTTCTCCTTCGGTGATGACAATTGTACGATTTGTCGAAGAAAAAGCTCTGTTTTTTGGGGGGGGAGCATGATTCGTAGGGGAAGGTACGCAGTCCGTGGAGGAAGGTGCGTGATTTGTAGGGCAAAGAGCTTGCCAGCCAAATAAAATCGGTTCACATTGCGCTGTTGTTGGTTTTGTTTTTGCTCCCGCTTGTGCAAGCCGTTCTTTTACCAAGGCAAGGGTACCGTTGGGCTTATAGAAGGGAAAAATGATTTTTTCGCCATCTTCCCCTATGCGGTAACGCTTTATAATCTCAAGAGGGATGCCGCGTTCTTTGTGCAGATAGGTTTTCACTAAATTTTGTGGTGTGCTCCCTGAAGGAGTCGGTGGACGTCGATAAGAACGGTGGGGTGCCATAAATGGTTTTGGACGTGTAAGATTGAGAGTGGCGCGGGCTTCTTCTAATGCTTGAGAGAGGCTGATTCCTTTTACTGCGCACCAAAGGTCTAAAAGGTCACCTCCACTGCCTTCCGCAAAATCATACCAAAGGCCGGCTTTACTGCCGCTCAAGCAGACCAATAAGCTTTGGCCAGCTTCACCGCGCGTGCTGCCAACAACCCAATCATTGCCTCGTCTGTGCCCCTGTGGGAGAAGCATTTCTGCTATCGCATCTGCTCGAGATGAAAGCTTCTGTTTGATCTCAAAAATTGTGCTCATGTTAATTTGTGTGGTAGTTGATAAGACTTCTGTAAAGAGCATCATTATCGCTGCAATGTGATGCTAGAGTGGAAGGAGAGGAAAAAACTGCACGCTTTTCCTGAGATTCTTTTATCCTCTCAATTTCACGACGAAACCAGTTGCGCCATGTGGCTTGCCAATCTGCTTTAAGTGCTTCTTTCCCGCTTTTGGCATGCCAGTAATCGCGAAATTTCTTTTCTTGCCAATGGGCTTGTTCTTTGCTCAAGCCTTCTGAAACCGCCGCTCGGATGTCTGCTTGCCAATCAGCAGGAAGAGGTTGTCCTTTGGGAACTGCTATGCGACTCTTGATTTTCTTTTTCGAGTCGGGTGTGTTTTTTGTCTTTGCGCTTAAGCTGGTAGGGGGGTCGATGCTTGCCATAAGGCTGGTAGAGCTTTCCGTGTTTGTGGGGGGGCTGAGAAGGTTCTCTGTCCTATCTTGTTCGCTGGATGTGAGGGGAGAACAGAGATTCGAAAATGTTGCCTCTTGCTCTCTCTTCTCTTCTTCCTTCGTCTTGATCAAAAAAAATTTCTTTTCTGAAACACCGTCAGGTGTTTCCTTTTCTTCTCCTTTCTGAGCTTCTAGATTTTGTTTATCATCTCTTGTACTCTCGTTGAGAAGCTGTTGAATCTTGTCATTGATTTTCTTGCGTTTTTTTGCTGAAGAACGTCCTGCAAAAGATTTCTGTTCAAGCAATTTTTCTCGCTCTTGAAATACATTTTCGCAACGCTTATTCCATAAACCTCCGGCTAAATTTAAGATCTTTCCTTCTTGAATCAGCATTTCTAAAACATTAACAAAAGTTCGCTTGTCACAACCGCAAAGACGCGCTAAACGTTCTACTGATAATTCTAGAGGACGACCGCGAGCATACATTTCGTTGAGAAGGATTGTGTAGATCCCAATTTCGTGTGCGCGCATTCCGCGAACTCCCCCTAGAAAATCATTTTGATACCAACAAACATAAGGAAGCCTAGACGATTCATAATGAGGAGTTTCATGTTGATTGGTGTGTTTCATGCTTCAATCTACTTTCTTCTTTTGTATATGTTTCTATTCACAATAAAACCGTGAACAGTGTTTGTATGCATTTATTGGTTTGTTATGTATTCGTTGGCATTCGATTAAAGTTTTTGTACTTTAAGTGAAGTGTTACGGTTTTGTTGCGGTTTGTTCTGTTAAATAACGGTTCTTTAGGTGTCTCTTTATGAAGTCTAACAAAATGATTGGGCGTGCTTGAGTGCGTGCGGCCTTACAGTTTGAGATTGCGTAGATGACAAAAGGATAATAGTACAATGCTTCTAAGCGCGTGGGCTTTCGGGGAGTACTTTTTGCATCCTTTGGGGTGATAAAGTGTTTTTTGACCCGAAAATGAACTTTTATCTCCCCTAAAAAGTAAAGTTTGTTCTCTTAATTTTATCCTTTTTAGAGGATAATGCAAGCCTGTTTTACAAAAAGGACGTGTTTTTTTTTAAAGACGCGCTATATGGTGAAACTATGAATATCGATGGTTGGCGTCAAAGATTAACTGTTGCACTTGAAAAAAGTGGTCGGTCAAAAAGATCTATTTCCCTTGCTGCTGGTAAAGGTGCAGGGTACCTTCATTCTATCCTTTCTGAAGGAAAAGAACCAACAATTGAATCTTTAGCGCGCATTTGTCACGAAATTAACATCAGTATGAATTATATCCTTTATGGACAAGGAGCGAGCCCTGAAGATAAAGAATTTATTGATCTTCTTTCAAAGCTTTCTCCCGAGGAGAGGCAAGCAATTTTGACTCTTTTGCGGCGACCAATTGGCGAAGCATCAAAATAAGATCTTTTTGTGTTTTTGAATCAAGAGTGCACCAGTATTGTATCAATTCTAAGTCACTCATTTTAGCTCTCCTGTCTGTTTGTGGTTGCGTTGAATAAGAACAAATAGAGAACAACACAAGAACATTCAGTGAACAAAATAGGACAAGTTTTTATTCACATATGTCGTTTGAGCGTCGTAAAGATTAAAAATATATCTGTTATTGAGGATAAAGTAATTGACATATCTCCCATAGAGGATATAAGACTAACGCTATATTTAGGCTTGTCAAGACAAAGCTGTGCTTTATCAACTGTCCAAAGGGGGAAAATCATGAAAAATATTCCATTCGTTAAAGAGGATGAAATGATTATCATTTTCTGTGAGGGTGAAAAGAGTGATGCCTATGAGGGACCGCTCGATCAAATCGAAGAAGTGCTCGAACTTGTTGAAGAATGTGAAAATGTTCAAAGACTCTTGCGCCTCGATCTCACAACACTTCATGCAGAGGATGTTAGCGAACAACTCGCTGATGTATACGTCGCAAATCATGAAATTGATGAACAAAATATGCAACTTCATCCATTCATTTTTAATAGCGATGCCTACCATGATTATTTAGATGAAAAAGCCGCACGCGATTATGAAGATAATCTCTATGGCTCTTACGAAAAACAGCATCGTTTGCGCCCGTGTGATGTATTGGCTGATTACTGGTGGTAAAAAATCATGGCAAGTTATCTTAAGACTTTTTATCGGGGGATTCCACTTTATTACGCTGGAAATGCTTACAACACAATCAGACTCGAACCACAAAAACACAATGCAGTACTCTTTACATCGCAGAAGGTTGCAGAGTGTTTTGCGAAAAATTTGGAGGAAGAATATCTCCGAAATGATTTTTCCGTCGTGCAACAACATGATTGAGAGGGGCTTTGAGCTATGCGTGTGAGGGCATAGACTTCAAGTGTTTTTTTTTCAATGAAGGCGGTAGGGCATACGGATCAAACTGTTTAAGGTGCTGTATGTCCCAGCTTTTCCGGGAAAAGGAAGAGTGTATTGGGGGGAAAGGTCGTGGGACGCGGGAAGGCATACCATGCCTAGGGGATGATTGAAGGGAGAAAGGTGAAGGTCTGCAGGAGAAAAGTTTCCATGGGAGCGAGAATGTGTATCTGGGGATAAAGGCATATGAACGAGAAAGAAAAACTGGTTGA
The DNA here is from genome assembly GCF_053795135.1 of Bartonella sp. B12(2025). NCBI lineage: Bacteria > Pseudomonadati > Pseudomonadota > Alphaproteobacteria > Hyphomicrobiales > Bartonellaceae > Bartonella > Bartonella sp. B12(2025). Next base: position 1,201,060 of record NZ_CP200031.1, on the reverse strand, counting down.
TGAGAGAGAGAAGAATCTTAGATCCAAAGAATCTTCGGTCACAAACAGAGGACAATGACCAGACATTTCTGTAAAGAATATGCAAAAAAGAGATAGCTTTTCATTCTCTTATGATGCGCAAAGAGTGCTTGCAAAATTCAGAAAAAAACAATCGACAGGCTTTCAAAGCAAGCAGAAGCGGCTTTTAATAAACTGTAAGAAAAAAGCTCAAGATTGATCAATTGCAAAATGATTCAAAAAGCCACGTACTTCAAAGAGTGGATATTTCAAGAGATCATGGGGGATGCTTCAATTAAAAAAAGCACCTCAAAGATAAGGGGAGATAAAATATTATGCCAATTATTGTTGATTGTGTTCAGGGAACACCTGAATGGCATCAAGCACGCAATGGCTTGATTACGGCGTCTTTGTTTGAAATGGTTGTTGCACGAAAAAAACAAGGACAAAAAACTTCAAAATATCATGCTGTTATGATGAAACTCGCTGGAGAAAGAATCACTGGAAAAACTGTCGATGAGGGGGCAACGCTTGCTATGCGACGCGGAACAGAATTAGAACCAAGTGCACGGCAGCTCTATGGTACACTCACCCATACAGAGCCTGAATGTATTGGATTTGTTCTGGCTGATGACCAAAAAAAAGGCTTTTCTCCCGATGCTTTTGTCGGAAAAAACGGACTGTTGGAAATTAAAACAAAAAAACCAGAAATTTTGATCCCTTATTTCTATCAAAGGGGTTTTCCAGAAGAACATAAAGCACAATGTCAGGGAGGTTTATGGATTGCTCAACGCGAATGGATAGATTTGATGCTCTATTGGCCTGATATGCCACCTCTGATTAAGCGCGCTTATCGTGATGAAGCTTATATCCGGAGGCTTGAAAATGAAATTAGCCGTTTTAATGAGGCCTTGGAGATCATGGTACAGAAAATTAAGAGTGCTGAAACAAGCTTTGGCGTGAGAATGGATAATGCCCTGGAGAGAGGAACAAAAGAAGCTTGGAGAAGAGCGGAGACTACGTTGGAGGAGCGTACAAGCGGGAGGCTTGGAGGAAGAACTGGAATAAGGTGTGGGAAGAAAAAGAGTAGAAGGGGATCCGTTCAGCATTGAAAATATGCAAAATACCTCAATAATGATGCCGCTAGGGAGCCAGAAACTTTTAGAAAAGGTATGGTGCCACAAGGGGGCGATGAGAATATTGTAAAAATACTGTGTGCAATGGTGCTGCGAGAGAGGATTGAACTCTCGACCTCTCCCTTACCAAGGGAGTGCTCTACCACTGAGCTACCGCAGCAGTTTTCAATCTTTGCGCGTCTTGTGCCATATTGTCATAAAATAGGCAAGAGAACATTTGTGCATTCTTGAAAGAAAACCTGTCTTGTGTCATGACATACATTTCTTATACAAAAGCCATGAGTTGCTTGAAAAAGCTCAAAAGTTCTCAAAAGGTTGCGCAATGACACAAATCTATCAAAAACAAAAGCAAGAAGAACTTAATCACCAAGACGAAAAAGTGAAACAGCGCCAAGAAAGATTGGCTAAACAATTGCGTCAAAACCTGAAGCGTCGAAAAGAGCAAAGTCGAAAAAGAGCGCAAACAGAGCTCTAAAAAATATTTTTTACGGTGTCTTTGCAACCAAACTTCTTAATGATTCGTTCTGGTATTTGGAATTCGTTTTGAAATCATAACAAAATAACTTCTCAAGGGGAAAATCTTTGGAAAGAAAGACGCAAAGGGAAAGAGGGAAAGCACTATGGATTCTATTCAAATTGTTGGTGGAAAAAAACTTGAAGGAACTATTCCTATCTCAGGGGCAAAAAATGCTGCATTGCCCCTTATGATTGCTGCTTTACTTACCGAAGAAACCCTCACTTTAGAAAATATTCCCCATCTTGCTGATGTTGAGCTGTTAATTCGTATTCTTAATAATCATGGTGTCGGATACGCTGTCGATGGACAAAAAGTCTACCACGATTGTGTGAATTCAAGAACAATCCATTTTACCGCTCAAAAAATAGCCACAACACGTGCACCATACGAACTCGTGAAAAAAATGCGCGCAAGCTTTTGGGTTATCGGACCATTGCTTGCACGATGCTTGGAAGCCTATGTTTCGCTGCCTGGAGGATGCGCTATCGGCACCAGACCCGTCGATTTTATCCTTGAGGGGCTCAAGACTTTAGGAGCCCGTATTGCTATCGAAAATGGATATGTACATGCTAAGGCTCCAAAGGGATTAAAAGGTGCTCACTACCGTTTTCCTAAAGTTACTGTCGGTGGAACACATGTTATGCTTATGGCGGCAACAATGGCAAAGGGAAAAACCGTTCTTGAGAATGCCGCTTGTGAACCAGAAGTCGCAAATCTTATTCGAACCCTCAACGCAATGGGGGCAAAAATAACCGGTGAAGGAACAGAAACACTCACCATCGAAGGCGTTAAAAAACTCAATGGTGCTAGAATACATGTCATTTCTGATCGAATTGAAGCCGGAACCTACGCAATGGCCGTTGCTATGACAGGTGGTGATGTGTTTCTCAAAAATGCAAACCATAACCATCTTACTCAAGTGCTCAAGGTTCTTCAAAAAACCGGACTCGATATTCAAATAGAACCTCAAGGAATTCACGTTAAACGAAACCCACGACAAACAAAAATAATGCCCGTGGACATTAAAACAGGGCCATATCCTGCTTTCCCAACCGATCTTCAAGCACAATTCATGGCGTTGATGACACGTGCTCAGGGAACTTCTCGGATCACTGAAACGATTTTTGAAAATCGTTTCATGCATGTTCAGGAACTTACCCGTTTTGGTGCTCAGATAAAACTTGATGGGCAGACGGCAACTGTCTATGGAACAGAAAATCTGCAAGGCGCACCAGTCATGGCTACTGATTTACGTGCTTCCGTCTCTCTTGTTATTGCTGCACTGGCTGCAAAGGGAGAAACAATCGTCAACCGCGTATATCATCTTGATCGTGGATTTGAGAAATTGGAAGAAAAATTAGCTCAATGTGGTGCTGTCATTCAACGTGTAACAGCCTAACCATCTTCAGCGCTCCCCTTCAATGGGGTATCTGGAGGTCTCTCTCTTTCTTAGAGGCAATGTTTGGGGACAAATTTTTCGGGAGCTTGAAGAAAAACTGCCAAAAAGAAACTCTTCAATAAAAAATACGCGAAGAATGTTACCAAAAATCTGGAATTTCAGGTTTTAAATGAGGCCCGATTCGTACCGACGAGATCTTTTTCGCTAAACCTGTGCGGTCTGAAAGCTCAACTGCTAAACCACAAAGTGTCGCAGGGCCGCACGCCGGCTCATAACGACCTTGCTTTTTCTTATAAAGAAAACGGTGTAAAGGTTCTTCCTTATCCATTCCAAGAGACGAGTTATAATCTCCACACATTCCCGCATCCGACAAATAACCGCTGCCGCCTTCTAAAATCTGTGCGTCAGCCGTAGGAATATGGGTGTGCGTTCCTACAATAACGCTGACACGGCTATCAAGAAAATGTCCAAAACATTGCTTCTCGCTCGTCGTTTCTGCGTGAAAGTCAAAAATAATCGCATCTGCTTGTTCCATCAAAGAGCACGCTAATAGAATATTTTCAGCGGTTTCAAACGGATCCTTCACCTTGCATGGCATAAAAACACTCCCCAAGATATTCGCAACAAGCACACGAGCTCCATTCTTTGCCGTGAAAATACCAGAACCCTTTCCAGGAGTTTCCTTAGAAAAATTGGCTGGGCGTAAAAAACGGTCGCTCTCATGAGCGTAGCGTAATGCTTCTTGGCACGAAAAAGCGTGATTTCCTGTTGTCACAACGTCAACACCAGCCATTAAAAGATCTTGATAAGTTTCCAGTGTGATACCAAAACCATTAGAAGCATTTTCACCATTCACCACAACAAAATCAAGCTGCCATTTTTTGATTAGCTGTGGAAGCTGTTCAAAGACAGCTGTACAGCCAGTTTTTCCAACAATGTCACCTAAAAATAAAAAACGCATAGGCGTTTTAATCACACTTTAGCGTTTTAAGAAACCTTTTTCTGTAAAAATTCCCTGCACAACCAGATCATGTTCTGTATGGGGAATGGATTCAACTTCCTGACACGAAAAACCTAAGCCCAATAAATTAATCCTATGCCCTTGTTTTTCAAGAACTTTAACAGTGCGATCATAATATCCCCCGCCATATCCAAGGCGGTGACATTGACTGTCAAACGCAGAAAGGGGAACAATAATAAAATTGGGTACAACAATTGCATTTTCTGCACTAGGTCCCACAGTGCCAAAGCGCATCGGCTCTAAGACTGTGCTCTGTGAAAATGCACGAAAAACCATGGTGGTTGAATCAATCACTGCTGGTAATGCTAAATCCCCACCACGTAACGCTATAGCATCAAAGAGAGGACGTGGATCTATTTCCGACTTGATCGGCCAATAGCCCGCCAGAATCATACGCGAAAAATCTTCCCCCTTCTGTTCAAGGCTATCAATTAAGTGGGAACAGGCGCGATGCGAAAAAAGAGCGCGCTCTTCTGATGAAAGGGCATCGCGATGGGATAAGCCTCTCTTCCGTAGTTGTGAACGAATCAATGAAGCAGACTGTTGGTGCTTTATGTTTTGTGTCATTATCTCTGTCAATTATTAAACTGTTGCGGATGCAACAAAATAAAGCCTTTTAAGCTGTCAAAAACTTTCACAAACCTCTTGAAAATATCACTGCGATTTGCTTCACGCAAAAAAGGAATATAATGATTTGCTTTTTATGCAAAAAATGAGTGATCCACAACAGCCGATGGAAAAAGCTGATCCCGGGAACCTACAAAAATAGGTGGGCGCCATATGAAAAAGCCCACGAGCTTTATCAGGGACAGCTCCCTTGGAGATCAATAAGGTCTCAGGAATATGTTATTTCCTGTCGAGAAGCGCAGAACACCCTTTCTCATTATAAAACAGTTTGAGATCTTCTTCTAGATATAAAATGACCTCGATTTTATCTATTTCTAATGCAATATTGAGGAGGAATGTTTCTGGAGGTGATCTTTCTCATTTAGAGGCTTTGGGGTGATTCTTTATCTAAAAGAATTTCAATACGCTTTTGAAGCTTTTGCATTTGTGGATAATATTCGAGAGCTGTTTTATAGGCTTTGATGGCAAGGTGTGGACGCTCCGTTGCTTCCATGGTAACTCCAAGCTCAAAAAATGCTATGTAATTGCGTGGTTCAAGTTCTAAAGCATGGTTAAGATCAAGCATGGCAAGTTTAAAATCACTCAGCTGAATATGAATCCAAGCACGCCTTACCCATGCTTCAGCATAGGTGGGTAAGAGCGCAAGAGCATTGTCGATGTAATCAAGGGCAAGACCATAATTGTCGGTGCTGATAGCATTTTCAGCCCACGACATTAAAAGATCAATCGTCTCACTACCAGATTGTGACCATAAACGCTGAAGTTGCTGACTTATCTTTTTTGCTTCACGAACATCAGCACAAAATTTCAATTCTTTGAGTAAGCGTGAAATTTCTGCCTCTTTGCGTTGTTTAGCTCTGTCAGCATGGAAATGGTGTGGTGAGTCAACATCTTCAAAAATGGTTGCTGTTGAATCAGATGTCGCCGGTGCTGAAGGAGGCTGGCTGGGTATTAGATCATCCAGCGGCAAAAGCAATTGTGGAGAGAGTGGATCGTGAGGTAGTGAAGGAGGACTTTGACCGTATCCAGTAGAAATTAAACAAAAACTACTGACGAGAAAAAACAAAAAACTTTGTCGGAAAACACAAAAGCTCCGCAATTGCAAAACCTTTAAGAAGACAAAAAAATTCATAAAAACAAGCCCTCAAACGATAAATTATCAAACAACGGACCTGTAAAAAACAAACTTTCAAGAGACAAAGAAGCCTTATGCTTGCAAAAAGCAAGCATAAAATATCAGCCTTGACGTGCTCTAAAACGTGGGTTCGTTTTATTGAGGATATAAATACGTCCCTTGCGACGCACCAAACGATTGTTACGATGGCGCTCTCTTAATGCTTTAAGCGAATTTTTAATTTTCATCATACTCACCGTTTATACATACTCATGTAACGCAATGTTATAACTTCAATATTGTAACCTTAACATTGCAACACACCACCACATTATATAACACCGTGTCATAATATCATGATTACATCAGAACATCATGTTACACACTTTTTCACTGTGATTGCAAAAAGAAAACATACTCTTAAGATATAAACGTACGTTAACATACTTAAATTAGCACAACGAATAAGTGAAAATTCCAAAAAAAACTGAGGCTCTTCTAACAAGGAGTCTTCTTCTTGTCAAGTGCGTATCCCCTACAAATTCTCTATGGTGCGTTAAATGGAAGAGAAAAAAAGATATGGGAAAATCTAAAGGTCTTTCATCTTTAATCAAATGATATGTAAACAAAGCGAGTCTAACATGGGTTACTAGAACAAGACGATATACAGAAAGGTGGTGATATTTTAGAGCTTGTGTTAAGTGTTATTTTGTTTGCATAGCCCCTTATAATGCTAACACTAGATTTTTAGCTCCATAGCGAGATTGGGGCTAAGAGTGGATCTTCCTTTAAAACTCTGAACATGTTACACAAGATATACCAAGTTGTGCAGATGTTTCAGCGATTGATAAATTAAGTGATGCGGTCACATCTTTATGTAAGAGTTCGTCAAAGTGGATAGGGCTTTTTATCATTGTTTACCGTTGCTTTGCAGTAATCAATTTATGCTAATATGACATCTGTACCGTTAAAGTAGAATATTCTGCGCTAATTTATATTCATAGAGACTAGATTAATATCTCTTGAAATTATCCTTTAGTGGGGGATCACTGGATGCCGTAGAAAGGGTGGGGGGACGGTGATATGGTTGCAAATATACTGAGAATAAGCCTTAATTTTTGAAAATGGTGGGATTTTGAAAATGGGTGAATTGAGTTCCTTGTGTTGTATCAATCAGTATTGTAGAAGGCTTCAAGATCTTTATAAATTTTATGACCATATATCTGTACAAAGTACAATGAAACTTGATTCATTGTAGCTAAAATCAAGTGTTTTTTCGTTAAATAGTGGGAGTGAAGGGATGACATTCATCATCATATCATGGCTTTATGTGCTGTATAAGGAGGGTAAAACAAACCGTTATGTTTAAGGATGCCGTGAGGCACTCTCATAAAAGAGGTTTCCTTGATTGAAGAAAAGTTTGTTAGGGTTTCGTTAAGCGCAGATCTGATGTCATGACTTAGAGAGGGAGACAGAGGGTTTGAGAAGTGGCAAGTCTCTCATTCTTGGTGAAATTACCAACAAACGAAGTGAGCTCTAATGAAAGAGTTCATATCATAAGAAGCTGTGTGAAACGCAATAAAAATACGCTGGTGCAAGATGCAATAAGAGTGTGTCATAAAATTGATTGGCATATATATGGTCGCCATGAGGTCTTCATAACTTTAAAGAAACGGAAAAAAATTCGGAATCAGGGATACTTTATGTGTGCCAAGAGGAGAGTTGGTATGCTGTGAAGGAAAACCTTGAAAAGATGTTTGGAGCTGGTTTTTGGAAAAGTGTTTGAGGTATCTTTGAGGAATGTGTTTGGGAGGGCTCTGAGAAAAAGCTCTTGAAAGCTGTTGTTTAGAAATGAAAAATGTTCTTGAAAAAATGCCGCAAAAGTCGCTTTATTGGCTTTTTTCTCTGTTCCTTGTGTGTGGAAGCGTTTTGTTGAGAGACACTGCTGTCAAGATTTGGTGACTGGTCCTGTTAATTGGATGACATGCCCCATTTTGCGCAGTGATTGAACAGAGCTTTTGCCGTATAAATGAACCGATGTGCGCTCTTGCGTAAGAAAATATTTGAAATCGTTCAAATTGTTGCCAAGAAGATTGGTCATCTGACAATTGCTGTGGCGGTATGTGCTGCCCAAGGGGAGGCCGCAAATAGCACGGATATGCTGTTCAAACTGTGAAGTTACGCACGCCTTTTGTGTCCAATGGCCAGAGTTATGGACGCGAGGAGCCAATTCATTCACTAAAAGACTACCATCTATTAAAACAAAAAATTCAATGCAAAGAACACCAACATAATTTAAGGCATCCATGACTGTTACGCTTATTTCTTGTGCAGCCTTCTGCACCTCAAGCGGAATATGCGATGGGACAAATGATTTGTGAAGAATGCCGTTTTTATGCTGATTTTCAGGACAATCATAAAAAATATGTTCCCCTTGCTTCGTGCGTGCTGAGAGGACTGAAATTTCCGATAAAAAAGGAATAATTTCTTCCAAAATCGAGGGTTGATCCTGAAAAGTTCTTAAGGCTTCGTCAAGGGTTTGCTCTTGTGGGTGATCCAGCAGTATCTGGTTTTTCCCATCATAACCAAGACGGCGTGTCTTCAAAAGACCACGCCCACCTAACGCTGAAAGTCCTGAACGGAGAGAAGAAGAATTGTCAACAGCATGCCATGATGCTGTGCGGACGCCCAGCCCATGCAAAAATTGCTTCTCAAAAAGTCGATCTTGCGTAATTTCTAATGCCTTGGAAGAGGGGTAAACACTTTTGGCTTTCTCTACATATTGAGCCGTTTGAAGCGAAAGATTTTCAAACTCATAGGTCACAACATCACACAAAGAAATAAAGCGATCTAATGCCGAATAATCATCATAAGCTGAAATAATGTGGTCATTTGCTGTTTGTGCAGCTGGGCAATCCGTTTCAGGGCAAAAAACAATCGTTCGAAATCCTAGCTCTGCTGCTGCTATGGCTAACATGCGTGCCAATTGCCCTCCACCCATTAAGCCGATCACGCTTTTTGAAGGCAACATAGTGGGTGCAGAAGAGGCATTAGATGCAGGGGATGCATTAGATGTAGAAGATACGTTAGATGTAGGGGATGTGTTAGATGTAGGGGATGTGTTGAAAAAGTGTTTCATTTTAAACCTTTGTTACAGGAGTGTGCGCAACACTGGCACTTTGTTGCTGACGCCAATCTTGTAACCGCTGTGCTAGATTATCATCGTAAACCGCCATAGCTGCTGCAGCTAAAAGCGCTGCATTAATAGCACCTGCTTTGCCGATCGCTAATGTACCAACTGGTACTCCTGCTGGCATTTGCACAATTGAAAGTAAAGAATCTTGACCCGATAAAGACGATGAGTGCACTGGAACGCCAAAAACAGGAAGTGGAGTGAGAGCTGCTAACATACCAGGAAGATGCGCTGCACCGCCTGCACCGGCGATCAAAATTTTAAAACCTGCCGTTTTTGCACCTTTCGCAAATTGGTAAAGTCGTTCAGGAGTTCGGTGTGCTGAGATAATATGCGAAACATGAGAAATCCCAAGACATGTCAAAATATCCGCGCTATGGCACATTGTTGGCCAATCCGATTGGCTGCCCATTAAAATCGCTACATCGCACGATTTTTTAGTCATTCTGCATCCTTTTCAAGTGTTCAATGCGATTCTTTTCCCTTATTCTTTAAGAGTTTTACACTCTCTTTGCAAAGTCAATTATATAGAGCAACAGTTTTTTCAATTTAGTTTTAGGGTAGGCTATAGTTTTCATAAATGTACTCTTTCAGAAGTTGAGTAAAACGGTGATGGATCTTTTTTTATATCAATGGTATTTTATGGCAGAAAATACTTTTTACAAAAAACTTAAGGGTGTGCATGCATAAAGCTTAAGGATCAAGCTCGTTTACTATGTAATGAAAAAACAAATATTTTTATGGAATGGTGTTTAAAACAAACTTTGAAATGAAAGTGAAAACTTTTCGTCTTGGTTTTAGAATAAGTAGTGCTTAGCTCGATTGATTTAGGAAAATGATCATGCGAATTCAATAAAAGTACTTCTGTTTTGACTTCCGATTTATTGCCATGGGTATGAGGTTTATCAAAATATATGATGAGAGTTTCAGGAGATCATTGGCGATAAATAATAGTTGCTGGGAGGGTGATGTTTGTAAGGTTTCCAGAAGGTTTCGTCATTTCTCGTTTCTCAAAAGAGAGTGCAAAAACATAAATATGCAAGAGGGATAACAATTTAAACCGTTGCTTGTAATGAATAAAGAAATTTTAGTGGCAAAAGCAAGAAAAAAATTAAGAGTGTTTATTGAAATAGATAAGATATAAAAATCTTAATCTTTAGAAAATGATTATTATTTTGCTCTTCAAATGATTCCTTTATTGTCAGGAGAAAATAGGCTCTTTTTCTTGTTAGGAAAGAGAAACAGGCGATCAAATGCTTTCGTTAATATTTGCTGTTCTTTTTTACAGTTATTTAAGGGTAACGAAATATAATGGATGAATTGTAAATAATGAGCCCACGGTCTCTTTTTTGCCCAATTTTGTAATATGTTACGCGTCAATAATTAAGGCGTTAATAATAGGAAAGGAGATTTTAAGCCATGTTTGTTCCATTTTTAATCGCTTTAGGTACAGCAATAACGGCTATATATGGCAAAAAAAACATAAGTTACGCCTTGTGGGCAATTTTGTTAGTTGTCATTCTTCTTACTTTTAATCATCACGCAACTTCTACTTTAAACCTGTCTTTTTGAGAGAATAGCCATGGAACGTGTTGAACAAAAAAATCCCCATTTCGTCGTATTTATGAATACTCTAGGGCTTATTGGGTTATCCATTGTCCTAGTAGTGGCTTTTTATTATCAATTGGTAAAGTTTGAACTACCTTGTCCCCTTTGTCTTCTCCAGCGCGTTGGCTTGATACTTGCAGGGTGTGGGTTTTTATTGAATATTCACCATAAGGTGAAAAATACCCATTATGGTATGGTTATTTTTGGTTGTATGGTAACCAGTATCATTGCTGCTCGGCAAGTGTTTTTGCATATCACACCAGATGACTTCGGATATGGTTCAACATTCTTTGGGCTGCATTTTTATACTTGGGCATTCATTATTTCAGTCCTTTGTATTTTTGCGGTTTCCTTTATCATGATTTTAAGTGAATTGGCACACAAAATTAAAATCTTTTCTCCTTTGCCAATGTTGAACAGAATGGCAAGTTTCTTGTTTGTGTTTTTGATTGCAGCAAACTTGATTTCTACTATACTCGAATGCGGAAGTGGCCAATGTAGCGATGATCCCGTAAGATATGAGCTGTTATCAGGTTGGTTTTCTTCTTCGTCTTAAAGAGTCTTTTCAATGAGCTATATTTATAATTTAAAGAGGCGGAAATATTGAGAATCCTGCCTCTTTTTTTGAAAAAATTTAATCTGGACTTTTAATCTCTTATGCAGAGTCTAGCTTTCATCAGCGTGTTCGATTGATCCCATGATTCTTCGCCACAAAGAGCATTGTGGAGAGCTAAAAACTTTTATTCTCAAAAAACTTGATGATAATTTTGTGTGAGAAACTCTTTAGGTTAAAATCTCTGCCTTTAATAAGAAAACTTTCTCTGAGTTGTAAAACAGTTTTTCTCTTGCTGCTTTTTAAAATTCTATATTAAAGGAAACTATTCATTTTAGCACTTATAAAGTGTTTTAAGACTGCTGAAGTGTTGGGTTTTAAATTTAGAAAGTTATTGCTAAATTACTTTCTGTGAAGGCTCGTTTTCAATGAACAAATCTCTTTTATTGTGCAGTTTTTTCTGATCCCTCAATGCTTCGTTAGTTTGTAGATGCGGCAATAGAGTGTGTTCTTTTCCGCTTTCGTGTTTAAATTCTATTTAAGCTTTTGCTTTAAAGGGAAAAAATATTTTAATGATGCTTCTTACGGTAGCAACAGGGAGGACAAACAATGTGTCTCCATTATTTTGATCGTGTCCTCCTAAAAAAACATCAAACACAAGCAACTTTAAAGTGTGTAGAATGTGGTGGTGCTGTTCATGTTGATAATGATGCATTTCATATTTTAAATATATTGTTGATGTGTGTGCTCTCTGGTTGCTCCCAATTTTATTCACAACGGTAGTTGTGGATGCTACTAACGTAAAATCCATTGGGTATTACCATCTTTATGTTTATGAAGGTGTAAGCTGCATCATCATTCTATTGTCAGCTCTTAATTTTGCGACTGTTTTTGCATTTAGACGGTTTATGAGAGGTATATTAAGTTTGTTCTCAAACAGTTTTTACCCAAACGCTCATTCCACTTTTGAACATGCAAGTAAACAGTTTTTATTGATTTATCATAAGAGAGCTTGAAATGAGAAAATCTTTAAAGAGAAGCTATAGGAGTTAAAAATTGCCGTTTCAGCTTAAAGACAGCCGTTTAAAGTGCTCTTGTGTCATACGCTTTTCACAGATTTGCTGTTTTTCTGTAAAATTGTAAAAGCATAAAAATGTGAAGCTGTAAAAGGAAATGCAGAAAAGTTATCTATTATGAATGCTTCTGTCAATGCAATGAACGTGTTGGTTGGAGGGTTCGTAAGGGGGATGAAGAATGCGCAAATAAGTTGAAGATGGCTGAAGAAAGGTGAATGCGTGGCGCAAAAGCTGAGTTGAAAAGAGCGTTGGAGAATGCTCAGACGAGTTCATCATGGATCTGCTCAAAAGGTCATGTTAACACATCGGATAAAACTTTTTGAGAGCGTTGGTGAATAAACATAAAAAGAAAAACCTTTTCCCTTTCGTTGAATTCTTGTTCACAAAACCAAGAAAATAGGGTATGAACGCTAAAAAATAACGCATAGCTCAAAAAATAAATCCACTATAAAGGAAATTATTGTTTATGTCAAAAGAAGAAGTTTTAGAATTTTCTGGTATCGTGACCGAACTTTTACCAAATGCGATGTTTCGCGTGAAATTGGAAAATGATCATGAAATTATTGCCCATACCGCAGGGAGAATGCGAAAAAATCGTATTCGTGTGTTAGCTGGTGATAAAATCATGGTGGAAATGACACCTTATGATTTGACAAAAGGGCGTATCACATATCGCTATAAGTAAGTTATTAAGTGGTTTTCGTTTTCTGTAAAAGTTGGTAGTATCGTTTCTAAAATGTCTTTATGTTTCTTCTAAAAGTGGAAAATTAAAATGATCTTAGAAATGTGTGAAGTCAATGTAAAGGGTATCCGTGGCGCCAAAACAAATTGGGTGGTGGTTTAAAATCATTCTGAGGGGGCAAAAATGGGAAACTTAAAGAAAACTCTCTTAGGAAAAAAGCCTTTGAGAAAAAATCCTTCCGAAAAAGTCCAGTTGGTGCTTGCTTCTGCTTCGCCGCGTCGTTTAGCGCTCTTAGCGCAGATAGGCCTTGATCCTCATGAGGTTTATGCAAGCAATATCGATGAAACGCCAAAATTAAGAGAACACCCTGCAAATCTTGCAAAACGTTTGGCAAAGGAAAAAGCGCTTAAAGCGCAAAAGATTTTGCTATGGCGCAGTCAAAATAACCAAGAAGAAACGTCAGCACAGAAAATTATCATCTTGGCTGCTGATACTGTGGTTGCTGTGGGGCGCACTATTCTTCCTAAGCCAGAAGGTGAAGACGAGGCTTATGAATGTTTGCGTTTCCTTTCTGGACGCTCTCACAAGGTATATGGTGCTATTTGTGCGCTTAATGAATGCGGGAAAATAACCGTAAAACTGGTCGAAAGTCGCGTCCGCTTTAGACGGCTGACTTCTACCTTGATGGATGCCTACCTCGCTTCTGGAGAATGGGAAGGAAAGGCAGGTGGCTATGCTATTCAAGGAAAAGCAGGGGCTTTCGTGGTTCATATTACTGGCTCTTATTCCAATGTGGTTGGTTTGCCGTTGGCTGAAACAATGGATCTTTTGACAGCTTATCAGTACCCACTTCTCTCTCATTGGGCTGGAGAAACGCTTTAGAGAAACTTATCGACAGGCAAAACCAATGGAACAGTGTAAAAAACAACAAAAAGGGGAGAGGCAAAATGAAAAAAAGGAAACAGAAAAAAAATTAGGCAAGGCGCACAAACAAACAACAAAGACACATCAGACGCTAACAGAGCCAAATTTAACGCAAACAGAAATAGCGCCAACCTGTCGTCCTCCGCATCCTTGTCCAATTTGTGGTCAGATGTCACAACAAAACGCCTATCCTTTCTGTTCAACACGATGCCGATCTATTGATCTTAATCGGTGGCTTTCGGGTGCTTATATTTTGCCACCACCACCACAAATAAGCGATGAAGAAGAATAACAGAGGATGGCAAGGCATTTCAAAACGTTAAAACGGGGCTTTGGGTGTGAAAGAAGAGGATGTGTGAAGTCAGAGGGAAAACTCGGGGGTGTGCTGCAAAAAAACTGAATATTTGCAAAAGGTGAAGTGGGTGATTGAAGTTGAGGAGAAAAGCTGAACGCTTTCGTGAATTCTTCTCTTTTGTAAAAGAAAAAACAAAGGCTTTTTAAAAGCCAACGTGACACTTTATCCCGAAAAAATATTCATGAAAGTGAGACAACAGTGGTTGGGAAATGAAAAACAATTCCGCACTGCTATTTGTTTTCAAAGTGGAGCTGTGAGGACTTTCGTCCTTTTAAGAAGGAGGTTGCTTAGTTTGTTTTCATAGTTTTCCAGACTGTCCCATAAGCATATATATGATCTGCTGATTTGTGGTGACCTTTCGTATGCTGTGATTAACGTGAAGTGAGAAAGAAAAAATTGCGCAATTGTCCACAAAGATTGATTTCTATTTAAGTGAACCAAGAGGTGGAAAGGAGATATTAGGTTTTCAAAAACCATTTTGCAAAAGAATGGCGATAAGCTTTTCTTTTTTCAATGCATTAAAAGCTTGTGCAGACAGGTCTTTTCTGTTGGCAATGCTGCCCACCCCAGTGTAGTGGGTGATGCTAAAAGCCAAAAAGGTTGCTTATGATCTTACATGATGCTTGAACGATCTAAGGGGCTTTTCGCTTCCTTGAGCAGAGACACTTCATAGCGCTTCGATTTTGTTATTGGTTATAAGCTTGAAAAAGATTGAACTTTGCGGACTCAACACAAAACAAGATAAAAAATGCCTCTTCTAACGAGAACGGGTTTCAATAAAATGTCAAGGTTTATGAAGTTTGCCAAATGGCTTGGAATTTCGATGACATTAACTGTCGTTGCTTTAGGCCATAAGGTTGGTTATTATTCCTGTAACTAGATTTCTATTCCTGAAAATACCTCATTTGTATCGATATTCAATCTCTTATGGTAACTCAATTTCGCATTGCACTCTTGAGTCTTCGTGGGTAAAATGCTTGGCTTACCATTCTTCCATTCCATTGTATTTTAAGAGAGAAAAGCGAATAGTGTGGGCGCTTTGGTTGAATAAAGCAATATATCTGCTTTTTCCGTTTTAGAACTGAAACTAATTTTCCTAGAAATATGTAAAATCAGGTTCACCATCATAAGTTATTGGCAGAAAAAAGAGTGTATCGAATAATGCATTGTGAGGTCATGCGTGTTGCATAGTAATAACTTTATCGGCAAATTGGCATAGCTTTGTTTGCTTATCAGAAAGTATTTATAACGTTTTTTATGTTGCGATACATTCTTAACCTCCTTTAATTTAAGAAAGACAGCGTAAATGTATCAATAAACATACATTCAATATTTTTGTGAAAAATACTTTTTACGGGTCGTAAGGCGCTGCTTTGTTTCAAGCAAAAGGCATGTTGGTGCGCTACCCTTAGTCGTTCAAATCCAATCCTTAAATCATTGTGCATTCTAATGGTCAGGAACTTTATAGAGAAAAGTTGCGGTTTTGTTGAAAAATGATATCACCTCTTCTTCTTGCTCTTGCTATGGGGCTTATGAGAACCCATATTCGTTTTAACACTACGGTTATTCGTTATGCTGCCTCGTTCGCGGTGTTTTATGAGGTTTTCTTGATCCTTGTATGTGTCCTAGGAAGCTAAAGTGCGGTGGTAGTGCAAGAAAGGAAAAAAAATGAATTTGGAGAAATATAGCGAACGGTTGCAAGGTTTTTTGCAAACAGCACAAAACAACGCTCTCTCTTCTGATCATCAGCAGTTTGTGCCTGAGCATTTTCTCAAAGTGCTGTTAGATGACTCTCAAGGATTGGCGGCCTCGCTGATCCAAAAAGCTGGCGGGGATCTCTCTCTTATTCAAAAAACTCTTACAGAAGAGCTCAATGCTTTGCCAAAAGTGCAAGGCGGAAATGGGCAACTCTATTTGTCGCAGCCATTGGCAAAAGTCTTCGCTATGGCAGAAGATCTCGCACAAAAAGCCGGTGATCAGTTTGTAACCGTGGAGCGTGTACTGCAAGCGCTTATCATGGAAAAAACCGCAAAAACAGCTGATATTTTAACAAAAGCAGGCGTGACCCCGCAAGCGCTTAATCAAGCCATTAATGCTCTGCGCAAAGGAAAGACAGCGACAAGCCCCCATGCCGAAAGCCAATATGACGCTTTGCAGAAATATGCCCGGGATCTCACAAAAGATGCGCGGGAAGGGAAGTTGGATCCTGTTATTGGGCGTGAAGAAGAAATTCGTCGAACTATTCAGGTTCTTTCACGACGCACCAAAAATAATCCTGTCCTTATTGGTGAACCTGGAGTTGGGAAAACTGCAATTGTTGAGGGATTGGCGCTGCGCATTGTTAATGGCGATGTGCCAGAAACTTTGCGCGATAAACAGCTTTACGCGCTGGATATGGGAGCGCTTATCGCTGGTGCAAAATATCGTGGTGAATTCGAAGAGCGCCTCAAGGCTGTGCTTGCTGAGGTGCAAGCCGAAAACGGTCAAATCATTCTGTTTATTGATGAATTGCATAATCTCGTTGGAGCTGGAAAGTCCGATGGCCCTATGGATGCTTCCAACTTATTAAAACCCGCTCTTGCACGCGGAGAACTCCATTGTGTGGGCGCAACGACGCTTGACGAATATCGTAAATATGTCGAAAAAGACGCTGCACTCGCACGCCGCTTCCAGCCCGTCTTTGTTCCCGAGCCAACGCTTGAGGATACAATCTCTATCTTGCGTGGTATCAAAGAAAAATATGAACAACATCACAAAGTGCGTTTGGCAGATAGTGCTTTGATTACTGCAGCTCGGCTCTCTAACCGTTATATTACTGACCGTTTCTTGCCCGATAAAGCTATTGATCTTATCGATGAAGCTGCGGCACGGTTGCGTATGCAAGTTGATTCAAAACCTGAAGAACTCGATGCTATCGATCGGCGAATCTTGCAGTTGAAAATCGAACGCGAAGCTTTGAAAACAGAAGTGGATTCAGCGGCAAAAGAACGCTTAAAAAACGTGCAGGCTGAACTAGAAACATTGGAACAACAGTCTGCTGAAATGACAACTGCTTGGCAGGCCGAAAAGCAAAAATTAGGGCATGCCGCGGATTTGAAAAAACAACTTGAAGAAGCACGCAATGCTTTGGCTATCGCTCAGCGCAATGGACAATTCCAAAAAGCTGGAGAACTCGCTTATAGCGTCATTCCTCAGCTCGAAAAACAATTGAGTATGGCTGAAAATGATGACCAGAAAAATCATCTCGTTGAAGAAACTGTGACCGCTGAACATGTCGCACAGATCATTTCACGGTGGACCGGAATTCCTGTTGAGCGTATGCTCGAGGCAGAGCGAGAAGCACTCTTGCGTATGGAAGACGAAATTAGCATACGTGTTGTTGGACAGGGCGAAGCCGTTCAAGCCGTGTCACGTGCTGTGCGGCGTGCGCGTGCAGGGCTGCAAGATCCAAATCGCCCTATAGGTTCCTTTATGTTCTTAGGACCTACCGGTGTTGGAAAAACTGAATTAACCAAAGCTCTCGCGGCTTTTCTCTTTCAAGACTCTAACGCAATGCTGCGCATCGATATGTCGGAATATATGGAAAAACACGCCGGTGCTCGCCTGATTGGGGCACCGCCCGGATATGTCGGATATGAAGAAGGTGGGGTGTTGACCGAAGCCGTGCGGCGGAGACCTTACCAGGTCATTTTGTTCGACGAAATTGAAAAAGCTCATCCCGATATTTTTAATCTCTTGTTGCAAGTTCTTGATGAAGGACGCTTGACTGATAGCCAAGGACGAACCGTCGATTTTCGCAACACCTTGCTGATTATGACTTCAAATCTTGGGGCTGAATTTTTAACCGCTTTGCCTGAAGGACAAACAACCGATCAAGCAAAAAATGATGTCATGAATGTCGTAAAAGCGGCTTTCCGTCCCGAATTTCTTAATCGTATTGATGAGATTATTCTCTTTCAGAGATTGCAACGGAAAGATATGGAAGCAATCGTTGATATTCAGATACAACATTTGCAAAATTTGCTCAATGAACGCAAAATAACTTTGCATATCAAACCAGAAGTACGACAATTCCTCGCGCACAAAGGCTATGATCCTCTTTACGGGGCGCGACCTCTTAAACGCATTATCCAAAAAGAAATTCAAGACCCCCTCGCAGAAAGGATCTTGTTTGGACAAGTTCGCGATGAATCAACCGTGACAGTTGAAAAAGAAGCTGATCAGTTGATTTTCTCGTCTGAAAATTGAGAAAATGTTCAGAATGCTTGAGAAAAATGATAATGAGAATATAAAAGTTGACAAGGTAAATCTGAATGTGTATCATAGTGAAACAATCGGAATTGTGCGCTTCGCAAACGGATGAAATGGTGTTGGTCAGCAAAATTTCATTACATCAGATGAGTTCTTTGTGAATGAAGTAGCGCTTGTTTCATAAAACTTTCCAGATTTTTTAGTTCTTCAGATTCTGTGGTTTCTTAAGCGATAAGTTTTATGATTTCTAGTTGCAGGTTTTCAGTTATATGCGGTGATAACTTTATGATTCCTTGAATTTTGTTGAATCATAGATCGAGTTTTGTCGTATAATCAATAAGTTTTCGTGTGGCCTATAAGAGAGAGTTCTAAGGGATGTATTTCTCTGGAAAGGGGATATGGCTTAGGTAAGCTTTGTGTGATTGTGCATTGTAGGTAATATTTGCTGGGTGATTAAGCGAAGACATGGGAGCGTGAGTATAGATTTTTTCTCTTTTGTATAAGGGAATTATACTTTTATTCTATATCAGGCGCTTCACCTTCTATAATGTTGTTATTCTTTTTATCTTCTATTGCTATTATATCTTTTATCTATCCTTTGTTTGTGATGTAAGGGGAAGGCTTCTTTGTCTCTTTAGAGGATAAGAGAGGCATCGTTATGAGAGGAAGAAGCTTATGATAAAAAGGCAAAAAGACTTTTTATCAATTATCCAGCAAAGGATTACTCAAAATGCGTTATTATGCGCAGATTACATAAGCCATCTTATGTGTCTTGATCTCTAGTCAAAAGGCTATTGTTGTTCTTGAAATTTTATTGCTGATTTTCATGCCATTTTTTATGGTGTGGGATCAGTTCCTATTTATTTGAAGGAATATGATGGTGGCAGATGAACGTTGTCTTCCTTTACGCCGAAGAGGGCGGCCAAAAGGTGCTTTAAATAAAACAACAAAGCGCTTTAATGAAGCCCTTCTTACAGCTGCTGAGCAAGCTGGATATCAGTATGGTGAAGATGGGCTTGTGTCTTATCTCCAATATCATGCACTTAATAATCCTGTGCCTTTTTTTTCGCTTCTTGCAAAAGTTTTGCCTCTGCAGGTTACCGGAGAAGCGGGGGGTGATGTTAAAACAATCTCACGTGTTGAGATTGTGCCGGTGAATTCAAAGGATGGCGTGTCTGGAGATCGTGAGGTCTAAAAATTGTGATGTTTGAGGATTAATGACAACTGCGCAAATTGCTCTTATTCCAAAGCTTGTTCCCGTTTTTACTGGAAAAGCTGATGTGCGTGCCGCTTGGGGAGGACGGGGATCTGGAAAAACGCGTTCCTTTGCTTTGATGTCTGCCGTGATCGGATATCGGCATGGAAAAGCTGGAGAACAGGGTATTATTCTCTGTGCACGACAATTTCAAAATTCACTCAATGAAAGTTCGTTGGAAGAAATTAAACGGGCAATTCAGACCTACCCTTTTCTACAAGACTATTATGAAATCGGTGATAAATATATTAAGTCAAAAGATGGACGTATCGTCTATGTTTTCGCTGGTCTTGATCGCAATATCGCAAGTATTAAATCAATGGGTCGCATTTTCCTCTGCTGGGTTGATGAGGCAGAACCTGTTACCGAGACTGCTTGGCAAACTCTCATCCCAACTTTGCGCGAAGAAGGAAAAGATTGGAATGCTGAATTATGGGTGACATGGAACCCTTGCCGTGAAAATGCGCCCGTGGAAAAACGCTTCCGAAATGTGAATAACCCCAATATCAAAGGTGTTGAAATCAATTGGCGCGATAATCCTCAATTTCCCGAAAAGCTTAATCGAGATCGTAAGGATGATTTGCAGCAAAGACCCGAACAGTATAACCACATTTGGGAAGGTGGATATCTTCAAGCTGTTCAAGGCGCTTATTACCAAAAAGCACTTCTGGAAGCTGAACAGGAAGGGCGCATCACTACTGTTCCCCGTGATCCTCTGATACAAATCAGAATCTTTTGGGATATTGGGGGAACAGGTGCAAAGGCTGATGCTACAGCTTTGTGGGTAGCTCAATTCATTGGACGTGAAATCCGTGTCCTCGATTATTATGAAGCCCAAGGACAGCCTCTCTCAGAGCATGTCGGGTGGGTGTTCCAAAGGGGATATGACAAGGCTCTTATGGTTTTGCCACATGATGGTGCCACCAAAGATCGTGTCTATAATGTGAGTTTTGAAAGCGCTCTCCAACAAGCCGGGTTTCAAACAAAAGTTATTCCTAATCAAGGAATAGGTGCTGTTAAAATGCGCATCGAAGCCGTAAGGCGGTTGTTCCCTGCCATATGGTTTAATCGTGAAACAACGCAAGCCGGACGAAAAGCGCTCGCGTGGTATCACGAAAAACGCGATGAACAGCGTAATATCGGATTGGGTGCTGAACATGATTGGGCAAGTCATGGCGCTGATAGTTTTGGACTCATGTGTGTGGCTTATGAACAGCCACATACCCGACCCAAAAAACATGTTTATCGTTTTTCTCACCATTCTCAAACTTCATGGATGGCTTTTTAATGAATAGTTCTACAGATTCTTTTAATCAACTCGAAACGCTTGAATATCAGGCGCTCTTTAAAAAACTTGTCAGCTGGTACTACGATGATATCATTCATGTTGAGCAATGGCGAAAAAATGCCCAAGAAGACTATGACTTCTATAATGGGCGGCAATGGAATGAACAAGATCTCGCCGTGTTGCGCGAACAAAACAGACCGGTCATGACCTTTAACCGTGTTGCTCCTTTGATCAATGCGGTGATTGGTGCAGAGCGCAATAATAAACGACAGGTGCAATTCATTCCACGCCAAGAGGGTGCAGCCTTTGCTAACCAGATTCTCACCGGAGCAGCTGAATGGTTTCGTGACGAAGCTGATGGAGAGTACGAAGATTCTGATGCTTTTCAAGATGCCATCATTTGTGGAATGGGCTGGACAGATACCAGACTTGATTATGAAGAAGATCCGCAAGGAAAACCCGTGATTGCACGATTAGATCCCATGAAAATGGTTTGGGATGCAAGTGCCGTGAAACCAAATTTGGTTGATGCACAGCGCGTATGGTATATCGATGAAAAACCTTTGACAGTTGCTCAAGAAATGTTCCCTCATGTCCATTGGAGCGATCTTAATGCCGATTGGGTAAAACATCATACATTTTTGCACCAAACCAGCAATGGTGATACGCAAAGCTATCATCCAGACGGGGATGATGCGAGCAGATCTCAACGTCCCAAAATGGTCACATTGGCTGAATGCCGCTGGTTCGAACGCGAGGTTGTTTATAAAGTTCTCGATCCCCAAAGCGGGAAGTTTATCGATTATTCGGAGCAAGATTTCCAAAATTTGAGCAAAGATTTCCCTTGTCTCCAAGCAACGAGATTGACTAGAAAAATTGTCAAACGAGCCTTTTTGGGTAGAAAATTGCTCGAAGTACCCGATAAACCCTTGGTGCCACCAAATCAATTGGGATGGGAATGTATTACCGGCACTTTTGATAAGTTAAGCCGGCAATTTTATGGTATTGTAAAACCAACAAAAGATCCGCAACGCTGGGCAAATAAATATTTTAGCCAAATTATGCATTTGCTCAATAGTCAGTCAAAAGGCGGAATTATGGCTGAACGTGATGCTTTTGATGATGATCGTCAAGCCATGGAAAGTTGGGCTAGAGCAGATAGCATTACTTGGCTTAAAAGCGGGGCTGTTTCTGGTGGAAGAATCCAGCCTAAACCTGTTGCGCAATTCCCACAAGGCTTTTTTCAGCTGTTTAATGAAGCAAAGAGCGCTATCGAACAAGTAACCGGTCTATCCTCTGAATTTGTTGGAACACGAGCTGTTAATCAACCAGGAGTTCTTGAAGAACAACGTCGACAATCGTCACTCAATTTATTGGCTTCCTTTTTTGATGGTCTGCGTCGGTATCGGCAACGACAGGGAAAAATTATTCTCTATCTCATTCAAAATTATCTTTCCGATGGACGATTGGTGCGTATTGTTGGTGACGAAAACGCACAGTACGTTCCATTGACACGCGAAATGATCACCAGTTTGGAATATGATATTGTCGTCGATGATGCTCCAACAAGTCTCAATGAAAAAGAGCGGACATTTGCTATTATTATGCAATTGCTTCCTTTGATGCAAAGTTTCACAACTCCAGATATTATGCTCGATCTTTTACGCTATTCGCCTTTACCGGCATCACTTATCCAAAAAATTGCCATCAAAGCGCAAAAGCAGAGTCCTTTCCAAGAGAAATATAGTGCTCCATTGCATGACAGCGATAATGCTGGAGTAGAGCATAGCGGTAATGCCGGAGTAGAGCATATGGTCCAGACCATTTTGCAAATGGCAAATGCGCAAAAATAAGCTGCTTCATTTGAAAAAATATATCTTAATGTCCAAAAAGGGAAGGCTAACAGTATGGATCAAGAACACTTAACGCCAGCAGAACAAAACCAATTAAAACAGGGTTTGCTTCCAGAAGCTGAACGGGAAGAAGACAGTGGAACTGGAGCGGGAGAAAAAGCAAAAACTTTTGAAGAAAATTTCCAAGGGCGTCAAGATTTACATCAGCAACAGCGCTCATTACAAGAAGGCACGCAGTCACAAGATGTGCAAAAGGCGCTAGAGGGTGATGCGCCCCCAGATCCGCAAAAAGATTTTATGGGTTATATGCAATGGTTGGGAAAAACACTCCACAAACAGGGATTGCTGCATACCAAACAACAACAACCTTCTACTGTGTGTGAAGCAGAACAGTTGCACACTTTTTATCAACAATCTGTGGCCGCTGTTAAACAAAAGCATCATGATTTTGATAAAGCTGCCGATTTTATTTATGATACGTGGGCGAAACAGTTGGCTGCTTGTGCTTCGCTCTATCCTGAAATGGCAGATCCAAAAGCCGTTGATGCAGTGATCGGTGATGAATTGAAGCAGATCTTGCGCGATTGTGCGCAAAGAAATCAAAATCCTGCTGAAGTGATCTACACTATTGCGGAAAGAATTGGTTACACAAATACCCCCAATAATATTGGTGAGAATTTGCAAGAAAGGCACAATTCTGCACGCACGCTTGCTGCCTATAATGGTTTGACTCCAAACGGACCCATTTCTTTGGATATGCTCGACAAAATGTCGGAAGCAGAATTTAGTAGTTGGATTACTGATCCCAAAAATAAAGCTGCCTTTAATCGCTTAATGGGTGGGGGAGAACTCTAAAAGCGGAAATACGTGGGGCTGAGGTAGATGCTTTGGGGGGCTGAGGTAGATGCTTTGGGGGGCTGAGGTAGATGCTTTTGGGGGGGTGAGGTAGATGCTTTGAGGGGGCTGAGGCAGATGCTTTGGGGGGTGAGGCAGATGCTTTGGGGGGGTGAGGCAGATGCTTTGGGGGGGTGAGGCAGATGCTTTGGGGGGGATTTGAAGTGGGATGGGATGAGGAGATTTCTCAAAGAGGGAGGCAAAAACTATCAACAAAAATCATATAAAACACGCAACAATTGATCCACTATTTGAAAATAAAAAATGTGGAGTATCAATAACCGGTGCTTTGCCGGTTTTTTTATGTCAATAATCTTAAGAGGATAAAATGGCCGTAACTTATATCGGACTCAATGACCCAATGGCAGTGCGCACATGGTCTAAACTGTTGAATCAAGAAGTATCAAAAGCAATCCCTATCGCACCGTTGATTGGGAATGATTCAAACAGTATTATACAATTAAAAGATGAAACCAATAAAGCAAGCGGTGATGCGATTAGCTTTAACTTGCGCGTACAGCTGTTCGGCGATGGGGTGAGTGAAGGGGAGATGCTTGAAGGCAGTGAAGAAGCCTTGCAATTTCTCAATGATCGCTTGGCAATTAATGAACTTGTCCATGCTGTACGTGTTAAAAATGAAGGTACGATTGATCAGCAACGTGTCCTGCACGATTTGCGTACTGAAGCTAAAAATGGCTTGGTCGATTGGTATGCTGATCGTCTCAGTATGATGTTCTTCATTCAAGTTTGTGGATATACCTCAAATACCATTAATTTTGAAGGACGTAACATTAGACTCAAACCTGTCCATTACGGGTTTAATGCACCAACTGCACCAACCGATAAACGTATCGTGCGCCCCAATGGAAAAACAAAAGATGAAGACTTGCAAGAAAATGATGTCTTTGATCTCAAACTGATCGATAAAGCTGTTGAACGCGCTAAGCTTGCAAATCCAAAAATTAGACCAGTGCGTGTCGAGGGCGAAAGTGTCTATGTGCTTTATCTGCATCCAACGCAGGTTACACAATTGCGAACCAATACAGATGCTGGGCAGTGGCTCGACATTACCAAGGCAATCTATAGTGGAAACCGTCTCAAAAACCCGCTTTATGATGGGTCGCTTGGTATGTACAATGGTGTCGTCTTGCGCGAAGCTGAACATGTTACCGAGGGGGTCGAGTCAAGTGCAGCAAAAAGAGCTGTACCAAATGTTCGTCGCGCTGTTTTGCTGGGGGCACAAAGTGCTGTCATTGCTTTTGGAAAAGATCGTGGCTCTACACGCTATAAATTGGTGGAAGAACTCTTCGACTATGAACGAGAGTTCGGTGTCGCAGCAAAAACCATTATTGGTATGAAAAAAACTTGCTTCAAGTTGCCAGAAGGCACACAAGGGACGCAGGATTTTGGAACCATCGTGATCCCAACTTATGGAGCACCAGCCTAAAGGCTTTCGTGCAAGCTTTCAAATCCTTCCCTCAACAGAACACCCTCGTTGGGGGGAGATATATAAAATGCTTCATACATAAAGGATTATGACTGCTCATGACCGTTTTTCCCACTGATAACGATGATCTCAATATCCCACAATTAGATCATTCTAAAACTTTTTCCTATATGGTCGCGCTCATTCAAGATGAGATTGATGATACAACAGCTGAATATTCCGTCCAAATTCAAGATTCAATTTTGACCGCTTTGCGTTTATGTGAACGGGAACCCTTCTTCTTCAATGAAAAAAGAGAAGTGACATTCAAAACACAAAGTGGGAAAACATGGTATGGGCAAGAAGAGGGAATTTTTATTGAATCAGAAAAAGCTCTTGAATCCGTCCTTTTAGGAGCACATGCTGCAACACAAAAACAATTGTTCTTTAAATCTGTTGAGGTATTACAACAAGAATATGGATTACAGCCTTCGCAAGGAACGCCTCTCTTTTATACCTACCTGGATCACAAAATAGGACTCTTTCCAACACCCCAACAGGTTGAGACCGTACGTTTTTCTTATGTTCCTGTCCGTTTTAGAGATGGAAAGATGATGGAGGAGGATGATCCTTGGTTGATTCATGCATTTGATCTCATTAAAGCACGTGCAAAATACGAGCTCTACAAAAATATCCTCAAAGATCCTGAATATGCTGCTGTTTCTTTTAGAGATTTTCAAGAACAGCTCCAAGCTTTGCGATTTGAAACATCGCGCCGAAAAGGCTCTTCAAATATTCTTCCAATGAGGTTTTAAATGGCTTTTTTTCCAATCGCTGATTATCGGCCTGATGTTGCTAGCATCAACGGTATCTTCACAGATGAAATCATCAATGTGCTTCCAGCCGATGGCTCCTATATCCCTATATCTGGCTTTGAACCTTTCTCAAAGCCTTGTCCTGATCCTATTTTAGGAGCTATTGCTGTTAGAACAAAAAGTGGTGTGTTTATTATTGTCGGGACGGAGCAAAAAATTTACCGTTTCAACAATATCACAATGGAGTGGCAAGATATTAGCCAAGAAGGAAAATCCTATTTTGCTAATGTTGATGCTCCGTGGTCGTTCGCTTTGTTTGGCGATTATATCATTGCTGTCAACGCCAATGATAAACCACAAGTTCTCAACATTAATCATGATAAAAGATTTAGAAATTTAGGGGGAAATCCACCACAAGCGGGAATCGTTCGTGTGTGGGGAGATTTCGTTTGTCTGATGAAACTGACAAATTATCCAAGACGCGTTCATTGGTCAGGGTTGAATGATGCTGAATTTTGGACTGTTGGAAAAAAAAGCTGCGATTATCAAGATTTTCCTGATGGTGGTTTCGTGCAAGGGGCAACAGAAACAACAAATCCTATCATCTTTATGCGTTCTGCAATCTATGCTGGTTCTTTTATTCCTGGATCTAAGGTTATCTTCAGTTTCCAAAAAATACACGATAAACGGGGCGCAAAAAATGCACACTCTATCGTTTGTCGAGATAATCTTGCTTTCTTTACCGATGAAGGTGGATTTTATCA
The DNA here is from genome assembly GCF_053795135.1 of Bartonella sp. B12(2025). Lineage (NCBI taxonomy): Bacteria > Pseudomonadati > Pseudomonadota > Alphaproteobacteria > Hyphomicrobiales > Bartonellaceae > Bartonella > Bartonella sp. B12(2025). Next base: position 1,174,312 of record NZ_CP200031.1, on the reverse strand, counting down.
GATAACCAATGAAGGACAGATTACATCAATTGGTCTTGAAAAAGTAGACAGAACGATGTCGGAAAAATCTAATTCCGATAACTTATCTACTCTGTTTGCTGCTATCGATGGGATTTATAATCGCGTTTATTGGGTGATCGATTCTGATGAGGAATACCAAAAGCGCATCTTGCTTATTTATGATTGGGGATTGCAAAAATGGGCAAAAGCTCTTGTGGACGTCAAAATGATTCTGCCTATTTTCTCGTCTGGAATCACTTTAGAAGGACTTGATTGGATTACACAGAACATTGATGATTTACCCTTTTCTCTCGACAGTAAAGTTTGGAAAAATGAATCTCCTATTCTTGGGGCTTTTGATCATCAGGGAAGACTTGGCTCGTTTTCTGGTCCTCCTATGGCTTGTGTTGTGACCTCACAAGAGATGGGACAGACAAATGGTCTGGTAACTCGAATAAAAAATATTATGCCTCAAGTGGATAGCGGACAGTTTTATTTGTCTGTGGGAATGCGTTTTCGTCAATCACTTGAAGAGAAAACTGTTTGGTTGCCGGAAAAACAGCCTTCTCATAATACGGGACAGATTCATTCTCGCGCAAGGGCACGGTTTTATCGCTTTAAATTGCGGATTCCTGAGGGAGTGAATTGGTCCCATGTGGTGGGATTCGATGTGGAGTTGAAGCCTGCCGGCATGCGTTAGCATACCCCCTGATAATAAGGGAGTAATGCGTTAGCATGCCCCCTATAATAAAGGAGTAATGCGCTGGTAAGCTTCTTATTAAAAAGCGATGCGCTAAGCACGTTGCATAAATGAGCAATAGGTTTGTATGTTTTATAATTGGTCATAGGGTTCTATTTTAAGAGAAAGCTAAAAGAGCAAAAATCATGACATTGCAACAAGACAGTCAAAATTTTTATTCTGCTCATCTTACAGATCAGTGGTCATGGGAAAAAATAGCACGCTATCAAGATGCTATAAATGCTGCACTGCAAAAATACGCTAAGCGCTTTCCTGATGATGCTTGTTTGGCGACGATTGCTGAAGAAATCGCTATTGGAAAAGCTCAATTGTGGCTGATCTTGAAAAACAAAATCCAATTTAGTGCTTTTGCGATTACCAAAGTTGAAATAACCCATACAGGAAAAAAACGCGTCGTTCTCTCAGATCTTGCCGGAGAGGGAGGGCTGAAATTGGTCAAATTGATCGATAAGGTTGAAGAATGGGCGCGAACAATCAATGCTGAGGAAATGCATATGTTTGGTAGGTCTGGATGGGCTGAAACGCTTGCGCATCACGGATATTCTCGTAATCTTATTCATTATAGAAAGGTTCTTGTTCCATGAGTAGAAAAACAACACCTCAAGTGCAAACAACAACACAAACAAATGCACCACCCGCGTGGGCTGCAGATATCTTTAAAAACGCTAGTTCTCAAGCACTTGATCTTTATAATAAAGGTATTGGCGGAAACGTTTATCAGGGTGAGCGCGTCGCTGATCTCAGCAATACGACAAAAAATGCTCTTACCGGCTTAGAACAAGCTGCTGGTCAATATAGCAATCCAGCATTGACCCAGTGGTTTAATGCACCAACCCAAAGTGCTACAAATCTTTTAAGTATGGCTCAGGGAAACCAGATTGGAAACAATAGTAAATTTAATGCTGCGTTGCAAAATGCGCTCAACAAAACTTCTGATGCTATTAATCAATCTATGGCAGGAGCTGGGAGGTATGGATCTGGCGCCCATACGGAAGTGCTTGCCGACGAGCTAGGTGCATTGGCAACAAATGCTACCGCACAGCAATATAATCAAGATATTAATAATATGATGAATGCTAATCAGATGATTGATCGTTCATCGCGGGATCAGATTAATGCTGCTAACGCCTATTATCAAGGGCAAAGTAATGCGCAAAGCAATGCTTTGAAAGGCGGTATGATCCAAGATGCAAATCGTCAGAATGCTTTAGATGCCGAACGCCAAAAATGGACAGAACAAGATAATCAAGCATGGAATCAATTAGAACGCTTGTTAAAAGTAGGAACGCAAGCCGCAGGAAATTACGGAACGGAAACACAAAAATCCACAACAATGCCTTCCATTACAAAAGATCCGTTGCGCGATGCACAGAAAGTGCTTGGATTGGTCGGAGGAATTTTAGGACTTTCTGATGTGAGAGCTAAAGAAAATATTGTCTCTGTGGGCGAAAAAAATGGCTATCCACTTTATACCTTCAATTATAAAGGAGATCCGCAACGCTATCGTGGTGTTCTTGCTCAAGAAGTATTACGTTTGAAGCCTGATGCTGTTTATGTCAATGCAAAAACAAAATTATTGCATGTTGATTATGATAAAATTGGTTTGAAAATGGAGAAAATTACAGCGCATAAAAATAAAGTCGTTGCTTTCTTTTCTTCTTTCCTGGCTCATCTTCGTTTTTTGCCAAAAGGATATATTCTATGAGTTTGATTTATGATTGGTCGATTATAGCATTTGAAAATGCTTATGTTGATGGAATCATAAATTGGGCAGAAGGATAACCTCAAAGTTTGGTTATAGTGGTAATGCTCATGCTTTGATGCCTCGCATCAAAGAATATTTATGGAATAATGGTGGAGTGATTGAAAGAGAAGCATCAGCTTGAGACTTTCAACTTGTGTATCTTGAAGCTTTTGGTGGTAAGAAAATAATGGTGCTAGGCTTCTTTGACAAAGAATGAGGGCATGCAAAATTTCCACGACTTTTATCTATGGAAGATGTATTATGATGCTAATCTGTGGGAGGCATGTGTGTTTATAAATCCAGCACTTTCTTAAGAAACAATGCTTCTGCTTGCTAGCCAATTAACTTAAACAAGGATAAGATTGATGTTGGAAAGCACAGTGGTGAAAGATAACGATTGATGGAATGGCGCAAGGTGATCGTGCATTCCTGCTTTGATTTCAAATTGTGAGAGCATCATTTTTAGCGAGAGAAAAAAGTTGCGATTTTAAGAGGCTTCCTTTTTGAAGTGTCTTAGAATTTTTTCAAGAGCTTTTCTCAAGGATGCTGCGTGAGGTTTGCATTGTGCAAAAATTTTTCAGTGAAAATGCATTGAAGTCTGCTGATATGGCTGCTGTACAGTGCATCAAAAAGAGGGAATACAATGCTATTTTTTCCATTTTCTATTGCTGAGATTGATGATCCTGAACATATTCGCGTGGTTCTTTATGTTAACGGAAAAATGGGGCATGTCCCTTTGAATGCGTTGTTGAAACAGATATCTCAAGATATCAGGCGTTTCAATAAAAAACAAACCCAAGATATAACTACAATATCGCAGCGCATAGATACTTTAGAACAACAATTGAAAACAATTCTCCAAAATCTTGAGAATGTCAAACACAACTAAAATGCTAAAAGAGTACAACAGCCAATGACTCGTCTTGTTTGGCTCTTTGATTTTGACATTCTGCTGTCGGTAAAATTTGAGAAGTTATAAAAATGCGAAAAACTTCAAAAGAGAGAGCTTGTGTTCATTAAACAATAGAAGATCACTTGTAAGCTTATCAAGATTCCATGAATGTCTATATAATCGATGATGGATGTATCATATGAGTATGAAAATCTCTTCTCTAGAAAGGCATCTAGACTGTTCGGGATGGAAGGCAGATCACTGCTGCATAAGCGGAAATCATTCTACGAAGAAACTTGACATAAATTTTGAGAAAACTGTCAAATAGGCAGTGGTGCATTCTTTAATCGATAAGCAATGTCGCTCTTACGTTTTTTGGCCATAATGTGATGATGAAAACTTTTTACAATCAATAGTTCTCAAAAAACGTAAAAGGGAATGGGGAAGTTTTTTTTGCTGAATTGCAAAAATGAACGAAAGCGGAAAAAAATGCTTACAAGGTCGTATTCACTGGCGTATTGTTAGAGCAGCTTTGTGGATTACAGTTGCCACACTGCTTCATTGAACAGTGCATCTGTTGTTACAGTTTACATCAATAATAACTTTGTTCTCCATCAATCTGACAGATGTCGATAACACGCCTTTTTTCGTCTATTGTTTAGATGCTGGTCTTTTGTTGGATCTATTTTTCGGAGGAGATTTTGCCTCTTGAAGTGGAGAGCATGAGCCGTCTAATGTTCTTTCTTCTGTGAGTGGAGTTCTCGTTGAAATAAAAGTTTCTGTTTAAAATCTCGCTTTTCTATCTAGTAAAGTAGCTCTAAAAAACGCGAAAGAAATTGTAGATTTCATAAAAACCATCAGTTTTGATGAGTGGCATGTTGGATAACGATCATTGTAAAGTCTTGTGTGTCTTTATCCTAAGGGCTTGTGGAATGCATCTTTTTTATGCCTATGATAGTTGAAAGCCATAATGGATGGATTTTTGTAGTTGTTTATTGAATAGTTTTCTCCAAAAGCTGTGACAATACTTTGACTTCCAAGAAAGATAGCGCATCATACATTGGCAATAGCTGTGTTGTATGTTGAATGAACACCGTTGGGCATATAAGCATATTCCCGTAAAATAACATCATGGATATATACCAAGAAAATTTTTAAGAAGAGGGTTGTTGGGGGGCGAGTAACATCCATTTATTTGCATTTTGAATGTGTTCCCACACAACAGGGATATCAGTATTATCTCTTAACCGTGTGACTTGGATTGGATGGAGTACAGAACGTAGAATTTTTTGTGGTTGATATATCTTGGATGGATTGTGTGGTATGCGCATTTAGCATGCACGATAGCTTTATCGATAAGGTGAAGCTGTGTTGTTGGAGATTTGTTAAATTTTCATCATTGATGGCTCATGAGGTCATATGATTACTGGTTAGGGCAGTTGGTTTATTCAATCTATAATGGGATGAGCTTTGGAATTGAGTCTATGCTGTCTACGGTATAACCGCAGATTTGGAGGGAAAATATGATGTTGAGAAATTCGTTGTAACGTTGAACCAAATGACGTTCAGCATCTTATGGATTTAACATAGTTATTGTTAGGGAATGGACATCTTAGCTCTTCCCTCTGGATTTTATCATAAAAGAGCGGTTGTTCATTACCACTCAAAATTTTTTCTGAGTAAACGCCTCCTTTTTAATATTGAGACACATGGGTGAAAAAAATGGCAGTTTCACTTGTTTGTCTAGTTTTCGCTTTCAGTTGGATGATGCTGTCAGGTATTGCCTAAAAGGAGAGCGATAGTGATGCTCTCGTATTTTGTATCTTTTATAGGCATCTCAAAAGTTTTTCTTAATAGTATAGAATTACGAAAAATCGTCTCCACTAATTTTTTCGTGCCATAATTATGGTTAAATGATGCTAAAAACTTCTATAATAAATGAGATATTATTATTCCTTTGTTTTAGAGAGAGTTCTTTGTGAGGGGGTGTTGGCATTTATAAAAGAGCACAATCTCTTTTTATCAGGATTTTTCCAAAAAGAAGAAAAGCAGGAGCGTGTTTCGTTTCTGCTTTCTTTGCGTTGGTTTGGATATGAACAGCGTCGAAGGCAGAGTGAAATTTTTTCAGTATTATGAAGAGTGATATGGGCACATAAAGAACGGATATGAGGCGTAGATATCTCCATCATGAAAGTGGGTACGTTTTCTTTTGACAGTGCGTGTTTATCTCGAGAAGGAAATCATGCACATTACCTGTATAGGATTTTACTTCAGTAAAGCCTTATGATAGTGTTCCATACCTTTTCATAAAGTGGATGCAAAACGCAAAAAGTGTCCAATAGCAGTTTCAAATAACAAAGAGAATAAAAGTGTTAAGGGTATAGAGAAAAAGAGCTGTTTTGGCATAAGAAAATTAAGAGTATGCAGCTATAACATGTATTTTGTGCATTGATGCTTTTATCATTTTTTGCTGTAAAAAGCTTATCTTGGGGTATTTATGAGAGATTAAAGGATACGGTCTTTATGGAAAAAAGAATCCGAGCAAGGCAAAACGCTTATTTCAAAAGATTATGTCGCAAGGTCGCTTTTGTTTGCATGCTGTTCTTTTGTGTGTTGGCTCTTTGCTTTGGAATTGTAAAAATTGTCAGTTACTTTTTTCCTAAGAAACAGATGATAAAACAGGCTCCTGTTGAGTTGACTATTCCAATGTTTGATCTACGTGTGTATTGCAAAGAAATTTCTGCTTCAGTCGCGTCTGATATGGAGAAAGAAGTTTATCAGCACTGTATTAATTCGGAAAGTGAAGCCTATTTTGCTATTCGTGAAATGTGGGGTGTGCTTTCAGAGCGTGCAAAAGCAAAATGTGTGAAAATGGTGCGACCGGGAGATGGAAACTACTTTCTCTTACGAGATTGCTTTATCAATGAAAAAGAGAATAAAAAAGGTAAAGTACGCAATTATTTTTAAACTTTCACGCGGAAATTTAAGAGTACGCGAAGTTTGGTGAAAAGTGTACAAAAGCCAGCTTTCAAAGAATATCTCATTTTGTAAAGGCTGCATCTTTTAAAGTTACGATGGATGCTCGATGAAAGTTTTTTTCTAACAGTTCGAAAGATATTATAAAGCACCATAGAGATGAAGATACAAATGTAAATACTATTTTCGTCTTTCTTACTATAGAGAGAAGTGAAAAATGCGACCAAAAATACACCCTTTTCAATTTTAATTCAGGAAGCATGAAGATCTTTAATTTTTTGTGATGTAGCTTGTTCATTTTTAACCTGAAAAATGCTTCAAGATAAACCATAATACTGTCTTGTTTTTGGTAAGAAAATCGCTCTGGCGCGCGTTATTGCGTATTAGGTGGTAAAAGAGTTTTTATATTTGCTGTATTTCTCTGGGGTAGAATCCGTGTTTTTAAAATCTCCCGTCGTTGCTCCATGGTTTTTCGATGGCCTTTTTGCAGTTGACGGAGGAGTGGGGAGCTAGAGATTTTTTTATGTTAAGCTGTTTTGTTGAGAGAAAAACTGGTTAGCTTTTGCATTCCGCTAAAAAAGGATTAAAGATCTTATACTTAAAATGAGAAGAGGCTTTGTGCAAAAAGTCAGGTGTGGAGGTGCTGATATCATCGGCAAAAACATTCAGTGCAGGATTTTGGTGTTGATTGAATTGTTTGCAATAAGATCCACATGCAGTACAGGTTTCAAATAAAATGCCGTTGGGAATATTTTCGGGAATGTGGCTGGAAACATTCTGCGTTGTTTCACAAAAGGTGCATTGAGTGTGTGGGGTATGCCAGAGGGTGCCACAATAAAGGCAAGAACAAACCTTTATGACTTTGTGTGATTTCCAGTTGATAAGGAGACTGGCGGAATGTGTGCCGCTGCAGGCAGGGCAGAGGTTGTGTTGTTGTGGGGTTAGGCTTTGAGCATCAAGCTGTGAAGCGGCAAGAGAATAAATGATTTGCAATGCACCAGTAATAAAAATATGTTCTGCTAATTGCTGTTGGGGAAGTATCTGGTTTAACAGATTATGTCCCCACAGACGCCATTGGTCTTTTTTCTGTTGTGTGCAGCTTAAAGCTTCGTGCCTTGTTACTGAGAATTCTTGGGTTGACAAACGTTTTAAAAAATCTCCTACAATGCTTTCATATAAGCCCAAAATTAATAATTTTGATCGATCAAAAGGAGGGGTTGAAGGTGCACCAAAACGGCTAAGAGGAACGGCAAAGTCCTTAAATTTTTCTGTCGATTGTTGCTGGGCATTACAAAAATGAGCAAAAAAAAGGAGAGATTCTTTATCTAAGATTCTATTGGCATTTTGGGCTCTATTTACTAAATATGCAAAACGTTGTGCTCGTTTTGCAAATAAAGTTTTCTTGTCAGGAAGTATGACAAAGGGGAGGAAGTGCATGATGTTATTCTTGTTTATAGATATTGGGGTTTTTTTGAGGGGATTTTGAATTTTTTTTGGCATGGCATGTTGGGTATTTCTTTCTCATAAGTCTATGTTTTATATTTAGCTTTTATACCAAATTCGTCATAAACTACAGATCCAATTCACTTATAAATCCTGTGGAACTACACCAGAAATTTATAGTGCAATTTGGTTAGCTTTAACAAAAAGACTAATTTGTTGATGAACATAGGGCTTGAATAATGCTTCATGTTAATCTATGTATAGAAAGTAAGAGGTTTTGTGAAGTGTCAGTGGATTGTTGCTCACAAAAGGGGGTTGCTTTAGCGCAGAAGAGAGGCTATGTTCATGAAATTGAGAGAGTTCATGTAGCAACTCGTGGAGCATAAATACTTGTGAGTTAAGTGCGCGAGGGGGATAGGGAATATCGGCGTTTTAATGATCGGTGGTCCTAAGCAAAAAAGAGGGCTTCTATTTATTCTCTGGTGAAAGTTATTCGTTTGCTGGGGGTTTTGTGTGTGTGTTCTCGTTTTTTGTTTTTCCACAAGATGATTATTTTTTTTAATGAAATATGGTCTATTTAAAAAAAAACACTTGGCATTTTATGTGAACATCACTAGGTTTCTGCTGGTTGACAGAGAAAGAGGGAACTTTGAGCTTATGGTTTCCCCACGGTTTTTGTGATTTTCAAAAATAATATGCTTTTATCAAATATCAGTAGGTATCATTTGAGTGAAATAAAACGCGGATAGCCTGATAACCGTATTTTAAACATGATCAGCATTATTGAAAAATAATGCAATGAAGAAGAGTCAATTAAGACACATACACTCCAAAAAGGGATAAAAATGAGGCCACAACAAAATAGACGGGTACGCGGTCGCAATAACAACAATAGTAACAATCGTCGCGGCCCTAACCCGTTGTCTCGGAACTATGAAAGTAGCGGTCCGGATGTTAAGATTCGCGGAAATGCTCAGCAAATTGCCGACAAATACATAAGTCTTGCGCGTGATGCACAGGGTGCTGGTGATCGCGTTATGTCGGAGAATTATCTACAACATGCTGAACACTATTTGCGTATTATTTTAGCAGCAGCTGGGCAAATGTCTCAATCTGTTCGACGTGATGAAAACAATGAACAAGAATACGTTGAAACAAACGCTGAAGGTGAGAAAAAAGACACTGTCAATTGTGATACAAATGTATCACAATTGCAGTCGCAAAAAAATGGTAACGGTCAACACACCAAGGCACAAAATGGGCATACAGGTGAGGATGCATTAGAGGTTAACGCTTTGTCAGGTGGGAAAACAAACGAAGAGCAATCCGTTGCTGAAGAAAGTGTTGAATCTGTCAAAAAAACACGTCGACCTTCACGTCGGCGTTCTGTACGCGCTCAAGAAGAAGCATCTCTTGAGCTTTCACAGACGATAGCTGAAACTTCTAAAAACGGTGATGCTTCAACAGAGAAAGTTGTCTCTTTGCCTGTATTAGGTGAGGAAATACAGAGAAAACCACGTCGACGTCGGGCGGTAACATCTTCGGCAGAAGAAAATATTTAAACAAGAGAGCGCTGTTTAAGCGCTTGTAGGAGCTGTTCTCGGCTTAGTGGGGTAGGGTTATAGATGTTTCTTTTGTTGTTTCAACAGAAAGCACAGAAAGCAGTGCACCAGTATGATAATTGTAAATCATAAATTTTATTTTCCCATCTGGCGTTAAGATCTTCAACATAATATTGTGTTCCGAGAGGCTTTGCGACAAAATCTGTGTTTTTTCCGGTAAGGAGAGTGTATGGCGGACAATTTTTTGGCTTTGTTCGTTGGAGGAAAAGGGGGCTGTTTGTTTTTGAGCTGATTTCGTTACTATAGTTTTGTAAACAGCTAGAAATAGTATAACAAGAATAAGAATGAGCGTTATCGAAAGAGTAGTCATCATGAAAAGCATGAGTTTTTTTCTCACGCGTTCTACTGCAGGGTCCAAGGGGAGCTCTTGAGATAGAGCGCATTGCTCTGTGCGATGGTTTTGTGAAGTATGAATTTGCTTATTATCCATCAGGATTTACTCTTTCACTGATTATTTTTGAGAACCTGATGAGTCTATGCTTTTAAGGTTTTTTGTGCAAGAGGTTTGTGGAAGAAGAATATAGAAGAGGGAATAATGTAGGGAAAACATCTGCTTCGTGGACTTCGGATATCTTATCATTTATGTTTTGGCTTTTAAGCAGGAAATTCCCTCGGTTTGTCACGAACCAGGTCAGCTTTACTGCTTGTTGATGTAAATTTGTGTGTATGCTTGTGCATTGGGCAAAGATTTGTTGCCCATAAGATGCGATTTTTTTTGTGGATGGTACCATGGCTTGCTCACACGCTTGAGCTGTTGGGTAGGTTTTGACCATTGTATTGTTAGAGTAACAGCTGTTAAAGTCATCTGTACATGAAACCAATAAGAGGATAAAAACAAGGGTATTCATAAAATTTTTCCAAATAAGAGGCCGACAGTATGGGACCCAGTTTGTCAGCTTAGGGAGATATGAATAAACGTTTTGAAAGGTTTTTCGTTCCAGAAAACTGGATTTTAGAGGCTAAGTTCTCAGAGGCTAGTGGTAGGCTAGTTGTGTGGAAAAAGTGTCTTTGTGCTGGGCGATGGATGTTATGAGAACAACTCTTTTAGTGTGGGGTTTGCTTTTTCATTTTACGGTGTTTTAATCGCTTTTTTAAAAAAAGATATCAAAATAAGTATCAGGAACACACAAGCGATAAACAATCCCCTTTTCTGTCAATTTGAAAGAAGAGGAACCATTTACAGAGATGGGAACAATTTTTTCTAGGACAGCACTGCCAAAACAGGCTTTTTTATTGCTAGAGGGAAGAGCTCCTGTTTCAAAATTTTCATTCCAAGTAATGAGAAGCTGTGTTTTCCCATCCATTTTTGTATGGATTTCACAGCATACACAGATTCTTCCCTTTTCTTGTGATAAGGCACCAAAAGAAAGAGAATTGACAATGAGTTCATGAAAAGCCAAACCAATATGCAAAGCTGCATTCGGAAAAAGATAAGGATCTACACCTTCAATAGAAAAGCGTTCTGTATCTTTCATCAAATAGCCCAAAGCTTGCGAATGAACCAATTCGCGAAATTGGGCACCACGCCAATCAGAATCGGTGATGAGATCTTGAGAATGGGAAAGAGAATGGAGTCGTCCTTGAAATTTTCGTAAAAAAACCTGTAGGGATTCAGTATAGCGTGCGGTTTGGCTGGCAATACTTTGAATGATGGCGAGAAGATTTTTAGAACGGTGACTGACTTCTCGAAGTAATACTTTTAGCACTTGCTCACGTCGGTGCAGTCCTGAAATATTAACACCAGTAGTTATAATACCGATAATGTCTCCGTTATCATTGCGGTGGCAATCGATAGAAAATTTGTACCAAACAGCTTGTTTGGCCATATCCTCAAACCGTGCTTCAATAGTTTGCATTTTACCGGTGGCTAGAACCTGCAATTTGATTGTTTCCATACTGTCTGCAAGATCAAGCGAAAAAAAATCGCTGTCACGACATCCCATACACCATTTATTATGCAAATGTTTTGGGAGGTTTTCAGCCCATAAATAGACCAGATTGGTTGTCTGATATAAAACACAGATATCAGCACCACGAATCGCTTGCATGAGGGCGCTAAGATGTGATTTATCCATGGGTGGCTTTGAAATAGGAGTAACAATCATGATTGAGATGTTACTCTGTTCTAAGCTGCTTTGGAAGCGTTCTCTTGAAAAAACAAAGCCTGTGAAATAAGTGCTTTCACCATGTCAGGATTAAAGGGTTTGGTAACTAAAAAAGTTGGCTCTGGACGTTCTCCGGTCAGTAATCTTTCAGGAAAAGCAGTGATAAAGATCACCGGTATACGATCATTTTGCAAAATGTTATTGACCGCATCAATGCCAGAACTATTATCAGCCAATTGAATATCAGCCAAAATTAATCGCGGTTTTGCCTTATTATACATAATAACAGCTTCGTCGCGGGTTCGTGCTATCCCTATCACTTGATGGCCTAGGCTTTCTACCATTTGCTCAATATCCAGCGCAATAAGAGGTTCATCTTCAATAATCATAACTTGTGTGGCAATTTGTTGAGAGATATCAGTTGATGCTTGGTTGAGAAGCTTGCGGAACTTCTTTGCGTCAAGATTCATGATTTCACTGGCTTGTTGTTCATTAAACCCTTCAACGGCAATCAACAAAAATGCTTGGCGTGCACGTGGGGTGAGATACGATAATTTGGCACTGGCTTTTTGCTCAAGGCCAAATTGTGGTAATGGTTCGGGTATATTAGGCGTAGTTTGGTCAAAAAGATGACAAAAAAGCCAATAAGTACCAATGCGATCACTGGATGCTTTGGGAAAAATGGAAATATCAGCAATGAGTGCTTCCAACATTGCTGAGACATAAGCATCGCCAGATGATTGGCTGCCTGTGACAGATCGAGCAAAACGCCGAAGATAGGGAAGATGCGGTGCGATGCGCGTTGATAATGACATAATTTATAACTCCTTTGACCTTTGAAGCACTTTGTTGGTTGAAATCTTTAAGTGAGGAAAAAGTTCCTTTGCCCGTATGGAACTTTTTACATACAACTATATTTACAACCATGAGGCGAAAAATTCTTCTCGGTGCTACTGATATTATATGGATTAGGGGGATAAAAAATGAACGACCGTGATGAAAAAAATCTCACCAACCACTTCACTTTTGGCGATGATCTTCTTGGGATCAATAGCGAAATAGCACGAAAACTACGACAGTTTTACATGGAAATTCAAGAAGAAGCACTTCCTGTGCGTTTGCTGGAGCTTTTAGAGAAGTTGGAACGAGCAGAGCAATTTGGCTTAAACAATGTGAAAAAGGTTTGAACCTTTTATGGCAAAGGACGTGAAAAACTTTAAACAGGAATTACTTTTGGTTCTACCGGCTCTTCGGGCTTTTGCTATTTCTTTAAGTGGTAAGCACGACAAAGCCGAAGACTTAGTCCAAGATACTATTATGAAAGCATGGGCTAAGCAGGACAGTTTTGAAATGGGAACCAATCTTAAAGCTTGGCTTTTTACTATTTTGCGCAATGAGTTTTACAGTCAAATGCGCAAAAGAGGAAGAGAAGTTCAAGACACCGACGGCGTGTTTACTCAAAATGTGGCGATTCATCCTGCTCAATATGGGTCGCTTGATTTGAAAGATTTCAAAAAAGCCTTAGATATGCTCTCTGCAGATCAAAGAGAAGCCATTATTCTCATTGGAGCCTCAGGTTTTTCTTATGAAGATGCCGCAGCTATTTGTGGCTGTGCTATTGGAACAATTAAAAGCCGTGTTAGCAGGGCGCGTAATCGCTTACAGGAACTTCTTAACGTGGATGGTGAATCCGATTATGGCCCCGATTCTTATTCCGCTGGAAGTATATTGTGTTCATTTGACGGCTAAAAAAGCATAATAATTATAGTTGATAGCCTTGTTTTTTTTATTCCCGTTATAGCTATTAAAGTAAAGATCAGTATCTGAGGAAGTTCAGAGTATTTGGCTATCCCTTGAGGGAAATAAGCAAAGCCTGTGTGAGAGCATTCATTGGCTTTTGTGCTATGTTCCATAAGGCAGCCTTCCTTGTGTGCTGAAAAATGACGATTTTCAGGTTCGCCGATGGAAATTTTATGACAACAAAGAAGAATTTGCTTCCTCAAATGCCCTCTTCTGATTCAACCATATCAAGTTGGCGTTGGGTGGCAATTGTTGTTTCTCTTGTTATGGCTCTTTTGGCTTCGGTCTTTATTATATTGCTCTCAAATGCTGTTGATCGGGAAGTTGCACAGTTGAATACAAGTTCAGAATTGCGCGAACAGGCTGATCTGGTGCTCATTAGTTTGATCGATATGGCTGTTGCTGACCGCAGCTACGCAAGAACCCACAAAGCAGAAGATAAAGCACGCTTTGAAAATGCAGCGCGTGAGCTCGATGATATTCTCGATTATACAGAACTTATTGTTTATGCACATCCGCAATGGTATGAATGGTTCACTGCTTTTAAAAAAGAAGTCGAAGCACGCAAAGCTTTTATGAATGCCCATATACATGCTCTTGATGCGCTTCCTAATCAATCTCCTCAATTTTCTGCCTCTTCTGAAGTTCAAAAGATTCAAGTGGCACGTTTAGCCCAATTAATGACAAGCTTTATTAATGGCGATGATGTGGTACGGCAAAAACAGCGTGAAGGTATAGCACTTATACGTGCTGCCTTAACATTGGCGGCGATTGTTTCTGTCGTGAGTACTTTTATTTCTGCTTATTTTGTGATTAATCGTTTTCATCGCGATGTGCGCTCCTTAAAAATGTATCAACTGCTGCTTCATAGTGAAAATCTAGCCCTTGAAGCACGTGTGAAAGAACGTACACAAGAATTGGAAAGAGCGCGCAATCATGCCGAGAAAGAGCGTCAACGTGTTGAAATGTTGTTGCAGGATGCAAGCCATCGTATTGGCAATTCTCTTGGCACCGTCTCTTCTTTGCTTGGTTTGCAATTAAATCGTAGCGAAAATGAAGAGGTGCGTTCTGTTCTTGGTGCTGCACGCGACCGTATCCAGACAATATCTACAGCGCATCGCCGTTTGCGTTTGAGTGATGATATGGAAACAACTTTATTGGCAGAGTTTCTCAGTTCGGTGGTTCATGATGTCGAATTGGCGGTACCTTTTGAATTGCGCGAAAACATCACTATTCATACGTCTTTTAAAGATTGTCGCTTATCTTCAAGAGATGCGACAACGCTGGGCATTATTCTTGGTGAATTGTTAACAAATTCTTTAAAACACGCCTTTCCTGACCAGCGTGCTGGTCATATTTATGTCTCATTTGGCTCCCAGAAAGATGGACAATTGATGTTGATTGTGGAAGATGATGGTGTCGGCATAAAGCGGCAAACTTTAGAGCAAAAAGCAGGTCTTGGCCGTTTGGTTGTTGAACAGCTTTGTATGCAGTTTGGTGAAAAACCGCTTTTTGAAACTTCCGATTTGGGTGGAACAAAGGTTATGATTCCTTTGCCAAAACTCAATACAGATGGTTCAAAAGATACGTCTGCTTGATTTAAAAACACTGTAAGTTCTTTTTTGTCTTCTCTTCTTTTCCTTTGGGGAAAGGCGATGAGATATCGCTCGTTAGTTTATATGGATTTGTTCTTAGCGTGATATTCATCATGTACGAACGCCAATACAGTGCTCAATCTAAAAATTTGGTTTTGGCTTGCTCATGTCAGCTTATGGGGTAAACTTCTAGCCAAAGCTTTATATTTTGGTACAGTCAGCTTCAAAGTAGCTGAGAATTAACAGTGGTCTTTATCATAAATAGTGTGTTTTGCATATAATTTTCAAAGAACAACTGCCCTTTCTCTTTTTATAAGATTTTTCAACAATGTTTCTTTGTGACAAAAAATTGAAAGAAAAAACTCTTTATAGATTATAAAGGCGCTTTATGTATCGTTTAAGAAATATCTTCTGATGGCACTATGGGGCTGTTTAACAAAGAATCAATATTTCTTTTTTCCCGCAGGAATGCTTGCAGCTCTTGATTGGCTAAAGCTTTACTGTCAGGTATACGGATGCGCATGGGATCAACTTTTATGCCATTGACAATAATTTCAAAATGACAATTGGGGCCGGTTGCCATTCCTGTTGTTCCAACATATCCAATGATTTGTCCTTGATGTACTTTAGTGCCTGGTTTGATATTTGGTGCATAACGGCTTTGGTGTGAATAAGTGCTGACATATCCATTGCTGTGTCGAATTTCTGTATGTTTTCCATAGCCGCCTGTTACGCCTACTTTTGTGACAATACCATCTCCTACAGCAATAATGGGTGATCCTTTTGGTGCAGCCCAATCAACGCCCGTGTGCATGCGAACATACCCTAAAATAGGATGTTTACGTGGTCCAAAGGGAGAAGAAAAAGTGCCATTTGGAACAGGTTTGCGGAGCAAAAAGGGTTTTGAACTTTTTCCTTCTGAATCATAGTAATCGACGCTACCGTTTTTTGATTGATAACGATAATATTTATACGTTGTATTGCTGAAGGTAATGCTGATATAACGAATTTCAGGATCTGCGTTTGTGGGTGCTTTCTTTGTTTTCTGATTTTCTTTGTTGTTTTTTTCCGTATCGTTTTGTTGTGGCACGGCATAAAATATTTCGAGCTGATCGGTTGGTGTTATCCGGCTTTTCATATCAATGTTGGTTGCAAGCAGACGAATGAGACGCTGAGAGAGAGATTTTGACATATTATGGCTGAGCAGAGCAGTATGGATAGCATCATAAACCGTCGGTAATTGTGCTGTATTGACATAAGAATGCGGAATACCATTCCGAAAAGCGGTTTTAAGTGCATGGGACAAGATGGGTTCTGCACTTTCAATAAATTGCTCTTTATCATTCAGTGCAATTGTGAGAACATGATGCATCCCTTGATAAATGCTTGCTCGTACCAGATGATCTTGTTCTCCGGTTTGTGTGATGATACCAATGCGTAAAAGACTTCCCTCTTTAAGCGTATCCGAATGATACAATTTCGTTAAAGTGCTTACAACCTGTTCAATTTGCTTTTCTGTATAGTTGGTGTCTTTAAAAGCATCGGCTATCTTTTGTTTTTTACGAATAGGAATAATATCTTCAGCATAATTTTTAGTGAGATCAATGCGGTGAGTTTGAGGGGAAATGGTTACATTTTCTTGAACGATGCGGACTTCAGGGGTATCTGTAAATTGGGAGGTAGAAGACAAGTTTTCTAATTTTAAAGGGTCGATTAGCGTGAGGATTGAAAGGAGTTCGTTGCTTTTTTCTAAAGAAAATCCAGCTTTTTTTAACTCTTGTTGTGCTTCATCGTCCGTGAGAGTATCTGCGTCATCAAAGTTTATTTCATCAATTATAAAGTTACGGTTGCGTAAGATTATTTTTGTTTCCACCT
>NZ_CP200031.1:0-1150000 GCF_053795135.1 Bartonella sp. B12(2025) | reverse complement strand
CTGAAATACTTTCCAGAAAAGACGATCAATCCATAACCATCTAAAAATCACTTCTATTCTTTAAAAAAATTGACTACGTTCAAAATAATTCAATGTGGGTGAAAAAAACTCTCATCGTAGTGCTGAAAGTTAAACTCTTCCTTCTATAAAGCAGCTAGTATATCCTATAAAAACATAAACCTTATCACGAAAATTATAAGTTTAAGAAGGAGCTTTCAGTAAAATTTTTAAATCCTTTCCTTTTGAAGAGCAATACTCCTTAACATACAGATTTTTTATCATCAGAAGAATTCACATAGGAAAAATGCAAATAGCATCAGAATAAGTCGTTCTACTTTGAAGATACTTGATGTTATAACGGGATTAATGGAGACTCATTCTCAAAATACTCACAAAAGGGGTCGAGCCTGTTGCTCTCACAAGTGCTCCGATAGCTCTAAAAATAATATGAAAGGGTATGGGGCAGAATAACGCGCTAAACGTTCATGGCGAAGCCTATTTTATGATTTGCAAGGCGCACAACTTTTTTTATTTCTTAAATGCATGCTACATTCCACAATTTAATGCAGAAAAAAGGAAAGAATTTTTAAGTCTTTTTTACAAAATTCTTGAGGATGAAGATCAGCATGTTTAAAAAAAGATGACCATAAAAAATGCAACTTTTATACTCTGTCAAAACCCAACCCATGCACTGCACTTCAGCATAAAAGAAAAATTCAATTTGGTCGATAAAAAAATGGATAGAGCCCTTATTTAATATGAAGCTATTGAGTAAAATAATGCAATCTTTAAGTTGTCTTGGCTAGCTCAAAGTATCAAAAGCCAAGGGCAAAGGGATATGCAGATCATAAATAAAAAACATAGAAATTAAGAAAAATAGTGTATCAGTTGTTTCCTTATATGGAAAACAATGGTGGTTGAGATAAATTTTTCAGGATGCCTCCAATACATTTGCTGTACACAAAACCGCGAACTCTGGATTTTTTTCTACTTCTTCCAATGCTCTCTCGATTTCAATTTTTACTGCGGAGTACCCATTTTTTGCAGCCTCTTTTTGCAATGCCTCTGTAGATAGGGAAGCACTTCTGGTGATATATCCTCCACGACAATATATTAATCCATCTTTTTTTTAAGTTTCTAAAATTTGATGTTTATCGTTTTCTAGCTGTTGAATATCTCTGGTTTGTAATTTTGCATCAAATTCATTTGGATTGTAATGCTCTTGATCCATACAGTTCCCAAGCATAGTGCCAAGGACATCAAGCGGTTCAGGGCATTTAACATTGATTGTGTGTCGCTATTTTGTGAACTTTTCGAGTTTTGTAGCGTCGGGAAGTGGATCAAATTCGTGATAGGCATGTGATGCCATAAATAAGTTATCCAATTGTTTATGCGTATAATAGTGCGATAATATTTTAGATAGTAGGTTAATTGTTGCAGGGGGGCTGACGAAACAGTTGTTTTGGTGAAGATAATTGCACTTCTTACTTTTATTATACTATAGGTTGATGTGTATGCTGGTTTGTTAGACTATATCTCTACTCCTTCTAGCCCATATTCTTCTAGTTAATTTGCAGTTCAAAATAAAGTTTGCTGAATTATTATTGTGTGTGTTTTCTATGGAAAAATTGTTTTTATATTCGCATAAATTGCATTTTTGATGCTTGTAGAACGCACTGTATCAGTCAATTAATATTCAATCATTCATTTGTCCTGATTTAAAAAATGATAGGCAAGATTAAGAGATAGAGTGGAAGAGGGGCATGCTTAAACATATAAATGTTATTTTGTATGATGGGGGATACAGGATAATTTTTTCTTCTCTTAAGTTATACTAATCGAGAGTATGAAAAATCTAATTGCAGCTTGGGTGCAACATACTAGAATCAGCTATCGAAAGGGTTCGAAACCTATGATGAATAAAAGTGCAGCAGGTTTGTATTTGAGTAATTATATCCAGTTTATGCAATGCTGTTCCTAATATTAAGTTTTTTGTAACTGTAAATTCGTGAATTATTAATTAGGTATTTGTCAGCTAAAGGCGCTAGGAATTGCGTTTTTACACTTTGGCTTAAATGAAAGTGATATTAGATCCATAACTTGGCTGCTATGTTAGCTCTTTGGATCTATACGGTAGTATCAAAATCATAAAAATAGGCTATGTAGATGCGAGTGCTTTTTGTCGTATGGCAATAAGTTGTGGAGTTTATATTTTTAATTTTGCTAACTTTAATAGAAAGCCTCTTTTCTGGTACGATGATGCAAATGTGTACAAAAATAAAAGATATTTCGTCCTTAAAGATTTGCTTTTGATTTCAGTAAACAGTATAGCAGCTATGAAATAAGCATAGGGTTTATTGATGTTTCATGAATGAGAATGGAAACAGAAAGTAGGTAGGTTTGCTATAGAGGTATGGTTAGCGCTTTTTATGTATATGAAAAGAGTGATATTATCACAGGTAGAGATTTTGGAGAAAATTTTCAGGGTCGTTCCTGTCTTTGTCTATACACTGAAGTTTTATAATACTTTTGGGTTTAAATAATTGACGATAAGCGTTGAATATTAAGCTTTATTGGTTGGAGTAAAAATATATTTGAATATAGGGGAGGGATTTATAATTTGACAACTATACAAGCTTTTAAAACAAAAAGAGAAAGAAGTGCGAATGGTGTGAAACCACATTTCGCCTGTGATGTCCCTCTGGGATGAGGGGGCTTTTTGTTCTCCTTTTCAAAAGCTATGCTTGGAAAAAGGATTTCATGTTACTCCATTGGATATATTATCTCTTTTTTCCAGTGGTTCTGCGACAGAGGTTATTCCTTTAATCACAGAAAAACTCAAAAGTCGTTTTCGAGAACCCTTGTTGCTAGTGGGGTTTTCTACGGGTGGAACATTGGTACAGATTTTGGCCGCAGGGCTCCCAAATATACAAGCTGTACTTGCTGTGAGTGCACCGGGTTATCCAGATTTGCTTTTGCAACAGCGATTTAAACATGTTCTTACTTTATTGGATGATGGTGATTTGTCAGGGGCTCTAGAAACTTTATATGCTTTTTTACAACCTATGGGAGAAACTGCAAGAAAAGTATATATAAAGATTCCTGATGAGCAAAAAAGCACGGCACTTGAACGTATGCAAAGGGGATTTCGATTTTTGTTAGAAATGGATGCGCGCAGCGAGATCGTCAAATATGCTGGAAAATTTTTATGCTTGGTGGGAGAGAAGTCGCAACTAGCAACTATAGATAACCAAACTCAAAGCCATCGTTTGAATCATGAATATAAGATTATCTCTGGTGCAGGTACGCGTCTATGGGATGATAATCCTGCTATGATGCATGCAATTGTTAATGAATGGATCGATAGATTATGAAAAAGAAAGTTCTTGTATTATCTGGTGATGGCGTGGGACAAGAAGTTTGTGATACTGCGTTGATGGTCTTAGAGCAGTTTCAGTTACCGATTGAATTAACCTATGGCGACATTGGGTGGGAATGTTGGAAACAGGAAGGGGATCCGGTTCCTCAAGCAACGTGGCAAAAAATTGCTGAAAGTGATGCCGTTTTACTTGGCACCGTGACCAGTAAAGAAAAAGAAGCAGCTTTAAAAGAGCTTGCACCGCATTTAAGGGACAGTAAACCCACGTATATTTCTCCTGTTATTCAACTCCGCCAAAGATTAGGTTTGTTTGCTAATATACGACCTATAAGATACATTGTCGGTTCAAGAAAACCTTTTCATTTTTGTGTTATCAGAGAGAATACTGAAGGTCTCTATGCGGGATTAGATTTTCGCGGTATAACTTCTGAGACAGCGACATGGTTAAAACATCCCAATTTAAAAAAATATGGTCTTAATGAAGCTGCGTGGACGGTACGTTTACAGACACGTTTTGGTTTAGAGCGATTATTTGAATATGCTTTTTCTTATGCGCGTGCACATAGTTTCAAGCGAGTTACTTTTGCCGATAAGCCAAATGCTATGCGGGAAAGTGGTCAATTTGCTCGAGAAATTTTTGAACAAGTCGCTCAGAATTATCCAGAAATAGAAGCAGGTATTTATAATGTTGATACTGTTGCTTTATGGATTGCAACTAAGCCAGAACATTTTGGGGTGATTGTTGCTGAAAATATGTTTGGCGATATTCTCTCCGATCTTGCTGCTGGAATGATGGGGGGATTGAGGTTTGCACCCAGTGCAAATGTAGGGAACAAAATTGCTTGTTTTGATTCTGTTCATGGGAGTGCACTGCGTATTGCTGGACAGAATAAAGCAAATCCTTCTGCCATGCTTTATACCACTGCTTTACTTTTAGACTATCTAGGTTTTCAAGATGTAGCACAACAGTTGTCTGATAGTGTTGACCAGGTTATTCGCACTGGAAAAACTGTTACCTATGATCTGGGAGGTTTAGCCACCACACGTCAGATGGCTGAAGCTGTTCTCAGTTCCTTTGTGAATCCTGTTTCTGTTTGTCGTGCTGCGGTTATTACTGTTGGTGATGAACTCCTCTCAGGACAATATTTGAATACGAATTTGCAGGATTTGAGTCAAAGCTTAGAAAAGAGAAATATTCAAGTGACACGCCATTTCGTTTGTGCCGATCAATTACAGCAAATTAGTGAGACTGTTATTGCTTGTCTTGGGCAAGAAGATCTTATCGTTATCAGTGGGGGATTAGGGCCGACATCAGATGACAAGACACGCGATGCGATTGCTCAAGCTGTGCAGCAGCCATTGGTTCATGATGAAGCTGTTTGGCAAACGATAAAAGGCCAATTGCAACGCTTAGGTATCGCTCCGGATACCAATAATGCTCGTCAAGCATTGTTTCCTGAGACGGCAAAAGTGCTTGATAATCCTACTGGTACTGCACCTGGTTTTTACCTCTCTTGTGATGGAAGTTCTCTTGTGGTTTTGCCTGGTCCACCTACGCAAGCTCTTGCGCTTTTAGAAGATTATTTAGAATATAGCGAGAAGAAGTATTCTCCTGTATCGCGCGTTCAATATGCGTGGACTTTTATTGGAATTGATGAAAGTACAATTGCGCATTGGGTTGATTGTCATTTCGCAAATGAGCCATTTGAACGGCACTTTTTATGGAAGAGTCCTTATATTCTTGTACAATTGATTGGAAAGTTATCGACACCTTTGGCACAGCATTTAATCGAAGAATTTGAAAATCATTTTCGTCCATACTTTGTTGGCGCAGAAATTACCACTGCTTGTAAACAATTAGCGAGGCAAGTTGAGGTTCGTTGGTCGTCAAATGATCCGATGCTTTTAAAATATTTTCAGTCTACAGAAAAGAGTGAAAAAAATGTTCCACTGCTTGAGGTTGAAGTTAGCTTATCGCCTTCTTTGGAGACATTAGAAAACCAAGAAGAAAGCCTTGGAAATGCCACAATGACTATACGGATTAAAGACTATGGTGATGATCATATTTCTTTTCCTTATACGCGACCGCTTTTAGGTGTGGTCTTACAGGAATATGCAGCTTGGTTGGTTTTAAAAAGATATCTGCAAATGAAGAAAAGCAAATGATATTTGATGAAAATGTAGAAACACTCAAAAACAATTTCTGGTATTAAACACAGTAGCTGTTTCTAATGCTACAGATAGTTTATATTTGCATGCAGCTTTTTGGGGCATCATACAACAGTTCAATGGTGTCAAATAACTGGGAAATATTTTACTCTACAGCCTCACAGAAAAATGCGGGTGTTGTCGTTCAGATTTTTTCGGGATATTATTGAGGTTAGAACTCTATATTATTTTTTGCTTTGCAAAAAGATTTATTTAGTTCAGAAAAAATTCTCGTTACTTGTTAGCTAGAGATGAGAGATATGTTTTCAAGAGGGATGACAAGGAAAGCCTCTTTGTGAAAAAACAAGAAAGCATTTTGATTATTTGCGACATGTACAAAAAAGTTTGCAAGTTTTGTTGAAAAATATGCCAATGAAGAGTTAATCGGAAATATGCGTTATTAATTGCTCTGTCAATAAATTGCCACAAAGATTTTATAAACTGCTTCTTGTTGTTTTCATATGATCGCATGGAAGTTAGATGTCATATCTCGTGTGTAGTAGTGTTGGTCATGTGTTTTTGCTCAAACTTTAAGAGAAAGAACTGTTTTACGTACAAGATACGAAGAAATATTTGAACAGCGGTCTTGCTATACTTTGTGTCTGTTTTTTTATGGGCAATTCAGGCATTTGTTTGGGGAGATATGTGAGCTGTTGGTTTGTCGAATATTCTCAGAAACGCTTTTCTGGCTGCGTGTAGAGCGTTGAAGATATGTATTATTTTTGGTAAGAGCTTTGGTGTTTTTGATGGGGTAGTTGTAGGCATTATTCCTGGTCTTTAGATGGTGGAATGTGTTGCAAAAATTTTCAAAATTCGCTTCAGCACTAATTTTTGTGCTATCTGTTTTGATGAGATGTGCGATGGTGTTTGTGAACTAAAGAAAAGGAAGAATTTCGATGTATCAGATTGATTACAACAGTTATCGTTCTATCAAGAGTTTTAATCGTCGTGTTCGTTTCCTAGTAATGCATTATACTTCACTTGATTTTAAAGCGTCAGTTATGGCTCTGACAGGAGAAAATGTTAGCGCTCACTATCTTGTTCCTGATCCATCAGAGCAGACGTATATTGAGTCAGGATTTAAGGGGATGCGTATTTTTAATCTGGTTGATGAAAACGAGCGGGCATGGCATGCAGGTGTAAGTTCATGGGCTGGGCGCAGTAATCTCAATGATACATCGATTGGGATTGAAATAGTTAATTTAGCAACGAGCCACTCTAATTCTTCAGAGAAGACGTATGTTGATGAAGCATCTTTAAAGGATACGTGCATTTTAAATCCAGTTAATAAAGATGGGTATGAATTGCAGTCTGAGACAGTTAATTTAATTCCTCGTAACAATGAGAGCTTTACATTTCCCCCTTATAATCCGACGCAAATTGATGCAGTTAAGGAACTTGCATTGAATATTCTTCAACGGTATCCAGACATTATGCCAACCGATGTTGTCGGACACAGTGATATTGCTATTGGAAGGAAAAGTGATCCAGGGGCTGCCTTCCCGTGGAAACAACTTTATGCGGCAGGCATAGGGGCGTGGTATGATGATGAACTGAAGAGTCACTATCAGGAGCAGTTTTGCAAGAGTTTTCCATCCAAAGCGGATGTCTTAGCTAAGTTGAAGTGTTATGGATACGATATTTCGGTTGCATGTACTGAAATGGGGTATAAAGATTTGATTCGAGCATTTCAGCTTCATTTTCGTCAAAAAAATTATGATGGGATTTTGGATGTTGAAACAGCAGCGATTATCTATGCTTTGGTAGATAAGTATTTTCCGTCGAGTTAATTCAACTCAAATTTAATTTTAATACATGTAATTACTGAACTAGATGTTCTTTAAGGATGTTTTCTGCTTTTGGCCGATTGGGTTCGTAAAAGAAGCTCATTTATGTTGTAAAAATTACATGTAAAGACATTATGGGAAAAGAAAGAAGACACGTGACTTCCAGAGGTGAGCTTTGGGATTCCATTTCTTTATGTGTATGTAGAGCCCTCATTTAAAAAACACGTAAAATTAAGATGTTGTGTGTAATATAAAAAAAGCATAACGTTCGAGAATTGCATAAAAAAGAGGGAGGGAAGCAGATGATTTTCTCTCATAATCATTGGGTTAAAAAGAATGGATTGCAGTTTTGCACTTGTGGTGTGCAGGTATCATTCAACAATAATTGAAAGAAGAGAACAAGCAAGGCATGCACACTGTAAAGAATATAGGTGCGTTGTTTACAGAGCTTTGAGAAATGTACATCACTTTTTCTCTTGAGTAAATATTTTGAGTGTACCCACAAAACACTAAAGTTTTAAAGAACTCTATTAGCTAAATTAGCACTGTCATTTTTACTAAGGGTATTTCTGAAATTTATTATCTAACAATTTGAAGATATATTTATTATCTTTGATTGCTTTCGAGGATATTTGCATGATTTTTATAACAAAAATCAATATATGCAATTATTTTAATGGCATGTACATGTGCAAGAGTTATGAAGGCGATTATCAACACTCATCTTCTTCATTTTCTTAGAATATTTTTGCAAAGTAAGAAATTTTTATCAGAGACAGTAGAAGATCAATATCATGAGATATTGTTATGTTATTATAGACGATTTAAAAAACTAGCAACATATGTTGCTAGTTTTTTGAAGTGTAGTCCAAAAGGATTAGAATGAACGTTGGACGCGAATCATAGCTTGCAAAGCACTTTTTCCATGCAGAGCATGTGGTATATCATTGTTTAGACCCTTGAAAACGCGATTATCGTTCCAAGAAACATAAGTTAATTCAGGTGTAATTACAAAACCTGGAACCAGTGTGTATGCAACATTTATAGAAGTTGCAAAGGTTTTTACAGTACTATAAGAAACTTGAACGTTTAAATTTGCTTTTGGAGTAAATTTGTAAGTTGCTCCACCCCAAGCAGCCCATTTTCCTCCCCAATTTGCATAGATCGTTGTACTTTGTCGTGATAGCACATTGTCCTCATCCTTTGTGTAGTAATCAACACTATTTTTATAACCACCCATCATCCATAGATTGAAACGATCATTCAAATTGAAATCTACACGAACCTTACCAGCCCATTTTTTGTAGTAAGCATCATAAGCAGTAACTGTTGAAAAACCACCCCATTTTTGCATAAATTTTATACCAAAAACAAAATTTGGGGTGTAATTTTTTATTTTTTTACTTGGAAATTTATCGTCAGGAACGGCAACAATTGTATTATCGGGATCAATATAATAGTATGCGTCTCCGGTAGGTTTATCTGCATTGCCTAATTCAGCTCCAATAATGGCAGAAAAGCCAGTGTCACCACTAAAGGTATAAGAAATAAAGTTAGTGCGTGTAATACCTGCTGGCGCTATGCTGTCGTCGTTTATAACATTACCATAGTCACCAGTCCAACTGTTGAAAATTGTATCATCAAGACCTACACGAAAACCACCAAGTTCGATGTAAGCGGCTCCAAGTCTTGCAGAAGCTTTGTCAGCACCATTGCCCCAGCTCGAGTAGATTCGTGCATAGGAACGAAGTGTTCCTAATTCTGTTTCAGAAGCAGTCT
The DNA here is from genome assembly GCF_053795135.1 of Bartonella sp. B12(2025). Lineage (NCBI taxonomy): Bacteria > Pseudomonadati > Pseudomonadota > Alphaproteobacteria > Hyphomicrobiales > Bartonellaceae > Bartonella > Bartonella sp. B12(2025). The sequence continues at coordinate 1,140,847 of NZ_CP200031.1, read as the reverse complement.
GAAAAACGAGGCTTAATCGTGACGATGCGCCATAGGTTTTCCTTTTGTTAGCTAACTCGGCATCAGTTGTTGCATCAATGTTATCTCCCCCTAGAAGATCAGCGCGAACATTTCCTGACAAACGCATGCAGGTCTCTGTTCCAGGGATATAGAAATATCCTTTTCCGTATGCATCACAAACGCGAATATACCCTGCAGGCTTTTCTTCAGCAATCGATGTTGAAGTTGCTTGTGCTTCAGGAATTGCTAAAAAAACTGCTGCAGAGCTTAAAGAGCTTAAAAAGAGGATCTTAGTATTCATAGTGAATCTCCAATGAAAGGTAATTTAAACTTCGTTAGAGGGTATTATCTGCTCAATTCATTAGAGGTAGAGCAAAATACGTGACATTTAATAATTCTAGCCATACTGATTTTTTTTCTAATATACAAATATGAGATTATCTCTTTGAAGGATATTCATGCAATATTCAAGGCAATATGGTAAAAAAAAGAAAAATTCGTATTGTTATTAACGTATTATTGAATCAATAAGAAAGAAAAACTTCAGATATTTTTGAAAAAAATCGAAAATGTCTTGAACTTTCTATTGATACCATTTATGCACTTCCTTGGAGAGGTGGCCGAGTGGTCGAAGGCGCTCCCCTGCTAAGGGAGTAGGGCTCAAAAGGCTCTCGAGAGTTCGAATCTCTTCCTCTCCGCCATTCCCAATAAAATCAGTGCGTTATAAATAAGATCAAAGATTTTGAGTGCGTTGATTCGCTTAATTTATTTTTTGCCTGCCCCGAATCTTTTTATTGCTTCGAGAGCGTATCTCTTACGGTTTGTAGTTTTTTGTGTATAGTAAAGACAATAATAACCTTCTTATTGATGTATTTAATCTGTTTTTCATCATGATACGTCGTATTTTGAAACGTCGATGTATCGATAGTTCAAAGAAGTGTAGGGCGTATTTCAAGAGAAATTATTTGGGAACGGTCATTGTTGTATGTTTTTTTCTAATATAGAGTTACGAAAGTGCGTCATCCACCTCATGATAATCCAGCCACACATAAAAAAAGTCACGGTTGGTAATATAAGATAATAAGACGGTGGGACTGTTGCAGGAAGAAAAGAGATAACACTTAACACCAATACTGAACATATTCTTCCGCAGAAAGAGGTGGCGCCGATAATGCCGGAAATATGTTGGCTTTGTTTTTGGTTTAGCTCTAAAAAAAACAGGCTCTTTGCACCTATCGGTACGATACAAATAAATCCATGGATTAACGAGAACGCGATGACTGATGCGGCAATTTGATTATCATGAACTAAGAGATAAAGTGCTATGCACATGATGGCAGAAAAGAACGAAGAACATTTTATAGAGTTCTTATATTTTTTATCAAGAACATGATATTTAGACATCAATAAATTTGAAAAATATTGCGCTGAGAAGGCTCCTATATGACAGCACATCAGTACTAGCATCTGCGTGCTGTTGAGATGATCAATTTTGCCACCCGAGAGTATTATCGGTTGCCAAAAATGATAGATAATCTGAATGCCGGCACTGAAAAGGCACATAAGAAAAATAAACCATGCTCCTCCTACGGTGTTTTGAAAGATCCAAAGCGTTTCTTTAGTATTTTGCAGAATAGTTTTCGTTTTATTCTTTTCAATCATTGGTTTTGTTTCTTCAGGAACAGTGAGAAATATCAAAAAAATGATGCCCATAAACAGGCATGAAATGATATATCCTGTGAAATATTCTCCGGAATAGTATATCGTTCCAATTCCTACAATACCGCTGATAATGCTACCGAAGCAGTTTATCTGGTGATAAAGATGTGCATAATGCGAAAAGTGATCCTGTTTATTGCTCAGAGAATGGTAAATCCATCCGTCAATGGCGCTGGCAATGAGGCAGATCCCGGCTGCATAGAGGATTTGTGCAATGATAAGTAACGTCATATTGGGGACTTGAAGACATAGGAGATAAAACACTCCCGTCATAAAGACTCCAGCTATGACGGAGTATTTACGCCGATATCTGTCAGATAGAACAGCGCAGGGGAAGTCAAGAAGAATGATGGTAACGGAAAAGGCAACCTGAAGCAGAGCCAATTGTGCCAGACTAACACCCATAGACATTAAAAAAATCGCATGGTAGGAACCAATTAGCATTCGTACTGCGTTGTAGGATCCATAGGTTACAGCGAGCGTTCGAGGTCTGTTCATTGTTGCATTTCCTAGACTTTATAGCGAGGATTCTTTTTTAGATAATGCTCTTCTACAAAGAGCTGGCTGCTCCATATCCTCCATACGGCGATCAGTGAAAAGCAGATTGCCATAACCACTCAAAAATTTAAGAGCATCATTGGTGCAGATGGAATCTAAAAGAGCTTTAACGGGAGGAAATGTTGCGACTTTGAAGTTATTCTTGGTAGCAGCATACAGCATAGACTTTGTAGATTAAGCGGTCGTTTGTTTTGGGGAAACTTCCTATGGATGGTTGCATGAATAGCAACCGGTTTTTCCAGGTATGTAAAAGGGTTCAAATACAGCTATGTCATTGACATAGACAGAATTTGTATAGGCTTGTTTATTTTTTATACACCATTCATTTATCCATGGTACTAGCCGATCAGGTGCATCAGCAGAAATGATCCATAAATCAGCTTTGGACAATTTATTGATATCCTCTTTCACAGTGATCGACATTTGTAATTTACTAATCTCCATCTGGCTGTTTCTCCGTATCAGTTTATGTCGTAGTTGTTTTGGGAAGCTCTATATCTCGTTCAGTAAAAAGATTTTTTTTGGTAAGATTGGTTATCTCGATCAGATCATTTGTATAGAGAAAAATACCAAATTTTTTTTAAATTTTTCTCTTATTGATGAAAAACTGCTTTGAGTTCGCACCAAAAATTGCATCTTCTTCATGCATAAGGACACGTATGTGTATTTTCCAAAAACATATTGCTGTTCCATCGTTTTCTCTACACTTACTCATCAAATCAACTGTTCCCTGAAAAACAACTCCAAGGAGAAAAATCTTCTTATCAGTTAAAACATATATGATCCGTGATATCCCCCTTAACTTCTATGTCTTCATTATTAGCCATTCATTATGGTAGAGTGGGGACTACATAAAAATGTCATTATTGTAAATACACTTTTATGATGTAGAGTGAATGTTTCTATAAAAATATTCACGAGGACGATTTAGAAAAAGGAAGATATTTTACGTTAAGGTTTATTTTTGTGTTTGAAAAATAAGTGAAGTTTGTTTTTGGTAGGTTTCTCTTCTGTGGCGCTTAGTTAGTGAATTCTAATAAAATTCAAGTGATGTGCTACAGAATATTTACTTTACCGTTTCATGTTGCTCTAACATGGGAGATGACATCGGTTTTCTTCCTAATTGAAATATTAGATATCACTTTGTTTAAGTTATTCCTATTCTTTAACTTGATGGAATTACTTTTTGCATTCCGAAAAATAAATAGAGGAGTATAAAAGTAAATTTTGTCATTGATCTTTATTTGCATTTGTGCGGTTATCGAATGCAGTGTGTTCAAGTACATCTTTTTCTGGAATGAATTTTGAATAGCAGTTTTTTATGGTTTAGGATGTAAGTCTACCGATTAAACAATGACTTTTAAAAAGTTAAGTTGCTGTTTATGATTTTGTTAAAATAGTATACTTTTTCAAAGAGATCCAAGAAAAGTTTTTTTTGAGTCTCAATGATTATGATGAATAAGAGAGATTTTTAAAGGTTTTGATTATTTGAAAATGCAAACACTTTGAACATCTGAAGTGACTGAAAACACCCCCAAAAGAAATTCTGATTCAGAGTAGGCTATAAAGATACGTTTAAAGATCCTATTTCCTAACTTTTATTTGCGCACTTTGAGCTTTTATATATAAAAAACCAATCATTTATTCACAGCTTAGATGCATATGGTGCCCAAAAGAGGGGCGATATTTTATAATAAATTCAATATGTTAACTCAATATTGGGGAGTTTTGCGATTATTGATTCTATTGAATTTTTTAGAGTTCTATCCCTCATGTTTTTGTAGCTTTTTTATCGCTTCGAGAGAAAGTCTTCTGCGGTCAGCGCTTTTGGTGTAAAGAGATGCCATTTTATCTTCTGTCCAGCCAAAAAGCGCTTTCATTTGAGAAACTGTGGCGCCTGAATTAGCAGCACGTGTTGCTGCTAATTTTCTCAATCCATGTGCTGACTTTTTTATTCCTGCTGCGTTACACGCTTCACGAAATAGATTGCCAAAACTTTCTTTAACAAGTTTATTTCCGCTTTTCCCACAAATGAATGTTTCATCACCGGCAGGACCAATTTTAAGGGTTTCTGCGAGTTCAGGCAAAATGGGAAGAAAAACATCTGTTTTAAATTGGCTCTTTTCTGTCTTTAGATGAATGATGTTATCTTTTACGTTTTTCCAGCCAATACGTACTGCATCACCACGTCGCAAGCCCGTATATAAAAGAACATCAATCAAGACGCGCTCATGAGTGCCACTAGGCCATTGTTGATAATATTGCTCTATGTCTTCTTCTGTCCAAGCGGGAAACCCATCCTTGTTTTTCAAAGGAGGTCTCTTTACCCCAAAGGCTGGATTATTTTCTAAAAGTCCTTGATCGATTGCCCATTTAAAAAGACCATTGAGTGCTTTCAGAAAATTTTGGGCGGTTGTTGGTGTTTCCTTGCGTCGTTCAACTCCTGCTGTAATATGTGCTTTTTTGATTTCTCTGTATGGAAGGTTTCCTATGGCATCGCACACTTTCATAAGAATGAGTTCTCTTTGTCTTTTCGTAGCTTTAGCTAGGCTGTGCCAATTGACGCTGTTAAAATATTGTTTGAGAAGCCATGCAAAGGAACCTTCAATAAGTTTTCCTGGTTTAGGTTTAGGAGGGACTATGCCTTGTAATTCGGCAAGTGCGCTTTTATAGTTGTCAACAAATTCTTGCGTTCCATAGATTCCGTGGATTCTAATTCGTTGCCCATGACCGATACGTACATACCATACAATTTTGCCATGTTGGGTAACTTGTTTAACAAGATGAGGAGGACGTGGTTTTGGCATAGCAGCTTCACATCTTAGAGAGCAAAGCTTCGTAATATTCATTCTTTGGCAAATCTAATAATTTGTCTGGATGAGTAGCAGTTTTAGGTACTCCGATTCCCGTATTAAGGTAGATTAGCAATTCACCAGTGGGCTTAATTTCTATTAGTTTGCAGCCTTGTTTTTTAGCTTCTCTTAGGGCACGAGCAATGGCTGGCTGTGTTATGGTGGGAGGGCGATGTGCCATATCTTTTCTCCTAATTTTAGATGCATTTTATCTGTGGCGTGAATCACGCATTTAATAAAAAGTTGTTATGAAAGAGGGCGGGGGTGCCGAGGAGGAGAAAGCACCCCCATAGCGTTAAGCGGCTTTTATTGAGATTTGTTCCATGTCTTGTTCTATCTCTTCTAAAAACGCTTCAACAGCTTTGTTGATGTGTTCAATCTGTTCTTCATCACGGCGAATGCGTCGTATTTTGAGACGTAAATGTGATGATTGGTCGGTAAAGCGTGGATCGTAGCTCACAAAGTCACACCATTCGCGCCTTGTACAAGCCATTTGGAATTGCATTTGTGCGACATATTCAGGCTTGATCTGGTTATCAATAAAGAAGCGTATATGGGTTGTTGATTTGGGGCATTTGACTTCGATTAATCCATGCTCTCCAATGAGTCCATCAGGGCTTGCACCTGCCATTTCAATTGTTGGATGAGGCACAAAACCGCATCTTGTTACATTGGCATCATAAATGAAGCTATATTCTTCGATGGCATCATTCTCATGCTCAATGCCCCATCGCATGTCCTCAGTTTCATAATGTGGGCTTATTTCTCTTGTTAAGCGTTCTGTAATGAGTTTGATTTTGTATTCGTCATATTTGCTTGTAGGCAGTCCTTTGGCTGTTCTATTAATGACACTGTAAACGTTTGAGGCACTGACTTTTCCCAACCGCGCTTGAAACCATTCTGCTGTTCTTTGTTTCATATTACACTGCCGTTGATTGTTCTTGTTGTGTTGGTGCATATTCGATATCTTGGATATGAATATATTCAGCATCCTGTATAGGAGCGTCTTGTTGTTCTTGAGATGGTAAGGACTGTTGTGCTTCAGTCATTTGTAAGCGTTGTTTTTTCTTTAAACCATTCAAGACGGTTTGAGCTTTTTCATAAGACAGATCGCTAAGCCTTTCGACTTTTGCAAAAGAAAGCACATTTGCTTCTTGAGTTTGTGTTTGATCCATTAATTCTTGGATTTGTGTAAGAAGTTCATTTGAAATAAGCTGGTTGTGTGCATTATTGTTTGTGCCGTTAATACGTGCTGCTTCGTCTTCTTCATAAATGCCCGAAAACCCAAAAGCATAACGTGCGCATTGTATGGTCGCTTTATGGCGCAACATGCGAGCAGGGTATTTTTGCCAAGTGTCTGTTTTTTGTTTGCATTCTGACAAATATTCGGTGACCTCTATAGGGTCTTGAATGTTTTTTAAACGTATTGCACATTTGATAGCAACCAAATTGCCATTGTTATCGAGTTGATCTTGGAAGGTCATGCCGTCAAAGTTTGGATTCGCTTTAATGATCTTAATCCACCCATCAATAGACACAACAGGTATAATGCCTCCACCTCTTTTGGGCAGTGCGTAGATTTCTTTTGTTAGCGGATTAAGAGCGTAACTATTTGCAACAGAGATAAAGGCAGCAAACTCTTCGTCAGAGAAGTTATAATTGATGCAAGTTTTGATAATAGTTTTTCGGAACTCATCATAGGAGAAGCCATATTTTTGCGCCATGGCAGTTAATGGAGAATTGGTCATTTAAGATCCTTCATTTGAGCGCAATTCATTCGTGGCGTGAATCACGCTTTTGTTAAAAATGGTTGTTTATGCTGTTAGAATTTTGTCTTTTAAGACTGTCTCACTTATCAGTGAGTTTGTTTTTTAAATTAGAAATTTCTTATCTTCAGACGATTTCATTCTCAGAGATTTTTGCATCGTCACAAACTTCGGCATTGCTACTAACTTTGGCATTGCCATAAACTTCGGCATAGCCATAAACTTTGGCATAGTCATAAACTTCGACATTGTCATAAACTTTGGCACGGCCATAAACTTTGGCACCGCCATAAACTTCGGCACGGCCATAAACTTCGGCATTGCCACAAACTTTGGCACTGCCAAAAACTTCGGCATCGCCATAAACTTCGGCACCGTCATAAACTTTGGCACCGCCATAAACTTCGGCATTGCCATAAACTTCGGCACTGCCATAAACTTCGGCATCGTTATAAACTCTGGCACTGTCACAAACTACAGCACTGTCACAAACTACGGCACGGCCATAAACTTTGGCATAGTCATAAACTTCGACATTGTCATAAACTTTGGCATCGCCATAAACTTCGGCATAGTCATAAACTCTGGCACTGCCATAAACTTCGGCATAGCCATAAACTTCGGCATTGCCATAAACTTCGGCATCGTCATAAACTTCGGCACCGCCACTAACTTTGGCACGGCCATAAACTTTGGCATCGTCATAAACTTTGGCATTGCCATAAACTACGGCATTGCCATAAATCCAACAATTTTTATCATGCGATAGGTTTTTTTCACACTCTATAAACCCACCTAAATCACCTGCTTTTACATCTCCAAAGTCTCTAACAGCCTTAATGCGGTGCAGTTCAAGCCCATTGGATTCGATTTTTTCATCGGCAAGTTCGTATTTCTTTTCCATAATTTTGCTTCCTTATCTTAATGTATGCTTTGTTTTTGTAATTTTTGAGAAAGAATGCTGATGCCTTTTGTTGTGATTTTGGTTGAAGGCAAAACTTTTTCTGTGCCATCGGGTCTTTGAATTATAATGGTTGGACAATCCATCAGACCTCTCTTGATTTTATCCTGATAAGGCAACAATGGAGACCCCGGAGCACGCCGGTAAACCCAATCATTTCCACGTAAGTAATCAATGAGATCCTTTGGTCTTACTTCCAATACCTTTGCAGCTTCTGTAAGACCAAACAAACCATCAGAGCGGGTTAAGCTTTCGAATGCCGTTGCTTTTGGTTTGAGTTCAGCGATGGTCGTGTCTTTCTGTTCTATCTGTCCTTGTAGATGTTTCAAAAAACCAATCATTGCTTTAGGACTCGAGTAATCGATCTGAGGTGCTGCTACTTGTTTTGCACGCCGTTCACACTCTATAAAATATTGTCGTGCTTGTTTGCCTTTTTCATTCCGCTCCACCATGGCAAGTTCTTTTGCCATGTCGAGTGTGAGGTGATAATCTATTGCAATAACAGCTCTAGATTTTGTGCTCGCCAGATTTGGCGACCGCAAATTTTGTGTTTTTATAAAGTCTTGGTTTTCTATAAAGCTGTATTTATTGATACGATCTTTGATCCAATTTGAAAAATCTTTTCCTATTTTCAAAAACGCGTGTAATTCACGCGCGTTTACCGTTTGAACAGTTTCATTATCAACAGTGTTTTTTGTGATGGTTATAAGATTATGCATTATAAATTCCAGTATTCATTGTGCTGAATAGCAAGAAGCTCTTCATTGTGGGTTTTGTATTTATTGAATTGGAAGGAGCGCTTTCTAGAATGCTATTAGATTACGTCAGAAAGGCGTAGACGGTGCTGTTGTTCGTAGGTACCGTATAGTATATCTTCATATTCTTTCTTAGCGACTTCATCTAACAAATCATGATATGCATCGCTGTTTAGAATAAAGTCGTGAGATATTTCATTTTCAAAGCACATATTTTCATGGTTTTTAATATGGAATTCTGCAATCTCTTCTGAGATATCTTCACAACGGTTTGTTGTTGGTTCAATGCGGAAAATTTGAACAGCGTTATCAACGTTATTGATAAAGTCGATAATGTCGTTTTCTTCGTAGAATGGTCCTGATTGAGCCATACTGTCTAGCTCATTACGACCCATCACTAGCAGAATTTCATTTGAATTTATAAAAAGTGGCTTTTTCATAATTGCTCCCCTCTAAACGCCTCTTGGCAATTCTTTGTGCGTGGTTTATACAATTACTTATATAACTATAATTATAAAATAGCAAGCAAAAAGTTATAAAAAGTTATATTTTTTATAAAAATCGTTATAATATTTTGCTGAATAAGAGGGGGTAGTTAGCGATAAGTCCGAATCATCTTTCTGTAAGAACTTATTGGTAAAATAGCAAATATCTCTCCAACCCACACAATTTTAACATTCTTAATGGGTAAGGCATTCCAAGAAAGCAGATCTATTTCACCATTCATGCCTCTGCTAATTTGCTTTATATATCTTTTATTATCATGTGTTAAAATAACGGCTTCTTTGCCAAAGAAGGATTCTATCGTTTTGATTTGGCGCCGTCTTACAATAACCATATCTCCATCTTTATAAGCCGGAAGCATAGAATCTCCTTTAACTTCAAAAGCAACCATATCATCAGGCAAAGCAAAAGGAATTTCTACTTGTTCAAGACCACCTTCTGGGATTTGTTCAAAGCTTGGATCTATCTGTGTTCCTGCTCCGATATAACCCATAAGGGGAACAAAGGTTGTTAAGTGGTTATCCCCTTTTAGTTCTTTATATAATTCTAAAATGGCATCTCGGTTAGAGCCGCGGGGATCAGAATCTTTTAACCACTTAGACACTGAAGCTTGTGTTACATTTAGCCGTTTGGCCACATCTTCTTGTGTTAAGTTAAATTCGGTCAAAATCTTTTTTAATGTGCTTATGATATTAGATTTATTACTCATACTTCTGCTTACCTTATTTTTTTGTCGTTGATAAAGATAAATTTCCTTGACTTTATATAACTATAATTATATGAATAAATTAAGATAAAGCTGTAATTGGAGCTTTTATAATGATTCAACGAGAAGATTTTAAGAATTTGACTAAGTCAATACGGGTCAAATTTAATTGGACACAATCAGAAATGGCAAAAATGCTTGGTGTAACTCAAGCCGCTGTTTGCAAGTGGGAAAAAAGAGGATCTATCTCCTTAATAAATTATCTAAAACTGCAACAGTTGAAGGATAGTTCAAACTCAACATCATCCTTTGTCAATGATTTCGATTTGAGTGCAAACTGCGGCGTTTCACAAGAGCACAATTTTTAACGATTTAATGATCCCACGCTCTAATTATGGCGTGCAAATAAATAAGCACCAGCCTTAAGGGGGGGATTATGAGCTTTAATTCACAAACCATTTTTTGCCTTGATTTAGGTACCAAGACAGGCTGGGCGATCTGTGGCTCTGATGGTCATATCATAAGTGGAACAGCCAATTTTCAACCACGTCGTTTTGAGGGCGGGGGAATGCGTTATTTGCGGTTTAAGCAATGGCTTTCGGAAATAAAGAGATCCGTTGATGCAATTGATGCGGTGTATTTTGAAGAGGTGCGTCGTCATGTGGGCACCGATGCTGCTCATATTTATGGCGGTTTGTTAGCAACTTTAACAGCTTGGTGTGAACACCACCAGATTCCTTATGAAGGCATTCCCGTTGGTACGATTAAGAAGACGCTGACAGGTAAGGGGAATGCCTCGAAAGAAGAAATGATAAAGGCGGTGTGTGCAAAAGGGCATGCACCACAAGATGATAATAAAGCAGACGCTTTAGCAATTTTATATTTAAAGAAAGAAGGGGGCATACATGTCCAGTAAATTACCGTGGACGAGGCTATTTGCAGATAAGTGGGCGATAGTTGTCGATTATTTACCTCCCGTAGAAGGTAATATCTATATGAGATTGCGTTTTCGCATGCTTCGTACTGGTGAACCTCTTTTTTGTAACATTAAAGTTTTATCTCATTACACTGGTTATTCATTAAAGAAATTTGAGGCTGCACTGAATGTTTTGCTAGAAGAGGGATACATCGTTCGATTAGCAGATGGTCGTTTATGGAGTTTAGATGTTGAAGAAGAACTAAAAGAGTTCAGTGAAAAAAAGGAGCACATATCACAAGTCCGCAGCAAAGCTGGTAAAAAAGGTGGGCAAGCAAAAACGCATATAAAACAATCAATTACTAATTTTTCTGAAGCAAACGATGATTTTGTTGAAGCAAATGCTAAGCAAAATGTTTTTTTTGCTAAAGCAAATAATGATTTTGCTGAAACAAATGATGCTGAACAAAAAGAAAAGAAAATACCCCCCCACACCCCCCTAAAAGAAAATAAAAATATAAATAAAAACAAAAAAACTAACACTATCGTGTTATCAAAAAAAGAAAAAGAAATTGGTTCTGAGAATTCAGAAACTATCGATTTGGTTGACGAGCTAACAGAGGTTGATGTTCTCGAGAGGCAACCAGAGCAAATCGCGGTGGTAGCAGAAACACAGCCATCCCTTCATGAGCCAGAGAACATTCCAAAAAAAGCAGAACGGTCTAAAGCCAAGCGAGGTTGTCGCTTGCCAGAGGATTTTGAACCTGATTACGCTTTCGCAATTGCAGAGGGCTTGTCTCCAGAGTGCGTAAAAGTTGAGATTGCAAAATTCCGAGATTATTGGCGCTCAAAATCCGGAGCAAATGCAACTAAAACGGATTGGCCAGCAACATGGCGTAACTGGATTAGGAATTCAAAAAGTTACGGAAATAGCAAGATAGGCGGTAATTATGGAAATAACTCTCAAAGACAAAAAAGCATTGGCGAGCGCATCGCAGACTGCGTCCTTGATATCGGGAATCGAGGTTACTTTGAAGCAAATTCACGAAATGATAGCTCCGGGATTTCCCTTGATTTTGAAAATTGGCAGTGTGTTAACGAAACAGCAAGAAACGACGGCATTAGAAGCTTCTGATCGGCTTCAAGAGTTGTTTGCAGTGAAAGCTGGAAAAGAGGATATAGCAAAAGCCATTCGCATGTTGTCATGTGGTTTGAGAATATCGCAACATTCAGACCATGAAGGTATGGCGCTTACGTATGGAATGGTTCTCGAGAATGTTTCGGCATGGTCACTCATGCAAATGGTTAAACGGATTTTATGTGATGAGATAGAAGGTTTATCCGATACGTTTTTCCCGAGTACTCGTGAGCTTGTGAGATTGTGTCGTAATTTGGAAAGCAGTCTTTTGACAAGAGCAAGTATTGTTCGCAAAGCTGTTTTGAATACTCGTGAAAAAACAATGAAAGCAAAGGGAGAGAGAAAACCTTTGCAACCACTTACGCTTATTCAGAAGCAAGAGCTTGAAGAGGTTTTTAATGGCATTGGAGGAGTAATGAAGGATCTTAAGTCAGCAAACTAGTGAGAAGTGGTGATTGTTTTGTGTTTAGATATGCTTTTAAATCGACAAAATGGCACCGTGGAGCGCAATCTATAATTTTTTTGATGAAACCCCAACATGAAATACATAAATCGCGCTGTACGATCAAATTTAAGGCAAATAAATCCATGCGATCAAATTAAGGATTAATCAATGCAAATTTTAAAACATCTGGTCTTAAAAAAACGTAAACAGTCACTGCAAAAAAGGTTTGTGGCAACAGCTGTTGGTCATGCTCCATGGGGTCTTGGCTGTGCTGAATATTTTTATAATCTGTATGAGCATGAAGATGGCACCAGAGAGTATGAGGAGTTTGATGGAGGTCAATACCATGATATGCCTAGTAATGCAGATTTCAGTACTAAAGCACAAGTGAAAGCATGGGTTTATGGAGGTAAAGTTCCCAGCACAGTGCTGAATCTTGAACCTCTTATAGACGAGATCAACAAAGGTATCAAAAAATTATCGGAAGCTGCTTAAATGCTTACATTATTTGGGAAAACTTTACGCAAACTTCGCATTGATCACGCAGAACACCTTTACGAAAAGTATTCAAAATTCTGCTCGCTCTAAAAGTGCAATCTGTGGAATTGGATTATTGTATCGCGCTTGCCATAGGTCATGTTTTTGTTGCAATTTAAGCCAAAATTCCGCGTCATTTAATCCTGCTTTCTCTAATCGCAAAGCTAGGTTAATACTGATTGCTGCATGACAGTTTAAAACGCGCGATAGAGTTAAACGTGCAATGCCCAGATGGTTTGCAGCTTCTGTCACTGTTAACCCTAGCGCATCCAGCAATTCTTCTCTCAAAATGTTGCCAGGGTGTGGGGGATTGTACATCATAATAAACACCTCAAAATTAATGGTAATCTTGGTAATCAACAAGTTCAACATCAGTTCCAATGAAACGAAAAGTAACGCGCCAATTGGCATTTACACGCATTGACCAATAGCCTTTTAAATCACCGGTAAGCTCATGCAAACGATATGATTTAATCGTCATTTGTTCAGGTGCAGATATCGTATCTAAAATTACCAAAATATTTGCTAGTTTTTTAGCATGGGAAGATTGTATTCCTTTGTGAGATCCTTTTTCAAAGAATAATTTTAGCCCTTTATGCTTAAAACTAATGATTGCCATATATCCACCTCGTGATACTTGATACGATACACTTTGCATTTATGTCAATCAATCATTTGTAAATTAGCACGGCAAAACATAATGTAATATGTTAATATATTATTATATCTATTTGAAAAACAAAGCAATTAATGCTACAATATCCGTTGTTTAAAATGCAAATCTTATGGATATACAAATATGCTCAATAAAGTGACACTCATTGGTTATCTTGGTGCTGATCCCGAAAGCAAAACGATGGCTTCTGGTGCTGAGGCTGTAAATTTTAGCATGGCCACTTCTTATAGCTACACCGACAAAGGGACCAATCAAAAAGTAGAAAAAACCGAATGGCATTCCGTGGTAGTTTTTAATCCACACCTTACAAAAATCGCCCTTCAATATCTCAAAAAAGGGAGCAAAGTGTATATCGAGGGGCGCTTACAAACGCGTAAATGGCAAGATAACAAAGGGATTGAACGTTACACTACAGAGGTTATCTTACCACAGTTTAAAGGTGAGCTGTATTTGCTTGATACAAAAAAAGATCAGTCTCCCTCTGTCACTGCTCAAAGTTATGCTGTTGCTTCAGGCGCTGCTGATTATACAACACCTGTTAATGATGATATTCCGTTTTGATTGAACAAGTATGGCCAAAAAGAAAAAACATGCAAAACGTGGACGACCACGGATTAAGGGACGTATGAGAGAACCAAATGGTCGTATTTCACGTGCGAAAACGCCCCGTGAACCAGTTCATAAATTAACCATTGAAATGCGTGCTAAGCACTTTGGTTTGAGTGTGGAAGAGGCAAAAAATCCCCTTTCTGGTACATATATCGGGCGGCTTTGTTTGCAGGGTGAGCTTAGTCAAGATCAGTATGATGCTGCGCAACAGTATCTACAAATTAGAAACGATTATTTATGTGCGAAAGGTTTTCCTGGAGCGATTTATGATGAAACACCATCATCTTCGGATGATGAGGCGAGAGAAAAATGGGTAAAAATGGCAACACACCAATTCTTGGCCATGCAAGAGATTGTTCAAGAAGTACAACACTTGTATCACCAATATAATTTTTATGCAGCGATACAATATCTTGTTATAGAAGATAAAGTGTTGTCATATCTTGTGAATTCATTGCGGATTGTTCTTGATGCTCTCCATAAATATTTTTTACAAAAGCAAAAAAGTTATTGAATAGTAGGCTTTAGAATATTATATTTTTATATAATATTTGGAGAGAACGTTTTATGCATACAACAAAATTACGTAAAGTTGGAGGGTCAGTTATGCTCTCTATACCACCTGCATTGCTTGATGTTCTTCACCTTACTGAAAATGCGCAAGTCGGTTTGGCAGTTGACAATGGACGATTGGTTGTAAAGCCACAGCTATCTCCTAGTTATACTCTTGAAGAGTTATTAGCCCAATGTAATCTTTCAGATGACTTTGTGGATGAAGATGCGGAATGGTTCGATGTTAAGCCTATTGGCAGAGAGCTCTTGTAATGAAGCGGGGTGAAATTTGGTTAGTATCCCTTGATCCAACTTCTGGCTATGAGCAAAAAGGGATGCGTCCAGTGTTGATTGTATCCCCAGAGGCATTTAATCGTGTAACGAAAACACCCGTTGTTTTGCCCATTACAAATGGAGGAAATTTTGCAAGAACAGCAGGCTTTACTGTCTCATTAATGGGAGTGGGATTGCGTACAACAGGCGTGATACGCTGTGACCAACCACGTGCTCTCGATATAGGAGCGCGTCAGGGCAAGAAACTGGAAACAGTTCCCCCCATGATTATGAACGAAGTACTTGCCAGATTGTCAACATTCCTTACGTAATTTTTTACGATTTTATTAAAATGATATAAGCTCTAACTTGGACTCATTATATTGTATATCGTTTCTAAATTTCTGCAAAACTGAGGTATTTGTTTAATATTTTTAGCATAATTAGCGTTTATATGACTAACGTTTACACTAGACACTAAATCAATAAGTTGCGTTTTAGGACTAATGCCATTTTCGCTTTTAAGAAACTTTTTTGCGTAACTAATCATTGAATCTGTAGAGTTCATGGATACATTGTATGCCCAAATAAAACTCTTTTCATCCCAACCGTATTCGTGGCGTAAGTTAGCTATTGTATCCGGCAGCATTGCCCATGACATCTCTTCATTATAATCACCTCGCAAAAAATTCACAAAACGTCCACATAAAACAACAAGTATGTGGCGATGCATTATGACGTCAAATTTTGGAGCCATATTTTGATAACCATAACTATGCATGTAGAGTCTTGCTTTTTCTTGCTTTTCGAAATGTTCAAAGCCTTCGTATTTTTTACTTGCATATTCTTCGTAAAGCTTATTGTATTGATCTAAATCGTCTACACGAGTGCATCCAAATAACATCAGTACAGAAAAAAAAGTTATAAATATCATGGCACGAATTATGAATGATGATTTCATTATCTTAATCTTTTATATATTCATCTAAAATACGATCAATAAAATGCTTAATAAATATTTTGATTGTTAGACAATTTTCCAAATAAATTTGATCAACGCTATCAACGCTATAAGACCAATTAATATCGATGCTATAGCCGCTACGATCGGTATAATTTCATCTAAATTTTCTATTATAGCAATAATTATAGCAATAAAAATTAACAATCCTAAAAGTGTTATTCCTATTATGGGATAAAATACAAAAACTGCCGCTATAGCTGCCCATAACACTGTTTTGCATTGGAGGAACAAGAGCGCATTAAATGTGCTGCCAATATTTTCAGCTTTTAGGCTTAGATCTTCTCGGTCTACACATCCTCTTAGTATACAAATATACGATAAAAATGCTACAAACATTGGTGCAAATAATTTATCTTGTTGTTGGTCATTTAATCCGAAGGGATTAAAACCCAATATCACCAAGCCAATTATAGCAGAGAGTGGTAAAAACAAAATTAGTGTAAATATCTTTTTAATTCTGCATAAAGCTGCTTTTTCGAAAAATAACATTGAAAATTCCCCCGCCTTATTTGTTAGTTGTTAGCCATGTAATTGATTCGTTTAGAGGATACAACTGTGAATTGCTTGGTTCTAAAAATACTAAATTTAGGCAAGAAAATAAAAAAATACACAATATCGTGATTTTTTATGTTGACAATGTGTGAGAAATCGTATTTAATGACGTTGCTGCACTAGTATTATTGTATCTAGAATTATAGTGAAGTTATAACCTCTCTTATTAATTGATATAATTATTTATTGTTAAAGCCCTGCGTTTGCGGGGTTTTTTGTTATCCTTTTCATAAAAGGAAATATCTATGAAAACGGCTGCTGAAAAACCTGCAAAAAGAAAGCCACCCAAGGCAGGTCAAGGGCGGGTAAAAGGTGTTCCGAATAAGACAACGCGTATTCTTAAAGAAGCGGTGATTAAAGCTGCTGAGAGAGCGGGGGAGAGATATGGCGATGATGGTTTGATCTCTTACCTCGAAAAGCAAGCACTCAAATGTCCAGCTGCTTATCTGTCATTGTTAGGGAAGATTTTGCCTCTTCAAGTGACAGGAGAAGATGGTGGGGCGATAAAGATGATAGGGCGTGTGGAAATCGCTCCTTTAATAGATGATAACCAGACAGATTAAGATTGTACCAAAGCTTATCCCTATTTTTACAGGTAAGGCGGCGGTGCGTGCAGCTTGGGGGGGGAGAGGATCTGGCAAGACAAGATCATTTTCCCTGATGGCGGCGTTAAAAGGCTATCAGTTTGGTGTGGGAGGGATATCAGGAACCATACTTTGTGCTCGTCAATTTCAGAATTCGCTTGCCGAGAGTTCTTTGGAAGAAATTAAACGCGCCATTGAAGCTCATGACTTTTTAAAGGACTATTACAAGGTTGGGGAGTCTTCGATTAAGTCGCTTGATGGTCGTATAGCTTTTCAATTTTCAGGACTTGATCGCAATATAGCAAGTATCAAATCGATGGGGCGCATTTTGCTCTGTTGGGTGGATGAGGCAGAACCTGTCACAGAAACGGCTTGGCAAACTCTTATTCCAACATTGCGTGAAGAAGGGGAAGGATGGCGCGCAGAGTTATGGGTGACATGGAACCCGCTCCGTGAGAATGCTCCTGTTGAGAAGCGGTTTCGTTTTTCAGACAATGAGGCAATTAAGCGTGTTGAGATAAATTGGTCAGACAATCCAAAGTTTCCAAAGATTTTGAATGAAGCACGTCTTGATGATCTGAAAAACCGTCCTGAGACTTACAAACATATTTGGGAAGGGGATTACCTTAAGGCTGTTCAAGGTGCTTATTTTCAGAAGGAAATGTTGGCCGTTGAGGAAGAGGGGCGAATAGGGCGTGTTTCTCGAGATCCTCTCATGCAAATACGTGCCTTTTGGGACATTGGTGGAACGGGGGCTAAAGCCGATTCAACAGCGATATGGATTGCACAGTTTATTGGCAAGGAAGTGAGAGTGCTTGATTATTACGAAGCACAGGGACAGCCTCTCTCAGAGCATATAGGGTGGTTACGTCAGAATGGCTATGAGAAAGCATTGATGATTTTGCCACATGATGGAGCGACCAAAGATCGCGTGCACGATGTGAGTTTTGAAAGCGCTTTGAATGGTGCTGGCTTTGAAACGCAAGTTGTTCCTAATCAGGGGGCTGGTGCGGTCAAGATGCGTATTGAGGCGGTACGGCGTATTTTGCCATCTGTTTGGTTTCATGAAGAAACGACAGTTGCCGGTCGTAAGGCACTGAATTGGTATCACGAAAAGTGGGATGAAAAACGCGGCATTGGTTTGGGTGCAGAACATGATTGGTCGAGTCATGGTGCTGATGCTTTTGGGCTGATGTGCATTGCCTATGAAGCGCCACGCGTTAAGCCTAAGAAAGAGTACTATCGTACCACAGAAAGAGAAGCGGCATCATGGATGGCATTTTAAGTCATGACTCTAAGAAAGTGACAAACTTCAATGATTATGAGCTCTATAAACGCTTAAAGTCTTGGTATTCAGAAGACATCGAGCACGTCAATGAGTGGCGTGAGCAAGCGCGTGAAGACTTTGATTTTTATAATGGCCGTCAGTGGGCAGAAGAAGATCTTGCAGTTTTAAAAACACAACGCCGCCCTGTGATGACGTTTAACCGCATTGCTCCACTTGTAAATGCAATTGTTGGTGCGGAACGCAATAACAAACGTGAAGTGCAGTTTCAACCACGGCAAGTGGGAGCAGCAATATCCAATGAACTGCTGACTGGAGCAGCAGAATGGTTTCGCGATGAGGCAGAGGCAGAATATGCTGATTCTGATGCTTTTCAAGATATGGTCATTTGTGGCATGGGCTGGACAGATACGCGTTTGGATTATGAAACAAATCCCGAAGGGAAACCCACCATTAGGCGTTTAGACCCGTTGAAAATGGTATGGGATGTTAACGCTATAAGACCAAATCTCGTCGATGCACAACGTTTGTGGTATGTGGATCGCAAGCCTGTTGAGGATGCACAAAACCTTTTCCCTGATGTGGCTTTTGAAGATCTTAACGCTGATTGGGCTACGGATAGTACAACGTCTTGTGAGGATTATCATGTATCGCTTGATGTATATAATGATAATTCCAATTCTCCATCAGAGCCGTTTTCTAGAAAACAGTATGTCACACTCGTTGAATGCCGCTGGTTTGAGTACGAAACTTATTACAAGGCGACTGATCTTCAAACAGGTCAGATGCGCAATTATAGCAAACAAGAGTTTGAACAGCTTCAAATGATAATGCCACAGCTAAAAGGTGTGCGTTTTAATAAAAAAGTAGTTAAACGCGCCTTTTTGGGACGGCGCCTTTTAGCAAAACCTGATAGGCCATTAGCGCCGGATGGGCAGCTTGGGTGGGAATGTATTACGGGTACGCTGGATAAGCTTAAGAACCAGTTTTACGGTATTGTTCGGCCAGCTAAAGATCCTCAAAAATGGTCGAATAAATATTTTAGCCAAGTGATGTATATTCTGAACAGTCAAGCGAAAGGTGGCTTGATGGCGGAACGCGATGCCTTTGATGATGAGCGACAGGCGCTAGAAAGTTGGGCACGAACGGATACGATTACATGGTTAGAAAAGGGGGCTCTTACCAATGGGAGAGTTCAATCAAAGCCAAGTGCACAATTTCCCAATGGTTTCTTTCAGCTGTTCAATGAATCCCGGGAAGCGATAACGCATGTAACAGGATTATCTGCTGAATTTATAGGGACACGGGAGGTCAACCAAGCGAATGTGCTGGAAAATACGCGCCGGCAATCGACACTTAATTTACTTGCTGGCTTGTTTGATAATCTCAAGCTTTATCGATGTAGGCAAGGAAAAATTATTCTTTATCTCATCCAAAATTATCTTTCTGATGGTCGTTTGGTGCGCATTTCTGGACCAGAAAATGCTCAATATGTGCCATTAACGCGTGAATCTGTGACGACTCTTGAATATGACATTATTGTTGATGATTCACCGACAAGCCCGAATGAAAAGGAAAGGACTTTTGCGGCAGTTACTCAAATGTTGCCGTTGCTTGGTGGTTTCATAACACATGACATGATTCCAGATATTCTTAAGCTTTCGCCACTACCAGCAACGCTTGTGGCAAGTTTAACTGCAAAGGCACAGCAGGCACAGGCACAACAGCAGCAACAACAGATGATGCAACAAAGCCAAGGGCCACAATTAACCCCAGAACAACAAGCAAAGATCGCTGCCCTACAACAAGAAACACAAGCGAAGAGCGCACTTTATCAACTTGATGCGCAACAAAAACAGACAGCATTGCAGCAAAAAAATATTGAACTTTTCTTGAAGCAAGAACAAGCGCGGATGCAGCTTGAACTGCAAAGAGCAAAAAATGAAATAGCGCAGCGCGACCTAGAGCATAAAGCCTTACAAGCACAGCTGGGACAAAAAGAGTGATAACTTATTAAAGGGATAGAATATGGAAGAAGAGTTTACCCCCGAGGAACAAGCAATCTATGATGAACAATTCGCGGACGATCATCCTATTGAGCTTGTTGAGCCTGAGCAAGTTACGGAAGTCTTTGAAGAAGAGGAAAACTCTGAACAGCTCCCTCCAGAACCGCATCAGCAGCAAGCAAATTATGATTCAATAGAGCAAGAACGGCAAGCACGCCAAAAAGCAGAGCAAAACGCTAGTGAAGCACGTGAACTTGCAATCGAGCTTGCACAAAAATATGCGGCAATACAGGAAGAGGTGGCGCGACACTATAATGAAAATGTTCCCGCACTAGAAGATGATCCAAAAGCACATATTTTATGGCTCAGTCATAAGGTACAAGAGCAACAGAAGTTGCTTAATGAATTTTCTCATATGAGAGAACAACAGGAGCAATTGAGGCAAGAAGAATATGATCGGCAACAATTAGGGAATTATTTTGAGGCAGCAAAAGCGGAAATACAAGATAAGTACCCAGATTTAGATAGTATTACAGATTATCTTTATGAAATAGCAGACAATTCACTACAAGCGCAAACTAGTCTCTATCCGCAATGGAAAGACCCCGTGGTCAGGCAACAACAAATTGGTGCTGAATTACGTCAAATATGCCAGCAGTGTCAAAAAGCCGGGATAAATCCAATCGAGGTGCTTGTGCAAAAAGCGAAAGCTTTTGGGTATAACGGGGTGCAGAATAAAGATAAAGTTGAAGTTCTTCAAGAGCGGAGTCAAGCAGCTCGTACACTAGCAGCGCGTGGTGGGCAAGTTCCAACAGGTGGTGTTGATGTGAAGACGCTCTTTTCTATGCCAGAGGCTGAATTTGCAGCATGGGTTGAGAAAAATCCCGGAAAATTTGAACAAATTATGAGCAGAGCGTGAAGATATGCGCGATGGCGCGACAGAGATAACTCAAGTGATTGTTATCACTTGGTTATGCCGTAAGGAAATTTTTAAAAACCAAGAAAGGCATTGTTTGAAATGGCAGTAACACAAGTAAAGCTCAATGACCCATTAGCCGTTGGTGTTTGGGCTAAGATGCTCAATACAGAGACTTCAAAAGCGTTGCCAATTGCACCGCTGATGGGAAAAGGAAAAAACAGCATTATTCAAGTTTTGGATATGTTAGGAAAAAGTGCTGGTGATTCAGTTACAAGCGGATTACGAGCTCAGCTTATGGGTGATGGTGTTAGCGAGGGACAAACGCTGGAAGGCAATGAAGAAGCACTTCAGTTTATGAATGAAACTGTGCGCATCAATGAGCTTGTTCATGCTGTGCGCGTTAAATATGAAGGCACGATTGACCAGCAACGTGTTTTATTTAATTTGCGCACAGAAGCAAAAGATGGACTTGTTGATTGGTATGCAGATCGTTTAAGCCTGATGTTCTTTATTCAGGCAGCAGGGTATACAGCACCATGGATTCAATTTGAAGGTCGTAAAGTAACGATTAAACCGGTGCATTACGGTTTTAATACACCATCAGAGCCAAGTAAATTGCGTGTTATTCGCTCGGGCAATAAAAAGACAGATGAAGAGCTCACAAAAGATGATACTTTTACATTAACTCTTATAGATCAAGCTGTTGAACGTGCTAAACTGGCTAATCCGCGCTTGCGGCCTGTTCGTGTTGATGGAAAATCAGCTTATGTAATGTATTTGCATCCAACACAGGTGACTCAATTACGAACGAATACACAAAGCGGTCAATGGTTGGATATTACCAAGGCAGTTTATGAGGGTTCGAGGTCTAAGAATCCAATTTTTGATGGCTCTTTGGGCATGTATAACGGTGTTATTTTGCGTGAGGCTGAGCATGTGCCAAATGGCGTTAATTCGAAGACGCAAGAGCCTATTTCCTCTGTTCGCCGTGCTGTTTTGCTTGGTGCGCAAAGCATTATCATGGCTTATGGTCGTGTTGGCAATGGTACAACGGGAGGCAATGGTACGACACGTTATAAACTTGTTGAAGAATTGTTTGATTATCAGCGTGAATTTGGTGTTGCTGCAAAGACCATTATTGGCATGAAAAAGTCACGCTATACCTTGCCTCATTCTAACCAAGGGGGACAAGACTTTGGGACCATCGTCATTCCTTCTTTTGCGGAAGCTAGCTAATTAATTTCAATCTCATTGAAGAGGATTACAATTATGGAAGAACAACAGCCAATTGTGCGGCCATCTGTTGGTACTGTTGGCATGACCGATGAGGGAATGCCGCTTATTTTGCAAGGACGAGATGTCTATACGCAGCAAGTGAGTTTTTTGCGGGCTCGCGTTAAATACACGGATCGCGGGTTAACTACGCAAATTGGTATTTTGCCACGGGATGCTTTTATCAAAAGCGTGACGGTTTATACGCTAACCGATTTTGGGGGCGCAACAGCCAAGTTTGGAAAAGAGCCAAAAAACAGTGATTATGGTACTGCAAAACTTGCAGCTGCTGGTGTGGAAGAGCTTGAACTCTCTCTAACTGAGCGGAGCATTCCGTTAGAGGTTGAGACCACGATTTATATGACACGAGACAAGAGAAGCACTAAAGGTGATGCGGAGGTAATTGTTGAGTTTTACACAAATCGTTAAAAATAAGGGGACATTTGTTTTTTGTGTCCCCCGAGAGGTTTGGAAGAGTCTGATATGGCAGTAACGATACAGACAGGGGGCCCGATTGTAGAAAAAGGAGCCATTATTCCTCATGATAAAAATTTCATCCAAATGTTAAACGATATTCAGGATGAAATCGATGACCAAACGGAGGAATATGTTGACCAAGTTCAAAAGGCGATTTTTTCAGCTATCCGGTTTTGTGAACGCTTGCCTTTTTATTTCAATGAAAGCCGCGAGATTGTTTTTCCAACCATAAAGGGGAAAAGCCGCTATGGAGCTGAGGAAAATCCCTATATTACAGATTTTACGCGTATTGTTGATGCTTACATTTATGAAGACGAACACAGTAAATCAAAGCTATTGCGTGTAGATCCGCTCTACATTGAGAGCATTGATAACGATTTTAATGATGGCACTCCTACGCAATATGCTTATTTTGAACAAAAGCTTGTTTTGTATCCCATACCAGACCGTGTTTATTCTATTAGGCTCATTCTTGATCCTGTGAAAATAAAAAATATTGAGACTATGCAAGAAGTTTCAATATGGTTTTGTGAAGCCTATGAACTGATCAAAACCCGTGCAAAATATGAATTATATACAAATATCATTAAAGATCCGCAGATGGCAGCGGCGGCCTTTGCTATGTTTCAAGAGCAATTAGATGCACTTAAGATTGAGACTTCGCGGCGCAAAAACTTGTTCAAAATTCAACACACGGATTTCTGATGACCTTTATTCCTATTGCTGAATATCGACCAGATATTGCATTTATTAATAGCAGCTATTCCAATGAAATAGTGAACGTTTTGCCTGCACCAAAATCGTATATTCCATTTCCAACGGTTGCGTCAGCATCAAAACCTTTCCCTGATGTGATCTTAGGAATCTATGCTGTACGATCGTTGAATGGTGTGCGTATAATAGTCGGATCGCCAACAAAGCTTTACGAGTTTGATAACATTACGCGTGGATGGAAAGATATAAGTAAGCTTGGCACGCAATATCACGCTAACAAAACAGCGCCTTGGTCTTTTACTTCCTTCGGCGATCACATTATTGCTGTTAATAGCAATGATCCGCCACAGATGCTTTCACTGAAAACAGAGGAGAGGTTTTGTGATTTAGGCGGTAATCCCCCACATGCTGGTATTGTGCGTGTATGGGGTGATTTTGTTTGCCTTATGAAGCTTACAGATAAGCCAAACCGTGTGCATTGGTCAGGTCTAAATGATGCTGAATGTTGGACTGTTGGGCAAAAAAACTGCGATTATCAAGATTTTCCAGATGGTGGATATGTTCAAGGTTCTAATGAAGCGACCAATCCGCTTATTTTTATGCGATCGGCTATTTATCATGCAACGTTTGTACCCGGTTCTAAAATAATATTCAGCTTTGCAAAAATAAAAGATAAAATGGGTGCTAAAAGCAGCACAGCAATTGCAAGCCGTGGGGACTATACTTTCTTTATATCTGATGACGGTTTTTATCAAATCAACAGTGCAGGTGAGATACTGCCTATTGGTTTTGGCAAAGTCGATAAAACGATCTTTACGCTTTACAATAATTTTTCCATTGATGAAATGAAAGCGTGCATTGATCCAGTACATTCACGTGTTTACTTTTCTATCAATGATGATGTTAGGGGGATGAATATCTACGTTTATGATTGGCTTCTACAAGTATGGAGTGTCATTAGCGGTCAGAAACTCCTCTTATTTCCACTATTTTCAGCGGGTTACACATTAGAAGGTTTAGATGAAGCCGTCGAGCATCTTAGAGATTTACCTGCCTCTCTTGATAGTAAAATGTGGCAGCATGGTGCACCAGTGTTGGGAGCATTTATTCAAGACAATACATTTGGTTTTTTTTTAGGTTCTCCAATGGAAGCTATCATTGCTTCACAAACTGTGGGAGATACGGGAAGACAAATAAATCTTATGACCGAGGCTTTCGTTCAAGCTGACACGATAGATGGTGGTTTAAGCATTGGTTCTGCTTTCATCATTGATAACAGAAATCAATTAAATTGGGCCAAGGAACGTTACGCGGGCTATAATAACGGGATGTATAATATTCGATCTCGGGCACGTTATCATGCTTTGCGTTTGAGAATACCAAAAGGCACGCCGTGGACTCATATAACAGGCTTTGACGTTACGCTCAAACCCGCAGGCATTAGATGAGTTTTAAGATCTATAATACAGAAAAATGGAGCACTGAACAAATAGCTCCTTATTTTGATAATGTAATAAAATCAATATCTTACTTTAATAAAAAGTTTCCTGATGATTATAATACAGAGACTATTTTAAACGATATTTTAAAGGGAGAAAAAGTTCTTTGGATTATTGTTGATGAGCAGGAAAATTTTATGGCTCATGTCACAACGGAATTACAAAAACTCGTCACTGGAGCACTGCGGGCGGTTATTGTAACGCTTGGAGGAAAAGGTGGAGAGTCCTTAACCCAGCTTATCCCTCAGATTGAAGCATATTATAAGAAAAAAGGGGCAAAAGAGCTTATCATCATAGGTCGGCGCGGGTGGGAAAAATCTCTTAAATCGCATGGATACTTCGTTAATCTTTTAGAATATAGAAAGCAGCTTTAACATGGGAAAAAATACGAAACCAATCCAAACTACTCAAAATACGACACAAACAAATGCACCACCTGCATGGGCAGAAGGTATCTTTGAAAGCGCTGCTAAAGATGCCATGAATTTTTATAATCAAGGCAGCGGAAAAGCTGTTTATGATGGGGAGCGTGTTGCCGATTTAAGTAATCAAACTAAAAATGCGATCAATGGACTTAACAATAGTAGTAATAATTATAATAACAGCGTTTTGAATGGATTAGCTACCGGACAAAATTCAACAAGCAAAAACTTAAATAATATGGCTTCCGGTAAAGAGATGGGCAATAATCCTTACTTTAATGAAGCGCTTCAAAATACACTAAACAATGCTGCAAATTCCATTAACAGTTCTCTGTCGGGTGCTGGTCGTTATGGTTCAGGTGCACATACGGGTGTTCTTGCTGACGAATTGGGCAGTATAGCAACCCAAACTTTATCGCAGCAATATAATCAAGACATTAACAATATGATGAATGCTAACAGCTTAATCGACCAAGCAAACCAAAATCAGTTAGCTGGTGCTAATAACTTTTTTCAAGGTCAAAGTCAGGCAAATATCAATGCGTTGGCTGGAGGCGGTTTGATTGATGCAAATCGTCAGCAGAAGTTAGACGAAGATCGACAAAAATGGGAGCAGCAGAACAATCTTGATTGGGATCAGTTAAGTAAATTACTTGCAGCTGGTAGGGCTGCTGCTGGAAATTATGGGACGCAAACAGGGCAAACGATGTCATTTATTCCGCAGCAAAAACTTAATCCATGGCAAATTGTTGGGAATGTTGGAGGCATTCTTGGTGGATTTTCTGGGCTTAGCGATAAAAGAGCGAAAGAAAACATCACTGAGGTTGGACAGAGAAACGGATACAAACTTTATGAGTATAACTACAAGGGTTTTCCAGAGCGCTATCGCGGTGTGATGGCGCAGGAAGTTTTAAAAACAAATCCCAAAGCTGTTTTTTTGAATAAGGCAACAGGCTTTTTGCATGTTGATTATAGCAAACTTGGCTTTAACATGGAAAGGGTACAGTGATGGAACAAAAAGAATCAAACAATATGAGTATGTTAAGTTTGCTTGATCCAAAAATTCTTTATCCTTTTGTGACCCAAGTTTTGCTTCGGCCAGAGAAATTTCTAAAAACGCTTTCTGCGCCTCCAAGCACGCCGTTTGCAGGACAATACAGGCCTAGTTTTTTAGAGCGTGCTGCTTTTAGCACGGATCCTTTTTACAATACCGACAGATCTGATAACCCGCAAAAAGTTAGTTTTTCGGAGCTTATTCGTGGATCTCGTGGGGGGAGAGAAGCAACTGAGAAAAAAGAACCAGCAGAACTGCTTATGTCCACTGAGGATTTAAAACATCAAGCGCCTCCCTTGCCGGATTATTCGAAGTACTCTGTTAGAACACAAGAGGCGCAAGAACAAGATAATCATAATTTTTTAAAGGGAAGAGACGTTGAATCATTGATCCCACAATCTCCGCTTGTTGCGAACATTGATAGACCTAATGAGGGTGAGGCACAACGACAGCAGAAAGATGCGATGAATTATGTCGCTGAGCTCAACAAGAAATCTGTACCAGAAGAGCTACAGAGAGAGACTCCTATCAACGAGGAAATGCTCTCTGATACGCCTTTGCGAGAAGAAAAGGATTTAGAGGCGAATAATGGGACTTCTGAACAGGCAACCGATTATGTAAACTCACTGAAAGATTTTATCCATACAGATGCAAATCCGGGTACTTTGTGGGAACGATTCAAAAATTCGGAATTTTCTGGGCATTTAATGGACTTTTTTTCTGGTTTAGCTTTAGGAAACACACCACAAGAGAGTTTTTCAAATGCGGCTATTGCTTTGCAACAAGGCAACAATGCAAGGGCACAACGTAAACAAACTTTAAAGTTTTTACAGTCTAGGGGGTATAGCGAGAAAGATGCGCAAATGATCGCGCAATCCCCTGATCTTGCCATGAAAATTATTGGCAGTGCATTAAGCCCTCAAGAAGGCTATAGAACACTAACGAAAGAAGAAAAGGCAGGACAGGGGCTCCCCGATGATATGGCTTTCCAGGTCTCAACAAGCACAGGGAAAATTACACCTATACAGGGAGGACAACAGTCCGCTTCTAAGTCCTGGACAGATAAATTGGGGCTAGATTTTGGGAATACAGTATCAAAGCCTGAAATGGGATATCAGTATATTCCGGATAAAAATGCACCAAATGGCATACGTGCTATGCCGATTGCAGGAACTGCTGCTGAACGGAAACTGATAGAAGAAAGGCAGAAAAAGCAACAGCAAATTATGGAGACAACCGCCAAATCAGAACTTGTTATAAAAACGTCAGAAAAATTAATGAAAATAGTTGATGAAAGTCCGCACATTGTTGGCGGGTTGGGTTATTGGCTAGCAAAAATTCCAGGATTTGAGGCCGCACGATTTGGGCATATGCTCGAGACTCTGAAGTCTAATATTGCCCTTGATGCATTGCGAAAAGCAAAAGCATTTTCACCAAATGGCGCATCTGGCTTTGGGAATTTGTCTAATATGGAATTGCAAGCGTTGCAAAATTCTATAGCAGCACTGAATCAAGACCTTTCAGCAAAACAAATGAAAGAATCTCTACAAACCGTTATCGATACCTTCAATAAATCCAATGCAGCGACACGGGCAATTCTTTTTGGTGGTGCAGAGCCAACACGTGAACTCATTCGAGCTGCTTATGGAGAAGATGCTTATAAGGGAAATCATGCACAGTCAAATGATCCACTAGAAAAACAGATAGAAGCATTGCCGGAAGGTGTGCTGTTTGTTGATAGTGACGGCCGCATTAAGGAGAAACAAACCAATGGCTGAGTTAATCCCCCCTCTTATTGATCGTAAAAACACAAGAGTCATTGGGCATATAAGTGACTATACACCAGAACAGCTTCAAGAGCTTTTCTCGAAAAATAAGGAAAGGCCAAGTGGTTCTGTTACAGGAAATAATAGTGCAACAAAGGAAGATGGTCCACATCCAAGTGCTGCTGGTGCTTTTGGATGGGGTTCGCTTCACGGGTTTACAATGGGCTATGATGATGAGCTTGCAGGAATATTAGCAGCTGGTCCTATTGCTTATTGGAGTGGAGATGAAGAGGCAGTTAAAAAATATAAAGAAGTGACAAAGAGATGGCGTGATTATCAAAGGGCTGCGGATAAGGAACATCCTTATGCATCCATTGCAGGCAATATAATGGGTGGAGCAGGGGCTATTGGCACCACGGCACTTATTCCGACGGCTGGTTTAACTGCTGGCGCTGCGCGTGTAGCAGCAGCGATGCGCAGTGCGCTTGGTGCTGATGTTATTTTGGGAAGTAGAGCAGGCGCTATGGGAGCACAAGTAACAAGTAAAGCTTTAGCTGCGGGAGAAAGGGCAATTCAATCTGCTTTAGCCGGAGGTGCTAACAGAGCAGCAGCAAGGGCAGCAGGTGAAGCAGCAATGAAAGCAACCGCAAAGAAAGAAGCAGCAAAGTTTAGCCGGCGGCGTGCGGTAAAATACGGTGTAGGTTATGGCGCGATAGCGGGTAGTGGTGAGGGTGAAGGCCTTGAAGATAGCATAGGATCTGCCATACTTGGTGCTGGGTTCGGTTTGGCGACTCCGTTTGTTGCAAGTGAAGTATCAAAAGTGACCCCTTTTGTTACAAGCTTTCTCAAAGGAACAGGTAAAGTATCAAAAAAAGCATTAAGAAAATTTATAAACCCAGCTGAAAAAGCAGCATTCTCAATACAAAAGCCAGAGAAAGAGGTCTTTAAAATAAGCAAAAAAGCGCTCAAAAAGGTAAGCCATACATTAGGCGATGAAAGTGTTGATAATCTTGACATGCTCTTAAAACAGCGTGGTTCTGACGCAATGATTATTGATCTTCATGATGGTCTTTCCGCAAGAGCTTTTGAGTCTGCAAAAAAAGATCCCGATACATATTCAATAGTAAGTAACCGTTTAGGAGCTAGACAAGATGCGAGTGTTGCACGAGTAAAGGACGAATTGACGGAAGCGATGGGTCCCAAAGTAGATACGCTCGATTTAAAGAAGGAGATTATCAAAAAAGCACAGGAAAAGGCTGGCCCATTCTATAAAAAAGCGAAAGCTGCTCCCATTTCAAATGCTGTAAGTGAAGATTTATCACTCTTGCAAGAAACCCCTGCATTCCAAAAAGCATATACAAAAGCAATTGCGCGAATGCCAAATGAAGTGGATGCAACAGTTATAGGGAGCAATGGATATCCAAAGCTGAATATGCGGATTTTACATAAGATGAAAGAGGTTTTGGATGATCAAATTAATTCTGCTCGTATCAAAGGAAAATGGGGATATGCTCGAGATTTGACTGACTTCAAACAACGCATTCTGGACGTTTTGGATACGTCATCTCCAGACTATGCCAAAGCGCGGAAAATTTATCGTGGCGAGCTCGAGATTGGTGATGCTTTAGACCGAGGAAAAGAGGCAATGCAAAAGAGTGTTGATCTTGATACGATCAAAAATCAGCTTTCGGATATTGGTTCGATGGAACGAGATGCATTTAAAAAAGGTGTTCGCGCACAGATAGAACACGCAGCAGGCAATGCAAGAAACCCTGAACACAATCTATCAAGCTTATTTGATACAGAAAATGGTTACCAAAAATTACGGATGATTTTTGGCGATGATAAAGCAAAGCAGCTTATAAATGTGTTGCGACCAGAGGTTGAAAGATCAAAGCTTTTTGCACGATTGCCAAGGCACATAGGTGAAGTGGAAGCTAATGCAGCAAATAAAGCTGATAATATAAAGAAGAGTAGTCTCATGAAGTTGGCAACAAAAATATTCACAACGCCATGGGGGAGAATGATACGGGCATCTCATAGAGAGGTAGAAAGAGATATTGCGGCTCTCGTAACAGCGCGAGATCAAGGGAACTTTGGGTTAGCAAGACAAAAAGCTGTTGAGTTAATTAAAACGTTTCATGAAGCGGAAAAGAAACGCTTAATAACGCGGGAAAATCATACAAAACTCATCAATTTTCTTGGTGTTCTTTTAAATGGTAGCGCAGATAGAATGGTTATAAACTAGTGATAAATTTTTCTTCCAATGTTAATCGCGCTATAGCACAGGCAGCACAAAAATATGGTTTGCCGGAAAATTTTCTGAAACGCGTTGCTATGATAGAAAGTCATGGGAATCCAAATGCAAAAAGTAAGAAAAGTAGTGCGGGGGGGCTGTATCAATTTTTAGATTCAACAGCAAAACAGTATCAACTGAATAATAAGTTTGATCCTTTTCAAGCAACAGATGCTATGGGGCGATTGACAAAGGACAATGTACGTTATTTGCAAACAGCATTGGGCAGAGAGCCATCAGAGGCAGAGCTTTACCTAGCACATCAACAAGGGCCAGCAGGGGCGGTAAAGCTCATTAAGAATCCCAATATGCTAGCAAGTCAGCTTTTAGGTCGACAAGAAGTAACACTCAATGGTGGATGGAGTGAAGCTACAGCCAGGGACTTTATGAATCATATTTATAAGTTCTACAACCAAACGGCAGGGGCTTCGAATAAAATGCCACAACTGCAGCAAAACAATTGGCCAACGGCTAATGATGAAAGAGTTTCATTGCCAGATAATGTTTTGTTACACGAGCAATCATTGCACGGCATTGAATGGTTACAAAAGGCGATGCAGGGGGACAAATTAATTGCAGAGAATACACAGCAATCCCCTGAAATGATGTCTCCTAATCTTAAAAAGGGTTTTTCTGGTTTGCTTCATTTGATGAAACAGAATGCGGATGCACAAAATCATCAAGTACAGATGGCACAGCAGCAAATGATGCAGGAGCCAATCATGGCAGGCTTCTCATCATCAAGTACACGTTCTACGGATTTAACATCTTTAATTGATCCATCAAGGAAGAAGTCTGTTAGCTCATATGGACGGCAAAAAGAAGAGCAATTACGGGAAAAGTTATTAAGAAGAACTGGGGTTTATAATGTCTGATATTTACGATTGGTCACTGATAGCTGATAAAAATGCTAATTCAGATAATGTCATTAATTGGGCAGAAGGGCAGCCTCCTAGTTCTGTCAATGATAGTGCGCGTGCGATGATGCAGCGTGTGCGTGAATATCTTGCAGATAATGGTGGCTCTATTAACTCAACTTTTATTGCAAATGCAAAAGAAAAAACAACATCAATCACGCTGACAACGGTTTCGCCCATAGCAAAATACAAAAATGATATCATTGTACGTTTTAAGGCCTGTGATGTGAATACTGGTTCTACGACGGTAAATGTTAATAGTATAGGAGCGAAACCACTCTATAAAGCCACAAATATGGGTATCATGCCATTAGAAGGTGGTGAACTACAAAAAGGCGGTATTTATGAAATAGTTTATAATAGTGATGTGTCAACAAAAGATCATGATGGCTGGTATCTCTTAAATCCTACACCGCTTCCACCACCAAAGGTAGAAACCTTTCCTTCTGGATTTATTGCGGCATTTGCTATGCAAGAAGTGCCAAGCGGTTGGCTTTTGTGTGATGGTGCAACTTATGAACGCAAAGATTATCCGCAATTATTCAAGGCAATAGGCGACAAATGGGGAAAATACAGCGATACAACCTTTAAAGTTCCTGATTTTAGAGGAGTATTTTTACGTGGCTTTGATGCTGGTCGTGGTATAGACCCAAATAGACAATTTGCTTATATACAGCAAGGTAGCATAAAATCACATACGCATTTTGGCTTCATTGAAGAGGCAGGTGAGCATACACATCAGTTTCAGTATAATGGAGTTGGGATGAACGCCAATGACATTGGTCACAGGAATCCTTATTATAGGCGTGAAACCATATCAGGTACGACAAAGTTTGCTGGTGCGCATACGCATGGGATTACTATTTCTGCAACGGGTGAGGCAGAAACGCGGCCTGTGAATGCAACGGTTGTTTATGCCATAAAATCATGAGGTTTTCGGATGCTCAATAACCTATCCGCTATTGATGATATTGCGGACGCGGAGCAGATTCGCGTCCTTTTTTATGCAAGTCATAAAATAGTTCATGCGCCATTGAATAAGATTCTTGATCTTATCAAAAACGATGTTCGGCATGATCTTTTAAGCGCTTTTACAGCTTACCAAGAAGCAACAGATAAACGCATAGAGACCATGCAAAAAGTCATTGATGAATTGCGATTGCAATGTTCACCTTCTAGCACACCCCTAAAAATCAACTAATTAAGGAATTGAATGCGATGCCACTTCTCCATCACACGCATAAACTTATGATTGAACCAGCAACAAAAGAAGAAGTCAAAGAAGGTATTTTAGACGATAAAGTTCTTGCTCCCACTTCTGTTGGTAGTGCGGCGGCTTATCAGGTGGAATATTTTGCTTCTGCTGCTCAGGGGAAAAAGGCTGATGAAGCGGTTGCAAAGAGGGATATTGGGGCACTTGCTTATAAAGACAAAGCAACAATTTACGATATTGAGGCAAAAGGGGATCCTAGTAAGAATACCGTATTATCAGGCGTTGGCTGGGTAAACCCATCTTCTTTAGGGGTTGGTGATATGAACGCTGCTGCATATGATCCTGACAATGTGAAGTCAAATGCTTTTTCTATGGAAAATATGACTGAAGGCGTTACAAAAAAGATTTTAACCAAAGAAGAAAGGTTAAAACTGCAGTGGTTAACCCCTGTTCAGCCAACAATAGAAAAGTGGTATATGGGAGATGAAGGGGCTAATTATCCTATATCTCCCTGTGATCTCAAGGAAACCATTAGTTATTTTGCGCTATCAAAATCGGTCTATGATCCAAATCAAATAGAAAAAGATGCTTTTGATATGGATAATATGAAAGAAGGAAAAAAGCATTTTATATTAACATCTCAAGAACGTACACTGATTGCAAAAATTGATACAATTGAAAAAAATGTGCAAGAGGGTGGACATGCAATAGGTGAGGCAAAAGACATTGCAAATCTTGCATTAAGTACAGCAAAGGATGCACAAGATCATGCTGTAGAGGCAAAAGATGTTGCGGTAACTGCACAAACAACAGCCAACACTGTAAAAGCCGTGGCGGATGTTGCGCAAACGAAGGCCGATAAAGCACAAGAAACAGCTGATAAGGTGCAAAAAGAAATTGATTTAATTCAACCTCTTGAAAAACAAGACTGGATAGATGGTACAAAAACAGTTGATGCGCTTATATCGCCTGCCAATCTGATGGCTTCAATTAAAGCGAATAATGACAGCAGTGGTGGCGGTAACAGCAAGCCTCTTGAAATTCTCATAACAGAAAGTGGAGAGATCCCTTGGCCAGAAGGAGTCACTGGTGAAACTGAGCTTGAAATATGGGCTTGGGGAGGTGGCAATGCTGGAGACAGTTTTTATGATGGCAGTGGGGGAGCTGGTGGTTGTTGTGCCTATGTGAGGACAAAGAAAAAGTTTCTTGGAAATAATCCATCAGTGCGTATTGGAAAAGGTGGTGTAGCTTCTGGCAATAAAAATGGTGAGTCCACACAAGTTGGTAATTTTATTAAGGCTTTGGGTGGAGCAGGAAAACACCCCTATGGTGGTGTTGATGGTGCTCTTGGTTATAGAGGGGAAACTGTTGGTTCCTTCGGTGGTCGCGGCGGTAAAGGCTTTATGGGTGGAAAAGGTGGTAATGGTGGTCGCGGAGGAGATGGTGGGATTGGTGGTGACGGAGGAGATGGGGGAGAAAATTTTTTATCCAATGGTGGTCGCGGAGGAGATGGTGGAAAGAGTGGATCTAGAAGTGATGGGGATGGTGGCTCTGGCGGTGCTGGGGGTTATGGTGGCGACAGTATTTATGGCTGCGGTGGTTGCGGTGGTAAAGGGGGTGATGGTACTAAAGGAGGGCGTGATGCCTCTGGTAACTGGAGTGGACTTGGTGGTCATGGCGGTGCTGGGGGTTATGGTGGCAACAGTGTTTATGGCGGCGGCGGCGGCGGCGGTCCTTATGGACGCGGTAGTGATGGGACTGATGGTAAAGCTTTTGGTGGCTTTGGTGGTCGCGGAGGAAACAGTGTTTATGGCGGTGGTGGTGGCGGTGGCTGCACTGACATTCGTTTTTTCAGGAGTCTTGGTGGCCATAGTATGTGGGGTGGCAATGGTGGTGATGGCGGCTATGAGATTTGCCACGGTGGTGGTGGTGGTTACTTTCCCGGTAAAGATGCGACATCTTCATCAGGCGGTGATGGTGGAGATGGCGCAGTGTTAATAAAGGTATATTTATAAAGTGGGATTGAGCAATGGCACGGAAAATAAGTAAAGATTGTCTACACTGTCTTAAAAAATGGGAGGGCTTGCGACTACATGCTTATCAAGATGTTTCTGGCATTTGGACTATTGGTTATGGTCATACCGAAAAAGCTGGTAAACCAAAGGTTGTTGAGGATATGGTGATTACAGAAAAACAAGCCGAAACCGTGCTTTTAACAGATTTGCGGCAATATGAACGGGCGGTGGAAAAAGCGGTTTGTGTGGACTTAAGTGATGAGCAGTTTGGTGCTCTTGTTTCCTTTTGTTATAATGTGGGGCTGGCAGCTTTCAAAAGTTCTACACTGCTTAAAAAGCTGAATAAAGGGGATTATGAAGCCGTACCGACTGAATTACAGAAATGGACCAAAGCGGGAGGAAAACGTCTTCAAGGTCTTGTCCATCGGCGTGCAGCAGAAGCAGGCTTATGGGCAAAAGGCTCTTATGTTTCTTCCAATTATCAAGCAGTAGAGACAAAAGAAACAACAGGGCTTTTCAAAATAGAAGCACTTGCCCCCATTATAGGCTCTTTTTCTGGACTTGGAGGCTTGTTAGCAGGCAATGGTCCAGTTCAATGGGCTTTGGCAGCCATTATGATTATAGCTGCCTGTATCGGTGTTATGTTTATAGCCAAACGTTTTCATGAGCAGCGCTTATGATCTGGCGGGTAAAGAAAAACTTTGTACTCATGATGGCAGCTTTGGCTGCTTTTTTTATGGCCATAGCGAAAGCCTTTTACCTTGGAAAGAAGTTTGAACAACAGAAGCAAACAAAGAAAGTTTTAGAAGCAGCAGCAACAAGGCTTAAGGTGGAAAATGAGATTAACAAGAAAAGTGATGCTGATGTGCGTGCTGATCTCTCTGACTGGGTGCGCGACAAATAGGTCTGTTTCCTGTCTAGGTTGGATGCCCATTTACTTAAGCAAACAAGATCTGAACGCCATCAGCTCAAACTTAGCAAGAGATATCTTAAAGCATAACAAACAAGGTGAATGCTTGTGCTGGTGGAAACATGGTCAGAAAAAAGACTAAAAAAACAACAGAGCTTACGGAAGCAGAAAAAGAAATGCTTCAAGAAATGATCTTTACCTACCAAAGTTTGAAAGTGATGTCTCGTTTTATGAAATGGATCGTGTTCATCATCTTTCTATTCATTCTTGAATTTGCACGCCTCATGGATGCACTAGACAATATTTTTACGCATCTAAAGCAGTGGTTTTCAAAAAATTAAAAATACAATAATTCTATATTATTTATAGTAATAAATCATACAGAATTATAATAATAGAAATTATATTTATAATATATTATACTAATTTAGTAAAAAAATGAAAATATACATAAAATGTAGTATTTCTTATTAAAAAATTCTTATTATAGTTTTTATGAGATAAAAGAAAAGGTGTTTAGATGCTCACATCATTTGGTAAAATTTTACGTAAGCTTCGCATTGATCGCTCCGAACGCCTTTTCGACATGGCTCAAAAATTAGGCGTATCTTCAGCATTTTTATCTTCTGTGGAAATTGGAAAAAAGTCTGCACCAGCTCGTATGGTGGAAAAAATCATTGAACTCTATGCTTTGGATCAGGATACTGCTTCTCTTTTAAGAAAAGCAGATGATGCTTGCCGTACGAGTTTTACAATAAGGCCTTCTGATTCATTGAGTCGTGAAGTTGCCGGTATGTTCGTTAGAAACTTTAATCGTTTTTCGCAACATGACCTAAAAAAATTTAAGGCGTTAATAGAAAAACTTGGCGAGAAAAGATGTGCTTTATAGAGGCACATTTGAAAATCCTATTCCCTCACCTTTATTTACGTATCCCTCACCTTTAAAAAAATAAATAAAATCAACAATTTGTACGTTGTAAAAAAGAGTATGGTGCCCAAAAGAGGACTCGAACCTCCACGCCTTGCGGCACAGGTACCTGAAACCTGCGCGTCTACCAATTCCGCCATCTGGGCCATAAAAATCATCTAAGCTTGTGAGATAATTCTGTCAATAAAATTATAGAATTTCTTTTCCAGCTGAAAACTATTGGATTAAACTATCGGTATTCATTACAGTTTTAGGAATTTAAGGCTTGATAATTGTCTTTGATGCAATTGTTGAGTCGGAATTGAATGTGTAAATAATAGGAATGCCAGTTGCTAATTCTTGAGATATAATTTCCTCACCGTTTAGGCCTTCAAGTACCATAATAAGAGCACGAAGAGAGTTGCCATGTGCTGCGATCAAAACAGTTTGAGAGCGCAAAATATGCGGTTGAATATGGTAAAGATAATAAGGCCAAACACGTGCCCCAGTATCGCGTAGGCTCTCTCCATTAGGGGGCGCAATAGCATAGGAGCGACGCCATATTTGCACTTGTTCTTCCCCCCATTGTTGACGTACTTCATCTTTATTTAGACCAGATAGATCACCATAATTGCGTTCATTCAATGCGGGGGTTTTTATCAGTTCCAAATCTGATTGTCCCATTTGTTCTAAAATGTGCTGAGCCGTTTTTTGTGCACGTTGTAAGGCAGATGTATAAGCGATATCAAATTTTAGACCAGCTTCTTTAAGTTTTTTTCCTGCTGCTATTGCTTCTGCATGACCTTTTTCTGTCAAATCTGGGTCTTTCCAACCGGTAAAAAGATTTTTGAGATTCCATTCACTTTGTCCATGACGGATTATTACAAGCGTGCGTCCCATTATGAATTTCCTGTATTACATTGATTGTTTAAAATTCATCATTCAACCCAAGAACATCGAGCATTGAATAAAGGCCATTTTCATGGTTCTTTGCCCATAAAGCTGCTTTTAATGCACCATTGGCAAAAATAGAGCGTTCTTGCGCTATGTGTGAAAGAATGATCCGCTCATTCTGGCCGGCAAAAGTGACACTATGGTCGCCAACAACCGTTCCACCTCGTGAACAGGTAAAGCCAATAGTGCCTTTTTCGCGTTCACCTGTATGGCCACTGCGTCTGCTAACACTCACATTTTTTAGCATAACACTGCGACCTTCAGCTGCGGCTTGCCCAAGAAGGAGAGCTGTTCCAGAAGGGGCATCAACTTTGCCAGAGTGATGCATTTCATAAATTTCAATGTCAAAATCATCGGATTCTAATGCTTGTGCGGCTTTTTTTACAAGGTTTGCTAAGAGATTTATTCCAAGGCTCATATTCCCAGATTTGACAATAGTTGTATGGTTTGCGAAATCTGCAATTTGTGCTTCTTCTGTTTTGCTAAACCCAGTTGTTCCGATGATATGGACAAGTCCTTTTTGAGCAGCATAGTTGGCATAGAGAATGCTAGCTTGTGGCTGCGAAAAATCTAAAATACCTTCTGTGTTAGAAAAAGCTTTTGCGGGATCATCAGTGACACGAATGCCAAGAAGGTTTGAGCTAATCAATGTACTGGCATCTTTGTTGACGAAAGGTGATCCTTTGCGCACGAGCACAGAACAAAGTTCTATGTCTTTTCTACGCTGGATCGCTGTAATAAGCTCGCGTCCCATTCTTCCATTCGCACCAACAACTGTAAGGCGCATATTTTTCTCCTTAAGACACTTTACTTCTTACAATATAGGAAAATTCTCTCCTTCTTTCCAACGGTTCTTTTTTCCTAAAGGGAAAAATTTTACTTCTTTAGTTATGTGAAGAAATTGCCCGTTTATAGAAGTGCATGATGATAAACACCTTTTTGCTTGTATAGAGTAAACAATGTGAATGTTATACAATACGTTTTCAACATATATTTTGGAGAATAGAGATTATGCATAGTGTATAAAAATGTATAAGACTTTATCGGTACAGAGCTATATTCTCTTTGATGTGAAATATTGCTTTCACTTTTTGGGAGAGGTGCTTAGAAGTCAAGATCTGTATAATGAGGACTTGCTACAATTCCTCGGATGCGATCTGTTAAAAGAGAGCGAAAAGAAGGTCGCGATTTAATCCGCATATACCAGTCTTTGGCGGCGGGGGATTGATCCCAGTCAATTTCTCCTAGAAAATCAAGTACAGAAACAGAAGCTGCGGCTGCTAGATCCGCATAAGATAATTCAGAGCCGACTAACCAGTCGCGAGATGCACAGAGCCAATTTAGATAGTTCATATGTGGTAGAATATTTGCGCGTGCATTGCGTAAAATTTGTGAATTGGGGGCACCACCGCCAATGGCTAACGGCATTTCACGTTTATAGATTCGTTCTCGTACAATATGGCGCGTAGCTTCATTTTCAAATTTATTTAAAAACCAGTCATTGAGACGGCGTACTTCGGCACGATCTAAAGGATTTTCTGGAAAAAATTTATTTTCTTGTCTTAGGCTTCCATATGTTTCATCCAAATATTCGCAGATAACTATGGCTCCTGATAATGGAACTTCGTGTTCATCAAGAAGAACAGGGACATGGCCAGCTGGATTGAGTGCGAGAAACTCGTGTCTTCTGGCCCATTCATGTTCTTCAATAAGTTGAGTACTTATACTATATTCTCCAAGAATAAGGCGTATAAAGCGGCAGCCAGAAGATAAGGGAGAGTGAAAAAGTGTTAGCATAACCTACACTATAAAATAGAGTTGATAAGAATTCTTTAAAATAATAGGAATTTTTATAAAGGTGCTTTACTGGAAGTGCAAGTTTATTAGCAGCAGCTAACAATTATATTTAATAAACTATTAATGACAGGAATGTATTCTATACTGCAATCGCTTGCAAAATGGCAGCACGCAATTCTTCCAAACCTAATGCTTTTTCTGAAGATGTCACAAGAAGTTCAGGATAAGCTGCTGGACGTTTAAGGAGCTTTGCTTTTGTGGTTATTATTAATTTTTCAAGGGCATTCGATTTTATTTTATCACTTTTAGTTAAAACAACTTGATAAGAAGCGGCTGCCTTATCAAGGAGATCTAGGACGTCTGCATCATTTTTTTTGATTCCATGACGTGAATCAATCAAGACATAAACACGTTTTAGTGTTGTGCGCCCCCGTAAATAGCTAAAAATTAAATCTGTCCACGCATCAACTAGGTTTTTAGGAGCTGCGGCAAAACCATAACCTGGCATATCTACAAGTGCCATAGGGGGAAGATCTCCTGGTTGCCCACTGAAACCATCGGGTACAAAGTAATTAAGTTCTTGAGTACGTCCTGGTGTGTTTGAGGTGCGTGCCAAGCTTTTTTGTTGGACGAGTGCATTGATCAAAGATGACTTCCCAACATTGGAGCGTCCCGCAAATGCGATCTCTGGTGGTCCTTCGGGTGGAAGAAAGCATAGTGTTGGCACACCACAAATAAAAATCCAATTACGAGAAAAAATTCCAGAAAAGGAAGGATATTTTGTCATTTATGCACTTCTTTTTTAGGTGATTTTCGCCATATAGCTTTAAGGTTATCAAAAAGTTCAATTTTAACTCCTTGACGTTTCATCATGATCCCTTGCTGAATCATCGACAATATATTGTTCCATGCCCAATAGATGACAAGACCAACAGGGAAGGAAGCAAGCATAAAAGTAAAAACAACCGGCATCCACGTGAAGATCATAGCTTGTGTTTGGTCTTGAGGGGCTGGATTCATACGCATTTGTAAAAACATCGTTATTCCCATAATCAAAGGCCATGCACCAATCGTAAGAAACGTTGGAGTTGCGTATGGTAAGAGGCCAAATAAGTTAAAAAGAGAAGTTGGATCGGGTGCTGCTAAATCTTTAATCCAACCAAAGAAAGGTGCATGCCGCATTTCGATGGTGATATACAGAACTTTATAAAGAGCAAAGAATATTGGAAATTGAACAAACATTGGC
The DNA here is from genome assembly GCF_053795135.1 of Bartonella sp. B12(2025). Lineage (NCBI taxonomy): Bacteria > Pseudomonadati > Pseudomonadota > Alphaproteobacteria > Hyphomicrobiales > Bartonellaceae > Bartonella > Bartonella sp. B12(2025). Next base: position 1,100,051 of record NZ_CP200031.1, on the reverse strand, counting down.
CAACAACCTGCAAGAGGATTAATTTTTTGGGTTTTATACAGTTCTATTATTGCTTGTTGTTGTTTAACTCGATCATCTGAATACTTTTCTTTAATTTCTAGCAACATTGGTTGTACAAGCTTCATGCGCGCCATAGATTTGTAGGACTTATTCGCTAGCGGGAAGAGAAGTGTTTTCAAGAGCACTGTGACTAGAAGAATGGCGACACCAAAATTGCCTGTTTGCTTATAGAGAATGTCAATGAGAGAAAACATTGGTTTTGTGATGAAATCAAACCAACCCCAATCGATTAAAAGAGCAAATTTCTTAATTTTCAGGTCATTTTGATAGTGATTAATGATTTCGACTTGTTTTGCACCAGCAAAAAGACGATTTGTAACGGTTTTTGTTTCATTCGGGGCAATAGTTAAAAGTGTCCCTAGCAAGTCAGACTGATAATGCGTCTGCAAGCGGTCAAAATAAATAAAGCGACTTGTATATTCTTTATCTTGTGGAGGGATAACTGCTACAGCCCAATATTTATCAGTAATACCAATCCAACCTCCTGTCACTTTGGAGAAACTTATACTTTTTTGGCCATTATTAGGATTAGGATCAAGTTCCGCTAAGTCCTTATATTTTTCAGTTTTAAGTGAATCACCTGCGATACCTATCATGCCTTCATGAAGCAAATAGGTTGCATTCGTATCTTTTGGTGGAGCTGCACGTGCAACGCGGGCATAAGACGAGAGATATACCGGTTTATCTCCCTCATTACTGATAGAGTCTTCAATGGTAAACATGTAGTGATCATCAACAGAAAGGATACGGCGGAAGATCTGTCCCTGTCCGTTATTATAAATTAAAGTAACGGGTGTTGAAGGGGTCAGTGTCGTATTGTTTCCTTCTATTTGCCATAGTGTGTCAGATTGTGGTAAGGATTCTGCTGACAAAGATGAACTTGCAAAACCAAATTCAGCAAGGTAGGTCGTTGTGAATCCTTTGGGGTTTAACAAAGCAATTTCTGGTGAGTTTTTATCTACTGTCAGGCGATATTTTTTGAGCAGAAGATTATCAAATTTTGCACCAACAAGATTAATGGAGCCTTCAAGTTCATTGGTTTTAATCGCAATACGGTTTGTTTTGGCTAATTCAGCATTTCGAACTTCAGGAGTCATTGGACGATTGATTGGAGATATTGATCCAGGTGTTGGTGCAATGTCAGAGAAATTTGTTTTGTCAGTAGCAAGTGCGGACTGTTGTTTTGAGAATTGCTGAGCGATTGCTTGTTTTTTTTGTAACTCAGCCTGTTTGGGAGCAACATAAAGAAATTGCCATGCGATAAGCACTACGAAAGATAATCCAATGGCGATAAAGAAATTGCGGTTATATTCCATTCGTACTACCCTGTTGAACGTTGCTGATGTTTTGTTTTTTGTTTTATTCGTCGATTTAATTCATTAATCAAAGATGTAAAAGGTACGTGGAGCACATCAGGATGCGCTACAATCACATAGTCTGTTCCTGCTTCCATGTTGCCTGCTAAACCAATTCGCACTGCTTCACGCAGACGTCTTTTGATACGATTGCGTTTGACAGCATTGCCGTTTCTACGCGTAACAGTAAAGCCTACACGTGCAACAAGAGGAGATTTTTCTGCTGTTTGTTCATGGGACTTAACTTCGAGCAAAAATAAAGGACCACGTCGTTTTTCTCCTGTGCGTACAGCCAAAAAATCCGCTCTCTTGCGAATGCGGCAGGGATGTTTTTTCTTCATAAAGAACATTTTGCAATTTTGCTAAATGCCTGCAAAAGCAGGCATCAGAGGTTCACAACGAAAATTTCACAACGGAGAAGTGATGGGCAATACCCAACTGTTGTGAAAATTTGAATAGTTAAGCAGATAGTCGCTTACGTCCACGGGCACGCCTTGCAGCAATAATTTTACGGCCACTAGCTGTTGCCATACGTGCACGAAACCCATGGCGGCGTTTACGGACAAGTTTAGAGGGTTGGTAAGTACGTTTCATTTATTTAAATACCGCGGAGTGCGGCCCTTCTTAATTCTATGGGCAGTTAGATGAACAGTCTTATCCTATCATACGACTGCTAACCCATAAGGAAAAACATAAAAAAAGTCAATCTCAGATTATTTTTCTCTCTCTCTTTTAAAAAGACAAAAAGCTTCTCCTGTACGTACGTTTTGTTTGTAATACCTTAAAATTTAAGGAAAATAATTACTGGTTACAATGACTCAATTGACAGTTATTTCTTTTTATAACACAAGTAAATGATTAAGGTCTTAAAAGAGTAAAAAATAATCGTGACTTTTGGTGGTATGATTATAGTCAAAGTATATTTAGCATAAGAAGTTCGCTCATGTTTTACCTCTTAAAGGCCTTTGTAGAAACGTTCGTAAAGTGATTGTATGACAAAAATGCTTAATAGAATTTTATACTAAATTTTCTGCTTGAGGCTTTTATTTGAGGTTGGTTTAGTGCTTAAAAAGAGATAAAGTATAAGATATTTACATTTTACAAGAATTGTAAAATGGGAAACTTCAAGTGGTTAAGTTGAAGTGTTTTTGGTTCCTGTTGGTGTATTTCTGGCATTTGTATAAAGAGGAGAAAGCGTGAATCCTATCACAAGTGAGGTTATCCGCAATGCGTTACATAAAGTCAAAGGGTTGGATTTTGAAAACGATATTGTATCATTGGGACTTCTTTCAGAGATATTGATTGCTCATGGCAAAGTTTTCTTTTCCATTACAGTTCCGGATGGGCGTGTGCAAGAGTGGGAACCATTGCGCCGTGCTGCTGAAGAAGTGGTACGTGCTTTGGATGGGGTTGAATCTGTTGTTGTCACACTTACGGCAGAAAAAAGACCGAAGGTATCTTCTCAGGTGCATAGAGATACAGTTTTTTCTACTCCAAAACGTAGAGCAGATGGATTGCCTGCAAAAAAACCTATAGAAGGTGTGCGGCATGTGATTGCGGTTGCTTCTGGAAAAGGGGGGGTTGGAAAATCTACAATGGCAATAAATATTGCCTTAGCTTTACAAGATTCTGGATTCAAAACGGGTTTGATGGATGCGGATATCTATGGTCCATCTTTGCCACGTTTGACAGGACTTGTTAACCAAAAACCACAGCTCATTGATGGGAAAAAGCTTAAACCTCTTGAAAAATTTGGCCTTAAACTAATGTCGATGGGATTTTTGGTTGAAGAGGAAAAGCCGGTGGTATGGCGTGGTCCCATGGTCATGGCGGCTGTGACGCAATTGCTAAGAGATGTTTTATGGGAACCTCTTGATGTTTTGGTGGTTGATATGCCACCAGGTACAGGGGATGCGCAATTGACGCTTGCTCAACAAGTGCAGTTGACGGGTGCGTTGATTGTTTCTACTCCGCAAGATCTTGCTTTAGTTGATGCGCGTAAAGCGATAGAAATGTTTATGAAAGTCAATGTTCCTATTTTAGGACTTATTGAAAATATGAGTTATTTTATTGCTCCTGATACGGGAAAACGCTACGATATTTTTGGCTATGGTGGTACCCGTGCAGAAGCAAAATGCCGAGGGGTACCATTCTTAGCAGAAGTGCCACTTGATGCTGCATTGCGGTCTTCTTCAGATGATGGTGTGCCAATCTTTGTTGCTAAGCCTAATGAAGAGCATACAAAGCTTTATCGTATGATAATTGATCAGGTAAAACACAACTTTTTTTAAATTTGTGTTTTTCTAACAGCTTTTCTTAAGATACAATCATCAAAGAACATAGATGATTGTTTTATGGGAATTGCAGTAGGTGAGTGTCTTATTGTTGAATTAGATGTTCCAGATGTCAAACAAGCAGAAAAATTGATCATGCAATTGGGTGATTAATGTCTGTTTTATAAAATAGGCTATCAATTGGTTTTTGTTGGTGGTATGAAATTGGTTAAAGATCTTGTTCAAGCGTAGAAAAGGTCTTTTTCAATATGAAATTGCTGGATATTGATCATACCGTTGCAAAGGCTGTGGAAAGTATTGCAATTAAGTGTTTCAATGTTAACGGTTTATGCTTGTCCCAAAACGATCTTCTGCTCAAGGGAGCGATTTATGTTTGCTTGAGTAATGGTTTTGATGTCGATGGATGAAGTTCATTTAAAAAAATGCAGGTTATAAAGATAACCCAGAAAATTTAATCTTGAAAAGGGCTGAATAAGATCGAAATGTAGAAATGTGGGGAATTGTCGCATCGGCTCTTGAAGCAGAAGCTTTGCGGAGGGTGATTGGTGTTGATAGGATGTTGGTCACACTGAGAATTTGTTCTGTTGGAAGCTTAAGGATGAGCAAAAACGAGTTATGATATCAAAACAAGTGTGTTGGCTGTAGGAGCAAGCCATCTTGTTGTGGCAAGGCCAATTATTCGAGCCGCTGATCCTTTAGTAGCGGTGAAAAAATTGACAGAAATGCACGATGATGATCATGAATAAAGATATTGGTAAAATCTAGTGGTGAGGGGATATTTAATTATGAAAGAAAAGTATGAGTGAAAAAGCATATTTTATAGGTTCTCATGCTTATTTTGCACCCGTCATAGAACCGGGGCTTTATCTTGTGGCAACACCTATCGGAAATCTTGCAGATATTACTCTTCGTGCTTTGCAAGTACTTGCAGGAGTTGATGTTTTAGCGTGTGAAGATACGCGGGTGACGCGTGTTTTGTTGGAACGCTACGGTATTCAGAAAAAAACTTTTCTTTATCATGAACATAATGCACGAAGAGCAGGGCCGAAGTTATTAGCGGCTTTGGCAGAAAATAAAACTGTAGCGCTTGTATCAGATGCTGGGACACCGCTTATTTCTGATCCCGGCTTTCGGCTAGTGGAAGAAGCGCGCAAAGCTGGTTACAAAATTATTCCAATTCCTGGTGCATCAGCTCTTTTAGCTGCTCTTGTCACGACGGGGCTTCCCACCGATAGCTTTTTCTTTGCGGGTTTTTTGAGTGCACGCAAGGCACAGCGTCAAAGGCAATTGGAACAATTAAAAACTATTTCCGCAACTTTGATTTTTTATGAATCTCCGCATCGTCTTGTCGAGACTTTACAGGATATGGTCTCTCTTTTTTCGTCTGATCGCCCTGCTGCAATATGCCGTGAATTAACAAAAAAGTTTGAAACAGTGGATGTTTCCAATTTAGGCAATTTGTTTGAAAGTTACAAGAAACAAGCACATATTCGTGGAGAAATTGTTGTGCTTGTTGGAGAAGCACTTTCCTCTTTTGAAGTGATGAGTGATCAAAAAATTGATGAAATGTTATTAGAATTGGCGCGTACGCATTCTGCAGCTAGGGCGGCAGCTTTGGCAGCGAAGAAAACTGGCTTAAAAAAGCAAGAACTTTTTCGGCGGTTAAATTTTTTGAAGGATGCGTAAGCTTATGCAAAAAGAGCAGAGACAAAAGTCTTTTTATCGAGGTGTTCGTGCAGAAAAATGGGCCGCTTGGTGGTTACGCTTCAAAGGGTTTTACATCGTTGAAATTCGTTTTAAAACAAAGTGTGGTGAGATTGATTTAATTGCGCGGCGTGGAAATCTTGTTTTAATTGTTGAAGTAAAAGCGCGTTCAACATTGGCTGAAGCAATGGATGCGGTTTCTCGGCTAAGCGAAAGGCGCATTGAAGCAGCAGCTGATATTTGGCTGGCACGACAAAAAGATTATGCTCTTTTATGTATACGCTTTGACTTGATCGCGATTGTGCCATGGCGTTTGCCGCGACATATTCCCTCATTTTTTACGTCGGATAAATAAGAGTTTTTATCCCGTTTTGACTATGGTAAAAACATTTCATTTTTATGAGCACATGGCATGGAAAGCACGTAATATAACAGCTTGAGTGCCACGAGGAGAAAAATATGGACGATTATGAAAAATTTGCGACGGGTTTGTTAATTGTTTTTGGAGCGCTGATTATTGGTGGTTTAATGGCAATGCATATTGTGCTCATGAATAAGGAAGGCTTTTTATTTGCGTTAGCGGCTGCTGTCGTTGGTTGGTTTTCTGCTTTTGCGATTCTCTTTGATAAGCCAAAAGTTTATTTGGGGTTGATTATTCTTTCTGTGTTATGTGTTGCTTCCTCAATTAGTGTTTATGTTAGTTGAAATATATGAACTGCTTAAGCCTCATTTAAAATTATAAGAGCGAGGAGTAGAAATGAAAGTTGGCTTTTTGGGAACGGGGAAAATCAGCGCTTCAATGGTTGATGGTTTAATGATGAGCGCTTTTGACGTTTCTTCTATTATTATTTCACCGCGTAATGCGCAAATAGCAGAGCGCCTTTCGCACAATTATGATAAGGTTATAATTGCTGAAAACAATCAAATATTGTTGGATGACAGTGACTGTGTTTTTTTGTGTTTGCCCAACCAAACTGCAGAAGAGGTCTTGCGTCCTCTTCATTTTCGCCCAGAACAGCTTGTCATTTCCGTGCTTGCCATGGCAAAAGCAGCAGACGTTGAAGAGTGGATCAAGCATAAGGTTTATCGTGCTGTTCCGCTTCCTTTTGTGGCAGAATGTAAAAATTTGACACCAATTTATCCGGACCATCCATTTTTATGCAGTTTATTTGATGCATTGGGTGGAACATTGGTGTTGGATGCGGAAGAGCAGTTTGATCTTTTCATGACTGCTGGTTCATTAATGGGGGTTTATTTTAATTTTATAGAAACAGCGCATCAATGGTTGGTGACACAAGGGTTAAAGAAACAGCAGTCGGCAAACTTTCTTGCCATGATGTTTGGAAATCTTACGGATGAAATGCGCAAGATTATAACTACTGGTTCTCCTGCATCTCTTGATTTTGCACTGCTTGAGAAAGAGTTTTCAACGAAGGGAGGAACAAATGAATTTTTGTCAAACTGTTTTTCTCGCCAAGGGGGAAAGAGAGCTTTAATAGCGGCTCTTGAGACCACTTTGCAAAAAATAAATACTCCGTTTACGCATTAAAAATGCTAGCCCAATATTTTTTCTGATCTCGATGAGAGGGGTATTGCTGCATTCGTTGATAGTTCTGCGTGAACACAGATCTAGACAATTGTCTATTATATACATGTTTAAGAGCAAGCAGCTTGATATTTAGAATTTTTCTATAGTAATAAATTGATTTATAAAGTTAAGTCCTCGTTTTTAACTTGAATGAGAACACTGAATACAGAAAGCTTTTTTCATTTCAATTCCTTTTATCATGAATCAAAAAACATTTGCTTGTATGTCACAAGAGGGATCAACGTAGAGATAAAAGTCGTTTAAGATAGGGGTAAATATGTTTCTTATGAACCAAGTTAGTGCAAGAGTAGATGCAGCAATGGGAGTTGGAAAATAGAATGATGGTGTTTGCTCATACTTTCATAAACGTAAAGATGGTAGTGCTAAATGGATTTTGCGTTATATTATCCATAGAAAGTACTGACAATGGGAATTGGCCTCATAGAGATATTTTTCTAAAGTAAGTTTGTGAATGAGAAGCCTAATGGCGTGCTGTTCTTCGTAAGGGAGAGAATGAGAAAAGCAAAAGCGTGAGGCATTGTGCAATCTGTATTATTTAAAAGATATTGTTGTAGTTGTTTTCGAAGGTTGTAAAGCTGAATTAAAAAAATAGTGAAGATGAGTGATGGTTTGCGTCTTTACAGCAGAATGGTAAAAATTATCTTAGTCATTGTTTTATCATTGATAGATAAAAAGTTTTTTAATAACAACATATTATAGATTTCTCTAATGAAAAAAGTAATTTGGTAGTAAGAGTATTTTATGTGGGAGTAGTGATAGAGTACGTTTCATATTGTGAAAAAAAAAACGTGCATTGAAAGTACAGGATGGTTTCTGTTTTGTGAGAAGAAGAACTCTTATATTGTGTTTATTGTGTTTTGTAAATCCTAATTTTAGTGGAAAGAACAATGATTACATATTGAGATAAAGTGGTCCCTCATTGCCTTGTGGGCAGATCCAATTGATATTTTGGTTAGGATCTTTGATGTCGCAGGTTTTACAATGTATGCAGTTTGAAGCGTTGATAACATAAGTTTTGTGTTCATTATTGTTTAGCCACTCGTAGACAGCGGCAGGGCAGTAGCGTGTGGAAGGCCCTCCATAGATTGCGTATTCGGAGTTTTTTTGTTTTTCTAATGAAGCTATTTTTAAATGGCAAGGTTGGTTTTCTTCATGGTGCGTATTAGAAAGTGCAACACTAGAAAGGCGATCGAAGGTTACAATACCGTCTGGTTTTGGATAAGCAATGGGTTGAAATTTTTCTGCTGGTTCAAGACATGCATAATCCGGTTTCCCGTGAGAGAGTGTTTTAAATAAGGAAAATCCGAACAACTGTTGCCACCACATATCAAAGCCGGCAAGCTTAATCCCGTATTTTGTGCCGAATTTTGCCCAGAGTGGTTTGACGTTGCGTGCTTTATAAAGATCTTTACCAATGGGACCTTTGCGCCAATGTTCCTCGATTTCTTTGACTTCATCATGGGCGCGACCTTGCGCAAGAGCTGTAGCGATTTTATTAGCTGCCAATATGCCAGATAAGATAGCATTGTGTGATCCTTTGATACGAGGGACATTAACAAAACCAGCAGAACAACCAATAAGTGCTCCACCAGGAAAGGTGAGTTTTGGTACAGACTGCCAGCCACCTTCGCTGATAACGCGCGCACCATAAGCAAGGCGTTTTGCATCTTTGAAGATTTCATATAGTTTGGGGTGCGTTTTAAAACGTTGAAATTCTTCAAAGGGAGAAAGATAGGGATTTTTATAATCTAAGTGCACAACAAAGCCGACAGAAATTAAATTGTTTTCTTGGTGGTAAAGAAAACCACCACCGCCCGTATTATTGTCTAAGGGCCAACCAGTGAAATGTTGAACTAAACCAAGCCTATGTTTTGTGGAGTCAACTTTCCAGAGTTCTTTGAGACCAAGACCAAATTTTTGTGGTTCACGGTTTTTACTAAGATCGAATTTCTGTATCAGTTGTTCTGCAATAGAGCCACGTGCCCCTTCCGCAATCAGAGTATATTTTGCTAATAAAGCCATACCAGGCATATAATTTTTTCCAGGAGATCCATCTTTGTTAAGACCCATATCACCTGTGAGGACACCAATGATGGCTCCATTATCGTTCTGGATGGTTTCCGATATGGCAAAACCAGGATAAATTTCAACGCCAAGTGCTTCGGCTTTTTTGCTTAGCCAACGGCAAACATCACCGAGTGAAACGATATAGCAACCGTCATTTGATAAGATTTTTGGGCGGAAAATATTGGGAAATACTGTGGCGTTTTTTTGCTTTAGAAAAAAAATTTGTTCACTTGTGACTGGTGTTTTGAAGGGATGATCGTGTTCACTTCTCCATTCTGGCAAGAGTGTATCAATGCCGATGGGATCTACAATTGCTCCAGATAGAATGTGAGCACCAACTTCACTACCTTTTTCAACGATTGTGACAGAAAGTTCGGGGTTGATCTGTTTTAGACGAATTGCGGCAGAAAGTCCTGCAGGTCCTGCTCCGACAATCACTATGTCAAATTCCATACTTTCACGTTGGTGATGCAAAGGTGAATTCATGGCTTATAAAGCTTTCTCTAACTCCGGAATAATTTGGTGAAGATCGCCTACAAGAGCATAATCAGCAATTTGCATGATGGGGGCTTCTTCATCTTTATTAATAGCTACAATAACTTGTGCATCCATTATACCGGCCAAATGTTGGATTGCACCGGAAATGCCGACAGCGATATAAAGCTCAGGGGCAATAACCTTGCCTGTTTGTCCAATTTGCCAATCATTGGGGGCATAGCCTGCGTCAACTGCTGCGCGGCTGGCGCCTAAAGCAGCTTCTAGTTTATTTGCAAGGGGTAGAAGAAGTGACATAAATTGCTCTTGCGAACCAAGACCACGTCCGCCTGATATTACAATACGTGCTGAGGTAAGATCAGGGCGATTGCTTTTGTTGGTTTCTGCTTTTATGAAAGAAGAAAGGTTTGGATTGGGAGCTGGTATTATTGTTTTAATGGGAGCAGAGTTATTTTGGAAAGAGGCTGGTATGAAGGAAGCTGTTCGGACTGTTATAATCTTTTGACGATCATTGCTGCGGACAGTTTCAATTGCATTTCCTGCATAAATTGGTCGTTTGAAGGTATCGGGTGCAAGAACGGCGATAATGTCTGAAATTTGCATAAGATCAAGATGGGCAGCCACGCGCGGCATCACATTTTTGCCGGTGCTGGTAGATGCAGCCATGAGCACATCATAATCATTAGCTAACTTGACGATTGTATTTGCTATAGGTTCGGCTAGTTGATGCGCTAAATAATCAGCTTCAGCGACAAGAACTTGTCGCACACCAGCGAGCTTGGCACTGTTTTCAGCAAGTTCTTGAACCTTTGTTCCGCAAATTAAAATATCAACATTATCGCTGATTGCTCGAGCTGCTGTGAGTGTTTTTGCGGTTTCTTTTGTATTATGTTCGGATAATAAAAGAATTGCCATAAGTTCTTACCCTTTTATGCATTATTGCTTTTGATCCATTGGTTATAGAGTTTAAATGTGATTTGTTTGTTTTAGCACATTGACAAGCTCTGCTACATTAGCCACTCTGACGCCAGATTGGCGGGGTTTTGGTTCTGTAACGCTAAGGATTGTTAAACGTGCTCGCGTATCTACGCCAAGGTCAGACAGTGCTTTTTTTTCAATAGGTTTCTTTCTTGCTTTCATAATATTGGGCAGAGAAGTATAACGCGGTTCATTTAGCCGTAGATCAGCAGTCATAACTATGGGAAGGGGCAGGGAAAGGGTTTGTGTGCCATCATCTACTTCGCGGATAACAACTGCGTGTCCATTTTCTATGTTTAGACGCGAGGCAAAAGTTGCTTGTCCCCAACCAAGAAGAGCTGCTAGCATTTGTCCTGTTTGATTGCTATCGTCATCAATGGCTTGTTTTCCTAAAAAAACCATATCTGGTTTTTCTTCATGAATAATAACCTTCAGAGTCTTAGCAATTGCTAAGGGCTCAAGTGTCTGCTCCGTTGTTATAAGGATAGCGCGGTCGGCACCCATTGCAAGTCCTGTTCGTAAGGTTTCTTGTGCTGCTTCTGGTCCAATTGAAACAACAACAACTTCCGAGACTTTCCCAGATTCTTTCTGGCGGATTGCTTCTTCCACGGCGATTTCGTCAAAAGGGTTCATAGACATTTTTACATGAGACAGATCAACGCCTGTGCTGTCAGGTTTGACGCGTATCTTGATGTTATAATCAACAACACGTTTGACAGCGACAATTATCTTCATGATTATCCTCCTTGTTTGTATGATTACAAGTTTATAGTAATAATCACCAGAAACCAAATCGTTTAGAATTGAATTTCACTTATAATTGATTTTCTCACTATATAAGCTTTCTTGTATTTGTTGGTACTCTTTTATCATCGTTTTTATTGTACATTTTGCTTTATTTTGCACTTCAATAATCGCCTTCTTCATTTGAACAAAAAGTAAAAAAATTAGTGTAGGTCGTGGAGATATTCTTTTTTTGTTTCACATGCTCAGCTTATAATGGGTCAATAGGTATGTAATGTAATAGCAAAATGGTGAAAAAAGCGAAAATAGAGAAATCACTTTCCAATTTAAATCTTGAGAGCAGGAAATTTAAGTGTCACTCTTTTAAATATTTTTGGAAGTTCTTAAAGCTCTATTTACTAAAATAGGGCACATTTTCTACTTATTGCGATTCTCTGCAAAAAATTAATAGGTGTAGTGTTTTAAAATACAATGAGGGTAGAGTTTTTGAATACGAAGAGTCATACTACAAAGCAAATTAAGCATGACAACCCTCCTTTTGTTGTTGAGAAAAAAGAGAGGATGGGTACGCCTATTGAAGTAACGATGTCGGACATTACTAAAAAATTACGCTCTGTTTATGCACAAATGCAGATGAAGTATTCGCCTCATCATTTGGCATCACAAAGTTCTATGGAAGAGAGTTTTAAATCTTACTTGGATGACATTAGTCGGGCAATTTTGGCTGAGCACTATATTCGTCGCCAAAAAGAAAAAAAGCTTTTTGAGCATTTAGAGCAGATTAAAACACTTGTTCAGAGTTTGCATAACGAAAAGAAGAGCTTAGAAGAAGCAGCTGTAACACGGCGTATGCCTCGCTTTAAATCGTCTGATTCTGTTGTACGGCACCTTGCTCATATGGCATGTGAGGAAAATAAAGAGCGTTCTTCATTCCAGGAGCTACCAAGCTTTTTGAGACAAAACAGCATAACTCCAATTCATAAAAATGTTGAAAGCGTGTTGCAACAAGGGAATAAAAGCTCTTTGCCAATAGATGCTATGAAGCCTTCTTTAAAAGAAGCTGAGAAATTTGTTGAGCATTCTGCAATAGAAGAAAAGCGCTCTGATGTTCAAGCATCTGATCGTTGCATTGAGAATGAAAAGTCTTCTTCCTTAAAAGCAAAGCTTGTAAGAGTTTTCTTTTTTTTACGTTATTCAGTTAAAAAATTTTTTCTTTGTTTTTTAACTATTGTATTTATGACAGCGATAACGTTATGTCTTTATGTCTCTTTAAGAGGAGTTCGTTTTTTTTAATTTTATGATATTAAGTTAATAGACATGAGGTATGTTGCGCCTTCATAATTTTGTGAAGCCATGTATGACATCTAAAATTGTCCTTTTAAGTACGCAACGAAGATTATTGGAGAAGGGGCTCTCGAATTATCTAAAAAGCTCAAATTATCTTGAAGGTTCTGTAAGTGAGTATTTATTTACCAATTGCTGAAATGTCGCTCAACATGCTGATCTTGATTGGTATGGGGGTTGTTGGTGGTTTTTTTTCAGGTCTTTTTGGGATTGGTGGTGGTTTTCTTATCACGCCTTTATTGATTTTTTATAATATTCCTCCTGCTATTGCTGTTGGAACGGGGGCTAACCAGATGATTGCATCATCTGTGACGGGGGCAATTACGCATTTTAGAAGACGCACTCTTGATATCAAACTTGGTATTCTTTTAGCGATTGGAGGGGGGGCTGGCTCTTTAATCGGGATCCAGATTTTTTCTGTTTTAAAAAAATTGGGTCAATTAGATTTAATGATTTCGCTTCTTTATGTGATTCTTCTTGGGAGCGTAGGAAGTTTGATGATTATTGAAAGTTGGTGCGATATGCTGCGTCAGCGCAAGGCACAAAAAGTCAGTATTCGTCTTGCTGGTAGGCATAATTGGATCCATCGTTTACCGTTAAAAATGCGTTTTCGGACATCAATGATATATGTCAGCATTATTCCAGTTTTAGGGATTGGTTTAATTGTTGGGTTGCTGTCTTCTATTATGGGAATCGGTGGGGGATTCTTTATGATACCAGCATTGATTTACCTTCTACGTGTCCCAACCAATGTAGTGATTGGAACTTCACTTTTTCAGATTACATTTGTATCCTCTTTTACCACAGTTTTGCAAAGTGTGAGCAATCAGTCAGTTGATATTGTTTTGGCTTTTTTGCTGATGATTGGAGGAAGTATTGGTGCGCAATATGGGACACGTGCTGGACGAAAATTAAAGGCTGAACAATTGCGCATGGCGCTTGCATTTTTGGTGTTGGTTGTATGTATGCGTCTTGCTTTTCAATTATTTGTACGCCCTGATAACCTTTTCTCTCTGGATATTCTTATGAGATAAAAATGGGTAGATTATTTTCTTTATACATTATTGTGGGCTGCTTTTGCGTGGTCTCTTTTCCTACGTGGGCACATGTTGGTGCAAAAGCTGCATTCATTGATCAAGTTAACCACGAAACTATCCAAATTATCTTAACAACGAATACGGTTACGGTTGATACACATTTCGATGGTTGTGACCTCTATATTGCTGGTGTTTTGGAAAATATTGATCCGTTATATTCTCAGCAGAAGCGTTATGATATCATTGTTAGTTTAGAGGGACAATCTCGGCCGATGGTTATGCGGGAGAAGAAACGTAATGCTGGAGTTTGGGTTAACGCAGATTCCCTTATTTTTAAAAATGTTCCTCTTTTTTATTCTATGGTCACAACGCGTGAGATTGATGATATTACTAGCATTGAAGATTATAAACGCTTACGCTTAGGATTATCCTATTTGTTGCCGCAGACGGATGAACCAGATCAGCAGAAAATACAAATCTTTCGTGATGAACTTATAAAGTTGCAAAAAGCCAAAAATCTTTATAATGAGGAAGTGGGCGGTGTTCGTTTTGGTTCTGGCACACTTTTTACAGCGCATTTTCGTTTGCCGGCAAATACTCCTGTTGGACATTATCAGGCGCGCGCTTATCTTTTTCTCGATGGACAGTTTATTGATAGCGCAACAACGACTCTTGAAATCGTTAAAGCACATATTGCTTATACAATTTTTCACGCAGCTCATAAGTATGGTTTCTTATATGGTGTTATTGCGGTGATTGTGGCTGTGAGTACAGGATTTTTATGTCGTTTGATTTTTCGAAAAGATTAGCGGAAGAGAAACGTTAAGGCATTTATTTTATGATAAATGTGTAAAAAGAAAAATAGGCGTGACAATGATTGTTGGCATCGTGGTCATATGGAAGACGTTTGTAAGAGTTATAAATCCTATTTTCCGTGGAAATTTTAAAAATTTTATTATTAGTTTGCACGAGACTTCAAGGCTTTCACCCAAAACTTCATCATGCTGCCGGGAAGAGGTGGAAGAATGAGCAATTTTATAGCAATACGCCTTAATGTTTCTATAAGAAATGTATGAAAAGAATTGGACATATTTATCTTTTTGTTCAATTTTACATATCTTTGAATATATTGCGTTCCCATTGTATAATATAGTGATGTCGTTATTATAAAGAAGAAATGGTTTTTTCGCTATTCGTATTTTCTTTTGTTTTTCCTTATTTTTTTTTCGAGTTTACCACCTTGTAATACTGGTGTAACCTCTGTATCGGTTTCTGAAACGCGCTCGTGTTCTGTTGGCATTTTTCGAGATATTTTCATGGTATTTCTTTCATTAACTTGTTGGATATTTTTTATTTCTATGAATTGGTAAAGAGATAATTATAATGGTTCGACGTTTTGCATAATGGTAAGAATTTTCAGCACGCCGAAGGCCCCTATGGAATAGTTAATATGTTGTGTATAGAATGTAATTTCAAGTATTCTATTTTAGAGAGATATTTCATTCTAATTAAAGATGTGTTTGTGTGAATGTTTAAAGATTGAGTATTTTAACTTCCGTGAATTGAAAAATGATAAATCTGTTTGCTGAAAAAGCAAGTGCAACGAATGTAGTAGAGTTTAGTGTTTCCGAAATAGCGGGGGCTTTAAAGCGCGTTGTTGAAGAGAAATTTGGTTATGTGCGGGTGCGTGGGGAGATATCAGGTTACCGCGGTGCTCATACTTCGGGGCATTCCTATTTTGCTTTAAAAGATGATAAGGCGCGCTTGGAGGCTGTTATTTGGCGCGGTATTATGGAAAAGCTCAAGTTCCTTCCGGAAGAAGGGATGGAAGTAGTTGCTGTTGGCAAACTTACAGTTTATCCAGGCTCATCAAAATATCAAATTGTCATTGAAGAACTTGAGCCCGCGGGGGTTGGTGCTTTGATGACACTCCTAGAGAATCGTAAGAAAAAGCTTGCGAATGAAGGTTTGTTTGACGAAGACAAGAAAAAACCTTTGCCTTATATGCCCCGAATTATAGGCGTTGTAACATCACCAACAGGCGCTGTTATTCGCGACATTATTCATCGTATATCAGATCGTTTCCCATTACATATTTTGGTTTGGCCTGTACGTGTTCAGGGAGAAACAAGTGGGCGAGAAGTGGCGGCTGCTGTTGAAGGTTTTAATGCTCTCCCTTTAGGAGGTATTGTTCCAAAACCTGATCTTATTATTGTTGCACGGGGAGGAGGAAGTTTAGAAGATTTATGGGGGTTTAATGATGAAGCTGTTGTTCGTGCTGTTTATGCATCTTCCCTTCCGGTTATCTCTGCTGTTGGGCATGAAACGGATTGGACTTTGATCGATTATGTCGCTGATTGGCGCGCTCCAACTCCTACAGGAGCAGCAGAGAGGGCTGTTCCCGTCAAGTTCGATCTTGAAGTGTATGTGGCATCGCTTTGTGCGCGTTTGCGTGCGGGGCTGGTGCGTTATTTTGATTTTCATCAACAAAGGTTACGTGCAGTTGCGCGAGGTCTTCCAACTTCCGACCAACTTTTTGCTTTTCCTTGGCGTAGTTTTGATGAGGTTTCAAGTCGATTGCAACGTGCTCTTCACGTAAGTTTTGATAAAAAACGCTCTTATTTTCATGCATTTGGTGCACGTCTTTCGCTACGATTATTGAATACTGAAAAAGCGCGACGCAGCTTTAATGAAGCTTCAAGTCGATTGCAACGTGCTCTTCACGTAAGTTTTGATAAAAAACGTTCTTATTTTCATGCATTTGGTGCACGTTTTTCGCCACGGTTACTGAATACTGAAAAGGCTAAACAAAATACCAAAGAGTATACTGTACGTCTTCGTCGTGCTTTTTTACGCACTGTTGAAAAACAGCGTGCTCAGGTGGAGTTAGCATTCAGACTTTTAAGAAGCACTTCATACCAAAGTATTTTAGAGCGTGGTTTTGTTTTGGCTTTAGGGCAAAATGATAAGCCCATTAAACGGTTGGTGCAACTTCCTGAAACAGGGTCAATAAATTTGCGTTTTTTTGACGGTGAAAGCAGCGTTTTAGTACAAAATCATGCTTCCAATCGATCTCTAAAATCTCAACGGGTAAAATCAAAGAAAGATGATCAAGGAACGCTCTTTTAGTGGGGTGAATGAAGCACTTAGTGAAGGGCTTCTTATGGGCGCGGATGGGAAAGTTCGTTGTTCGTGGGCAGGAACTGATCCGCTTTATTGTGCTTATCATGATAACGAATGGGGAAAACCTGTTTTTGATGATCGTCGTTTATTTGAAAAAATCTGCCTTGAAGGTTTTCAGGCGGGACTTTCTTGGCTAACAATTTTAAAAAAAATCGTCTCTTTTCGAGATGCGTTCGATGGCTTTGATTTTGAAAAAATTATGCATTACGATGAAGTAAAGGTGCAAATGCTGATGCAGAACAAAGGCATTGTTCGTCATCAAGGAAAAATTAGATCGGTGATTAATAATGCCATAAAAGCGAAGGCAATCGTTGAAGAGTGGGGTAGTTTGTCTCATTATTTTTGGTCTTTTCAGCCACCGCCGTCTGAGCGTTATGAAAAGGTAAATTTTCAAATATTA
This sequence comes from Bartonella sp. B12(2025), assembly GCF_053795135.1. NCBI lineage: Bacteria > Pseudomonadati > Pseudomonadota > Alphaproteobacteria > Hyphomicrobiales > Bartonellaceae > Bartonella > Bartonella sp. B12(2025). The sequence continues at coordinate 1,082,781 of NZ_CP200031.1, read as the reverse complement.
CGGGATAATCCTATTACACCTACTTCTATTCGTCTTGCGACAAATTTGAAAAAACGTGGTTGGACATTTATTGGCCCTACGACTTGTTACGCTTTTATGCAGGCAATAGGGATTGTTAATGATCATCTTGAAGGGTGTTTTTGTCGTTAAATTTTCAACATTTTTTTTAATTTATCCGTGTACGTGTTGTTTTATTTTTTGAAATTGAATGAAGTATGTTTTTTACTGAATGGTATGGTCATTGGTCATTTTTGTTAGATATTTCGTTATCAAGTGCTTGTGAGTGAAGTATAAAATAAAATGATGATAATGAAAAATTGATGTTAAGTCACTTAGAATGCTTGTGTAACGCTTTATTATCTGATAGCTTTTCCTCTGAAAGCGGTTTTTTATGTGTGGGTTTCAGCTTTTGAGGAAGAAAGTTGAGGCCGGGAGAGTTTTCTATCTGCTGCGATGTTTAGTTTAATCTTTAGAATTTATCATTAAAGCCAAGGGTATTGGTGTGTGTGTTCTTTAAATGCGCAAAGCAGTGGTAACAGTCGGAATTAAGAAAAATTTATATTCGGCTATGTTTTTATGAGGGGGCAAGTATGATGGATTTTATTTTTACCAGTGAACAGAGTGTGCTTGGCTATGCGCTCTCTTATTGGGCATGATGTTTTTGAAAATTGTGTATTCTTAGAAAGATGGCATTTGAAAAGAGTGGTATTTTCTGCTGTAATTTTGTTCCAGCCAAATTATTTAGTTTAGTATTGTGGGTGAAGAGGATTTTTTACGTTCAGCTTTTAAAAGATTAAATGGTTTTTATAGATGTTTGTGTTTGGCAAGGGGATTTTTATGTTTTACTAACTGTTTAATTCAATTACGATAATGCGGGAGGGATGATGTTCGCGCTTTAAAATTGAATATTTGAGGGCGCAGTTGTTTTTGACACAATTTAAGGAATGGGATGATAAGCTTATGAGTTTTCGTGCAGCAATGTTATCATGCTTTATACCTTACACCTTTGATGATTAACTGAAGGGGAATATGCTTGTTCCAGTGAATAAGGTATTATGGCATGGATGCAAATTAGCGAGGTTAAGGAGTCTGCACGTTTTTTTATGATTTTATTAAGACATAAGCCAATGGATTGAAAATGGAACGAATATGTGCAGGTTGTTAAATCATGTTTGTTCAGTTTTTTGTTGTTGTAAATTGATTGTGTCGTTTTAAGATTTTGAAAATAATGAATTAATGTGAAATATTATAAAGGGAAAAATTTATGAGTTTGAAGAGAAAGATATTGAGAGGTGGCAGTTCTTTTATTTCTGCTCTTATTGCTATGGGTATGTCTTTACAACACGTATCAGCAAAAACACCTGCTGGTACACTTGTGATGGCTTGGAATATTGATTCCATTGTTACGTTTGATCCTGCGCAAATCAATGAAGTGGTTCCAGGTGAAATTCTTGTCAACACTTGTGATAATTTGGTTAGTGCTGCTCGAGATGATGCAGCTAAAGCAGTTCCATCTTTGGCGGAGAGTTGGGATGTTTCAGGGGATGAACACAGTACAACTATTACTTTTCATTTGCGCGATGGTTTGAAGTTTAATGATGGTCGTCCTGCAAATGCTTATGATCTTCTTTGGAGTATGAAGCGGGTTGTTAAATTAAGTATGGCTAATGCTGCGACATTTGGTGATTATGGCATTACCGCTGAAACAGTTGATTCTGCTCTTCAAGCACCAGATGAGAAAACTGTGGTAATGAAATTTGATAAACCTTATCCAGAAGAACTTATTCTTAGCAATGTTGCCACTAGATACGCTACTGCCTTGCTTGATCGTGAAACGATTATGAAGCATGAAAAAGATGGCGATATGGGAAATCGGTACTTGGCTAGCCACATTGCCTGTGTTGGTCCTTATCAATTGGCGAGTTGGCGTCCTGGAGAGGCCATTTTATTGCGTGCGAGTTCCAATTATTGGGGAGAAGCGCCTAAGATTAAGCAGGTTTTGATTCGTCATGTTGGTGAGTCAGGAACACAACGTCTATTGTTACAGAAACACGATGTTGATGTTGCACGTAATTTGACGCCTGAAGATTTAGCAGATCTCCAAAAAACAACGGATATTAAGATTGAGAGAGTATTGGTGCCGTCCATGATGTATTGGGGCTTCAATATGACGAATCCTATTTTTGCTAATGAAAAAGTGCGTTTAGCAATGCGCTATCTTATTGACTATGAAGGTCTTGCAAAGACAACTCTCAAGGGAGTTGCTGTCCCGCGTGCAAGTTTTCTTCCTCTCGGTACTTTAGGAGCCTTGAATGAAAAAGAAGGACAGCCCTTTAAAGTTAATTTTCAAAAAGCTAAGCAACTTTTAACTGAGGCAGGTTATCCGAATGGGTTTGAGGCAAATGTCCTGGTCGGAGCGTCCTCTCTTAATTTACCGATTATGCAATCTATCCAAGATAATGCTGCAAAGGTTGGTGTGCATTTGAAAATTGAACGCTTAGGAGGTGCGCAATTATTTTCAAAAATTTATGCACGTGCCTTTGATACTGCTTTTGCCGGGTGGAATAATGACTCTGCGGATCCTCACACAATGGCTTTACGTCTTATTTACAATCCTGATAATCGATTTGAGGCTAGGAATACGGCCTATCCCAGCTGGCAGAAGGGCTATTTTGATGCAAATATGAACCAGAAAGTTATAGATGCATTATTTGAAAAGAATCCCCAAAAGCGAGCGCAAATATATGCTGATTTGCAGCGTGAGCTTATGCAAACAGGACCTTATGCGTTCATTTTTCAAAAATATAGTATTGTAGCTATGTCACCTGTTGTCAAAAAATGGGTTTGGAACAACGCACCGCGTATTTTTTATAGTGCAATTGAGAAATAAACACGTATTAAGTTCTGTTATGACAAAGAAAGCGTGGATGACATAAATGATATCCCGGTTCCCTGCATAGGAGTGATTTTAAAGCCATTTAAGACATGAAATTGTAGGGGACTTACTATAGGGGTTAGGGACAGTTTATGGTAGGCAAGTCGATGTTTGTAATTATAGAAACCTATATTTTGAGAGGTATCTGTTGTGTTATGGAAGGACATCTCAATTTATAGACTAGTGCTTGAGAATATGTTTTGTGAAAGTTAAGCAGAAAACTTTATGGTTGTGTTATTGGGTGATGCAATGGAGAGATTAGAAGTCCTCTATGTGCAAAGTCTCCAAAAATAAAATGCAAAGTAGAGAAATAAAATGAGAAAGAAAAAAGCATTAAAGAGACTTTGTATTTTATTAGGAGTGACGAGTTTTTTTAATGGGTTCATATTACCAGCATTAAGCGCGTCATCTGAAAATACATTGGTGATGGCTTGGAATATTGATTCAATTCGTAGTTTTGATCCAGCACAATCGCTTGAGGTTGTAACGAGCGAATTATTGATGAATATTTGCAGTGCATTAGTGCAATATGATAAATCTGATCCTAGGAAAATTCGCCCTGCGATGGCTCAGTCTTGGGATGTTCTAGATGATGGGAAAAGAATTGTTTTTCATCTTCGTGATGATTTAAAGTTTGATGATGGAAGGGTGGCAACAGCGCAAGATCTTGCATGGTCAATGCAACGTATTGTTAAATTAGGATTTAGTTTTGCTCAGTCTTTTATAGATTATGGATTTACAAAAGATAATATAGAAACAAATATTCAAGCTTTGGACAATAAAACTCTCCAATTGAAATTGGATAAACCTTATCCTGCCCAACTTATATTGACTGTGATTGCACAGTCTTATGCTTCTGCTTTGCTTGATCGGAAGACAATTGAAGCAAATAGTATTGATGGTGATATGGGCAATAAATATTTAGCTACTCATTCGGCTTGCGTTGGTCCTTATAAATTAGCGCGTTGGAGTCCAGGGGATAAAATTATATTAAAAGCTACTCAACATTATTGGGGAGATATTCCAAAAATACAGAAGATTATAGTGCAGCATGTAGCTGAACCATCGAGCCAGAGACTGCTTTTGGAAAAAGGTGATATAGATATAGCGCGTGATCTTTCTTCAGAGGATATTTTAAGTATTGAAAGACAGGGAGGGCCTATCAAAATTAGCCGTGTTTTGCGACCGCAGTCTGTTTATTTATCGCTGAACAACAAAAATGCAGTTTTTGCTAACGAAAAAGTAAGATTGGCGCTTCGTTATTTGATTGATTACAAAAATCTTGGAGAAACTGTTTTAAAAGGTGTTGCAATTCCACGCGCGAGTTATATGCCATTAGGTATTCTAGGAGCTTTGGATGAAAAAGAAGGATTGCCGTTCAAGCTAAATTTAGAAAAAGCAAAAAAATTAATAAGCGAAGCAGGCTATCCTGACGGTTTTAAAGCTAATCTTTTAGTTAGTGAGTTTCCCTATTTGTCATCTGTTGCGCAGTCGATTCAAGAAAATGCACGCAAAATTGGTATTGAGTTTATAATTGAAAAAATGGCAAAAACTCAATTGTTAAGTCGCGTGCATGGTGGAAATTACGATACTGCTATTATGGGATGGGGAAGTTTTAATCTTGACGGGCATCCCGCTTCGTTAAATCACGTTTTTAATCCTGATCCAACATTTACAAAAAAGCATGGTATGTATTTGGCTTGGAATGTTGGCTATTACGATGAAAATGCTAATAAAATGGTAATGGATGCGTTGTTTGAGAAAGATAAAAATAAGCGGATTGAGCAGTATCATGCTTTACAGCATTATATGTTTGAGCACGGTCCCATGGTTTATTTATTTCAGCCGTATTATACCGTTGGCATGGGACCTGCAATGAAAAATTGGGTTTGGAATAGTTTTACGCTTTACTACAATGATGCAGAAAAATATGCGCAGTCGTATAAGTAAATTTGTGTGTAAGGTTTGGTTGTAGTTTATTTGGTTGTGTGGCGGGGGAAACGTCGCATTCACTTTTTATCGATGTGTAGGATCTTATTAAGATGACTTTATCATTTTCAGAAGCTAATGTAGAAATATCACAAAGGCAGAAAGGTTTGTACTTATGGACCTTTTTTTTAAAGGTAGTTAAGTTGTTAATTTCTGTGTTTGTTACGTTACTTGGTTTGGTAACCATTACTTTTTTTATTGGTCATCTTCTTCCTTTAGATCCTGTTCTTGCTATTCTTGGTGATAATATTAGTCAAGAAGCTTATGATGCAATGTTTTATAAGTTGGGTCTTGATAAGCCATTGATAGTTCAATATTGGAATTATCTTCGCGATATATTTTCTTTTAATTTAGGGAATGCATTAACTTCGGGACGTCCTGTCTCAGAAGATATTATGCGTGTTTTTCCTGCAACATTAGAGCTTGCAACAATTTCTACTGTTGTTGGCACGAGTTTGGGTATTCCGCTTGGTGTTTTTGCAGCAGTGTATCGTGATTCATTCATTGATCATTTTGTTCGTGTTGTTACGCTCCTTCGTTACTCAACACCAGTTTTTTGGCTTGGGTTGATGGCATTATTAATATTTTATGCTAAGCTTGGCTGGATTGGTGGTCCAGGGCGGATTGATTTTATTTATGAGTATTCTTTTGAACCTAGGACAGGATTTTTGCTTTGGGATACTGCTTGGCAGGGGCAGTGGGAGGCTTTTCGCAATGTTTTAAGCCATATTATTATGCCTGCTTTAATTTTAGCTTTCGGTTCTATGGCTTACATTACGCGTATGACTCGTGGATTTATGATTGAACAACTTAATCAGGAATATATTATTACTGCGCGTGTTAAGGGATTATCTTTGATGCGAACGGTTTGGTGCCATGCTTTTCGCAACGCTTCTGTTCAGATTATCACTGTCGTTGCACTTTCTTACGCTTCTTTATTAGAGGGCGCTGTTTTAACAGAGACAGTTTTTGCTTGGCCTGGTTTTGGGCGTTACTTGACGAATGCTCTTTTGGCAGGAGATATGAATGCAGTTGTAGGGTGCACTTTGCTTATAGGATTTATCTTTATCGCTATTAATTTATTTTCTGATTTTCTTTATCACATACTTGATCCGAGGACACGTTTATGACAACAATTAATCATCATAAATTGCAATCATCATTTTCTTTGAGACATTGGTTGAATGAACCTGTTCCAAGATCAATCGTTCAGGCAAATGTACAAAAAATTTATCATTCAGTAATCAGATTTTCTCATAATCTTTCGGCTGTATTTGGTTTGATTGTCATTCTTATTATTGTCTTGTGTGCAATTTTTGCTCCTTGGATTACTTCTCATGATCCTTTTAGTAATGACCTGTTGCATCGATTGCAACCCCCATCTATGCAGCATTATTTAGGAACGGATGAATTGGGGCGTGATATTTTTAGTCGAATCATTTTTGGTACGCGCATCACCCTTTATATTGTTTTTCTTACCACGATTATTGTGGGTCCTGTAGGATTGATCGTTGGAACTGTATCTGGTTATATGGGCGGGGTAGTTGATACTATTCTTATGCGTATCGTTGATATTTTTCTTGCTTTTCCAGGTTTGATTTTAGCTCTTGCTTTTTCAGCGGCTTTGGGACCAGGCATTGAAAATGCAGCTATTGCAATTTCAATTGCAGCGTGGCCTCCAATAGCACGTTTGGCACGTGCTGAAACTTTGACAATACGTTCATCTGATTATGTATCAGCAGTTCGTTTGCAAGGTGCATCTACTTTGCGAATTATTTTATTTCATATTGCACCTATGTGTATTCCCTCGGTGATTGTACGGTTAGCGTTAGATATGTCTGGAATTATTTTGACGGCTTCTGGTCTTGGTTTTTTGGGATTAGGTGCTCAATTGCCAAGTCCTGAATGGGGAGCAATGCTTTCGACAGGTCGTGAATTTATGATGACAAGTTGGTGGTTGGCGGCGATACCAGGTTGTGCAATATTGCTTGCAAGCCTTGCTTTCAATCTTTTAGGCGACGGACTTCGTGATGTATTGGATCCACGTAATGGCTAAAAAATTATTAGAGATAGAAGATTTACGTATTTCTTTTCCTACTATGCATGGCAATTTAGAAGTTGTGCGCGGTGTTAGCTTTTCCGTTGGAAAAGAAAAAATCGGAATTGTTGGCGAATCTGGGTCTGGAAAATCAATGACTGGGCGCGCGATACTAAAATTGAATCCAAAATCTGCAATTGTAAAAGCTAAAAAAATGCGCTTTGGTGATGTTGATTTGTTAACCGCAAGTGAATCTCAGATGCGGACTATACGGGGTAAGCGTATTTCAATGATCTTACAGGATCCAAAATATTCACTTAATCCGTTAATACGGATTGGGGAGCAGATTATGGAGGCTTACTGTATTCATTACCGTGTTTCAAAAGCCGAAGCGCGTGAAAAGACAATTTCTATGTTGGAGTCTGTTCATATTCGTGATCCTGAACATGTGATGCGATTATTCCCTCATGAAATATCAGGTGGTATGGGGCAGCGCGTGATGATTGCGATGATGCTCATTCCTAAACCTGATTTAATTATTGCAGATGAGCCAACGTCTGCACTTGATATTACAGTAAGGCGTCAAGTTTTATCAGTATTGGATAAGCTTGTAACTAAATCTGGAACGGGACTTATTTTCATTAGTCATGATTTGAATATGATTGCTGATTTTTGTGATCGTGTTTTGGTTATGTATGCAGGGCGTGTGTTAGAAGAATTACCTGCGTGTGATTTATCTCGCGCCTGTCATCCTTATACTAAAGCTTTGCTAGCTAGTCTGCCACGGCTTGATAATCCTGTTGATGTTTTGGCTGTGCCTGAGCGCGATCCTGATTGGTTGCATAATCCTACGATTGTTAATGGTGTTAAAGGAGCTACTCCATGAGTAATTGTGAGAATATTATTGATGTTTCTAATTTATCTGTAACCTTTGGGCATAGGCATAAGGCAGTAAGGGTTGTTAAAAATGTTAACTTTCATATTAAGCGTGGTGAAGCTTATGGTTTGATTGGTGAATCAGGATGTGGAAAATCAACCATTTTGAATGCATTGGTCGGGCTTATTCCAGATTATAGTGGGCGTTTCATTTTTGATGGACAAGAGGTAGCAAAAAAAAGAAACAAGGATTTTTTACGCCGTGTTCAAATGGTTTTTCAGGATCCCTACGCTTCGCTTCATCCAAGAAAAATGGTCTATACTGTTCTTTCTGAATCCCTCAAAATCCATAATATGGATAATCCAAAGGAACGGGTGCGTGATGCTTTAAATTCTGTTGGTTTAGATTCTTCATTTCTTTACCGTTATCCGCATGAGTTATCTGGAGGGCAGCGTCAACGTATTGCTCTTGCGCGTGCTTTGGTTGTCGAATCAGAAGTTTTACTGCTTGATGAGCCAACATCTGCATTGGATGTGTCGGTACAGGCTGAAATTTTAAATTTGTTGAAATCGTTACGAGAGGAAAAAAAGCTCACTTATTTGATGGTATCCCACGATCTTGCTGTTGTTGCGCACATCTGTGAACGTGTTGGCATTATGCATAAAGGGATTATTCTTGAAGAGCTCAGTAATGATGATTTGCGCAATTTACGCGCGCAACGTGACTATACAAAGATGTTTTTTGAAGCAAGTATTGAACCTGTTGTTCATAGAGACGAGAGAGTGTGATAGGTTTTACGGAAGAGAAAATAAAGCTTTTTTATTTTAACTTTTTGGAGATATTCAATATTTTTGCATTTTAAAATTTTACAGTTTTAGCAATGATGGTATTGGTGATACCTCCATTCAGAATTTTATAGGGTAAAAGTGTCTCAATATAGAGGCCATTTTTATGCTGCGTATTGCTTTGAGATTTTTTGTTATTGCGAGGCGTTTGTCACTCTCAATTGGTTTATGATGAGAGAAATGTGGAAGGCGCTGAAAAACGGAAAATGATCAATAGAAATATATTTACAGAGAAAATACTTTGCTCGCTGTCATTTCAGAATTAGAAGGAGAGAAGTTGTTTTGAGAAACTCTTAAAAAAATATCAGGAGACTTAAAATGACCCTTCAAGTGTTTTTGAAAACCTCTTTGAAAAAATAAATTGGTACAAAAACTTGTGAAAAATTTTACAAAATTCACTGATAAACTGTACATACTACAGTGCAAGGTTTTTTGAAAAGCACGATGAAAATAAAACGGTAGCGGAGGAGGGATTTGAACCCCCGACACAAGGATTATGATTCCTCTGCTCTAACCTACTGAGCTACTCCGCCAAGATAGACAAATATTATTACAACTCATCTTATTGTCTACGGATATAAGAGGTAGAATAGTGAGATGTCAAGCATCGTTTTTAAGCTTTTCTCTTGTCATTCCATTTCATCCTCGGTATGGAATGAATAGAAGTATATTTTTTGTATAATGAGCAGGGTAAAGCATAAAAATGGTGCCACGTATAGCGGTTTTAGGGTGCGGTCATTGGGGTGGAAATCATATACGAACACTCAAAGGTCTTGGGGCCTTAGTAGCAGTTTCTGATGTAAATGTTGAGCGTGCTGCAAGCTTTGCTTGCACGTATGGTGTGGAAGCTATTGCGCCAGAAGATCTTTTTACTCATGAAGATATTGATGCGCTGGTACTGGCGTTGCCTCCACAATTCCATACAGAAAATGCAGTACGCGCTTTAAAAAATGGCAAGGATGTTTTTGTTGAAAAACCAATTGCCTTGAATGTAGCGGACGCTGAATACCAAGTTCAGGTTGCTGCTGAATATGGGCGAATTTTTATGGTGGGCCATATTTTGCGTTTTCATCCTGCTTTTGAAAAAGTATGTGAATTGGTAGCAAAGGGAGAATTAGGTGATATACGTTATATCTATTCTCACCGATTAGGTTTTGGAAAATTTCATACACAAAGCGATGCTTTATGGGATCTTGCTCCTCATGATCTCTCAATGATTTTGGCTTTGACAGAATGTGAACCTTCTGAAGTTCGTGGAGAAGGAGCGGCTGTGATTGATCAGCTTTCTGATTGTGCTCATGTTCATATGACTTTTCCAAATGGTATACGTAGTCATCTTTTTACTTCACGCCTTAGTCCCTGCCGTGAAAGGCGTTTAACGGTTGTTGGTACAAAGGCTATGCTTGTTTTTGATGATATGGAACCGTGGAGCCATAAATTGGCATTGCACCGTTTTGCCGTTTGGAAAGAGAAACAAGAGTGGGCTTTTAGCACTGACGAACTGAAGTATATTGATGTTTGTGAAAATTTGCCGCTCACTTGCGAATTACAGCATTTTCTTCAGTGTATTGAAATGCGTCAATCACCTCGTACAGATGGTGATGATGCGATTGCTGTTTTACGGATTTTAACTGCTGCTAGTGTCAATTATCATAGATAAAAGAGATAAGTAGCGCTTTTGCATTGTTGTGATGATCAATGGAGTTAATATGCAGTTCATCGACCTTGGAGCGCAGCGTGCGCGTATTGAAGATAAAATTAATTCTGCAATTGCGCATGTGGTTGCCAGTGGTAAGTATATCTTGGGGCCAAAAGTAACAGAGTTTGAAGAACAATTGGCGGATTATCTTGGCGTTAAACATGTGATTGCGTGTGCCAATGGGACTGATGCGTTGAAGATGCCTCTTATGGCTAAAAATATTGGTCCAGGTGATGCTGTTTTTTGTCCTAGCTTCACGTTTTCTGCAACTGCTGAAGTTGTCGCTTTGGTGGGAGCTGAACCTGTTTTTGTTGATGTTTTGCCTGATACATTCAATCTTGATGTTGAAAAGCTTTGTGAAGCGATCAAAATGATTAAAAAAGAGGGGCGTCTCAGACCAAAGGCAATTATTGCTGTTGATTTGTTTGGACTTCCTGCTGATTATGAGCAAATTGCTAGAGTGGCGGTAAAGGAAAATCTTTTTGTTATTGAAGATGCTGCCCAATCAATGGGGGGGAGAAGCGGTAATATTATGTGTGGAGCTTTTGGTGATGTGGCCGCGACAAGTTTTTATCCTGCAAAACCATTGGGATGTTATGGCGATGGAGGTGCTATGATGACCAATGATGACAGTTTGGCAGAGCTTTTGCGTTCTATTCTGTTTCACGGTAAAGGCAAAACGCAATACGACAATGTGCGTATCGGTATGAACTCGCGTCTAGATGCAATTCAGGCTGCAATTTTGCTGGAAAAGTTTGTTATCTTTGAAGATGAGATGGAAAAGCGTACGGCAATCGCTCAATATTATTCCAATAGTTTAAGAGATATTGTTGCAGTTCCAGAAATGAGAGAAGGTGTTCGTTGTGCCTATGCACAATATACTATTAAGGTGGAAAATCGTGATGGATTAAAGGATTATTTACAGAAGAATTCTATTCCCACAATGATTTATTACAAAACTCCGTTGCATCAGCAGCCAGCTTATAAACACTTTCCTTATGTAAAAGATTCTCTTTCTATTTCTGAGTCTTTAGGAGATAGTGTTTTAAGTTTACCTATGCATCCTTATTTGACGAAAACTGATCAAGATATGATTATCCAACGAATAAGAGATTTTTATTGCTTTTAAAACAATGGTTTTATTCTCAAAGCTATTTAATATTTGGCTTTATTTTGATTACATCTTGGAAGGTGTTTTTTGAGTTGTAACTAAAAAGCAAAGTCAGGTTTAGCAGCTATTTTGTTAATAGAGTAGCTTATGTATAAAGCTTAACTTATATTTTCAATATGATAACGAAAGTGTTTGTCTTTTAGAAGATACAGTTAATGTTTATCAATCCAGATATTTATACTAAGTTGTTTAAAAAAATCACTTATGTTAGGTTTTTTTTGTGTAGGTTATTTTTTTGCGAATGCGCGATGCTAGGTCATTTTTGCTTTTGGAGTTTTGGATCAATGCGTTGATGGGGGATGTTTTACCCTCTTGTAGCGCTATTTGGGCAGCTAATGTTGCTGCTAATTCCTTTGTTTCTTCACGCAGTTCATCTAGGAGTTGATGGTTAGCAGTGGTGTCAAGTTCATTGGTTTGAATTTTTTGTAAACGTTGCTGATAATGCGCTATTTTTTCACGCATAGTTTTAATTTCCATTATGAAGGTGTTTGTAGTACTGATATTTTTTTCGATTGCGACAACTTCTTTTGGGGAAGAATAAGTGCCTTGTGTGTGAAGAGGTAATTGATAAAGTTGTTCTGTTATTTGGCCAAGTTGTATTTTTTGTTGGGCATATTTTTTTTGTAAAGAGTCGTACTTTTGTTCATTTTGCGCTAATTTTACAGCATATTGTGCACAAAGAAAATCATAATTTGCTTGTATTTCAGTGTGTGATAATGGAATTTGCGCAGAAACATATTTATGCGCAAAATGAACGGCTTTGCGCCAAATAAGAGGAGCAAAAATCACCAGTAACCAAGAAGTGGAGGCGACTCCAAGAATGAAAAAAAGAAGCGATTGGATAAGCATAAATCCCCTTTTCAGTAAGTGCTCATTTAAAATGGATTCCATGTCGGTGTGGGCGTTAATTTTAAATATCCCACATTGATGCCAAGGCGTGCGCCAACTCCTGTATGGATAGGGACTAATAAGACGTTGTGGTATTTAAGGACATGAAAACCAACACCTGCTATTAAATAGGCCGAACCTGCAATACCACCATAGCGTCCCCATAAATTATTTATATTATTAAGACCGTAAACTAAAATCATTAAACGGGAACCTTGTCCGCCAAAATCCCATCCTACAGAGGGACCTTGCCAAAAAACTTTATGCTGACCGTAGTTTTTGGTAAAAAGCTTTCCTTCGCCGTAGGTTAATCCAGCAAAAAAGGCGCCGGAAGCTTCTTCTCCTAAAATATAGGCATTTGGATAACCGTATTGCGAAAAGATATTCTCAATTGCTACTGCTATACTGCTAGCAGTTTTTCCAAAAAAAATATGTCCAGAATCGATAATTTCTTGCAGCGAATAATGGGGCTCATTTTGTTCTATTGTTCGGATTCGAGCATTTGCAGTGTTTATGATTACGAAGTTTATGACTATGAATAAAAGGAAGATTAGAGACACAACACTTTTGTGCCAACGTATTAGGAAAGAGAGGGTCATAGAGTTTTTTCCTTTTATCAGTTATAAACAAAAAGATAATATTAGGATTTTTATTCTATTCAAATAAAAAATGAGATGTGAGATTATTTAAATTTTTGAATTTGTTTCTAAAAAAAATTTAGCGTGATTGTTAAAGTTTCAATATATGTATGATGCATTGGATGTTAAGAGTTTTTCTTTAAAATGAAGCTTTTTAAAAATCTAGGAGTTTTCAATAATTATGACGTTAGCTGTTTCTTTGAAGCCTACAGATCTTGCTGCTTTGCTTTGTAGTCGTATTTGCCATGATTTGATTTCGCCTGTTGGCGCTATTCAAAATGCGATGGAGCTCTATGATGAAGGAGGGGCTGAAGAAGATGCTTTGCAATTAGTGCGTTGGTCTGTTGCGAGTGCTTCTGCACGTCTACAATTTGCACGATTGGCTTTTGGTTTTGCAGGGGCAAGTGGGGAACAAATAGATACACGTTCCGCTGAGCAGGTTTCTCAACAATATATGAAGGAAGAAAAGGCAATTTTAAAATGGCAAGCTCCTGCTTTGCTTTTACCAAAAAATGAAGTTAAACTTTTACTTAATTTGTTATTGATCGCAAACACAACAGTTTCTCGTGGAGGTGAAATCGTTGTTATGATTTTGCATGATGAAAATAAACGTTCTTTTCGATTTGAGATTTGCGGTCAAAACTTACGTATTCCTTCTCATTTTATTGCGTTATATAATGGGAATATTCAGGAAGAACACATCGATGCTCATGTCATCCAATTTTATTACACGGTGTTACTTGCTGAGATGACGAATATGAAATTAAATATAGATGAAACCAACAATTGCGTTGTTTTGGAAAGTGTGAAGAAGCTTTGAATAAGATAAAAGCGCTTAAGCTGTGTTAGAAAAAGATAGCTTAGATTGTATCTGTAAGCGATAAGAATATGTCTGTCGGGGATTTTGGGACTTTTTAAGCCTTAACGTTCTCTATATACAAAGAGATCTCTCGTGTGCGAGTTTTTTTATTGTAACAGAGAGAAAAATCTCGGCCCGCTGTACCCCGAGATTTTACAATGTATATTTTCACTTCTTAAGCGGTTTTACGTACGTTATCTTCAACTGGGTCACGTAATACATAACCGCGTCCCCAAACTGTATCAATGTAGTTCACGTTAGAAGAGACTGCTTCCAATTTTTTCCGCAGTTTACAGATGAAGACATCGATAATTTTAAGTTCTGGTTCATCCATTCCACCATAGAGATGATTGAGAAACATTTCCTTGGTGAGTGTAGTACCTTTACGCAGAGAGAGAAGCTCTAGCATCTGATACTCTTTCCCAGTTAAATGCACAGGATGCCCAGCAACTTCGACTGTTTTTGCGTCAAGATTAACGGTGAGATCGCCAGTAATAATGACTGATTGTGCATGTCCTTTAGAACGACGAACAACCGCATAAATACGTGCAATTAACTCATCCTTGTGGAACGGCTTCGTCATATAATCATCCGCACCAAAACCAAAACCACGTACCTTATCTTCAATGGCATTCATGCCGGAAAGAATGAGAACAGGGGTTTTTATTTTTGCCAATCTTAGGGTCCGCAAGACATCATAGCCTGACATATCAGGTAGATTCAAATCAAGCAAAATGATATCATAATCATAGAGCTTACCTAAATCGACTCCTTCTTCACCTAGATCAGTGATATAGACATTAAAGTTTGCTGACTTTAGCATTACTTCAATGCTTTGGGTAGTTGCTTTATCATCTTCAATTAATAATACGCGCATCTTAGATCCCTCACTTTGCTCCTCCGAATCAAAAGGAGCGCTTATATTTTATAACAGCTGGTAAAACCGCTGTTAATAAAAAACAATCCATGAAATCAAACACTTAATAATAAAAGTGTTTATGAATATTTCAGCAGTACGCGTAACAATAACCACTGAATTCCCCACTATCTATGATAGTGGTTAACAAAATATTTTTATTTTTAAAAGAGGTTATAAAATTATTTTAGAAAAATTGTGTATTTCAAAAATTAATGAAAAAATAAAGTGCTTTTCCACTAATTTAAAAAAAACTTATAAAAGATTCTTTTAAATTACTTTTTTACAATTTCAGTGTTTATTTACGGAGCTTTAAATCTCTTCATTCTATAGTGGATACGAAAAGTAAAGAAATGATTATTTTTCTTGAAAGCAGATTGTGTTCGTGGGTGCTTTAAGGAAAGGTAAAAAATTATAGCTTCACGTTAAAAAATGGACTGTTTTCTTCAGAAAGAGTGTCGCTAAAAATATATAGAGTGCGAATTTTGAATTGGCGCAATCAAGGAGTAGTGAGCATGAAGCCACGGGAAAGTATGGTGCGATTGAGGATGTTTCAAATGCGTGGGAAACGTCGTGAAATTGCACAGCTCGAGATGATGATCGCGGAATTTGAGCGAATGGTGTTAGAACTGGAAACGCAAATTGTTAATGAAGAACGTAAATCTGGAAACAATGATGTTAACCATTTTGCTTATTCTGCTTTTGCTCGTGCAGCGCGGCAGAGGCGCGATAATCTTATGAACTCGATTCGTGATTTGCAGCTTCAAAAAACAAATGCTGAAATTGCTCTTCACGAAGTCAATACAGAGTTACAACGCGCACAGATTTATGAGGCGCGGGAAAAGAAGGCAGCAGTGGATGATGACTGTATTTTAATTCAGTCTAATTCAATGACTGGGTGATAAAAGCTATAGTTTGAAGATCAATTTTTGAGATGTTTATCTACTGAGAACACGAAAAAACAGCCAAACTTTTATCAAGCTTGGCTGTTTTAAAAAAATTTTTTAAGTCGTTATCGAATCATTATCCATGGCAACTAATGCCTGTAGTGTTGGATTCTGGTCGTTCGTAACCCAGCCAAGCCGTGTTCGTCGATCAAGCTTTGCCATGAAAGAAACTCTTCTACAGTCAAAGAATAGCGTTGACACGCCTCATCAAGACTTAACAATCCACCTCTGACAGCTGCAACAACTTCAGCTTTGCGACGGATTACCCAGCGCCTTGTTGTTTTCGGCGGTAGATCGGCGATTGTAAGCGGACTTCCATCTGGCCCAATAACATATTTCATTTGTACTTTTATTAAATTGGTCATTGTATCCTCTACCTTTAGTCAAGGACTTGATTCGTTTTTAAAACATGAAATTTAAAAAAGAGCTAAACGCGTTGAAAAAAAATTAATAAAGGAAGTCAACACGTGAAAATGTGATATAAAATGAAATGGGTAGGATAGTTTCTACGATGTTTTTTCAGATTTTAAAAAAGAACCAAAAGAACTTTCATTGTGCCTTATTTCTATCATTCTTTTTTTGTTTGCAGCCATTTTAAAGAAAATGATGCTGTTGGTTGTGGAAAGGATAAAAAAACAATATAAAAGGACATAGTATAAAAGCAATGAACAGCGCGCATAAGAATATTAACGAATGGATATTCATTAAATAGAGAATAAATACATGTTTTTAAACAGTCTTGATTTACCAGGACGACCTGAGGATTCTCGCATTGTTGTAGCAATGTCGGGTGGGGTTGATTCATCGGTTGTCGCGGGTCTTTTGAAAAAGGAAGGGTATAATGTCATTGGAATTACGTTGCAGCTTTATGATTATGGTGCCGCAACACATAGGGTGGGAGCGTGTTGCGCTGGACAAGATATTGAAGATGCGCGCCGTGTAGCAGAGACATTGGGAATACCTCATTATGTTCTTGATTATGAAAAGCGATTTCGCGAAGCTGTGATTAATCCTTTTGCAGAAAGCTATGCACACGGGGAGACTCCTGTGCCATGTGTAGCATGCAATCAGACTGTCAAGTTTGCTGATTTATTAGCAACTGCGCGCGAATTAGGTGCAGATGCTTTAGCAACGGGTCATTATATTCGCTCGCGTTCCCATGGTGCGCATCGGGCACTCTTTCGTCCTCTTGATACTGATCGCGATCAGAGTTATTTTCTTTTCGCAACCACACAAGAGCAGATTGATTATTTGCGTTTTCCACTTGGGGATCTTTCGAAAGCACGTGTTCGTGAAATAGCAACAGGAATGGGCTTTGTTGTTGCTAATAAACATGACAGTCAGGATATTTGTTTTGTTCCGCAAGGAAAATATTCTGATGTTATCACAAAATTGCGTCCAGAAGCCATCAATCCTGGAGTTATTGTGCATATCGATGGACAGGTTTTAGGAAAGCATTCGGGAATTGTTAATTATACTGTTGGTCAACGCCGTGGTATTGGTGTTGCAACGGGTGAAGCGCTTTATGTGGTTTATCTTGATGTGGAAAATGCGCGTGTTATTGTTGGCCCGCGTGAAATGTTGGAAACACATAAGCTCTTTTTGCGTGATGTAAATTGGCTTGGTGATGAGCAGTTGGATAATTTTCCTTCCGGTGGCGTTGAGGTCGCTGTGAAAGTGCGTTCAACACGTCCTCCCCATCTTGCTCGCGTGCATTATAAAAAAGGTGTTTTTTCTGTTGAACTTTTAGAACACGAAAATGGCGTGGCACCAGGACAAGCTTGTGTTCTTTATGATGGCAATGACGATGGAGCACGTGTTCTTGGGGGAGGATTTGTGACTCATTCAGAACGTGCCGCTGATACTGAAGCGATGTTGAAGCGCGTTTTGTGTAATCTGGAAACAAACGCTTCTGCTTCCTCTGAATTTAAAACGACTGCTTCTTATAAATAAAATGATACACATGATGGGATGTTTTTTATAACTTAGAGTGTTATCGTCTTTAGTGAAGTTTATCAAAGTCAGTAAAATGGGCGAGTGCAATACCTGATGCTGTGGCAACATTGAGGCTATCAAAGCCGTGAGCCATAGGAATACGTAACGTTTCTGATTTTTGTAGTATATGGGTTGGCAGGCCATCACCTTCTGTTCCTAAAATAAGTGCTGTCCTTTTTGTTGTTTTTGCTTGCTTGAGAGTGCATGGGGCAGAGGGGGAAAGTGCATAAAGATGAAAGTTTGCATCGTTTAGAGTTGCTATAATGTCATTAATATTGGCATCTTGCGTATAGGGTACTTTTAGAACTGCACCAGTAGCAACTCTGATCGATTTGCGATAAAGTGGGTCGCATGAGGTTTTGTCAACGATAATGCCATTACTGGCAAAGGCGGCTGCGTTGCGAAAAATGGCGCCCATGTTATCGTGATTAGAGATACCACATAAAACCAGAATCAAAGCTTTTTCTGGAAGATCTTGTAAAAAGTTTTGTAATGATGGTAGCTTTCTGCGTTCACCAATACCGAGTATCCCACGATGAACATGGAAGCCTGCAATATCATTCATGACTTTTTGTGGAACACAATAAATGGGACATGTTGGCTGTGTTTTTTCTAAAAGGGGCATAAGTCCAGGAAGGCGTTCTGTCACCATGAGCAGTGAGAGAGCAGAAAATTCTTTCGAATGCAGCAAGGCTGATAATATTACTTTTCCTTCAGCAATAAATTGATGTTGTCGTCCAACAAGATCTTTTTCACGGATTTTTTGATAGTCTCTCAGACGTGGATCATCAGTTTCATAGATTGTTATGATATTCAAACGCATACAAGGCTTTTAATGTTATTTTTTCTAAATTGCCAGATATTAAATATTTGCTTTGTTTTGAATAAAGAGAGGAAAAAAACTCATTATTTTAAATCTATGGTAGAAATTATGTTGACAAAATACAACCATAGGTATAATATAAAAACACTGAATACAGCACAATGTTATTGTGTTGCATCGGGTGCAGGGTTTTGGGTCCCCGCTATTTCCTAAGCTCTGCATATCCTTAATTTGTAAGGGTAAAGAATCTGGGTCCCCAATGCCCAGATTCTTTTTTTGAGATAATTGTTTCTCTTTTTTACTTCTGAAAATTGTTTTTAAATTATTTTAGAAGTCATATTTTTTGATACAGTTAAGGTGTAAGGTTGCAGCAGAATGTAAGTGATCTTTTTGCTGTACGCGATTATGCTATTATATTAATTACTTTGACGCCCATAAAAAGATTGATAAACAGTAGGCATGATGCGTGAGAAAAACAATAAAATGTTTTTTTCAACTACAAGGCTGTGGCAGCATTAAGTTTCTCATAAATTATTAATAATGAGGGTAATGCGTTTGATTTTTCTTAGAGAGTTAATTGTTTCTTTTTTGAGTTATATCCGTGTTACTCTACTCGTTGTATTATATCATATAACCAAGCAGTTATTGCAATAACAATGGTGGGCTATGAGAGTCGTTTATTCTACTGTGAAGCTTCTGTGATATTGAGAAAATATTGGTGACATGCCAAAAATACCATCGGGTATGGTTGAAAGTGTTATCCCTTATTAGTGAAGAAGAGGGTGTGGCTATGAATGTAAAAATTGATATACAAAACTTGACTCTATGCTCTATTTTCGTTGCTTGTATTGTTTTTTCTTTGAAATATTGGGCATATTACCTCACTGGTTCGGTCGCGCTTTATTCTGATGCATTGGAATCAATCGTAAATATACCCGCTGCATTGGCAGCGTGGTGGGCTGTTAAGGTAAGTATGAAGCCAGCAGATCATGATCATCCTTTTGGACATTATAAGGCGGAATATTTTTCTGCGATTCTTGAAGGAATCCTTATCATTATTGCAGCAATTATAATTTTAAGAGAAGCATGGATGGCTCTTTCGACCGTGAAATTATCACAGAAACCCGGAATATGGCTCGTTATTCATCTCGTTGCAAGCGCCATAAATTACATGTGGGGTTTTATGCTTATTCGGCAGGGAAAAATCCACCGTTCACCGGTCCTTAAAGCTGATGGAATGCACTTCATAACAGATGTTTTTACTTCGCTTGCCATTTTAATTGGTCTTGTTGCTTCTTTTATGGGCGGATGGGGCATTTTGGATCCGATTTTAGCAATAATTGTTGCCGTTAATATTCTTTTACAGGGCTGGAAGGTGATTAGTAGTGCTGTTCAAGGGTTAATGGATGTTGGAGTTGAATTGAATGAAACCATGCGGATTCGTGAGCTTATTTCTGCAAATGCACATGGTGCACTTGAAGTACATGATTTGCTTACGCGTGTTGCTGGTAGAGTTACTTTTATAGAGTTTCATTTGGTTGTACCAGCTGCAATGTCCGTAGGAGAAGCACATCAGATTTGCGATAAAATTGAGGCTGTTCTTCAAAAAGAATTTGATAATGTGCGTATTTCTATTCATGTAGAACCTGAAGATGAGGCTAAGCTGCCTCCAGGTACAACGATGATCCCTTTTATATAAAGTTTTTCAATTATATTGTTATTTAAAGGAATATAAACCAAAAGATATTTTGGTTTTTTCTTGTTTTATAAAGTATTAAAGATTGATTGTTTCAGTACACGCCACTTCATTTTTTTGATTTATAAGATTATAACGTTGCAATTGGCAATGCCATTGATGGTGAAAACGCTCAATAGCGAATAAGTTGAAACCTGCAGGTGCTTTTTTATCGCCAAAAGCTTGTGATGCAGAAGCAACACCAACAATAGGGATTTTTCCCGTTGTTCCTTTAATGGTATTCAATGTGGGTAAATGGGTATGGCCGTGAAGGATAAGTTCGCAGCCGTGATGTTTGATAACGTTTAGAAAACGTTCTATACCCCATAATTTTTTATGCCAAGAGGTTGCATGATGAAAAGGGGGGTGATGTATCATGACAACACGAAAAAGATTGCGTGTTGCAGCTTCATTTAAAAGTTGTGATAAAGCTTGCGCTTGCATTTTGCCAAAATAGCCAGAAGCTTGAAAAGGTGGTGTAGCAATAGCTGAAGAAGCACCTATAATGGCGACATTATTGCGAATGCGCATATAAGGAAAGGAAAGAGCGTTTTTTTGAGGGAAGTCGCCTGTGATCCAAGGTTGAAAGAGTGTACATGCCTTTTGGAATGTTCCGCGTACATAGGCGTCATGATTCCCAAATGTTAAAGAAATATTTTGAGGATTGTCTTGGTTAAGCAACCAACTACGTGCTTGTTCAAATTCTTTATCAAGGGCAAGATTAACAAGATCACCAGAGATTACAAGATGGTCAGGATTTATCTTTTTCAGCGTATCCATTAAAGTTTCTAGGACATTTCTTGCCATTTGGCCTTTACGTTTTCTTTTCCAGTTAAGATAGCCGGTAAGGCGTTTCCCAAAAAGTTCAAATAAGCAAGGTTGCGGCAGAGGTGAAAGATGCACATCCGATATATGGGCAAGGTAAAACATAGATGTTAGCATAGCGTTGAAAATAATTTAGGCAATAAAAAAGACTATAAGACAAGCTGATGCATTTTAAATGCAAGAAAGAATTGTGAAATGAGAAAACAGTTTTTCGAAAATATAAGAAAAGCTTGTAGGAAATTTATACTTCATTGGGTTTTGAATGACAAAAAGGTTGTGTGACACTCTGCGTTATTATTTATCTCATCGGTGTATATTTTCTGTAAGATGCGATGCATTTTGAAATTTTGGCATAAACTCTTAGGGCTTTTTAATGGCTTTCACGATACCACATGCTGTTCAACAGTAAAAGACAAGCGAGTAGTGCAAAAAAACCAGAAAATATCGAAAAATAGAAACTATTGATTAAACGGGTTTCCGTTGCTTCTTTAAGAACAATTGAATGAGCAAGGGGAGATGTTGGGCTTTTTTGTGATTGAATCAACTTGATAGGAGGAAGATTAATGCCTTCTTTTCCTTTGTTGTGTAAACGCATGATATATCCACCAGTGTATTTACTGATGGGGGCTAGCTTTTCTTTCGTTGAAATTAAGTCAAATAATTCGAGATTATCGGGCACCTCTACAAAAGAAAGTGCTGTTAAGTCACCGTTTTGGATGGTAAAAACTCCCATTTCATCAGTATTAATAGCTGCTGTAAAAACACCTTCTTTCTCTTTTGTAAGGGTGATATTTTCTTTTTTTCCAGAGGGAAAGGTTACTTCGGCTGATTCTGGATGATCTTTGAGCGTTTGACGACGAATCGTTAAACGATGATGGTTGCTGGTTGCACTTAATTTTTCCTCTTCAAGTTCTGGTTCTTTCATAAGCCAATGGGCAATGCGACGGTAAAGAGCTGCATAAGGGCCCCCACCTTCGAAACCTCTTGCCCAAAGCCAACTTTCGTCAGAAAGCAACATGCCTACACGTCCTTTTCCAACATGGGAAAGAAGTAAGAGTGGCTGTTCATCGGCTCCTTTCATGAGAGCAGTGCCTTTGTTTATGTTTTGAATTGCAATTTGTCTTAGCCATTGCCCCCATTGAGAGGCTGGGTAGGTAGAGGTTGCAAGACCACGCGTAACAGGATGACGTTCACCTTCTTTGGTTAACTTAGGACGAAAAGGCTTTTGAATAATAACGCCATTGGGTAATGCGGGTAAGATGCTGATTAAAGGCGTTTTTGCAAGTGAGTTTTGTTGAGTAAACTCAGGTCCTGTTATCATTAGCAATGCACCACCCTTTTGTACATATTGGGCAATATAATCGTAGTAGATTAATGGAAGAACAGCAGAATGTTGGTAGCCATCAAGAATGATGAGATCAAAATTATCAATTTCTTCAACAAAAAGCTTTCTTGTAGGAAATACCACAAGTGACAATTGGCTTAATGGCGTATTATCCGTTTTGTTTGGAGGACGCAAAATAGTAAAATGAACAAGATCAATATTGGAGTCACCTTTCAAAAGATCACGCCATGTCCGTTCACCATTGTAAGGCGCGCCTGAAATAAGAAGAACACGTAAATTTTCTCTGATTCCTTCAATAGTCGTTATCGCGCGGTTGTTCTCAAAGCTCAGTTCACCTTTGCGTTCATCCGTTGTAACTTGGATAATATTCTTTTCAGCATGAGGAAGAGTGATGTCAGTTTGAAAAATGACGCCAGGAGTAACAGAATAATGACCTACTTCTTGTCCATTAACACTTACAGTAATGTTTGCTTGCGTTGGTAGAGATTCTTGAGGCTTTCCTTTATCTTCTAACAGGATGGAGAGCGTTTGTGGTTTATTGATAAGGGCAAAGCGAGGAGGAGAAATAATTTTGATTTGGCGGTCAAATTCATCTGAACTCCCCGTGATAAGAGCATTGATAGGTGCTTTATGGTGAAGATCTGATAATGGGGGAACATCATGTACTTGTCCATCGGTGATAAAAACTGTTCCTGCATAACGAGATGATGGTACATCAGATATAGCTTGTGTTAAAGCATTAAACAAATTCGTTGAGGGAGCATATTGATTATCAGCAAGTTTTCCAGCATCAATAAAGCGTGGTTCAAATTGTGGATAATGCGCCAATGTATTGGTTAATTGTGCGCGTGCTTCGTCACTATCATTTGTACGTGTTCCAAATGTTTGGCTTTTGCTGCGATCAATTACAATACCTACTGTGCTCTTAAGTGGTTCACGTTGTTCATTTATAATCATTGGGTTAAGCAAAGCAAGAATGAGTGAGGCTAATGCCATGAGACGCAATAAAGATCCTTGACGTTGTGTAACGAGGCCAATAATTACAAAAAGGATGGATATCCCTCCTAATAAGAAAATCCAAGAGAGAGGCAGAAAAGGCTGAAAAGTGAGAAATGGTATCATTGCCTTCTTTCTCTTTTAAAGCGTTCTAAAAGTGCTGGAACATGAACCTGGTCAGCTTTATAGTTTCCTGTAAGCACATAAATAACAATATTTAATCCTGTGCGAAATGCCCATAGACGTTGCATCGGATCATTGGGAATCAGTGGATATTTCCACATACCTTTTTCGTCTAGTGCCCAAGCGCCAGCAAAGTTATTCGCGGTGATTAGGAGAGAACTTACATTATCATCGGTAGCAAGAAAACTTTTGTTTTTTTTATTTGTTGATGATGATTCAACCCATAAAGGTGAGCCACGATAGAGGCCGGGAAAATCTGGCATAATATAAAAAGAACGCGCAACAACGTGATCAGTTGATGCTGGCTCAATGGCTGGAATATTTAATCCCTTTAAGATGGTTCGTAATCTTTGTGTAGCTGGGGTGGCAGCTCCTTTAAGATTAAGGTTGGTATTTATCTGATCCCGTGTATCAAATAAAATAGTGCCTCCATGTTTCATAAAGGCGTTTATTTTTTCAAGGCTCTTTTGTGTTGGTACAGGACTGTTAGCATCAATCGGCCAGTAAATGAGAGTATAGAAAGCGAGTTCATCTTTATCGAGATCAAGTGCTATTACAGAGCCAGGTGAAAGCATCGTGCGTTCTGCGATAAATTGACTCAACGCTTCTAGACCACTCTTACTCGTTGTATCAATTTCATGGTTATGAGTTACAACATAAGCAAGATGTGTACTGCCAGCTGCTTGTACTATGGTCTCATTATGATCTTCTGTGCCTTGTGCATGAACTGTTGATACATATGAAAACAAGATGGTAAGACCTATTGTAAGGGAGAGAAAAAGGAACATATTTCTTCGTCGGTTGAGAAAAAAAGCGCTTCCCATCCATAAAACTAAAAAATTGTCAAAAGAAAATAACAAGATGGCTAATCCTAAAAGTGGACCAATAAGATGTTTTTCTTTTGTATCATAAGATAAGGGACTTTTACTCAGGGAGGGGAGCAATGATGATTGTTTCATCAAGTGCGATGAATGATTTAAGAGATTGAGTGCATAAAAATTATTTTTTACGCCGTAAAATCCAGGTGGGGTACGATAAGAGGGAAGGGGTGGATCTTGGGTATCAAGAACCAATGGAACAACATAAGAGGAAGGCGTTTGCAATTGTCCGTCAGCGGTTATTGTTCGCCAAGGTTTTTTTATTGTTTTTCTTTTTTCTATGTGTGTTGGGTTCGTATTTTCATAGGAACTTAATGTGATTAGTTTTTGCAGCATTTGTGCAAAAAATCCAGAAAGAGGGAGATTTGACCATGTAGGGTCGGGAGCAATATGAATAAGAATGAGTGTTCCCTTACCACGACTAGCTGCTGTAATAAGGGGTGTTCCATCAGAAAGACTGAGCCACGTTTTTTCAAAAAGATCTGGGGTTGGTTCTGCTAGGATTTGGCGTGAGACGGTAACATCTTCTGGAAAAGGAAGATCAAAGAAAAAGCTATTTTTTGCAAAAGGCGCAAGTTTTTGCGGTTTTGTCCAAGACATAATACTTCCAAGCAAACGTTTACCAGGACGCAGCGGTACTGGAAGTAGGCTATCATAGTGTTCTGCGGTACTCAGATTCTCTCCTGCAAAGCGGATGAGTGTTCCCCCTTTATTTACAAAATCAGAGAGTTTTTTTTCCGCCTCTTCTGACATGTTAATAATATCACCCATAATGAGAACAGATGGATTTTGTTTGAGCAAGTGATCAATATCAGTTGAAAGCTCTCTTCCACCGGCTGTTATAAGCTGTGTATGATCTTGTAATGCTTTGATAATGTAGTAAAACGGAGAAAGCAAAGGCTGTACCATTTCATTGGTATTTGGTGAGAGGAGAGCAACGCGGCTTACTCTATTATGGCTATTCACTAAGAAGGTAGCAGCAGCATGGGCTTGGTTGTCGATTTTTATCCAAGCAATATCATTGCGTAGTTCAAGTGGTACTTTAAAAGGAACAAGCGTCTTTGTTTCTCCCTCAAGGAAGTTTGTTGTAAATCGGCCGAGAAGTTGATTGTTTGAATCATAAAGGCTCAGCGTGGCTGGAGTTTCGTCATGTGTTGTTGAACGGATGACGCGTGCTGCCATGTTTCCATCGTTATTTTCTATTGCCGTTATGCCGGTTAAATCGGAAATATCAGCTAAGTACCATAAGAATGTTTTGGGTTTTAACTGTTCAATAAGAGCAAAAGTTTGATCATCTTCACTTGTTTGTAGTCCATCACTTAAATAAGCAATATCAAGAGATTCACCTTTGGTTATTTCGATCAGTTTTTTTAGTGCATGCATACGATCGACAGGCCAAGGGCGGGGTTGCAAATGCATTAACTGTTGTTTTGTGGCTCTCACAGAGAGAGGACCCATATTGGAGGTATCATTTTCAGCTGTCGCAAGAAAATAAACATCCTTGTGCTGTTTTGCTGCTTGTGCAAGGAGAGTTTCAGCAATGGAAACACGTTTTTTCCATTCTTTCGCCGATGCCCATCCATTATCGATAATGAGTGCAAGTGGTTGAGATCCGGAAAGTATAACTGGCTTTTCATTCCAAGTGGGCTGTGCCAAAGCAATAATAATGATTGCTGCTATAGTTAACCGTAACAACAGTAACCACCAAGGTGTATGGTTTGCGGTCTCCTGCTGATTGGTTGATTTTGGTAGAAAGCGCAAAGGAGGAAAAAGTTCTTTACGCGGGGATGGAGGTGTCATCCGCAACAGCCACCAAATGATCGGTAAGGACAAAAGCCCGAGTAGCAGTAGAGGGGTGGCAAAACTCAAAGTACCCTCCTGATGTAAGATGGAGAGGTGCTAATTCTATTTGCGATATGCAAAATGGTCTCTGTTAAGGGTTTGTCGGTTTTGCTTACGTGATAAGTCCATCCTTGGCGTGAGCAAAAATTTGCTAGTTCTTGTCTTCTTGCTTTATACAGCTTACAATAGTGCTCGCGAAGATTTTCTGCTTTTCCGAAAACGTGTTTTTCTTTCGTTTCAGGATCAAAAAATTCTGTACGACCTCTGTAGGGAAAGTTTTCTTCTGCGGGATCAGAAACTTCAATTAAATGAGCTGTGACCTGTTTTGTGGATAAAATGTTTAAATGTTGGATGATCTTTTCAGGATAATCGAGAAAGTCGCTCATTATAATGGCGTGTGAAAAGCGCGTAACAGTTGAAAAGTCTGGAAATGAATTTTCATCTGAATGATTTGCTAACGCTAAAGCCATGCGCTCTATTACATTGGATGCCATTGTGGGGGGCATTAAGTTGGGGATAGCAATATTTTCGCCGCTGCGTGCAAGAAGTATTGCCAATGCAAGAGTAAGAATGATGCTATGATTGCCTTTAGAGATTTTGGAAAAGTGTGAACAGTAATGCATAGAAGCGCTCTGATCAGGCCAAAGCCAAACTGTCTGCGTTATTTCCCATTCGTGTTCGCGTAGGTAAGTATGTTCATCACGTGCGGAACGACGCCAGTCAATGCGTGTAATGGATTCCCCTTCAACGTAAGGGCGAAATTGCCAGAAACTTTCTCCGTTACCACGTTGGCGTCGACTATGCTGTCCGGTTATCAGTGTATTGGCTATAAGCCGTGCCTGTAAAAGAAAATCTGGCATATTTGCAGCATCTTTATAAAGCTTAGCAGCAAGTGACATTGGGGGGGTCTTTGAAACTTTTTTGCCAATAGCCATCACAGGACGTCTTTCACGAGATTACTGATAACATCTTTTATGGTTATATCTTCAGCACGTGCAGAAAAATTGAGTGCCATGCGGTGTTGCAACACGGGGTAAGCCAATGCTTCAACATCATCAAGTGATGGAGCTAAACGTCCATAATAAAGAGCACGGGCACGGACACAAAGTGAAAGTGCTTGTGATGCTCGTGGACCAGGCCCCCAAGCAACATAAGTGTTCGCAAGAGTGTTATCTTGATGAGGACGAGCGGAACGAACGATCTTTAAAATGGCTTCTATAACATTTTCCGAGATAGGCATTTTGCGAACGATCTTTTGAATTTTTTTCAGTTTTGTGGCTGATAAAATCGGTTTTGCATTTTGTTTTTTTTCTCTCGTTGTTTCTAAAATGATACGCCGTTCTGTGGTTAGGTCAGGATAGTCAATATCGATTTGCATCAAAAAGCGATCCAGTTGCGCTTCAGGAAGCGGGTAGGTTCCTTCCTGTTCAAGAGGATTTTGGGTTGCAAGTACATGAAAAGGTTGTGGCAAATCATAACGGGTACCAGCAACAGTGACATGGTATTCTTGCATGGCCTGTAAAAGAGCTGATTGCGTGCGGGGAGAAGCACGATTAATTTCATCGGCCATAAGAAGTTGCGTGAAAATAGGGCCCTGAATGTAGCGGAAAGAACGTTTACCACTCTTATCGGAATCCATAATTTCAGAACCGATAATGTCCGATGGCATTAAGTCAGGCGTGAATTGGATGCGTTTTTCATCAAGTCCTAATACTGTTCCCAATGTTTCAACAAGACGCGTCTTAGCAAGCCCTGGAGCACCGACAAGAAGAGCGTGTCCACCAGAAAAAATAGCTATTAAAGCATATTCAATCACATGATTTTGTCCAAAAATAACTTTGTCAATTTCTCGTTGTAGAATATCCAATTCTTTGTGGATTGTATCAATATTATCAATAATCACTTGGGCTTCGTTATTGATATTGGCCTTTTTCGTAGAATTGGATGATGTATCACGTTGACTCATATTTCTTCCTTAAGGCGTTTGTCGCAAAATCGATGATTTCTTCTATATGATAATATATATTCTATAATTTGTAGCAGAAAATGAGAAGAAAAGAAGCGTAATATGCTGTTTTTTTAATATTCGTACACAGAGAGAAAAACTTATTTGGAATAAACAGGTGTGCTATATAAGGAATGTTCTGGAAATATTGTTCTATGAGGAGGGCAGTTTAAGGCGATGAGAACAGCTTTTTTGAAAGGTTAAAGGGTGAGCATAAGGCAAAGTTTCAAACAGGTTGGGTGGTTGCAGCATAGTGGTATCCAAACACTTCTTCACTTTTTGTCTTTGGATGGTGAAGAGGCGCGTGTTGTGGGTGGGGCTGTGCGTAATCAGCTATTAGAGCAACCTATTAGTGATATTGATATTGCTACAACCTGTTTGCCGCAACAGATTATAGCGCGTGCAGAAGAAGCAGGATTTAAATCTATTCCTACAGGTATTGCGTTTGGCACAGTAACAGTAGTTGCTCAATCATGTTCTTATGAGGTTACAACTCTTCGCTCTGATATTGAAACAGATGGCCGCCACGCAAAAGTGGCGTTTGGTCGTGATTGGAAAAAAGATGCTGAACGGCGAGATTTTACGATTAATGCGCTTTATTGTGATGCTGTTGGCCACATTTATGATGATGTGGGAGGCTTGAATGATATTGCTAGCCGAACAGTGCGCTTTATTGGTGTTGCAGAGAAGCGTATTCGCGAAGATTATTTGCGTATTTTGCGATTTTTTCGCTTTTTTGCTTGGTATGGTGCAGGGCGGCCTGATGTACAAGGATTGAAAGCATGCGTTTATTTAAAACATGGTCTGCAAAAACTTTCATCTGAGCGTATTTGGGGTGAGATGAAAAAACTTCTCGCTGCTTCAGATCCAACACGTGCTCTTTTATGGATGCGGCAAGGCGGAATCTTGACACTCATTTTCCCTGAAACAGAAAAATGGGGCATTGATGCAATCCACTCATTGGTCAAAGCAGAACAGGCTTTTGGTTGGAAAATCGATCCGTTGTTACGGCTAGAAAGTCTTCTCCCTCCTGATCCTATACGTCTTCATGAAATGGCGCAGCGCTTGCGTTTATCTTATAAGGAAACAACGCGCTTAAAGGAATGGGCAAAATTGGAAATGATTAGCCAAAACTGTTCAGATGGTCTTGTACAAAAACTGATTTATTTTCATGGTCGACAGCCGATTTTAGATCAATTATCTCTATCTGTAGCTTCATCATATGTTGATGCTATGGAGGGAAGCGGGATTTCGCAAAAAGCAGAAGATTATGTCAGGCTTTATCGGCTTGCGCAAAAATGGCAGATTCCGACTTTTCCTGTTAATGGCAAGGATTTGATGAAGAAAGGTTTATCTAAAGGAGCGTTTTTAGGAGAAAAGCTCAAAGAGCTAGAAATGATATGGATTGAAAGCGGATTTTTAATGGATCGTAATGCATTATTAGAAAAAATTGATTAATAATACAGATTTTTACAAAGACGCTTTTGGTATTTTTATAATAGGGTTATTTATAGCTGTTTGTTTTATAATTGCTCAATTATTGGTAGCAGAAATGGTGCGGCGAAATGTTATGCGTCAAAATTCTCATTTAACTCTACTTAGTTTTTGATGATTTATAAAGGTATTCCGTAGGTTACCCAGAAGCATAATCGAGAAGTGTAAAGTTTTAATGGTATCGTAGGATTCTAGAGAGATGTGGTGATTGCATTCTTTTGAAAACTGTTAACTATGTGCAGAGTAATAACACTTTTATCAATACATGAAATCTCTTAATGAGATTTTTGTATTTTCTATAAAGTTTTTATTTTTTCATTATAACCAATTTGGCGAAGCGCTTCTCCTGTTGTTATAGCCACACTCATTGCAAGGTTTAAAGAGCGCGTGTGTGGTTGCATAGGAATTTTCAATGCGTAATCAACGGCTTCATGGACATAATTGGGAACTCCTGCCGATTCACGACCAAAAAGTAAAACATCGTTTTTCTGATAGCATATCTGCGTATAGCATGTTTCTGCTTTGGTACTTAAAAGCAAAAGACGATGGCTAAAACGTTTCATAGTGCTTATAAAATGTTGCCAATCAATGTGTCGCTCTAGGGAGGCGTATTCAAGATAATCCATACCTGATCGCTTAAGGTTGCGATCCGACAGATTAAAGCCTGCTGGTTCAATAATGTGAACATGTAAACCAAAACAGGCACTAAGACGTAGAATTGCTCCGGTATTACCAGCAATATCGGGTTGAAAAAGAGCAATGTGAAGCGTCATATCCCATATAATAGGATTTTTTCTTTGTGTTTGTAAAGAGGATCTGTGGTTTATCGAAAAATATAATTGGAAAGCACGTGGTTTTACGTTTAGCTATTATTTACTTTAGATTGCAAAAAAAGTTACCTACATAGGTTTGTCTGAAATAAGAAAGAGTGTACCTCCTATTATATTTCACCATACTTGAAATGGATTGGTTCATTATGGTAAAAAAACGAAACACTTGCAAAATGAGGTTGGGTTATTAATTTCAATTTGAATCATCAAAATGTGTCTTCTATGTAAAATTTGGTTGGAGCTAGAATGACGGAATTTATAGGTTTTGTTGAATCGAAAGCTAATTTTATTTGGAAAAATGCAAAAGATTTATAGGATGAATTCAAGCATACTGATTTAAGTAATTTTACTTTGCTATGACAATTGAAGTGTGTGTTGGAATCAACGTGTGAAGTCGTACGTGATGCCTATAAAAACTTCATAAATGGTGGATATTAAGCTTGATCTAATTTTACGTTAGACTGCAGGTTAGCTCTTTTTATTAAGCCTTTGAATATTTATTCTCAACACTAGAGAATATTCAAATACACTGCAATCTTGAAGATTATATGACTCTGTTCTCCGATAATGCACGCGGCATCTTTGAGAAATTCAATTTTTCCAATACAATAAATTGTAATAACATTTTGGGGTTACGTGCTGGTTTCAGGGATGATGTCTGCCTAAGCTGCTTCAGTGGTTTTTTGTTTTTTTAAACTATGAGGGCATATGTGCGCGCCATATCTTGCCATTTCCTGCTTTGATTATTTGGTGTATTAACTCATTATAATACTGCTGGTTCAGATTGTATTACAGCTCTTTTAAAAGGGTATCAGAAGGAACCAGAGAACATAAAAAATGCTGATAGTTTTTATTTATTGCAAGTAATTCTTTAGCTATGGTGCTTCCTTTGAGGAATGCTATTGTTTTCTATGAGGATGAAAACCAGAAACCGTTGAACATTATGTGCGCGATGTCTCTGCTTTTTTGATGTGGGCTGCTGGTCCCCACATGGAGATTAGTAAAAAAACAGTTTTCATGTTACCTTATTTTAAATCATTTTAGGAGGGCTTGTTTATATTTTAAAAGGCCGTATCTGGCGTGGTTTAGAAGAGGAATTTGAGAAGGAAACGAAAGATTGAAAAGGAGAAAAGGCAAGGAGCACTGGTTCTAGTAGAGCGTAGGGAACAAATCTGATTATGGTGCATTGAGACTTTGTAAAGTAAAAGCAAAGTAAAAACGGAGATTTTAAAATGAAAAAAATTGCATGTACTACTCTTATGTCAGTTTTGATGGCTTCTAGTACTTATGCTCAGTCTTTCGCAGTGTCTTCTAAACCTGAAGTGATTTCTTCGACGGGTATTGTACAGGTGGGTTCAGATATGTCTGTGCGTTATGTTACACCTTTAGCAACTGATTTTGTTGCTTCGAGCCTTATTGGTGCAAATGTATACAATATAGAAGATGAAAATATTGGTGAAGTAAGAGATATTATTCTGCGTAAAAATAATATTGCGGGGTTTGTTATTGCTGTTGGTGGTTTCCTTGGTATAGGTGAAAGTTATGTGGTTGTTTCTCCAGAAGCAATCCAGATGACAAATGATTATGGCAAGTGGAAGCTTATTACGAATGCGACAAAGAATTCTTTAAAAGATGCTCCAACATTTAAATATGAAGGACGTTGGACACGCTAATTTCGTATTTCCATTCTCTATGAATAGAACAGTTGCTGTCATCATGCATGATAGCATTGTTTTTTATGCAGGATATCTTTTGAAAGGTTCAGCAACAATTGCATATATGCAATTGTTGCAACCCCTTCGAGATACAGCATTAAGACAAAGTAGATATTAGGTATTATGTTTAAACAACATGATATCGCCGTCTTGCACAATGTATTCTTTGCCTTCATCGCGGGCTTTTCCTGCTTCTTTTGCGCCGTTTTCTCCCCCTAGAGCGATATAATCATCGTAGCTGATGGTTTGGGCACGAATGAAGCCACGTTCAAAATCTGAGTGGATAACACCAGCTGCCTGAGGTGCTTTAGTGCCACGTGTAATTGTCCACGCTCGTGTTTCCTTAGGGCCACAGGTGAAATAAGTAATTAGGTCAAGTAAATGATAGCCAGCGCGAATGAGGCGATTTAGACTCGGTTCAAAGAGCTCTAGGGTATTAAGATATTCTGAGGCTTCTGCATCATTAAGTTGGGTGATTTCAGCTTCAATGGAAGCGGAAATGATAATGCTTTGAGCATTTTGCTCTATTGCCATTTTTTCAACTGTTTGGGTAAAGCTATTTCCATGTGCGGCGTCATTTTCGCTTACATTGCAAACATAAAGTACAGGTTTGGAAGTTAAAAGATTCAAACTATCAAGTATACGGCGTTCATCGGAAGAGATATCTTTGAGTAATAGCCGGACAGGACTACCGTTCTGCAGTAAATTTAATGCTGCCTCCATTATGGGAAGAATTGTTAGAGCTTCTTTATCTTTTCCAGTTGCACGTTTACGGATTTGTACGATTCGTCGCTCAAGACTTTCAAGATCCGCAAGCATAAGTTCCGTTTCAACAGTTGTGGCATCAGAAATAGGATTAATGCGTCCTTCTACATGAGTAATATCTTCATCTTGAAAACAGCGTAAAACGTGGATAATAGCATCGACTTCACGGATATTGGCTAAAAATTTATTACCTAAACCTTCACCTTTTGAAGCGCCACGTACGAGTCCGGCAATATCAACAAAACTGATGCGTGTGGGAATGATTTCTTTTGAACCAGCGATAGAAGCAACTTTTTCCATTCGCGAGTCTGGAACAGCGACTTCACCGGTATTGGGCTCGATTGTACAAAAAGGATAATTGGCAGCTTGTGCTGTGGCTGTTTTTGTTAGTGCATTAAAAAGGGTTGATTTACCAACATTAGGTAATCCCACAATACCGCATTTAAAACCCATGAGTGTCTTCTTTTCTGTTGATTTTATCAAGATAGAGAGCTTCTTTGGTTTTTTATAGCATATTTTTAGAAGAGTCATAGTCTTCTCCTGCTGTATGAAAGGAAAAAGTCTATGTTGAAAAAATAAGTTGCCTTTTTTTTCATATTTTACGTTCTCTATTTTAATGATAAAGAAACTTCAAATTGATGTTAATAGTGCGCTAAGTTTTTCATAGTATATAAGTTTGCATAAAGAATTAATCGGAGAAAGTATAAGAGTGTTATCTCGTCGGTCTTTTTTAATTGCAGCACCTTTGGCTTTGGTTGGATGTGCTACGCGTCAGTTAGATATGTCGTTTGTTTCTTCACAACAGGCTCGACATGTTCCAGAAGAAATGCAGGCCTTGTACGGCCCTATAACAAATGAGCCTTATTCATTGCCTGCTGTTGATCTTTCGACAATTGATCCAAGATTTTGGCGTCAGCAAGTGACTTATTACACATCTTATCCAGCTGGGACACTGGTTGTAGATATGCAGGATTATTTCCTTTACCTTGTTGGTGAAAATGGAAGAGCTTTGCGTTACGGTATTGGTGTTGGTAAGGAAGGGTTAGCATTTGAAGGCGAGGGAATTGTGCGGCGCAAGCGTCGGTGGCCAAGTTGGGCTCCTACGGCGGCAATGATGGCTCGAGAACCAGAACGTTATGGTCATTTGGGACGAGGAATGCCACCGGGACCCGATAATCCATTGGGTGCACGAGCACTTTATCTTTTCAGAAATGGGCGGGATACACTTTTCCGCATTCATGGCTCACACGAGTCGTGGTCAATTGGACGTGCTGTTTCAAGTGGTTGTATTCGTTTGCTCAATCAAGATATTATAGATCTTTATGATCGTGTTCCCATTGGTTCGCGTGTGGTGGTACTGCAAAACGTTGAAAGTGCACCTAGATTTTTAGATCAACAATTGAATGTGTACGATCCGCTACAGTCCACTATTAATCCAAACGATTTTTTTAATTCCAAAAAGGATGAATTTGGCTAGCGTCGGTTGATAATTTGGGGCATTACTAACTTAATGCTCTCCCTCTCAAAAAAGGGATTGCTATGTACAAAAATTGCACAAGGACATATTGATTTATTTTTGTGTCTTAGAGAAATAAGCTGTTATGGCAGATCTTTGTTTTTTGTTGCTTGTGAGATTTTATTCATAAAGAGACACTTGTCACCTTTTATGAGGAGAGCAATGTTTTTTGCAACTCCGTCTAATAAAGGAAGTAACCACTCTTGGTCGGATTTTGTAAAATTTCCTAGAACATGCTGATGAACAAGTTCTTTGGAACCAGGATGTCCGATTCCTAAGCGTATACGGCAGTAGTCAGTGCCACAATGGGCATCAATGGATTTTATACCATTATGTCCGTTATTTCCTCCACCGACTTTTACACGTACTTTTCCCGGTGGTAAGTCTAGCTCATCACAAATGATAATTAAATTCTTCAAATCTAATTTATAAAATCGCAAAGCTTCACCAATGGCTTGTCCAGAGAGATTCATGAAAGTTTGGGGTTTTATAAGAAAAGTTTTTTCATCATTTATGAGACCGTTAGAGATTGCGGCTTGAAATTTTTTTGACCATGGAGAAAAAGAGAGGGCCTGATAAATGGCATCAACAGCCATAAAGCCGATATTATGTCGGTTATTTTGGTAATGCAAACCAGGATTGCCAAGACCAGCAATAAGCCACATGTGTACCTTCAGTAAAGTATGAGGGAGTTGAATATCTAAACGGTTAAGGCGGGAAAATTTCCCGCCTATTAAGATTTGTCAATCTTCTTCGTTGCTTGCGTCATTCTCTTGTTTTGAAGTTTCATCACCGACATCCATATCAGCAGGAGCTGCGATGGTTGCAATGGTAAAGTCTCGATCTTGAATAACTGGAGCAACACCCTTTGGTAGTTGCACCGCTGAAATATGGATAGAATCACCAATAGAATAGTTGGAGAGATCAATCTCGATTGCTTCAGGGATAGCATTTGCTAGAGCGGTACATTCAATTTCGTGGCGAACAATATTTAAGACACCTCCCTTCTTAATGCCGGGAGCTGTATCTTCATTGAGAAAGTGTACAGGAATATTCACTTCTACAATAGATTTTGCTGAAATACGCAGAAAATCTACATGTAAGGGAAAATCACGGACAGGATCCAATTGGTAGTCTTTTGGTAAAACCATAATTTTTTGTTTACCAATTACAATATTCGCAACAGTGGTACGAAAGCCACCGGCATGAATTTTGTAGAAGATTTCTTTATAAGAAACTGCAATTGCCAAAGGAGGCTGTTTGTCACCGTAAATGACAGCAGGAATGAGACCGTTGCGGCGAAGTTCACGGGAGGACCCCTTACCAACCCGCTCGCGTATTTCGGCCTTAAGAGTATAGCTTTTGCTCATAATTTAAGTCCTTTTACATGATTGGAGATTCATCAAAAACCAATAACAGTTTTTGTATGAATATGAAGATATGCGCTGGTAAGCAGCGATTGCTCCATTCTGCGTTGCCTCCAAGGGTGTCTACGCAGAAGCTATTCCTATAATTCAAACCATTCGCAGATGCAAGAGTTGTGGGAAAAATCGATGATTTCTATCGTTAAGAAAGAGGAAATGTTACAAGCATGGTTTGGATGGAGAGTAAACAAATACTAGCCGATATATTCAAAATCAAATACTGGAGATGTTATGAAGGTTGAGATCGCTTTGGGTGAGATGGCAGAATGTTGTGCTTTGCGTCAATCGGTGCCGGCATTCGTTGATCTTGAAGAATTATTGGCGACGCGTCTTCTTGTGCAAGGCAATTCCGGTTCAGGAAAATCACATCTTCTTCGACGTCTTCTTGAACAAAGTGCTTCATGGGTACAACACTGTGTAATTGATCCAGAGGGTGATTTTATAACTTTGGCAGATAAATTTGGTCATGTTATCGTTGAGGCTCAACGGAGTGAAAAAGAACTGACGCGTATTGCCCATCGAATTCGCCAACATCGGGTTTCAGTGGTGTTTAACCTTGAAGGTTTGGATACTGAACAACAGATGCGCGCTGTAGGTGCATTTCTTGGTGCACTGTTTGATGTGGAACGTGATTATTGGTATCCTGTGCTCGTCGTGGTTGATGAAGCACAATTATTTGCTCCAGCTGCGGCAGGAGAAGTTTCTGATGAAGCGCGTAAGACTTCGCTTAGTGCTATGACCAATCTTATGTGTCGAGGGCGCAAACGTGGTCTTGCTGGTGTCATTGCTACACAGCGTTTGGCTAAGCTTGCCAAAAACGTAGCTGCTGAAGCGTCAAATTTTTTAATGGGACGGACTTTCTTAGATATTGATATGGTGCGCGCTGCTGATCTTTTGGGAATGGAGCGTCGCCAAGCAGAAATGTTTAGAGATCTTGAGCGCGGTCATTTTATAGCCTTAGGGCCCGCTTTATCACGACGCTCCTTACCTATCGTCATTGGCCCTGTTGAAACATTAGCACGTTCTGCTAGTCCAAAATTAATGCCACTTCCAACAGAGCGGGCTGATGTAAAAGAACTCGTTTTTACTGCTTCATCAGAGGAAACTTTAATTTCATTTAAACAATCACGAGAGCCTGTAAGAGAAAAATCAATTCATGAGATGTTAGAAGAAGCTGTGCATAAAAAGCAAAAGTTACTGGAAGAAAAACCAAGTTTATTTCCTGAACTTTCTGTCGTCGATTGCGATATCCAAGCAGAACGTGTTATTCGGGAAATTCTTGATGATCCTGAGGCCTTCTATCGTTCAACAGCGGTGCTTTATCAAGATTTCTTGGTTCGTTGCCGTATTCATGGTATATCAGGAGATCTTTTAAATCTTTCACAATTTCGGCGTAAACTAGCTATTGCTCAAGCTTGTGTTGATGAAGAAACCGCTGTAAGTGAAGATTGGAAACGTATTTTACATATATCGGAAAGTTTGGAAGATGACGTTCAAGGTGTTTTTTTGAATGTGGCACAGGCTGCATTAACTGGAAAACCGTGCCCATCAGATGCGTTTTTGGCACGTCTTTATGGGACTCATTCTTTAAGTCGTGCACGCCGGCTTTTAACCTACTTTGAAGAGCGCGGACTCATTATTATTCATACACATTTTAGTGGTCAACGTGTCATAGCTCTCCCTGACCTTGGTGTAGAAACAGCATTAGGAGATCCCAAGGAACCAGTTTTAAGCGAATAAACTCGAGACAGATTGTTCTGCTGCTGTTCTTGCAATTGCTTCTCCAATGAGGTCGGAAATTGGCAAAACACGAATATTATGTGCTTTTTCAATCTCTTCTGTTGGCATAATTGAATCCGTAATAACCAATTCTTTCATTTCTGAGTTGGTAATGCGTTTGATAGCATTTCCAGAAAGAACACCGTGTGTGATGTAAGCTGTGACGCTATTGGCTCCATGTTTAAGTAGAGCACTCGCTGCATTGCATAGCGTTCCACCTGAATCAACAATATCATCAAGCAAAAGACAATCTTTTCCAGATACATCTCCAATGATATTCATAACCTCTGATTCACCGGGACGTTCGCGACGTTTATCCACAATAGCCAGCAAACTGTTCAAACGCTTGGCTAAGGAGCGTGCGCGTACAACACCACCGACATCAGGTGAAACAACAATAACATTTTCAAGGGAGTAGTGCATTTTAACATCGCGAGAAATAACTGGAACAGCGTAAAGGTTATCCGTTGGAATATCAAAAAAACCTTGAATTTGTCCTGCATGAAGATCCAATGTTAAAACGCGATGAGCTCCTGCTTCAGTAATCAGGTTGGCAACAAGTTTTGCGGAAATGGGGGTGCGTGGTCCAGGTTTACGGTCTTGGCGGGCGTAACCAAAATAGGGTATTACAGCTGTGATACGACGCGCTGAAGAACGACGAAGAGCATCAATCATGATGAGCAATTCCATCAAATGATCATTTGCGGGATAGGATGTGGATTGCAAAACAAACACATCTTGCCCGCGTACATTTTCATGTAATTCTACGAAAATTTCTTGATCAGCAAAGCGTTTGACGGTTGCTTTTCCTAAAGGAATATTTAAATAGTTTGCAACATCTTCAGCAAGGCGTGGATTAGAATTGCCGCAGAAAAGTTTCATAATAGTCCCTCTGAGTAATCACGATAAAATGTGACACGTCTTTTAACTTTTTACTCTTAAATTGCAAGGAAACAATTACTAAAGTATTAGAATTTTATCTATCATCGTTAAATGAGGTATAAGTTTTCCTTTTTTATGAGACTTTTTTTATTTTTAGAACAAAGTTTTTAGCTGTGGGGAAAAACACACATGATTGATTGAGCTTTTTGTATTATTTTATACAAAGAACAGCTTCAATATGAGCAATGTTTTATGTGTGAAATGAATGAAGGGGAGCCATGTTAAAAAAACTTCTCTTATTAGCTATCACAACCAAATATCAAAAAAAATAATAATCAAAGCATTCATATTCTGTGAATGAATAGATCATTTTTCGATACAAAAATATAGTATAAGAGAACTCATTTTTCATTTAGGAAAAAAATTTTGTTTTGCAGTTTTTGTATTCTCTTTTGGCAAAAAGGAACTTATTTTTTATTTTTCAGCACAATAGCAGAAATTTGTCGTCCATAATCAGGTTCATTGCGGTGTATTGCACGGCGATAGGAGAAAAAGGACTGTTCATTGTTATAGGTACAAAGATTCACACAAGAAGCATGAACTCCTGCTTCTTTTAGTTGATCCATAATGAACGTCCATAGGTTAAAGCGAAAGTGATTTAGTTTATCTGTTTTTAAAAAGTATTTTTGGAACTTACTATGGTAATCAATAAATTGGTTGTAAAATTCGCTTGTTACTTCGTAGTGACAAGGGCCAATACAAGGTCCAAGGACTGCTGTTATTGATTGTCTTTTTGCTCCTTGTTCTTCCATAACAGAAATTGTTTTCTCCACAATTCCATTTAAGCTTCCGCGCCAGCCAGCATGTGTTGCAGCGATGACGCCTTCTTGTGGATCAGCAAACAGAATTGGTCCACAATCTGCTGTAAGAATGCCGATTACGAGTCCTTGTGTGGTTGTAACGAGAGCATCAGCTTTAGGGGGTGCATCGATAATAGCTTGATTCACCACAACAACGTCACAGGAGTGTATTTGATTGACAGTGACTAAATTTTGCACCTCAACATCAAAATAATTGGCGATCAAAATACGATTTTGTACAATATGTTCAGGCTGATCATTTGAACTTTGGCCAACATTAAGGCTTTGATAAAGGTTTTTTGAAACACCGCCTTGACGTGTAAAAAATCCATGTTTTATCCCATGTGTGTGTAAAGCAGAAAGATCTTTTGCAAAGATGGGAACAGGAATAGGATTCATAAAAGTTTCTTATATGGATAGTTATTTTCAAAGCGAAAATGGTGTGTGAAATGCTCGTATTTGTCAATGAGCATTATTGTTGGTAATCAAAATCTAGGAGGCAAAGGTATATTTTTATCACTTACATGCAAGACTTTAAACAATTTTCCCATTTGATCTGGACCAGCGAGTCGTTCGATGTCGTGGTAGATTTTGTTTTGTAATGTAGCACTTTTATCGGCTCCAAGCTGTTTTGCGCGCTCCAGTAGCCCCATTTTTAAAAGAAAATCTCCTTGTTCTAGTATTTCAGCAAAACAACCTTGTTCAATGGCTATTTTCTTTAAAAAAGAAAAACCAACATGTGATGTTAAATCATGTTCGCCGGGAGCGTCAAAAATATTGCGGAATTTGTGTTTTGAGAGTGCTTGCAGTGTATCACCAAATGCAAGATCAGAGGCGCCATAATCGATAAGCAAGGCAGAACCTTTCATTTGTACTAAATGGTCACTGACTTTTTGCATTAATTGATGCCGTGAGGGTGCATGTTCAAAAATTGTTCCATCAGGTATTTCAGAATAACAGGATTGTAAGCAAGAAGAGGGAAGTTTATGTGGGGTAGCAATAAATACGAAATCTCCATCTTGATTCATTGTAATGCGGCGTTCTCTCCACTCTCCATTGACTTTAATATATTGGTTGATGGGGAGTGCATCGAAGAGCTCATTGGCAATTAAGAAGAGAGGTTTTGAGGGGATTTGATCAAAACTTTCAATGCTGTAGATTTGTTTTTGATAAGAGAAAAGACGCTTTTTTTGTTCTTTTGCGAGCTGTTGACTTATTTCAACAAGAAAAATTTCAGCAGCATTAAATGCTGTTGTGGATAATTTTTTAATGGTACGCAAAATATCATCCATGAGAGTTCCACGTCCTGGACCTATTTCAGCGAGAATGAAGGGGTGAGGACAATCTTGGGCTTTCCAGCTTGCGAGGACCCAAATTCCAATTATCTCTCCAAATAATTGACTTACTTCAGGCGCTGTTATGAAATCGCCAGAGCGCCCAAAGGGCGTTTGTGTTTGATAATAGCCAAATTGGGGATCTGTAAGTGCCAACGTCATATATTGACTGACAGTGATTGGTCCAGTGAGCGCAATAATTTCTCTAATTTTTTCTTTGAGGGTCGCCATGTTCTATAGATTTATGTTTGAAGGCCTGAAGAAGGAAAAAAATACCCACAAAAAGCATGGGAAGAGATAAGGCCATGCCATAGGTAAATCCAGTAGAATGAAAAAGGGCAGAAAACCATTCTGGATCTTCTTGAGGAGCACGGTAAAGTTCTGAAATACTGCGTGCTATTGCATAGCCTATAATAAATGTTCCTGCTACGGTGCCGGAGCGTTTTAATGCTTTGAAAGCAAAAATAATAATAAATAAGATAATGAAGAGAAGAAATCCTTCCATGAATGCTTCGTAAAGTTGGCTTGGATGGCGTGGTAGATGGTAAGGATCTAGGGGAAAGCAAACTGCCCAAGGTACTGTGGTAATATTGCCCCATAGTTCTTGGTTAATGAAGTTGCATATTCGTACAATGCCGATACCAATAGGGGCACCTGCAGCAATTATATCAAACATTGCTCGTATGTTGATATCGTTTTTATGGGCAAACCAGATCATTGCAATGGTGATACCAATGAGTCCGCCATGAAAAGACATCCCTCCATCCCATACTGCGATGATGGCGTTTGGATGGCTAAAGTAATAAATGGGATCCCATACAAGCACTTGTCCTAAACGACCACCAATAACAATACTGATGGCAGACCAGACAACAAAATCCCCTATCTTCTTTTCATCCATAGGAGGGTGATTTGTGTACCATAGGGTTTGTTTTTTTAATAATTTTTGTGCATACCACCAAGCAAAAAGAATGCCCACTACGTAGCCAAGTCCGTACCAATGAAGAGCTACGGGGCCTAAGTGGATAATTACGGGATCAATAAAAGATGGAAAAGCAATGGCTGGACAAGAAAGATTGTTCATGAGTTGAGCATTTCACATTTAAGATTACATAATATCCAGAAATGACAGATGAATGCACAATGGTCAAGTCAGAAGGGGGATGAGTTTCCACTAGTTTATAGTAGCGAAAGTTTATGGTGGTAAAAGGAGCATAAAAAGATCAAAGAAAAATCTGCATGATACGATAAAATCTATAATAGGGTAAAAGGAACAAATGCAGTATCTAAATGTTATGAAAATACGCTATAGTGCATGCGTCAATAATTAAAATTTAAGGAAAAACGTTATGCATAATGGATCAAACCGCATTCTTGATGAATTAGCAAAATTAGCAACAGATGCTGCTGACGTTGCACAAGGTATACGACGTGAAGCTGGAACAGCTTTTCGTTTGCAAGCTGAAAAAATAGTCAACAATCTTGATCTTGTTTTACGTGAAGAATTTGAAGTCTTTAAGGAGATGGTGCTGAAATTACATGCTGACAATGCTGATTTGAAAAAACGTCTTGATAATTTAGAAAAAACGCGAGCACAAAAAAATAAGGTAGTTTCTGTAAAGAAATGAAGTCTTAGAAAAAATATCCCCAATTTTTCAATGTGATGCATGAAGCTAAAAAATGCTTAATCCTGAGTCTGTTAGAGCAGATTATCCGTTTATTTTTGATTTTTTTTGAATCAGGGGGCTAGTACTGTGAAATTGTATCAATACACTGAAAAGACTTGATGATTCGTTTTATTATTATCAGGCTGCCGCAGGACGCATTATTGGGTTCTGGGTACGGTGTACTGTTGATGTTTTTAATGTGTATTTGTTTGTTGTAAAGGCTGTGATTGTAGCAAATGTTGTTACGGTTTAGGCGGTTTGTATTTTGTTGACAATGTTTTAATGTGATTGAGGGTTATGATGAGGCTTGCATTTTGCGCCACAGAAAGAGAAGAGCATCCTGTTGACTTTATTGAACAGATTGCCTGTAAATATGATTGGTCGTTCGAGCGGGATGCACAAGATGAAATTAGTGTTTGTGTGGAAGGGAAACGGACGAATTATCGTCTTTCATTTTCATGGATGGAAGAGCAGGAGGCACTTCATTTAGCTTGTGCATTTGATTTTTCTATTGAAAGTTCTCGAATGGCAGAAATGCATCGTTTATTGCTGGCAATTAATGAAAAACTGTTGCTGGGACATTTTGATTATTGGCAAGGGAATAATTCGGTTATTTATCGGCAGGGGCTTCTTCTGGCTGGTGGGGTGCATCCATCTCATGTACAGGTTGAAGCATTGTTAATATACGCGCTTAAAGTCTGTGAAAGCTATTATGTTGCATTTCAGATGGTTGCTTGGTCTGGAGAAAGCGCTGACAGGGCACTGCAATATACTTTGTTCGAAACTGTAGGGAATGCCTAAATCGTTAAATTTGTTTAGCGTTTTTTCTTAGAGATGATTTGTGAAATATTGCTCATAGGGGAATATCGATAATAGTGTGAAATTCCCCCAATAGGGTGTCACCGAGTTGAATGTTGTCTCCATGGCTACAATACTATATCTTGGGCAATAGAAAAGCCAAGTTTCGTTTTGCTTGCATTTTTTTCGTGTTTTATTGAGTTCTAAAAAATGGCTTGAATATTTCTGTATGCCTATTTTTATGAATTCCAGGTTCATTATCATCAATCGTCATAATGAAAGATTCTTGTTGGGATATGGCTATCAGTTTGACAGTGTTGGCGTAATAAAATGTATTTAGCATATTTTGTGCTCACGCTGTGCAATTGAAAATATATAGTTCAAAAATTATCTGCTCGATTTTAGGTTGGTTAGAAAGCCACGTCATAAAATGGCGTTGATGCGAAATGAAAGCTCACGAGGGTCAGACGGCTTAGCAAGATAGTTATCAGTGCTTGCTTATAAGTCATGGGATAGATTGTTTGTTTCCGACAAAGCTGTGAGTATGAGAGTGAGAACATCCTTTATGTGACGGAGTGAATAGGTGAGATCAATACCGTTTTTGTTGGGCGTTATGGCAGACACTATAAGGAGATCAAAGGCTAAGTTTATAAGCTGCCGTCTTGTTTTATCGACATTGGCTGCGACTGAAATGCTAAATCCATTTTTAATGAGAATTTGAACTCAGAGATTGCGAATACAGGCATCATCATCAATCACAAGAAGGTGAGGAGTCGGTCACACAAAACTTGAACATGATCGGCTATTCTTTAAAACCTTGACAAAAACTTAGTTTCTATAAAATTAAGTTTACATAAGTTGCATAAAGCTATCGAGCAGGTTATTTTACTCTATAAAGAGAAAGAAAATGTTATTTATAAGCTTGGAAAAGTTTTACTTTTGAAAAGGATATCATGGGTCATTTTAGTATACATATTATTCCAGTCACACCTTTTCGACAAAATTGCACTTTGCTTTTTGATAATGAACGAAAAGTGGGGGTTTTAGTTGATCCTGGTGGCGATTGGCTTCGAGTTCAAGAAGTGATCCGGGAAAAGGGTGTTAC
This sequence comes from Bartonella sp. B12(2025), assembly GCF_053795135.1. Classification (NCBI taxonomy): domain Bacteria; kingdom Pseudomonadati; phylum Pseudomonadota; class Alphaproteobacteria; order Hyphomicrobiales; family Bartonellaceae; genus Bartonella; species Bartonella sp. B12(2025). The sequence continues at coordinate 1,038,183 of NZ_CP200031.1, read as the reverse complement.
CATTGAAGCTATTTGGATAACGCATGGTCATTTTGATCACGTGGGAGCAGCGATGCAAGCTAAAGAGGCACTTGATGTTAAAATTATCGGTTCACACTGCGACGATAAGCCTGTGATGGATGCTGTAAGCGAGAGTGCAATAAGCTACGGCATTACTGATGCGCGCGTCTGCATCCCTGACCAATGGTTAGAAGACGGCGATAGCGTTCATTTTGCTGGACATATATTCAAAGTTTTTCATACACCAGGACATTCTCCTGGTCATGTTATTTATTTCAATGAAAAAGAACGCTTCGCTTTATTGGGTGATGTACTTTTTCGTGGTTCTATTGGACGCACAGATCTCCCCTTCTGTTCTCATGAAGAATTAATGAAATCTCTTAAGGAAAAGGTTTTACCTTTAGGCGATGACGTTCGTTTTATCTGTGGGCACGGTTCAGGAAGCCACTTAGGTTATGAACGCCAGCACAATCCCTTTCTTCAAAAGTTTAACAGATAACTGCGCAAAAAAACACTTTGAGGTGTTTTTTCTTGTCGCTTAAAACTGTTTTAGAAGAGTGTAACGGAAGTTAATTTAATGGGGCATAACAAAAGTGTTCCAATCCGTCATTGCCTCGAAAAGTACCTGTATTTGGGTTAAATGAGCGGTATTTTTTTCTGCAATATTGAAGCCAGTCAGTTGTACTTGTCTGTTGGATTGGCTTATATGTTGTCGTTGACTGAACTTCATAAATTACCTGACTTTGTGGAACTTCTTGATATACTACTTGGCGCTGTGGTATGGCTTGATAGACAATTTGTGGCTGTTCTGGCTGCTTTAAAGCATTGCCGAGAATTGTACCAGCGGCAAGACCGATAATGCCCGCTGCTAATGCATCCCCTGAGCCATTGCGATTCACATGATGTTGATGTATATGGCGGTGTGTTTTTGTCTCGCGTTCGATATATTTATGTGTTTTGCGTTCAATATGATAATGGTTACGCTCTCGCCTTTGATGCTCAGCATGATGGCGGGGATGATTATCAGAACGGATGTTTAAACTGTGAGAAGGAAAATCACTCCTTATTCCCTTCGTAATACTTCTATTATAGATTTCATGGATGAATGTTGTATCCGCAAATGCTGTGCCTAGTGGAACCAAAATAGTTGCCGTTGACATTGCTGATAATACCGCTAACTTAGCAAAATTTTTCATGGCGACACTCCTTATGTAAATTCTTATTGTTCACATTTTATACGCACTAAACTGAATATAATCTGAACGATTTTGGATTTTATTTTGATAACGAACAAAAAAGCATTTGGTTGAGAAAAAATTATAAAAACACAGGCCAAAACCGTAATAAAGGGTTGCTTTCAAAGTTACACTCTTTATTCAGATTAGCTTATAAAACTAGTATTTATAGCTACTTGCCTTTGTCATAATAATCAAAGTCACTATAGGATAATATTTTGGCATTTCTTTGTCTCATAAGATTTAAAATATGAACTACAGGGGAGTAAGCAATGGGTATAACTCTCATCATAGGTTTATAGTATTATGATAAAGCCTTACTTTACCTGTTATGGTTTATAAAAGTACTGTTTTGTTTAATTGCTTCGTAAAGAGGCTGATTATAAAAGTTTGGCTATGCAGTGTATCACTATGTGGATAGTTTTTGATATATGGAAGACATACCCTTTATTCATTTTTTTTGGTTTAGAGTTTAGAGGCGTTTTCTCGTAATAGCTTCTTTCTTAATATTGTTTTTTAGCTCATTTGAAGCATCTTGAGGTTTAGGGTATTCATTTTATGAAATGGTACACTTTACTGTTCATCTTATCAAGATTTATTTTGAACGGTTAAAGGGTTTTTGGTTATCGATTGGATAGAGTTTTTTTGTTTTCTTATCGTTTTTAAGAGTATTTCCGTGAGATTTTCTTTTTACTTTTCGTTTTTCTAAAATGCTAGTATCCATGGCTGGATCTGCGTTATCAAAATCTGGCTTGATCCCAAGATTTGATTGTATCATGGGCTCATGGATGAACTGTTCGTTATGATGTGTTAAGGGATCATCTGCGATTTCTAGTTCTATTTTCTGTAATTGTTTGATTTCATCACGAAGTCGCGCTGCTTCTTCAAAGTTAAGATCAGCTGCTGCTTCACGCATTGATTTTTCGAGATATTGAATATGAAGTGCTAAATTGTTGCCAAGCATATTATTTTGCATGATAGCATCAGGAATATTTGTGTGAGTATGGTAATTTTTACACCCTGAGTTGAGAATATCGTCGATATTTTTTTTGATAGTGGTTGGTGTGATATGGTGCTCTTCATTGTAGGCTATCTGTTTTTGTCTGCGTCTTTGTGTTTCTTGTAAAGCTCGTTCTATGGAGCCGGTAATTGTATCGGCATAAAGGATGACTCGTCCATCTACGTTGCGTGCAGCACGTCCGATTGTTTGCACAAGCGAGGTTTCGGAGCGCAAAAAGCCCTCTTTATCGGCATCTAGAATGGCAACAAAACCGCACTCTGGAATATCTAAACCCTCTCGAAGCAGGTTGATCCCGATTAAGACATCAAAGGCACCAAGCCGCAGATCGCGAAGAATTTCAATACGTTCTAATGTATCATTGTCAGAGTGCATATAACGTACACGAATACCTTGTTCGTGGAGATATTCTGTTAAATCTTCGGCCATACGCTTGGTTAGGACGGTTATCAATGTACGGTAGCCTTTTTGAATTGTTTTACGAATTTCGTTTACAACATCATCGACTTGAGTGCATGCTGGGCGTACTTCTGTCTCTGGGTCAATGAGCCCTGTTGGGCGAATAATTTGTTCAGCAAAAGTGCCATGAGATTGTTCTATTTCCCAGCGACCAGGTGTTGCAGAAACAGCGATAGTTTGCGGGCGCATGGCATCCCATTCTTCAAAACGTAAAGGACGATTATCCATACAGGAGGGTAGACGAAATCCATATTCCGCTAGAGTAGCTTTTCGTCGAAAGTCACCTCGGTACATGCCACCAATTTGGGGAATGGTTACATGGCTTTCATCGATAAAAACGAGAGCATTGTTTGGAATATATTCGAACAAGGTTGGTGGTGGTTCACCAGGCTTTCTTCCTGTTAAATAGCGTGAATAATTTTCAATCCCAGGGCATGAGCCAGTTGTTTCTAGCATTTCTAAATCAAAAATTGTACGTTGCTCTAAACGCTGTGCCTCTAAAAGACGTCCAGCTGCGTTTAATTCATCGAGGCGTTGGACGAGTTCCTTTTTGATTGACTTCATTGCTTGATTTAATGTTGGCCGTGGTGTTACGTAGTGTGAATTAGCATAAATCTTAATAGATTGAAGGTCGTCTGTTTTTTTTCCCGTTAGAGGGTCAAATTCAGTAATTGTTTCTACTTCATCACCAAAAAGCGAAATACGCCATGCACGGTCTTCAAGGTGGGCAGGAAAAATTTCAATTGTATCTCCTCGGACACGAAAGGAGCCACGAATGAAATTGAGGTCTTGTCGGTGATAGTGTTGTGCAACTAAATCACTCAGGAGTTGGCGTTGATCGAGTTTGTCACCTTTTGCTATTTGGAACGTCATGGCTGTATAGGTTTCTACGGAACCAATTCCGTAGATACAAGATACAGACGCAACGATAATAACATCATCACGTTCAAGTACAGCACGTGTCGCAGCATGGCGCATACGATCTATTTGTTCATTAATAGAAGATTCTTTTTCAATATAGGTGTCAGAGCGTGCAACATAGGCTTCTGGTTGATAATAGTCGTAATAAGAAACAAAATATTCAACAGCATTGTGGGGAAAAAAGCCTTTAAATTCTCCGTAAAGCTGTGCCGCTAGAGTTTTATTTGGTGCTAAGATTAGAGCAGGACGCTGTGTTTTCTCAATGATTTTGGCCATTGTGTAAGTTTTTCCTGAGCCGGTAATACCTAACAGGACTTGGGTACGTTCATTTTTTTCAATCCCTTCAACCAGAGTTTTGATTGCTTTAGGTTGATCTCCCGCAGGTTCAAAGGATGTTTTAAGTTGAAATGGAACGCCACCTTCAGATTTTTCAGGACGAACAGGGCGGTGAGGTGTCCATAATGCTCCGTTCTTAAAAAGAGGATTTCCTGAGGCAATGAGTGCAGAAAGGGCTTCCACTGTTGCTGTGAAACCATTTTTCATTGTTGCGTCCTTTGGTAAAAGTACTTGTGATTTTAAAGGAAATACCAATTTTTACAGCTTTATCGCGATAATAGCAAAGTGTTACTTAGCAGTTTTATTCAGGCTTAATGGATATTCATAAGGTATCTGATTAACTCTCTGAGGTGTTTCCTTTGGTGTTTAAGTGGTGATGACATTTGTAATTTTTCATGTCTACTATTTCGTTTGCACTATGATTATGTTTAATCGGGCATTTGTTATAATATTACATGGCTGTTATGGAGAATGATCGTACGCACCGTGATTTGTTGCTGAAAATATGGTGTATGTACGATAAAGGATATTTCCATCTTTAAATGAGAGATAACGAGATGATACCCAACCTGTTTTGGCGTTATATTCGATGTGACACCAGTTCCCTTTACAGCTTTGAACAAATACCAATTCTCCTGCGGGGATTAAACCACGAAGTGCGTACTGAATGCTTGGTCCTGTTCTAAAATTAAGATTTCTTGTGACAAAAGCACTTGTAGCTCCGGATACTGTTGTGGCTAAAAAGGAAGAGCTAAACATCAAAAAAACTACTAATTTTTTCATTTTTCTACAGAGGATTCCTTTAAAGACTTTCCTTCCTTCTCTCTTTATACAAAGTCTCTTTCACTAGGTTATGATAAAACAGAAAAAAATACAATTATTTCTTCTTTAAAATTTTTAACGGTGGGAGTGAAGTTTGACACTTTAGGCGCCACACAAAATATCAAATGGTTTAAACACAGTTGATGCATGCTTTATTTCCTTTTTTATTTTTATATGGAAAACAGAAATGCTGTACTATATAATAAGAAAGATTATGATTTTCGGGTTCCAAAAGTAATTTTGGAAGCCGTTTTTTGTATTTTTATTAAACCTTCAGTGTAACAGAAAGGGACAGACTATGGAAAAAGTTCCGATGACTACAGCTGGTTTTGAAAGTCTTAAAGAAGAGTTACGTTGGCGTCAACAGCAGGAACGCCCACGAATTATTGAAGCAATTTCTGAGGCGCGTGCGCATGGTGATTTGTCAGAAAATGCCGAATATCACGCCGCTAAAGAGGCACAAAGTCATAATGAAGGGCGTATAAATGAGCTTGAAGATTACATTGCGCGGGCGGAAGTTATTAATGTCTCGCGTCTTTCAGGTGACAAAATTAAATTTGGAGCCACTATCAAGCTTTTGGATGAGGATACTGAAGAGAAGAAGGTTTATCAGATCGTTGGTGATCAAGAAGCTGACGTAAAGACTGGTAAAATCTCTATTTCCTCACCCATCGCACGTGCACTCATTGGAAAGCAAGAAGGTGATGTGATTGAAGTGAATGCACCAGGTGGTGCGCATAATTACGAAATTATTAAGGTTCAGTACATCTAAGCGGTTATGCATGTATTTTTGGAAGAAACTGAGATTATTACTCCTCACTTAAAAAAGTGCTTATCAGGAGTAATATCTGTGTTTATTCAGCTTCATTCCACTGCACTGGGAAGAGGGGTATACGCATCTCCAACTTTTGGCTCGGATTGCCGCGAAACTTGTCTGCTCTTGCCTTTAAGAACCTTTTCAGACTTTTGAAAAGCCAAAGAGAGAAGCCGTTTAGCATTAGGCATGCACGGCACAATACGGCGTATGAGATGCTCTATGCGGTCTTTTCGCGTGATGTTTTGAATGAAACTTAAACTTACTTTACATTGGCTTCTCAACATCCTCATAAGCCTTTTACTAAGTAATTGATTCACCGTATGGATATGGCTATTGCTGCCAGTGTATTTATGGGAGCTTATCTAAAAGTGCCTTATTAGGTTATCGTGCATGGGGTAGATGTTATGCGTTTTTACTACTGAAAATTATTGATTATTACGCTTCTACATTAGGGATTCCGGGAAAATATGCTATGGCGTGTTTTGGGTGTTACGCTACTTAAAGGGTACTGATTTGCTTGTGGATACAATGATAGAATTATTATCTCTTTCTTGTGAGTGGATAGCACGTATCGTTGATCGTACTACAGAACGGCATTGTAATTTTGAAAAAAAATTATGCTGGAAGATTGCTAAAGCCGTTTTGAATGATCTCATTGTTTTTGGTGAGAGGCTTGAATTACCTTTGTGGCGTCGTCATTTGTCATTTTTGTGATACCTTCTCGTTTGGAAGGTTTCGTGTTGACACTGTTGGAAGCAATGGCATCATAAACAGCTGTAGTAATGAATGATGTGAGAATTTTTAAAGAATTGGTGATGGAGGGAAAATAGGGGATGTAATAGCTCTTTAACTAAAGCGATTGAGCTTTATTTTGCTGATCTAGAAGAAACATTTTTACCAGAAATCATATATGCTTTTTTCAATCAGAGATCATTGGTAAGATATCTTAAGATGTTGTATGAATCCATTTCTTCTTTGATGAGGATGAGGAAGGCCAATAAGGTAGAGTGTTATAAGACCTTGTTTTATGTGAAAGCTCTTGAGTGATACGTGATGGTTCTTGATGTGTTGTATCTATTTCAAACAATCGATGCATCCAAAAAGGGGAGTGCAGGTTTGCATTTTTTGGAAAGCTTTGTATCAGATGATACAATCACTCATTTGAGGCTCTTTAAAAGTTTTTCCATCAATTGAATGGAGATTAAATTTTATTGATTACATTGTTTATCTTGTAAATTTCTTATCATTACAAAATTAAATGCCATGCATTAAAATTATTTACGCCAAAAAGCGGGAATAAAAAGTACGAATATAGTTACAATTTCGAGACGGCCAGCCAGCATTAGAAAACTTAAAACCCATAAAGCATTATCATTGATTGTAGAGAAGTTGCCAGCAGGGCCTATAATGTTTCCAAAACCTGGACCGATATTTGAAAGCGCGGTTAAGACGCCCGTGAAGGCAGAAGTAAAATCAAGACCGGTTGTGAGCAAAAGCGCACTACCGATGAGAAGACAGAACATATAAAGACATACAAAAAATAAAACTGCTTTAGCAACATCGCTAGATATGTTTGAGTGATCGTAGCGGGCCTTTACTATGACATTAGGAGAAAGAAGTTTTTCTATATTTGTTTGTGTAATACGCCAAAGGATAATTAAGCGATTGATTTTCATTCCACCAGAGGTAGAACCAGCACATCCACCTGTAAAAGAAACAATGAAGAAAATTCCAAGCGCGAAAGGTCCCCAAAGTTGATAATCTTCGGCGCTATAACCAGTGGTACTAATGATGGATGCAAGGTGGAAAATTACATCAAGAAAAACCAAGTGGAAAGCACGATGATCATGAAATTGTAACCATGCTGCTAAAGCAAAGCTAAAGAGAAGAACAATATGGAAAAAAACAATCACTTGCGGATCAATGAAGCGTTTGGAATGGCCAGGAATCACCAATTTAACATAAAGCACGAAGGGTAAAGCGGAGAGCAACATGAAGATTGTTGAAATAATCAAGATGGCTGGTTTATCAGAAAAATATCCAAAAGAGGCGTCGTGAGTAGAAAATCCAGCTGTCGCTATCGTGCTCATTGCGTGATTGATGGCATCAAATAAGCTCATGCCCGAGGCAAAATAGGAGAGCATACAAGCCAGTGTTAGTCCAACATAAGCTACGATAATTCCGTTAGCAATTTGGTTGATGCGGGGTAATATTTTTTCAGATTTATCTGACGATTCCATATGAAAAAGTCGCACTCCACCAACACGGAGTGAAGGTAAGAGCAATAAGGCTAAACCAATAAAGCCAATGCCTCCAATCCAGCATATGATAGAACGCCATAACAAAATACTTCGTGATAAATTGTCAAGACCAGTGAGTACTGTGGAGCCTGTGGTTGTAATTCCAGAGACAGATTCAAAGATTGCTCCTGCTAGAGAAATTGGGAGAGGAGAAAGATAAAGAGGTAAGGCGCCCACGATGCTTCCTGTTAGCCAAAGACAAACCGTGAGCATAAAGCCAAGCCGTGCTGAAAAACGACAAGTAGCACCCCTAGTGGCTAAAAGAATCAGCGTTGCTAACATGGTGGTTATGGCGCAAGAGTAGAGGAAGGTTATCCAATTACGGTTGCTGTCGTGCAAATCCATAAGAATTGGCAGAAACATTGCTCCCCCCATAATTAACGCAAAACGTGCACACACATTGATAATAAATTGAAAAATGACAGTTCCCTATCTTTAGTATCTATTTTTGTTACGGTTTTGTTCTCATAAGAATTTACGTTTTTCTCTTTATAAGATAAAGATGAATTTCTATATTAAGCATGCCTTGATGAGTTGATAATTGAACCTTTTACAAAATTTAAAAAGAAATACATATACACCATAATTTAGGCTTTTGAAAAATGTTTTTTAAAGGCTGCATTTCGTTATAATTTATAGAATAATTAAGTAAACAAAGTGAAGGGAATTCCATGGTACAATCGCATATTCGTCTGCTTATTATTGGCTCTGGTCCAGCTGGTTATACAGCGGCGATCTATGCGGCGAGAGCAATGCTCAAACCAGTTTTGGTGACTGGATTGCAGCAGGGCGGACAGTTGACGGTTACAACTGATGTTGAAAACTATCCAGGTTTTGCAGATCCAATTCAAGGACCGTGGTTGATGGAGCAAATGGCAAAACAAGCCGAAAATATGGGTACAAAAATTGTCTATGATAGTATTACAAAAGTTAATCTATTGCAGTACCCTTTTGTCTTATATGGAGATTCGGGAACGCAATATTCTTGTGATGCGCTGATTATTGCAACGGGAGCCCAGGCGCGCTGGTTGGGTTTAGAAAGTGAACAGACCTTTATGGGTGGTGGTGTTTCTGCTTGCGCTACATGTGATGGCTTTTTTTATCGTGATAAGGATGTCATTGTTGTGGGAGGCGGAAATACAGCCGTTGAAGAAGCTCTTTATTTATCGCATTTGGCGAGGAGTGTAAGCGTTGTTCATCGGCGGGATTGTTTTCGGGCGGAGAAAATTTTGCAAGATAGATTGCTTTCTTGTGATAATGTACATGTTATTTGGGATCATGTTGTAGAAGAAATTGTTGGTTTGCCAGCTCAGGATTCAAGAGGAGCCGTTGTAACAGGTGCACGTCTCAAAAATGTTAAAACCGGTCAAGAAACTAAGGTAAATGCAGAGGGAATATTTATTGCTATTGGGCACGATCCTGCTGTTTCTTTGTTTGAAGGACAACTAAAACAAAAACGAGGCGGTTATTTATGGACAGAGCCGGATTCAACGGCAACAAGCGTTGCTGGTGTTTTTGCTGCAGGTGATGTAACAGATGAAACATTCCGCCAAGCTGTAACAGCATCGGGAAGGGGATGTATGGCAGCATTGGAAGCAGAACGTTTTTTAGCTCTGCAAGCATAAAAATTTATTGAAAAAGTAAAAAAAATAGAGGTAAAGTCGTGGTGCCACCGTTGGATTGGGATAAGTTAAGGGTTTTTCATGCTGCGGCAGAAGCGGGCTCTTTTACGCATGCAGCCCAAAAGCTTCATTTATCCCAATCAGCGATTTCACGACAGGTTTCAGCTTTAGAGCTGGATGTAGGCGTGTCATTGTTTCATCGTCATGCTCGTGGATTAATTTTAACGGAGCAGGGTGAGATTCTTTATCGTACAACGCATGATGTGTTGATGAAGCTTGAGAGTGCACGCTCGCAATTAAGCGAAAGCTATGAAAAACCAACAGGGATTTTGCGTGTTACATCGACCTTCGGAATGGGGGCAGGATGGCTTGTAGAGCGTATGCCCGAATTTTTTAGTCTTTATCCAGATATGCGGGTTCAGCTCTTGTTTGATGATAAAGAACTTGACCTAACCATGCGTCACGCAGACTGTGCTGTTCGTTTACATCAGCCTCAGCAGCCTGATCTGATACAAAGAAAATTATTTACAATTCATATGCATGTTTATGCTTCGGAAAATTACATTGCAAATTATGGCAAACCAGAAACATTGTCTGAGCTGGATGTTCACCGCATTATTTCATTCGGGGAGCCTGTTCCTCTTTATTTGTCTGGTTTAAATTGGTTGGAAAAGGCTGGGAGAAGTAATGGATCTTTGCGTCTTTCAGTACTACGCATCAATAATATTATTTCAATCAAGAATGCGATTATGCATGATCTTGGTATCGCTGTGCTTCCTGATTATATCGTGAATAATGATAAGCGACTCGTGCGCCTTTTTCCTGATATGGTTGATATTCCTTCTTTTGATACTTTTTTTTGTTATCCTTACGCTTTAAGGAATTTGGCAAAGCTGAAAGCTTTTCGAGATTATATTTTTTTAAAAGCTCGTCAGTGGTCTTTTTAATGGTGTGGTATTTTAAGCTATGTGTTTATTGCATAGCAGATACGCTTAAGTCTTTGTTGTACTCTTTCTTATAAAATGACATATAGATATCGTCTCTTGATTATGTTGCCTCCCATTGCATTTTCTTGAGCGTTCCCTTACGAGAATCCTCCAGATTGATTTTATCTCTGAGGATTTTCAAGATTTGCCGGGCATTTGCCCGGCTTTTTTTTAGTTTTTGGAATAGTCTTTTAAAATACAGATGTATTGGAAGATGATAAGAAAAAAACTTAAAAAGTTTTTTAGACATATCAAGGTGTGATGAGGAGCCTTGAGAAATATTGGAATTATAACGACCATTGCGGAATAGAAAAGGTTTGATTAAGAGCCATAGTATTTACAATTGCTAGTTTTCAGCGTCACCAGTTTAATTGAGAACTATAAGCCTTATGAGCATGTAAAAGCGTTTTGGATGATAATGATTTAATATGACTATAAAATCCGCAAAGAGTCATTTCTTGACCATAGAGTTTAAATGGCTAATGGTGCACGCTTCAATGTGGGGAAAAGAAGAGAGAGATGTGTTTTATAGAATATCATTTTTAAAATTCCCTGTGTTTTATCCGTGTGAACAGGATACTTATTTTTCTGATTCTGTTCTTGGCACATATCTCCAGTTCCATTGATAAGCATTTTCTGCAGAATTCATTCATTTATGTCATAACCGAATGGCAGAAAGTTTCTCAGGTAGACTAACCAGAAACAAAACTGTAAAAATAGACGATGCTCAAAGTTTTCAAAGTAAATTACTACAAAAGCGCTGGATACGTAAGCAAGCTTCTTCAAGCAGTTTTTCTGACGTTGCATAAGAAACACGGAAAGCTGGTCCAAGTCCAAAAGAAGATCCATGGACTACAGCAACAGATTCTGTTTCCAGAAGCGCTATTACAAAGTCTTCATCACAAGAAATTACTTTACCTTCGGGTGTTTTTTTCCCAATGAGTTCTGTACAAGAAGGATAAACATAGAAAGCGCCTTCCGGTGTTGGACAGTTAATGCCAGGAGCTTGGTTTAACATGGAAACGACGAGGTCACGGCGTGTTTGGAAAATACTTTTATTTTGAGCGATAAAATCTTGTGGACCATTGAGCGCTTCAACGGCTGCCCACTGTGAAATAGAACTTGTACCAGATGTTTGCTGACCTTGAATGGTATCCATGGCTTTAATTAATTTTTGTGGACCACCTGCATAACCGATTCGCCAACCCGTCATGGCATAGGCTTTAGAAACACCGTTCATTGTGAGGGTACGGTCGTAAAGATCTGGTTCTACCTGAGCTGGAGTGACAAAGGTAAAACCTTCATATGTTAGATGTTCATATATATCATCTGTGAGAATATAAATATGAGGATATTTTATTAAGACATCCGTTAGCTTTTTTAATTCATCATGCGTGTAAGCGGCGCCTGATGGATTTGAAGGAGAGTTAAAAATGAACCACTTAGTTTTGTGGGTAATGGCAGCTTCTAGCTCTTGTGGTTGAAGTTTATATGAAAATTCGGCTTTGGTTTCTACAAAGATAGGCGTACCATCATTTAGGGTAACCATTTCCGGATAACTGACCCAATAGGGGGAGGGAATGATGACTTCATCTCCTCTATTCAAAGTTGCCATCAATGCATTAAAGAGGATCTGTTTACCACCGGTACCAACAATAATTTGCTCTGGTTGATAAAGAAGATTATTCTCTCTTTTAAACTTTGCAGAAATTGCCTGGCGTAATTCTGGAATACCAGATATGGGTGTGTATTTTGTTTCTCCACGTCGAATAGCTTCAATAGCAGCATTTTTGATATTGTCTGGTGTATCAAAATCTGGTTCTCCAGCGCTCAAAGCAATGACATCTCGACCTAATGCTTTTAAATTACGTGCTTTTTGGGAAACAGAAATTGTTGCAGAAGGCTTGATACGGGAAAGCTTCTCGGCGATAAAAGCCATAATTTCAACCCTTATATGATATAAGAAAACGATTGTTGATTTGAGAGTATTCTATAAGAGATTGTGTTGTATGCAATAAAAAACTGCGGCAATACTCTTACATAGATTTTATATTGTTTTTTTAAGACTTTTACAAGGGAGACATTTTCGGAGAATGTGAAAGTCTTAGGGGAAGGGCAGGAGAATCTTGACAATTGTGCAAAATAGATAGCCGATGACTTGTTTTGTAAAGGTAAATTATGTTTTATAAAAAACAAAAATCCCCATCCGTAAAGACGAAGATTTTTAAATAGTGTATTGCAGAATTTAAAAATTAAAGCGCTGCAAGGTTACCAGCAGCAAATTTTCCAGAACGACGATCTTGAAGAACGTCATAAGAGATTTTTTGCCCTTCATTAAGGTTGCTTAAACCAGAACGTTCAACGGCGGAAATGTGTACAAACACATCTGCACTACCATCGCTAGGCTGAATGAATCCGAAACCTTTTGTTGTGTTAAACCACTTAACTGTTCCTGTAGACATAGGAAACTCCTTAGAATATATAATTATATTGTGTATTGAAGCCAAAAGCCTCCAATACAATTGTAGATCGAAATTAGGTGGGAGAAGTTTCATCGAAAGCGCAGATCGCACAGGAAAGAAAGTCACGTAACCAAAAGTTCGATAATATCCATATAAAAGTCTTCAGAATAAAAAGCAAGTGTGAATCTGTATTTTTATACAAAGAAAAGATTGAAAGAGAATATACCACTCTGCTCATAGCAAAAAATTCAAGTGAAATAGCTTTGCAGTGAGCGCACTTCAAGATTACTTTTGTTGAGTGCTTTAATAGCTTCCACTACAGCTTCGGCTCCAGCTACTGTTGTATAATAGGGGACTTTTTGCATGAGCGCTGCATGGCGTAATGACTTGGAGTCTGAGATGGCACTGGCAGTGCTGGTTGTATTAAAAATCAATTGAATCTGTCGATTACGAATGGCATCTTCAATATGAGGATGCCCCTCTAGAACTTTATTAATTTTTTTTGCCTCAACATTATGTTCGGTAAGAAATTTTTGTGTTCCACTTGTTGCTAAAACAGAAAAGCCAAGCTTAGTCAAAAGTTTTACGGGATTTAAGATACGTTTTTTATCTTCATCTCTCACAGAAACGAACAAAGTTCCCTCTTTTGGGAGTTCAACACCAGCTCCAAGTTGGGCTTTAGCAAAAGCAAGAGCAAATTCATAATCAAGTCCCATGACTTCACCGGTTGAGCGCATTTCTGGCCCAAGAAGTGTATCGACACCTGGAAAACGAGCAAAAGGAAAAACGGCTTCTTTGACAGCGATACGTTGTTTGTGCTGTGGAAGTGGTAATCCACCATAAGCTTGAATAGCATTGTGGAGAGTTTCTCCTGTCATAATGCGTGTGGCCATTTTAGCAATAGGGCGACCAATCGTTTTTGCAACAAATGGGACAGTACGTGAAGCACGGGGGTTAACTTCTAAAACATAGATCGTGTCATCTTTAACAGCATATTGCACATTCATTAAACCACGAACATGAAGTGCTTGTGCTAACGCTTTGGTTTGACGCTCTAATTCAGCTACCAATTTGTGTGAAAGGGTACGTACTGGTAAAGAACATGCTGAATCGCCAGAATGGATCCCTGCTTCTTCAATATGCTCCATAATGCCAACGACTAATGTTTCTTCTCCATCAGATAGACAGTCAACATCAACTTCAATCGCTTCTGTCAGGTAGGTATCAAATAAAAGTGGATTTTTACCAAGCAATATATTGATTTGGCTTGCTTTATCGTTTGGATAACGTGCTTTGATATCTTCTGGTACTAATTCAGGCACATTCTCAAGTAAATAATTTTGCAAACCACGCTCATCGCGGATAATTTGCATAGCACGTCCTCCTAAAACATAAGAAGGGCGTACAACCAATGGATAGCCTAGTTCATGGGCGATGAGGCGTGCTTGTTCGATTGAATGGGCAATACCGTTTTTAGGTTGTGTTAAGTTAAGTTTGAACAACAATTTTTGAAAGCGATCTCTGTCTTCTGCTAAATCGATGGCATCAGGTGAAGTGCCTAAGATGGGGATTTTGTGTTTTTCTAGTGCGCTTGCCAGTTTCAGTGGCGTTTGCCCACCAAATTGGACAATGACTCCGACCAGTTCGCCTTTTTTCTGTTCTGTTTCTAAAATAGCAATAACATCTTCTGTTGTTAAAGGTTCAAAATAAAGACGATCAGAGGTATCGTAGTCAGTTGAGACGGTTTCAGGATTGCAGTTAATCATAATAGCTTCAAAGTTTGCATCACGGAGTGCAAAAGCAGCGTGGCAGCAACAATAGTCAAATTCAATGCCTTGTCCGATGCGGTTTGGCCCCCCACCTAAAATAGCAATTTTTTTGCGTTCAGAAACTTGTGCTTCCGAATGTTCTACATCTGCAAAAGGAATTTCATATGTTGAATACATATACGCTGTAGGTGAAAAAAATTCAGCTGCACAAGTGTCAATCCGTTTGAAAATGTGCTTAACATTAAGCGATTTGCGCAAAGCAGCGATATCATCGAGCTCTTGCTCTGTAAGGGTGGCTAAACGGGCATCCGAAAAGCCCATAGCTTTTAACATGCGTAGATTGCCTGCGTCTTGGGGTAGTCCATGGATGCGGATGCGCTGTTCCATTTCAATAATGGAAGCTATTTGTTCCAAAAACCATGGATCAATTTTGCTGATTTGGTGAATTTCATTTAAGGGTAAACCTGTGCGTATTGCTTGGGCAATGTAGCGCAGACGATTAGGGCTTGGTATTGCAATGGCAGAGCGTATAGCACTCTTTTCATCACCTTCAGCATGTTCAGGGATTGCAATTTCATCAAGACCGGTAAGACCTGTTTCAAGTCCACGGAGCGCTTTTTGCAGCGATTCTTGAAAAGTGCGTCCTATTGCCATGACTTCTCCTACGGATTTCATCGCAGTTGTTAAGACAGGTGATGAACCGGGAAATTTTTCGAAGGCAAAACGAGGAATCTTGGTAACAATATAGTCAATAGAAGGTTCAAATGATGCTGGTGTTGCACCGCCCGTGATATCATTTTTTAATTCATCAAGCGTATAGCCAATTGCTAATTTAGCCGCTATCTTGGCAATTGGAAAGCCTGTTGCTTTTGAGGCAAGTGCTGAAGAACGGGAAACACGCGGGTTCATTTCAATAACAATGAGGCGGCCATTTTCAGGATTAACAGCAAACTGTACATTGGATCCACCGGTTTCAACACCAATTTCACGTAGTACAGCAATTGAAGCATTGCGCATACATTGGTATTCTTTATCGGTTAAGGTGAGTGCAGGGGCTACTGTGATCGAATCGCCGGTATGAATACCCATAGGATCAATGTTTTCAATGGAACAAACAATGATACAGTTGTCGTTCTTATCGCGAACAACTTCCATTTCATATTCTTTCCATCCCAAAACACTTTCTTCAATCAACACTTCCGTTGTAGGCGAAGCTTCAAGGCCTCGTTCAATGATTTCATAAAATTCAGAGCGGTTGTAAGCAATTCCACCGCCGGTACCACCAAGGGTGAATGAAGGACGGATAATAGCTGGAAGACCAACAATATCAAGAGCTTGAACTGCTTTTGCAGTTGCATGTGCGATATAATGTTGTTTGCGGTCAGCTTCTGTGTGTCGCCAATCGCGCTCAAGCTCTTCTAGTGCTTGATCAAGCGCATCGCCGGAAAGTTTTGCTTTAAGCTCATCGCGTATTTTTGCGTGCTGACGGCGATTTTCTTCTTTAAGTTCTGTCGCATTGGCCAAGATAGAACACGGTGTTTCCAAACCAATTTTTGCCATTGCCTGGCGAAATAAAGCGCGATCTTCGGCTTTATCTATAGCATCAGCATTGGCACCTATCATTTCAACATGGTAGCGGTCCAAAATCCCCATACGCTTTAATGATAAGGCTGTATTGAGTGCTGTTTGACCTCCCATAGTTGGTAAAAGGGCATCAGGGCGTTCATGAGCAATAATTTTTGCAACTATTTCGGGAGTGATAGGTTCAATATAAGTGGCATCAGCTAAATCTGGATCCGTCATGATGGTGGCAGGGTTGGAATTCACCAGAATAATTCGGTAGCCTTCTTCTTTTAACGCTTTACAGGCCTGCGTGCCTGAATAGTCAAATTCACATGCCTGACCAATGATAATAGGCCCTGCTCCAATGATAAGAATAGATTTTATATCTGTGCGTTTTGGCATGTTTTTTTCCTATAACAAATATCCGTGCGCTATTGTAGCAGGCAGGGTATTTAAATTTTGAGGTTACAAGCCATTTATAAGTTAATAGATAAAGAAAGTAAGCCATAAAATACCTTTTCCATGTTTTTTTCATGGAATGGAGGGATATTATAGTTAGCAGAGCATGAGTAGTTTTTTACTGTAAATGAAAATTCTTTGTGTAAAATAAACTTTTATGTGCGTTATAGAGAGTGTCATGAACACGCTATATTTATTATGTTAATTTTTTTGTTTACATGTCTTCCATGGTGATGATGCTGTAGAGTGATGCGTTTTTTACAAGGGGATTTGGTTTTTCAAGGGCATGTGAATGTTCAACACCAATAATGATCAATGCAGCTAGTTTATCGTAAACAATATTGGCTGTAAAAGAAGTTTTTAAAAAGCATTTTTTTTTCTAACATAATGTACAATATTAAGATTCAGTGTTTGTTTTTGTCGTGTATTTGCAACCTTTTCTGCTAGCTCGTCTCATTTTTACGATGTTAAAATTTTATTCTGATTATGCATCCTCCTTTATAGTGTGCTCGTATGGGGACAGATGGGATTTTCCTAAGAGCTTATATTAAAAGGCGTTCAGTTATTAAATGAGATCTCCCTAAAATTTAGCTGAATTTTTTGAAAATATTTATGGAAGATGAATGTGGCTAACAAAACTAATTGTGATGCTTCTAAAAATGTCAGAAGTGCTTCCTATTTATTGAGATTTTTTTTATAATTTATTCACATAATGTAAAAAATGATTTCTGTTATGTGTGGCTTGTAAAATAGAATTTTGCAGCTGGCTTTTTATTCATTAATTTTATTGTTGCGTGGATTATGGTTTCAGAAACTCTTTCTATATGGAATAGGCACTATTTTGATATTAGGCGTGCAAATCCTTTAGGCACCTTTTTGCAACTTAGATAATACTCAATAGTTTTCTGGGTGTTGTTGGTCTTTTTTCTTTATTGGCTTGCAGAATCTGTATGGTCAAGCATTTAGATATTCGTTGCTAAGGAACGGCTACGATTCGAGTAGGCTCTCTGGTTGTCTTATAGCGTTTTTGCGATAGGATAGATTGTTGTGGTAGCGCTTATTCTGTCTTACTTTTTTAGGCGTTGGAATAATTGGCGTATTGCTATAGAGCTCCTGTTTTCATTGATGCGCTGCTTGGCTACGCATTTGCAATGCAAGGATGGACGGTTTATGTGGTTTTGTCTATACAATGTTTGGGTATTTTGTTCATACACCTATGCACACTATCGCTTTAGTGCAAGTGCCAGAAAAAATGTACAAGAGAGCTGTAGGGAGCGATGGCCTCAGTTAATATTTGGTTTCTTTTATATGTTTCTCTTCGAATAACTTGCCCATGAAGATGCGGTGTTTTATTTTTGGTGCTCCTTTTGTGGGAGGCTTCTCTGTGTACTTATTGTTATGATAATAATTTTTGTTGTACGGATACATTAAGTTTTTGGATTTCTGTCTGGTAAGAATATTTTTCCAAAACAATGCAGAGTAATGTAAACAAAACTTATGAAATTCTAAGCAGACTCTACTCTTTTTTATACTGAAAAGTAACATGTTTCTGCACCAAAAAGAGATGGATTTTTAGGGAGAAAACCTAAAAGATAAAGCACTCCAATTAAGCTATTTTTTATAATCCATAATAAGATCGTAGAAGTATTGAAAGAGATAATGACTGTCTTGGGGGCCGGGAGAAGCTTCGGGGTGATATTGAACAGAAAAAACTCGTTTCCCAAGGATCCGAATACCACAGTTTGAACCATCAAAGAGGGAAATATGTGTTTCTTGAACATGTTTTGGTAAAGATGTAGCATCTACGGCAAAACCATGGTTCATTGATACAATCTCTACTTTTCCAGTATTAAGATCTTTGACAGGGTGGTTAGCGCCATGATGCCCTTGGTGCATTTTTATAGTTTTTGCACCCATAGTAAGAGCTAGAAGTTGATGACCAAGACATATACCGAAAAGTGGTAAATTACGATCAATCAACGTTTTGATCGTTGGAATGGCGTATTGAGCTGTAGCAGCTGGATCACCTGGTCCATTAGAAAGAAAAATACCATCAGGGTTCATTGACAGAATTTCTTCTGCACTTGTGTGTGCGGGCACAACAGTAATACGTGCATCCTGTGTAGCAAGAAGGCGAAGAATATTACGCTTAATGCCATAGTCGATGGCAATGATATGAAGATTATGTACACGGTTTGTACTATATCCTTTATTCCATACCCATGGCTTCTCATTCCATTGTCTTAATGATTTAGATGTAACTTCTTTTGTAAGATCAAGATTGATAAGACCAGGCCATTTTTGTGCACGCTTCTTCAAAGAAGGGATATCAAAGTTTCCCTGAGGATTGTGCGCGATAATGGCATTTTGCGCACCTTTTTCACGGATAAGAATGGTAAGTGCGCGTGTATCAATACCACAAAGTGTAATAATTTTACGTGCTTTGAGCCATTTATTAAGGTTTTCATGCGCACGGTAGTTAGAAGGATGCGTAATGTCTGCCTTGAAAATAGCACCAACTGCACCATGACAGTTGAGGGGTGTGAGATCCTCAATATCTTCGCTATTTGCACCTACATTTCCTATATGAGGAAAAGTAAAATTAATGATTTGTTGCGTATATGATGGATCTGTAAGAATTTCCTCATAGCCTGTTATAGCGGTGTTGAAACAGACCTCAGCTTCAGCAATACCTGTAGCGCCTGCTCCTTTACCTTCAATAACTGTTCCATCGGCTAATACTAAGAGGGCTGTAGGTTTGTTTACACTCCAAGGATCGCTAGATGGAATAGTTTGTGTCATAGTGTGCGCCCACAATTTATTATCTGAAAGGCATAACAATCAACGTTACACAAAAGTATACTCATAACAGATACTGTGTATATTGTTTTTGCAATGTTTTGCCTAAGGTTAAGAGTATAAGTATATTCTATGAAGAGGTAAAGTCCTGTTTTGCGATTTTCCAAGACCTAGATGCTTAATTATTTTTTATCATGCATTCAAGTTGTATGAAGATTGGTTAAAAACCGTTTTTTCATTTGGATAAATTTATGTGGCATGAGCAGATTGATATGGCACTTGAAATTGCTTTGAAGGTGCAGGATAGTACGCGTCTTGCTACACTTCGTTAATGAGTATTATGATTAGGGATTGTGATATTCTTTATCGTGATGAAGGAAAGTCAGAAGTGGATGGTCATCAGATATAGTCTGTTTTTGCTAAAATATGTTGGCAGCGTGAGAAGCTAGTGCATATTTATAAAAAATCTGGTCATTTGGAATTTTGTAGAGAAAGAACAAGTGAAAATGGAAATCATTCGTGAATCCTTTCCCTACCAGTTTAACAAGGTGGAAGTTGAATGATGATTTTGAAGTTTTGGCACAAGCAAAGGCTGAAAGATTATGCGATATTGGTAAGGTGATGGTATAGCTTAAAGAATGTTATGCGTAGCAAATGAAATTTTAAGGTTTGCAATAGTCTTCGTGAAAAATTAAAATAAATATTATCAATTTGTAGGGGGCATTTGAAAGCATCTTTTGTTACTAGCAGCACGTCATAGATAGCATGAAACAATGTTGATATGCAGAACTTATCCTGTAAAAATTGTTATGAAGGAATGTGTTTAAGTAGCAAAGTTACTGTTTCTTTTTGCAAGGAAAAAAGATATCCTTCTTTGGTATTACACTCTGCTTTTCTTCAAAGTATTTACGTTATTAAAAATGCTATAAGTGTTTTAACTTTTTTAAAAAAAATTATCGCCTTCAAGCAAGAAAATTTTTTGTAGAAAGAAGGTGTTATTAGTCTTTTTGATGTTCCAAAGCATTTATTTTATTTATTTAGAGCTGCCGTATTTTCAGGAGTGATTATTATTCTACAGGCAAATTAAAGGCAGATGATTTTGTTAATATGGTGCGCACCTTTAGAGCAGCCTATCAAAGGAAGGTTTGTGTTATCTTTTAATAGTTATGATGAGCTAAGAGAAATTTTAAAATGCTTCTGTTGAAAAGCAAAAACATTTTTAAAGTGAAATGGCTCAGGAAGAATTTCGAGAAGACCTTTTCATTTGTAATATGCTACTGAGACAAGTTAGAAAACTGTATTCCCTTATTTTGAGGGAGGTATATAAAAGTAATAAGTTGTACACGATAAAAGGGGTATAGAACCTCTATCTATGCGGTATTTTCTGTGTAAAGCGGTGAAGATATTAAAAAAAGTTCAGTTAGCAACAATGGTTTTCCTGTTAGTCGTAAACGGGAACGGCGTGCCCATAGTGCATCTTGTTGGCCAATATGAATGTAATCGCGGGTTAATTTGTCACTGCTGAACAAATAGTGTCCCAATGGTATATTACCCAAATGCATTATTGCTTGATTGTGTTCGAGTAGAGTTTCTTGTGGGATTACAGTGCGTCCAAGAAGCCAAGGCTGATTATCGCCCATCAGTATGACTTCGCGTAGCCAGTAACGCGCACTCTTAGGTAAATGTTCCGCTTCTTCTTTCAATTCATCCCACGTAATAAAACATTCACG
This sequence comes from Bartonella sp. B12(2025), assembly GCF_053795135.1. Taxonomy (NCBI): domain Bacteria; kingdom Pseudomonadati; phylum Pseudomonadota; class Alphaproteobacteria; order Hyphomicrobiales; family Bartonellaceae; genus Bartonella; species Bartonella sp. B12(2025). The sequence continues at coordinate 1,016,885 of NZ_CP200031.1, read as the reverse complement.
TTGTGGTTCAACATGTATGCAGGTACAGTGTTTTTTTAATCGAAGCGTCATCGAGCCCGACTCCATGAGCCAATCACGAATGTTTTCTGGTACTTGGGGATCTTGATCAGACAGCCACTTTAGAGGAGGCAAAATGGAATCTCTGGAATCAGACATCATTTCATTCCACATCTAAAACCATATTCTGTACACTATGCTAGATGATATAAGTAGATACCTCTATATAATATAAAAATACTAAGTCAACAAGATTTTAAACAGGAAAATGTCAAGAGAAAATTTAATGAAAAGCTATTAAAAAAATATATTATGGATCGCATCTTCATTAGAAAAGGTAAAAATGAATGTATTCTTGTATTATGATTTAGAGAAAGCGCTAATATACAGCGCATTTTTTAATTTTTGAGATAGAAACAGAGGATTAGAATAAACATTTAATATCTTAAAACTCATCTATAAAAAGAAGAAATTATAAGAGAAGAAAATATTTTAATTAATACTTTATAAAATGAAGGGGTACTCAAACCATTTGAATTTAGATGTAAAGTTTATCGTATTATTTAAATTTTATATTAAATGATTTTGAAAAACTTTGATTGATAAAAAACGAAAACAAAAGATAGGAAAAGAAAAAGAGGGAAGTATTATTTTTATAGCATTTATTTTTTTACCTTCTACGCGCACTGGGGAAAACTCTCTTTTCATCTATAAAGTTCAAAAGGATTATTTGAGTTTTCCAGTAAACAGTTTTATTTGTGAAGTGCATAGAAGTTAGGTGCTACGCGATAGAGCTTATGTTCATCGTTATTGCTTTTTGCAATAACGTGTATTGACTGTGTTAGTTGTTACAATGAGATGAGAAAAGTTTGATTGTAGTCGCTATATTCTGTTCCTTACCAGAGTTTTGAATACCAATATGCTGCTGGAGCAATCAGATATTGAAAATAATGACATTTTGGTGCGAATTATAAAAAGATTAAGCCAATATTGCACTAAAATAACGTTGATATCTCTGCTGGTATGAATGAACTGTAACCATATTGGTATGGGACGGTGAGTTGTAAAGCGCTTTTCTGCTTCTAGCATAACAACACAATGACATTGATGCAAAAAGATCGTAGCTTAAGTACCTCACCATCACTCCACCGCTGACACTACCTTTAAAAGCTATGACAAAATATTTCAGTTGTTCTACTTGGCACAAAAAGGTGCTTCTAAAAAATGTATAAATGTTCTACGATCGAATCTTCCGTCCTATCCATATAAGAATGCAGGCTCCTATAAAACCTGAAATAAGATAGCCAACCCAACCAGCAAAACTTACGCCTAAAAGGTTAAAAAGAAAACTGGCTAATGCGGCCCCAATAATTCCTAAGACAATGTTTAGCAATATTCCTGTCTGGCTTTTCATAAGATATTGTGCAGCCCAACCTGCAAGTCCACCGACAATAATAGCTGCAATCCAACCGATGTTTGCGTCTTCCATTATACTCTCCTTTGCCTAAATCTAATGTTAGTTCTAACTAGAGTAAGTTTTGTAAAGATCAAGACTGAATTTTTGCCTAGGGAGTGCTGCTGTTAGGAACTTTTTAAAAACTTTTACTTCGCTGATTTTCAACTAAAGTGAATACTTTACGCATGCAGTATTATATCCATAAATTTATAAATACATGTAATTTTTCGTGTTAGCAAAAAGCGCTAAAGTCAATAGTTTCACGTAAAAAGAAAGATAATTACAAAAGCACTTTGAGAGCATGAGAAGTATATTGTATTTATCAGCAGATTTCTTGCCAATTCCTATAACAAGTTTCAAAAAAAACTAGATTGATATAACTAAAAAATAAGCAAAATGGACACTTAAAAAGTTTGAAGAGGAGGCTTGCAAATACGGTATCAATAACGCTTGAAATAATGTTAAAAAATGTTTCTGTTTAACTCTTTACAAAATGTTGTGTAGGTTGGATCTATAAAAACATTGATATAATCATTGTAATCTGACGGATATTTACATTTCTCATAACAAACTTCTTCTCTTGAATGACAATTATTATTTTTTTTTGCTCAACTACTCTCAAAGTTTAAGATTTAGCCGTTTGCTGTTCAGTAGGATTACGCAGGCGGGAACTTTTGAGCAATCCCTGTGCTTCTAAGATTGGGTAGATCATTGAAGTTAGAAGGGAGTTGATTTGTTTTAGATCGCGTACAGTGTCAAGATGAAGACTGGACGATTCTATGTTTTTGAGATCACCTTCACGGAGGCGTTTAAAATGTTTTAAACTCATCTCTTTTTCTAAGTTTCGGAGCTGATCCTTTTTTTGCACCAATAAATGCGCGGTGTGTGTGTCACGTGAGACAAGAAGATTAAATGCAATATGCGCATTGGCTAGAACAATGGCGTGGAAGCGAAGGAGGTCACTCCATCCATCGCTACTGAATTGTAGACCTTTTTGTTGTTTCTTTTTAATCAGCATAAGCATATTATGAATAATGATGTCTCCTGCTTGATCCAATTTTATACAAGCGCCCAGAAGTTCTTGTGTTTGAAGGGCTTCTTCATCGGATAATTTTTGTCCAGCTAATCGTGCGAGATAAAGTTTGATTGCTATATGCTTTTTGTCCAATATGGTATTCAGCTGGTTGAGCTCACGTATGATGTCAGCATCAGGATTCTCATAAAGTCCCATGATTTTTTCTAGCATGATATCTACAAGATCACAAATATGAATGACCTCACGCATGACATTAGAAAGTGCTAAAGTTGGGCGTTCAAGAACGCTGTCATCAAGAGCTGTTTGATTAGATAAATTGAGTGTTTTGTCGGTTTGTGTTTTTTTTGTACTTACATGGACAATTTTAGTGGTCAGTTTTAAAACCCATTTCGAGAGTGGTATTCCAGCAAGAAGAATGAAAACATTAAAAATGATATGGGCGTTAATAACTTGAGTAGAGGCGTCATTGCCAAGCCATGTGACTGGTGGTTCAAAGAAGAGAAATAAAATAAGGACAAGGATTGAGCCAGCTCCACGCATGAGTAAATTTCCCAATGGGACGAGGCGGGTATTAGGGGAGGCGTTGCGTGTTAAAAGTGGTGCTATAAGAGAAGAACCAAAATTAACGCCAAGAACCATTACAACACATAGTTGAGTGTGAATAAGGTCATAGTTAGCAAAATTGACCAGTAAAATAATCCCTGCAATGGATGAATGTAAGAGGTAAGTTAATGCGGCTGCCAACAAAAAAGTGGAAACAGGATCGGTTGAAAGATAACTAATGATGCTAGGCAAAATTGCACTGTCGCGTAAAGGTTCTGTAGCTGCGCTTATCATTTGTAAAGACAAAATCAAAAGGCCAATACCGATGACAATACGTCCTATTTGACGCCAATCACGTTTTTCAGTTGTCATGAAGATAGAAGTGCCGATTAAAAGACAGAGTGGCACCACGATAGTGAGATCATAGGAGAGAATTTTGACAACTAATGCTGATCCTAATTCTCCCCCACGTACGGCCATAAGTCCCGCCAATCCAGAGACAAAACCAGATTCAACAAAAGAACCAACAAGGAGCGTTATTGCTGTAGAGCTTTGTAAAATCATTGCTGTAAAAAGTCCAAAACTTACAGCAAACAATGGTTTGGAAATGACATGGCGCATTTTGTATTTAAGCCTATCACCATAGGCACGCTCAACCCCTGTGCGTACCATGCGCGTGGCCCAAAGAAGTAAAGAAATAGCGCCTGCAAGGTGAAGGAGTATCAATGAACCATTCATGATACTTTTTCTTTCTCTGTTGTTATGAGTACGGTTAATTCAAAAATTGACGAACTGAAATTTATCGTTTTACTTCGCTTTCGTTTCTAATATATGATTAAAATCATAGCCGCTTGGATTTTGAAAAATCTTTAGACCAAAACTGGGAAGAATGGAATAAAGGTGGTCGAAAATATTCCCTTGAATTTGTTCATATTCTAGCCAAACGGTTGTGTTGGTAAAGCAATAGATTTCCAAGGGCAAACCATTTGGTGTAGGAGGTAATTGTCGTGCCATCAGGGTCATACTTTGTTTGATATTTTGGTGCTTTTGTAGATAAGCAAAAACATAAGCACGGAAAGTCCCAATGTTGGTTAAACGGCGGGTATTGGCTAAAAGATCATTATTTTTATCTAATTGAGCGTTCCATTCATTGATTTCTGGTATTTTTTGCGTGAAATAATTTTCTAACAAATTAAATCGGGAAAGATATTCTTGTTCTTCTTGCGTGTGAAAACGGATGCTTGATTGGTCAATGAAGAGAGACCGTTTGATGCGTCGTCCGCCAGACTCTTGCATTCCACGCCAATTCTTAAAGGAATCAGTCACTAGTTTACGGATAGGCACGGTGGTGATTGTATTATCGAAATTTCGGACTTTGACGGTATGAAGTGCAATTTCAATGACATCTCCATCTGTACCAAGACTGGGGATTTCAATCCAATCACCGACACGCACCATATCGGTGGATGAAATTTGGATGCTTGCAACGAGGGAAAGCAGCGTATCTTGAAAAATCAACATGAGGACAGCAGCCATTGCGCCAAGACCGGAGAAAAGAATAAGAGGTGAGCGGTCAATCAATGTGGCTACTGCTAAAACTGCGGCGACAGAAAAAAGTCCAATTTTGGCAATCTGAATAGGACCTTTTATTGGTCTCAGCTGTGCTATTGGTCGTTTCTCATAAATGGCATTAATAACATTGAGAATGGTAGAAATTGTTAGGACAATAATGAAAATAATGAATGCGTTAGCAACATTGTAGACAATAGTGCTGAATGCCTTGGGCAATGTTGGTATAAATTTAATACCGATTGAAAGAATAAAAGCTGAAATGATATTAGCCATGTGCTGAATGGCATTTTTTATATCGGTGGCTGTATTCTTGGGAAGGATGGAAGCAAGCTTTTTTGCGCCACGAGTGAGTAATTTTCGTGCTAAAAAGTTAACTAAAAGCGCAACAAGAATAAGAATAATAAGCCAAAAAATAGCCCCTAACCACGGATATTGAACAACAAACTCGACCACTTTTTCTATCTCCATTTTTTGAAACATATGCAGTTAAGCCTTTAAAATTTTGCAACTGCTTAAGAAGAGGTATTGGAATTATGCTCTAAAGTCGTTAAATATGCAAAAAAGAATTTTAAAACTCTGTGAGAGATAATGCGCTTTCCGCCTGATTTCCTTGATGGGCTCCGCACCAAATTACCAATTTCAACAGTTATTGGCCAAAGGGTGGTATTTGATCCTCGAAAAAGTAAGCCTTCGCGAGGAGACTTTTGGTGTTGTTGCCCATTCCATGGTGAAAAAACACCAAGTTTTCATTGTGATGACTATAAAGGCCGCTATTATTGCTTTGGCTGTGGTGCGAGTGGTGATATTTTTACTTTTCTTTGTGAGCTTGATGGATTGCACTTTTCAGAAAGTGTAGAGCGTTTGGCTGATTTTGCGGGTATAAAATTACCTCTTTCTGATCCACAAAGTCATAAACGTCAAATGGAAAAGGCTGATCTTTATGACGTTATGAAAATAGCCACAGATTTTTTTCAACACAGCTTACACGATGAAGGAGGTATGCAGGCGCGTCGTTATCTTGATGCGCGTGGTGTAACGCCAAAGCTTGTAGAGCGTTTTCGGATTGGTTTTGCTCCAGCGAGGCGTACGGCTTTGAAAGAAGCTTTAAGCGCGCGTGGTATTTCAATAAAACAAATGGAAGATTGTGGACTTCTCAAATTGAGTGAAGATAATACAGGTTCCTATGATCGATTTAGAAATCGTATTATGTTTCCTATTGAAGATTTACGCGGGCGTGTGGTGGCTTTTGGAGGACGTGCATTAGAGAAGAATACGCTGGCAAAATATCTTAATAGCCCTGAAACAGTTCTGTTTCATAAAGGGAATATACTTTACAATGCAGCTGCTGCTCGTAAAAATAGTCGTTCTGTTAGTGATGAAAAGGTCCATTCACTTCTTGTTGTTGAAGGCTATATGGATGTAATTGCGTTGACTAAAGTTGGTTTTGAGGGAGTGGTAGCGCCTTTGGGGACAGCATTAACAGAAGCGCAAATTGAGCTTTTATGGCAGATGGGGACTGATCCTATTTTGTGTTTTGATGGAGATGATGCTGGTTTAAAAGCTGCTTTTCGTGTTGCTGATCGTGTGCTGCCTCTTTTAAAGGCAGGAGTTTCTGTACGCTTTGTTTTATTGTCACAAGGTAAAGATCCAGATGAAATTATTTCTACTGGTGGTGCACAACTTTTTTCTTCTTTTTTGCAAAAAGCAATTCCACTGATCGAGCTTTTGTGGTGGCGCGCTACTTATGGGAAGAGTTTTGAAACTCCAGAAGCACGAGCGGCGTTAGAGAAACAATTAAAACAGCAAGTTTTTATGATTAAGGATGAAGATATACGCCGCTATTATTTGCAGGATATAAAGAAACGGCTCTTTGATTTTTTTCGCCCCTCTTTTTCGAAAAAAAAAGGAGAAAGGCAATATGACCGGAACTTACAAAATAAGGTATCTAAAAATCAGCTCTTTTCTGTATTGGAAAATACCGACATAGTACGCAGTTCTGCGCAATCTATTCCTCTACGTGAGGCGGTTATTTTATTGATTCTAGCTTACTATCCTGAGTTATGGTATGAAAATTTCGAAGTTTTTTCTGAGTTGGAGTTGCAAAACACTCAATTAATGTGTTTTCATCAATCTATGTTGGAAATTCTTGGAAATCAGCAGCTTCATGATAAGGAGACAATGATTGCGCTCTTAGAAGAAAGGGGGCAAAAATCTTTGTTAGAGCGTATGAAACGTCTTGTGCAAAATATTGGTATGCGTGCTGTCTTTGTAGGAGCTTCTATGGAAGATGTTCGTACTATATTAAAACAGGCCATCTACTTGCATCTTCAAGAACACCACCTACATAAGAGATTACAAGATATTGAAGAGCAACTCGTAGAAAATCCTAGTAGTGAGGTTTTTGATCTTTTTCGTGAGATAAAAAATGAGCTGAGGCAGATGCAAGCAACAGAAGCACTAATTGAAGGATTTGGAAGTTGGTTGGATGAAAAAATAGATGGGAATAAACAAGATACAATAAAATGATTCGCTTTTTTGATGCGAATCAGTCACCTAAAGCTTAAGATGAGGAAATTTATTAGAGCGACATTTGTATAAAGAATGACGACTAGATTTTGGGAAAAGCGGGAAATTGGTTCTTACTATATGGTGCAGAGATTATCTCAGAAAGGCTGAGAGGTGTCGGGGAAACTTCTGGAGTTTTCCCGCATTTTTGTGTGAATGAAGGGTGTATACAAAATGTATTCTTTCCAATAGTAATCTCCTCTAAGAGGAAGTATATATGAGAAATTGTTGGTACGCTAGGTGAGAATGCAAAAATCTGGTCACGTAGGCTGCGTAGTGATCAAGTGGAGTTACGGGTATGGCAACAAAGGTTAAACAGAAAGATAATGTGGAAGTAATAAGCCAAGCGAGTTTGGATAGTCCTCTTCTTGATTTTTCTGACGATGCCATCAAGAAAATGGTTAAACTCGCCAAAAAAAATGGTTATGTGACGATGGATGAACTGAATGCAGTTCTTCCGTCTGACGAGGTTACATCTGAGCAAATTGAAGATATCTTGGCGATGTTTTCCGATATGGGCATTAATGTCGTGGATGATGAAGATGAGGTTGAGTCTGAACAATATGAGGAAGAAGTTACAGTAGAAAGTGGTGGTTTAGTAGAGGCCTCTAGCCACGCAATTGCAGCGACAACTAATAAACGTGAGGTAACAGATCGGACTGATGATCCAGTGCGTATGTATTTGCGTGAGATGGGGGCTGTTGAGCTGCTTTCGCGAGAAGGTGAAATTGCCATTGCTAAGCGTATTGAAGCAGGGCGTGAGACAATGATTGCAGGGCTATGTGAGAGTCCTTTGACTTTTCAGGCTCTCATTATCTGGCGTGAAGAATTGAAAGAACAGCGTATTCTTCTTCGTGAAATTATTGATCTTGAAATGACTTATGCTGGTCCAGAAGCTAAGCAGGCTCCTATTGTTGAACGAAGTGAAATTGATGAGATAAAAGAGGAAAACACATCTTCTGGAACGCGTAATATGGTGGGTATTACGGGAAATAGAGTCATTGAGGATGATGATGAAGACGATGACGAAGTTAACTTGTCTCTTGCTGCAATGGAAAATGAGCTTTGTCCTCAAGTCATGGAAACATTGGATTTCATTGCTCAAACCTATGCAAAATTGCGAAAATTACAAGATCAGCATGTTGAGAGCACTTTGGCAGAGCGTAAAGAGGGCTCTCTTTCACCTTCTCAGAAGAAAAAAAGCATTCAATTAAAGAACGAGTTGATTCAAGCAGTGAAATCTCTCTCTTTGAATCAAAATCGTATCGAATCTTTGGTTGAGCAGCTTTATGACATCAATAAGAGATTGATTCATAATGAGGGTAAGTTGAAGCGGATTGCCAATAGTTATGGCATTGGTCATGAGGACTTTTTAAAAGAATACCAAGGTCGTGAGTTGGATCCAGATTGGATGAATTATATTGCGACTTTGCCAGGCGGTTGGCAAGAGTTTTCAATGAATGAAGCGAAAGAAATTCAAAATTTGCGTAGCGAAATACAAAATCTTTCTCAAGAAACTGCTATTTCAATTGGCGAATTTCGTCGGATTGTTACGCAGGTGCAGAAAGGTGAACGCGAATCAACCATTGCTAAAAAAGAAATGGTGGAAGCTAATCTGCGTCTTGTGATTTCAATTGCAAAAAAATATACTAATCGTGGTTTACAGTTTCTTGATCTTATCCAAGAAGGCAATATTGGTCTGATGAAGGCTGTGGATAAGTTTGAATACCGGCGTGGGTATAAGTTTTCAACTTATGCCACATGGTGGATTCGTCAGGCAATTACGCGTTCAATTGCTGATCAGGCACGCACTATTCGTATCCCTGTTCATATGATTGAAACAATTAATAAAATTGTTCGTACATCGCGCCAGATTTTACATGAAATTGGACGCGAGCCCACACCAGAAGAATTGTCTAGCAAGCTTTCTATGCCATTAGAAAAAGTGCGAAAAGTACTTAAAATTGCAAAAGAACCTATTTCACTTGAAACGCCTGTTGGTGATGAAGATGATTCCCATTTGGGTGATTTTATTGAGGATAGGAATGCATTATTGCCGATTGATGCAGCTATTCAGGCGAATCTGCGGGATACGACGACTCGCGTCCTTGCTTCATTAACACCACGTGAAGAACGTGTTTTGCGCATGCGTTTTGGTATAGGGATGAATACTGATCATACGTTGGAAGAAGTTGGTCAACAATTTTCAGTTACGCGAGAGCGTATTCGTCAAATTGAAGCAAAGGCGCTTCGTAAACTGAAGCATCCTAGTCGTTCACGGAAATTGCGTAGTTTTCTCGATTCTTAGTAAGAGGCTTGTGTGTTTTCAAAGATGCCTTCTTTCTTAATGAATATGTACGAAAAGCGTATGATGTAGCTCTTAAGGTTCCTTTTTGAGAAAGGTGCAGGGCAGCTGTTGAATAATCTATGTAAAATTGTCGGTGTCCAATCTTTCTCTTGGCTTTGATATTTGTGCTACTATCTCTAAAAAAACAACAGGTACGTGGGATGAGCTTATCTGGTGAGTTCTCAAAGGAATGAACGATATTTTAAGCATTATTAAGGACGACTTGTATTAAAATATATCGACTTATGACCAAGGTGAGTTTTTTTGTAGTCCGGAGGCACTCACACAAGAAATTTATGTAAGTATGTAGGAATTTAAAGATTCTATTCGGATTATGTTATTGGTTTAGATTATAAAATATTTAAAACTGTACGTTTTGGTTGTTTTTTATGTCCGCTTATAACGGATGCTTTGATGCACTTTATTTGTTTTGTTAGAGGTGAGCTGTATCTTTATTGGTTGCTTTTAAAAAGATTGTTTTGAGAAAACGTCGTGAACTTAATGTTTTTTAAGAAATAAAAATCGATGCAAAAGGGGATAGCTGATTTTATGAGTAAAGAAATTCCATTTTGGAAAGTAAAAAAACTAGAAGAAATTTCTGTTTCTGAATGGGAAAGTCTCTGCGATGGCTGTGGGCGTTGTTGTTTGCACAAAGTAGAAGATGATGATACTGGCGATATCTATGCAACCAGTGTTGCTTGCCATCTTTTAGATGGGGAAACTTGTCGGTGTCGAAACTATGTTCATCGTAAATCAATTGTTTCAGACTGTATATCGTTGGATGTTGCAACGGTTAAAACAGCTCGTTGGCTTCCGGAAAGTTGTGCTTATCGGCTGATTAATGAGGGAAAAGACCTTCAATGGTGGCATCCATTGGTATCAGGAAATTGGCAGACAGTGCATCAAACAGAATTTTCTGCTCGTGGACAGATAGAAATTTATGAAGATGAATTATCGTCTGAAGAGGCTTATCTCCACCATATCACCGGTCTTCTCTGTGAAGGCCAGTAATATGATTGATTGTTTTATACAATAATTAATGATATTATGTGATTTAGTCTATAGAAAATACTACAGTAACATTGACGCTATAACCCAACTCACCTCCTGAGAAATTTGTATCAGCATAGCTTGCATGTGCTGCACTCTTCATAAGGCGTGGCATTGGGTAATAACTATCATTATTTTCATTGATTTTAATAATTTTTCCCAATTTTAAATTCGCTGCTTGTGCTATAGTTTCTGCTTTTTCAATAGCTTCAGCAATAGCTTTTTTACGTGCTTCTTGATAAAATGGCTTCGTATTGGCGTTGGTAAAGGTAATACCATTAACTAAATTAACGCCGAGAGCCATTGCTTGGTCAAATATTTTACCAGCATTGGCAAGATCACGAATACGCACTGTTAAAGAATTTGAAACATAATACAGTTTTTCATTGTTCTTTTTTTCCTGATATTTATCAAAGTCGGATCCATAAATGGACAAGCCTGATGTTTGCAAATCATTTTCTTGGACGTTGTTCTTCTTAAAAGCATTTATAATATCATTCATAGATTTATTATTGGATGCTAATGCTTCTTGAGCTGTTTTGTCATGTGTAACAACTGCTAGATTGATAATTGCCATATCGGGTGCTGCTTGGCTTTCGCCAGTTGCAGTCACTGTAATGGTTGGGTTTTTTGTTTTGCTTTCTTCAGCATGTACGGCGAGTGAACTGGCTAGCAATGCAAGTGCCATCATGGCTATTTTAACTCTGTAATGATTCAACGGTTGGAGAATTTTTTTTGTCATATCTATTCCTTTATATTTATCTATTCACTACTTTCTCATTTTAGGGAGCTCTTGTAAAGAAGTTAGGGTATTAGAAAAAAACGATAGAAAAAAGAAAAAGATAGATTATAATTCATGTAGGCTCTTGTATCGTAGGATTTTTTAGTTTAGAGAAAGGCAACCTGTGTGGGGCCTGTAGCTCAATTGGTTAGAGCCAGCGGCTCATAACCGCTTGGTTGGGGGTTCGAGTCCCTCCGGGCCCACCATTAAAAAATGAATGGATTATATAAAAGTTTTGGGATTCTGTATCCTGTGGTTTATCTTCCTGTTTATCATGAATTTTTTGTAGTTTTTTGATTGTTCCACTATGAGTTATTTTCTATCAGCCATTTTGGTAGAGAGTGATGTCATGTTCTTTTCAGTTTGATCAATTTTCATTTACGATATTGTAGCATCCGCATTAGCTGATACGTTTTCTGTTCACTTTTTTGATTCATGTGCTGATTTTAAAATTTCTGCTGCGTGACGTTCTTGACGAGACAGAGTGCTAAGAATTTCTTTGATAAGTTTATTTTTTGCTTTTCCTGCAAATGAATATTTCATCTCAATAAGATCGATTTTAAGTTTTTTCTAATTTAGGTAAAGTTGGAACAAAAATATTTCTTTTAAATTAGTTTTCTCTGTTTTTTAATGAACACTGCTATCTGTTACGTTTTTGCAGTTGATCCGAGCTGCATCATCACGGTATAAGTCCGTATACAAAAGAACGTGGTCCATAGATGTTCATGTATACCGTGTTGTTTATGAGATAATATTTGTCGATGTCTTCTTTTTAGTTTTGAGAGATATTTTTATAGCTGCGGTTGGGTTATCTTCTAAAAAATCTTGATTAATTGTTCTTTTAAAAAGTCTATTGAGTGCTTATTGATGTTTCCCCGTATCATTTAATATTGCTATAATATGCATTTTTATTGTTTTGTAAGGAATGTTTTTTGCGAAGTTTAAAATTTTATCAATGAGTTTTTTTATTTTTACGTATTTTTTCTAAACTATACTCATTAATCCTATTTCATTGATGGTTTGAATTGCCATTGAAGAGCAATTCATAAGACCTTTTTGATTTTATCCTGATAAGGCATTTGGATTACTTTAGCAAATCCAACTCTTTTTCTGTGTTGATTGTAAAGAGGTCTTTATCTTTGTCATTTTATGCAAAGCTATAAGTAGTTGCTTGAATTTTTGCCGAAAGGAAAATTCATTTCTTTTTTAAGTTCTTGTGCAACTTATGTGCGATATCATTGAGACTTGACCCGCTGTATCTTTTTAAGTATTGCCATCTTTGTTTACAATGGATCTCTATGTCAGATTTCTCAAGGGTTCTTTCAGAGGGGGAGGAGGTCTTTTTTGAAAAGTATGTTACAGAGCCGTAGATGGTGCTGCTGTTCATAAGAACTTTTTACATCGCATCGTTATATTTTTGCTTTGCGGTATCATTAAAAAACATAAGTAGTGCCGTGTAGAGTAAAATTGTGATATATTTTTTCAAAGAAAGCTTTTTTGTGTTTTTTCACGCAGAGTTCGGCAACGTTTTCAGAGATATCTTCACATCGATTAGTTATTGATTCGAATCGCAAGATCTGAATAGCATTATTAGCGTTGTTAGTAAAAGTGATGATGTCAATTTTTCATAAAAAGGTCTGGACCGTGCGATGTTTTTTGTTTCACCATGGTACATAACTAACAGAATTTTACCTGATTTTATAAGAGCAGTTTGTACACAACTACTTCCATGCGACCTATTGCAAATATTTTTTTCTAAGGTATGAGATATATATAAACGCTTTAGCGTTATCTAGTTTGACTACATGGAGTGTAACTATGAAGAATGACGAAAAAATCGAGGCAGCTTTATCTGACATTATTGTGAAATGGGAGGCTTTGTCTACGGTTCAAAAGCAAGAGATATTGAAAATAGTAGAAAATTCTACAACTGTTGCTCAGTCAACAGAACATTTAAAGCCTCAATCTTCTTTTTGTCTCCAGACGAAATCAAAGCTATGAGTTTTAGATCTTCATCAGAGATATTAAAACCAGTTATTACATATATGGCACTAGCATTTCCGAGTGTGTTAAGAATAGCCATAAGTTTATCTACAGAGGGTCTTTTTCCCCCGTTTATCATTTGTTGTACGTAGTTTTGTCCACAGCCCGCTGCTTTGCTTATTTCAATCATCGTGCGTCCATCGCTCTTTATCAATTCAATTAAGCGTTGAAACCAATCTTTTTCAGTCTTTGTCATTTTTAGACCTTTACACATTTACGCTATAGCGTTAATATTGCGCTGCGAATCCAGAATAGATGATACAAGGAGCGTGAAAATATCCATGCGTAGCTTTTCGCTTATGAAGGATATAGAGTTGTTTTTAACTAATAACAAAATGTCCCCATACACTTTTAGATTCGAATCAACAAAAAATGGTTGCTTACTTCCACGACTGTGACAGGGTGGACGCGTATGACCAAAGACGGGAATGCCTTAGTGTATTCATGAAGTATTACTGATAGTATACGCAGCGCTACTATAAATCAAGATATACTCCAACATTGGCATTTGTAAGAAATTTCTGCATTAAGGTGGTGTGCGGATATAACGAAGTTTTACAGCCTTAAGGAAAAGGATCATGGCTGTAGCAAAAAAGTACAAATTCATGGGTGCAGAACACTGTCTTTCCTTTTGTTGCGATAGATTAGGTTATTGTCAGATGGTATATCACATGTGTGTGTTAAGATGCTTTGAAAATATCAAAAAACGTGATTTTGGTAATGCTATAGAGCATGAAGGTACTCTCTGTTATAAATGTGATTGGTGGGTAGAATATAATACAAGTGGTAAATGCTTTATTGAAGACGGGTGTGTTTTTACTGATGCTATGGTTTATAGTGATGTTCGCATTTGCAACAACACCTATGTTCATGATATTGCGCAGATACTGCAGATACATTGTATGTTACCTGTTTCCAGTATTGCTCGTGTTTATGGTAATGCTCAAGTTTATAACTATGTAGAGATTTTTGAAAATTCTCAAATTTATGTCAACGCTTTAGTTCGCGGTTATACAGAGATTCGTGGGAAGGCGTTTGTTAAGCTCATCGTGTCGTTAACATTGTTTGAAATCATTTGTGTTCTTGCATTTTATATAAATAAATACGGTGCAAACAATTGGCGTGATCATAGATTTTGGCAGCTTTCATAGGGCTTGCTTTGCGTCATTTGTTGACGTGTTTTTAAGAGAAAATAAGGGTACCGGGTGTGATTTGTTGCACTTGGTACCATGCTATTTTTGTATTTTTTTGATGGAGGGCGAAACAAAACAAATTGGTCGAGATGATCAATTCAATGGCAATTAAAGGAGAACAAAATGATGGTAAATGGAATTTTATTAGGAGCGGTGATTGTTGTTTTGCTTTTCAGTGGGATAATGTTTTGGTTTGCTTTTTATTATCGCGATCAAGTTAAAGCTCTTAAAGAAGAAGCGAGAAAAATAAAGCATGAGTTTTTTAGGGGTTCTATGAAGGTGACTAAAGAACGAGATAGGGCAATTAGAGAACAAAATATGGTGATTAAAAGACGCGATCAAGCAATTGAAAAACTGAAAAAACAAATTAAACAGTACGAGGAAACAATACAGCAACATAAGGAAGCAATTAAATCTGAAGATGACGTGAAAAGGTGATTAAAGAGGCTTGGGATAGCGAGAGAGCCCCTTAGTCATGGCAGTGACTGTTGAGTTGATTGTGAGGTTATTTTCCGGGTAATGTTCAATTTACTCCAATGCTGTCTATGGTTTATAAAATACTCAATTTATGGGAAGGTAGTCTTTGCTATTAATGCAAAAGTTTATGGCGATGCACCCGTTTATAGATATGCTGAGATTGTTAAAAATGCATATATATATGATTCCGCAACCGTTTATAAAAATGCAACTATTTTAGTGATGCACATGTCGTTGAGAACAGGATTGGGGATGTAGCTTGATTTTTGGAAAAAGGTATATGATGCATATGATGATAAAAGAACCTCAACCAACAAATAAAAAGAGGCACAGTAGGAAGGATGGATGTCTGTTCTTTATGAGAGTGAAGCGAACAAATTTGTTATGATAATAGGCCAGAAAATAAGGAGAGAAAGATGTCTACAGAAGATATTAAGTATCTGGTAAAACAGTCAATCCATAATTTATGATTTGCGTGCATACTATACGTTTGTTACTTTTACGAAAAGATGCAAGATTTGAGAGAGTGGCTAGTTGATGGTTTCGATAGCAATTTGACTGTCGGCTTGGGGATGGGTACAGAATCCGAAAAAATCTTTATTTAAACAATTGTTTGTGTATGTTAGAAATCACATAAAAAACATCTTCTATTGAGGGAAAATCAGCGGCTTTTGTTCATCGCTAAAGTATGATGCGCGATTCCAAATACACGAAGTGAAAATTTTTATTTTGATGGTCAAGAACATTAGGATTGTAGTTCTCTAATGAGAGCTTTATGTGTGACTTCTTTTATCTGTTCAATACTCATCAGGATATCTTGTTTCGTTGAATAACCCTTACTAGAAAAAGCGATTTTCTGTTCGTCCCCAGAGATTAGACGCCAGTACCATTGATTGTGAACTCCTTGAAACACCTCAAAATACATGCTTCCTACCTCATAAAATGGCCGAAAATTTTCAGGGTAAACATTTCACCAATCTGACTATGAACGTTAAGGTATGGCTTCATAGTGAGTAGTCAATATATTTCCCTTAAATTTTTTTGATCTTAAACAATAACCTCTATGAGAATTACATTTTGTAACAAGAAAATATTTATTGTCAATAAGGTATAAATAGGTATTTTATAATATAAAAATGATTTTTTTAACTTTAATTATATTATATTACTACTTAAAGTAGAAAAAATCTTTTTATTTTCGTTAGGCAGATGTATTCAATTATTTTATTATAGAAACAAACTTTATATGGCACATTAAAGTTTACAAGCATGGAAAAAGTAAGAGCGCTTCTTTCCGTGCTTATAAGGCTTGTGTCTGTTTTGTGGCTCCTTGTGATAAGGACTTTTATTGATTAGCTATAATCTCTTTTTGCGATACGCTTCGAATGAGTAAATCAATGAATAGGCTAAGAATATAAGAATTGGCCATTTTTGCCTTCATATCGATCAGAGAGATTGCGGCCTTTTGGTTAAGGCTATTAGATAAGCCTTGTTTTGATAAATATTGCTGCAACTTTTCATAAGAGCTGTCGATTTTTTCTTGATTTAATTTTTCACTGCGATCACTATTGGCAAGAATCTCTTCAAGTCCCTCAATTTTTTTTATAAAATAATTCCAGTCAAAGTCACCTTTAGTATATTCTGTGTCAAACATTTTCCCTTGTCCAGTTAAAAGCCAATTGATATTGACACCGTACAACGTGTGATATGTTTGTAAGACACTAAGGTTGGGTTCTCTTTCCCCGCGCTCATAAAAAGCGATGGAATTTTTTGTCATGCTAAAACTTTTAGCCAGTGTTTCGCGTGATGGATCCCCTAAAGCGAGGCGTACATAACGTAAACGCTTTCCAAATACAGTTTTTGATTCAGTTTCAGGACGTGCCACGAATTATCTCCCTCATTAATTCATCATGGTATAGACTTTGACCAATAAAGGCACACTATGTATTAATACCTCATAATGCAATGTCAATATTTATAGCTTGATTTTTCTTTATTTTTTTAATTTTAGTGGATAGAAAGCAATTTTTGACTTATTGTATTGCGTATTATTTAAGATTGATATCCACTTCAGATGCAATTATCGATTCTTCTCTTGTTTTTTCTGCAGAAAATTCCATATAAGTCCGCCATGTAGATTCTATCTATTTTTGCATTAATTAGGTAGAGCCTTTCGGTTTGCGCCACAGATTAATTTAAAAAATAAATTTTGAGGAGTGGTCATGAGCCTATTAGGCTATTTTAAATGGACTTTTTTTTTCACAATTATTGGCGTTTTTATAGGAGGGGCTATTGGTTGGTTTGAAACAGGAAGTGTTACTGGTTTTCTTAAATATTTTTTTATTTGCTGCGTTTTAGGGATTTTGGAAGTTTCTTTATCTTTTGATAATTCTATTATCAATGCACGTGTTCTTGAAAAAATGGATCCGTTATGGCGCCGTCGTTTTCTGCTATGGGGCATTTTGGTGGCAGTGTTCGGGATGCGGATTGTTTTTCCGTTGTTAGTGGTTGCTATTGCTGTTGGGATAAGTCCAATTGCGGCAGTAAAGTTAGCAATATGGGAACCACATCAATATGCTGCAATCTTAACAGATGCTCATGTAGGGATTGCTGCTTTTGGAGGAACTTTCCTCATGATGGTTGGTTTGAAATATTTTTTTGATCCTGAAAAAGAGGTGCATTGGCTCGCTTTTATAGAAAAACCAGCTCAAAAATTTGGAGCGCTTTTTGGGATTGATATTGCAATCGTTTTAGCTTTAATATTATTCTTTTCAGGGCAGATCGTAACAGAAGATAAAATGACTTTTTTACTTGCTACCCTCTATGGACTTTTGACGTTTATAGGCATAGAAGCTATCGGTTCGCTTTTGGATGCCCCAAAAACGAATTTAGCTACGATCACCAAAGGGGGAGCAGGCGCATTCCTTTATCTGGAAGTTCTAGATGCTAGTTTTTCTTTCGATGGCGTTATTGGTGCTTTTGCCTTTTCACACAACCTTTTTATTATCGCAATTGGCCTTGGTATAGGTGCATTTTATGTTCGTTCTATGACGATTATGTTAGTTGAATCAGGAATATTGTTGCATTATCGTTATTTGGAACATGGTGCTTTTTATGCAATTTTGGTACTCGCAGTGATTATGTATCTGCAAACTATTATACTGATTCCTGAAGTATTAACAGGATTAGTGGGGGGCTGTATCATTGGAATGGCACTTTATTCTTCTGTTCGTTTTAAGCGTCAGCATATGAATAAACACATTGTATCTAAATAAGTTAAGAATTTTTTATGTGTCGCAATAGAGGGAGGGTGTTTTAAGATGCCATTAAGAGTTCTATATTGGATTCGTTCATAGTCTTAAGCATAGTGTTAAGAGATCCGTTCAGATCAATGCCAGCACAGGCGTTTAGTAAAACGCTGACTTTAAAGCCGCATTGTATGGCGTGAAGTGCAGAGAATCCCACACAAAAGTCGGTTGCTAAGCCACACATAGCTAGCTTTGTAAAACCATGTTCTTTGAGATAAAGTTGTAAGCCCGTTGGTGTTTTTTGATCATTTTCAAAAAAGGCGGAATAGCTATCAATTTCTTGATTATAGCCTTTTCTAAGAATAAGTTGTGCCTTTTCAACTTTGAGAGATGTGTGAAATTTTGCTCCCTGTGTTCCTTGTATGCAATGATCAGGCCAAAGTGTTTGTGGGCCATAGTCAAGATCAACTGTATCATAGGGCGTTTTTTTAGGGTAGGAAGAAGCAAAGCTGCAATGACTTTTTGGGTGCCATTCTTGGGTTAAAATTACGTGATCAAAATGGTCTATGAGATTATTGACAGCTGGTAAAATGGTATCACTTTGTGGTACCATGAGTGCTCCACCTGGTAAAAAGTCATTTTGAACGTCAATAACGATTAAGGCCTTTTTTTCCATAAAACATATTCCTGTAGGAGATTTACTTTTACGGTACCTTTAGAGGCTATATTTCATCTTGAAGTTTTGAGATGATTTCGTGGATATTGCTATTATTCTTATAGTCATCAAGCCAAAAAAGGGGAGTGGATAAGTTTTTATAATTCGTTTTATAGTTTTTCACGAATTGCAACCATGTACCAATGGAGAGTGCGCTGTACTCACCGTTTGTTACGTGTTGGTATAAAGCTTTCATGATCATGGGGCTTGGGACGTCAGATCCCATAAGGCGACGGTCATTTTGTAAACGCAGTTTGAGCCACATTAAGGCAAGGGGTGAATACCATTGTTTTCCGTAACATAAAAGTGATGAAAAAAGAGAAGGGTTTTTTACAGCGTAATGTAAAGCCCATAAAGCGAAAAAAGAAGGAGCATAGAGAATTGGTTTTCTTGGTGGTACCATATTACATTGATAAGTTGGCTTAATACGATAAAAATACAATGTTATATTTGCTGTAGAAAAGAGAGGTGATATTTGATAGCACGTTTCAGGTACAGCTAAAAAGACTTGCTCTTTGTTCTTCGAAGGGGCGTTTTTTTGCATTCAGAACCGTGGTGGGGCTTGTGAGATTAGAAAAAATGTATCAATATAAAGTGAGAAGTTTTTGATACAATGCAAGCGCTCTTTAATCACAATTTTAAAAAAGCGAAAGCAATTTTTCAAAGTCCTAACTTTTAATACTGCACAATATAAAGAGAAATTTATGGCACGTCAATTTATCTATCACATGGCTGGGCTTAACAAGGCTTACGGTAATAAAAAAATTTTAGAAAATATCCATTTGTCTTTTTATCCAGATGCAAAGATCGGTATTTTAGGACCGAATGGTGCAGGTAAATCAACCATTTTACGTATTATGGCTGGGCTGGATAACGAATATACGGGAGAGGCATGGCTTTCTGACGGGGCACGTTGTGGCTATCTGCCGCAAGAACCTATCCTTGATACAAGCAAAGATGTACGTGGCAATGTGATGGAAGGTGTTGCGGATAAGCAGGCAATTGTTGAGCGTTATAATGAGTTAATGATGAATTATAGTGAGGAAACGGCTGATGAAAGTGCACGACTTCAGGATATTATTGACAGCCAAAACCTTTGGGATTTAGAAAGCCAAGTGGAAATGGCTATGGCTGCTCTTGGTTGTCCACCAGCTAATGAGGGTGTGACAACACTTTCAGGAGGTGAAAAGCGGCGTGTTGCACTTTGTAAATTACTTTTATCAAAACCTGATTTATTACTTTTGGATGAACCAACAAACCATTTGGATGCCGAGACCACGGCTTGGCTCGAAAGGCATCTGCGTGAATATCCAGGCGCAGTGCTTTTAGTTACGCATGATCGCTATTTTCTCGACAATGTAACAGGTTGGATTTTAGAATTAGATCGCGGTAAAGGTATTCCTTATGAGGGGAATTATTCTGCTTATTTGGGGGCGAAAGCTAAACGTTTGGCTCAGGAAGGTCGTGAAGAGGCTGCTCGTCAGCGTGCATTGTCACGTGAGCAAGAGTGGATAGCTTCTAGTCCAAAAGGACGGCAAGCAAAGTCAAAGGCTCGGATTAAGGCCTATGATGAGTTAGTTCAGGCTGCACGTGAGCGTCGTCCTGGAGAAGCGCAAATCACTATTCCTGTTGGAGAAAGATTAGGGCAAGTTGTCATAGAAGTTGATAATCTTTCTAAGGCATATGGCGAGCGTGTGTTAATTGATGGTCTTTCTTTTAAGCTTCCTGCTGGTGGCATTGTTGGAGTCATTGGTGCCAATGGTATGGGAAAATCTACTTTGTTTAGAATGTTGACGGGGCAGGAACAGCCAGATTCAGGTCAAATACATATCGGTGAAACAGCTCACATGAGTTATGTTGATCAGAGTCGCGATTCATTGGCAGGTGATAAAACCGTTTGGGAGGAAATTTCTGGCGGAAATGACATCATTAAGTTAGGTAAATATGAGATGAATAGTCGCGCTTATTGCGGTGCGTTCAATTTTAAGGGAGCAGATCAGCAGCAGAAGGTTGCAAATTTATCAGGAGGGCAACGCAATCGCGTACATTTGGCTAAACTTTTAAAAGAGGGAGGCAATGTTCTTCTTCTTGATGAACCGACAAATGATCTTGATACTGAAACATTAAGTGCATTAGAAGATGCATTGGAAAACTTTGCTGGTTGTGCGGTTATCATATCGCATGATCGTATGTTTCTTGATCGATTGGCAACGCATATTTTGGCCTTTGAAGGCGATGGCCATGTGGAGTGGTTTGAAGGTAATTTTGCTGAGTATGAAGCTGATAAGGTTTGCCGTCTCGGCGCAGAATCTGTCAATCTTAAGCATGTAAATTATAAGCCGCTTACACGCTAAAATTTCTTATCTTGTTTAAGCTTCATTGAGAAAACGGTGATAGTATTTGATATCGTCTTTGTTTTTCAAAAGAGAGTGCGTGCGCTGTGTTGTAAGGTTTTTGTTCATCGCATTTAATATAGAAATAGATATAGAATCTTGATTTATATTCTTCACGGAGTTTCTTATCATGCTTTATATGCTGGTGATGTATATCAGTACCTATTACTCATCAAGTTGCAACGGAAAGTCGTAAGTTTTCATACGCAGTTGGATGACTGCAATACAATTCTTTTCGCTATCATCGTGGGGGAAGGACGCTTTAGTTCTTTAGCAATTGCTTGTTTTTACATTATCAGAAAACAATACGAACAGAATAGATGCAACTATGTGCCTTCTGCTTGATTTTCTATTAATAGGAATAAATGTTTATATGGGTAGTAAGGAATATTGATGAAAAAAATAGCAAGTTTGGATGCAATGATTATACTGCTGAAAACGGTGGCAGAAGTAAGTCGTTTGCGTGTTCTTGCGCTCTTGTGTCATGAAGACTTAACGATCTCTGATTTTATTTTTATCCTTGGCCAGTCGCAGTCGCGTGTATCACGGCATTTACGTTTATTGTATGAGACACAGTTGATTGAATGTTATCAGAAGGGAGAATGGACCTATTTTAAGCTGTGTCATAGCGGTTTGGGTAAAGACATTGTTATGGCTGTTATTTCAGCTTTGCCAAAGCATGATGTGATGTTAGCATATGATTTGGCACGTTTGCTGGATGTTAAAAAACAGCATCGAAAAATGAGGAGAGAGTATTTTTTACGGAATGTAGCGCAGTGGGATGCAGTACGGTTATCATATATTGCAGATCACGCTGTGGAAAGTGCTTTACTCGAAATTGTTGGCGATAAACTGTTTGAGACAATGCTGGATATTGGTATAGATACAAGCTCTGTCTTAAAATTGTTTTCAGGTCTTTATACGTCTGCAGTTGAAGTTGCGCTTGATAGTGATGTTTTGCATCTCTCTCTTGGAGATAGAACTTTTGATTTTATAATTCTTCATTGGGCATTACATTTTCTTGAGAATCCTGAAATGGCTCTTAATGAGGTGGCACGTGTTTTGCGTCCTAATGGGCGTTTGCTTATTGTAGATTTTGTTTGCCGTGAAATTGAATCTTCGCATTCTTATCATGCTGATATGCATCTTGGGTTTTCAGATTCACAAATAAAACAATGGATTGAAAAGGCAGGGCTTATCCTGGAACAAACGGTTTCTCTTTCTCCTATGCAAAATGAAAATAATGAGAGGCTTATGGTTACACTTTGGCTTGCACGTGATCCGCGTTTACTAGTAGATGATATCAAAGACAAGAAAGTACAGTTTGCATAATCGTATTTATTAATGCGCTTTATTCTCTGATTTTTCTCAATAAAAATCGCAAAGATGAAATTTTAGTGAGTCTTTGAAGAGTTATCGCTTTTGCACCCGCATTGTGTTTTTGCATTACAGTATTGGTACTTCAATATGTGGGTGTGTAGGTTATATAACTAAAGCTACTCTTACAGAGGCGAAGCTATTAGGGTAGTCATTTAATGTGTGTTGATACAGTATTGTTTTACTGTTCAATATATTAATTTACAATGATAATTCATCGTTTTCAATTTAAATCAGAGTTCCAAATACAGAAGCATTTTCTCGTTTTAAACCTTCTGATGCACAATCAGAAGATGTCTGTTTGTGTTTCATGGGATCAACGTGTAAATAAAACCGTTTGAGAAAGGAGAAAATATGCCTCTTATGAATTGTTAAATGCAAGGCAGCTGCAACATTGGGAGCAGGTAAATATAATATGGTGCTGGCCTGTATCTTCATAAGTGTAAAGATGGTGGAGCCTAATGTACCTTGTGTTATATCTTTCACAGATGGTGTTTGCAAATGGATTGAAAGCAAGGTGAGATGTCTCTTTAAAGAAAATATGTGAATAACAGTACAATGGTGTACAGTTTTTCATGAGGAGTGTGAACCCATTAAAGAGAATAGAATACAGCAGTTTTCAGATATGGAAATTGCGAGGTTATCATTTTGCAGGAAAGTCTAAGCAGTAGAAACTGGAAAAAAATATTTTCACTCATTGTTGTTTATTATGATAACGTGTCGGAATTTATTGCTGATTGTAAAATAATCCGTGGTCACTTTAGATGCAGAGAGTAAATAATGCTCAGGGTTTTATTTTTTGTATAATTTTAAAGTATTAAAAGGTTCATGTTTTTATTGTTGCGGTGAGGACTGTTGAACAAGTGACTGCTGCTTTTGTACGCTTTGCCTTTTATAGGGACATAGAAATCGCTTATATTTTAAACTTTTACGGTCACGGAAGTTTCTGGAAAAGTTATTATAAACATTGCGATAATTGATGATTATAGATTCTTAGACATTAATTGAAATAAAATTGCTTCAAATTGGATCATTTAGAATTTTTTTTGCCTAATTTTTTCCACTTTTAAAAGATTTATAATTTTTTTGTGTTTTTTTGCGTGGAATATGGTAAGAATTTCTTGTTGTTTAAAATATTTTATTCCATAGCAAGATTATTACATCGGCTAGTAGTTGGTGTGAGAGGACGATCTGGGAACCTCCTCCCCCCCCCCGCGTGGATCCCTTAGATTGTCTGGCCTGGCTGAGGATTTTCTCAGCCAGGCTTTTTGAGGTTTGGTGTTAAAGTTTGATGAAGTACTAGGAAGAGAGGTATAGGCACTTAGCGTTGTATAGCGTATGGTGCATAAGGAGAGGCATTGAGAGTTATTTGACAGTTGATGCTGTTACAGTATTTTAAGTGTTTAAGTAAGAGATAATAGAGCCTTACGGTTATCGTATCGTTTCTATTTTGTTTGTGTTTCTCATTTTTGTTACCAGTTTTTTTGCTTCTTAAAATATTACTGTTTATCAGTTTTTATTTCCCTGATCTTTTTCTTCTTAGTAGGTTAATATAACAGGAAGTACGGTTTTAGAAAAATTGGAAGTGCCTTTTCTTGATGTTATAAAGAGCCTCTTTAAGATGAATTCTCAATGATAAAAGCAATGAATTGAATAAGTTGCTCTGAGGTATGATTGCCGCTACTTTTGCAAATGGTTAGAACGGTGAGTAGCCTCATAAATTGAATGAAATTTTTGCTATGGTTCTATCAAAAACAATTTCTTGTTTTTCCGTTGGTTATCTTACTTTTAGCCATTTCTTTAAAAAATTGTGCGTTTACGGCGTATCTTAAAGATATTTTTTGCGGACTTTATGATATCTATTTTCTGTATGGTTCCTGAAGATCAGGATGGTACGTGCAAGGGTGAATAAATCGTCCTATGCAGGTAAAGTATTTGAATGGGGATGCGTAATATAATTTTTATTTCAGATGGTATTGGGGTTGTTTGTGCTTCCTCTTTATAGAGTTAAAACAGATAATAATAACTGTTAAGCTGTGCTATACGATAAAGACTGATATGTTTGCACATATTTATGAGTTTCACATACATACAGCGATTGGTTTCGTCAGATGGCTTGTCTGGCATAAAATTTTTTTCAGCGGGTGCTTACCAGCTAGGAATTGATAACGGTTTCTATTCTTATTAGAAGTTTTGCGGTGTCGAGGGCATTCGGTGAAGGTACTCTAGTTTATATCGTTTTTTGCGATTGTGCAATTAACTTCAATAAAGGTTTTAGTAATCATATGTAAAAAATGGTAGAAGTATTTTAAATTGCTGTTTTCGTTTTCTAAAAATTTTCAGTATTGTCTCTGTATCAGCAATTGATAGAGTATATCATCTTTTTATCATGTTTAAATCTTTGTTATAGTTTCTTTATTTTTTGATATTTTATGACATATAGAAATATATAATTGATAAGTTAAGTGATTTTCTTTTGTTGTGAAAATTTATCTTGAAATTGTCTTAATATTTTCATTTTCAAGCCGCTCTTTAGCTTTCTTTTTATTTACAATGCACTCGCAAAGCCTTTGTGGCTGTGATTTGAGAGTGTCGTAATGAAGAGAAAGAAAATGCAATTTTTGAAAATCCTTTTAAGTGCAGCATTTGCTGTATTTTTTGTGTTTAAGATAAGTGTGGCTCGTACTGTCTTAAATGTTGCAAACTCAAATGAAAGCTCAGTGGCTGTTGCTTTTAAGGTTTCTGTTCGTCCTTATGAGTCTCTTATTCAGAAATTTGCAAATAAATATAATGTTCCCGTTAATTTAGCACATGCTGTTGTAAGAGTTGAAAGTAATTATAAGGCACGTATAAAGGGAGCCGCTGGCGAAATAGGTTTGATGCAAATTAAACCATCTACTGCGCAAGGGTTGGGTTTCAATGGTTCTTTGCAAGATCTTTATGATCCTGCGACCAATCTTGAATATGGTATGCGTTATTTGGCGCGGGCATATAAACTAAGTGGCGGAAATACATGTGGCACGATCCTTAAATATAATGCAGGTCATGCTGCAAAAAAAATGAATTCCATTTCAGCAAAATATTGCTCAAAAGTGAAAACTTATTTGGCTTCATTAAAATGAAAATACACTTTAAAGGTGATACATTTTCTTGAACAGATTTGTAAAATATCTTGGGGGAACTATTTTCACTTGACGAAAAATGTTTTATAAATGCTCTGTCAGTCGGCTGGGCAGCCGCGCTTGTTTAATGCCTAAAGGCAGCAGGTGAGGAAAGTCCGGGCTCCATGGAAAAACGGTGCCGGGTAACACCCGGCGGGGGCGACCCTAGGGAAAGTGCCACAGAAAGCAAACCGCCTATTTTTGTAGGTAAGGGTGAAAGGGTGGGGTAAGAGCCCACCGCGCATTCAGTAATGAGTGTGGCAAGGTAAACCCCACCGGGAGCAAGACCGAATAGAAATGACGCGCAAGGTTTAACTTGCAGCCGGTTTCCGGGCGAGTCATTTGGGTAGGTTGCACGAGGCGGATGGTAACATCCGTCCTAGATGAATGGTTGCCATGTAGAGTGTAAGCTTTACCATACAGAACCCGGCTTACAGGCCGACTGATATTTCATAATTGAACTTTTTTTTACATAATTGATATTGTGCATAGTTTTTTCTGTGGAGTGTATATTTTAAAAGTGTGCACTTAAGTAAAAGATATTTTTTATGTATAACATTTTTTTAAGTATAATGCGTTAGGATGTGCATCGAGTTAACTTCAGTTTTATTTTCTTTCATAATAGAGGTGAAAGTTGGAGTTTTGATTATTTTGACATCAGTTGCCATTGATGGCTATCGATTTGAAAAAGCATACATCTAGACGGATTATTGTGACAGAGCAAGGTCATAGAGCTGAACGCCATATTCCAGTGTTGTTACAGCCAGTTTTAGCTGGGCTTATGCCATTGGTTGGATCAAGAGTAATTGATGGCACCTTTGGTGCTGGTGGTTATACGCGTGCTCTGTTAAATGCAGGTGCGGAAGTTATTGCCCTTGATCGTGATCCTCATGCTATTGGCGAGGGACAATTGCTTGTTGATGAGTTTTTTCCACGACTGCGTTTGGTGCAAATGGAGTTTTCACAGTTGGATCGCGTTGTTGAAGAGAAGGTGGATGCCGTTATTTTGGATATTGGTGTTTCTTCAATGCAGCTCGATGAAGCTGAAAGAGGATTTTCTTTTCAAAAAGATGGTCCACTGGATATGCGAATGGCTCAGACTGGTTTTACAGCCAGTGATGTTGTGAATTGTTTAAAAGGTGATGAGTTAGCTCGAATCTTTAAGATATTAGGAGAAGAGCGCTATGCGGGTCGAATTGCACGGATGATTGAAAAGCGCCGCTGTGTTCAGCCTTTTTTGCGTACAGGTGATCTTGCTCATGCCATCGAGGCGTTGGTGGGGCGTAAACCAGGAGATCGCATTCATCCTGCAACGCGTGTATTTCAGGCTCTTCGCATTTATGTTAATGATGAAATTGGTGAACTCGCACGTGGCTTATTTGCTGCTGAACGCGTTTTAAAAGCAGGAGGCCGTTTGGGCGTTGTGAGCTTTCATTCTCTTGAAGATCGTATGGTCAAAAGATTTTTTTCTGCTCGTTCAGGAAAGCGTATGAGATCGCGCTATTTTCCTGAAATAGAGACGGATCCAGCAACATTTACTCCTCTGTTTAAAGGCGGGATAACCGCAAATGAAGAGGAGTTGCAAAAGAATCCTCGTTCACGTTCTGCGAGGTTGCGCATTGGTGTGCGTACTGAAGCGGATAGTCTGGCTGCGGATATGAAATTATTTGGTTTTGCAGAGATTGCTAGTTTTGAAAGTGTCAAGAGATGACAGTTTTTCGTACATTTGATATGATTTTGGTGATGATTATGATTTGTATGGCGGGTCTTACTTATAAGGTGAAATATGATGTCCAAAAACGGATGAGTGAAGTTCGTCATCTTGAACATGAAATTGCTGCAGCAAAAAATACAGTGAGTTTGCTTTATGCTGAGTGGGCTGTGATGATAGAGCCTTCACGCATGCAAAAACTTGCTAAGCGTTATCAAAAAGAGCTTGGTTTAGAGATCATACAGCCTCGCCAAATCGTAGAGTTTGAGGATATTCCGGTACGTGTGCATGATAAAATTGAAGAAGTGATTAAACAAAATATCTTAGAAGAAGGTCAGGATATTTTGGCGAACAATCGTGCTTCTCAGGTGGACGACGTTGTTCGAAAAGGCGCGCGGTGATGAAATCATTATTTTTATTTTCGCAGAAGAAAAAGCACTTAAATAACCAGTTGAATGTTCATGACCTTTCTGTTCGTCGCCCGTATTCTAGTCGTCCACGTTTACTTTTTTCTTTGTTCTGTTTTCTTATTTTATACGGCATTATGGGGGCTTGTCTTATTTCTTATGGGCTTGAAGGTGGGCAGATTGAAGAAGCAAAAGGGCCAAGAGTCCTTCAATTGACTGCACGGCCTGATATTATTGATCGTAATGGTCGTTTATTGGCAACAGATATTAAAACTTATTCGCTTTTTGCTGAGCCACGACGTATTATTGATGTGGATGAAACCATTGAATTGCTTGCAACAGTTTTGCCTGATCTTAATTGGCAGGAAACTTATAAACGCCTAAAAAAAAAGTCTAGTTTTTCTTGGATTCAGCGTGGTTTAACGCCAATGCAGAAGGCGCAAATTATGGCTCTTGGTATTCCAGGAATTGGTTTTCGTACTGAAATCCGCCGTTTTTATCCAAGTGGATCGGTGATTTCACATATTCTTGGTATGGTTAATGTTGATAATCAGGGCATAGCAGGCATGGAAAAATACATTGATGATGCTGGCTTGAGTGCTTTGCGCGCTGCTGGTCTTGCAACTGAAGAATCATTAAAGCCAGTTCAGCTTTCGATTGATGTGCGTATTCAGACAATTGTTCATAATGAACTTATTGAAGCAATGAAGCGTTATAAGGCAATTGCTGCAGGAGCAGTTATTTTAAATATACACACCGGTGAAGTTCTTGCTATGGTATCTGTACCAGATTTTGACCCTGGAAATCCTGTTGAAGCTTTGAAAAGTGATCGTTTAAATCGGATGACTGCTGGAACTTTTGAAATGGGATCTATCATTAAAAGTTTTACAACCGCAATGGCACTTGATTCAAATATGTTTCATTTAAATAGTATCATCGACGCTTCAAAACCAATACACGTAGGTAGAGGGTACACTATTCATGACTTTCATGGGAAAAATCGTCCCTTAACCTTGTGGGAGGTTTTTATTTATTCCTCTAATATTGGTTCTGCTAAGGAAGCACTAGCGATAGGGGTTGATGGACATCGTGACTTTTTGAAACGACTTGGTTTACTTGATCGACTGACAACAGAATTGCCTGAAGTTGCACATCCTATTCTGCCGTACCATTGGCAAGATATTCATTCTATGACAATTTCTTTTGGGCATGGTATGGCAACAACACCCTTGCAAACAGCAGTAGGTGCTGCTGCTTTAATGAATGATGGCTGGCTTATTGAACCTACATTTTTAAAACGCACAAAAGGACAAGCTTTGCAACATGCGAAAAAGGTCTTACAGGCTGAAACGAGCCAAAATATGCGTTATCTTTATAAATTAAACAGCAATATTGGTTCTGGACGTAATGCAAAAGTAGAAGGTTATCGCGTTGGTGGTAAGACAGGAACAGCCGAAAAAGTTGAAAATGGAAAATATTCTAAAATAAAAAACTTCAATAGCTTTCTCGCTGCTTTTCCTATTGAGAATCCTTCCTATGTTGTTTTAACAATTATCGATGAACCTCAACCTGAAGAGGGGAAAAGATCGGCAACAGCAGCAATGAATGCAGGGCCGATGCTTGCTAATATTATTCGTCGTTCAGCTAGCTTTTTGGGAATAAAACCAGATTTTGAAAAAGAATACGAGCCTATTTTAAGTACAAAGAATAGTTCAAGATTAGTGAGACAACAGCAAAATTAATATAAAGGTGCGTTATCATGTTGTTTGGAACAGTTTTTACGGAATCTATTGAAGATGAGAGTTTTTCTTCAATAGAAGTAACAGGAATAAGTGCAGATTCTCGGCAAGTATTGCCGGGCTATGTTTTTGTAGCTGTTCAAGGAAAGCAAGATGATGGCAGACAATATATAAACGACGCTATAAAGCGTGGTGCACGAGCGATTGTTACGGATTTTAACGTTGTTCTTGAGGATTTATCTGTTCCGGTTTTACGTGTTTGCGATGTTCGTCGTAGCTTAGCGGTTGCAGCTGCACGTTTTTACGGCTCTCAACCTGAAACCGTAGTTGCTGTGACAGGTACAAGTGGAAAAACATCCGTTGTCTCTTTTGTTCGGCAAATTTGGACTCATGTTGGATTATGTGCTGCCAGTATAGGGACGGTAGGCATTGTTTCTCCTAACCGAAATGATTCTGGTTCTCTCACAACACCTGATCCGGTAGTTTTACAGCGCCTACTTTATGAAATTTCTAATGAAGGTGTTACACATGTAGCTCTTGAAGCATCTTCGCATGGCCTTGATCAAAGCCGACTTGACGGGGTACGTTTATCTGCTGCTGCCTTTACTAATTTAGGACGTGATCATATGGATTATCACACGTGTGTAGAAGATTATTTACATGCTAAAATGAAGCTGTTTGATACGCTTTTGCCTCAAGATTCTCCTGCTTTGATTTTTGCGGATGATGTTTATTCATCAAAGGTTATAGAGACTATCACACAAGCACGCCGCCGTGTCTTGACAATTGGGCGTAAAGGGAAATTTATCACTATTAATCGTATTGAACATCAACGATCGAAACAGCGTATTGAGTGTCGTGTGGAAAACAATATTTATACATTTGATTTGCCTTTAGCTGGAGATTTTCAGGTAATCAATGCGCTTTTGGCGGCGGGATTAGCAATTGCAACAGGTCTCTCTCCTAGTAAGGCTTTTCGTTCGCTTGAAACTTTGCAGGGAGCACCTGGTCGGTTAGAGTTGGTTGGAAAGACGGAAAATAATGCTCCTGTTTATATAGACTACGCGCATAAACCAGAAGCTTTGGAGCAGGTATTGCTTTCTGTTCGCCCCTTTACGCAAGGACGTTTAATCCTTGTTTTTGGTTGCGGAGGTGATCGCGATCAAGGAAAAAGACCTTTGATGGGAAAAATTGCAGAAAATAAGGCTGATATTGTTATCATAACTGATGATAATCCTCGTATGGAAAAGCCAGAAAAAATCCGCAAGGATATTTTACAAGCAGCGCCAAAAGCAATAGAAATAGCAGATCGAGGTGAAGCTATTTATTATGCAGTGGGACTCCTTAAAGCTGGAGATACATTAATCATTGCTGGAAAAGGTCATGAGAATGGTCAGATTATAGGGCAAAAAACATATCCTTTTTCAGATCGTTTGAAAGTGATTGATGCTTTGCAGGAACGAAATAGATGACAGCTTTATGGGATAAAGAAGCACTTGTTGCAGCAATTGATGGTTTTGTAGTTGGGAGTATACCAGAAACTTTTTCTGGAGTTTCCATTGATAGTCGGACTCTCACAGAAGGTGATATTTTTTTTTGTATTAAAGGGTATCGTCTTGATGGGCATGATTTTGCTGTGCAAGCTTATGCACGAGGTGCAGGCGTCCTTATTGTTGCAGAAAATCGTTTGGCTGAAATGGAAAAAATATCTGCTCCACTGATTGTTGTTCCTGATGTGTTGCAAGCCTTAGAAAAACTTGCGCAAGCCGCACGCAAACGTTCAAGAGCTAAGATTATAGCGATAACAGGCTCTGTTGGAAAAACAACGACAAAAGAAGCTCTGAAAAAAGTGCTTGCAACTGTTGGGAAGGTTCATGCGAATCTTGCTTCTTTAAACAATTGCTGGGGAGTGCCGCTTACTTTGGCGCGGATGCCTATGGATAGTGATTATGGTATTTTTGAAATTGGTATGAATCATAAAGATGAAATTCGCCCCTTGGTTAAGTTGGTTCATCCGCATGTTGCTTTAGTTACGCATATTTCTGCGGGGCATATGGGTTTCTTCAAAAATCTTGAAGGAATAGCAAATGCGAAAGCTGAAATTTTTGAAGGACTGGATGAAGATGGTATTGCCATTTTAAATGCAGATAATGACTTTTTTTCTTATTTAGTCCAAAAAGCAAAGCAATGTGGTGTGAAAAAGATCTTAAGCTTTGGTGAAACTGAAAACTCTGATTATCAGGCGAGAGACATACATCTTTTAACAGATTGTTCCTCTATGGTTGTACGTATTGGGGGGCAAGATAGGATGATTAAAATTGGTGCTCCCGGACGACATATTATACAAAATAGTTTAAGTATTATTGCTACTTGTAATGCCATTGGCATTGATTTGGAGCGTGTTTTTCTTTCTTTAAGCCACTTTTCTCTTCAAAAGGGGCGTGGTGTTCGTTATCGATTGTCATTACCAAATGGAGGTGAATTTCATTTAATTGATGAAAGCTATAATGCTAATCCCGCATCTATGCGTGCTGCTCTTGATCTGCTTGCTACAGGGCCAGTAGGAGAGTGTGGTAGGCGAATTGCTATTTTGGGTGATATGCTGGAGTTAGGAGATTATAGTGAAAAGCTTCATCGTGATTTAGTAAAGCCAGTATATTTTGCTGGTGCTAATCCAGTTT
The DNA here is from genome assembly GCF_053795135.1 of Bartonella sp. B12(2025). Lineage (NCBI taxonomy): Bacteria > Pseudomonadati > Pseudomonadota > Alphaproteobacteria > Hyphomicrobiales > Bartonellaceae > Bartonella > Bartonella sp. B12(2025). The sequence continues at coordinate 984,393 of NZ_CP200031.1, read as the reverse complement.
TTTTATTTGGTAAGGCTATGAAGTTTTTAGCCACTGATCTGTCCGCATATGTTAAGGTTCATTATGCTGAAAATGTTGAAAAAATTTTACCACTTATTTTTGCAGAAATTTCCTATGGAGATCTGCTTATGATTAAATCATCCCGTAGTCTTTATTCATCAGATATTGTGACTGCACTTTTGGATCATTATAAAATGGTTTCTCTATAATTTTAATAGGTTTTTTATACTATGATGCTGCTCTTTTCTTTGTTTAGTGATTGGTTCCCAGGGGTCAATGTTTTTCGTTACATTACTTTTCGTACTGTTGCAGCTATGCTCACATCAGGGTTAATTGTGTTTTTGTTTGGTCCTAGTATCATTGCTTCTCTTAAATTGCGGCAGGGAAAAGGACAGCCAATTCGAGCCGATGGTCCTCAAACGCATTTTAAAAAGGCTGGAACACCTACTATGGGCGGGTTGATGATTCTAACCGGCATTGTGGTATCGGCGCTTTTGTGGTGTAATTTATCCAATATTTATTTTTGGGTGTCATTGTTTGTTATGCTGTCTTTTGGGGCGATAGGTTTTTATGATGATTATCTTAAGGTAACAAAACAAACGGAAAAAGGATTTTCAGGTAAAGCACGGTTAAGTTTGGAGTTTTTGATTGCAGCAGTTGCGGCTTTTATTATCTTACAAGTTGGTTCACCTGGATTAGCTTTGCCCTTTGTGAAAGATTATTTTATCAATTTGAGCTGGTTTTTTATTCCTTTTTCTGCTTTTGTCGTTGTGGCGACTGGTAATGCAGTTAATTTGACTGATGGTCTTGATGGTCTTGCTATCGTTCCCGTGATGGTTGCGGCCTTGTCTTTTGCTCTGATTTCCTACCTTTCTGGTAATATAAATTTTGCTGATTATCTACAAATACATTATGTATCGGGGACAGGTGAACTGGCTGTTTTATTGGGAGCTGTCGTTGGTGCTGGTCTTGGCTTTTTATGGTTTAATGCACCTCCGGCTGCTATTTTTATGGGAGATACTGGTGCGTTAGCGCTTGGAGGACTATTGGGTATTGTCGCTGTAGCAACCAAGCATGAAATTGTTTTGGCTCTTATTGGTGGGCTTTTTGCTCTGGAAGGGTTTTCAGTTGTTATTCAGGTTGGTTATTTCAAATTAACAAAAAAGCGTGTATTTCTTATGGCACCGATACACCATCATTTTGAGAAAAAAGGATGGACTGAAAGCCAAGTGGTGATACGCTTTTGGATTATTTCGATTGTTCTTGCTTTGATTGGTCTCTCAACACTTAAATTGCGGTAAAACTTTGATTTCTGTTACGTGTTATAAAGGTCAAAGAGTTGCCCTTTTTGGATTAGGGCAATCAGGATTAGCTGCTGCGCAAGTCTTGATCAGTGGCGGTGCAGAAGTGGTTGCGTGGGATGATAACCCTTTAGGTGTACAAGCAGCTTTTCAGAAAAATATTCCAACGAGAGACCTTCAGTATGAAGATTGGTCAGAGTTTGTTGCATTGATTTTAGCGCCTGGAGTTCCTTTAACTTATCCTAAACCCCATTGGGTTGTTGAGAAAGCACGTCAAGCAAATATAGAAATTATCGGTGATATTGAATTATTTGTTCGTGCGCGTAACCATTTTTTACAGCAGCATGGTTTTTGCGATCAAGATGTTCCGTTCATTGCTATTACGGGCACAAACGGGAAATCAACAACGACAGCTTTGCTTGCTCATTTGTTGGAACAAATGGGCTATGATGTGCAGATGGGTGGGAATATTGGAACTGCAATATTGACACTGAAGCCATTTGTTAAAAAACGCATTTATGTGATTGAATGTTCATCGTTTCAAATTGATCTCACACCCTCTCTTAAGCCAACCATTGGACTTTTATTGAACCTAACACCTGATCATATTGATCGCCATGGAAGTTTTACTCGTTATGTGCAAGCCAAAAGGCATTTAGTTGCTGGGGCTTTTCGTGCTTTTATTTCAGTTGATGATGCAGCTTGTCAGGCTTTGTATCAACAATTGGTTCATGAAGATCATCAAGTTGAAGTAATTTCAAAGGAATATTTTGTTGAAAATGGTTTTTATGCGGATGGCACTAAGCTCTTTTCTGTTTGTCAAGGACGACGTCATATGCTTGCAGATCTCGCTCATATGACTGCATTGCGCGGTAGTCACAACGCACAAAATGTTCTTATGGCATTAGCAACATTGCAGGCTTTAAAAATAACTGATCCGCATATAGAAAAACATTTAGCCGGTTATAAAGGGCTGGCTCATCGTATGCAGCAGGTGCGTAAAATAGGATCAGTTTTGTTTATCAATGATAGTAAAGCTACAAATGCAGATGCTTCAGCTCCTGCACTTTCTGCTTTTAATGATATTTTCTGGATTGTTGGAGGGCAGGCAAAAGAAGGCGGGATTGAGACTCTTAGAAGATTTTTTCATAAAATCCGTAAAGCTTATTTGATCGGGACTGCAGCGAAAGAATTTGCTGGCGTTATTGGATCTTCTTTTCCTTTCTCGATGAGTCTAACTTTGGAAAATGCGGTGCACGAAGCTGCCGCTGATGCAATGCGTTGCAAAGCAAAAGAGGTTGTGGTTCTTTTTTCACCCGCCTGTGCAAGTTATGATCAATTTAAAAATTATGAAATGCGTGGGGAGGCATTTGTTTCTTTTGTTATGCAGTTAAAAGAAGCATGAATTTTAAAAAAATGCTTTTGCGTTAATACTCCAGAATCTTTTTCTGTGTAATTCAGTTTTTGAAGTGCTTGCTAAAAAAGTGGGAACCATATCACTTTGAGCAGCGTTATGAAAAGGATAAGGTGGATATAATGGTTACGCGTGCGGATAGAGACCCAATTGCTAATTGGTGGTGGACGATTGATCGCTCTATCTTTGCAGCTTGTTTAATTTTAATGGGGATTGGCATTATGCTATCTTTTGCTGCGAGCCCCACTATTGCAAAAAAAATCGGAATTGCTGATAGTTTTTATTTTGTTCGATGGCATATCATTTTTAGTATTCCAGCGTTTTTTACGATGGTTACTGTTTCTTTTTTCTCGCTTCGTAATATTCGCCGTTTGTGTGCCCTTTTGTTAATTGCAACGCTTGTTCTTATGGTTGCAACCTTATTCGTTGGTCCAGAATTAAAGGGAGCAAAGCGTTGGATTCTTATATTTGGTTTTTCTGTACAAGCTTCAGAATTTATGAAGCCAGCCTTTGTGGTGATGTCCGCTTGGCTTTTTTCAGAACAAATACGAAGTAGAGGTATTCCCGGTTACACATTAGCTGCTGCACTTTATGCCTTTTGTTGTGTGCTTCTTGTTTTACAGCCTGACATTGGTCAAACACTTTTAGTGAGTGCAACATGGGGCGGTCTGTTTTTTGTTGCTGGTGTGCCCCTTATCATGATTTTCTTGTTTATCATTTTAGGCATTGTAGGAATTGTTTTAGCTTATTTTTTTCTTCACCATGTGCGCGAACGTATCAATGTTTTTTTGACAGGTGAAGGCAATACCTTTCAAGTGGATGTAGGACGTGAGGCTATTTTAAATGGCGGTTGGTTTGGGCAAGGCCCGGGAGAGGGAACGGTGAAACGTATCATTCCTGATAGCCATACAGATTTTGTTTTTTCCGTTGCTGCTGAAGAATATGGTATTATCCTTTGTTTATTAATTATGGCGCTTTTTGGCTTTATCGTTATGCGCTCATTGTATATAGCGTTGAATACGCGTGATTCATTTATACGTCTTGGTATTACTGGCATAGCTATGATGATTGGCTTTCAATCAGGGATTAATATGGCAGTTAATCTTCATTTAATGCCTCCAAAAGGTATGACATTGCCATTTATTTCTTATGGTGGTTCATCGATGGTGGCGATTGCACTTTCAATGGGTATTTTGCTTGGTTTAACACGTCGCTGGCCAGAAGCACGCCTTTCAGCTTTTTCCTCTCCTTCTATTTTGGGTACAGCGTATGACTCGTAAAAAAATTATTGTTTTAGTGGCAGGTGGTACAGGTGGGCATCTTTTTCCTGCAGAAGCAGTTGCTGTTGAATTAAGGCGGCGTGGATATGATGTTCATTTGATAACGGATGAAAGAGCTAAACGTTTTGTACGTTGCTTTGATAAAGAGCATATACATTTGCTTTCATCAGCAACATTTACACGACGCAATCCTTTTGCACTTATAAAAACATTTTGGGCTTTGTTAAAGGGAATGGGGCAATCGCTAGCACTTTTTTACAAATTGCGTCCTGTTCTTGTCGGTGGGTTTGGAGGGTATCCTACCTTTCCTCCTCTTTTTGTTGCTGCTTTAACAAGGCGCATAACATTTATTCATGAGCAAAATGCCATTATGGGGCGTGCCAATCGGGCATTGGCAGCTTTTGTGCATGCAATAGCAGGTGGTTTGTTGTCGCTAAATAATCCTTACGCTCATAAAACACTTTTGACTGGTAATCCTGTGCGTGAGGCTGTTCTCAAAGCAGCAGAAATTCCTTATCATCCTTCAGTTAGTGAAAAGCCATTTCATTTCTTGGTTTTTGGTGGCAGCCAAGGGGCATCTTCTTTTTCAAAAATTGTTCCGGAAGCAATTGCTTTGCTTGATGACAAGATACGTAAACGTTTACGAATTGTTCAGCAGGTTCGGAATGATGCTGAAGAGCTGATAAAAACCTATCACAAGATGGGTGTGCAAGCAGAAGTTGCATCTTTTTTTGATGATATGGCTGAACGTATGGCGCGATCTCATTTTATTTTATCACGTGCTGGTGCCTCATCCGTTTGTGAAATAGCTGTGATTGGTCGACCCGCGTTGCTTATCCCGTATCCCCATGCTTTAGATCACGATCAGGCAGCAAATGCAGCTTTGCTTGCTAATGTAGGGGGGGCCCAAATTATATCAGAAAAAGATTTAACGGTGCAAAGACTTGCTTCTCTTTTAACAGAAGCCTGTTGTGCGCCGTGCGTATTGGAAAAACAAGCGCTTGCTGCAAAAAAAGTTGGACAACCCCATGCAACAAATCGCCTTGCTGATATGGCTGAGGCGTTGATTGCGCGGCGATCGTTCTCAGATATAAAAGAGGAGTTTTTTGATGAAAATGCCGCTTAATATAGGTATTATCCACTTTATTGGAATTGGTGGTATTGGTATGAGTGGAATTGCGGAGGTTTTTCATAATCTTGGCTATAAAGTTCAAGGCTCAGATCAAGTTAATAGTGCAAATGTTGAACGTTTACGGGGAAAAGGAATTAATATTCATATAGGTCATCACGCTGGCAATTTAGGGGATGCAGAGGTTGTTGTTTTTTCTACTGCCATTAAAACAACGAATCCTGAGTATATTGCTGCGAAAGAAAGGCATTTGCCGCTTGTGAGACGTGCGGAAATGCTAGCGGAGCTAATGCGGTTTCGTCGAGCAATTGCTGTTGGTGGTACGCATGGTAAAACAACGACCACATCAATGGTAGCAGCGCTTCTTGATGCCGGTAGTTTTGATCCAGTGGTTATTAATGGCGGTATTATCAATGATTATGGCACGAATGCTCGTATGGGGGAAGGCGATTGGATGGTCGTTGAAGCTGATGAAAGTGATGGTACATTTTTAAAGTTGCCTGCTGATATTGCTGTTGTTACCAATATCGACGCTGAGCATTTGGATCATTACGGGAGTTTTGGTGCTGTGCGTCAGGCTTTTCGGCAATTTGTAGAAAATGTTCCTTTTTATGGTTTTGCTGTTTTGTGTCTTGATCACCCAGAGGTTCAGTCATTGGCTAGTCGTATTGATGATCGTTGGGTGATCACTTATGGTGCAAATCCACAGGCGGATGTTCGTTTTCTTAATCTTTCGATGGATGGTCAAAAAACGCATTTTGATGTTCTTGTCCGTTCGCGGAAAACAGGTAGAAAGACTGAGTTAAAAAATTTGATTTTGCCAATGTCTGGGCAACACAATGTTTCTAATGCGACTGCAGCGATTGCTATTGCTCATGAACTTGGTATTTCAAATGAATCTATAAAAAAGGGTTTAGTAGAATTTGGTGGAGTTAAACGGCGTTTTACGCAAACAGGAAGTTGGCGTGGCATTGAAATATTCGATGATTATGGGCATCATCCTGTCGAAATAAAGGCTGTTTTATGCGCAGCGCGTGAGAGTGCAAAAGGGCGTGTGATTGCGATTGCACAACCACATCGTTATTCACGTTTGTATAATTTATTTGATGATTTTGCTGCTTGTTTTAATGATGCAGATACAGTGTTGATCACGCCGGTTTATGCAGCAGGTGAAGAGCCAGTCGCTGGTTTTGGTGCTAGAGAATTGGTAGAACATATTCAAATGGCCGGTCATCGTGATGTGCGTTTGATCCATTGTCTGGATGATGTTGTTTCAATTATCTCTGCATTTGCTAAGTCGGGGGATTATGTTGTTTTTCTTGGTGCTGGCAATATCACACAGTGGGCTTGTGCGTTGCCTCATCAATTGGCGGTGCTTGATAGCGATGATAAATTTTCAGCTCATTGATGGTGAGGCGCTGTTGGTGCGATTGCAACCAGCGTTAAACGGAATAAAAGGCAAACTTACGCCTAATGTCGCTATGCGTAAGGTGACGTGGTTTCGCACTGGTGGACTAGCAGAGCTTTTTTATCAGCCTGCTGATGAAGCGGATTTAGCTCTTTTTCTTCAAAATCTACCCGAATCTATCCCTGTAACAATGGTGGGGATTGGTTCTAATCTTCTGGTGCGTGATGGGGGAATTCCTGGTGTTGTTATTCGTCTTTCGGCCAAAGGTTTTGGACAAGTGCAGCAAGTTTCTCCAAAGCGTTTTTTGGTTGGTGCTGCTACGGCAGATAAACATTTAGCAGCGGCAGCTTTAGAAGCCGAGATTGCGGGTTTTCATTTTTATCATGGTATTCCCGGTAGTCTTGGAGGAGCACTAAAAATGAATGCAGGGGCTAATGGTGTCGAAACAGCTGCGCGTGTTATTGAAGTCTATGCACTTGATCGTAGAGGACAGCGTCATATTTTTAGTTTGAAGGATATGCATTATTCCTATCGTCATTGTGGTATTTCTAAAGGTTTTATTTTTACTTCTGCTTTGTTGGAAGGACAACCAGGAAATAAAGACAATATTCGTGCAGCCATGGATGAAGTTGTTCGTCATCGGGAAACAGTACAACCTGTTCGCGAAAAAACAGGTGGATCAACTTTCAAAAATCCTGACAATATATCTGCATGGCGAGTTATTGATGAAGCAGGGTGCCGTGGTTTGCGGATTGGTGGGGCTCAAATGAGTGAAATGCACTGTAATTTTATGATTAATACAGGGCGAGCAACAGGCTATGATCTTGAAGTATTGGGAGAAACAGTGCGCGCTCGTGTTTTTGCTCATTCAGCCCATCTATTACAGTGGGAAATTCAACGTATCGGCCAATTTGAACAAGGCCGTAGTGTCTCTTCTTTCGAGCAGTTTTATTAATTTATCCAGTGTAATAAAAAATTGAGTCATTTCAAAGAGATAATAAAAAAAATCCATTAAGAATCAATAAATTAACAAAGAATCTCTTGCGTCATGCGTTTGAGTCTGATTCATTAGGAAAAACGCTAGATTATTGATTCGCAAGGATAAATCTTGGTATTTTCCGTATATGGTGTCTATGGTTTCTATGTTGTCTATATATAGTGTACCAAGGAGGATAAGTTGTTATGAGAGATAAGCATATAGCTGTATTAATGGGGGGGGTCTCTTCTGAACGGTCTGTAAGTTTATCTTCAGGTACGGTTTGTGCTGATATTCTTGAAGCGCAGGGGTATCGTGTAAGCCGCGTGGATGTTGATAGTCATATTGCTTCTGTTCTTGAACAATTGCAGCCTGATATCGCTTTCAATGCATTGCATGGAGCATTTGGTGAGGACGGTCGTATACAGGGTGTTCTTGAATATTTAAAAATTCCTTATACCCATTCTGGGGTGATGGCATCAGCGCTGGCAATGGATAAGGGGCGTGCAAAAATTGTTGTTGCAAGTGTTGGTGTTTCTGTTGCTCCTTCTTATGTGATGAATCGTTTTGCTGTGGGGCGAAAACATCCTATGGAACCTCCTTATGTGATTAAGCCTGTGCGCGAAGGGTCGAGTTTTGGTGTTATGATTGTAAATGGAGATAAATCTGCACCGCCGCGTAGTGTTGTGGGAGCTGAGTGGGTTTATGCAGATGAGGTTATTGTTGAAAAATATATTCCTGGTCGCGAACTTACTTGTGCTGTTTTTGGAAATGAGGTGCTGGATGTCTGTGAAATTCTTCCCGATCAGCACTTTCAATTCTATGATTATGACTCGAAATATAAAGCTGGTGGCTCTCTTCACATTTGTCCTGCGCAACTTTCATCAAATATTTACCAAAAGGTGCAAAGAATGTCTTTAGCAGCACATCAGGCGATAGGTTGTCGAGGTGTTAGTCGTTCTGATTTTCGTTTTGATGAGGAAACTGGAGAATTGGTTTGGCTTGAAATTAATACACAGCCCGGTATGACATCAACGTCTCTTTTCCCTGATATTGCAAAAGCGAGTGGTCATACTTATGGCGATATCATTCAGTGGATGGTGGAGGACGCGTCGTGTATGCGTTGAATGTTAATAAAGCAAATGTTCCGATGGAGGTGCTGTTAGTGCCAGTTTTACCACGTCTTTATCGTCGCGTTCTTCGGTTTATGTTTGAGTTTATCTTTGTCAGTGTTCATGTTCCGCGCCATTTTGGTTCTTTTGCGGTTTTCTTGTTTTTCTTTATTACGATTCTTTATGGGCTTTTATCAAGTAATCATACGGGAATGATTATGAAGACTGTGGTATCAGATATTGGTTTTGAGGTCACCAATGTCGAAATAAGTGGTAATAAGCGCTTAGTAAAACAGGAGGTTTTGAAAGTTTTAGGGCTTGATGCTGCTCCATCCATATTCACTTTTGATGTTGATAGGGCACGTTCTCTTTTAGAGCAGCAGGCTTGGGTTCAATCGGCTAATATTCAGAAGATTTATCCCAATCTTGTACGTATTTCAGTTGTAGAGCGTAAACCGTATGCAATTTGGCAACATGATGGCATTATGGATATTATTGATGATACAGGGCGCATCATTGTGCCTCTTAAAGGAGGGATTGTTCGGGATTTGCCTCTTGTTGTTGGTCAGGGTGCTCAAACTGCTGCTAAAGTGTTTATTCAAGCGCTTTCGGCGTATCCACAGTTGTGCAGTTATGTTCGTGCTTATGTCCGTGTAGGTAATCGGCGTTGGGATCTTGTCTTGGATAATGGGGTGCGCGTTATGTTACCTGAAAATGACGCGCTTGAAAGACTTTCTTCTCTCATTAAGACAGGTACGGCGCAGGATCTTTTTTCTCGCGATATTTTAAGTGTTGATTTACGTCTTCCTGATCGAATTACAGTTTCCTTGTCAGATGAGGCGTTGGAACGTCGTAATGCTGCTGTAGCGGAAGAAGAACGCATTTTAAAAGCGCGAAAGGCAGGGAACCTATGATGTTATTAGGATCACATCATGTGGGGAGTCGTAAAACACGTTTTTTGACGGTTCTTGATGTCGGCTCAAGTAAGACTGTTTGTCTTATTGCTTGTTTGCGTCCTTTGAAGCATACACACTATTTACATGGTCGTACACATTCTATAGAAATTCTAGGCTTTGGAGTGCAACGCTCGCGCGGTATCAAATCCGGTATTGTGATGGATATGTTCTCAGCAGAGCAATCAATACGGTTGGCTGTTGATGCGGCAGAAAAAATGGCTGGTTTGGTGGTGGATTCGGTGATTGTGAACTTTTCCTCAAGCCGATTACAAAGTGCTCTTATCAATGGCATGGTACGTTTGAATGGTCGTGAAGTAACTAGGCGTGATGTGCGTATGGCATTTGCAGATATTTCGCGCAAAGTTTTTGATACTGAGCGTCATGTTGTGCATTCAGTTCCAGTTTCCTATGTATTGGACGGTGATAAAGGAATTTTTGATCCTGTCGGAATGACAGGGGAGTTATTTGGTGTGGATGTGCATGTTGTAACAGCGGAAATAGCGTCTTTGCGCAATTTAGAAACTTGCATTAATCGTGCGCATTTAAGTGTCGAAGCAATGGTTGTAACCCCCTTTGCTAGTGGTCTTGCTGTTTTGATGAATGATGAGGCGCATTTAGGAGCAGCATGTATTGATTTTGGTGGTGGAACAACGACGTTTTCGGTGTTTTTTGAGGGGAAGTTTGTTCATGCGGATGCACTTGCTGTTGGTGGACATCATGTAACTCTTGATGTTGCGCGTGGATTCTCTATGTCTATTACAGAGGCGGAACGTCTAAAGGTTGTCTATGGTTCAGCACTTCTAACAAGTGCTGATGAGCGGCATATGATTAATGTGGCTGAGATTGGGAGTGAGCATCGTGAAATCCAATATCCTCGTGCTGTTCTTGGTCGTATCATTCGTGCACGTGTTGAAGAAATTTTAGAGATGGTACGTGATTGTTTAAATCGTTCTGGTTTTGGTCACATTATTGGTAAACGTGTTATTTTGACTGGGGGAGCAAGCCAGTTAACAGGATTGCCAGAAATGGCACGTACTATATTGGGAAGAAATGTTCGTATAGGGCGGCCTTTAGGTATTTCGAGGCTTCCTTCTCTTGCAAAAGGGGCGGCGTTTACATCTGCTGTTGGGTTGTTAATTTATCCGCAATTAGTGGGTTTTGAAGAAAAAACAATGCAGACTGCAGTGAATCATTTATCGATGGGCACGCGTGGGTATTTTCAGCGTGTTGGTCAGTGGTTGCGTGAGAGTTTTTAAGTAAGTTTATATAGGAAGTTAAATTTCATCGCTTTGGCTTGCGATGTCTTATGAGAAGGAAAAGGAAATGACGATTAATCTGCATCGGCCAGATATCGCGGAACTGAAGCCACGCATTACCGTTTTTGGTGTTGGCGGTGGTGGTGGGAATGCCGTGAATAATATGATTAATGCTGGTCTTCAGGGAGTTGATTTTGTTGTTGCTAATACGGATGCACAGGCTTTGGCTATGTCAAAGGCTGAACGTGTCATCCAGCTTGGTACAGCAGTTACGGAAGGTTTAGGTGCTGGCGCTTTGCCAGAAGTTGGACAAGCGGCTGCTGATGAATGCATTGATGAAATTATCGATCATCTGGCAGATTCCCATATGGTTTTCATTACTGCCGGTATGGGTGGGGGTACCGGAACTGGAGCAGCGCCCGTTGTGGCTCGTGCAGCACGTGAAAAGGGTATTTTGACCGTTGGTGTTGTGACAAAGCCATTTCAGTTTGAAGGAGCTCGCCGTATGAAGACGGCAGAGGCTGGTATTGAAGAATTACAAAAGTCTGTTGATACATTGATTGTTATCCCCAATCAGAATCTTTTCCGTATTGCAGATGAAAAGACAACGTTTGCTGATGCTTTTGCTATGGCTGATCAAGTGCTTTATTCTGGTGTTGCTTCTATTACGGATTTGATGATTAAAGAGGGGTTGATTAACCTTGATTTTGCTGATGTTCGTTCTGTTATGCACGAAATGGGTCGAGCGATGATGGGAACTGGTGAGGCATCTGGTGATGGTCGTGCCTTGGCCGCTGCCGAAGCCGCGATTGCAAATCCATTGTTGGATGATACTTCTATGCGCGGTGCTCGTGGCTTGCTCATTTCTATTACTGGGGGTCGGGATATGACTTTATTTGAAGTAGACGAAGCTGCTAACCGTATTCGCGAAGAGGTTGATGCTGATGCGAATGTTATCTTTGGAGCCATTGATGATGAGTCTCTAGAAGGTGTCATTCGTGTTTCCGTGGTTGCAACAGGTATTGATCGTGAGGTTAGTGATGTGGTTCAGCCCTCTCATTCTCAACTTCAGAGATCTGCACCTTCAATTCGTAAGAGTGATCCTGGAATGCCGCAAACTTCTTTTCATGTTCAGCCATCTCCCTTGCGTTCTGAGTCGATGGTAGAAGTGATAGAAGCACTTGAAATAGAAAAAGGAAAGTCGGCTGGGGAACAGTTTCGTCCTAAAAGTCAAATCTTTGCACAGCCTGCAGATACAGTTAGTACACGAAGTGCAAATACTGTTCCTTATGGATCAAGTGCTGTACATGGGCAGATGTTAAATGCGCCACGTATGCAGGCTAGCCGTGGTTCTCAGCATTCTATGACTGCGCCAGTGAGCATGGAAGCGACGGCGCATGTTCTTGATGAGATGACAGGGATTATGAAGCAAAAAGAGAAGCAAGTACAACAAAAGCAAGTGCAACAGATGCAAGCGCGTTCACCTATGCGCATGCCTGAGTTAAAGGATTTTCCCTCTGTTGCTCATGCTCAACGTGAGAGGTTACCTATAGCTACAACCAACCAAGGGCCTCGTAATCTTTGGCAGCGTTTGAAACAAAGTTTGACACATCGTGAAGAAGTTCAGCCAGAAGCTCGCTTGGAGCCTGCTGTGAGATCTTCTCAACAGCAAGAAGCTCATGTTTATAATAAAAGTTCTCATGGGCTTTCTCAAGATGCTTCTGTTTATGTTCCGCGTCGTTCTGGTGAGTTACACCCCCATGTACCACAAGATCAGCGTAATTTTATAAGCGAAGAAGATCAGTTGGAAATACCAGCGTTTTTGCGTCGTCAGGCAAATTAATTAGCATAAAACGAGGAAGGAGAAAAATTTTAGCACCTCTTCTATGATAGGTAAACGATTTATACAGTGAAATATATTGTGCTTTTTGGGGAAAGTACTCTGTTTTTTATAAACCCGCTTATTATAAGCGGGTTTATTATTTAGTATTGATGTGATTTTATGGTTTTGTTGATATTTCTAAAATACGTAAAACAATCTATGAAGTGATGTTATGAAATTGATGCCAAAATATCAGTCTACTCTTAAAAAGGCAGTGACGTTTAAGGGCTATGGTGTTCATACTGGTTGTTTGTCTGTGGTAAAGGTTTGTCCAGCTGATGTTGGCTGTGGCATTATTTTTAAGCGTTGTGGATTAGACGGAACAGAGAAAATACTTCAAGCGCATGCATCGCAAACAGGAGCGACTGAATTATCAACAGTGCTTGGACATGGAGAAATGAGGGTTGAAACGATTGAACATTTAATGGCTGCGATCGCCGCCTATAATTTGGATAATCTTGTTATTGAAGTGTCGAGTAATGAGATACCTATTTTGGATGGTTCTTCATGGCAGTATTGTCAAGCTTTTGAAGAAGTTGGCATTGTACAACAGAACGCATTGCGTTCCTATTTCATTATAAAAAAGCCTCTGCGGATTGAAGTAGCCAGCGGCGTTGCGGAGTTTTTGCCGTTTGATGGACGTCGTTTTGATATAACGATATCTTTTCCTTCTTCTGCTATTGGCAAACAACACTTAAGTTTTGACCTTACCACAAAGCGGTTTCAAGATGATTTGTCACGTGCACGCACTTTTGGTTTTGTCAAAGACGTGGAAAAGTTATGGGTTTCTGGAAAGGGGATAGGTGCTTCTTTGGAAAATTCTCTCATTATCGGTTTTGATGACAAAATCATGAATCCGGATGGCCCTTATTGGAAGAATGAATGTGTTCGACACAAAATGCTTGATGCAATTGGTGATACCGCTTTGCTTGGAGCGCCTTTTATTGGATTATTTCGTTCTTATCGTAGTGGGCATAGAATTAATTCGCAATTGGTGAAAGCTGTTTTGGCAGACAAATCATGTTATGAAGAAGCTTATTTATAGATAGAGTGAAAGAAAATTGAAAAGATTTTCTTGTAGTTTGCTTGATTTTAAGGGGATGATTGGTCTAGGCTACTAAATTGGTTGGTGGATTTTAAAGCGATATGATATAAAAATTTTCAATAAATAGTTTTTGCTACAGTATGACATTCTCTGGAGACCGGAAAATATGACAAAATCCCGTGTATGTATTAGAAATATGGTATATAGGAAATCTAACGTTGTATGTAAGGTATTGGGTATGGTGCTTTTGGGGAGCACTTGTATGTTAGCGGGTTGTTTATTTAAAGAGAAAAATACCCTTGATCCATCTGCATATGTTTTAAAAATGGATCCGCCAGATGTTTTATATAATCAGGCACTTGCTAGCCTTAATAGTGGGCGACTCGGAGAAGCATCGAAAAAGTTTTTCGCGCTTGAAAGGCAGTATGCTTATACCGAGTGGGGTCGTAAATCTTTAGTGATGGGTGCTTTTACAAATTATCGACTCGCAAAATATGATGAAGCAATTAGCATGGCTCAGCACTACATTACTCTTTATCCAGAGGCAAATGATGCGGCTTATGCTTATTATATTATTGGTCTTTCTTCTTTCCATCGGATTCCTGATGTTACACGTGATCAACGCGATACGAAACGTGCTATTGCTGCTATGCAGCTTCTCATAGAACGTTATCCAAACTCTAAGTATGTTAAGGATGCTAAAGCTAAAATACATTTTGCGCGAGAGCAGTTAGCTGGTAAAGAAATGCAGGTTGGTCGTTATTATGAAGAAGGTCGGCGGTATCTTGCTGCGAGTAGAAGGTTTCGTACGGTGGTTGAAGAGTACTCTGATACAAATCAAATTGAAGAAGCACTTTTCCGCTTAACAGAGGTTAATCTTGCTCTTGGTTTAACTATGGAAGCGCAGACAGCAGCAGCTGTTTTAGGACTTCATTATCCCAAAAGCGAGTGGTATAAATTTTCTTACAACTTATTGCAAAAGCATGGCATATTGCCCCAAGAGCATAAATCTTCTTGGATTTCACATGCCTTAAGTGGTGGTAAGAATAATGTGCGTTGATTCTATATGCTGATACAGCTTTCGATTCATAATATTGTTCTGATCGAAACGCTCGATATTCATTTTACAGCAGGATTGTCGGTTTTGACTGGTGAAACGGGCGCCGGGAAATCTATTTTACTTGACGCTTTGTCGCTAGCTCTTGGTGGGCGTGGAGATGCTTCGCTTGTACGTCATGGTGCAATGCAAGGACAAGTGATAGCTGTTTTTGATGTGCCTATTTCACATCCTGCACGTCAAATTATCCGTGAAAGTGGCTTTGATGATACAGGCGATATTATTTTACGACGTGTGCAATCAAGCGATGGTCGCAGTCGCGTTTTTATCAACGATCATGCGGCTAGTGTTGCATTGATGCGCAACATTGGTCGTACGTTGGTTGAAATCCACGGACAACATGATGATCGTGCGCTTGTTGATGTTGCTACGCATCGTCAATTATTAGATGCTTTTGGTGAGCTTGAAGGTGAAACGGAAAATTTGCGTCGATGCTATCAGATATGGCGTGCTCTTGAAGAGCGTTTGCGACAACAGCGTATCAAAGCAGAAGATGCAATACGTGAAGCTGATTATCTTCGTGCGTGTGTGGAAGAGCTTGATAAGCATAATTTTCAGGTTGGTGAAGAAGAATCATTATCTCTTCGTCGTGTAGATATGCTGAAGTTAGAAAAGATAGCGACGGATATTAAGGAGGCTGATGGTCTTTTAAATGGTCCCAAATCTCCAATACCTGTTCTTTCCAATCTAGTGAGACGTTTGGAGCGGAAAGTTTCTGAGGCGCAAACACTGATTATGCCTGTGGTAAAATCAATTGATGAGGCATTGCATGCACTTGCCACAGCACAAGATGGTATCGAAGCTGCAATGCAGGCGTTAGATTTTGATACTGGTGAATTGGAGCAGGTAGAAGGGCGTCTTTTTACTCTTCGGGGAATTGCTCGTAAATACAATGTCTCTGCGGATGAATTAGCTCAGCTACGTGATAAAATGGACGCTAAACTTGCTGATTTTGAGGAGGCTCAGGTTACATTAACGCATTTTGAAGAAGAGACGCGGGCAGCCAAAAAAAACTATGATACATTGGCGCAATTGTTGTCAATAAAGCGTCGAGAAACAGCCAATCGTTTGTCTGAAAGCGTTATGGCTGAGCTACCTGCGTTGAAATTAGAAAAGGCAGAGTTTATCGTTGAAATGCAAAGTGATACTGAAAAGCGTACTGCAGAAGGAATAGATCGTATTGAATACTGGGTTCGAACAAATCCTGGAACACGTGCTGGACCAATGCTAAGCGTTGCTTCTGGTGGTGAACTGTCTCGTTTTTTATTGGCATTAAAGGTTGTTTTGTCTGATCGAGGATCAGCTCCTACATTGATCTTTGATGAAATTGATACGGGGGTTGGTGGAGCTGTTGCTGCGGCCATTGGGCAAAGATTGCAGCATTTATCAGAAAGTGTTCAGGTTTTTGCTATTACACATGCGCCACAGGTAGCATCGAAAGCGCACAGTCATTTTCTTATTTCAAAGGTTGAAAGTGATGATAAAGGCCGCTTCGTTACGGGTATTCATAAAATGGAAGAGCATGAGCGTGCAGAAGAAATTGCTCGCATGTTGGCAGGAGAACAGATTACTGAAGAGGCGCGTGCAGCTGCCCAAAAGCTTCTCGCATAAAGATAATTTGTAAGCAATAAAAATACTGGAAAGAATGTGTTCAGCGGATTCTATTCGTGACACAAGAGTTGAGATTTTTATGCTCATAGTCCATAATTTGGAATAGATTTTATGAACAAGGATGGAATTAAAAATTTAACTGCCCTTGAAGCAGAAAGTGAATTAGAGTGGTTGGCAAAAGAAATTGCACGTCATAATGTGCTTTATAATAATAACGATCAGCCTGAAATTTCTGATGCGGAATATGATGCTCTTTGTCGTCGTAATGCAGAGATTGAGGCTTTATTTCCAGAGTTAATTCGTTCAGATTCTCCTTCACATAAAATTGGAGCACCGGTTTCTGAAAAATTTGAAAAAGTTGTTTATGCTCAGCCAATGCTTTCGCTCGATAATGCATTTAGTGCCGAAGATATCAGTGACTTTGTTGAGCGTATTCGTCGTTTTTTACGTCTTTCAGAAACACAAGTTTTAGAAATAACAGCTGAGCCAAAAATCGATGGTTTATCTTTATCTTTACGCTATGAAAAAGGAAAGCTTGTGCGCGCTGCAACGCGTGGTGATGGACATGTGGGTGAAGATGTAACTGCGAATGCACGAACAATTTCTGATATTCCGCAAATTTTGCAAGGTAATTTTCCCAATATTATTGAGGTTCGCGGTGAAGTTTATATGAGGCGGGAAGACTTCCAAGCGCTTAATGTAGGTCAACAGGAGAAGGGGAAATTAGCTTTTGCTAATCCTAGAAATGCGGCAGCTGGTTCTTTACGTCAGCTTGATTCACGTATAACGGCTAACAGAAAGCTTCAGTTTTTTGCTTATGCTTGTGGTGAGGTGAGTGAAACACTTGCAGAAAGTCAAATGGGGATGATGCAAAAGTTTCAAAAATATGGATTCATTATTAATCCATTAACAAAAGTTTTTAAGACAGTAGAAGAGATTATTTCCTATTATCATGATATTGAAGAGCGCCGTCATTCCTTAAGCTATGATATTGATGGGATTGTTTATAAAGTTAATGATTTGATGTTACAAACGCGTTTGGGATCTGCATCTCGCTCGCCGCGTTGGGCAATTGCGCATAAATTTCCAGCAGAAAAAGCGACGACTCTTTTGGAAGATATTGATATTCAAGTTGGTAGAACTGGGGCATTAACTCCTGTTGCGCGTCTTGCACCTGTTACTGTTGGTGGTGTGGTGATTACGAATGCGAGTTTGCATAATGAAGATTATATTAAAGGAATTGGTCATAAAGGTGAGCCAATTCGTGAAGGGCGTGATATCCGTGTAGGAGATACAGTGATTGTGCAGCGCGCTGGCGATGTTATTCCTCAAGTTGTTGATATTATTGCTGAAAAGCGTCCAAAAGACACTACTGCTTTTGTTTTTCCTCATCTTTGTCCTGCTTGTGGAAGCCATGCTGTTCGTGACAAGGGAGAAGCTGTACGTCGGTGCACAGGCGGACTTATTTGTCCAGCACAAGCGATTGAGCGTATTCGTCATTTTGTCTCACGCAATGCTTTTGATATTGAGGGTCTTGGTAAGAAGCAAGTGGAATTCTTCTTTCATGTTCAAGATGAGACGCTTTGTATTCATACACCAGCCGATATCTTCACTTTACAACAACGCCAAGAAAACTCTCTGACACGTTTAGAAAATATGGAAGGTTTTGGTACTGTTTCAGTACGTAAACTTTATGATGCCATTAACGCTTGCCGAAAAATTTCTTTAAGCCGTTTTTTATTTGCACTGGGCATTCGCCATGTTGGAGAAGTTAATGCACGGCGTCTTGCACGTGCTTATCAAAATTATACGGCTTTTGAGACTGCGGCTATGGCAGCCACTATGCCATGCGATAAGATGGGCGAAGAGGGCAATGAGGCCTGGAGAGATCTCACTAATATCGAAGGGATTGGACAACATGTAGGTACAGCAATTGTTGACTTTTATCAAGAAACGCATAACCGTGAGGTTTTATCTGCTTTGCTTGAGGAAGTAACACCTCTTGATGAAGAATCGTTGATGACATTTTCTTCGCCAATAGCAGGAAAAATAATTGTTTTTACAGGAACTTTAGAACACATGTCACGCGATGAAGCAAAAGCATTTGCGGAGCGATTAGGCGCTAAGACATCAGGTTCTATTTCTAAAAAAACGGATCTTCTTGTTGCAGGATTGGGAGCAGGATCAAAATTGGTTAAGGCACAAGAGTTAGGTGTTGAGGTTATGAATGAAAAAATGTGGTTACAATTAATTAAGGGACATTATGTTTAGGCTTTTCTTCTTCAAGAGGGATGAAGGATAGGCTAAAAACTGTTGTTCATACCATATGAAGCTTAGGTATAATTTTTGCCGTGTGTTGTAAATAAAATATCGGTAAACTCTTTTTTAGATTATTATAATCTGACTTTTAAGTTTTTAAATGCAATTTGATTTCTCGATAAGGAATGTCTTTGTATTCTTTGATCGTTCAAATGCACATTTTTCTTTTTAAAGGAGGAGATAGTGTTTTGTAAAAAGATGCTGCACGCTAATTTATTTAAATCGGCATTGTCGCTTCTTTTATCCATTTTTTATCTTCTTCATTTAAATAAGGTGCGTTAACGCGATAAACGTGAGTGTGGTAGTCATTGAGCCATTGCCGTTCTTGCAGTGTCAAAAGCTCTGGTAGGATTAATCGTCGATCAATGGGACAATTTGTGAGTGTTTCAAACGATAGCATTTCTATATCGCCACCGTTAATTTTTTGTGCTGGTTTTACAACCATCAAATTTTCAATACGAATACCAAAAGCACCTTCACGGTAATACCCAGGTTCATTAGAAACAATCATTCCAGGGATTAGTTCTTGGCTTCCACGACTTGAAAGATTTTGCGGTCCTTCATGAACAGAAAGATAAGATCCAACGCCATGACCAGTGCCATGAGCATAATTAAAACCAGCTTTCCACAATGCAATGCGTGCTAGAACATCAATATCTTGTCCGCGTGTGCCTCTTGGAAATCGTGCAGTTGAAAGAGTAATCATGCCTTTGAGAACAAGAGTAAAACAGCGCTTTTCTTCTTCTCTAATGTTTCCAATTGCCACTGTGCGCGTAACATCTGTGGTGCCATCACGATATTGTCCACCTGAATCAACGAGATAAAGTTCACCAGCATTTAGTTGTTTATTTGTTTTGGTTGTTACGCGGTAATGAATAATGGCACCATTTGCACCGGCTCCTGAGATTGTATCAAATGATAGATCTTCAAGTTTTTCACCCATTTCATTTGCTGTCATTATACGAAATTCTTCTAACTTTTTGGCAGAAGAAATTTCATCCTGTGTGCCTGGTGTTTGTTTATCTAGCCACGAAAAGAAACGAGTCAGTGCTACACCATCGCGCAGATGAGCTTTGCGTGCACCGTCTAATTCTGTGGCATTTTTAATGGCACGTGGCAGGGAAGCGGGATCAGAGAGCGAGATGAAAGAGCGGCCTTCTTCTTCAATAACCATGCGTAATTTTTCGCATGTTAGCTGTGGATCTAAGGCAAAAGTTGTTCCTTTTTGAGCATAATCTTTGACTTTTGAAATTAGTTGCTTTGGTTCATGCAACTTTACATAATTTTCCAGATATTGTTTCTGTTCTACACCAAGTTTTTTGCTATCAATGAATAAGGCTGGTGTTTCTTTGACGGGAATGAGAGCAAAACAAAGGGAAAAAGGTGTATTGGAGACGTCATTGCCACGTATATTGAATGTCCATGCAATGGAGGAGGGATCTGTAAAAATAAAAACATCTACGTTGGCTTGTTGTATATTTTTTCGGATTAACGTGAGCTTTTCATCAGCATTGCATCCCGCATATTTGAGAGGATGAATTAATAAGGAAGATTGTGGCAATTGTGGTTGATCATGCCAGATAAGATCAATGAGATTGGATCGAGTTGCGACAAGTTTCCCACCTGCTTCAAATTCTAATGCTTTTTTTAATGCATCTGTGGCAGTAATGGTGTGAAGCCATGGATCAAAGCCAATAGAAAGTTTTTGCTTATTTTGTGCCAACCATTGTGGTAGTGGACAAGATACTAAATCTTCATAATCAAAAATACGAGGATCGGTTTGTTGGCGAACTTGGAGTTTATAGCGTCCATCTGTAAATATGATGGCTTTATTCTTTAAAATGAGTGCGATACCAGATGATCCAGTAAAGCCAGTAAGCCAGCTAAGACGTTGAGCATGTGGAGGAACATATTCTCCTTGATGTTCATCTGCACGTGGGACAAGAAAGCCATCTAACCCAAGACGATCAAGTTCTTTACGAAGAGAGGAAATGCGTTCTGCAGCACAGGCCGGATTTGTTGTCGCTTCAAACGATTGATACATAACAATGCCTTTTTTGTTATTTTAAATGTATAGTAACCCATCCTTGACGATGGTATGTTTCAATATGTTTTAAGCCCTGTTTTACATAAGTTTCTAAAACATGGGTATGCTGTTCTTCAAGAATGCCAGATAATATAAGTGATCCACTTTTTTGAAGTGCCTGTACCATTTCTTGCGCAAGCTCAATTAGAGGATTGGCAAGGATATTTGCAACGATGAGATCAAAGGGCGCACGTGATGCAATTTTATCATGGCTGAAACCCGTTGCTGTGACAGCTGTAATATATTCCTTTACGCCATTGAGTGCAATATTGTGTTGTGCAACTTGAATAGCAACTGGATCAATATCGGACGCGAGTACAGAAACAGGTTTGAGCATTGCGATGCCAATGGCTAATACTCCGGTTCCTGTACCAAGATCAAGGACATTTTGTGGATTTCCATTTTGCATTACTTTGGAAATCATTTCTAAACAACCGGCTGTTGTTCCGTGATGTCCGGTACCAAAAGCTTGATTAGCTTCAATTTCAATAGGAAGAACATTAGGTGGAATATCGTTTCGGTTGTGGCTCCCATGTAAAAAAAAGGGACCAGCACGCACAGGTGTTAGTCCTTCAAGGCTTTGTTTTACCCAATCAATATTGGGTAAAATTTCATGGTTAATTTTTTCAGGATCTATAGAAAGGATGCGTGCAAAACATTTGGAAGCATTCTTTTGGTTTTCTTTATCTACATAAAGTGAAAGCTCATATACGGCATTTTTTTCATCTATCTCTACAAGGGCAAGAGGATACCCTTCTTCATCAAAGGCTGTTTCCATAAGAGTATA
The DNA here is from genome assembly GCF_053795135.1 of Bartonella sp. B12(2025). NCBI lineage: Bacteria > Pseudomonadati > Pseudomonadota > Alphaproteobacteria > Hyphomicrobiales > Bartonellaceae > Bartonella > Bartonella sp. B12(2025). The sequence goes on along the minus strand of NZ_CP200031.1, from coordinate 962,714 downwards.
AAGCCGTTCTGCTTCGCTTTTGAAAGCAGCGTAATACAGACGAATTTGCTGCGGCATTTTGTTCTTTCTTTTATCGGCTTTTAATTTATTTCGAGACGAGTTTTTTTAGTCGTTTAATGGCGATCTCATCTTTTAATTCACTGTTGCTTTCTGTCGTGTCATAAGGAATAATGCCAGCTAGCTTTCCACCTTTTTTTAGTAAAAAAACTGCTGCTGTGTGGTTATAAGTGTAGTTTTCACCTGTTCCAGGCACTTTTTCAGCAACGATGTTAAAAGAATCTACCATTTTATGAACTTTTTCAGGATCTCCGCTGATACCAATAATTTTATGAGTAAAATTGCTCAGATATTCATGGAGCACTTCTGGTGTATCACGTTCAGGATCAACAGTAACAAACCACACCCCTAATTTATCAGCCTTTGGGCCAAGCGCTGTCAGCCATCGATCAAGATTGATTAATGTAGTAGGGCACGTCTCAGGACACATGGTGAAGCCAAAGAAAAGCACTGAAGGCTTGCTTCGAATATCAGCTTCTGTAATGGTTTCTCCATTGGAATCAGTGAGTGTAAAATCACCCCCTAAAGGCTTATTTATTAACGCATCGTAAATAAAAATGCCCGCAAGAAATATGATTGTTAGTCCTAAGATGCGTATCACATTTTTCATAGTTTAACTCTTTTAAATATACAGAAAAATTATAACACTGGCCGGTTAACTTTGCAATCTCTGTTTCATGATTGATTTTGTTTACCTGTTGGTATGTTTTTTCACGTTATTTATGGAAAAACAATTGGTGAAAGATGAATGGATACTGAAAAAGATCTTAGATTCCATGAGGGTGAACCTCGTATTAATACGACAGCACGGTTGCATGGTTGTAAATTAGGACGCTATGTGGAAATCAATGAGCGGGTGGTTTTGCGTGATGTAACAATTGGGGATTTTTCTTATTTTGAGCGTAACAGTGAAGCTATTTATAGCGATATTGGTCGTTTTTGTTCTATTGCATCTCATGTATGTGTGAATGCACTAGAGCATCCTATGGAACGCATTTCGACGCATAAAATAACTTATCGCCCTAACGAATATTTTCGTTATATGCCGTTAGATAGTTCTTTTCGCGAAAAGCGTTGTGCAAAACGTGTTGTTGTTGGACATGATGTATGGATTGGACATGGTGCTATTATTATGCCTGGGGTGACAATTGGGCATGGTGCTATCATTGGTGCTAATGCTGTTATAACGAAAGATGTTTTACCTTATACGGTTGTTGCTGGTGTTCCTGCAAAGCAGTTGCGGATGCGCTTTTCTGATAATGTAATCCAGATACTTTTGGATATGGCTTGGTGGAATTGGCCGCTTGATAAAATTTATAACGCATTGCCTGATATGCAAAACCTTCCAATTGAGATTTTTATTCACAAATGGAAATAATATTCAAAATAAAATGAAAAAATGACTTCTCGTTTGGAAAGATGATTTCGTTATGCTTATGTTAAGCTTTTCTTACAAAGTTGTCGAGTACACGCTTTTCTCCAGCTTTTTCAAACACAATGGTTAATTTATGGTCGTCTATTGCTGTGATATGGCCATAACCGAACTTTATATGAAAAACTTGATCATTGATTGAAAAGTCTGAGAGTGCTTCAGAGACTGATTTGGCGATAACTTTTCCTTCAATGTTCTTTTGTGTATGCTTCTGTCTTGGTGTTGCATAGTCATTATAAAAGGGATTGTGATGTTGAAAGGGAGATTTTCCATAACCACCATAAGATGTTCCCATTTCTACAAGTTCTATGTGTTCTTCTGGTAATTCATCCAAAAAACGGGAAGGAAGTGCAGTTTGCCAAAGCCCATGAACTTTTCGATTGGATACAAACCATATATGCAAATGCTTTTTTGCTCTTGTTAGCCCTACATAAGCTAGTCTGCGTTCTTCTTCCAATCCTAAATGGCCGCCTTCATCCAATGAGCGCTGATGGGGGAAAAGTCCTTCTTCCCAACCAGGAAGAAAAACTGTTTCAAATTCAAGCCCTTTGGCGGAATGAAGAGTCATAATGTTGACTGCATCAGTATTATCATTGTTTTCAGCATCCATAACCAATGCAACATGCTCTAAAAAGCTGTGCAGACTTTCAAACTGTTCCATAGAGCGGATCATTTCTTTGAGATTTTCTAGCCGTGTTGGTGCTTCTGGTGAGCGATCTTCTAGCCACATAGCTGTATAACCTGATTCATCAAGGATTATTTCGGCAAGTTCTCTATGGGGTGTGCATTGCAGCATATTTTGCCAGCGACGAAAGTTTTCAATAGTATTTCGCAAAGCACTGCGTGCTTTGGGTTTTAGTTCGTCCGTTTCAATTATTGCCGCTGCAGCAGAAAAGAGAGAAATAGAACGTGCACGTGCACTCTCATAAAGGATGCGTAAGCTTACATTCCCCAAGCCGCGTTTAGGTGTATTGATAATGCGTTCAAAGGCTAAGTCATCTGCTGGTTGAACAACAACGCGCAGATAAGCCATGGCATCACGTATTTCCATTCGTTCATAAAAGCGTGGACCACCAATAACACGGTAGTTTAAGCCAAGGGTTACAAAGCGATCTTCAAATTCACGCATCTGAAATGATGCACGCACCAATATAGCCATATGATTTAATGAATGACCAGCTTGTTGTGCGCGTTCAATTTCTTCTCCAATTGCACGAGCCTCTTCTTGCGAATCCCATATTGCATGAACTTTTACTTTTTCTTCTTCGGTATTTATTTGATCAGAAAAAAGTGCTTTTCCAAGTCTTCCTTGGTTATGGGAAATAAGATGAGAAGCGGTTTTGAGAATGTGTGATGTTGAGCGATAATTACGTTCTAAACGAATAATCTTTGCAGGAGGAAAATCTTTTTCAAAACGCAGTATATTATCGACTTTAGCGCCACGCCACCCGTAAATAGATTGGTCATCATCACCAACACAACAAAGATTGACGTGTTGTCCTTTAGATTGTTGTGCCAAAAGGCGAAGCCAAAGATACTGTGCGGTATTTGTATCTTGATATTCATCCACAAGAATATAGCGGAATTTAAAATGATATTCGCAAAGAATATCTGGATTATGTTGAAAGATAGAGATAGGATGAAGCAGAAGATCGCCGAAATCACAAGCATTAAGGCTTTTTAATCTATCCTGATAGTTGCGGTAAAGTTTGCGTCCCCTACCGTTACCAAAGGAATGGGCATCACTTTCTGAAATGTGTTCTGGTGAAAGTCCTTGATTTTTCCAAGAATCAATCATCATCGCAAGATGACGTGCTGACCAACGTTTATCGTCTAATCCTTCAATTTGAATAAGTTGTTTTAAAAGGGTAATAACATCATCGCTATCAAGAATTGTGAAGTTACTTTTTAAATCAACAAGTTCTGCGTGGCGGCGCAAAATCTTCGCTCCGGTGGAATGAAAAGTTCCAAGCCAAGGCATGCCTTCAATAATTGTACCAATGAGCTCACCAATACGCATTTTCATTTCGCGCGCTGCTTTATTGGTAAAAGTTACAGCGAGTATCTGCTTAGGAGAGGCGAGCCCAGAGTGCAAAATATGAGAAATGCGGGTAGTCAGAACGCGCGTTTTTCCAGTACCAGCGCCCGCAAGAACTAAGAGAGGTCCTTCCGTATTCATTACAGCTTGTTGTTGTTCTGGATTGAGATTTTCTAAATAATCGGCATCATTTGAAATCATATCGCATTTTTCTTTTGTTATTATAATGCAGGTGTTTATTGTCACGCTTATGAGAATGGAGCATCTTCTTTGAAGAATATTATGTGATTGGAAAAATTACTCATTGTACCTTTTGGTAGTCTTTTTTTCATTTTAGCGCTAGGTTTAAAAAACTTTTCTTAAAATATCACAAACGCTCAGTTGAACAAAGAGATAGAGATAGTAAAAATAAAAACGATATTAAAGGCGTTTGGTGAGAACGCTCTGAAGTGCATAAACGCGTAATGAAGCCGAAAGATTCACTTGTTGTGGCCTTTTGCTATCAATATCAGTGATAATAAAGGCTAAAGATTGTCCTTTTTTGCGTGCTATGGCTTTAAGAATATCTAGAAATGGTTGTTCTAAAGATACGCTTGTTGCATGTCCATCAATTCGAACGGATATTTTTCGCGGAATTACTTTTGACCAATCGATAAAATTATTTTCGTGCATTTTCTCTACTCTTATTCGTCGTACCATAAACGGTTTTGATCAAGAAATTTTTGCGCTTTTAAAGATTTTTTTTTCTCAAAAAGTTTTTCAGCTTTTGTTCGTCCAAAACGATGGCGATTCTCCATTGCATGAACAGCTTTTTCTGTGCGCTTTTTTTGTTTTCGAAATTGGCGAAGGTTAATCGGTTCAGTCATGAGAAAATTTATTTATTTTTTTCGAAAAGAATCTAATGAGACAACATCAGCACTTTGTTTGCTATCACTGTTTGAAGGTTCCTCATTTCCATGTGTATTGAGATTTTGTTCTTTTGTGAGCCTATTTTCTTCTTTTTGTTTTTCCGATAGAATAATAGGTGTGGATGAAATATTTTCTGAACTTTTACTTTCTCCAGAGGTAAGGTTTGAGGGCAGATCAAATGCCGCTTCAAATGCTGCTACAGGGTCATAAAATACTTGGATAGAAGTGAACGGAATTACTAATTTTTCGGTAATTTCTCTGAAAGAGAGTGTTACTTCAAAGGCGGTTTCTGAGACACTTAAATCTCTGAACTGATGTTGTAGTACGATTGTCATTTGCTCCGGATAACGACTTTTGAGCCGAGGAGATATTTTCACGCCTAGAGCATTTGTCAAAAAAGTGATAAAAAAATGGTGGTTTCCTGGAAGACCTGCTTTAGCAACTTCCGATAAAACTTTACGGATAACCCCACGAAGCGCATCTTGAACGAGAATATCGTAACGGATTTGATCTTGAAGCATTGAAGTTTATTCCTTTTATTTCACGTGGCAGATGAGCATGAGTAATATTGTGCAATGGAATGCATTTTTAAGCTAGCAATATTTTGTCTACTATGCACCTAATAACCGAAAAAGAATATAAAATTTTATGACAAATAATGTCTGAAAGATCAATCAATAACATTTATAAAAGTGAAGGCTTCTGTTGCCAGGTGCCTTCGAACCCCGCTTAAACCTGCGACGGCTTAAGGCTTAATTTGAAACATTCACACTACATTAAGCAGCGAGACGTGCTTCCGCATAGTTGTCATTTGCAACTACTCATTTAGCCCGATAACGGTGGTACAATGCCGAGTAAAAGAGCAATCTTTACACTCTTGTCGATCCTATTTCGCCCCCACCAAAATATAATCTTTTATTATATTTTGGTGGAGGCGCCGGGTACCGCCCCCGGGTCCAATAAGCTTATTTCATTGTCCATTTATTACCATAGCTGGCAAGCCAGCACTTTAAATATAGATGAAGAACAGTCTTTAGAAAAGGGGGGGGTTGTTAATATTTTAAATCCTCTAGTTATTTATGAAACTATATGATGCGATTGTAAAGTACAGTCGCTAATTCTTGGAGAGGAAATGGTGCAAAATGACAAATTATCTAGCAGATATTAAATTATATGACCCAAATCCCGATGAAGCTGCAATAGAGCGGCTTAGCCATCGTTTAGCTTTGGTGATGAAGAAGCAGGATGCATCGCTTGTTGCTACATCTGATCCAGAAGAGTTAGAACGCGTTGAAAAATGGATTCAAGATGTGTTAGGAGCTGATGAGAAGAGTGCTAAAATAGCTGTTTCAAATGTCGCAGATATAATGTCTGGAGATCGCAGAAAAAGTCGTATAACTTTTTATTATTTGGTAGCTAAAGAATTAAATGCACTTCAGAAAATTTAAACGATATTAAAATTAAATTTTTATGCAAGAATGATATAAAAGCCCAATAAATTGGGCTTTTTCGTTTTGTGTAGGAAGTTAATGGATTTCATCGTCTTGGAGATATCCTCCTTTATTCATATTCGGTACAAAGAGGAGCGCAATGAATGCGATAATCGTTACACCAGTTATGTAAAAGTAAAAGATAGATTCATGTCCAATTTTTTTTAATCCAAGTGCTACGTATTCAGCAGAGCCACCAAATAATGCATTGCCGATGGCGTGAGAGAGACCAACTCCCAGTGCCCGTACTGATGCAGGGAACATTGCTGATTTTACGATACCAGAGATGGATGTATACATACTCATAATACAAAGCATTCCAATAATGGTTGATAGGGCAACCCATGCACTTTGTGTGTTTCCAATTATGATAAGCCCAGGCAATGTAAAGATAGAAGAGAGTATACTCCAAATGATGAGTAAAGTTTTTGTCCCAATTTTATCAGCTAGGATACCACATACGGGTTGGAGCAGTATAAAAATAAAAAGTGCAACAGTCATTATCGTTGTAGCAGTGTGTTTATCAAATCCAGTTGTTGTGACCAGATATTTTTGCATATAAGTTGTACAGGTGTAAAATGTGAGAGATCCTCCAGATGCAAAGCAAGCAATCACAAAAAAGGCCTTTATGTGTTTGGTGAGAAGTTCTTTAAGACTACCATTATCCTGTTTAGAACGGCTTTCTTTAGTAGTTGTTTCATGGAGTGAGCGACGGAGATAAATCGTAACCACTGCTCCGAAGCCACCAATTACAAAAGGGATACGCCATCCCCATGACTTTAACTGATCTTCTGTGAGATAAGATGCCAGAATAAATATAATAAAACTGGCTAAAAGTTGACCTGTAATAAGTGTAGCAGATTGGAAAGAAGCAGAGAGCCCACGATAATTTTTAAGGGAAACTTCGCTCATATAAGTTGCTGCTGTACCATATTCACCGCCTGCTGAAAGTCCTTGCATTATTCGAACTAAAAGTAGAAGAAATGCTGCTGTTATGCCCAAAGTTTTATAGGTGGGAAGTATGGCGATGAGAAAAGAGCCACCACACATCATAAAAATAGAAATAAGCATTGAACGTTTACGCCCATAACGGTCAGCAATAAATCCGAAAAGCCATGCTCCAATAGGGCGCATAAGAAAGCCAATAAAAAAGATTCCTGCAGTTTTTAATAGTTGAGTAACAACATCATCATCTTCGGGAAAGAATTGTGATGCAAAATAAATTGACGTAAAGGAGTAGACATAAAAATCATACCATTCTACTAGATTTCCAGATGCACTGTATATGATAGAAAAAATACGTTTTCTTGTATCATTTGGTGCTAAAGTTGTTTTGCTTTTCATTAAGTGCCTCCTTTTACATTTATAGTTTATTTTTTGATTAAAGTTGTTTATAATTTGTGTCATAAAAATTCAATTGTATATGTAAATTTTTATGAACTCTATTAAGACGGTTTAATTTGATTATATATTTGCACCTGTTGAGGCATTTATTCTTGTAGTAAGCTAGAAAATCGTAATATTCATAGGAACGTTATTTTAATTTTCATTGTTGATAATAAGGAAGCTATATTTTTCTTAATTATATTGTGCTTTTGTGTTTTTCTTAAAGAGAGAAAGTTTAGTAGTTAAGAAAACCTTTGCTTTTTGTTATTGCATTATAATTTTAGCTAAACATCAAGATATATAAAATATAATACTTTCCAGTTTATGTAATTTTTTGTTTTGTAAAAAGAAGTAATTTCCAATATAGGTTGTTCATTATTGATAAAACTTCTTTTTTCGACTTTGGTAAAAACTGGATGCTTGTTACAATAAATCAAATGTTTTTTTTGATCTGTAAGTGTGCTGCATTCAGTGGAAGAAGAAAATAACATATTTTTAATGATACGAAGCGATTTACTTTTCATAGCTAATCTTACAGAAGCAAATATTGCTTCTTTACGGTGTTGGGAATAGGGCATGAAAGTTTGTAAATGTTAAATTCCCATATAACAAAAAGTTAATGAATATCATCTCTTTGAAGATATCCTACTTTTTGAACGTTTGGCATCAGGACAATTGCGATGAATGCAATGATCATCATGCCAACTATGTAAAAATGGAATACAGATTCATATCCCATTTTTTTAAATTGAAGGGCTACAGATTCAGCAGAACCACCAAATAATGCATTGGCAATAGCATGAGCTAGTCCAATTGCTGTTGCTCGTATTGAAGCAGGGAAGAGTTCTGCCTTTACGATACCAGAGACGGATGTATAAAAACTCATAACACAAAGCATTCCAATAATGACTGATAGAGCAACCCATGTATTATTGGTGCTGCCAATTACTGTAAGTGCAGGAATTGTACAGATGATGGATAAGGCACTCCAAATAAGCATTGAATTTTTTATTCCAATTTTATCAGCTAGAGAACCAAATATGGGTTGGAATAATACGAAAATAAAAAGAGCAGCAGTCATCATAGTTGTCGCAGTATGTTTATCAAGTCCGGTTGTCGTGATCAGATATTTTTGCATATAAGTGGTATATGTATAAAATGTGAGTGACCCTCCAGCTGTAAAGGCCATAACTAAAAGGAAAATTTTTCTGTGGTTACATAAAAGTTCTTTAAGAATTCCAGTTTTTTGCTTAGAGCGGGCTTCTTGGGTAGTTGTTTCATGAAGTGAGCGACGGAGATAGATTGCAACAATTGCTCCTAGCCCACCAATTGCAAAAGGGATACGCCATCCCCATGCCTTTAATTGGTCTTCTGTCAGATATAATGCTAGGATGAAAATAACAAGACTGGCAAGAAGTTGACCACCAATGATTGTAGCATATTGAAAAGAGCTAAAGAAGCCACGACGATTTTTGAGAGCAACTTCACTCATATAGGTTGCTGTTGTACCATATTCACCACCGACTGAAAGCCCTTGAAGCATACGGAGCAAAAGTAGCAAAACTGCTGCTGTCATTCCAATGGTTTCGTAGGTAGGGAGTATAGCAATTAAGAAGGAACCACTGCACATCATAATAACAGAAATAAGCAGGGAGCGTTTTCGTCCGTAACGATCAGCAATAAATCCAAAGAGCCAACCACCGATTGGACGCATGAGAAAACCGATAAAAAAAACAGCGGAAGATTTTAAAAGCTCTAAAACAACGTCTCCATCTGAAGGGAAGAACTGTGATGAAAAATAGATAGATGTAAAAGCGTATGTGTAAAAATCATACCATTCTATCAGATTACCTGATGCACTTGATATGATAGAGAAAATACGTTTTTTTGTATCATGCGGCGCTAAAGGTGCTGAAGCTGCTTGATTTCCCATGAAAATATTCCTTCCCCTTTTTGTATATTTATTCCCTTGACGCTGTTTACAGTACTTTATTTATGCTAAAGGTTTGACTGTATTATGTGTGTTCTGAGATGTGTTTATAGTATTTTATCTTTCGCGTCAAAAGTCTAATTCTATAATGATAATTTTTGCGCAAGTTGTTTAAAGGAGAGAGTTTTAAATTGTATTTTATAAGTTTCTCAGTTTCACTTTATCTGTAGTCAATCAAGTTAGTTGTAGTGCTTATATGGCGACTAATATTGATTTTTGATCTTATAGTTTAATAATGATGTTGATTGTACAAATTGAGTTGATGTGAGGATACGATCTATTTTGGATATCGGATATGGTTTGAATTATAGCTGTTTTCTTTTCTTACAGTGAAAATATTGCAAATTCTTTGATAAATACTAGAACAGTACATTAAACTGTTAGCATATTTTGTTCATTATTTTTTCAAGCTTGTATTATTATCAAATTTTAAATCAGATACTTTTTTTGATATTAAGTACGCTGAATTTATTAAAATAGAGCGTAATGCTTTATTAAATGAGATGAACAGCTCATTTTTTATAGCTGATATTGCGAGAGAGAATGACGTTATTTTATAATATTAAGAGTTTTGATATAAAATTTTGTAAATACTGTATTTATATAAATAATACAAAAAAGCTCAGTATTTTGAGCTTTTTTGTTAACTAAAAAGTTAATGAATATCGTCTCCTTGAAGATATCCCCCTTTTCGAGCATCTGGCATCAGGAAAATTGCGATGAATGCAATGATCATCATGCCAACTATATAAAAATGGAATACAGATTCATGTCCTATTTTTTTTAATTCGAGTGCTACAGATTCAGCAGAACCACCAAATAATGCATTGGCAATAGCATAAGATAATCCGACTCCCATTGCTCTTATTGAAGCAGGGAACATTTCTGCCTTTACGATACCAGAGACGGATGTATAAAAGCTCATAACACAAAGCATTCCAATAATGACCAATAGTGCAACCCATGTATTGTTAGTGCTGCCAATTACTTTAAGTGCAGGAATTGTGCAGATGATGGATAAGACACTCCAAATAAGCAATGAAGCTTTTGTTCCAATTTTATCAGCTAAAGAACCAAATATAGGTTGGACTAGCATGAAAACAAAGAGTGCAGCGGTCATTACAGTTGTGGCAGTGTGTTTGTCAAATCCAGTTGTCGTGATCAGATATTTTTGCATATAAGTGGTATATGTATAAAATGTGAGTGACCCTCCAGCTGTAAAGCCAATCACCAGAAGAAAAGTTTTTCCGTGATTGCATAAAAGTTCTTTAAGACTTCCAGCTTGTTTTTTAGAACGGCTTTCTTTGGTAGTTGTTTCATGAAGTGAGCGACGGAGATAGATTGCAACAATTGCTCCTAGCCCACCAATTGCAAAAGGGATACGCCATCCCCATGCCTTTAATTGGTCTTCTGTCAGATATAATGCTAACACGAACATAACGAGACTGGCGAGAAGCTGACCACCAATGAGTGTAGCATATTGAAAAGAGCTAAAGAAGCCACGACGATTTTTGAGAGCAACTTCACTCATATAGGTTGCTGTTGTACCGTATTCACCACCGACTGAAAGCCCTTGAAGCATACGGAGCAAAAGTAGCAAAACTGCTGCTGTCATTCCAATAGTTTCGTAGGTAGGGAGTATGGCAATTAAGAAGGAACCACTGCACATCATAACAATAGAAATAAGCAGGGAGCGCTTTCGTCCGTAACGATCAGCAATAAATCCAAAGAGCCAACCACCGATTGGACGCATGAGAAAACCGATAAAAAAAACAGCGGAAGATTTTAAAAGCTCTAAAACAACATCTCCATCTGAAGGGAAGAACTGTGATGCAAAATAGATGGATGTAAAAGCATATGCGTAAAAATCATACCATTCTACCAAATTACCTGATGCACTTGATATGATAGAGAAAACACGTTTTTTTGTATCATGCGGCGCTAAAGGTGCTGAAGCTGCTTCATTCTCCATAAATCTATCCCTTTGATTTTATGTTTGCATTTGTACATTGTTCTTGTATTTATTCCCCCAGAGGTTGTCTACAGTATTTTATCTTTTGCGTCAAAAATTTAACAAGATCATGATAATTTCTTGTGCAGGATGCTTAAGGGGAGAGATTTGAATCGTATTTTTATGAACTTTACAATTTCTATTTTCTATAATCAGTAGAATCGGACATAATGCTTATATGAAAACCTACCTTGATCTTTTGTCTCATGTTTTAAATCAGGGGATTGATCGTGCAGATCGAACCGGTGTTGGAACGCGATCGGTTTTTGGGTATCAGATGCGATTTGATTTACAGGTTGGATTTCCATTGTTAACAACAAAGAAACTGCATTTACGTTCGATTATTTATGAGCTTTTATGGTTCCTTAAAGGTGATACAAATATCGCATGGTTGAAGGAACACGGTGTGTCAATTTGGGATGAGTGGGCTGATGAAAAAGGGAATCTTGGTCCTATTTACGGTTATCAATGGCGTTCTTGGCCAGCTCCTGATGGACGACGTATTGATCAAATTGGTGATCTTTTGACTATGATTAAGAAAACACCTGATTCTCGTCGCTTGATTGTATCAGCGTGGAATCCTGCATTGATAGAGGAAATGGCTCTACCACCTTGTCATTGTCTTTTTCAATTTTACGTTGCTGATGATAAATTATCTTGCCAACTTTATCAACGTTCAGCGGATATTTTTTTAGGTGTTCCGTTTAATATTGCTTCCTATGCGTTATTAACAATGATGATTGCACAAGTGAGCGGTCTTAAAGTAGGTGATTTTATTCACACTCTCGGTGATGCTCATCTTTATTCTAATCATTTTGAACAGGCTAAACATCAGCTGTCTCGTATACCAAATGCTTTGCCGTTTATGCGTATAAATCCAGCGGTAACAGATCTTTTTTCTTTTAAATTTGAGGATTTCGAATTGCTTAATTATGAAGCGCAGCCACATATCAAGGCACCAGTAGCAATATGAGTTTTCCGGTTTATTTAATTGCAGCTGTTGCAAAAAATGGTGTTATCGGTCGTGAAGGTACCATGCCGTGGCATTTGTCGACGGATTTGCAACGCTTTAAGGCTTTGACTTTCGGTAATCCCATTATTATGGGGCGGAAGACTTGGGATTCTCTCGGACGTCCTTTACCAGGGCGCACGAATATTGTCATTACCCGCAATCGTGCTTTCACAGCTGAAGGCGCTGTTATTACTCATTCTTTATCTCAGGCTTGTTCTATTGCAAAAAAGGTGGCTTCTCAAAATGATGCAGAGGCAGTTTTTATTATTGGTGGTGGTGAAATTTTTCAACAAGGATTCAATATTGCTGATAAAATATTCCTTACAGAAGTCTTAGCTTCCATTGAAGGTGACAGTTTTTTCCCTGTTTTTGATAAAGAAAAGTGGACTATTGTGCAAACACAATATATTCCAGAAGGAGATAAAGACAGTCATCCAACATGTTTTGTGGTTTATGAGCGGAAATAATCGTTCGTAATTAAGTAGAAAGAGCCTGTCAGTTACATTGTAATCAGATGAGAGGCGTCCTATAAAGTCAAGTGAATGGTTGGTATTTGATTAATGGTAATCAGTTAAAGAGGTGATAATGCCCTGGACGAATCAAAATGGTGGTGGCCCGTGGAGTGGCGATAAAAATAAACTCGGTGGTGACAAAAAAACACCAGCTAAGAACTTCTTTGGTTCTGGTGGCAATAATGGTGGTGACAATGGTCCAAATCTTGATGATATTTTGCGTAAAGGGCAGGATCAGTTTAAACAATTTGGTAGAGGTGGACTTTTTGTTTTGTTGCTTCTGTTTGCTGTGTTTTTTTGGCTGTATCAGTCTATTTATATTGTTCAGCAAAATGAACAAGCTGTGGAGTTGCGTTTTGGTGTGCCTAAGGCAGGAACTATCGGTGATGGCTTGCATTTTCACTTTTGGCCAATTGAGACCTATATGAAGGTTCCTTTGACGGAAAAAACAATCGCGATTGGTGGTCAGCCCGGACAGAGACAACAAAGTGAAGGTTTGATGCTTTCAAGTGATCAGAATATTGTTAATGTCAATTTTTCTGTTTACTATCGAATTTCATATCCAAGTCAATTTTTATTCAATGTGAATGATCAAGAAGGGACAGTTCGTCAGGTTGCTGAGAGTGCAATGCGTGAAGTTATTGGCTCAAGGCCAGTTGATGATGTTTTACGCGATAAGAAAGAAGAAGTTGCTAATGACGTTAGAAAAATTATCCAGTTGACTGTAGATAAATATCAACTTGGTGTTGGAATAAGCCGTGTGTCTATCAGTGAAGCTGCTCCTCCTACAAAGGTTGCTGCTGCGTTTAATTCTGTTCAGCAGGCAGAGCAGGAACGTGGGCGAATGATTGAAGAGGGGAATCGTGTGCGCTTTACTAAGATTGGTTTAGCGAATGGTGAGGCTTCACGCACACGGGAAATCGCAAAGGGTGAGAAGGCACAAATGGTTGAAGAGGCAAGAGGGCGTGCTGAGCGTTTTCAGGCTATAGCTCGTGAGGCTGCAATTTCACCAGAGGCTACTCGTTACCGTCTTTATATGGAGACGATGGGGTATGTTCTCTCTTCACCAAATAAGTTGGTTCTTGATCAAATAAATTCTCCGGCGGTGCCCTATTTACCTTTGAATGAATTGCTACGCAGCAATTCATTAGAAAACACGAAAAAGACATCGGTACGCTCTACATCGCTATTGGATTCTCGTATTTCTGGAGGGCGCTAATTATGCAGCAGTCTCGTTTCTTGTTTATATTTAGTACTATAGTGCTTATTTTGATGGCTTTGTGGATGTCTATTTTTATTGTCTATCCTCGCCAACAAGTGGCAATTAAGCGTTTTGGGCAAATTGTTAAAGTAGAGTCTAGTCCTGGGATCTATTTGAAAGTACCCTTTATGGATAAAATGATTGTTGTTGATAACCGGTTATTGCGTTACGATGTTCCTACACAGTCTGTACAGGTTCGTGGTGGTGCTTATTATGAAGTGGATGCGTTCTTTATTTATCGTATTACGGATCCTAAGTTGTTTTTGCAGCGCATTGCTTCTGGGCGTCCGCAAGTTGCTGCGCGTGAAAATCTTGCACCGCGTTTTATTGATGCTTTGCGTGCCGTTTATGGTAAGCGAGAATTTAAGGCAGCTTTATCAGATGAACGGGGGGCCATGATGGCTGAAGTACAGCGGCAGTTTTCTGTAGATGCAGGTTCGCTGGGTATTACCATTGTTGATGTGCGTATTCGCAAAACCGATTTAACTGATGCTGTTTCAGAAGATGTATATCGGCAAATGGCAGCTGAGCGTGAGGCAGCCGCGGAAAATATTCGTGCTCGTGGTCAGCAGGAGCGAGATCGTATTGTGGCGGAAGCTAATCGTGAATACGAAGAGATTGTCGCAGTCGCAAAGCGTGATGCTGAAATTACCCGTGGTGAAGGTCAGGCTGAAAGTATTCGCCTTTTATTGAATGCGAGAGAGATTAATCCATCCTTTTACGATTTTTGGTTAGCGATGGAACAGTATAAAAATTTGAAACGTGTTCCGATGGTAATTTCACCAAAAGAGGATTTCTTTTTCTATTTCCGCAATCCATTACAAGAGAAGAGGAAACTTTCGTCAACTTCGTCAACAATGAATCCCAACCTCAGTAAAATTGATCCAAAAGTTGGGAGAGAGTAGATGAAAAAGTGGATTGAGGATACGAGCTTTTGCATGAGAAGTATGGTTCGTGGTCGCTTTCTTTTACAGTGGAGGTGGTAGAATGTTGAGCCATACTGATTTGCATAGATAAATTTAGTGAGGTTACTTTGCAGCATTTTGTTAAAGGCATGTCATGGGTAGAAGTGTCATAAGTAAAAATACGTCTTTGAAGATCTTTGCTACAAGAGTTGTTGTCTGTGTGGTTTTGTTTTTATCAGGATCAATCAGTTTGTCTTGGGGGGAGGGGACAAAAAATACGCTGCTTTCTGTTCCTGATTTAGCTGCTGAACTTTTGGAGACGGTTGTGAATATTTCTACAGCGCAGACTGTCGATGGAACCGAACAGGATGAATATACTTCGGTGCCCGTTATCCCAAAAGATTCATTGTTGCAAGAATATTTTAGTGATTTTTTTACACCCAAAGATGGTCAAAAAGGTAGTCAGTTTCAAAAGGTACGTTCTTTGGGATCTGGTTTTGTCATTGATGCACAAAGAGGGCTTATTGTTACAAATTACCATGTTATCGTTGACGCTGACGATATTGAAGTTAATTTTACCGATGGTACAAAACTAAAAGCAAAGCTACTTGGAAAGGATAGCAAAACTGATTTGGCACTGCTCCAAGTGGATGCAGGAAGTAAAAAATTAAAAGCTGTACGTTTTGGTGATTCAGAAAAAGCACGTATTGGCGATTGGGTCATGGCTATCGGGAATCCTTATGGTTTTGGTGGAAGTGTAACGGTTGGTATTATTTCTGCACGAAATCGTGATCTTAATGCCGGTCCTTATGATAATTTTATTCAGACAGATGCAGCGATTAATCGAGGCAACTCTGGCGGCCCGTTATTTGATAGAAATGGTGAGGTGATTGGGATTAATACAGCAATTATTTCGCCTTCTGGAGGGTCTATTGGTATTGGTTTTGCTATACCGTCGGACATGGCTCTTTCTGTTATTAATCAGTTGCGTGACTTTGGAGAAATAAGGCGCGGTTGGTTGGCTATTCGTATTCAACCAGTGACAGAAGATATTGCAGAAAGTTTGAAACTAGATAACGCTGTAGGGGCATTGGTTGCTGGTAAAATAGAACATGCTGATGTAGATAATAGCCAATTGCAGGATGGAGATGTTATTCTTTTCTTTGGAAATACCAAAATTAAGCATGCGCGCGATTTGCCGCGTTTAGTAGCGGAAAGTTCAGAAGGAAAAGTGGTGGATGTTACTGTTCTGCGGAATGGACAGAAAAAAACAGTAAAAGTTAAACTTGGACGTTTGATTGAGACAGATGCAAATGAAAATACAGAAAAAGAATCCAATGACGAAAAAAGCAGTGCTGTATCAAAAAGCGTG
This sequence comes from Bartonella sp. B12(2025), assembly GCF_053795135.1. Lineage (NCBI taxonomy): Bacteria > Pseudomonadati > Pseudomonadota > Alphaproteobacteria > Hyphomicrobiales > Bartonellaceae > Bartonella > Bartonella sp. B12(2025). The sequence continues at coordinate 946,339 of NZ_CP200031.1, read as the reverse complement.
ACGATGCAATTTATGGGAATGACATTATCTGAGCTTACAGAGGATTTGCGTCATCGTTATTCAATTACAGATAAACTTCGAGGGCTGGTGGTGACATCTGTTGCACAAAATAGTGCGGCGGATAAAAAACGTATTCGCATTGGTGAAGTAATTGTTGATATAAATCAAAGTTCTGTCACAACAATTGATGAGGCTAAAAAACGTATTCATAAATTGCGTGAAGCTGGACGCAAAAATGCTCTATTCATTGTTGCTCGACCAGATGGAGAGATACGGCTGGTCACAATCCTAATTGATTGATGCTTTTGAATGTGTGTTTAATCATTTATATTTTGTTATCGCTATAAAACTATGCGATAGGTGGCTGTTTGCTCTCTTCAGTTTTCAAAATAGCGATTATATAAAAAGATTAATATCAGAGTTAGTGGTTTTGGGCAGTGCTGTGTCTTTCTTTATGATTGATGAAAAAAATAATTGTAAGAAAATGAGAGCTTGAAGAAAGTAATTTACTGGGCGCTTTATAAAACAGAATATCATCTATTTTATATAAAAAGATAAAGCTGTTTGAATATATGCGTTAAGCTAATTTTTTAAAGGATGAGAATTATCATAAGTACTTTCTCTGTGTTAAGTATAGAGGTTCTGCTTGTGTTTTCGTTTGAAGAGCTTACTCTACGATAATGTAGATGAAATACAGAGTTTTTGGGGTTGGTCATGCGTGTTGCAATAAGTTGTTGATTGATGAACATAGGAGATTGCTATTCATGACACAGAGAACGATTACCTTAATAGCGGGGCCAACTGCAAGTGGAAAGTCAGCGCTTGCCTTACAAATGGCTCAAGAAAGAAATGCTCTCATCATTAACGCTGATTCAATGCAGGTTTATGATGTTTTAAGTATTTTAACGGCACGGCCGACAAAAACGGATACTATAATTGTTCCACACTATCTCTATGGTTATGTGAGTCCTACTCTGAATTATTCAGTAGGGCAATGGTTACGGGATGTTGAGAAGCTGTTGACTACATTTACGTCGAAATCACTTATTTTTGTTGGTGGAACAGGGCTTTATTTTCGTGCTCTTTTAGGGGGGATTTCAAAAATCCCTCATATTCCAGATGCCGTGCGACAGAAATGGAGACTTCGATTTGATAAAGAGGGAGCTGAAATTCTTTATCGTCAGTTGTTGCAGGTTGATGCTGTTCTCGCTGAGAAAATTTCTCCGCAAGATGGCCAGCGTATTATACGTGCTTTAGAAGTTTATGATGCAACTGATAAGAAACTAAGTTGGTGGCAGAAGCAAAAAACACCCTCCTTAATTGCGTCGAATTGTTTAGAAAAAGTTCTTCTCATTCCACCACGTCAATTGCTTTATGAACGTATTCATAAGCGTTTGGACTCTATGATTGAAAGAGGGGCTTTAGAAGAGGTAATTGCCATGAAAAAGCTTATGCTTTCCCCTTTGTTACCAGCGATGAAGGCTATTGGTATACCTGAATTGATAGCTTATTTGGATGGATATAGAAGTTTTGAAAATGCTCTTGAAACGGTGAAAATACAAACGAGAAGGTATGCAAAAAGGCAAATGACATGGTTTCGTAATCAATTTGATGGAGAATGGATGGTTATTTCTTGATACAAGAGCCAAAAGATTTGCAAAGTAATTTAAGAAAGAGAGTTGTGAATGTAAATTTTTAGGGAGTATAATTTTTTATTGACGAATGATGGCAATGGAATTAGAAGCCCTTTTAGGAAATGTTACTCCTGTATATTTCGTGCATTGGAATAAGGGGAATAATCATACAATATATGCTTTTGTGTGTAATGGGCTCCTTCTGGGAGCTTTTTTGTTGTGCTGTCAAGTAGGTGAGTGGGAAAAATGACAAATCATCCAAAAATGCAAGAGAGTACGGACGAAAAAATAATGTTAGGCGCTGAAATAGTGATTCAAGCTCTTATTGACCAAGGGGTTAAACATCTCTTTGGTTATCCTGGTGGGGCTGTTCTTCCTATTTTTGATGCTATTTATCAACAAGATTCAATTCAGCATATTTTAGTGCGGCACGAACAAGCAGCTGGTCATGCTGCTGAAGGCTATGCACGGAGTACAGGAAAGGTAGGCGTTATGCTTGTGACTTCTGGTCCAGGTGCAACTAATGCTGTGACACCTTTGCAAGATGCATTAATGGATTCTATCCCTATTGTTTGTTTTTCCGGTCAGGTACCGACAACAGTGATCGGAAAAAGCGGTTTTCAAGAGGCTGATACGACTGGTATTACAAAACCCTGTACTAAATATAATTGTTTGGTTAAAAATGTAAATGATCTTGCGGCAATTATTCATGAAGCCTTCTATATTGCTCAATCAGGACGTCCAGGGCCAGTTTTGGTTGATATTCCTAAGGATATTCAATTTGCTTCAGGTATTTATAGAGCGCCTCAAGTTCCGACACTTCAGCGTTCTTTTCCGCAGTTAAAAGATAATACTAAGGATATCGAAAGCGCTGTCTCTCTTTTAACAGAAGCAAAACGTCCTATTATTTATTCTGGTGGTGGTGTTATTTCATCGGGTTTTAAAGCTGTACAGCTTTTGCGTGATTTGGTTCAATTGGGAGATTTCCCGATCACTTCAACATTAATGGGACTTGGTGCTTATCCTGCTTCTGGAAAAAATTGGCTTGGAATGCTTGGAATGCATGGAACCTATGAAGCTAATATGGCCATGCATGATTGTGATGTTATGTTAGCTGTTGGTGCACGGTTTGATGATCGTATCACTGGGAGGGTTGATGCATTTGCTCCTTATGCGCGCATTATCCATATTGATATTGATCCTTCTTCTATCAATAAGATCGTAAAAGTGGAGGTTCCACTTATTGGCGATGTGGTTGATGTTTTAGAAAATATAAATCGACGTTTGCATATGCAGAAACCAATGTTTAAGAGCGAAAGTCGTGAGGCGTGGTGGAGACAAATTAATCGCTGGAAAGCTCGTAATTCACTAGCATATGCTGAGAGAAAAGATGTCATTATGCCACAATATGCTCTTGAACAGCTTTATGCTCTTACCAAAGACGCAAATGCTTATATCACAACCGATGTTGGACAGCATCAGATGTGGACTGCACAGTATTATCGCTTTGATGAGCCAAAACATTGGATGACTTCTGGTGGTCTTGGAACTATGGGGTATGGTCTTCCTGCTGCTATCGGTGTTCAAATAGCTCATCCTGGTGCTCTTGTTTTATGTATTTCTGGTGATGCTTCAATTCAGATGAGTATTCAAGAGCTCGCAACAGCAGTTCAGCATAACACACCAGTGAAAGTTTTTATTTTAAATAATCAATATATGGGTATGGTTCGGCAGTGGCAGAAATTGCTGCATGGCAATCGTCTTTCTCATTCTTATACGGAATCAATGCCTGACTTTGTAAAATTGGCACAAGCGTATGGAGCGATTGGTATACGCTGTTCAAAACCAGATGAACTTGATGATAAAATTCAGCAAATGATTGACTGTGATAAGCCAGTTCTCTTTGATTGTCGTGTTAATAATTTAGAAAACTGTTTTCCCATGATCCTATCTGGGTGTGCGCATAATGATATGCTGTTGCCTGATGAGGCTAATGATGAAGTAGTTGCAAATGCTATTTCTTCTGATGGACGGATTTTGGTATAAAATTAATTATGTTAACCAAATAATTAATGGATTTTATGGTTGTTTGATTCTTTGGAGTTTTTTGCTTCTATCCTTAATTTTTTTATGATTTGTGCTCTTTGTATAAAGAGATTGTATATTGCCATCTGTCTAGCTAAAAGGTTTTTTTGGGGTTGTGATACTTTTGTATCTGAATTAGCAGAACGAGTAGCTGCTAATTTTCTTAATTCATGTGATTGATTACTTTAAAATTCCAGCCGTATTATAAGCCCTTCTAACAGATTGCCAGCTTGCCTTGGCTTAGTTTTTTACCTTCTTTAGCATAAGTGAATATTTTATTGCTGATGGCATCAATTTTAAGGGATTCTGTTAGTTCAAGGCAAAGAAAATGGGAAGAAAGATATCTGTTTGTCATTTGCTTTTTCTATCTTAAGAATGAATGGTATTATCTTTTACATCTTTCCAATCAATTCGTACCGCATCACTACGATGCAAGCTTGTATACAGAAGTGCGTCAATTCAGATATGTTTATAAGTAGCGATAAACCATCGTTGATAATATTTTTCTATGCTTTTTTGTCCAATCTGGAAATTCATCTTTATTTTAAGAGATAGTTTTTTAATTCCTAATGCTGGATTATTTTCTAGAAGTTCTTGTTCAATTACTCAATTAAAAAGACTATTGGGTGTTTTTAAAAAATTTTGAGCAGTTGTTGGCGTTTTTTTGTATCGTTCAACTCCCGCTGTGATATGTGATTTTTGTTTCTTTGTATAATGTTATGGTGTAGGAAATTTTTATTGGAATGAGTTTTCTATACCTTTAGCAAAGCTATGCTCATTGGTTCTATTAAAATACTGTTTTAGTAGCCATGCAAATAAATTTTCAATAAGTTTTCTTAGCTTAGATTTTAGTGGGGATGAGCTCTTGTAATTCAGCAAGCGCGCTTCTTTGTAGTTATTAACAAACTTTTACGTTCTGTAGGTTCTATGCGCTCTATGTCGTGGTTTAGACATGGCAACTTCATATCTTAGAGAGTAAAGCTTCGTAATATTCATCCTTTTGTTTTTTGGCTTCATTTAAAATGCGTGCAATATTATTGATTGCGTTATGGTAGGGGGTGATACATTATGTCTTTTTTCCTTAATGTAGAGGCAATCTCCTTGTAGCGTGAATCATCACGCATTTTTGGGAAGATGTTATGAGAGGGTAGATGTGCCTAGGAGGTATAGGTGCCCCATAGTGTTAAGCGGTTTTTATCAAGATCTTTTTTGTTTTTTGTTCTACTTTCTCCACAAAAACTTCGATAGCTTTATTGATGATGTTTAATTTATTCCTCATCATAGTAGATGTATTTTACTTTAATAATTTTTTATCTCTCAACATGACGCAGTAAAAGCGTATATGTGAGTTGTTTTAATTTTACTGTATGTATTTTTGTGCGTTTTTTGCTGTAGAATAAAGAGGATATTTTGCTCAACAAGTATGAAATCTTATCAAGAAGGTTGATACAAATTTTGCATGGATGAAAAATTTAGATTATTGAAATATTTTGTACGAAAATGATTGCTAAAATGGTTGATAATTGCGCTGTGAAAGTGGTTAGATGGCTACATATCAGAAATTCTTAACGACAAAAATTTCGTGATAGTGGTTTTGTTTTCAAAACGCTTGCTCTTTTTATACGAATCTTATTTTGATAAACTATGCAGTTTTCGCCGGAACAGGATAATGCATTGAAGGCTGTTTCCGCGTGGTTGAGGGATGGGCGTTCTCCTATTTTTCGTCTCTTTGGCTATGCAGGAACAGGAAAGACGACGCTTGCGCGTTATTTTGCGGAAACAGTTGATGGCTCTGTCCAATTTGCTGCGTTTACGGGTAAAGCGGCACAAGTTTTGCGTTCTAAAGGTGCGAGTAACGCTTGTACTATTCATTCGCTGATTTATTGTCCACGTGGAGAAGAAGAAGTTTCCGATGAAGTAACGGGAAAAAAATCTATTGCACCGACATTCGCATTGAATCGGAAGAGTTTGGCTGCGCAAGCTAAGCTTATAATTGTTGATGAGTGTTCGATGGTAGATGAACAATTGGCACGTGATTTAATGAGCTTTCGGACGCCAATTCTTGTTCTTGGTGATCCAGGTCAGTTGCCTCCTATATCAGGAGGTGGCTTTTTTTCTAATGGTGCACCGGATTTTCTTCTTTCAGAAATTCATCGGCAAGCGCGTGATAATCCGATTGTTCGTTTAGCTATGGATGTGCGTGAGGGACGAGATATTGCTTATGGTGATTATGGGGCAGCCTGCGTTGTTACACGTAAAGAGGTGGATCAACAATTAGTTTTGGATGCTGATCAAGTTTTGGTAGGGGTTAATCGAACACGCCATCTTTATAATAAACGTTTGCGTGAACTGAAGGGGTTTACAGCAGATTATCCACAAGCGGGAGATAAACTTGTGTGTTTGCGCAACGATCCCGCTAAAGGTTTGTTGAATGGCTCTTTATGGAAAGTGATGACTTCACAGAAGGAAACTGTTAAACCGGGAATTAATCTTCTCGTTAAACCAGAAGAAAGCGAGCGTGGAGTGGCGAAGATTAAGCTTTTAAAAGCAGTGTTTGAGAACCCTCATAATGAGATTTCATGGCAATTAAAAAAAAGATATGATGATTTTGATTATGGATATGCATTAACTGTTCATAAAGCGCAAGGATCTCAATGGAACAATGTAGTTTTATTTGATGAAAGCTTTGCATTTCGTGACATGTATGCGCGTTGGCTTTATACGGGGATTACGCGTGCAGCAGAGCATCTAACAATCGTTAGATAGAGAAAATTTATTCTCTTGGATTATCTTAGTGAATGTACCTTTTTTCTGTCTTTGGAACTATACACGAAAATAGGAGAGTGCATGGCAGTAAAACTTTCGGTGAATCTTAATGCTGTTGCCGTTTTGCGCAATCGGCGTAACCTTCCGTGGCCCAATATTAAGAGTATCGGGCATATAGCGCTTACAGCTGGTGCTGCGGGTTTGACGGTTCATCCGCGACCTGATGAAAGACATATTCGTTTTACTGATTTGCCAGACATACATTCTTTAATCAATAGCACATTTCCTACTGCTGAATTTAATATCGAAGGTTATCCAAGTGGTACATTTTTGGATATAGCAGAAAACTATGCAGATCAGATTACTCTTGTTCCTGATGATCCCGCTCAGTCCACTTCTGATCATGGTTGGAATTTTGCTCACAATGCAGAATTCTTAGCACCTATCATTCAGCGTTTGAAAGAAAAAAAAATTCGTGTATCATTATTCGCTGATCCCACTGTAGACGGTCTTGATATTGCTAAAGCGATTGGAGCTGATCGTGTGGAGTTTTATACTGGACCCTACGGTGGCGCGTTTAAAGATAAGATAAAACAGGATCAAGAATTAAATAAACTTGTTTTAGCAGCAAAAAGAGCTAAAGAGCTGAAGTTAGGTATTAATGCAGGACATGATCTGACAATTACAAATCTTCCTGCTCTTGTCAGTCGTGTTCCTTGGCTTGATGAAGTTTCCATTGGTCATGGGCTTATTGCTGATGCGTTAGAATATGGAATGCATAACACTGTTCAGCGCTTTATCCGCTCTATACAATTGGGAAGATAAACTTTTATAAAGCTTTGTCAGTTTAAAACAATTGATAACAAGTTTCACCATATTAGTCTGCGGAGGGAAAGGGGCTATGGCTAATGCTTTGTAGCTTTTGTGAAACCTACTTTAAAGAAACAGAAAATTAGCGGTCGACTTAATTAGGAATATAAGATTTGTATAAGCTTTCTAGAATATTTAAAAAAACTTTTAGATTTGTGGTTGCAATGATTAATAAGGATAATTATGAAGAAGGTGCAAATTTTTATGGTTTTTAAGAAGCGATTGCTTGGGAGCTTTTTAAAAAGAAGAATGCTTGAAAAACTGCACTATATTGATCTTTATGGATACTTTTCTGTGACTTTTTAAATACAAATTTGTTACAACAAAAATACTAGACCTCACGTATAACGGGATTGCTAGAGTTGAGGGTCATACGAAAATCTTTTTTATCATGTAAGAAGTAAAATTGAATTTTTGTTCTCAAGTATAAAAACTACTACTCTTATTTTATAATTTTTCTTGCTATCTATTTTGATTTGGTTCATGTTGAAAAAATTGCACAGTATATCTTAAATTTAAGAATACGATGGTTTGTTATGCAGAAAAAACAGAATATTAGTAGTTGTGTTTTTTTAGAAGTATTTTTTGTACAATATATCGTTTTGTAGAGCAGAAGCTAAAGTTTACTTGGAAATCTGGATATGTTTTGGGAAGGTTTTGGGGCCATAGCTTTCTGTATGCAATATATAAATTTTAAAAGATTATTTAATTGCTGTGTTATTATGAGAGATATTTTTGTTATTTATGGTGTGTGATGCACTTCAGGTAGCTTTTTACTTTCCATTAAATAAAAATAATCTGAAATTCAGTTTAAATGTAGAGAGAAGGAAGTATTTTTATGCGTGTTTATTATGATCGTGATGCGGATGTTAATTTGATTAAAGGGAAAAAAGTGGCCATTGTTGGTTATGGTTCACAAGGGCGTGCGCATGCTTTAAATTTGAAAGATTTCGGTGTTCAAAATGTGCAAATTGCTTTACGTCCAGGGTCGGAAACAGCTAAAAAGGCTACTGTAGATGGTTTTAAGGTTGTTAGTGTTTCTGAAGCAGCAAAATGGGCAGATCTCATCATGATGGCAACACCAGATGAATTGCAAGCTGACATTTACAAAGAGCATATTCATAATCATTTACGTGATGGGGCAGTAATTGCTTTTGCACATGGTTTGAGTATTCATTTTGGCTTAATTGAACCTAAAAAAACAGTTGATGTCGTGATGATTGCTCCTAAAGGTCCAGGTCATATAGTTCGCAATGAATATCAACGTGGTTGTGGCGTTCCTTGCTTAATTGCGGTTGCACAAGATGCCTCAGGGCATGCCAATGATGTAGCATTATCATATGCTTGTGGTCTTGGTGGTGGACGTGCTGGGGTGATTGAAACAACATTTAAAGAAGAGTGTGAAACTGATCTTTTTGGTGAACAAGCTGTTCTTTGTGGTGGTCTTGTTGAGTTGATTAGAGCAGGTTATGAAACATTAACGCAAGCGGGCTATGCACCGGAAATGGCTTATTTTGAGTGTTTACATGAGGTTAAAATGGTTGTTGATCTCATGTATGAAGGTGGCATTGCAAATATGAATTATTCGATTTCTAATACAGCTGAATGGGGCGAATACACGTCTGGTCCACGTGTGATTACGGATCAAACAAGAGCAGAAATGAAACGCATTTTGAAGGATATTCAGACGGGTAAATTTACATCAGATTGGATTCAAGAATATAAAGCTGGTGCTGCTCATTTTAAAAGTATGCGGCGTTTAAATGATAGCCACCCTATTGAAGAAGTTGGCAAAAAACTCCGTTCTATGATGCCTTGGATAAAATCTAATGCTTTGGTTGATAAAGAGCGTAATTGAAGTTTATATAAGATATGATGTAAATAGTTTTTATGTTTTATATGTAAACATAAAAAAAGGGTAACTAAAGTTACCCTTTTTTATAAGCTTTATTTTTCAGTTTTTTGCTTTTGCAAATTCTTTTTTCCAAAAAGAAAATATACGATTCCTAAAAATACAAACCACGTTGGAGTGTATTCTAAAGCCACTGCAGTATCGGCTTCTAATGACAGTAAATAAATAATGAATGCAAAAAAGATTAGAAGAATCCAACACATAAAAACACCTCCCGGCATTTTGTAAGTAGATACAGCATGTTGAAGAGGATAGTTGCGACGATAGACAATATAGCTGATCAAAATGACAGACCATACAAATATAAACAAAATTGCAGCGATAGTGGTAACGATTGTAAAGGCACCTATGATTGTTGGAGATAACGATAAAACTGCATAACCTAACAAGATACATAAACACGAGAAGAGTAATGCATTGGCCGGAACGCGGTTGCTGGAAAGTTTTCCTAAAAATTTAGGAGCACCTTTTTGCGTTGCGAGTCCGTATATCATACGACTGGTAGAAAAAATGCCACTATTTGCGGAAGATGCGGCAGCTGTGAGAACGACAAAGTTCATCAAACCAGCAGCAGTTGGAATACCAACAAGTGCATACATCGTTACAAATGGGCTTTTTTCTGGAATGATTTGATTCCAAGGGGTGACTGACATAATCACAATAAGAGAGAAAATATAAAAGAATACAATGCGGATTGGTATTGAGTTGACTGCTTTTGGCAAGGCTTGTTGAGGTTCTTTTACCTCAGCAGCAGCTGTTCCAGCGAGTTCGATACCAACAAAGGCAAAAATAACAATTTGAAATCCGGCAAAAAATCCTGTAATTCCCCGTGGAAAAATATTGCCACCGTTCCATACGTTGCTAAGGGAGGCAATCGTGCCATTTGGAGAGCTAAAACCGGTAAAGATCATGTAAAATCCCACAATAATTAATACTAAAATTGCTACGATTTTGATAAGACCAAACCAAAATTCAAGTTCGCCAAATAATTTTACAGCTACAAGATTCAATATTAAAAAGGACGCAAGACTGATTAGAACAGGAATCCACGAATTGAGTTCAGGCCACCAAAAGTGTGTATAACTGACAATAGCAATAACTTCGGCAGTCCCAGTTACAACCCAACATAACCAATATGTCCAGCCGATGAAGAATCCGACACTTGGCCCTAGCAAATCGGTTGAGAAATCAATAAAAGATCGATACTGTGTATTAGAAAGTAATAATTCTCCCATCGCTCGCATTACAAAGTATAGAGCAGAACCGATGATAGCATAAACTAGTAAGATTGAAGGGCCTGCAACGCTAATTGTTTTCCCTGACCCCATGAAGAGGCCTGTTCCAATCGCTCCACCGAGGGCTATAAGTTGTACATGACGGTTATCTAGTCCACGTTGTAATTTCTTCTTAGGACTTTTTTTAAAATTTTGTTCGTTCATTTTTGGGAAGTTCCCCTTAATTATTTAAGATAAAAATTACGCTAAAAAAAGGTAATCCCTTGTATCAGAACATGATATGGATAAGGAGTAAAGAATTTTTTTTATGTCTTCATGTGAACAAAGAAAAAGTATATGAATCAATAAGAGTATACTACTTCTTCGCGCTGAAATAATGTAATAGAGATTTGAGCATGGAGTTTTAAGCCTTGGATGACTGATGAATTGTGTATGGGAAAATACACAGTGATTAGATAATCACTCTTGAGTTTCAAATGGCTGTAAGGATCTGTGGGAGCTGTCTGTAAGTTATGACAAAATGAGACAAAATTGAATTACATTGTTTATTTATATAAATAAGTGAAACAATTGTTTCAGACGTTATAGTAGGGGAGGAATTTTGATTTTTTGTCAGATGGAGTGCAGATATTGTTTTCTTTAAAAAATTCTAATGGCAGAAATTTCGAAATGATTTCTTTACGGATAGCTATCATTACAATAAAAAATTTTTATTTAATTTCCAGAAGGATAGCGTTAATTGGTGTTGAGAATTGGTCTGTAATTAAATTTGTATTACTTTACTGAAGCGTCATTGTGATGAACGCTTCAGTAAAGTAATGTTATAATGTTCAAAATATCTCATTTATGTTTATTTTGTGTAAATGGAAGATAGTTACTTTTTGCATAAAGGAAGTGAGAGACATTGCGTTTTTTATCCCAAAGTTGTGAATAAGAATTCTATTCAGATGCTTACATAATTTGGTAAAATCTTATGAGAGATTTGTATTGAACATAGAAAATATCTTTAAGCTATAGCAGAGTAATGCAGTGTAACTGCAGCACTTTTTTTCTATAGAGATTATAAAAAATTTGTTTCCATTAGTATGGAAAAAATAATAAAGCAATATGATTTAGATCAAGAGATAGAGGCTCTTTTAAGAAGAGAGACGGATGTTTATTGCAAAAGTTTCAAAATAATTTTTTTGAAACTTTTAATTATAACACTATTAGTATATTTGTTAAAAAGTAATATTACCTACAAAGTCATTGTATATGCAAGGGAAAAGCTTTTATTATTGTAGTTTCATAGTGGGTTTTGTGCTCAGTGTGAAAAGGTAAAATTAGATAGAAGTACGTGATAACTCATTGTTTTTACGTATATTTTTTTACATTTAACTGCCTTGTTTGTCAAATTGGACTTTGACAGAAAAAAGCCTAAAAAGAGCATAAAATCCCCAAAAACCAATATTTTATGACAAAAAACACAGCAGATTTTAAAAATTCTTTGAAGATTTTTAAAAAGCTTTGAAATTCCAGAAAGACGCCTTTGAAAGGTCTTAAAAAAATAAACAAAGAATAAAGCTGACCTCTAGCATCAATCTTCTGCAAGAAAAAAGATTTTCCTATCAGTTTTTTATTGTAGATTACTTTTAGGTCATATTTTGCGTGGTTATCATATGTGCTGTTACAGCTTTGGGAAGAGGTTTGGTAAAAACTTTGTCTTTATGACGCTTTAGATAAAATTTAATACCTTTGGTTAATAAAAAGCGTGATTGAAGTTTGCAGGGAACTCTCCATAAAAAGCTGATTCTTTAATATATAAAAGGGGTAAGTTTTCCCCCTTTTATAATATGCTTTTCATGTACAGACTTTATTGATTATCTTTAGTTATTTTTTTCCTGACAAATATAAAATATGTTATTCCTAAGAAAATAAACCATAATATACCACATTTTAAAGCTATTAAAGTATCAGGTTCTAATGTCAACAAAAAGATCATGAAAGCAAAGAAAGCTAAAATAATCCAACACGTGATAACGCCTCCTGGCATTTTATAGGTGGATTCAGCATGTTGCATAGGGCGATTGCGACGATACACAATATAACTAACCGAAATTACAGAGCATACGAATATAAATGAGATTGCTGAAATGCTGCTCACAATTGTAAAAGCACTCATGATGCTTGGAGATAGCGATGTAATTGCGTATCCTAATAAAATACATAAGCAAGAAAAGATTAAGGCATTTGCTGGAACATGGTTGTTAGAAAGTTTTCCTAACAATTTAGGAGCACCTTTTTGCGTTGCAAGCCCATATATCATACGGCTGGTAGAAAAAATACCACTATTTGCCGAAGATGCAGCCGATGTGAGAACAACAAAATTCACCAAACCAGCAGCTATCGGAATGCCAGCAAGCCAAAACATCGCGACAAAAGGACTTTTATCTGGAATCACTTGATTCCAAGGTGTAACTGACATAATCACAACGAGAGAAAAGATATAAAAGAGTACAATACGAATAGGTATTGAGTTAATTGCTTTTGGTAGAACTTTTTTAGGTTCTTTGACTTCAGCAGCAGTCGTTCCAGCAATTTCTATACCAACAAAAGAAAAAATGGCAATTTGAAATCCAGCAAAGAAACCTGTAATTCCCCGAGGGAAAATATTCCCGCCGTTCCATACGTGAGCGAGAGATGCAACAGTCCCATTTGGAGAGGTAAAGCCAGTCATGATCATATAAAATCCAACAACGATTAATGCCAGAATTGCTATGACTTTTATGAGACCAAACCAAAATTCGAGCTCACCGAATAGCTTTACGGCTACGAGGTTCAAGGCTAAAAAGAAGATAATGCAAGAAAAAACAATAGCCCATGGATTAAGTGTTGGCCACCAAAAGTGTATATAAGTAATGATTGCAATGATATCTGCGGCCCCAGTTACAACCCAGCTCAACCAATAGCTCCAGCCGATAAAAAAAGCAATTCCTGGTCCTAGAAGATCGGTGGAAAAATCAACAAGAGATCGGTATTGTGGGTTAGAAAGTAGTAATTCTCCCATAGAGCGCATTACAAGGTATAGAACACAACCGATAATGGCGTAAACTAGTATGATTGAAGGGCCTGCTACGCTGATTGTTTTTCCTGATCCCATGAAGAGTCCTGTTCCAATAGCACCACCAATGGCTATAAGCTGTACATGGCGGTTAGCTAGTCCACGTTGCAGTTTCTGCCGAGGGTTACCTTCTAAATTTTGTTTAAAGTTCATCTTTTTGCGTTTTCCTTTAATTATTTAGGATTAAAATACACTGGAGAAGACAATGCCTCTCTATCGAAGCATGATATGAGTGAGGAGTAAAGAAGGAAAACGTTTTTTATGATTTTATGTGGATAAAGAAAAAGAATATGAAACTGATAAGGATTTAGTATTTCATTTTTAAATTAACGTAACAGATATTTGAATACAGAGTTTAGGTTATCGCTGAGATGACTGATAAATGGCTGATAAAAAGACTTAGTATTATTATAATAATCACTCTTAAGTTGTCTTAAACAGTCAAGAAACTGCTTATAACGGCAAATTCTACCCGTATTAACAAGTACTGTATTTGTTTTAGATGCGATAGTGGAGAGGGATTTTGATTGAATATAGTAAAAAGTAATAACTTTACTTAAGAAAAAATCTCCAATAGCAAAAAAATTAAAGATATTCATAAAAATACTCTGGTTTTGCAAGTTAAAGTGCATACACAAAATGTACTTTACTGTACTTTTTATTAATTAATTTATTATGAAATAACCTATATATGTACAGTTTTCGGTGTTCTTGAAAACATTTCTTCGTCAAATCTTAAGTGGTGTCCTATTTAGAAATTTTCCGCCTATATGGAATACTCCCCTTTAATACATACGATTTTCTCCTAAAATTTTTGTGATAGTACCGTTTTGAAATTGTTCTTGGTGCGGGAATATTCACAAGGGTAATCTGTTGGTATTGTTAGTGACCATGGCATTTATTTCATTCGCTGTGGTTTTTCTCTACTTCGCTTTCGAATGAAAGATCTTGGACTATAGAAAAATCATCAAATGTAAGATGTTACATAACAAATAAATTTTATTTGCTATGCTGTTGAAAAAGCTAGTGGCACGATTTGTGAGGGAGCAGAAGTCACCGTAGAGATGGTTGTTATGAAAGGATGATACGGTAAGAACGGTTCTAAGTGGAAGATAATGCTTGACTAGATAGGTCGTCACTGTACCACAGCATTCTTGGTGCATTTCTATGGGCCACATCTCTTGAATGGAATATATACCAAAGATGAAGTGTTAGATTTTCCAGCTGATAAACATAAAGTTATTATAGTGAAAATGGAGGAAAAAGGAAGCGAAACTAGTCAATAAAAATCAAATGTCCTAAAGATATATAGAGTGCTTTAAAAAAGAAAACTGTCCTCAAAATACGCAGCCTGTCCAAGAAAGTGTTGTAGAGGCGATAGAGGATAGAGTTCGCCCTGTTCAAGAATACATTGCGTCTGAGGTATCTGTTATAGTTTTGAAAGGTATCACTGCAAATCAAAATGATGCTTTATCTGATCTCATTATTGATGACTCTCAGCTCCATAGTGTTGATACTCTTTTTGAAGATCTTGATGTTGATGATAACAAATAACTTGATAACTTGTAGAGGCTCAGCGTTTTGTTAAAAAAGGAGCAAGAGAGAAGAAATAATCGCGCCGTTACTGGTTTTTTGTGGGCTTAACAGTATAGAAATACTGGAACTTTTGTAAGGGAAGAGTGCACATTGAGTGTATTCTATCCGAAAAAACTTCAAGTATAAATAAGTTCATTTGCCGAAGCGTGCAAGTATGGGGCCAAGGTTCGGGCACATTAAGAAGAATTCTAGATCGTATATTTAATCCCCTGAAGGATGATGTTAATTTAATGGAGCAACATTTGTCTAATTCCATAAAAAGTGAAAAGAGCCTTAAATCATTATCAATAAAATTAGCTCCATCAGCACCACTCTTAAATATGAAAGAAATTAAATTTATTGATTATCTTTAAGTTATGAATGCTATTATACAGGTGCGCATCGAGAAGAGAATGATGCTTATGGATGTTTCGTAGATTTCAGGTGTATTGTGGGATGCAGTGCACAATTACAACATAAACGTTGAGAAAAAAATGGGATATCTCGCTGCAGTTGAGGAAACTCTGGGATTAGAAATTTTCTTGTGCAAAAAGCAGGAAGCAAAAAACTTTTTAAGATGACCAATCAATTATTACAAATTGGTACCATCAATAACCTATCTCTGTATTACTGTCTAAATTTGGGATTGTAGTTTGACGTTAGGTTTTGTATTGGGTGGGAAAAGGTTATATTAGCTAGGAGTAAGTGCTAATTCATTGTTTTATAGATATTTTTACTATCAAATGCGCGTGAGTTTTTATGAAAAATTTGTTATTATCGAAAGATAAGTTTATCCAAAGAAAATGAAAAATAAAACATAGTTAAAACTGTTCCTGTCGCTATATTAATACCTCTTTTTGTTCTTTGTTTTTTAAGTAGCGCTAGAAAATGATATAAAAGTGGTCATCAAAGTAAACCACGCAAATATGTTGAAGGAATGTGTTATGACAAATTAAAATCCTTTTTTAACGCTATCGCCAGAAGGCAAAAATTCTGGGAAGGACACTATATAGAATATTGAGACTTTTGAGTTTAGTATTTATGTCATAAAACTATCTATGTAGCTGGTGAAAAGGTTTGCTTCACCCGTGGTAGTATCTTCATTCTTTAATATTGCTTTTTTGAATTTAAGCTTTTCATTCCAGATTTAAGCGATTTAACTCCCATGTATAATAAATAGAAGCCATCCATTAGTTTTACAAAAAAATAACGTTCTGTTGTTGAGAATGATCGCTGATACACCTAATATGGAAAATGCTCCATGCAATATATGTTACTGTGTACAATCCTGTAGCGATAGCAAATGAATTTTTTTCCCAGTCTAGCTACATTATCAATTATAAATGCCATGTTCGGCTCAGGTGATATGACTAAAAAAATGAAACTATGAAAAAGGCTAGTATTTGATGATTCATTTTACTTTTATTTTTGAAATTAAGCTATCTTCGATATATAAGTCTATTTCATCAAACTTAGAAAGTTTACCCACTCCCTGCGGAGTGCCTGTATATATTATGTCACCACTCCTTAGCTGAATGTAGCTACTCAGAAATGATATTATTTTTCCAAAGCTAAATATCATATTTTTAGTATTACCAAGTTGCCGAGTTTTACCATTTAGTTTCATTTCAAAGGTTATTGGGTCGTTTATTTTTTCCTTGCTTATGAAGTCAGAGACGTATGCGGCTCCTTTAAATCCTTTAGACAAAAGCCAAGGAAGCTTTTTTTCTTTCAGTTTCGTTTGCAAATCCCTAGCAGTTAGATCAAGGCCTACCGCTACAGCATCGTAGCAATCTTCAGCTTCTATCTCATTAACCATAAAAGTATCTTTTGAGATTTTAAGCACAATTTCAGTTTCGAAATGTATTTCTTTAGAAAAATCAGGGAGATGAATTTGATTTCCTAAGACTAGTGCACTATTCGGTTTGCTAAATATAATTGGTTCATCTTCAATAGCATTGCCCAGTTCACGAATATGTTCAACGTAATTGCGTCCAACGCAGTAAATATTATTAATCATAAGAAACTACCAAATTTTTCATTTTCTTTTTGTACAAACAAGATATAATTGTAGAAACAACATCTTTTCTCATATCGATATGTGAGTTTTCTAAAAAATACGCATTGTGTGGGTTAATCACCAACCGTGACGACAACCAATCAGCATTGTCTCTCCAAGTTTTAATTAGAGGGTAATCACTTGGTGGCTCCGTAGGTAAAACGTCAATTAGAGCCTGGAATTCAAAATTCTTCCTTAGATGTTTTTCTAAACAATGAAAATCGCTAAGAATTTTTACTTTTGCTGTGTTCACTAA
This sequence comes from Bartonella sp. B12(2025), assembly GCF_053795135.1. Taxonomy (NCBI): domain Bacteria; kingdom Pseudomonadati; phylum Pseudomonadota; class Alphaproteobacteria; order Hyphomicrobiales; family Bartonellaceae; genus Bartonella; species Bartonella sp. B12(2025). Next base: position 928,847 of record NZ_CP200031.1, on the reverse strand, counting down.
GACACTATTTTTCTTCATTTTTTTTAGAAATTCTGAATTAACCATTCCCATTGTTTTTTGTAAGAGGGCAGTGCAGTGATATTATATCAGATTCTTCTAAAAGATAATTAATATCTTTTAGAAGCTTGAAGTTAGGTGATTTAGCTAGACCTTCATCAATGTGTGGATCATAGACAATTACTGTGAACCCAAAAGGTCTTAATCGCTCTAGCGTTACTTTTCCTATTTTACCTACGCCAATTAATCCAATGGTTTTATGCTTTGGACGGAATGTTTTAAGATTGTTTTCTTGCCATGTTTCATCATATTTTTTGCCTCGTGGATTAAGCGTTGTCCTTCTTGAATTTATCCTGCTTGAGAAGAAAAGTACGGTGAAGCGCTTATGGGATTAAGACATGCACGCCCTTTCATTATGGTAAAAGTAGGGGACAAGCCTGTTCATGAGGTTTTTTACCAACGTCTTTTAACAGCAACCATTATCGATCATGCAGGGAATGAATCCGATAATTTTGAAGCAGAGTTTGATGATAGCGGCAATGATTTAGAGGTTCCGGCTAGCAACAGTGCGCTGCAGGTGACTTTTGGCTATGAGAATAGCATCAGCGCTTTTATGGGGCGTTTTGTTGTCGAATCGGTCATGAGTATCGGCGGTCATGATGGAGAAATCTTGCGTATCTGTGGCAAAAGCGCTTCCATGCGTCAAGAAATCAAAGCACAAAGCAGTGAACATTTTGACAATCAAACGGTTGGGCATATTGTTGAAACATTAGCCAAGCGTCATGGTTATCAAGCAAAAGTTAGCCCAAAGTTTTACCAATAGCCTTTGTCTTATGTTGTTTGCACGGATCAATCGGCACTCGATTTTTTGACACGCCTTGCTGATCGAATGCAGGCACGTTTCTTAATCAAAGATCATAAGTTCTTGTTTTTAAGCGATGACAATTTACCGTTGCTCGAAATCCATAAGCATCACTGTTCTCACTGGGAGTTTAGGGTAGAACCACGGACACAATATGGTGTGGTTGAAGCTAGTTATTTTGATCGAGCCAAAGGGCAACAGTTACAGATCCAACATCAGACAAGTTACAAAGGTCCCACGCGGCGTTTACGCGGTTGTTATAGCTGTAAGGAAGAGGCTCTAGCAGCAGCGGCCTCAGAAGGAGAGAGGCTTTGTCGTGCTGTGGGAAGTGGTTCGTTACTGTTAGAGGGTCAACCAGAAATCATGGCCAATCAACCTCTTTTGCTCCGTGGGTTTCGTGGGGAAATGAACGGACAATGGAAAGCCTCTACGGTGACCCATCGCTATGAAAAAGCCAGCGGCTATACCACAGAAATTATCTTAGAAGCACTAGAAAAGGAAAGGGGAAATAGCAAGCAATAGAGGCTGGGCTGGTTATCCAGCCAACGGGGATAAGTTTAGCGACAAACCCGTCCGATGCCAAAAGACATAACATCGCAGCCACTTCTTATCACTCAAAGCAATGAGAAGGTGACTATTATGGATGGAAGAAGTTAAGAAAGTATGGACACAATTTATTCTGAAACATTAAAATCTGTTGCTCCTGTGACACCAGCAGCTGCTTATATTGGTGGCAAAAGAAGGTTAGCCAAAACTGTTGTCAAAATCATTGAAGAGATTCCGCACAATGTTTATGCCGAACCTTTTATTGGAATGGGTGGGATTTTCTTTAGGAGAAAATTGATACCAGCTGCGAAAATCGTCAATGATCGCTCAGGCGATGTAGTGAATTTTTTCCGCGTGTTGCAACGCCATTATCAGCCCTTTATAGATCTGTTAAAGTTCCAGATCAGCAGCCGTCAGGAGTTTCAACGTCTTTCACGACAAGATCCAAAGGATTTAACCGATTTAGAGCGTTCTGTTCGGTTTTTATATCTACAGAAGTTAGGCTTTAACGGTCAAGTTGTGAATCGCACGTTTTGCGTTGGAAATGACCGCAGCGCACGGTTTAATTATTTTAAGGTTGAAGTGTTATTAGAGCCTCTTTACCGTCGCTTAGCAGATGTGACCATTGAACATTTAGACTGGTCTGATTTTATCAGGCGCTATGATAGGCCAAATACCTTGTTTTATCTTGATCCGCCTTATTTTGGTGTTGAGCACTATTATGGAAAGGATTTGTTTAAGCGGGAGGATTACCAGACGATGTCTGCGCTCCTTGCGCAATTAAAGGGGAAGTTTCTTCTTTCACTTAATGATGTGCCAGAAATACGAAAAACCTTTAGTCAATTTCAGATAAAAGAGGTCACTACATCTTATTCATGTGGCAGTTCAAATAATGCTATTGCCAAAGAACTGATCATCACAAATTGCGATTTTTAACAGAAAAAAAAGACTCTTTGAGGGGCTTTAAAAGTCCCTTTAAAGACCCCTTGAAAACCCTGTGAAAAAAAATCAATTGGTGCAAAACGAGGTGGCAAATAGTGCAAAACGAGGTGGTAAGCTACAGCTAACTTATTGATTTACTGGTGGGTGATGAGGGGATCGAACCCACGACCCGCTGATTAAGAGTCAGCTGCTCTACCGACTGAGCTAATCACCCACGGTTTCTCAGAAAGTAAGAATGAGCGGTTCTATAACGCTCCCGAGGGAGGATGTCCAGATGATTTTGTTGTTTTTTATATGAAAATGGTAAAATCTATAGCTAAATTGACTGTACGATTAAAAATATGATACTACTACTTGATCTTATATAAAAGTAGACCCATTATAGAGAACTTTATAAATAAATGTTTTGATTATTATGCGGAACTATAGTTGGAGGATTGTCGAGCGTAATGCCCGAGAAAAATTCAGAGGAACCTTCTTGTGATTGCAACCGGTGTGGGCTATCGTTCTGTTTTATAAATTTTATCAATAACCATGTGCGTTTATGCAATATCTTTCCGTTGCTTGCTTTGAACGCAATCTATTTGTGTTCAATATTCTTGATCAATTATGAGAATGAAAGCTCATGAATTTGTTTTGTCAATCGCGCGCTTTTAAGTTTTTAAAGGGTGAACTATGATAGAGTGGATCACTGATCCTCATGCGTGGTTTGGCTTGGTCACGTTGATTTTTCTCGAAATTGTTTTAGGAATAGATAACCTTGTCTTTATCGCAATTTTAGCTGAAAAATTGCCGCTGTATTTGCGAGATCGTGCGCGCTTGGTAGGTCTAACTTTAGCATTAGCTATGCGCCTTTTTCTTCTTACGGTTATTGGATGGGTAATGAATCTCGATACGATAATTTTTTCATTCTCATCCTTTGTGTTTAGTTGGCACAGCCTCATCTTGATTGGTGGTGGAGCTTTTTTGCTGGCAAAGGGAACTCTAGAGTTACATGAAAGATTAGAAGGTGCTTCGCATGAAAGAAAAACAGGCGTTGCTTATGTCGTTTTTTGGCAGGTAATTGTTCAAATTGTAGTGCTGGATGCTGTGTTTTCCCTAGATAGTATTATTACTGCAACGGGTATGATTGCAAAAGAGCAGGCAGCGGTTATGTATATAGCCGTCATTGTTGCTATGGGGGTGATGATGTGTGGATCTGGCGCTCTTATGCGTTTTATTAATCGTCATTCCACCATTGTAATCCTTTGTCTTGGCTTTTTAATGATGATTGGCTTTACGCTTATTGTTGAAGGATTTGGCTTTCATATTCCAAAAGGATATTTGTATGCTGCCATTGGTTTTTCTGTCCTCATTGAGGCTTTTAATCAAATTGGACGCCGTAATCGTGAAAAGATGATTACAACAAATGATTTACGTGGTCGAACAGCTGATGCGGTTTTGAGGCTCTTAGGGGGTGGGAACAAAGATGGTAATCTTGGTGAGACTGTAGATGTTATTGCTGAACAAGCAGCAGCTTCTGAGCTTTTTCGTCCGGAAGAAAAAGAAATGATTCGCGGCGTTCTCGATTTGGCTGATCGTCCTGTCCGTTCTATCATGTCGCCGCGTAATGAGATTGAATGGTTGGATTTAAATGGTAACGAGAATGAAATGCGTGAGGAGTTACAACAGGTTAAACATAGCCGTTTAATTCTTGCACGTGAAAAAGTGGATGAATTTGTTGGGGTTGCTTTGACAAAGGATCTTCTTTTAAATTTGGCCGAGGGTAAAAAGATCAATTGGAAAAAAGCCATGCGAGAACCACTCGTCGTTCATGAAAATACAAGTGTTTTACGATTGATGGAGCAATTACGCCATTCTTCGGTTCAGCTTGCAATTATTGTTGATGAGCATGGTTCTTTTGAAGGAATTGCAACACCGACTGATATTCTTGAAGCTATTGCAGGTGATTTTCCTGACGATGATGAAGAACCCATGATGGCAGAACAACTTGAAAATGGAAGCCTTCTTGTTGAGGGATATGCTGATATCCGCCGTTTAAGTGGTTATCTTGGGCGTAACCTTGTTGATGAGGCAGACCGTTATACTACTCTAGCAGGGTTTATGCTTTGGCGGTTTGGCCATTTGCCAAATGAGGGGGAAAGCTTTGAAACCGACGGTTTACGTTTTAAAGTTGTTGAAATGGATCGCAGAAATATTTCTAAAATCCTTATTTCTCCACTTGCGTTACCAGAAAAAAGCTAATTATTTTTTTACAGGTTTTGAAGTGTAAAGTAATATATATGCAAAAGTTGAGCTGTTAATGAATTTTTATGCCCAATATTCAATGTTGAAAGTTGATTGAATCTTATAAAAGAAATTTTTTCTATACAGAATTCACTGGTGGATTTATGAAGTGGCTTTCTGAAGAAAAACTGAAATTCAAATATTCTACGTCTTTTGTACATTGAGAGTGGTGTAGAAAGAGAGGTACTTCAGGGATCAATATAAAAAATAAATAAAATAACGATTGTGTTTACGTACATATGAAGACAAATTCGGCACGGTACATTGTATTTACATGTGCACAAAAAGAGGAGGGTCGTAATTTCCCTTTATTTATTCAGGTGGTATTTTTGGAATACGCTTCCAATATTGTCGAGCTTCAAAAATTGCTACAATAAATAATGAAATGATGAGCGGTATAATCAAATAAAGCATTCTAAATACAATAAGTGCTGCAACAACATCGGTTGGATTTATATTCGGCATGCCTGTTATGAATAAAGCTTCCAGAACACCAAGTCCTCCGGCTGGGGCGTTGGAGAGAAGGGTTATAGTGAAAGATGCTAGAAAAACACCGAGTACAGAAATAAAATGAATATCTGTGTTGTATGGGAGAACAGCGTATATAATTCCTGCTGCTCCTAAAAGTTCCAAGGGACTAATGAGAAGCTGCTGAATAACAATTTTTAGTTGTGGGTAGGAAAGTTGAATTTTTTTTCCTAAGCGTAAAGGTTTCAACTGAAGCCAACTGCCAAAGGTATAGAGTCCTACACAGCTGAGTAGAATTGCACCGATTGTTGTTCCAAGCCATTCAGGAAGATCATTATGAACGAAAGTGATAATTTCTGGTTTCAAAATTAAAACGATCCCCAAAAGTAATATTGTACCTATCACAAAAGTAAAAGAGCAAAAACCTACCAATATCGCGATTTCTGTTCCATTTAATCCTTTCATTTTATAGGCACGGTAGCGCACGACTGCACCAGAAAAAACCGAAGCGCCGATATTGTGTGAGAGGGCATAGGTAGTAAATGAGCATAGCGCAATAAAAACCCAAGAAATCTTATGGCCAAGATGTTGTAAAGCAATTCGGTCATATCCAGCGAGGGCAGCATAAGCTAAGAGAGAGCATAAACATGCTAAAAGCCAGTGATGTGTGCTTAAATTGCTCAGTCGCTCTAGTACATCACCAAAAGAAATAGCGGAGAGCTTGATGTAAAGAATGCGGATAGATATCAGCATTGCTAAGATACCGATAAATGGCCATATAAATTGCTTTATTTTCACGCTTCTTTATCCATTTTTCATGTTTTCTGTAAATTTAATTCGTAATTGTGCATATTCTCTACAGATCTTTGTCCAGTGATATGTTCAATAATACCATTGGAGATCTCTTCATCATCAGTTACTACGACATCTGCACCTAAATCAATGAGATAAGCTGTTTCTACATCGGATAATGCATGCGTGATTATTTGGATATCCTTCTTCATATCACGTATATTCACTATACATTCTCCTACTTCAATAGTGCTTCGCATTGTAATAACAACTTTGTATGCATTGATAATATTTGCAGCATTCATAATATCTTGTTTAATGATATTGCCACAGATTACCTCACAGCCATCTGCAATCGCTTTATCAGTAAGACGCTTTGATTCTTCCACTATAACTACAGATTCACCTTGGTTTATTAAAGATAATGCAACACATTTACCAATACGGCTGTAACCAATAACAACGATATGGTTTTTTTTTGAGGTCATCGGTAAAAATTCTTGGTCAGGATCTTGCTGATCAATTTCAATGATTGTTTGTGTATTTTGTAAATTTGCAGAAAAATCTTCTAAATATTTTCTAATTTTTTTACAGGCAATAAAAACAAGGGGATTGAGAAAAATAGAAAGAATTGCACCTCCAAGAATTAAATCATGTGCGTCGTTATTTAAAAGTCCTAAGCTCAAACTTAAGCCTGTAAGGATAAAAGAAAACTCTCCGATTTGGGCAAGGCTTGCAGCGATGGTTAAAGCTGTTGCATTAGAATAGTGAAAAGCTTTGATGATGAAAAAGGCAACAGCAGATTTTCCTAGTATAATAATTAATAATGTTGCTAAGAGAGGGAAAAAATGAGTCAATAGTTTTCCTGGGTCAAATAGCATGCCTACAGAAACAAAAAAGAGAACAGAAAATGCATCTCGCAGTGGTAAGGATTCTTCCGCTGCATGATGGCTCAATTCTGATTCACTCATAACCATACCTGCAAAAAAGGCACCAAGAGAAAGAGAAACACCAAATAATTGAGCCGCTCCAAAAGCTACTCCCAGTGCAGTAGCAAAGACACTAAGACGAAATAATTCACGTGATCCTGAGTGTGCGCTCACTTTTAGCAACCATGGGATAACGCGTCGCCCAATCACGAGCATGAGGATGATAAATACAAGAACTTTTAAGATGGTGAGACCAAAAATTCCCCAAATGTCTAAATTGAGCCATTGAACAAGAGGATCAATTGCTTCTTTTTTCGTGTTGCCAAGAATGCTTGCCAGTGATGGTATGAGAACAAGTATAAGAACCATCGCTAAATCTTCAATAATCAACCAACCAACGGCAATGCGACCTTTTTCTGTTTCAATAAGATGGCGTTCTTGCAAAGCACGCAGTAGAATAACAGTACTTGCTGTTGATAACGCTAAACCGAAGATTACACTACTACTGACTTCCCATCCCATGAATAATCCGAGACACAAGCCCAGAAAAGTAGTAAATGCTATCTGTACAATGGCAGCAGGGATAGCAATAGCTTTGACAGATAAAAGATCTTTTAACGAAAAATGCAATCCAACACCAAACATTAGCAAAATAACACCAATTTCAGCGAGCTGATTGATAATAACGGAATCTATTTTGAATCCACCTGTATTGGGCCCTACAATAACACCAGCTAATAGGTATCCTACAAGTGGTGAGATACGCAAATGATTCGCAATCATTCCCAAAAGAAAGGCTAAACATAAACCCGCAACAATAGTTGTAATAAGTGGTGTATCGTGCAGCATGGAATTGTTTACGACTCTTTATCAAAAAATAAGTTAGGTGAAGCGACTATAATTTTTTTATGATAAAAAAAGGGTGATACATTATATGAATTAACATGATATTTTCATTTTGGTTTAGTGTTTGTACGGTTACTTCGTCCACGCCACCAATTCCCTAGCAGTAGTAAAATAGGAGCGGCAATAAAGATAGAGGACGATGTTGCAATAATAACTCCAAAGACCATAGGTAATGCAAAATTATGGACAGCACTTCCACCCCATATTGCCATAGGTAACATAGCAAGAACTGTGGTAGTTGACGTAAAGAGACAACGTATAAGAACTTGATTGATTGAGAGGTCAATTACTTCGCGCAACGGCATTTTCTTATAAAGACGTATATTTTCGCGCATTCTATCATAGACAACAACCTTATCGTTTATGGAATAACCAACAATCGTTAAGAGGGCGGCGATGGCTGTTAAATTAAAATCAAATTGAAATAAGGCAAAAAAACCAATCATTTTTGTACTATCGAGGACGAGTGTGACAATTGCTCCAATCGCAAAAAACCATTCAAAGCGCAACCATATATAGAGAGACATGGCAATTGCAGCTAAAATAAGAGCAGTAAAAGCAGCTGTGGCAAGCTCGCCTGAAATTTTTGGGCCAACAACCTCTATTTGATCGAACGTAGCATCTGGATAGATATTTTGTACTGCTATTTTGACCTTATCAAGGGCGATGGTTTGTTGTGCTTCGTTACCACTTTGTTTCTGCATACGAAGTAGCACAGTGTTTTCATTATTAATATTTTGCAGTGTAATTTCACCAACGTTAAGAGTAGAAAGCTTAGAACGCAAGGTTGCCAAGTTTGCCGGTGCTTTTGTGGTAATACTCATTTGGCTGCCACCAACAAAATCAATTCCTAAATTCAAACCAGGCTTAAAAAACAGAAAAACTGAAGTAAGTGACAAAACAATTGAGACACCAATACCAATGAAGCGTGCGTTCATAAAGCGGAAAGTTGTATTTTGTGGGATAATGTTGAAAATAGAGTGAAGATGCAACGTTTTAATTTTCCATTTACGGATAACCCAAATCATGATGATGCGCGCAATGGTAATATTCGTGAACATGGAGATGATAATACCAAGCAACATTGTTACAGCAAAACCGCGAACGGGGCCGGTGCCAAACCAAAACAGCAAAACAGTTGCAATAATTGCAGTAACATTGGCATCAACAATGGTCGCGAAAGCGTGGTTGAATCCACGATCCAAGGCTGCAAAGGCGCTGACACCTTTTCGGCTTTCTTCACGAATACGCTCGTTGATCAAAATATTGGCATCAACGGCGATACCGATGCCTAAAATAATACCAGCAATACCCGGTAGTGTGAGTGTAGCACCGAGGAGACTTAGTGCGGCAAATGTTAAAATAGTGTGTAGTGCTAGTGCTATATTCGCAATGATCCCCCAAATTCTGTATAAAAGGAAAATAAAAACTGTAACGAGAACAAAGCCAATAATACCTGTGTAAAGTCCCATTTGGATAGCGTCAGCACCAAGATTTGGACCTACTGTTCTCTCTTCAATCACGGTTAGTGGTGCAGGTAAGGAACCAGCACGGAGAAGGGCAGCCAGAGTTGATGCTTCTTTGGGGTCAAAGTCTCCTGTAATTTGGCCTTGTCCATTGGGAATAACGCTGTTGATGACAGGAGCGGTCAAAACTTTGTTGTCAAGAACAATTGCAAAAGGACGGTTAATATTTTGTCGTGTTATATCCGCAAATATTTTTGCACCAGCGGAGTTCATGGTGAATGAAATAATAGAGCGCCCTGGTATTTGCGGGTCAAAACCTGCACGAGCATCTTTTAGGACATTTCCATCTAAGGCGACTTGATCATAAATTGCATAGCTTTGTGTTTCATCAGTATATCCAGGAAGGATTGAAACACCTGCAGGTGGGTTATGCATATCCACATTAGGAGGCACTAGATGAAAGCTCATCTTAGCGGTCGTTCCTAAAAGGTTACGCAGCTGCTTTGGATCTTGTAAGCCCGGCAACTGAACCATAATACGATCGGTTCCTACCTTTTGGATGGCCGGCTCAGTAACACCAACTTGATCTATACGGCGACGGATGATTTCTAAGCTTTGTTCAATAGCATTGTTAATACGATTCTTAATACCAGCTTCAGTTAATATTATACGGATAGTATTATTTTGAGCACTTATAGTGATGTCATCTGTGGCGCCAAAGGCACTGTATATGGGAGTTATCAATGTTTTCAAAGTAGAGAGCGCTTTTTCGGTTTGTAATGGATCATAAATAACAGCAACAACACTGTTTCCTATAATACGAACACTCGATGTACGGATTTTCTTTTCACGTAGTGTGTTCCGCACATTTCCTAAAACCATATGTAATTGATCGCGCTTTAACGTTTTGCTATCAAGCTCGAGTAGGAGAGAAGAGCCTCCTTGAAGGTCAAGTCCAAGTGTTACGCGGGTGTTAGGTAAAAATTTTGAGTTTTCAACTTGTTCTTGCGAAAATAAATTGGGCAAGGCAACGTAAATGCTGCTTAAAAGGATAAAACAATAAAGAGTAGTCAACCAACCGGGTGTACGCATGATATATTCCGCTAATAGGCAATCTAATAGTTATTAAAAGTTAAAGGCAGAGGTAAGATAAGATGATAGTTTCATAATTTAAGCAAGAGGGGGAGCGTGTTTGTTCAAAAAATATTGCGTTTGAAGGCTCCCAAATCGTGTGTAAATAATTATGGCAGTCATTAAAAGGAAATTCAATGTTAGGGTGCTTTGAAAAACACTGACAGGTAAAATATGATTTATATAGGTGATTACAAACTTTTTATTTGCGGCTGTTGTAATCTTTAATTGATCAAGCTTGTTTTCTGGATAAAGTGTATTAATTTTTACTGTATTATTGGTATATGGTTGTTGGATCCCATAAGTCCGCGCTCCTAGACTATTAGTCAACAACATGCCAAAGCTAGACACAGACAGAAAAAGCCACGTCGTAAAAGGAAGAAAATTTTCTTTTTTGCAATAGCAATAGAGATGCAAAAAAAACATGCTAGAGCGCTTTCTTTAATTGTATTGAGTTCACAGCTTACTGTTATTCTTATCTCTTATTATCAGTATTATAGGATAAGGGGAAGCTTTTATAAGACCATTCTACAAAGGTTGAAAATATTTGCCTCATGCGATATTTTTAAGAGGGGGTAGAATCCTCTATTATACATCTAAGGCAGATATGTATTTATTTTTTAGAAAAAAATTACGTACACTTTTCATTATTTTTGGGATTATTGTTGTATTTAGCTCTTTTGTGTGGGGGAATCGGGAATCACAAAGTGCAATCATCGAACAATCGATAACTTCTTACTCAGTTGATGAAATTATTCAACAACAACAGCTAATTATTAAGACTCTTGAACAAAATACAGAAACTTTAAAAAAAGACTTTGAAAATAAATCGGAAGATGAACGTGCTTTGGCAGAACTACGGTTGCGTGCACGCGATATCAGTAAACGCGCTATAGAAGCAGCATTTGTTTTGCGTGCTCCTCTTAATGATATTAATGCAGTCCTTGATCAATTAACAGAACTCCATGATGATCTGGAAAACTTGAAAAACCTAGCTAAGGAGCGCTCTATATGGATAGAGAGAAAAGCTAAGATTAATAGTATAGTGCTTCAGTTTGAAGCAATTTTTTTGACAGCAAATAGAATCGCCGAACTTTCTATTTCTCAATCTCAAGAGCTTTTAAAGCACATGCTTACATACAGGGTTGAGTTTTCGATTCCGACGGTTAAACATCTTGTTGAGAAAACCAAAGAAGCTTCATCTGACTTTCTTTTGTTGTTGAGTTCTTGGTGGAATTTCATATTTTATTTCAAGTTGTTACAACTATTTCTTTCTTTTTTAATTCCGCTTTTTATCGTTTTGGGGCTTTCTTATTTTTCTCGTAAAGTTCTTGCACATGTGCACTGCCATTTTACCAAGGGCGATGAAGAAATATCTTATTTACAACGCTTATCGGTCGCTTTTATTTCAGTTTTTCTCCCTTCGCTTGTATGCGCTGTTTGCGTTTATCTTGTATTGTTTTTGTTCCGTAGTTTTAGCTTGGATCTGGGGAAGCTCGTAACAGTATTTGATATGGTAGGATATCAAATTTGCTTAGTCTTTTTTATAAATCGTTTAGCAGTTGTTCTTTTATCATCGAATGTGACTCATGTGCATCTTTTCAATATTGCACCGTCGGTGACATATCAATTGGTAATTTTGTTCACTTCTTTAGGTGGAATTTTAGCATTTGATGCTGTTCTCGATAGTATCTATCAAATAGTTTCAGCTTCTCTTTCTTTGACAATTGCCAAAAGTTTTATTGCTGTTTTTTTGGTAGCGATATTGCTGTTTGTTATTTCATTTGTTCCTTTGCGGTTTAGACGTAGATCTTCTCAAGGTGAAGAGGGAGAACCGCTATTTTGGCCACTTTATATACGCATTCCTCTTATTGTATTGGGATTATTGCTGATTGTGATGGATTTTTTAGGTTATATTGGTCTGGCACGCTTTATTATGCAGCAAATTATCTTTGGTGGAGCGTTTTTATTTTTAATGTATTTGGGTATGAAAAGCGCTCAAGCTATTGGAACTAAAGGCCAATTTATGAAAACAAGTGTTGGCCACGCTTTGATGCAATGGTTGCATTTAGAAGAGAAAACAATGAATCAATTTGGGGGGATTCTGAGCATTGTTCTCAATTTGGTTGTGGTTGTATTTTGTGCAATGCCAATTGCCGTACAATGTGGATTTTCGTATTCTGATTTGCGAGCAGTGTTGTGGCAGTTAATGACCGGTTTTCAAATTGGAAATGTGTTCATTTCTTTTATTTCTATTGTAACTGGGATTGTTGCTTTCTTTATTTTCCGATTTCTTGTCAGCCGATTTATCGGTTGGCTAGATGAAACGGTGTTGGTGCATGGGAAATTTGATTCTGGTGTACGGAATTCTATCAAAACAGTTATAAGTTATGGCGGTATTGTCGTTTCGGCTTTGGTAGGGCTGTCAATGGCAGGTTTGGATCTCAAAAATTTTGCGCTTATTGCTGGTGGACTTTCGCTTGGTATAGGTTTTGGATTGCAAAATATTGTTCAAAATTTTGTATCTGGGCTTATTATTTTAATTGGTAGACCGTTTAAGCTTGGGGATTATGTGGAATCTGGATCAGTAGGTGGTATTGTCAAACGTATCAGTGTGCGTGCAACTGAACTTGAAACATTTCAGCGTAAAACAGTTATTATTCCTAATTCAAGCCTCATCAATAGCAATGTCAGTAATTGGACTCGACGTAGTAAAATGGGGCGGATTGATATCCCTGTTACTGTTTCCTCTAATATTGCTCCAGAGTGTGTTGTTGAAATTTTGCTAGAGATTGCTTGTGCAACAGAGGGAGTTTTAAAACATCCGGCACCACAGGTAAGTTTTACTGCATTTGATAGTAAAAAATTTTCATTTAATTTGGCTATTTATGTACCTAATATTACCTCACCTTCTGAGGTGAGCAATGCTCTTCGCTTCGTGTTATATAAACGTTTTGTTGAAGAAGGAATCCTAGAGTGCTAAAATGTGTTTGCGTTTTTATAGCGGTCGTGCTGTTGGATATTTTTACCATAGCAACTTTTGCAGCAACTGTAAAAAATACTGATTTAAAGGTACAATCTCTCATCATCGTAGAAGGGAGCATACCTTTAAATATCTCGTTGAATACTAATCAAACAGTTATAATTTGTATGAAGGGGTGTTTTATCACTTTTCCTAATAAAGACCGTTTTGCAATAAAGGCAGAAGACAATATAGAAATCAGTAAGGGTAGAGCAGTTTTTAAATAAAGTAGTTTAAGATTTTTGTTATTAGGTAAGTTTTGGAAGGACAATCATATCATTTTTATGCTCTTTAATAATATCATGTTTAAAGAATTAGGAATATATGATTATCTTGTGAAATTTAACTTTTGATAATAAATATATATAATATTTCTAATATATGTTGTATGTGTTTTTAGTATAGTAAATCTTATATACTTCTGTTATACTTTAGTATTTTATATACAAAATAACTAAAATAAAATTTGTTATTTTTTCTGTAAGTTTCATTAAAATATTTTTTTATTAAATATAATATAATTTATTTTTTAATGTGTTCTTAAAATAGATAATTTTAATTACAAAAATTATCATAACTTAATTAATATATTTTCATTTATAATTTTTATAAATCTTTCAATATCAATAATACAACTCTCATTAAGAGTAATAGTGTATGGGTTTTATTAATTTTTCAGCATATATTATTTTATTATTATTTTATATTATAATAAAATTTAATAAATAGTTGTTTTCTAAAAATCACCTGTATTGCTGTAGATAATGATTTATGAAAACAGGCTACTGAATGATCAGTTTTTATGATTTCGATGCAATATTTTTGATAAAAATAGTATCTAAGTTTATTCTTTCAAAAGAAAATATGACAGATAGTTTGGGTGAATTTTTATATTTTTTAGTTATTGCTATTATTAATAATTTAAAAGATGTTAAAATTTATTTGCTAAACTTAATTTTTGGTGTAATTATTAATTTTGATGTAATTATATAAGGAGTATATATGGTTTTATAGCATAAGATTTTATAACGCTTTATTTTTCTAAATGTAACTTTTGATTATATTTGAATAATAGTAATGGGGTATAAATTTATGAACACAAAATTTATAATAACATCCGTTTTTGCTTTTATTTCAGCTTCTGTGGTACAGGCAGCAGATGTGGTAGTTCCTAAACAACCAGCAAATGTTGTTTCATCAGTTATCGTTTCTCCGTCTTTTTCTTGGGCAGGTGTTTATTTGGGAGGTCAAGTTGGTGGTTTTTCGAGTGAAACTTCTGCAATGATACCTGATGCTGATATTCCTCTTTTTCCTGATAGGGGTAATAAGAATAAAAAATGGGTGCCAGTCGAGAAAAAGTATATGCCTAAACTTTCTGGTGCTATAGGTGGTTTTTATGCTGGTGCTAATATTGCACTCGGTAAGAGTTTTATTTTGGGGGTTGATACGGATATACTTTTTCTTGAACGAAAGGATACAAAAACTATCGTGAATACTAACCCTGAAGAATCTGATGAAGCCGGAAGTGTAAGGGTAGTGGAAGTAGGAGGTCGGATATCGGAAAGACAGGTTAGAGGGAAGCCTGTAATCGGTGGAGTTGGTAAGGTTTTACGGCCAGCTATACTAAAGGAAAAAGAGGCGGAAGCAGAAGAAGATAGTATAACTTTTATTCATATGTTAAAACAAAAGTGGACTGGTGCTACACGGATGCGTATTGGTTTTTCTGCTGATCGTATTATGCCTTATATCTCTGGTGGTATCGCTTATGGACAGTTTCAAGATGTTTTGTCAATATCAGTTACGGGAGAAGATGGCTTTAAGGCTACATCAGATGCTAAAGAAACGATGGTCGGGTATACTCTCGGTGGTGGTGTTGACTTTGCAATGACAGATAATATCATTGTGCGTGCGGAATATCGTTACTCAGATTTTGGTAAAAAGAAATTCAAGGACGAAATTGAAATTAACTATAAGACGAATGACTTTCGTGCTGGAATAGCTTACAAATTCTGATTTTTGCGAGACTAAAGTGGCTTAAGAGGCCCTATTTAAATAGGGCCTTTATTTTTTGCATTAAATACTATTTTACAGCGGCGCAGACGTTATTGACTTTAAATGATTGTGGTGAGGCGAGAAATAGTTGTTCAGATTTCTGTTGTTTAGAATGAAGTTCCTTTAGATCATAAAGCGCTGCTAAAGCACTGATCTCAAAAGAAGATATGATTCGTTGTTCACATAGTCACAATTCTATCTGATAACACTGTAATAGTGTCGCAAAAGTGACCTTAAAAGTCGTTTTTCGTTAATAGAAAATAAAAGAAAATTTACATATAATGGTGCGGACGGCGGGACTTGAACCCGCAAGGTCTTAGACCGGCAGATTTTAAGTCTGCTATGTTTACCGTTTTCATCACGTCCGCGATAAGAACTCTCTCATAAGCTATATTTTTTATTGAATCAAGGATTAATGGTAAGAGAGAAGCTTTATCATTCTGCAGTAAAATTTTAACTGACAATGGTTGGTTTTATAGCTAGAAAGAACCTATCAGTATTTACGAGGCATAAAATGGCGGGTGTTATGAGTAAATTTATTCAAGACGTAACTGAGGCTATGACGGATTTGCATAATGTTTTTGCTGAAACACCTCTTCAAAGGAATCACTTTCTTAGTCAAAAATATGATGCAGAAATTTATTTGAAACGCGAAGATTTAACACCGGTACGTTCATATAAAATTCGCGGTGCTTTTAATTTTGTTTCAGAAATGCTTGGTAAGGTATCTCAAGATGCAGTATTCGTTTGTGCATCAGCGGGGAATCACGCGCAAGGGGTTTCTTTTGTTTGTCGCTATTTTAAACGTAAAGGCATGATTTTTATGCCTGTGACAACTCCGCAACAAAAAATTGATAAGACACGCATTTTTGGTGAAGAGTTTATTGATATTCGTTTAATTGGTGATACATTTGACCAATGCTATGCGGCTGCACAATCTTTTGCTGCTGAGAGGGGTGGTGTAATGGCGCCGCCTTTTGATGATGTTCGTATTATTATGGGGCAAGCGACAGTTCTATGCGAGGCCGTGTTACAATGGAAAAAACTCAATGGAGAGGAGAGTGAGCCAGATTTGATGATTGTGCCTGTCGGGGGAGGCGGTTTGGCTAGTGGTGTGAGCAAATTTTTACGCGAGTATGGTTGGAAAACGGAGCTCCGTTTTGTTGAGCCACAAGGAGCTGCAAGTTTGCTTGCCTGTTTGAAGGGTGGAAAACGTGTTAAACTTGAGAATATTGATACATTTGTCGATGGTGCTGCTGTGGCTGAAATCGGTGCGTTAAATTACACAATGCTGAAGCAATTTTCACCAGATTCTGTCATTACGGTTCCTGAGAATCGTGTTTGTTCTACAATGGTTGAAATGCTTAATGTTGAAGGTGTTGTTCTTGAACCAGCTGGTGCTTTATCGATCGATGCTCTTAACAGCATTCCCTCTCAAAAGTTGAAAGGCAAAAAAATTCTTCTCGTTATTTCAGGTGGTAATTTTGATTTTGAGCGTTTGCCAGATATTAAAGAGCGTTCTTTACGGTTTCAGGGGTTAAGGAAATATTTTATTTTTAGTTTTCCACAACGCCCTGGTGCACTGCGTAGTTTTCTTGCTCAATTATCTCCGGATGATGATATCGTGCGCTTTGAATATCTTAAAAAATCAGCTAGAAACTTTGGTTCTGTACTGATTGCAATTGAAACAAAGAAATATGATAATTTTCGTCTCTTAGAAAAAAAATTCCAGGCGTTAGGTTGGTGCTATCGTGATATTACTGACGATCAAGCATTGTTTGATTTTGTCATCTGAGAAGCCGAAATTTTTTCTGAAAAAAGAAGTGTAAAAATGAGATATGTTTTTTATTTTGTGCTGATTCTGTTTTTGTCTGTAAGTATTGGTAAACAGAGTTTAGCATCTGAGTCAGAGCCAATACAAAAAGCTGAGCTTTTAAGGTTAATTGTTGATGTCAATCATGCTGTAAAAAATAAGAACTATGCCCTTATTTCTACTTATATGCCCGAACGGCTTTATAAAGAAATGGCGCGTCGATTGAATATCACAGAGGATAATTTACGTGATAGTTTTATTAAACAGCTACGTGCTCAATTTAAGAATTTACCTCTTGATGCTTATCATTTAGATGAAACAAATATAGATTATCTGCAAACTGATAACGGTATTTTTTATGCTTTGATTCCGACTACGCTTGAGACAAAAGATCGCGTCATCCGATATAAAACTTTAGCGGTTTTTGATAAAACCCAATGGTATTTAATCTATGGTGGTCAGAAAGCCGTACAAAATCCAATTTTTCTGGAAATTTATCCTGATTTTAATAAGATACATTTACCGAAGGAAATAGTAATAAAGAAATAAATAATTAAAATATTGTGTTTCTTATTCATGATAAATACATTTTTCAAAGTGCTTGCTTTTTTTCCATAATCCAACAATAATACAGGTGAAGGTGTTTAAGCTAATTTACTGGCTTTTTGTAAAGTGAAATTTATGCGCCTTTACTTTGTTCTAGAGTCTCATGGGTTGCGCAAATCGCTATTTCAAGCGTTGCTTTACAAATTTTAAATATCAAGATCTCTTTTGCGCAGATTCTTGAGTAATAGAATTCAGCTTATTACTTGTTCAGAGTTGTTGAGCTGAGGAAAGATTTTATTTTGAATATAAATAGAGAAAATGTTTTCACACAGTTGGGGTTGTCTACTCTTCTGGTTAAGAACTTGCTCATTGCTGGTATGAGTAAACCCAAACCTATTCAGGAACAAGCTATTCCAGTAATACTGAAGGGGCATGATGTATTGGGTATTGCGCAGACAGGTTCTGGAAAAACCTTAGCGTTTGGTTTACCTATTTTAAATCAGATTTTGGCTTTTGGCGATAAACGTTTTCCTAAAACTGCGCGCGCTTTGATTTTGGTTCCTACGCGTGAACTCGCTGTACAGATTGATGAAACAATTCGTGCTGCTGCAAAAGGAATGCATCTTTCGACATGTCTTGTTTTTGGCGGGGTATCACGTTTAAAACAAATTAAACGCATGGCATCAGGCGTGGATGTTTTGATAGCAACGCCAGGGCGTTTAAAAGACCTTGTTCGTGAAAAGTGTATTGATCTTTCTCAATCTCGTTTTTTAGTTCTGGATGAGGCAGATCGTATGTTAGATATGGGCTTTATTAATGATGTACGGCAAATCGCAAAGCTTTTGCATAAAGAGCGTCAGACAGCGCTTTTTTCTGCGACGATGCCGAAAGAAATTACGATACTTGCGAAGTATCTTCTCAATGATCCAGTAAAAATAGAGGTTGCTCCTCAAGGGACGACTGCTGCCGAAATTACTCAAAAGTTATATTGTGTCCCCATCAGTGAAAAAAAGAATGTTTTAGGTAAAATTTTGACAAATTCAGCTCTCGTTTCTGTTCTTGTCTTTACCCGAACTAAACACGGTGCTGATGCTGTCACACGTAGTTTAGCAAAGATAGGGTATTCTGTTGCGACGATTCATGGAAATAAATCACAAAGTGCTCGGCAGTATGCATTGAAAGCTTTTCGTGAAAAAGCAGTACGAATTCTTGTTGCGACAGATATTGCGGCACGCGGCATTGATATACCAAAAATAAGCCACGTTATTAATTACGATTTGCCAGATGAAGCTGAGAGTTATGTGCATCGTATTGGTCGTACAGGACGCAATGGCGCATTGGGTGAAGCGATCACACTTTTTGATGAAGGAGTGGAGAACGCACGTTTGCGAGCTGTAGAGCGCTTGATTTGTATGAAATTAATACGTGAATCTGTCCCAGAACAATTTGCTGTATTTCCAGAGAAGCGAATTATAGCAGAAGGTGGAGAAAAAGAAAACGATAAAGAATTTCGTTTTAGAAAATCTAAACGTCAGAAGAAATTTTTGGGTTTTAAAGAGAAAGCTGAGCAGTCGCAGGATAAAGTTTCTTCGCCTCCAAATGAAAGACACAAAAAAGAAAAAGCAGCAGCAAAGCGTGCAAAATCCATTCGTTTTCGCAAGTCTGTGAAGAAGGCAGCTTGAGTAAAATATTTAGAAAAGATCGTGCGCTAGGAATATTTTCTCTTTTCGATTTCTTCTCAGTTTGGACGAAAGCAAGAAAAATACAAAACAGCGCTCTTACCAAAATAAAGAAAGGTTTTGAAAGGTTCTAATTTTTTAGAAGCAAAAACACTTTGGATGTTTTGTATAATTAAAAAATATCTTGCAAAGAAATCATCATTCAGAATACGCTGTAGAAGTGAAAGCGACTTTGAAAACTTTATTTTCTTATATTTATTGATGCATCCTTCGTCTTTAAAAGTATGAATAAAAACAGATATTATTTATAATAAAAGATACGTTTTATTTTCATATGCTGATTTATAATGGGAAAAATCTGATGGTTTATGAGAGTTTTCTCAGTGTTTTTCTTATTTAGCTACATTCATATTTTGAGGAATTTGAAGATAATATCGATGGATTTTTCCCTTTATTGGATATCCATTTAAAAAATAGAACGCAGTGTATGGCTTGTGTATTGAGGATGGTATCGAGCTCAGGAGAAGATTTATGCTTAAAGATTTATTTCATCCCATCATAGTTTTGAACTGCAGGAATTTTTTGTTATGTTTGTCGTATGGAAATAATATCTGAAAATACGGCTTTAATTCTTATCTTTTAATTGATTCGTTTATCCGTAAAATTATTGGCATATTTGTTAGAGCATTGAATAGTCATTTCACAATATGGCTTAGCGGAATTTAAAGTATTAACAGAAAAAAATCTACAAAAAGAGCACACTTTGCAGGGGCACGTTTGAAAACCTTATCCTCTCACTGTAGTTTGATATCAGATTTTGCACTAAGTGGGAAGAGATGGGATTAGCTAGGAATAGGTGGTAATTTTTTATTTTTGTGTATATTTTTTCACCATTAAATGCGTGTTTTATCAAATTGGATTTTGACACCAGAAAATCGACAAAAGTGCGAGAAATTACCAAAATTACAATTTTTCAGTAAAAAGGATAGGAAGCTTTGAAAAGTCTTTGAAAATTCATAAAACCGGTTTTGAAAACCCTTTGAAAAAAATAAGTTGGTGCAAAACTAAAGTGGCAAGCCACATTCCTCGTATTTAAAAAGGCTAATAAAAATAACAAGCTTTGCGCAATAAAACTAACTGGCTCCCCGGGCCGGATTCGAACCAGCGACCAACCGGTTAACAGCCGGTTGCTCTACCACTGAGCTACCGGGGAACAGTGCACAATTATTCAACTGCAAGGGCTATAGCAAAGCAATACTGATTTGCAAAGGGCAAAATTAATTTTTTTTAAAAAAATGTCATAAATTGCAGAAAAAGAGGAAAAAACAACAGAGAAGATTTCTATACCTTGACGGATGCGTTGCCTTCCCTTATTGACATTTTCACGTTTGTTTACGAGGCCTCGTGGCGGAATGGTTACGCAGAGGACTGCAAATCCTTGTATCCCGGTTCGATTCCGGGCGAGGCCTCCAGTTGATTTGAACAAAATGGCCTTTAGGAATGATATGCGTAAGTGAACAGTTTCCTTTCATGGTAGAACGCTTTTGCATGAAAAGCAGTGCTGTTGGAATCTAGGTGTTGACTGTAGTATACTTTTTTGCAACTCTGTTTTGGTTCTTGTTGTATGTAGGAGAAAAGGGTCGTTATGGTTGCAGATTTTGCAGAACTTCGTCGCAAAATGGTTGACAATCAAATTCGTACAGCAGATGTAACGGATTTATCGGTTCTTAAAGCGTTTTTAACGGTGCCGCGTGAAGATTTTGTGCCGGAAGATATGAGAGCTTTAAGTTATCTTGATACCGATATTATTGTATGTCCAGCGCAAGATGGTTCTCCTGCGTGCTATTTGATGAAGCCTGCCTCTTTAGCAAAATTGCTACAGCTTGCGGCTGTAAAATCATCGGATATTGTTTTAGATATTGGTGCAAATAGTGGTTATTGTGCCGCGTTGCTTTCAAAGTTTGCGAGCTCTGTAATTGCGTTAGAAAGTAATAAAGCTCTTTCGGAACGAGCTGCCGAGACTTTAGAACGTAATCAGTGTGACAATGTGCATGTAGTTCATGGGCCTTTGGAGCAGGGGTATGCCGTTGAGGGGCCTTATGATTTGATTTTTATCGAGGGTTCTGTTGATTTTATTCCGGAGGGTATCTTTAATCAAATGAAAGATGGTGGGCGTCTTGTTGTGGTTGAAGGACACGGCAATTCCGGTGTTGCACGAATCTATGTAAAAGAAGATGTGATCATTGCGGTGCGTCGTGCTTTTAATCTTGCTGTGAAATGTCTTCCTGGTTTTTTAAAAACGCCTGATTTTGTATTTTAGTGCTTGCTTTGTTTGTGGATAAAAGATACTTTTACTGATTAATTGGGGGTTTGATTGTGTGTATTGTGTTCAAAATAAACAAAAAAAATCAGGCGTGTTTGTTGCTGGTTTTGAGCATTTTTATATCAAGATCGGTTTGTGCTGAAACATTGATGGATGCTTTTGCTAAAGCTTATGTGCACAACTCTAAATTGAATAGTGAGCGTGCAGCTGTACGTATATCAAGTGATGATGTGGTTGTTGCGCGGTCGGGGTTGTTGCCACAAGTTGAAGGGATTGGAAGCTATGGGCGGAATAAATCCATCGCAGGTCCTTATACCAATGCTGGATCTATAGGGATAAAATTAAGTCAAAGATTATTTGACGGCTTTGCCACGCAAAATATGTTTTCTTCAGCTCAGGTTAAACTGCAGGCGCAACGTGAATATCTTCGCAATGCTGAGCAAAATACGTTTCTCGACACTGTAACAGCGTATGCTGATGTCTATCAAGCACGTCGTATTGCTGATCTTCGTAAAGAAAATTTGGCTGCTCTTGAAGAGCAAGTTCGCTCGAATAAAGCAAAATTTGATGTGGGAGAGAGAGGGCGTATTGATCTTTCTCAAGCGCAAGCTGCTCGTTCCGTGGCTGTTTCAGAACTTAGTCTTGCACGTGCTGATGTAAAAGCAGCAGAGGCACTTTATAGACAGGTTATTGGCTCTGATCCTGAAAAACTAAACCGTCCACCAGCTGCAGAAGGGTTGCCGGTAAATCTTGATGCTGCTTACCAAATTAGCGTTGTTATGCATCCAGCAATTCTTTATGCAAAATATTTGGTTGATGCTGGTTCTTATAATGTAAGGGCGAAAGAAGGGGCTTTGCTCCCTAAAGTTGATTTTTCCGCAGCAGCGTCTTATAATCGAATTTATAGTGGTGCTGGGGAGGATGGAGTTTCTAAATCAATAGGATTGTCAGTTAGTGTTCCAATTTTTGAAGGTGGCCGTACGTCTGCTCAGATTCGCCAATCCAAGGAGCAGCTTGGGCAGGCTCGTCTTCAGCTTGATTTGGCTTATAGCCGTACAAGACAGGCACTTACTTCTGCGTGGTTTCAGTTAGAAGGTGCACGCGCATCTGTAGTTGCTTATCGTGAGAGTGTTCGTGCTGCTAAAATTGCTCTTGAAGGCCGTATTCAAGAAAATCGTGTGGGGCAGGCGACGATATTAGACGTTTTAAATTCTCGAACTCAGTTGATTAATGCTCAAATTGCGCTTGCGGTGGCAGAACGTAATGCTGTTGTTGCGAGTTATAGTGTTCAATCTTCCATTGGTAAATTGACTGCAGATTATTTAGGTTTTAAAGCAATTAAATATACTCGATAATGTATAAAATTAGCTTTTTAAGTTGCAAATAATTTTTATCTTTAAAAGATCAGTAAATCGACAGTTGAGCGTGTTGAAAAATATAGTAGTTAAATGTGTTGTTTTATAAATAAAGAAAGTTGTGTGTAGTGCCCTCTTCGTGACAAAGAGGCATGTTGATCTTATAATTCTTTTGCTTACACTAAGAATGTGATTCTGTTTGTCGTTGCGTCTTTGAAAGGTTTTTAAGTATGGTACAGAGTTCAAGCGTGTTACGTGAACCAAGTATGGATGAGATTTTGATGTCTATTCGTGAGATAATCGAAGAGAATGCGGTTCAATCTGGTCACTTTTTAAATGAAGGTGTTGTAGAGAATGCTTCTGAAGATCGTTCAGCAGTAGCATCGGAAGGTGTTTACGACACAACCTTATCGGTTGATGATGCAATGAAGGCTTTGGCTGATCGTATTGGTCTTCCTTCTGAAGATAAAAGTTTTTCTTTAACGCAAGAAGATGCAGAGGCAGAAAATAATACGGTTGGTGTGGATATGCAGAAAATGAAGCTTTCTTCTGGAGAACAGTGCTCTGTTCATAAAACAAAAGAATATAGTGATGAGACGTGTGTATCGCAGTCAGAAAATACGACTGCTGATCGTGTAGAGTTGTCTGAGTATTGTATTTCTTCTGCGGAGAAGATTGCGAAGGATGTGTTGCGTCCAGCTGTAGCAGAATGGTTACAGTGTAAATTGCCTGTTTTGCTTGAGAATATTTTGCGTGAAGAGATTGTTAAGGCAATTAAGAAGTAATCCTAACTACTTGTTTTTTCATTTTATTTTATGAGAGTTTTGTCTGCAATTTTGTAGGCTCAATGTGAGTAAGTGAGGTTTGCAGATAGTGTGATCGGATTTTAGATCATATATTGCGTTTTTTAGCGGCGTTATGAATGGACAGAATGTTAGAAAAAAACTACGATGCTGCTTCCATAGAGCAACGAGTTGCAAAGAGGTGGGAGGCTCGTGGTGCTTTTGAAGCGGGCGTGGGTTCAAAAGGTGATGCAGAACCTTTTTGCGTTATGCTTCCACCTCCCAATGTTACGGGCTCACTTCATATGGGGCACGCACTCAATACGACAATTCAAGATATTATGGTCAGATTTCAGCGGATGCGTGGCAAGAATGTGTTATGGCAGCCTGGTATGGATCATGCAGGGATTGCCACGCAAATGGTTGTTGAGCGTCAACTTGCAGAGCGCAAAGAGCTAACACGTCAAGAAATGGGTAGAGAAAAATTTGTTGAGCATGTTTGGAATTGGCGTCACGAGACCGGAGGAGTTATTGCAAACCAGCTGCGCCGTCTTGGTGTTTCGTGTGATTGGTCGCGTGAGCGGTTTACAATGGATGAAGGTTTATCCCAAGCTGTTCGTGAAGTTTTTGTCACGCTTTATAAGCAGGGATTGATATATAGAGATAAGCGCCTGGTTAATTGGGATCCTAAATTGTTAACGGCTATTTCGGATCTTGAAGTTGAGCAAAAAGAGGTAAAAGGCCATTTGTGGCACTTTAGATATCCTCTTGAAGGTAAAGTTTTTGACCCGCATGATGCCACAACTTTTATAACAGTGGCGACAACACGGCCAGAAACAATGCTTGGTGATACGGGCATCGCGGTTAATCCTGATGACGATCGTTATAAAAATCTTATAGGTAAAAATGCTATTTTGCCGATTGTGGGTCGTAGATTATTAATTGTTGGTGATGCTTATGCAGATCCAAGCGAGGGCAGTGGTGCTGTAAAAATCACACCGGCGCATGATTTTAATGATTTTGAAGTAGGAAAGCGCAATGATCTACGTTTGATCAATATTTTTACAAAAAAGGCTAAGATTTTTCTACGTGAGAATGAAGCATTTTTTGATGGTTTGATTTTATCGGAGGAATTAAAAGCATTAGTGGAATACTTAGATCAATCTGATCGTTTTCTTGCACGTAATCGGATTGTTTCTTTGATGGAAGAGAGAGGATATTTGGTAACTGTCGATGATCATCCACATACTGTTCCTCATGGGGATCGTAGTGGGGTGCCTATTGAACCATTTTTGACAGATCAATGGTATGTCCATGCTGCAGAATTGGCTAAGCCAGCGATAGAGGCTGTTCGTCAAGGAAAAACACAATTTGTTCCTGATAGTTGGAAGAAGACATATTTTAATTGGATGCAAAATATTCAACCTTGGTGCATTTCACGCCAATTATGGTGGGGTCACCAGATACCGGCTTGGTACGGTCCTGATGGTACGGTTTTTGTTGAAAAAAGTGAAGAAGAAGCTTTAGATTCAGCTCTTTCTCATTATGGTGAAGTGGTTGTGTTAACCCGTGATCAAGATGTTTTAGACACTTGGTTTTCATCAGCTCTTTGGCCTTTTTCAACGCTAGGCTGGCCAAATAAGACGCCTGAATTAACAACCTTTTATCCAACATCTTTATCGGTTACGGGATTTGACATTATTTTTTTCTGGGTTGCGCGTATGATGATGATGGGGCTGCACTTTATGGGTGATGTTCCTTTCCCAACGGTTTATGTGCACGCTCTCGTACGGGATCAGAAGGGGACAAAGATGTCAAAGTCGAAGGGAAATATTATTAATCCATTGGAGCTTATTGATCAATATAGTGCAGATGCGCTCCGTTTTACTTTGGCTATTATGGCGGCACAAGGCCGTGATGTAAAACTTGATCCTTCCCGTATTGCAGGTTATCGCAATTTTGCTACGAAATTATGGAACGCCACCCGATTTGCAAAGATGAACGGTGTTAAGCATGATCCGACTTTTAAGCCAGAAAAAGCAAAACTTGCGCTTAATCGTTGGATTTTAACAGAGTTATCTAAAACTATTTCGGCAGTGACTGCTGGTATTGAAAGTTATAAGTTTAACGAGTCTGCTAGCGCACTTTACCGTTTCATTTGGAATACATTATGTGATTGGTATCTAGAACTTCTCAAGCCTATATTTCAAGGTTCAAATGAGGATGCTAAAAGTGAAGTTCAGGCGTGTACTGCTTGGGTTTTGGATGAGGTTTATAAGCTTCTGCATCCTTTTATGCCTCATATGACGGAAGAGTTGTGGTCTCTTACAGAAACGTCAAGCATGAAGCGTGAGGATATGTTGGCATTGATACAATGGCCGGAGGGAATGTTTACAGATGAAGAGGCTGCTTCTGATATTAATTGGCTTATTGATGTCGTCAGTGGGATTCGGTCTGTGCGTTTTGAAATGAATATTCCGGCGGGTACACTAGCGCCTCTTGTTATTGTAGAGGGAGGAGAAGTAACGCGAGAGCGTGTACACCGTTATGATACTCTTCTTAAAAAGTTAGCGCGTATTGAAACAATTCATTTTTCTGATAAAGTTCCGGATGTATCGGCGCAAATAATTTTGGGAGAGGCGACTTTTTGTTTACCATTGGGGCAATTGATTGATTTGGAAGCTGAACGTGCTCGTTTGATGAAAGATGCCAGTAAAATTGAACAGGATATCGAAAAAATATCGGTTAAATTAAACAATCCTAAATTTATAGAAAATGCAAAATCGGAGATTGTTGAGCTCGAACGCAACAGAATTGTAGAGTTGCGTGCTGCGCAAAAGAAAATATCTGTTGCCTTAGAGCGGTTAGTATAATTAGACTTTCTATTTTTTCCGTGGATAACTCTATGCTATTGCAGTGCTGGTGCATAGGTTTTCTTTAATCTTATCTTTTAGCATTTTAACGATGTTATAATGAAAAGTCGACTGATTTCTACCGTTTTTACATTTAAACAGTTTACTAATTACGTTTTATCCATCCTAAAATTTAGTGTATACGTTTCTTTATTGAGTGGTTTTTACTGTTTCGGAGTAAGAGTGTTAAAATAATGAAGTATTGTGCACTAAGGGATTTGATACAAAATACAGAATGATGAGTTATAATTAAAAATGAATTTTTTGCACATAAAAGTGAAAGCTTCTTTTTTTCTGACATTTAGACGACTGCCATTTATTGACCTTTTTGTTAAAATCTCGATATTTAAAATGTCTTTTTTATCTTACTAAGAAGATTCCGAAGTTGCACAAAGAAATTTATAGAAGGTGTGACGATTAAATGAGGATAAGTGGGGAAGTTTTAGACGGTAGACGGGCTAAAACATAGGGAAAAAGCTGCGACTATTGTCCTTTTAGAATAATTCTTTCTACTTTTTATGCAATAGATGTAAATAGCGCTAATAGAGCTATTGATAATTTTTTTTAATTTTTGCAAATGTGGTATGCTTGCTTATAAAAGTGGGCAGATAAACCGGGCTATTTCAGCATTACGTTGTGCAGCCAATATGGGATACGCTTTGGAGCAAATGGTGAGGGTGTCTCTAAAAATGATTATAAGGCATATAATTTTTGCATATGTCGTTGAAAAAAGGTGCTGATCTTGGTTTAGAGGATGAAAGCTACGTTTCTGATGCATTGGCTAAATTTGCGGATTATATAGAAAAGATATCCTTTAATCGCTTATAAAATCTGATCCTACTTATGCTTTTAATCTTTATATTGCAGGCTGCGGTAAATTATGGAAGCCTTAAAGCTCAGTATTACCTAGGAAAAATATTTTTAAAAGTGAAGGAAGAGAGAAAAATTCTGTGCAGGCTGCACAATGATTTCAGTTTTCAGTAAGAAAAGGAAACTGTAACCCGTGCGATGCTTGGAAATATGCTGCTTCAGGTAGGAAAAACAGTTCGTGGTACAGCGATATTATGTAGCCTATGAAAGCTAATATCAAAGATTGAGATTAGATTTTCCCTATGAAAGAGTACACTTTTACTATTTGTGATGGATTTTGAAAGACGCATATTAATATTTCTTGTTGGTGATATTTAAAAAATAACAGTTTTTGAACATGTTACTTTGTTGTAACATTCCAAGCCTCTTTTACATTAGATCTTGGTCTCTTGTGTTTTAGTTTATAACAGAGATGGCTTTTTGTCATAATATAATGGTTAATGGCTAAGAATTTTAGATAAAAACTCCTGCGCACGTGGTGTTCTAGCTTGTGGATTAGAAAAGAAATCTTTAGATGAGCAGTCTTCGAGAATTTTTCCTTGATCCATGAAAATAACACGTTCAGAAACTTTTTGCGCAAATCCCATTTCATGCGTTACACAAATCATCGTCATACCTTCCTCCGCTAAGCTGATCATGACATCTAGTACTTCACCTACCATTTCAGGATCTAGAGCAGATGTTGGTTCATCAAAAAGCATAACGAGCGGATCCATGGTTAAGGCACGTGCAATAGCAACACGTTGTTGTTGACCTCCAGAAAGTTGACCAGGGTATTTATTTTTATGTTCGATGAGTCCAACACGTTCAAGATACATCAGACCGCGTTCGAGTGCTTCTTTTTTGCTGCGCTTTAGGACTTTTGTTTGTGCAATTGTCAAATTTTCTGTGACAGATAAATGTGGAAAAAGCTCGAAGTGCTGAAATACCATCCCTACCTGACTACGCAATTTAGGTAAATTCGTTTTTTTGGAATGAACGGGTATTCCATTAATCCAAATTTCGCCCTTTTGAAAGGAGACAAGAGCGTTAATGGTTTTAATGAGTGTTGATTTACCTGAACCTGACGGCCCACAAACTACAACAACTTCCCCTTTATTGATATTAGTTGTACAGTTTCTAAGAACGTTAACTTCGCCATACCAGTTGGAAACATTTTTTATTTCGATCATATGAGTAGACATTTTTTTTCCTATTAGCGAATAATGGATATTTTTTTCTGTATATATAAAACTAGCTGCGACAGTGTAAAACAGATAACAAAATAGAAAATAGCTGCCAAGATATAAGCCTCTTGCTTCACACCAAAATTGTTAGCAACAATATCGAAACCGTTTAAAAGGCTATTCCCGCTGATTGCATAAACAAGAGTTGTGTCCTGAAATAGGATAATGATTTGGGTTAAAAAAACTGGCAGCATGTCTCTAAAAGCTTGAGGAAGAATTACAATGTACATATTTTGCCGATATGTCATTCCGAGTGCTTGCCCCGCATGTTTCTGTCCTTGCGAAACGGCATTTATGCCGGCACGTATAATTTCAGCAAAATAAGCGGTTTCAAATGCAGTAAAGGTAATGAGTGCTGATTTATTTGCACCGATTGATGTACCTGTTAAGAAAGGTAAAAGTACAAAAAACCATAAGATAACCATGACAAGCGGTATTGAGCGCATGGCAGTTATATAAATTACTGCAAGTGAAGAGAGCAGTTTCATAGAAGAAAGCCGCATCATTGCTAAGAGCGTGCCGAAAATAAGTCCCAATATTGTCGCGAAAATGGTTAGAAAAACGCTAAAGAGTAGACCTGCCAGAATGTAGGAACAAAATATATCAAAAGTAAAAAATGAAAAATCAAAGTCTGAAAAGTTAAAAGGAGAAGAAAATCCAAACTGGGATTTTATGAAATTTATCATATTCAGTTTCCCTCTGTTTGAAAATTAGGAATTTTGAGCATTTTCTCAATTATTGTCATAATGATGAATACGAACAAAGCAATCAAAATATAAAGAACTGTGACGATTAGGTAGTTTTCATAAACATGACTTACTTCTTCGATAGTTTGGTATTGAAATTGCATCAGTTCATTTATTGAAACTGCGAATGCTATAGATGAATTTTTCACGATGCCCATCGCTTCTGAAGTGAGTGGTGGCATGATTGTGCGTACAGCACGCGGTAATATGATATAGCGATAAATTTGACAGGTAGTAAACCCCATTGCCATAGCTGCGTAGCGTTGCCCAGAAGGAATCGCCTCAATCCCTGAGCGAACCTGTTCTGCGATGCGGGCAGATGTAAAAAATCCCAAGGCACATGTTATTAATAGAATAGGTGAAAAGTTTATCGCTGGTGGATAAACTTTAGGCACAACAAAATACCATAAAAACACTTGTACAAGCAAAGGAATGTTGCGCATAATCTCCACCCAGATACCTCCAATAGCACGCAATAAGCGATGGATTATGGAGGTGTTCGGTAGAGTACGCATTGTTCCTATAATGATACCAAATAATACAGCTAATATCAGTGAAAAGGCAGATAGTATAACTGTATTTTTAAAGCCATCAAGTAGTGTATCTAAATAGGTATGGCTCACGCCAGGGGTTCCAAGGCACCCAGCCACGAGTGTTTGGTTAAGATCATCTGTACAAAGGAAAGAAAAGTCCATTAATTGATATTTCCTAAATTTAGTCATCTGCAAAACAGAATAATAAACTAGCCGTATTTGTATATGCTGAATTTATTAAAAAATGAACTAAAACATAACCACACTCAATTTTCCAAGAGTGTGGTTCTTCTTTTTTAATTCTATAAGTTATTTTCTGTGTAGTCTTCGCGAGGCTTATTGTTTGGATGTTCCCAAGCATATTGTGTTGCTTTAGATAAAGGAAGGTTTATAACAGTATTTGTAGGGGGAGTTGGTTTCATAAACCATTTATTATAAAGATTTTCCAGTGATTCGTCCTTGATTTGGCGCACGATGCTGTCATTGATTGCTTGTTTGAAGTTCTTGTCATTTAACCGGAGCATACAAGCGATAGGTTCGACTGAAAGCACTGTATCAAGGATGACATAATCAGATGGATTTTTCGATCTAGCAATATGTCCAGCAAGAATTGAAGCATCCATAACAAATGCGTCTGCACGGCCAGATTCTAATAATAAGAAGCTATCTCCGTGGTCTTTTCCCTTTACAACATTAAAGCGAATGTTCTTTGCACGTTTATTTTTGCGGATAAGCCGAACAGACGTTGTACCGGTGGTGGTGGAGACTGTTTTTCCATTTAAATCGGCAAGAGATTTGATGCCAGAGTTTTTCTTTACAGCAATTCGAACTTCTTCGACATAAGTGGTGTAAGCAAATGCTGCTTCTTTACTCCGGGCAATATCATTTGTTGTTGAGCCACATTCAAAATCATAAGTGCTATTTTTTAAGAGAGGAATTCTATTTTGTGACGTGATGGGGAGATAATGAATTTCGATTGGCTTACCAATTTTTTTTGAAATATCGTCAATGATATGCTCTGCCATTTCTGTATGGAAACCCACATACTTACCATTACCAAGGGCATAGGCTAGTCCAGATGATTCACGAACACCTAGCGTGATTTTTCCTGTTCTTTTTATTTTTTCAAGTGTATCACTTTCAGCATGTACGACACTTGTCGATCCAACGGCAATTGCTGCAATAAACATTAACAGTAATTTTTTCATTATGTCCTCCATTCATTTATGATTTTCTGTTCTTTTTTATTTTTTAATATGCATTGTTACGCACGGTGTAGCACATTTTTATTCTAGATGGGATATTTTTTGTTATCTCAATAAAATCAGGTATTATACTCTGTTAACTGAAATTAAAGTGAGCCCAAACGGGAGTATGATCCGAGGGTTTTTGGTATCCTCTTACTTCTGTTTGGCTGTAAGCGCAGACAAGTTTATCGATAGCTTCTGGTGATAATAGCAAGTGATCAATGCGAATCCCGTTATTTTTGAGCCATGCACTAGCTTGAAAATCCCAGAAGCTGAATGAGGGGGCATCTGTGACATTACGAATAGCGTCATAAAAACCTAAATGAATAATACGTTGAAATACTTGTCTCGTTTGTGGAAGAAATAAGGCGTCATGACTCCACTCTTGAGGATTCTTTGCATCTAATGGAGTTGGGATGATATTATAATCACCAGCTAGAATAAGCGGCTCTTCATACGTAAGCAATGATTTTGCATGCGCATACAATCTCTCCATCCATTCTATTTTATAAGGATATTTTTCGCTTTTGACAGGATTTCCATTCGGTAGATAGAGAGATGCAACACGGATAACGCCTTTATTTGTTGAATAAACGGCTTCAATGTAACGTGTTTGTTCATCGTTATCATTGCCTGGTAGTCGGCGGATAACTTCATCAGGTGTTTTTTTAGAGAGAATCGCGACGCCATTAAAACTTTTTTGTCCGTGTGTTTCTATATGATAATCTAAGCTTTCAATTGCATCGCGTGGAAAATTTTCATCGGTACTTTTAGTTTCTTGTAGACAGACTATATCGGGCTGATTTTGCTGTAGCCATTGATATAATGTTTCATGCCGTGCTTTTATTCCAGCAATATTCCACGTTGCTATTTTCATGGTACATACCTTAAATATCATCTGCGTAATTTATTAAATTGCTACATCAAAGTGTTTTATAAATGTCCTCAATGTATTGCGACCTTTTTTTGTTTTGTAAGGGATATACTATGGGAATCTGATTTATCAAGGACATCTGTAAAAGCGAAATTAAAGTATTAAGACTCAATTTATTTTCATTTTTAAAAACTTTCTGATGTTTAGTTCTTGACGAATGTATGTGTTCTCGCTATTAGAGGTTACTACGACCGATGTAAAAGTGATTAATGTTTTATGGCCTTTGTCTGAAATAGTCATTTGAATAGGTTTATTGAAAAAATAAAAGCAAATGCCAGTGCAAGAGGCTATTGCCTTCTCTGCGTATGATCGGGTAAGCTGTTTATAGCAGACGTGCCCGATTTTGTGTGTGAGCTTAGCTTTACTCCGATCCTATCGGAATAGATGAAATAGAAAAGCCCAAGTGGGTGAGACGAACGTAGATCGAAAAAAGGAAGGTTGCATGCCTACCGTAAACCAGTTGATTCGCAAGCCGCGTGTGGCGTCAGTTAGGCGCAACAAGGTTCCTGCTCTTCAGTCGAATCCGCAGAAACGCGGGGTTTGTACTCGTGTCTATACAACGACACCGAAGAAACCGAATTCTGCTCTTCGTAAAGTTGCTAAAGTCCGTTTGACAAATGGATTTGAGGTGATTGGTTATATTCCTGGAGAGGGGCATAATCTTCAAGAGCACTCTGTTGTAATGATTCGGGGAGGTCGTGTGAAGGATTTGCCAGGAGTTCGTTATCACATTATTCGTGGGTTGCTTGATACGCAGGGTGTCAAGAATCGTAAACAGCGTCGTTCAAAGTATGGCGCGAAGCGTCCGAAATAATATTGAGAGACAGAGCCGATGTCCCGTCGCCATAGAGCAGAAAAGCGTGAAATTAATCCGGATCCAAAGTTTGGTGATTTGGTTATTACAAAATTTATGAATGCCATTATGTTTGATGGTAAAAAGTCAGTTGCTGAGCGTATTGTTTATGGTGCGCTTGATGTTGTAGAGAGTAAGGTGAAGTTAGATCCTGTGGTTCTGTTTCATCAGGCGTTAGAGAATGTTGCTCCTCATATTGAGGTTCGCTCTCGCCGTGTTGGTGGTGCTACTTATCAAGTTCCGATTGATGTTCGTCCTGACCGTCGTCAAGCTCTTGCTATTCGTTGGTTGATTGCAGCAGCGCGTGGGCGTAATGAAGGTACGATGATTGATCGTCTTTCTGGTGAATTGATGGATGCCGCTAATAATCGTGGTTCTGCAGTAAAGAAACGCGAGGATGTTCATCGTATGGCTGAGGCTAATCGTGCGTTTTCGCACTATCGCTGGTAGGTGTGTTTAAGACTAAGGCAAGTACAATGGCTCGCGAATATAAAATTGAAGATTATCGTAACTTTGGGATTATGGCGCATATTGATGCTGGTAAAACCACCATGACTGAGCGTATTTTGTTTTATACCGGCAAAAATCATAAGATCGGTGAGACCCACGATGGTGCTTCTACGATGGATTGGATGGAACAGGAGCAGGAGCGCGGTATTACGATTACATCTGCTGCGACAACGACTTTTTGGGAGGGTCGGGATGGTCGAAAGCGGCGCTTTAATATTATTGATACACCGGGGCATGTTGATTTTACGATTGAGGTTGAGCGTTCTTTGCGCGTTCTTGATGGTGCGATTGCATTATTGGATGCAAATGCTGGTGTGGAGCCTCAGACAGAGACTGTTTGGCGGCAGGCTGAGAAATATCGTGTGCCACGTATGGTTTTTGTGAATAAAATGGATAAAATAGGTGCTGATTTTTATCGTAGTGTGGAAATGGTTGGTTCGCGCTTGGGTGGTAAAGCACTTGTTTTACAGTTGCCGATTGGTGCTGAGAATGATTTTGAAGGTGTTGTTGACCTCATTGAGATGAAGGCGTTGAAGTGGGATGGATCTATCGGTGCTTCAGCAGTGGTAAGCGAAATTCCATCCGATTTGAGAAAGAAAGCAGAAGAATATCGCGAAAAATTAATTGAGATGGCGGTTGAGGTTGATGAGACTGCGACAGAAGCTTATCTGGAAGGTGTTATGCCAACTAATGAACAGCTTGTTTCTCTCATTCGTAAGGGGACGATAGAAGTTCAATTTCATCCAGTTCTTTGTGGTACGGCTTTTAAAAATAAGGGTGTTCAACCACTTTTGGATGCTGTTGTTTCCTATCTTCCTTCTCCAGTTGATGTTCCTGCAATTGGTGGTATTGATGTGAAGACAGAGGCTGAAACGATACGCGAATCTTCGGATGAAGCTCCTCTTTCTATGCTTGCTTTTAAGATTATGAATGATCCTTTTGTTGGGTCTTTGACTTTTTGTCGTATTTACTCTGGTAAAGTTCAGAAAGGTATTTCTCTTGAGAATACTGTAAAGAGAAAAAGAGAGCGTTTGGGGCGTATGCTTCAAATGCATTCAAATTCTCGTGAAGATATTGAAGAGGCATTTGCGGGTGATATTGTTGCTCTTGCGGGTCTTAAGGAGACGACAACAGGTGATACTCTTTGTGATCCTTTGAAGCCTGTTATTTTAGAGCGTATGGAGTTCCCTGAACCTGTTATTGAAATTGCAATTGAGCCAAAAACAAAAGCGGATCAGGAAAAAATGGGTATTGCACTCAATCGTTTGGCGGCTGAGGATCCTTCGTTTCGCGTTAAATCAGATGAGGAATCAGGGCAGACAATTATAGCAGGGATGGGTGAGCTTCATCTTGATATTATTGTTGATCGAATGCGGCGTGAATTTAAAGTTGAGGCTAATGTTGGGCAGCCTCAGGTTGCTTACCGTGAGTCGATTACAAAAATTGCGGAAATTGATTATACCCATAAAAAACAATCTGGTGGTGCTGGACAGTTTGCTCGCGTAAAAATTGTTTTTGAACCTCATGATGGTGATGATTTTATTTTTGAGTCGAAGATTGTTGGTGGTGCTGTTCCTAAAGAGTATATCCCTGGTGTTCAGAAGGGGATTGAAAGCGTTATGGGATCAGGGCCTCTTGCAGGTTTCCCTATGCTTGGTGTTAAAGCTACTCTAATTGATGGGGGATACCATGATGTTGACTCTTCCGTTTTAGCTTTTGAAATTGCTGCTCGTGCGGCTTTTCGAGATGGTGCAAAAAAAGCTGGTGCACAGCTTCTTGAGCCAATTATGAAGGTAGAGGTTGTGACGCCAGAAGATTATGTGGGTGATGTCATTGGTGATTTGAATTCTCGTCGAGGTCAGATTTCAGGAACTGAGGCACGTGGTATTGCGACCGTTGTGAATGCAATGGTTCCTTTGGCAAATATGTTCGGTTATGTGAATACTCTTCGTTCGATGAGTCAGGGACGTGCGCAGTATACAATGCAGTTTGATCATTATGAGCCTGTTCCTTCGGCTGTTGCTTTAGAGATTCAGAAGAAATATGCGTAATTTGGGGTCGCGTAATTAATTTTTTAACTTAGTCCTTAGTTTGGACAGAAATAATGGAGAGCTCAAATGGCAAAGAGCAAATTTGAACGTACGAAGCCGCATGTTAATATTGGTACGATTGGTCACGTTGATCATGGGAAGACTTCGTTAACAGCGGCGATTACGAAATATTTTGGTGAATTTAAAGCGTATGACCAAATTGATGCGGCACCGGAAGAGCGTGCACGTGGAATTACTATTTCTACAGCGCATGTTGAGTATGAAACAGAAAATCGGCACTATGCGCATGTTGATTGCCCTGGTCACGCGGATTATGTCAAGAACATGATTACGGGTGCGGCGCAGATGGATGGAGCGATTTTGGTTGTTTCTGCTGCTGATGGTCCGATGCCTCAGACACGTGAGCATATTTTGCTGGCGCGTCAGGTGGGTGTTCCAGCGATTGTTGTTTTTCTCAATAAGGTTGATCAGGTTGATGATGCTGAGCTTTTGGAGCTTGTTGAGCTTGAAGTGCGGGAGCTTTTATCAAAATATGATTTTCCTGGAGATGATATACCAATAATTAAGGGTTCTGCGTTGGCGGCGCTTGAGGACAAAGATAAAAGCATTGGTGAAGATGCGGTTCGTCTTTTGATGAGTGAGGTTGATAATTATATACCAACACCTGAGCGTCCTGTTGACCAGCCGTTTTTGATGCCGATTGAGGATGTTTTTTCTATTTCAGGACGTGGAACTGTTGTTACAGGTCGTGTTGAACGTGGTGTCATTAAAGTTGGTGAAGAGATTGAGATTATCGGTATCCGTCCGACTTCTAAGACGACAGTTACAGGGGTTGAAATGTTTCGCAAGCTCTTGGATCAAGGTCAAGCAGGCGATAATATTGGTGCACTGCTTCGTGGGGTTGATCGTGAAGGGATTGAACGTGGTCAAGTATTGGCAAAGCCTGGTTCAGTTACTCCTCATACCCGATTTAAAGCAGAGGCTTATATTTTGACGAAAGATGAAGGTGGTCGTCATACTCCATTTTTCACGAATTACCGTCCTCAATTTTATTTCCGTACTACGGATGTGACGGGTATTGTTACTCTTCCAGAAGGTACCGAGATGGTTATGCCTGGTGATAATGTTGCTATGGATGTTTCTTTGATTGTTCCGATTGCGATGGAAGAGAAACTTCGTTTTGCTATTCGTGAAGGTGGTCGTACTGTTGGTGCAGGTATCGTCTCTAAGATCATTGAGTAAATAATGCTTGTTGAGGAGTGTCTTTATTGTTAAAGGCTTTTTGCATGACAGGGAAATAAAGAGCATGAACAGTCAAAATATCCGCATTCGCTTGAAGGCATTTGATCATCGGATCCTTGATTCGTCGACGCGTGAAATTGTGTCGACTGCTAAGCGTACTGGTGCCGATGTCCGTGGTCCTATTCCGCTTCCAACGCGAATTGAGAAATTTACGGTCAATCGTGGCCCACACATCGATAAGAAGAGCCGTGAGCAGTTTGAGATGCGCACACATAAGCGTCTTCTTGATATTGTTGATCCAACACCGCAAACAGTAGATGCGCTTATGAAGCTGGATCTTTCTGCTGGTGTGGATGTTGAGATTAAACTCTAAGGTTTGAGGACAGAAGGAACAGACCCGATGCGTTCAGGTGTTATCGCACAGAAGCTGGGCATGACCCGTGTTTATAATGATGCTGGTGAGCATGTACCAGTAACAGTGCTTCGTTTGGAAAATTGTCAAGTTATTGCTCAACGTACAGTTGAAAAGAATGGTTATACTGCTGTTCAATTAGGTGTAGGCTTTGCTAAGATTAAAAATACTTCGCAAGCTCTTCGTGGGCATTTTGCTAAGGCTTCTGTTGAGCCGAAAGCTAAAATAGCGGAATTCCGCGTTAGTTCCGATAATCTTCTTGATATTGGTACTGAGATTACAGCGGAGCACTTTGTTCCAGGGCAGAGAGTTGATGTGACGAGTACGAGTATCGGTAAAGGTTTTGCTGGTGTTATGAAGCGGCATAATTTTGGTGGACATCGTGCTTCACATGGTAACTCAATCACGCATCGTGCTCATGGTTCAACAGGACAGAATCAAGATCCAGGCAAGGTGTTTAAAGGTAAAAAAATGGCTGGGCATATGGGGCAGGTTCGTGTAACAACACAGAATATTGAGGTTGTTTTCACAGATATTGAACGTGGTTTGATTTTAGTTCGTGGCGCTGTTTCTGGTCCCAAAGGTGCTTGGATTTTGGTGCGAGATGCCGTTAAAAAACGTCTTCCTGATAATGCGCCAAAGCCTGCAGGTATTCGCCGTCTTGGAAAGGAGAAAACGGAAATGGTTGCTCCGGTGATGGAATCCTTTGAAGCTGAGAGGGTCGAGTAATGGATCTTGTAATTAAAACCCTTGATGGTAATGAAGCTGGTAAG
This sequence comes from Bartonella sp. B12(2025), assembly GCF_053795135.1. Lineage (NCBI taxonomy): Bacteria > Pseudomonadati > Pseudomonadota > Alphaproteobacteria > Hyphomicrobiales > Bartonellaceae > Bartonella > Bartonella sp. B12(2025). The sequence continues at coordinate 890,641 of NZ_CP200031.1, read as the reverse complement.
TTAAAGGTTTCTGAGGGTATTTTTTGTCTTGTTCCCCGTGAAGATATTTTGCAACGCGTTGTTCGTTGGCAGCTTGCACGTCGTCAACAGGGAGCACATCAATCTCAGGGACGATCTGATGTGTCTCGAACAGGAGCAAAGATGTTTAAACAAAAAGGAACTGGGCGTGCTCGGCATTCATCTGCTCGCGCACCACAGTTTCGAGGTGGTGGTAAAGCGCATGGTCCGGTGGTTCGTAGTCATGCGCATGATCTTCCGAAAAAAATTCGTGCACTTGGGGTGCGTCTTGCTTTGTCAGCAAAATTAAAGGCAAATGATTTAATTGTTGTTGATGATCTTAATGTTAAGGATGCTAAAACAAAAGTGCTTGTTTCCAGTTTTTCTAAGCTTGGGTTAGATAATGCCCTCTTAATTGGTGGTAAGGAAATTGCTATGAGCTTTTCTCGTGCAGCATCTAATATACCTAATATTGATGTTTTGCCAATTCAAGGGATTAATGTTTATGATATTTTGCGTCACAGCAAACTTGTTTTATCAAAAGCAGCTGTTGAAGCTCTTGAGGAGCGTTTTAAATGACAAACCTTTGCCATTATGATATAATTGTTAGTCCAATTGTTACTGAAAAGTCGACTATGATTTCTGAATATAATCAAGTTGCTTTTAATGTTGCGTCGAAAGCGACGAAGCCTGAGATTAAAGCTGCTGTTGAAACGCTTTTTGGGGTTAAAGTTAAAGCAGTTAACACGGTAATCCGTAAGGGTAAAGTGAAGCGTTTCAAAGGCATTGTTGGTCGGCAGAGTGATGTCAAGAAAGCGATCATAACGCTGGCTAATGGTCAGTCTATCGACGTTTCGACAGGTCTTTAAAGAGGCTCGGAGATAAGAATAATGGCACTTAAGCATTTTAATCCAACTACGTCCGGGCAGCGTCAGCTTGTTATTGTAGATCGTTCTTGTCTTTATAAGGGTAAGTCTGAAAAAAGGTTGACTGAAGGTTTATCATCAAAAGGTGGGCGTAATAACCGTGGTCGAATTACTGCTCGTTTTCAGGGTGGTGGTCATAAACGTAGTTATCGGTTTGTTGATTTTAAGCGTCTTAGACGTGACGTTTCTGCAAAAGTTGAGCGTTTGGAGTATGATCCAAATCGCACTGCTTTTATTGCGCTAATTCGCTATGAGGATGGGGAGTTAGGTTATATTCTTGCACCACAGCGTCTTGCTATTGGTGATTCTGTTATAGCTGGTTCAAATGTTGATGTTAAACCAGGTAACGCTATGCCGGTTGGTAATATGCCGGTAGGCACAATTATTCATAATGTTGAAATGAAGCCGGGAAAAGGTGGTCAGATTGCGCGTTCAGCTGGCACTTATGCACAGTTGGTTGGGCGAGATCAGGGAATGGCTATTCTTCGTCTTAATTCTGGAGAACAGCGTTTGGTGTCTAGTAGCTGTTTTGCGACTGTTGGTGCTGTTTCAAATCCTGATCATGGGAATATTAATGATGGTAAGGCAGGTCGTTCACGTTGGCGTGGTAAGCGTCCGCATGTTCGTGGTGTTGCTATGAATCCAGTTGATCATCCGCACGGTGGTGGTGAAGGTCGTACGTCAGGGGGGCGTCATCCAGTGTCTCCTTGGGGTAAGCCTACAAAAGGTAAGCGTACGCGCTCTAATAAAGCTACTGATAAGTTTATCATGCGTACGCGTCATCAGCATAAGAAATGAGAAAGGTAGTCTGAAGTGGTTCGTTCGGTTTGGAAGGGTCCGTTTGTTGACGGCTATCTTCTTGGAAAAGCAGAAAAGGTACGTGCAAGTGGGCGTAATGAAGTTATAAAAATATGGAGTCGTCGCTCTACTATTTTACCACAGTTTGTTGGTTTAACTTTTGGTGTTTACAACGGCAATACGCATATTCCTGTTTCTGTTTCTGAAGAGATGGTTGGACATAAGTTTGGTGAGTTTGCTCCCACTCGGACTTATTATGGGCATGGTGCAGATAAGAAAGCGAAGAGGAAGTAGGGATGGGAAAAGCTAAGATTCCGCGCCAGCTTAAGGATAATGAGGCGAGAGCTGTCGCCAGGACGATTCGTGTTAGTCCGCAAAAACTTAATTTAGTTGCTGCGATGATTCGTGGTAAAAGAGTTGATGTTGCATTAGCTGATTTGACATTTTCGCGTAAACGTATTGCTGGGACTGTGAAAAAAACTCTTGAATCAGCGATTGCAAATGCGGAGAATAACCACGATCTTGATATTGATTCGCTTATTGTTGCAGAAGCCTATGTTGGTAAGTCTATAGTGATGAAGCGTTTTCATGTTCGTGGTCGTGGACGTACCAGTCGGATCGAGCGTCCGTTTTCGCATCTTACTGTTGTTGTTCGTGAAGTTACCGAAAAAGTGGAGGCTGCATAATGGGTCAGAAGATCAATCCAATAGGGCTTCGTCTTGGAGTTAATCGGACTTGGGATTCCCGTTGGTATGCTGATAGTGGTGAGTATGGGCGTCTTCTTCATGAAGATTTTAAAATTCGTTTATATGTTCTTGAAGAACTGAAGCAGGCAGCTATCTCTAAGGTCGTTATTGAGCGTCCTCATAAAAAGTGTCGTGTAACAATTCATTCAGCACGTCCTGGCTTGATTATTGGTAAAAAAGGTGCTGATATTGAAAAGCTTCGTCGTAAGCTTTCGGAAATGACAAGTGCTGAGACTTCATTGAATATTGTAGAAATTCGTAAACCGGAAATTGATGCTGCGATTATCGCACAATCAATTGCTCAGCAGTTAGAACGTCGTGTTGCTTTTCGGCGTGCTATGAAGCGTGCAGTTCAATCAGCTATGCGTCTTGGAGCAGAAGGAATTCGTATTAACTGTTCTGGTCGTCTTGGTGGTGCCGAAATTGCTCGTATGGAGTGGTATCGTGAAGGTCGTGTTCCACTTCACACCTTGCGTTCTGATGTTGATTACGGTACAGCAGAAGCTAAGACTGCTTATGGTATTTGTGGCGTCAAGGTTTGGGTCTTTAAGGGCGAGATTCTTGAGCATGATCCAATGGCTTCAGAGCGTCGTGCTACAGAAGTTGATCATTCTGGTTCTTCTTCAAGTCGTCGCCGTGAAAATGTTTAGTTTTTGTGATTGAACTAAAATTTGGAGTAGAGAGCAATGTTGCAGCCAAAGCGCACAAAGTTCCGTAAACAGTTCAAGGGCCGTATTCGCGGTGTTTCGAAGGGTGGTACGGGTTTGAATTTCGGTGCTTACGGTTTGAAGGCTGTTGAGCCGGAACGTATTACTGCCCGTCAAATTGAGGCAGCGCGTCGTGCGATTACACGTTACATGAAGCGTTCTGGTCGTGTGTGGATTCGTATTTTTCCGGATCTTCCGGTTACATCTAAGCCGACTGAAGTCCGTATGGGGAAGGGGAAGGGAAGTGTAGACTATTGGGCGACTCGTGTTGCGCCTGGGCGTGTCATGTTTGAACTTGATGGAGTCCCTGAAGATGTGGCGCGTGAAGCACTGAGGTTGGGTGCTGCAAAGTTGCCTATTAAAACGCGTTTCATCCAGCGTATTGCTGAATAAAGGGGTTAAGCGATGAGAGCCATAGAATTACGGGTGCAAACGCTCGATCAAATGAAGGATGAATTGGGCAAGTTGAAGAAAGAGCAGTTTAATTTGCGCTTTCAAAAAGCGACGGGTCAATTGGAAAAGACTGCACGTATTAGGCAAGTTCGTCGTGATATTGCGCGTGTTAAAACTTTTCTTCGTCAGAAGATAAACGAAAGTAAGGTTTAAGGAAATAAGAGATGCCTAAACGCATTTTGCAGGGTGTTGTCGTTAGTGACAAGAGCGATAAGACTGTAGTTGTTAAAGTGGAGCGCCGTTATTCTCATCCACTTCTCAAAAAGACCGTTCGACAGTCTAAGAAATATAAGGCGCATGACGAGAACAATCAATTCAAGATTGGTGATCGAGTTTCTATCCAGGAATCTAGACCAGTTTCGAAGGATAAGCGTTGGGCTGTTGTTCAAGACGGTGTAGTGTAGTTAATTAGGTTTGTTGTTTTAAAATTTAACAGTGTTTTTATTTTCATTGGTAGACTTTAGGGCAATAGTTTTATTGTTATTTGGCAGGCAAGTCCGGGTATGTTAGAGATATATTCGGATGTAAATATTGAGAGAAGGTGGCCAGTCATGATTCAGATGCAAACAAACCTCGACGTTGCTGATAATTCTGGTGCTCGTCGTGTCATGTGCATCAAGGTGTTGGGCGGTTCAAAGCGAAGATATGCTTCGGTCGGCGACATTATTGTTGTTTCGGTTAAGGATGCTATTCCTCGTGGACGTGTTAAAAAAGGTGATGTGATGAAAGCTGTAGTGGTTCGTGCTGCTAAGGATATTCGTCGCGCAGACGGTAGTATTATCCGTTTTGATAGTAATGCTGCTGTTTTGGTGGATAATAAGAAAGAGCCGATCGGTACACGTATCTTTGGACCAGTTCCTCGCGAACTTCGTGCTAGGAATCATATGAAGATCATTTCGCTTGCTCCTGAAGTATTGTAAGGAGTGCTTCGTTATGCAGAAGATTCGAAAAGGTGATAAAGTCGTTGTTTTGTCCGGTAAGGATAAAGGATGTAGTGGTGAAGTAATTAAGGTGAATCCGAAGGAGAATAATGCTTTTGTTCGTGGGGTTAATATGATTAAACGTCATCAACGTCAAACGCAAAAGCAAGAGGCTGGAATTATTTCTAAGGAGGCTCCGATTCATTTGTCTAATTTGGCGATTGCTGATCCTAAAGATGGTAAGCCTACGCGTGTAGGTTTTCGTATGAATGCAGATGGCAATAAGGTTCGTTTTGCCAAGCGTTCGGGAGAGTTGATTAATGGCTGAAGAAAAACAAATGCCGCGTATGAAGACGTATTACTTTGAAGTGGTTCGTAAGGCGCTTCAAGAGAAGTTTAATTATAAAAATGTGATGCAAATTCCGCGTGTTGATAAAATTGTGGTTAACATGGGAATTGGTGAAGCAACTGCTGATTCCAAGAAGCCGTCTGTTGCTGCTGAGGATTTGGGGTTAATAACAGGTCAGAAGGCTGTTGTTACTCGTGCGCGTAATTCCATCGCGACCTTCAAAGTTCGTGAAGGAATACCTCTTGGGGCTAAAGTTACATTGCGCAAAGATCGTATGTTTGAGTTTTTGGATCGTCTTATTACAATTGCGCTTCCACGAGTTCGTGATTTTCGTGGTCTGAATCCGAAAAGCTTTGATGGTCGTGGTAATTTTGCTATGGGTATTAAAGAGCATATTGTGTTTCCAGAAATCAACTATGATAAAGTTGATCAAATTTGGGGTATGGATATTATCGTTTGTACGACAGCAAAAACGGATGATGAAGCACGTGAATTGTTACGTGCTTTTAATTTTCCTTTTCGCTCGTAACGGCAAATGTAGCGAGGTAAGATTATGGCCAAAGTAAGTGCCGTTGAAAAAAATAAGCGTCGTGAGATGATGGTAAAGCGTTATGCTGCGCGTCGGGCACGCTTGAAAGCAATAGTTATGGATCAAAAGATTTCTCTTGAAGAGCGTTTTAAAGCTTCTGTTCAATTGGCAGGATTACCGCGTAATTCTGCAAAAGTTCGTGTCCGTAATCGTTGTGAGGTTTCTGGGCGTCCGCGAGCTTATTATCGTAAATTAAAAATGTCGCGGATTGCATTGCGTGAATTTGGTTCTGTTGGCCATATTCCAGGCATTGTTAAGTCTAGTTGGTGAGAGGAGATTGCTTAATGTCTATGTCAGATCCTCTTGGTGATATGTTAACGCGTATTCGTAATGCACTTGGTCGTAAAAAAAACAAAGTGGTTACGCCTGCTTCGAAGCTTCGTGCGCGTGTTCTTGATGTTCTTCAGTATGAAGGTTATATTCGCGGATATAATCAAGTCAATTTGGGTGATGGAAAATCTGAGATTGAAATCGAGTTGAAATATGTTGAAGGATTAGCCGCTATTCGTGAGATTTCACGTGTTTCAAAGCCTGGTCGTCGTGTATATGTTTCTTCTAAATCACTTCCTCAAGTGGCGAATGGCCTTGGTATTTCGATTTTATCGACTCCTAAAGGAGTGATGGCGGATCATGAGGCACGTGAACAGAATGTTGGTGGAGAGCTTCTTTGTCGTGTTTTCTGAGTGATTGTAAGAAAACAGAAGAAAAATAGGTTAGAACAATGTCTCGTATTGGAAAAAAGCCCATTTTAGTTCCTTCGGGGGTTATTGCGACTGTTGAAGGTCAGCTGGTTAAGGCAAAAGGCCCAAAAGGTGAACTAAGTTACGTTGTTAATGACGAAGTCTTGGTCGAGTTTGAGGAGAATGTTATATCGGTTTCTCCGCGGGATCAATCAAAAGGTGCACGCTCTAAATGGGGCATGTCACGCTCAATGATTGAAAATATTTTTTGTGGTGTGAAGGATGGTTTTGAGAAGAAGCTAGAAATCAATGGAGTTGGTTATCGTGCTGCTTTGCAGGGTAGGGATGTCCAGTTGTCATTAGGTTTTTCGCACGATGTGATTTATAAAGTGCCATCAGGTGTTACTGTAACGGTTCCTAAGCCTACGGAAGTTGTTGTTTCTGGAATTGATAAGCAGCAAGTTGGGCAAGTCGCAGCAGAAATTCGCGAATATCGTAAACCTGAGCCATACAAAGGCAAAGGCGTTAAGCATGCAGATGAGCGTATCTTTCGTAAAGAAGGTAAAAAGAAATAAGGATTTTGCATTATGGTTTCATCTAAGGACATTATCCGGCGTCGTGCACGGCGTGTTCGCCGTAGGATCAGAATGGCTACTAGTGATCGTCCGCGCCTTAGTGTTTATCGTTCAAATCAGAACATTTATGCACAGATTATCGATGATTTGCATGGATGCACACTTGTTTCAGCATCTACTCTTGAAGGTGATTTAAAAAAATCGCTAAAAAGTGGTTCTGATAAAGAAGCGGCTTTTGCTGTTGGTAAATTAATTGCTGAACGTGCAAAGGAAGCTGGTGTTAATAAGGTGGTTTTTGATCGTGGAGCATATGTTTACCATGGTAGAGTAAAGGCTTTGGCTGAAGCTGCTCGTGAAGGTGGCTTGAACTTCTGAGATACTTTGTTCAAAAATTTAAGTGAGAGAATTTTTGGGTATTTCGTGTAAGTTTCTCTGGTTTTATGATGGGACTTTTTTACCGTGCTTCCGGAAAAGAAAAAGGAATGAGGAATGGCACAAAAAGAACGTAGTGAGCGTGATGAGCGTGATAGTGAATTTGTCGATAGGCTTGTTCATATCAATCGTGTTGCTAAAGTTGTAAAGGGTGGTAGGCGTTTTGGTTTTGCTGCTCTTGTTGTTGTTGGAGATCAGAAAGGGCGTGTGGGCTTTGGTCATGGTAAAGCGCGTGAAGTACCAGAGGCAGTTCGTAAGGCTACAGAATCTGCAAAGCGTGGAATGGTTTATGTCCCGCTTCGGTCTGGGCGTACATTGCATCATGATCTTGAAGGTCGTCATGGAGCTGGTCGTGTTTTGTTACGTTCAGCTTCTGCTGGTACCGGTATTATCGCTGGTGGACCGATGCGTGCTATTTTTGAAACTCTTGGTGTGCAGGATGTTGTTGCAAAATCACTAGGGTCATCCAATCCTTATAACATGGTGCGTGCGACATTTGATGCGTTAAAACGTCAGATGCATCCTAGAGATATTGCGGCTCAACGTGGTATTAAATATTCAACTTTGCAGGCGCGTCGTAGGCATTTAGTTGATGCGGAAGGGTAGTTTCTGAGATTATCAGAAAAGGAATTAGGAAATGGTTCAGAAAAAATCTCAGAGTAAGAAAACTGTGACGATAGAACAAATTGGAAGTCCGATTCGGAATTCACAAATTCAGCGTTCGATCTTGAAGGGTCTCGGATTAAATAAAATGCGGCGGCGGCGTGTTTTAGAAGATACGCTTTGTGTACGAGGTATGATTACTAAAGTTCAGCATCTTGTTCGTGTTGTAGATGAAAATTAAATGTTGCGGGAGTATAAAATATGAAACTCAATGAACTGCGTGATCGCGAAGGCGCAACAAGAAATCGTAAACGTGTTGGGCGTGGTATTGGTTCTGGTACTGGTAAAACTGCTGGTCGTGGTGTAAAAGGGCAAAAATCACGTTCTGGTGTTTCGCTTAATGGTTTTGAAGGTGGGCAAATGCCTATCTATCGTCGTTTGCCAAAACGTGGATTTAGAAATTTTTTCGCAAAGACCTATAATGAAGTTTCTTTGGGACGTGTTCAGTTTGCGGTTGATGCGGGCAAGTTGAATATTGAGAAGCCTGTTGATATTATTGCACTGAAAGAGGCCGGTATTATTCGTCGTGTGAAGAGTGGGGTACGTCTTCTTTCTGATGGAGATTTGAAAGAAAAGATTATATTTCATGTTTCTGGTGCTTCTAAGGCCGCTCGTATTAAAATTGAAAAAGCCGGCGGTCAGGTTATGTTTCCTGAGGTTATTCGGTGAGCTTGTTTTGATATGAATGATGTTCTAAGGAGGATTGTATGCTTCGTTTTGGAATGTCTTTTATGGAGAATTGTTTAAGTTGTGCATTTATATATGTATGACGATATGGGTTTTAAAAGTTATACTTCTGTGATTTAAAGAGCTGAAGTGTGGATTGGAGACATTTTATGGCATCAGCGGCAGAGCAATTTGCTTCCAATATAAACTTTGGTACTTTTTCACGTGCAACCGAATTGAAAAAACGTATTTGGTTTACCCTAGCTGCGCTTCTTGTGTATCGCTTTGGCACTTATGTTTCTCTTCCTGGTATTGATATCGATTCTTTACGGCAGACATTTGAACATCATGCATCTGGTGTTTTGGGACTGTTTAATATGTTTGCTGGAGGCGCTGTTGGACGCATGGCAATTTTTGCACTTGGCATTATGCCATATATATCGGCGTCAATTATTGTGCAGTTGCTTACCTCAATTATTCCTTCGTTAGAAACTCTCAAAAAAGAAGGTGAATTAGGGGGGCGTAAGATTATTAATCAGTATACCCGCTACGTAACAGTAGTATTGGCAATTCTGCAAGCGTTTGGCATCGCGATTGCGCTTGAAACTGGTATAGGGACAGGGCTTCAAATTGTTGTGGAACCGGGTATTATGTTCCGTATTTCTTCTGTTATCACACTTGTTGGTGGAACGATGTTTTTAATGTGGCTTGGTGAGCAAATTACGTCACGCGGTGTTGGTAATGGGGTTTCTCTTATTATTTTCACAGGTATTGTGGCTAATCTTCCTTCCACTTTTGCTCAACTTTTGACTGCTCATAGTCAGGCTGATTTATCAACTTTTTTATTAATAGGAATCGTTTTTATTGCAATTTTTGTTATAGGAGTTATTGTTTTTGTCGAGCGTGCGCAACGGCGAATTCTTATTCAATATCCGAAACGTCAGGTTGGTAATCAAATGTTTCAGGGAGATATGTCACATCTTCCTTTAAAGCTGAATACTGCCGGTGTTATTCCTCCGATTTTTGCTTCATCTTTGTTGTTGTTGCCTGCAACTGTTAATAATTTTTCTGACAAAATGCCGCAATGGATTCAGGCTATTTCTTATTCTCTTGATCATGGACAACCACTCTATATGATTGTCTATGCCATTTTGATAGCATTTTTTTGTTTTTTTTATACAGCTATTGTGTTTAATCCAAGCGATACAGCAGAGCAGTTGAAAAAGCATTCTGGTTTTATTCCAGGGATTCGTCCGGGTGAGCGTACAGCTGAATATATTGATTATGTTTTGACACGCATTACTGTTGTTGGGGCGATTTATATTGTTTTGGTTTGTTTGTTACCTGAATTTATGATTTCTGCACTACAGGTTCCTTTTTATCTTGGGGGGACGTCCTTGTTGATTGTTGTTAGTGTTACACTTGATACAGTTGCTCAAATTCAAGGTCATCTTATTGCGCACCAATATGAAGGATTGATTAAAAAGTCAAAACTTCGTGGAGGTAAGAGGAATCGATGAGAGTTATTATTTTAGGGCCTCCTGGAGCTGGAAAAGGTACACAAGCTAAAATGTTGACTGAGGAGTATAGTATCCCTCAGTTATCGACAGGTGATATGTTGCGTGAAGTTATTTCCAGAGAAACGGAAGTTGGGAAAAAAGCTAAAGCTATTATGAGCTCTGGGGCTTTGGTTCCTGATAGTATTGTTAATCAAATTGTGTCGAATCGGATTGATGAGAGTGATTGTGTAAATGGTTTTGTTTTGGATGGATATCCGCGGACTGTGGGACAGGCAGAAGCATTGCAACAGATTCTGCAGTCAAAAAATATGCGGCTTGACGCTGTTATTGAGCTGAGCGTTGATGAAGGCGCGTTGATTGAGCGAATAAAAAGACGTGTTGAGGAAACAATAGCTTCTGGTGTGCAGGCTCGTTCAGATGATAATCCTATTTCTTTTGCAAAGCGATTAGTGGAATATCGTGAGAAAACAGCCCCCCTATCGGAATTTTATTCAGAGAGGGGATTATTGAAGGTAGTTGATGGAATGATTAATATTACTGAAGTCTCACGCATGATTAGAGAGTTTCTTCAATAAGGAATTTTTTTTAGAAATAAATGAAAAGTGTTGACTTTTTTGGTGAGATCTATCAAAAACATCTTTAATTTATTTCGGTAAAATAATGGGATTCGGAATGTTTTTATACCGGATCATTTTTTCTGTAGGGTACATCAAGTATTTTATGGTTAATTATTAACATAACCAAGGAGAGTAGGCGTGGCTCGTATTGCTGGCGTCAATATCCCGACAAATAAGCGTGTCGTTATTGCGCTTCAGTATATCCACGGGATTGGACAAAAATTTGCTCAAGAAATTACTAAAAAGGTTGGCATTCCTGCGGAGCGTCGTGTGCATGAGCTTTCGGACGCAGATGTATTACAGATCCGTGAAGCGATAGATCAGGGTTATCAAGTTGAAGGTGATCTTCGACGCGAGGTGGCTATGAATGTTAAACGTTTAATGGATCTTGGTTGTTATCGTGGGTTGCGTCATCGCCGTTCTTTACCTGTTCGTGGGCAGCGTACACATACAAATGCACGCACACGTAAGGGTCCAGCTAGGGCAATTGCTGGTAAGAAAAAATAACAGTATTTTTTTAAAAAAAAGGATTTTGTTTTTTAATTGTTCTGTTTTTTTTGTTAAAGTTTTTTTAACAAAAAGAAAGAGGGTGGAGCTGCTGGTGTTACGGTAGTGTAGAGATCATTGAAAGGAAGAACATGGCCAAAGAAGCCACACGTGTTCGTCGTCGCGAACGCAAAAATATTTCATCAGGTGTTGTGCATATCAATTCAACATTTAACAATACAATGATTACTATTGCTGATGCTCAGGGAAATACAATTGCGTGGTCGTCTGCTGGTGCTCAGGGGTTTAAGGGTTCGCGTAAATCTACGCCTTTTGCTGCTCAGGTTGCAGCAGAAGATTGCGCTAAGAAAGCGCAGGAGCACGGTATGCGTTCATTAGAAGTTGAGGTTTGTGGTCCCGGGGCGGGTCGTGAATCTGCTCTGCGTGCATTGCAGTCTGTTGGTTTTGTTATTACTTCTATTCGTGATGTAACACCGATTCCTCATAATGGATGTCGTCCGCGGAAAAGGCGGCGTGTTTAAGTTGGGTATTGTTTTTTGTTGTCAGAGGCTTCTCTGATGTTCACATTAGCCGTTACGATTGGATGGTAGCGGAACTAGAGAACGGGAATGAAAATATGATCCAGAAAAACTGGCAGGAACTGATTAAACCCAATAAGGTTGAGTTTTGTACGCATGATAATCCGAATGTTTTGAGCGTGATTGCGGAGCCTCTTGAGCGTGGTTTTGGCTTGACGTTAGGGAATGCGCTTCGTCGCGTATTACTGTCATCGCTTCGTGGTGCTGCAATTACCGCTGTGCAGATTGATGGTGTACTGCATGAGTTTTCATCAATTCCAGGTGTTCGTGAGGATGTTACAGATATTATTCTTAATATCAAAGAAATTGCGCTTCGTATGGAAGAAGAAGGCCCTAAGCGTGTCGTTATTTGTAAAGAGGGTCCTGGTGTTGTGAAAGCTGGAGATATCAATACTGTTGGAGATATGGAAATTTTGAATCCAGAGCACGTTATCTGTACTCTTGATGAAGGTGCTGAGATTCGTATGGAGTTTATTGTCAGTACAGGGAAAGGTTATGTTCCATCTGATCGTAATTGTGTTGATGATGCGCGAATAGGTCAGATTCCAGTTGACAGTCTTTATTCACCAATTCGTAAAGTATCTTATAAAGTAGAAAATACGCGTGAAGGTCAAGTTCTGGATTATGATAAATTAACGCTTACGATTGAAACGAATGGTGCTGTTAATGGAGAAGATGCTGTTGCTTTTGCAGCGCGTATTCTTCAGGATCAATTATCGTTATTTGTTAATTTTGAGGAGCCGCAGAAAGAAGTTGTTGAAGAGTCTGATTCGGAGCTTTCTTTTAATCCTGCGCTTCTCAAAAAGGTGGATGAGCTAGAACTTTCAGTTCGTTCGGCTAATTGTCTGAAGAATGATAATATTGTCTATATTGGTGATCTTATCCAAAAAACAGAATCTGAAATGCTTCGGACACCAAACTTTGGACGGAAGTCGTTAAATGAGATTAAAGAAGTTTTGGCATGTATGGGGTTGCATCTTGGTATGGAGATTTCTGCGTGGCCGCCTGAAAACATTGATGATCTTGCCAAACGTTATGAAGATCAGTATTAGAATTTAGAATTTAAGGAGAAGGCTCATGCGTCATAGTAAGTCAGGCCGCAAGTTGAACCGGACTGCCAGTCACCGTAAAGCAATGTTTGCTAATATGGCGGTTTCGCTGATCGAGCATGAGCAGATTGTGACAACGCTTCCAAAGGCTAAAGAAATTCGTCCTATTGTTGAAAAATTAGTTACGCTCGGTAAGCGTGGAGGTTTGCATGCGCGTCGACAAGCAATTGCGGCTATTCGTGATGTGGGAAAAGTTGCAAAATTATTTGATACGCTTGCACCGCGTTATGCATCGCGCAGTGGTGGGTATTTGCGTATTATAAAAGCGGGATTTCGTACCGGTGATAATGCCCCCATGGCTGTTATAGAGTTTGTTGATCGTGATGTTGATGCGAAGGGTGCTGTAGATCGTGTACGCAGAGAAGGTTTTGCAAATGAAAAAGAAGCTTCTTCATGAAGATAAAGCGTTTTTTTCTATTAGGTTTTAGAGAACCGCCTTTCTAAGGCGGTTTTTTTTGGAGCATTTCGGAGTTGGTTTTGTTCAAAAGATAAACACTGATAGAAGGTTATAAGATATTGAGTTATTTGATTTTTATAATATTTATTATTCAAATGGTTGTTTTTCTTCTTCATTATAAATATTAATGAAAATTCTTAGCTTATGAGGATAAAAGGGTTTCTTATCCTATTAATATAAAGAGTAGATTGGTTTTCTGAGGAGTGAGTGATGAAGCATTTTTTTTGGGTGTGGCTTTTTTTTGCTGTTATGGCACAGATATCCTTTCATTGCGCGTATGCTCAAACTCCGAAAACACAAAAAGAAATTACCCTTTCATTTGCTCCTTTAGTAAAAAAAACTATTCCGTCTGTCGTAAATATTTATGCAGCGCGGCAAATTAGAACGCGTTCGCCTTTTGAAGGCGATCCATTTTTTGAGCAATTTTTTGGTCGTTATCAAAATAATCGCCCCTTGCGTAGACAATCTTCGTTGGGGTCAGGGGTAATTGTTGATGCACGTGGTTTGATCGTTACTAATTATCATGTCATTAAGGATGCAGACGAAATTAAAGTTGCTCTTTCTGATGGACGAGAGTTTGAAAGTAAGGTTATGTTAAGAGATGAAGAAACGGATATTGCCGTTCTTGAAATTGATACAAAGGGAGCGCAGTTTCCTATTCTTCCTTTAGGAGATTCTGATGCAGTTGAAGTTGGTGATCTTGTTTTAGCAATTGGTAATCCTTTTGGTGTTGGACAAACGGTTACAAGTGGTATTGTTTCAGCGCAAGCGCGTACACGTGTTGGTATTTCTGATTTTGATTTTTTTATTCAAACAGATGCTGCCATTAATCCAGGAAATTCTGGTGGAGCTTTGATTGATATGAAAGGACAGTTAATCGGGATTAATACGGCCATTTATTCTCGCTCAGGTGGTTCTGTAGGGATTGGTTTTGCCATTCCAGCAAATCTTGTAAAAGTGATGCTTGATACTGTTAAACGCGGTAGGAAGTATTTTGTACCACCTTATATTGGTGCGTCTTTTCAAAATGTTACGCCCGATATTGCAAGTGGTTTAGGTTTAGAACGCCCTTATGGTGCTCTTGTCATTGAAATTATCAAAGACAGTCCTGCTGCAAAAGCAGGCTTGAAAGTAGGTGATGTTATTTTGAGTGTACAAGGGATGCGCGTTGATAGTCCAGATGTTCTTGGATATCGTTTGATGACAGCTGATATTGGGCATAGCCTTGTTTTAGAATATTTACGAAGTGGTAAAATTTTCAAGACAGAAATAACTGTTGTATCAATACCGGAATCTGCACTTTTAAAATCTGAAAAGATTATTGATGAAAGTCCTTTTTCTGGTGCTGAAGTATTAGATTTAACACCGCAAAACAGTCGACGTTTCCATCTTCCTGTATCTGCAAGAGGTGTTGTGATTACCAGTCTTGATGAAATGAGCAACGCTGCTGGAATTTTTCGTCCCGGAGATATTTTGCGTGTTGTTAATGGTCATAAAATTCAAACAGTCAGTCAGTTAAAAAAGGTTCTTATGCGAGATCGTCCACGTATTTGGCAATTGGAATATGAACGTGACGGTGTGTATATTCGCCAATTTATTCGCTGAGGTTTTTTTTGAATAAAGATTTTTTTACTTCTTCGTTTGATATTCAAGTTAATAAAAATCAACCGCTTGCGGAAAGAATGCGTCCTCGTTCTCTCAATGATGTAACGGGACAAAATCATCTGGTTGGAGAAAAGGGTCTTCTTTCACGTATGGTGACAGCTGATTCGTTTGGTTCGATGATTTTCTGGGGACCTCCAGGGACAGGCAAAACAACGATTGCACGTTTGTTAGCACTTGAAACAAATTTCGCTTTTGAACAAGTCTCTGCTATTTTTACTGGAGTTTCTGAGCTTAAGAAGATTTTTGAAGGTGCGCAGATTCGGTCTATGTCTGGATCTCAAACGCTTTTGTTTGTAGATGAAATTCATCGGTTTAATCGTGCTCAGCAGGACAGCTTTCTTCCCGTTATGGAAGATGGCACTGTGATTCTTATAGGTGCAACAACTGAGAATCCTTCATTTGCACTTAACGCTGCCCTTCTTTCTCGTGCACGTGTTTTGACATTTTTTCCACATGATAATGAAAGTTTAGATATACTTTTGAAACGGGCTGAAGAAGTGGAAGGGAAGCCTCTTCCCTTGGATGATTATGCCAGAGACCTTTTGATAAGAATGTCTGATGGTGACGCACGGGCAGTGTTAACATTAGCAGAGGAAATTTGGTCTGCTGCACAACCGGGGGAGATATTCGATGCTGTCGCTTTGCAGAAAATCACTCAGCGTCGTGCTCCAATTTATGATAAGGGGAGAGATGGTCATTATAATCTTATTTCAGCATTACATAAATCTGTTCGTGGATCTGATCCTGATGCTGCCCTTTACTATTTGGCACGTATGCTTGATGCAGGTGAAGATCCTTTATACATTGGTCGAAGATTAGTGCGTATGGCTGTTGAAGATGTTGGTTTGGCAGATCCACAAGCTCTTGTCATTTGTAATGCTGCGAAGGATGCTTATGATTATTTAGGATCGCCAGAAGGAGAGTTGGCTTTAGCGCAAGCATGCCTTTATGTTGCGACTGCACCAAAATCAAATGCAACATATCTTGCGTATAAAGCAGCTATGCATTGTGCACGTAAAAACGGTTCTTTGTCTCCCCCTAAGCATATCCTTAATGCTCCTACAGAATTTATGAAGGAAGAAGGGTATGGACATGGTTATCGTTATGACCATGATGAACCCGATGCTTTTTCAGGACAGGAATATTTTCCTGAAAAGCTTGGACGTCAGATCTATTATCAACCACAAGAACGTGGTTTTGAACGTGAGATTGCAAAACGTCTTGAGTGGTGGAAGAAATTGCGACAAAGGCGAGGCAATTAATAAAAATGTCATTTTATTTGAGAGAAGATTTGTTATTATTTTTGGACTGATTTTGTTTGTGTTGTATGATGGCAGTTATCATTGATAATTTAGATCATAACTGAAACACTTATTATTCTTATAAAGTAAAAAGTTTTTCTTTTTGACAGCTGGGATGTTCATACAGGTTTTAATGAGTGTTTTGCATCTGTAATTTGTGGATCTGCTCTGTATTTTATAATTTAAGTTGAGTGCAGAGGTATGGATTTTACTTGTAATGAATCTTCTGGGTATCAATAGCTGGGTGAAGACTTAAGTGTGCGTACAAAAGAAATTGGGAGGGGTGGGTACAAAACATTGTGTTGAAATTTGAATTGTTTCTTTTCTGGAGGAAAGCTATAAATGTATCGAGCTTCTTTATCTTTACATTGAGGTATTTTATTGAAGTATATTGTATCGTAAGATAAAGAAGCGGTTTCTAATTTCATGTGCTGTTGTGGACACAATAAGGGGATAGGAATAAAAATAGTCTGTGAAAATCTAAACTCAGGGGTTTAGTTAGATTAGAAGAACAGTGTACACTGAAATTTGGGTTATTATGAATCGGTCAAGGATATAATCGTGGATAAAACAAAAGCTCTTGATGCTGCTCTATCACAAATTGAACGTTCTTTCGGTAAAGGCTCAATTATGCGTCTTGGGCAAAAAGAGCAGGTTGTTGAAATTGAAACAATTCCTACTGGTTCGTTATCTTTGGATATTGCTTTGGGTATAGGTGGATTGCCAAAGGGGCGTATTATTGAGATTTATGGACCAGAAAGTTCTGGAAAAACGACATTGGCTCTTCATGCTATTGCTGAAGCACAGAAAGTTGGTGGGGTTTGCGCTTTTATAGATGCAGAGCACGCTCTTGATCCTATTTATGCACGTAAACTTGGTGTTGACTTAGAAAACTTGTTCATTTCTCAACCAGATACTGGTGAACAGGCATTGGAAATTACTGAGACACTCGTTCGTTCTGGGGCGGTTGATGTGCTCGTTGTTGATTCAGTTG
The DNA here is from genome assembly GCF_053795135.1 of Bartonella sp. B12(2025). Lineage (NCBI taxonomy): Bacteria > Pseudomonadati > Pseudomonadota > Alphaproteobacteria > Hyphomicrobiales > Bartonellaceae > Bartonella > Bartonella sp. B12(2025). Next base: position 873,392 of record NZ_CP200031.1, on the reverse strand, counting down.
CAGCTTTGACACCGCGCGCAGAAATTGATGGTGAAATGGGTGATGCTTTACCTGGGTTGCAAGCACGGTTAATGAGTAAAGCTTTGCGAAAATTAACAGCATCAATTTTTCGCTCTAACTGTATGGTGATCTTTATTAATCAAATTCGCATGAAAATTGGTGTGATGTTTGGTTCTCCTGAAACGACAACAGGTGGAAATGCCTTGAAGTTTTATGCTTCTGTTCGTTTAGATATTCGTCGCATTGGATCCATTAAAGATCGTGATATGATCGTTGGAAATCAGACACGTGTTAAAGTGGTGAAGAATAAATTGGCTCCTCCATTCAAGCAAGTTGAGTTTGACATTATTTATGGTGAAGGTATTTCCAAATTAGGCGAGTTGATTGACTTGGGAGTCAAAGTTGGCATTGTGGAGAAATCTGGTGCATGGTTTTCTTACAATTCTCAACGTTTAGGGCAGGGACGTGAAAATGCGAAGCAGTTTTTACGCGAGCATGCAGAAGTAGCGGCAGAGATCGAGACAGCTTTGCGCCAAAATGCGGGTTTAATTGCGATTGAATTGTTAGAAAATGTAGGGTCAGGAAATACAGAAAGTGATGAAACAATTTGATGAAAAGTTTGTTTGAGTACTATTTCTTCAGTTAAAAGACTTTCTGTTTTTTTATTTATTAGAGTTTTTAAATATAAGATCGTTTATATTTCAATTTTTTTGAAAAAAGTTTCACTCTTTGATTAAATTGACTTTGCGCGTGGCAAAGAGAATATTTAATGAAGGGGGGGCTTTTATGGTTTTGTGCTGTACTCTGCAGGTGTCAATATGAATAGTGTTAATAGTATACGGTCAACTTTTTTGGATTATTTTCACCTTAATGGGCATAAAGTTCTTTCTTCTAGCCCACTTGTTCCGCGTAATGATCCGACACTCATGTTTACAAATGCAGGAATGGTGCAGTTTAAAAATGTTTTTACTGGACTTGAGCAGCGTCCTTATAAACAGGCAACAACTGCACAAAAATGTGTCCGTGCGGGTGGAAAGCATAATGATCTTGATAATGTTGGCTATACGGCGCGCCATCATACATTTTTTGAAATGCTGGGTAATTTTTCTTTCGGTGATTATTTTAAAGAAGAAGCTATTTTTTTATCATGGAATCTTTTAACGAGGGAATTTTGTTTTCCAAAAGATAAATTGTTGGTGACAGTTTATCACAGTGATGATGTTGCTGCTGGATTGTGGCGTAAAATTTCAGGTCTTCCAGACGAAAAAATTGTCCGTATTGCGACGGCTGATAATTTTTGGGCGATGGGGGATATAGGTCCCTGTGGTCCTTGTTCGGAAATTTTTTATGATCATGGTGATAAAATCCAGGGCGGACCACCAGGAAGTACTGATGAAGATGGTGATCGCTTTGTTGAAATTTGGAATCTTGTCTTTATGCAATATGAGCAAGTGAGCAAGGAAGAGCGTGTTGAGTTGCCTCATCCTTCTATTGATACGGGTATGGGATTAGAGCGTATCGCTGCTGTTTTGCAGGGGGTTCATGATAATTATGATATTGATCTTTTTCGCGCATTAATTAGTGCGTCAGAAGAGATAACGGAGGTTAAGGCAACTGGTGATTTTGTTGCGAGCCACCGTGTGATTGCTGATCATCTTCGCTCATCCGCGTTTTTGATTGCTGATGGTGTTCTTCCTTCCAATGAAGGTCGGGGATATGTTTTACGTCGTATTATGCGTCGTGCTATGCGTCACGCTCATCTTCTTGGTGTTAAAGAACCATTGATGTGGCGTCTTTTGCCTTCTTTAATCCGCGAAATGGGACAAGTCTATCCTGAATTGGTGCGCGCTGAATCTTTGATTTCAGAAATTTTAAAGTTAGAAGAAATGCGTTTTCGTAAAACTCTTGAACGGGGGCTTGGTTTGTTGAACAAAGCGAGTACCAATCTTAAAGAAGGGGATCATTTTAATGGTGAAATCGCTTTCAAACTTTATGATACGTATGGTTTTCCGCTTGATTTAACGCAAGATGTTCTTCGACATCGTGGAATATCTGTTGATGTTAATGCGTTTGATAAAGTGATGGAACGTCAGAAAGAGGAGGCGCGGGCAAATTGGTCTGGATCCGGTGAGATTATAACAGAGACGATTTGGTTTTCTGTTTTTGACAAAGTGGGGGCGACAGAATTTTTAGGTTATGAAACAGAAAAAGCTGAAGGCGTTATTGCGGCTCTTGTATGCGATGGTAAAATTGTTAATCATATTTCTTCAGGGCAGAAAGCTATTCTTGTTGTTAATCAAACACCTTTTTATGGCGAATCTGGCGGGCAGATTGGTGATAGCGGTATCATTTCTGGTGAAAGTTTTATTTTTGATGTGCATGATACTCAGAAAAAGGGTGATGGTATTTTTATCCATATTGGAGAAGTGAAGTCTGGTCAGGCAAAGGTATCTGATTGTGTAGAATTAACCGTTGATATTGTTCGCCGTAAGAAAATTCGTATGAACCATTCTGCTACCCATTTATTACACGAAGCTTTACGTCAAATATTGGGACCCCATGTTACTCAGAAGGGCTCTCTTGTATCATCGGATCGGTTGCGTTTTGACTTTTCTCATCCAAAATCAGTTACTTCAGAAGAGTTGAAAAAAATAGAAGATTTAGCAAATGATATTGTTTTGCAAAATAGTGAAGTAACAACACGGTACATGGCGGTGGATGATGCAATTTCTGAAGGAGCGATGGCATTATTTGGTGAAAAATATGGTGATGAAGTTCGTGTTATTTCTATGGGGGACAAGTTTGAAGAGGGAGGATTGAAAAAGCATTGGTCAATAGAGCTTTGTGGGGGGACTCATGTGCAGAGAACAGGAGATATAGGTCTGATTCATATTGTTTCTGAAAGTTCTGTAGCAGCTGGAGTTCGCCGTATTGAAGCTTTAACAGGTACAGCTGCACGCCTTTATCTCAGTCGTCAAAATGAGAGGATTTGTGAAATTGCTGATCTTTTAAAAACTTCTTCTGCTGACGTAGAAGAACGTGTTCGGATTTTTCTTGATGATCGTCGTAAACTTGAAAAAGAATTGAATGATGTACGCAAGAAAATTATTTTAAGTGATGGAGCTATAAAGAGTGCTCAAGAAGATATCAGCATCATCAATGGTATCTCTTTTATGGGGCGTGTGGTTAGAAATATTTCACCACGGGATCTTAAGACGTTAGTGGATTCTGGAAAGAAGAAGATTGGATCTGGAATAATTGCTTTCATTGGTATTTCAGAGGATAACAAGGGGACTGCTGTGGTTGGTGTTACTGATGATTTAGTTGATCAGTGGAATGCTGTTGATTTAGTGCGTATTCTTTCAGTTGCTCTTGGTGGTCAAGGTGGTGGTGGTCGCCCTGATATGGCACAGGCTGGCGGTCCTGAAGGGGATAAAGCTGATGATGCACTTACGGCGTTGAAAGCCTCTCTTGAAAGATAATGTTTATTATGTAGATTTTAGATCTCTTAAAGAGAGGGGGCTATCATTTAGATACGGTTTTTCTTTAAAGATGAAGAGTTGATTTTATGGATGCCATGGCTTCATGCTAAGGGATTACGTTTTCATCTTCTCTTTCTATTGTTGGTAATTGATTGTCAAACCTTCAGCTTTTAATAGTTTATAGAAGCGGCTGTCTTTATCGATCAATTCTTGAAAGTTTCCTTTTTCAGTTAAGTGACCATATTCTAAAAATAGCACAACATTAGCATTGCATATTGTTAAAAAACGAGGTGCTATAATAAAAATGGTGCGGTTGTGATTTATGTTTTCGAGAGCATCTTTAACCCTCAACATCAAGAATACCTGTTGCTTCTTTTAGAATGAGAATGGGTACATTTTAAAAAACAATGCGCGCGATTGTTAGCCGTTGCCTTTTCTCACATGACAATTGAGAGCCTTGCTCGCCAACCATTGTGTTTGTTATAATAAATATTTTTTTTAGAATAAAATCGTGGGTAGCTACTATCTTTGTTGCTTCATAAAGTTTCTTATTCGTTGTGGTCGCTCTTTCTATCAAGATGTTATCGTGAAATACTTTGGTTGAAAAGGCTAACGTCTTGAAACACTATTGCTATATTTTCCTAAGGGTTTGCGATTAACAGAGCGTGTATTTATTCTGTGAATGGAGATATGTATCTAAATGTAGGACTGTACACACGCTGCAACAAAACAAATTGATTAATGTTGTTTGCTAGCACTTGTTAGTTCTATAATCATAACAGTCTGCTCTGTTTTAACCTCAAATGAAATGTTAAAAAAATCTTGAGAAGAATTTGGGAGTTTATAGGTAATGTGGTGGAATTGTATTGTGTCTGAATATGTTGGATGGAAGTAGATTTTCAGGTTCACTAATATGAAAGGTTGAGTCTTTCATTACAAAGAATTCCTGTAGTCTTGCTTGTGAGTATACGCTTAAGTTAATAAAACTGTTCATTTAATCCAAACGGCTAATTATTAATTGTGCAAATCTGACGAAAGCAATTACTTCACTTACATGTAATTGGTCTTTTTCTACAAAAAGCCCTAAAAAATGATATAACCTATTGAAATAGTTTATGAATTTCGTTTAAATTACTCGCAAGAGCTTACCAATAACAGGGTTTTGCGCTGTAAGAAGATTGTTTATATGCTGATAAAGTGCTGAAGTTTCTTCTTTTATTCGATTATATCTTTGTACGATGAAAACGTTAGAGATTGAATCAGTGCTATGTTTAAGAAGGTTATGATGATAGCGTTCTACAGCAGCTTGTCCGTTTTTTGTTTTTCACATCACCAAATGTGCAGTCAATGCAGATGATGGCGAGCACAACTAATGCTATTGAAAAACGCCAATTCATGTTAAAGGTTAAGGATAAAAATGAATAGGGCGACAAGAGTTAAGAGATGTTGATACATAAAATAAAGCTATATGATTGACATGGAGTCTACGGCGCAAGAGTATAATGAAGAGCTTTAGAAGTTCTCTACTGTTGATGCCAAATTAAAGGCATAGCAATGATACATCCAAAAAATTTAGTTAAAAAAGCTAACCGATATCTATGTGCCAAGCGGTCAGCATCGCGAGCAACAAGGACATAAGCAATAGTATGTGAAATACAAAATATACCAAAACCGTGAGATTCAAGATAATAGCTGATTTTTCTTCAATGAAGTCAATGACTCATTCGAATAAAATAGGTGCTGCGATGGTGATAATAGCTAATATAATATTTAGCAATACAGATTAAAACAGATATTTTTTCTTTGTTATTTTTAGTAAGTGAAGATACGTGCACGGAAGGATACAGGTGATTATTTCCACTAGCGATTATTACAAGCGTAAAGGTTATCAGTTTTTATAATTTCTAGGTTTTTAGCTAATAAAATTTGAACAGTAGGAAAATGCAATTTTGGATACTGATGTAATATGGCGTGATAAAGCCAACTTTATAGGATGTGAGTTTTTGTATTTATAAAGATAGGATGCAAAAATGGATCAATAAAATTATCTGGTAAGGGGATTTTCATGGCAGGCGTAGAAATAAAAGAGGTTGAGGCAGACGAAAATGGAATGCGCTTAGATCGCTGGTTTAAAGTGCATTATTCAGGACTTGGATTTGGATATTTACAAAAACTACTGCGTTCTGGCCAGATACGGGTTGACGGTAGGCGTGTTAAAGCCGCTTCACGTCTTTTTATAGGGCAATCTGTTCGTGTGCCGCCTTTACCTGTTGATAATAATGAAAGCCTTCCTGTAACAAATAAAATACTTCGGGGACAAGATGATGCAACCGTTTTGAAAAAAATGCTGCTCTATGAAGATCCAAAAGTTTTTGTTTTTAATAAACCTGCGGGTTTAGCTGTACAAGGTGGCTCTGGCTTAACGCGCCATATGGACAGTATGCTTGAGGTATGGCGTAATAAAAAAGGTGAAAAACCGCGTTTGGTTCATCGTCTTGATCGTGAAACATCAGGTGTGCTCATTGTTGCGCGATCAAGGGGTGCTGCGCAGAGTTTAACGGCTGCTTTTAGAACACGGGAAACGAAAAAGACTTATTGGGCATTGGTTCGTGGGGTGCCTAAAAAAAAACAGGACAAAATTTCAACATGGATTGTTAAGAAAACTACTGCAGAAGGTGATAAAATGCATGTTTGTGAACATGGGGAGCCAGATTCTAACCATGCAGTTTCCTACTATCGCATTTTAGATACCCGAGGACGTGCTCTTTCGTGGCTTGAAATGGAACCTTATACGGGTAGAACACATCAGCTACGTGTGCACGCCGCTCATATGGATCATCCTATCATCGGAGATTCGAAATATTTTTTTGCTGATAGTAATTGGATATTGCCGGGAGGAATTCAAAACCGACTTCACCTTCATGCACGTCGTATTCGTATACCTCATCCTTCAGGAGGTCTATTGGATATTGTTGCACCTTTACCACCTCATATGGTACAAAGTTTTAATCTTTTGGCTTTTAATGAAAATGATGGTGAGAAAGAATAATAGAAAAAATTTTGTAGTTTGTTCTTTTTGACCTGTGCAAATTTTATATAAGATCTGGTGAGAGATGTATACGCGCATAACTTGTTGTAAAATATCGTCTTTGAGGGTGGTGATATAAGGCACATTTAAAATTTCACGCATTAGGTATTTTTTCTTGTCGGATATATTGACGGGTAATGTTAAATGGTATACCCTTGCAGCTTCTAGAAAAATAGAATGATAACAAAGTTTATTTCTCCATAGTTTTTGGTAAACTCGTTCAAAATCTGATATCATTTCCTTTTTTATACGGAAATTCATATCCGTTATTAAGGTTACGCTGCTTTTTATAATACAAGGGGAATCTCTCGTCATTGCGTTCCTTTTTTAAAATAAAAGAAATAGCTTCAACAAAATGACCAAAAAGATTGCCAATTGTTCACGCGAATTCTAGAAGTTTTCCTCAATAAAGCGGAAATCCTTTATCAATTCCTACTATTGATGTAAGACTTTTCCTAGTTAACGTTTTTGTTCTTTACTAAAGTAATGTTACTGCCTCTCCACTTTTTATTCTAAATCTTATTAAGGTGTACAGAACTTAGAAAAACTATAAATTTATTTAAAATGTAAGAGGTAAAACAATATGCACGAAATTTTGGATTATTTTGATATGCCATTGAATGAAAATAGCTCTGTCCAGAAGACTCAAAATCTTTCATACCAGCCGTTACCAAAAAGATTTTATAGGGAAGTGAAGATTTCCAGTGAGGAGGGGGGATTTTCTGTATTATTGGATGGGTGCCCAGTTAAAACGCCGGCAAAGCGCCATTTTCTTGTGCCAACAGAAGTGTTTGCTGCATTAGTAGCGCAGGAATTTGAGAGCCAAAAAGAGGTTATTGATCCAGCAAAAATGCCGATTATGCGCCTTGTTAACACCGTTATTGACGGCATAGCTGATAATGTGCAGGTTATTTTTGAAGATTTATTGCGTTTTGTGGCATGCGATATGATCTTTTATCGTGCACAAAGACCAAAAGAGTTGGTACAGCGACAATGTGAACTGTGGGATCCTTTATTGGATTGGGCAGAGGAAAAACTTGGCGCACGATTTCATTTAACAGAAGGGCTTATGTATGTTGAACAATCAGGGGAAGCTATTCAAGCGGTAAGCAATTATTTACGTAAAGTTGAATCTCCTTATATGCTTGCTGCACTTCATACAATGACAACCTTAACAGGATCAGCTCTTATCGCCCTCGCTGTTGCTGCAGGGAAATTTGATGCAGATCATGCTTGGGATATTGCTCATTTAGATGAAGATTGGATAATAGAACAATGGGGGGCTGATGAAGAAGCAACGGAACACCGTGCTCGTAAGAAAGCTGAATTTAATGCTGCTGCTATAATCACTACAATTTTTTTGTAAAGCCAAATTTTCTTTTATTCAACGCGCCCTTTTTCCAAATTATGATATTTTTTTGATTTTCTGGGGATTGATTTTTATTTTTTCAAGTCCAGGAAATGCTTCATTGCTTATGTGTAAGATTGCTTCGTCATTACCATGGATAAAATACCATTGGTTATTGTAAAGAAGAGCAATAACCTCAGTTTGAATAGAGCACTTTTCCCCAGTATTGGTTGTGGTTATAAACTCTACAGGCATAACAAAATAAGGGACACCATTATCAAATTTGCCTTCACGTTTTTGTTTTTGGTCTATGTGGATACTCTCAATTTTATAACTTTCCGTCAACCGCTCTATTTGGCTTTTCATGATTTGTTGGAATTGTGATTTACTGAGATTTTTTTTGGCAGTTAAGTTGTTAATAATTTGGGGAGGGATAGCATTTAAGATGGCATTTACATCGGCATTTTTAATCGCTTTGCTGTAGGCAAATGCTGCTTTTTCAAGTGCTATAAGTTTTTGATTTGTAACTGTATGAGCTTGAGCTATTGATATAATAAAGGCAATGCATAAAAGAATGGGGAAGAAGGGATGAATTCGCAGCATTGGAAACCTTGATAATTGATTTGAATGGATTGAAAGAGACTTATACAGGAAAAGTACATTGGCAAAAAGTCATTTGTACTCTTTTGTGGGAAAAATACCTAAAAAAATGGAGGTTTTAACCTCCATTTTTAAATAAAAAAGAATGGCTTATTATTCTTTAAACAGAATAGTACATATCAAATTCTACAGGATGGGGAGTTGTTTCATAGCGTAAAACTTCTTGCATTTTTACTTGAATGAAAGAGTTAATCTGATCATCATCAAAAACATCGCCAGCTTTAAGAAAGCTACGATCTTTATCAAGCGCTTCAAGCGCTTCGCGCAGACTTCCTGAAACTGTGGGGATTTCTTTGAGCTCTTTTAAGGGAAGATCATAAAGGTCTTTATCCATAGCATGTCCAGGGTGAATTTTATTTTTGATGCCATCAAGACCAGCCATTAAGAGTGCTGCAAATGCCAAATAGGGGTTTGCTGTTGGGTCTGGGAAACGCACTTCTACGCGTTTTGAATTTGGCGAAGAACTCATTGGAATACGGCAAGATGCAGAACGATTGCGTGCAGAATAAGCAAGAAGAACAGGAGCTTCATAACCAGGTACTAAACGCTTATAAGAGTTTGTGGATGGATTGGTAAAGGCGTTGATTGCTTTTGCGTGCTTAATGACACCACCAATAAAGAATAAGCAGGTTTCTGATAGTCCAGCATATTCATTTCCCGCAAAAATTGGTTTCCCATCTTTCCAAATGGATATGTGAACATGCATGCCTGAGCCATTATCACCAAAAATCGGTTTTGGCATAAAAGTTGCTGTTTTTCCATAGCTGTTTGCTATTTGATGTACGACATATTTAAAAATTTGCATTTTATCAGCTTCGCGAACGAGAGTATCAAAGCGAATACCCAATTCATGCTGGCTTGCAGCCACTTCGTGGTGATGCTTCTCAACTTGGACGCCCATATCTTTAAGTGCTGTGAGCATTTCAGAGCGCATATCTTGGCAGGAATCAATAGGAGGAACAGGAAGGTATCCTCCCTTCATTCGTGGGCGATGACCGAGATTACCCATCTCATATTCTGTATCATCATTGGATGGAAGTTCACTTGAATCGAGTTTGAATCCTGTGTTGTAAGGATCAGTTTTATAGCGTACATCATCAAAGATAAAAAATTCCGCTTCTGGACCTACATTGATTGTATCTCCGATTCCTAAAGATTTCATATAAACTTCAGCTCTCTTGGCGATAGAACGAGGATCTCTACGATAAAACTCTCCAGAAACAGGGTCGAGTACATCACAAAATATGACCAAAGTAGATTGAGCAAAAAAAGGATCGATATGTGCTGTTTCTGGATCTGGCATTAAAACCATGTCAGATTCATTAATTGTTTTCCATCCAGAAATTGAAGAACCATCAAACATCACACCATCACTAAATATATTTTCGCTGATTTCTGCGATATCCATTGTGATGTGATGCAACTTTCCTCGCGGATCGGTAAAACGTAAATCGACAAAACGGATTTCGTTATCTGCAATCTGTTTGATAATATCTGATGCGGTTGTCATATTCAATTTCCTTATTGGGACTGAGATAGATAAAAGGTGAAAAGTTTTGTCATTATCTGTTAAAGAGCATCGCTTCCGGATTCGCCAGTGCCGATATGAATGGCATCATCAATGGAAAAAACAAATATTTTCCCATCTCCAATATGTTTTGTGTGAGCTGCTTTACGTATTGCGTCAACGGTTTGTTTCAGCTTTTCATCAGCAACAACAATTTCAATCTTTACTTTAGGTAGAAAATCAACAACATATTTAGCGCCTCGATAAAGTTCTGTATGTTCTTTTTGACGACCAAAACCTTTCGCTTCTGTTACTGTAATAGCATGTAAACCAATTTTTTGAAGCGCTTCTTTCACTTCATCAAGTTTGAAAGGTTTTATAATGGCTTCAATCTTTTTCATGCTGAGATTATCTCCAACGTTATTTTGTCTTTTTAGACTGCATCACGTTATATTGACAACTGTGAGATGTCCAACAGGCAGTTTGTGCACAAAAAATCAAAAATTATGTAACTAGATATTATTTTTAGAAAGTTTATCTTGTCGTATAAAGTGAGGTGCTGTTGTTCTTTGAGAAAAGTCTAAAAGGCTTATAAAGAATAAAAATGATATAATAAGAGATATTTGAGTCTCTTTTTCCCTATTGTATCACATTGTATTTTATAATAAAAGCTGCTTTAAAAATTGGAATTATACAAAAGTTAACGCAGCAGAATTTCTTTAAGAAATTTTCCCGTATAGGAAGTGGAAACATTAATAATATCTTCAGGACGCCCAACTGCAACGACCTCACCGCCACGTTCTCCACCTTCAGGCCCTAAGTCAATAATCCAGTCAGCTGTTTTTATCACTTCAAGATTATGCTCAATAACTGCGACTGTATTACCTTGCTCGACAAGTTCATGCAGCACTTCAAGGAGTTTAGAAATATCATGGAAATGCAGACCTGTTGTTGGTTCGTCCAAAATGTAGAGTGTACGACCCGTTGTTTTGCGTGAAAGTTCTTTAGCAAGTTTCACACGCTGGGCTTCACCACCAGAAAGCGTTGTGGCTTGCTGTCCTACTTTAATATAGCCGAGACCAACTTTAATGAGGGTTTTCATTTTGTTATGAATAGTGGGAACAGCTTGAAAAAAATCCTCAGCTTTTTCAATTGTCATATCTAAAATATCGGCGATGGACTTGTCTTTGAATTTTACTTCTAAGGTTTCACGATTATAGCGCTTTCCTTGGCAGATATCGCAAGTAACATAAACATCAGGTAAAAAGTGCATTTCAATTTTGATAACCCCATCGCCTTGACATGCTTCGCAGCGTCCTCCTTTTACATTAAATGAAAAACGTCCTGCTTGATAACCACGAGCCCTTGACTCTGGGAGTTCGGCAAACCACTCACGGATTGGGGTAAACGCGCCTGTATAGGTTGCTGGATTAGAGCGTGGAGTGCGTCCAATAGGTGATTGATTGATATCAATAACCTTATCGAGAAGTTCTAATCCTTCAATTTTGTCGTAGAGTGCGGGACTGTGATGACTCCCCATGATATGATGTGATGCAGCTTTGAAAAGAGTTTCAATAAGAAATGTTGATTTTCCTCCACCTGAAACGCCAGTTATGCACGTGAAAGTTCCAAGAGGAATATTAGCACTGATATTTTTAAGGTTATTTCCACGAGCTCCAATGACTTTAAGTATTTTCGATTTTGATATTTTGCGTCGTTGAGTAGGCACTCTAACAGCCATTTTTCCTGAAAGGTATTGGCCTGTGAGAGAGGATGGATTTTCCATAATTTCCTGCGGTGTGCCTTGCGCTATTATTTTTCCACCATGAACGCCTGCGGCAGGACCCATATCAACCACATGGTCTGCAGTAAGAATGGCATCTTCATCATGTTCAACAACAATAACTGTATTGCCAAGATCACGCAGATGGCGCAGCATTTCAAGAAGACGTTCATTATCGCGTTGGTGTAAACCGATGGATGGTTCATCTAAAATATAAAGGACACCTGTAAGGCCAGAACCAATCTGGGATGCTAATCGAATGCGTTGACTTTCTCCACCTGAAAGAGTGCCTGAGCTTCGCGATAAGGTAAGATATTCGAGCCCTACATGATTTAAAAAAGCTAAGCGGTCACGAATTTCTTTTAAAATACGTACTGCAATATTACGTTGTTTTTCAGTGAGGTATTTATGAATATTAGCAAACCACTCATCTGCTTTTAGGATAGAAAGTTCTGATATTTGTCCAATATGCATTCCGTGGATTTTAACCGCAAGTGCTTCTGGTTTTAAACGATAACCGTGACAAGCTGGACAGGGGAAAGAAGACATATAACGCTCGATTTCTTCACGTGACCATGTAGAATCTGTCTCTTTCCATCGTCGTTCCATATTGGGGATGATTCCTTCAAAGTGTTGAGTCGTTTTATGCAAACTTGAATCATTTTTATAAATAAAAGAGATTTCTTTTCTTTTTGTACCATAAAGAATAGCATGTTGTGCTTCATCTGAGAGTGCACACCATTTATCCGTAAGTTTAAATCCGTAAGTTTTGCCTAATGCTTCTAAGGTTTGGCTATAGTAGGATGAAGATGATCTAGACCAAGGCTCAATTGCTCCATCCTCTAAGGTCAGATTTTTATTTGGCACAATTTTCATCGGATCCATTGTCTTTTTGATGCCAAGCCCGTCACAAAGAGGACAGGCGCCAAAAGGATTATTGAATGAAAATAGCCGTGGCTCAATTTCAGGAATAGAAAATCCAGATATGGGGCAAGAAAACTTTTCTGAAAAGATAAGCTGTTTGTGCGTTTCATTTTTTGATTTATTGATGAATTTCCCTGTGGTTTCTTTTTGTGCCAAAGGTTGCTCTGCTATTTCAGCAACTGCAATTCCATTTGCTAGCTGTAAACAGGTTTCTATACTGTCCGCTAAGCGAGAGGCAATGTCATTCCGTATAACAATGCGATCCACCACTACATCTATGTCATGTTTATATTTTTTATCAAGAGGAGGGATATCAGGGATTTCATAGAATTTGCCATCAACTTTAGCGCGCTGAAATCCTTTTTTTAAAAGCTCTGTTAGCTCTTTTTTATATTCTCCCTTTCGGCCTCGTACCAAGGGAGCCATAATAAAAATTCGCGTACCTTCTGGTAAGGCCATAATTTGATCAACCATTTGGCTTACCGTCTGACTTTCAATAGGAAGTCCTGTCACAGGGGAATGAGGAACACCAATACGCGCAAAGAGAAGGCGCATATAGTCGTGGATTTCTGTGATAGTGCCTACCGTTGAGCGAGGGTTACGGCTTGTTGTTTTTTGTTCAATGGAGATGGCTGGAGAAAGACCATCTATGCGGTCGACGTTTGGTTTCTGCATCACTTCCAGAAATTGGCGTGCATAGGCAGAAAGACTTTCAACATAGCGGCGTTGGCCTTCGGCATAAATTGTATCAAAAGCTAGGGATGATTTACCTGATCCAGAAAGACCCGTGATAACGATCAGTTTGTCACGAGGGAGATTGAGATCAATATTTTTAAGGTTATGCTCACGTGCACCGCGAATGGAGATGTATTTTTGATGAGTCATATTTTATCCTTAGCCATATGTGACAAAAATTGAGCATCTAAAATAGAGTAAAATGGTTTTTTAGAATTACAACGTATTTAATTGCTTTAACGGGGTAAAAAAATGTAAGTTCTGTGGAAAAAAATATAGAGAGCAGCTTTTTATTCTGTGAGCATGGAATAAACTATGCGTTGTTATCATCTTTTGTTATAATTACACAATACGATATTTTAGAAAGGATAGAAAAATCTACATTGAAGGGCAATTGTAGATGTGAAAGTAGTAATGGCCGCTATACAACAAGGATTGTTTCACAAATTAAGATTTTGGAGTTTATGTGATGGCTGGTAGCCTTAATAAAGTTATTTTGATTGGTAATCTTGGTGCGGATCCTGAAATCCGCCGTTTGAATTCTGGTGATCAAGTAGCAAATCTGCGTATTGCTACTTCAGAAAGTTGGCGTGATCGTAATACAAATGAGCGGAAAGAGCGCACGGAGTGGCATAATATCGTTATTTTTAACGAAAACCTTGTCAAAATTGTAGAGCAGTATTTAAAAAAAGGCAGCAAAATCTACATTGAAGGTCAGTTACAGACGCGAAAATGGCAAGATCAAAATGGTAATGACCGTTATACAACAGAGGTTGTTTTGCAAAAATACCGTGGTGAATTACAAATGCTTGATGGACGTGGAGTAGCTGGCGGGGAACAAATGCAAGGAGTAAATCAGGCGGGCGGCGGATATGTCAGCAGTGGTTTTGGTGATAGCTCAAATAAGAGAAATGCTTTTGGTCAAAATAACAGCCAATCGGAAGAAAGCTTTTCACACAAATTAGATGATGATGTACCTTTTTAACAGTTTTCAAGGTGCAGTATTATTATTACTTTTAGGGTTATTTGTTTCAGTTTTTTTAAAGTTTAGCAAAGTGGATCCTGTTCATTTTATATGTGATTTCTAATGTAAATAAATAACATGTTGAAAATTATTGTTAAATTTCTTTTCTGTCGTGGGAGAGAAGTTGGCATTTTTTTGTATTTTTCGATATAACAAAATGAAGTGATTCTTTTTTGAAAGTCTTGAAGCTGTGACCGATCTTACTCCACTACCAGAACGTGATGTGCTGACCGGTATTGAACCAATCAGTATTATTGATGAAATGCAACGTTCATATCTCGATTATGCGATGAGCGTGATTGTTTCGCGTGCACTTCCAGATGTACGTGATGGTCTTAAACCGGTTCATCGGCGTATTCTTCATGCTATGAATGAAATGGGACTTTCTTTTAATAAGTCTTATCGTAAATCTGCAGGCGTTGTTGGTGAGGTTATGGGAAAATTCCATCCCCATGGTGATGCTTCAATTTACGATGCGTTGGTGCGTATGGCGCAGGATTTTTCTTTGAGAAATCCGTTGATTGATGGTCAAGGAAATTTTGGTTCTGTTGATGGTGATCCGCCTGCGGCAATGCGCTATACAGAATGTCGTTTAGAAAAAGTTTCGGAAGAGCTTTTAGCCGATATTGATAAAGATACTGTTGATTTTCAGGATAATTATGATGGGCGTGAGCGTGAGCCGGTAGTTTTACCAGCACGTTTTCCTAATCTTTTGGTCAACGGGTCAGGTGGTATTGCTGTGGGAATGGCAACTAATATTCCTCCTCATAATCTTGGTGAAGTTGTTGATGGTTGTATCGCTTTGATTGATAATCCCGATATAACGCTTGATAAGATAATTGAAATCATTCCTGGCCCTGATTTCCCCACCGGTGGTATTATTCTTGGCCATTCCGGTGTTCGTTCGGCTTATGAAACAGGGCGTGGTTCAATTACTATGCGTGCTAAGGTTGATATTGAAGAAATTCGCAGTGGTCGACAGGCAATCATTGTGAGTGAAATACCTTATCAAGTTAATAAAGCAACGATGATTGAGAAAATGGCCGAATTGGTACGCGATAAACGTATCGAAGGAATATCTGATTTGCGTGACGAATCTGATCGTGATGGATATCGCGTCGTTATTGAGCTTAAGAAAGATGTTGTCGCGGAAGTCGTTCTGAATCAATTGTATCGTTATACGCCGCTGCAAACTTCCTTTGGTTGTAATATGGTTGCTTTGACCGGGGGAAAACCTGAACAGATGACGTTGCTTGATATGCTGCGTGCATTTATTTCTTTTCGAGAAGAGGTTGTAAGTCGGCGAACAAAATATCTTTTGCGTAAAGCGCGTGAGCGTGCACACGTTTTAGTTGGTCTTGCTATTGCTGTTGCCAATATTGATGAAATTATAGCGCTCATTCGCAAAGCTCCTGATCCACAGACAGCACGTGCACAATTAATGGGACGGTGTTGGCCGGCTGCTGATGTGGCACCTTTGATTAAACTTATTGATGATCCCCGTCATATTATTCATGAGGATAGTACTTATAATTTATCTGAAGAACAGGCGCGCGCTATTTTGGAATTGCGTTTACAAAGGTTGACGGCGCTTGGGCGTGATGAAATTGCTGATGAATTGAATAAAATTGGGGTGGATATTACCGATTATCTTCGTATTTTGGCATCGCGTTCACGTATCATGGGTATCGTTAAGGATGAGTTAAAAGCCCTTCGTGAGGAGTTTTCGAGCCCCCGACGTACCGTATTTGGTTTTGGTAGCGCTGATATGGAGAGCGAAGATCTGATTGCGCCGGAAGATATGGTGGTAACGGTTAGTCATAGCGGCTATATTAAACGCGTACCTCTCAAGACATACCGTGCGCAGCGCCGCGGTGGTAAGGGGCGTTCTGGTATGTCCACGAAGGATGAGGATTTCGTAACTCGATTATTTGTGGTTAATACGCACACGCCGGTTCTTTTCTTTTCGTCGCGTGGGATTGTTTACAAGGAAAAAGTTTGGCGTTTGCCTATCGGTACGCCGCAATCGCGAGGGCGAGCTTTGATCAATATGCTGCCCTTGCAGCAAGGTGAGCGTATAACAACTATTATGCCCTTACCAGGGGATGAAGCGAGTTGGAGTGCATTGGATCTTATGTTCGTGACGACTCGCGGAACTGTACGTCGTAATAAATTATCAGATTTTGTTCAGGTTAATCGTAGCGGCAAGATTGCAATGAAACTTGATGAAGAAGGAGATGAAATTCTTTCTGTTGAAACTTGCACAGAGCATGATGATGTTGTTCTAACAACAGCTAATGGGCAATGTATTCGGTTTCCAGTTGTTGAAGTTCGTGTTTTTGCAGGGCGTAATTCGGTGGGGGTACGTGGTATCAATTTGGCTAACGGTGATAAGGTCATTTCGATGACTATCTTAGAGCATGTGGAAGCTACGTCAGTTGAACGTTCTGCTTACGTCAAACGTATGATTAATGAACGGCGTACAGTTGGTTCAGATACTGAAGATATTGTAACTCTTGATGAAGAAGATGGGGGAGCTGAAACAGAGTTAACAGATGAGCGCTATGCAGAACTTAATGCTCGCGAACAAATGCTTTTAACAGTTAGTGAGTTTGGTTATGGAAAACGATCTTCCTCATATGAATTCCGGATTTCGGGACGTGGTGGGAAAGGGATTCGCGCAACAGATCCGTCTAAGACAACTGAAATTGGTAAATTAGTGGCAGCTTTTCCGGTGAAGGCACAAGATCAGATTATGTTGGTGTCAGATGGAGGGCAGCTTATTCGCGTTCCTGTTGATGGTATTCGTATAGCCGGTCGTTCGACTAAGGGGGTGACAATTTTCAATACAGCTGAAGGTGAAAAAGTCGTATCGGTTGAGCGTATTTCTGAATCTGAAGATGATGATGGCCAAAACGATGAAGGTGAAGAACATTCTGATACGGTTGATTTTAGTGAAGAGAAGTAATTCTAGTGGTAGCGCGATAAAATGGTAAAAGTTGCTCTTTATGCGGGTTCTTTTGATCCTCTTACAAACGGTCATCTTGATGTTTTAAAGGGTAGTTTAATGTTGGCCGACAAACTGGTTGTGGCTATAGGTATACACGCTGGAAAAAAAACACTCTTTAGTTTTGAAGAGCGTGTTAATTTAATTACAAACGTGGGAAAAAATTTGTTAAGCATAGGCTCTGATCGATTGCAGGTTATTTCATTTGATACCCTTTTGATTGATAAGGCTCGTGAAATTGGTGCTTCATTTCTTATTCGTGGATTACGTGACGGTACAGATCTGGATTATGAGATGCAGATGGCAGGGATGAATAGAATTATGGCACCTGAATTGCAAACTGTCTTTTTGCCAGCGAGCGTTTCTGGGCGTGCAATAACTTCCACATTGGTGCGTCAGATTGCTTCTATGGGAGGTGATGTTGCACCCTTCGTGCCTCCGAATGTTGCTCGAGCTTTGCGCTTGAAATTTCAGTCTTCAGGAGAGAACGGTTGTGTGTCTTAGAATTTTTTCCCTTTTGCTATGTGTGTTTTTCTTTTTTTCATTTAGCGCTTTAGCAAGTGATTCTAACATTCTTGTTTTATCTCTAAAAAATGGTGATGTGATTATTCGTTTACGTCCTGATTTAGCTCCCAAACATGTTGCTCAAATTAAAAAATTAGCAGAGGAAGGTGCTTATAAAAATGTTGTATTTCACCGCGTTATTCCTGGCTTTATGGCACAGACTGGTGATGTAAAGTTTGGAAGAAAGGGGAGTGTAGATTTTGATCTTAAACGCGTTGGTACAGGTGGTTCTCATTATCCCAATATACCTGCGGAATTTTCAAAGCAGCCATTTAAGCGTGGCACTGTTGGGATGGCACGTTCACAAGATCCAAATTCCGCTAATTCTCAATTTTTTATTTGTTTTGATGATGCTGCTTTTTTAAACGGCCAGTATACTGTTGTCGGAGAGGTCATAAAGGGAATGGATATTGTTGATAAAATTAAAAAAGGCACTGCAAGTAACAATGGATCTGTAACGGATCCTGATATTATTAATGCTGTCACTTTACAAGATAATAGATGAGATAAAGGAGTTAGCAATATGGCTGAGATTAAAGATTTAGAGAATACATTAATTCTTGAGACATCAAAGGGCAGAGTTGTTATTAAGCTTCTTGCTGATTTAGCCCCTAGTCATGTTGCGCGTGTTAAAGAGCTTGTGCGTGAAGGCGCTTATGATAATGTTGTTTTTCATCGTGTTATTGATGGCTTTATGGCTCAAACTGGTGATGTTCAATTTGGAAAAAAGGATGGCGAAAAATTCAATTTATCACGTGCTGGCATGGGAGGGTCAAATAAACCTGATTTGACAGCAGAATTTTCGAATCTTTCTCATAAACGTGGTACAGTTTCTATGGCACGCAGTCAGAACCCAAATTCCGCTAATTCGCAGTTTTTTATCTGTTTTGCAGATGCTCCTTGGCTTAACCGTCAATATTCCATATGGGGGCAGGTCATTGAAGGTATGGAAAACGTTGATCAAATTAAGCGCGGTGAGCCTGTTTTAGATCCTGATGTAATTACTAAGGCTACAATTGCTGCAGATATAAAATAGTATAAAACATTAAAGGGTAATTGCTTGTTACAGCTGTTTTAAGTTTTATTAAAGCTGGTCTGGATTTTATATTTTGTGCAAATAAAATTTTTGTATTTTAGTTATTAAGTGCATAGATCAGATTAAGGCCAGCTTGTTTAAATAAAAATGTCATAAGATTTTTTCGTCATATTCCATTTTAAAAGTTTGGCGATCAAGACCACGTGTTAATTTGAAAACTATAGAGATTATTTGGGTATCGTAATCAGGCCTTTCATTGGTGTTAGTTTTTTCTATTATGTGCGATTTTGTATATATTTTGCCGCATATTTTTCCGATGTGTGATCAAAGTTTAAAATAAAAATTACAAAGCTCTTTTTGCTTGTGAAAAAATGTAACAAAGACGTCAGATTAGCAATCTTTATTTGATTAAGAAATTATTAGACAACTTTTAAAACTGTATACTTTATGTACAAATGTAAAAGTCTTCTATCTGTAAAATGAAGTATGTCTGTGACTGTAATATATTCAGGAATTTCTTTTATCAATATCACATTTGCTTAGGTACTTTTTATAATAAAAGCATGCGAAAATAAAATCATTGTTGTTGAAATACCAGCCCTTACAGTTATCTAACACTGTGGTAAATGGGCGCGGGTATTTTAAGGTATTGTGTTGTCAGATACCGCTGATATTTTTATGAACTTAGAATATTGGTTTTATTGTAATAATTGCTTGATAATAAACATTCATTTACCTCATTTCATTTTTATTGGTCATACAGTGTTTAGCAAAGCGAGGGTCAAATTCATAAAGCTTATGATGATGCTATAAAGAAAGGTGTAGTACCTATTCTCTTTATGGCAATATGAATTTATGAAACCAAAAAGATGAGAGTGATGATAAAAACATTTCACTATAGAAAAATTTCTCAAGATGGATATGCGCGGCGGGGCGAAATTATAACGGGACGTGGGTGCATTCGCACACCTGCATTTATGCCAGTTGGGACGGCAGGTACCGTTAAAGCTATGTATATGGATCAGCTACGCGCTCTTGGGACAGATATCATTTTGGGGAATACTTATCATTTAATGTTGCGACCAGGAGCTGAGCGTGTTGCGCGCCTAGGAGGCTTACATAAATTTGTACGTTGGTCCGGTCCTATTTTAACGGATTCTGGTGGATTTCAAGTTATGTCTCTTGCGAGGATTCGTAAAATTACGGAGCAAGGCGTGCTTTTTCGCTCCTACATTAATGGAGCGTACTATGAAATGAGTCCAGAGCGTTCTATCGAAATTCAAGGGCTTCTTAATGCGGATATCCAGATGCAGTTGGATCAATGTATTGCATTACCTGCAAGTGAAAAAGAAATAGAAGCTGCTATGGAACTTTCATTGCGGTGGGCGCAGCGTTGTAAAGAAACTTTTGGTGATCAGCCAGACAAAGCACTGTTTGGTATTGTTCAAGGCGGTGATAATATGAAACTGCGTGAACGTTCTGCTCAAGCATTAAAAGAGATGGACTTGAAAGGCTATGCTATTGGAGGTCTTGCTGTTGGTGAACCACAGAGTGTTATGGAAGCTGTATTGGATGCTACTTGTCTGATTTTGCCAGAGGATAAGCCACGCTATCTCATGGGGGTGGGAACACCTGATGATATTTTACAAAGTGTTTCTCGTGGTATTGATATGTTTGACTGTGTTATGCCGACACGTGCGGGACGTCATGGTTTAGCTTTCACACGCTTTGGTAAAATTAATTTGCGCAATGCGCGTTATGCAGAGGATCCATATCCTCTTGATTCGCAGTCTCTTTGTCCTGCTGCATATGATTATAGTTGTGCATATTTGCATCATTTGATTAAATCCGGTGAAACTCTTGGTGCTATGTTGTTGACTTGGAATAATCTTTTTTATTATCAGAATCTTATGCAAGAAATTCGTGATGCGATTGAAGAAGGACGTTATGCTGATTTTTGTGCTGAAACACGTGCTTTATGGATGAAAGGACGCTAAGTGTGGATCGTAATTATGGCACCTGCCTTTTTCATGCTGCTCAATTTATTTTACATCAAGAGTTTTTTCTAAAAATGAAGTTAGAAGTGCTTTTCAAATCTAAAAGCTGAATGCACAGTTTTATCAGTATATATTTTTTCTTCTATTAATAGCAGACAGAAACTATTACTCCGGTACGCACTACCTGATCCGGAGAAAAACAGTTTGTTTCTGTTTCTGATGACTGTTTAGATCAACAATATTAATGAGGAGTTAGCGAACCCTTAAAGAAGTATGAAAATTGCATTTTTATAAAGTGCTTTATATTTTTTACCGTTAAATAATGCAGTCTTAACAAAAGATGTCTCATTTAGGAGTAGATGTGAAGGTGACTTTGTCTGAATTGAAGATTTGAAAAATGCAAATGGTTAATATTTTGAAGAGCTGAATTTATTTTCGTTGGCAACAATATCTTGATAACTGAAGTTCCATTTGAGTAACACAATACCATAGCTGCAATGCAGTTTAAAAAAACAAATTCTATTGATATATTGAACATTCTATTATGTCACTGCAAAAGCAGAGTAAATGTATTGTTTTTTCGTTGTTGAGAATGTTTTTAATGTTTTACTGGGAAGTATTAAGCATAGATATAAACGGATTCTGAGTTCATTTATGCCATATTGCAGATATTTATGATTAAAGTGTCACTATATAGAAATGATGATAATAAGGAATTCTCATAAAAAAAATGTTTTTGCATCAAAAGTTGATTTTAGAACACGACGTTTGGCAATTTTAGCTCTTGCAGTGGGAAGTTTTTCTATTGGTACGGCAGAGTTTGTTGCAATGGGTTTACAACCGGAGATGGCACGAAGCTCATATGTTGATATTCCTAAAGCTGGTCAATATATTTCTGCTTATGCGTTAGGCGTTGTGATTGGAGCACCTCTTTTAGCTGTTGCAACAGCTAAGTTTTCACGTAAAACTGTCCTGATAGGATTGATGTTTTTTTATGCAGTGGCAAATATTGCTAGTGCCCTTTTTTCTGATTTTAGTATATTAGTAGCGTTGCGGTTTATCAGTGGTTTTCCACATGGCATCTATTTCGGACTTGCCACTATAGTTGCAGCTTCAATGGTGGAGATGAATGAACGTTCCAAGGCTGTTGGATATGTTATGCTTGGTTTAACAATTGCAACTGTTTTGGGAGCACCAAGTGCAACCTGGGTTGGTCAGCTTGTTGGTTGGCAGATTGCTTTTATTCTTGTAGGTGCTATTGCTTTATTGTGTTGTTTTCTTATTTGGAAGTTTTTTCCTTCTGGATTAAATACTCCCAAAACAAGTCCTCTACGCGAACTGAGTGCATTAAAGCAAAAGAAGGTGTGGTTTCTCTTGGCGATGGTTTCTGTTGGGGCGTCAGGATTATTTTCTGTTTTCACTTATATTAAGTCAACATTAATGCATATTTCTGGTGTTTCGCTTGATTGGGTGCCATTTATTATGCCATTAGTTGGATTGGGGATGGTAGCAGGTAATCTTTTGGGTCCTAAATTTGCAGTTAAAGTTGGTAGTTCGCCAATGATATTTTTCTCTATGCTTTGGAGTACATTTGTTTTTTTTCTTTTTTTCTTTTTATCCCATGCTCCGTTAACAGCGGCATTGGGGTGCTTTTTTGTTGGTACTTCTTTTGCAGCTATGCCTTCTATACAAACAAAAATCATGGATGTGGTTCTACATGGACAGATTTTGGCGGGAGCGTTAATGCAATCTGCTTTTAATATCGCCAACGCTCTTGGAGCAGAATCTGGAGCGTGGGTTTTGAACTTGGGCTATAGTTATGAATATACTGCTATTCTTGGGGGTGTTTTAACTTTGTGTGGATTACTGCTTTTTTGCTTCTTATGGTATGCGGAAAAGCATGATTAACATCTCTTTTCACTATTGAGAGAAAAAATATTTTTTCGTTTATTTAGTATTTGATTGTCCTGTTGGGTTTTTAAATATGCTGTAGGAAACGCGTAGAGCAAATGGAATACCAAGAAAAAACAACAGACTGATGAGTGCTGCAAGAAGAGTTTTGGCTGCTAAAATTATTCCTGCTGTTCCTCCAGGATTAAAGAGGCCAGCAAAATTGGTGATTATTCCTGCAAGTGTTGCGCTTAACGCGGCTGAAAATAGCTGTACAGAGGTAAGAGATTCGCTAGCACGTAGAGCATCTTCATTGTTTGCACATTGTAAGATTCGTGTTAACAAATGCGGCCATGCTATGCCAGCACTAACCCCGATAGAAAATAATGCGAAGCAAATGATAAAAATGTGTCCAGATGTGGAAACTTCTGTTGGAATAAACCGTAAAAGGATGCCTATGCCTAACAGATTTAATATGGGAGAATACACGATGATACTGCGAATTTTTTTTGTGGGTACACCGGCACTTGATAGGGCACCACATGTCCAACCGAGGCTCATGAGCGCCGCCATATAGCCAGCAATAAGTGGGGCTTGTCCATGAATCTCTTGAAGGAAAAGTGGAAAATAAAGCTCTATACTATACACTACTATAGTCATAATGAGTATCAATGCGTAAATAGGAAAAAGCTCAGAAGAGAAGGAAAAGGAGTTGCGCGGTAACATAGGATGGGGTGTAGACGATTCAATCTTTGCTAGAACAAGGAAAAGGCTTAATCCGATAAATAATCCGCAGATTTTTGCAACAGTAGTATCCATAGCTCCCCCAGCAGAAATGATAAAAATCAATAAGATGAGTGTGAGGAGTTGTGTGAGGGGGAGTGGGGATGTTGGAATATAATTTTCATTTTCTTTTGGTAAAACTTTAAGGGCTGTAAGTAAAAAGATTATTGCTAATGTACCAATTACCCAAAAGGATGCTCTCCATACGCCATATTGCACAGAGATACCGCCGATAGCTGGCCCCAACAGGGTTGATATTCCCCACATTCCAGAGATAATACTTAATGCACGTGACCATAAAGGTGGACTGAAAATAATACGTACCATAGAATAGGATAGGGATAGCAAAGAACCACTTCCAAATCCTTGAATAAAGCGTCCTGTTAAAAATAACGGCATAGTTGAAGCAATGCTGCACATAAAGGTTCCAACGGTAAAGATGAATCCAGAAACAACATAAGCTTTTCGAGGACCGATTCTTCCTAATATTTTTGTTGCAAGTGACGTGCCAAGGAGTGATGCTATAATGAAAATAGTAGCTACCCAAGAGTAATATAGTTCACTGCCAATATCATTTATAAGAGAGGGCAAAATAGTAACAACAATATAAACGTTGGTGGCGTGTAACATAACACCGCCTGTAAACGTTAAAAAACGAATACCATTTTTACCCAATAAAAGCGCAGAAAAGCTTTGTTTTTCCACTGTTTTGCTATTTAGAAAGAGTTGATCCCTTTTATTTATAAGGCAGTTATTTGAATTTGCCAAGAGAAGATTCAAAGCTCTCCTTTCGCAGAGCTTTGGAATTTAATTAAGTTATGGCTTAATTCCCCATTGCTTTTTTGAGATTTTCATCAATTTTATCGAGAAAACCTGTTGTAGAAAGCCATCTTTGTTTAGGTCCAATCAAAAGAGCGAGGTCTTTGGTCATAAAACCTTCTTCAACGGTTTTAATACAAACCTCTTCTAACGTTGTGGCAAAGTTTTTTAATTTTTCATTTTTATCCAGTTTGGCACGATGTGCAAGTCCACGTGTCCATGCGAAGATAGATGCAATAGAATTTGTTGATGTTTCTTCATTTCTTTGATGTTGACGGTAATGGCGCGTTACTGTACCATGCGCAGCTTCTGCCTCAACAATTTTACCGTCTGGTGTCATGAGAACAGAAGTCATGAGACCAAGGGAACCAAAGCCTTGAGCAACGATATCAGATTGAACATCACCATCATAGTTTTTACAGGCCCACACGTAACCACCTGACCATTTAAGTGCAGAAGCAACCATATCATCGATTAAGCGATGTTCGTAATATAATTTGCGGTTTTCAAATTCAGCTTTAAATTCTGCGTCAAATATTTCTTGAAAGATGTCTTTAAAACGGCCATCGTAAACTTTTAGAATGGTATTTTTTGTTGAAAGATAGACTGGAACATTTCGTTGTAGTCCATAATTAAAAGATGCTCGGGCGAAATCACGAATTGATTCATCAAGGTTATACATAGCCATGGCAACCCCTGCGCTTGGGGCATCAAAAACATCATGTTCGATAACTTGATTATCATCGCCAACAAATTTAATACTTAATTTGCCTTTGCTAGGAAATGTAAAGTCAGTAGCCTTATATTGGTCACCAAAAGCATGGCGTCCGATAATAATTGGCTTTGTCCAATTAGGAACGAGACGTGGAACATTTTTGCAGATAATAGGTTCACGAAAAATGACGCCCCCTAAAATATTGCGGATTGTACCATTAGGTGATTTCCACATTTTTTTGAGATTAAATTCTTTAACGCGTGCTTCATCAGGCGTGATAGTTGCACATTTTATACCAACCCCATATTCTTTGATAGCATTGGCAGAATCAATTGTTACCTGATCATTAGTTGCATCTCGATTTTCGATGGAAAGATCGTAATATTTGAGATCAATATCGAGGTAGGGATGGATTAATTTATCTTTGATATATTTCCAGATGATGCGAGTCATTTCATCCCCATCGATTTCAACAACGGGGTTTTCCACTTTGATCTTTATCATTAGAAGTCCTTTTTTATTTAAGTGATGTTATTTTTTATAACACTTTCAGGCTTATGATGGAAAGTAAAAACAGGAATGATAGAGGAGCATTCAAATAGGATATCGAAAAGATATATCGTTATTAAGGTACAAGAATCTATTGAAAAACTAATATGCTTGTCAATGATGATTATTGTATAGTTGATGAAAAGCTTATGCAATGGGAAGGTAAGTGAAATTTATCGAGGGTTTAGAGGTATTCATTTTTTGTAAGATATTTCATTTAACTATTTGATAAATTTATATTATTATAATGTAAGTTACGTTTTTTGAGATGTTGTATTCAGGGAATAAATTGGCAAATAAGGCTATAAATTTTTGTATTGCCATTTCAGCTTTAAGGTCGTGACCTGTTTTTAGACAAAAATCGAATGTTATAAACAAGGAGCTAGAATCGGGAAGGAAGCATATAAGCCGAATTTGGGATTAGCTCTTCAGGGTATCTTGGAAAGACTTAAAGTTATTTTTTGCTAGAAGAAATTCACAAAGGGTCAAGTTCAGTTTGACTAAAAAACTAATAGTATACGCGCTAGTATAATCTACAAATTCTAACTTATTACAAAATAACACTGCCGAAAAATTTTATATTTGATTAATTTTCACTTTATTCTCAGCGTGTATTGTAAAGCATTCTGTTTAGAAAAAGAAAATCGATAATTAACGACTTTGTATGCAGAGATGCTTTCGAAAGTCTTATTCCCTGATCTTTATTTATTATCTCATACCTTAAAAAAGAATAAGAAAATCAATGTATTACCTGTAATAAAAAATAACATGGTACGCCCAAGGGGAATCGAACCCCTGTTTCCGCCGTGAAAGGGCGGCGTCCTAACCGCTAGACGATGGGCGCAAACCATTGATGAGGCTTATAGAGAGGATCTTTTTACTTCGCAAGCCCTATACGTAATTTTTTTTAAAGAAAACGTGTTTTATTGAGCTATTTTTAAATATATTGCTCTCATTTGGATTATTTTCTTTGTGGGAGGTATGCGGGATGAAAGTTTTGCTGTATTTGCTCAAAGATCTTTTACGGAGAAGAATCTAGGCTTTTCAATAAAATCAAAAGCCTCTACAGGGAAGTTTACTGAAATAGAATAACAATAGCCACTCATAAGCTAAAAAATGATGCGAAGTGTGAAAAGCCTTCTCTAAGGTAGAAGTCAAACGTTACTTTAATTCAAATTAAGAAGGATGCGTATCGTGAAGCTAAGAAAACGTTGAAGCAGGCTGAGTAGATTAGAAATCAATAATTACTTTTGTACGTTTATATCTAAAAAAATGCTGGCAAAATTTTAAAAGCTTTCTGTTTGTTATTTCATACATTGAACGTCGTCCTCATCTGCGGACTTCTGGGAGTAGAGGCTTCGACGTTATTGATTTAGGTGCGTATATTATAATTCGCCGACATCTCAGATCGCTGTCGATAAGTTATGTAAAGTGTTCAGGAATTATGAATGTTATCGTTCATTTGGATTTCGAAATGTTCTGTGATTTGTTGTACATAAATTGAATATTCAGATTTCTGCTGTGATGTAATAATGAATTCAGATATAATAACCTATTGAGACTTTTCGATTTTTAAAAGGCATTTATGATATGGTTTAAACTATAAAATGGTAGCGCGAGATGTGATGTTATACTCTGGTTCAGTTTATTCTCTCTATTTTCTTCATGTATAATATGAAGGATTGCTGTTGTTTCAATGTTTGTTAAGTTGGCAAGGTATTTTTTACATATGCTTAGCTAAGTCGTGAATGCTCTATAATCAGTTGTTTGCTGTTCTTCAGAAGGAGCTGCACTTTAATGTTTTATTATTTTTAATAAGAACAATCCTTTTAATGATAATTTGTATCTGTAAGCTTTAAAAGTTTCTATTGAGAGCGCTTGTAATAATTTAGTTTATGGGTAAATCAATGTTAGGATAGCAGGTGGGTTTTCTATGTCTTCGTTTATTATTTTAGCATCTGAAGAAATTATATTTATATAGGCTTTTAAACTTTGAAAAAGATGAATACTTGTGTTCTTTAGAAATTTTTATTGAATAAGCGGTTGCTGTTATACTAGGAAAAATTGGGTTGAATAGAGCGGGGAACTTTTTTAGATTGCATTAGCTATAAGCATCATTTGCGTTGATTTGCGCATCATTTAAATATTTTTCAATAAAGGTAAGGATAAGCAGTTAGATAATGGCAGAAGCTTTAAAAGTTGGCATTGCGGGTCTCGGTACGGTTGGTACTGCAGTTATTCGAACTCTACGCGAAAAAGCCAATAGTTTGGCTTGCCAATGTGGACGATCAATCAAAATTGTTGCTGTTAGTGCACGTGATAAAGATTGTAATCGTGGGATTGATCTGAGTGATGTAAAATGGTTCGATTCGCCTGTGGAGATGGCTGCTTCTGATGAGATTGACGTGTTTGTTGAGTTAATTGGTGGCGAATTAGGTGTTGTACATGCTGCCGTTAAAAAGGCGCTTGAGGTGGGCCATCATGTTGTTACTGCTAATAAAGCGCTTCTCGCTCGACATGGGGTGACACTTGCTATAATTGCAGAAGAAAAAGGTGTTTTTCTTAATTTTGAAGCTGCCGTTGCGGGAGGAATTCCTGTCATCAAAGCGATGAGAGAATCACTTTCCGGTAATCGTATAACGCGAATTTATGGCATTCTAAATGGAACCTGCAATTATATATTAACACGCATGTTTACTGAAGGTCTTTCATTTAAAGATTGTTTGGCAGATGCACAGAAACTTGGTTATGCTGAAGCTGATCCAACTTTTGATATTGGGGGGAATGATACTGCTCATAAATTAGCCTTATTGACAAGTTTGGCATTTGGGACGACGATTTCGTTGGATGATATTTACGTTGAGGGAATTAGCAATATTTCGCAGATTGATATCCGTGCCGCTGATGAATTAGGTTATCAGATTAAGCTTTTAGGGGTTGCATCAAAAACTGATTCTGGAATCGAGCAACGTGTTCATCCAACGATGGTACCCACATCATCAATGATTGCACAGATTCACGGTGTGACGAATGCTCTTTCTATTCAAAGTGATTTATTAGATGAATTACTGTTTTCTGGTCCTGGTGCTGGAGGAGAGGCAACAGCATCAGCGGTCATTGGTGATTTGGCTGATATAGCAAAAGCGCGTTCCGGTTTTCAGTATGCACCTGTTTTAGGAAGTCCAGCATTGAAGCTTGTGCCTCACAAAAAAGCACGTATTTCTCATCATGCAGGTGACTATTTTATTCGTTTGAACGTTCATGATCGCGCTGGTGTTTTTGCAGCGGTTGCGAGGCATATGGCTGATAATTGTATTTCATTAGAGTCGATTGTTCAAAGGCCTTGTGCAGAAGGTCAGGTTGTAAAAACAATTATTTTAATCACGCATGAAACAACAGAAGTGAATGTACGAAAAGCACTTGTAGCAATTGAAAAAGATGGTCATCTTGTTGCAAAATCTCAATTCATTCGTATCGAACATATGAAATAGAATTGATAATTTGTTTTATAATGGTAAAGAGAGAATCTTGGGTATTTTTTCTCTTGTGGAAAGTTTTCATCTTTGCCAAAAGCTTTCTTCTTAATGCTTAGCAATAAATGCTAGTATTTTTAATACTCATTCAGTAGGATTTTTCATATGCCCATAACTCAGAAGATTTTAAACGGACTTGATCGTATTCTAACGCTTGAATTGGTACGTGTAACTGAGCGTGCTGCTGTTGCAGCTGCGCGCTGGCGTGGACGTGGTAATGAAAAAGCTGCTGATCAAGCTGCTGTAGATGCAATGCGTCAGGAACTTAATCGATTGCCTGTTGATGGTACAGTGGTGATTGGTGAAGGTGAACGCGATGAAGCTCCTATGCTTTATATTGGAGAGAAAGTAGGTCTTCAAAATGGACTGGCAATTGATATTGCACTTGACCCACTTGAGGGAACGACAATTTGTGCTAAAAATCTTGCTAATTCCTTAGCTGTAATTGCAATTGCTGAAAAGGGTAACTTGCTTTATGCTCCTGATGTTTATATGAAAAAAATTGCTATTGGTCCTGGTTATCCCAAGGGGATTGTTGATATAGATGCTTCTCCTGCTGAGAATATTCACGCTCTTGCAAAAGCTAAAGGAGTTGTTGTTAATCAGGTTACTGTTTGTATTATGGATCGACCTCGCCATGAAAAACTGATTGATGAAGTGCGAGCAACGGGTGCATCAATTCGTTTAATTGGTGATGGGGACGTTGCGGCCGTTATTGATACAACTAATCCAGATGAAACGGGTATTGATATCTACATGGGGATTGGTGGAGCACCAGAGGGCGTATTAGCGGCTGCAGCTTTACGCTGTATTGGTGGGCAGATGCAAGGGCGTTTGCAGCTTGATACAGAAGAAAAAATCGCACGCGCGGCTAGAATGGGGATCGATAATCCCAATAAAGCTTATACAATGGAAGAAATGGCAAAGGGTGATGTTTTGTTTTCTGCAACAGGTGTAACGGATGGAAATATGCTTTCTGGTGTTAAATTTACCCCTAGTTATATTCAGACGGAAACTCTTGTGATGCGTTCATATACCGGTACAATCCGTAATATTAAAGCACAGCATAAGGATTATTCAAAATTCGATTAATGCCTTCTTTTTTCGCCATAGCTATTGAAGAATAAAAAAACACTGTTTTGGAGAGTACATTTCCGTAAAAGCTCTAAGAGACGCATTCATGGAAGCATTGAAAAATAGCTGAAAGGTATTTTTCAATGCTATGAGAGTTGGACAGAATGCACCCAACCATTCTTATCTTCTATATTTCCTTTTTGTAGGTCAACCAGTTGTGTGCGCAGTTTTTTTGTGACCTCACCAATCATTTCATTTCCAATAGCAAATTCTCCACCTTTGTATTTGAAACAACCGATTGGTGTTATAACAGCTGCCGTACCGCAAGCAAAGACCTCTTTGAGTTGACCATTTTGTGCATCTTCCTTGAGAAATTCAAAAGAATAAGGACGCTCTTCTATCGTTAAGCCCATTTGTTGAGCCAATTTTAAAATTGAATGACGTGTTATTCCTGGAAGGATAGTGCCATTAAGTGCAGGCGTTATAAGTGTATTATTTTCCATAATAAAGCAAACATTCATACCACCGAGTTCTTCGATCCACTTATGTTCAATCATATCAAGAAAGAGCACTTGGCTACAATTATTTTGTATAGCATTTTTTTGTGCCAGTAAGCCTGCTGCATAGTTTCCACCACATTTGGCAGCGCCTGTTCCACCTGGACCGGCGCGGCTATAATCTGTTTCGATCCACACACTAACAGATTTCTCTTCCCCTTTAAAATATGATTCAACTGGAGATGCTATGATACAAAAAAGATATTCTTGAGAAGGGCGAACTTTTAAGAAGTTCTCATTGCCAAACATGAATGGGCGTATGTAGAGGCTAGCATTTGGAAGATTAGAAACCCACTTTTGATCAATTTTTACCAATTGATTGATTGCATCTAAAAAGATATCCTTTGGCAATTCTGGCATAGCTAATCGTTGTGCAGATTCTATAAAACGTTGTGCATTGGCATCAGGGCGGAATAACAAAACGCGGCCATCTTTTGCGCGATATGCTTTTAAACCTTCAAAAATCTCTTGCGCATAATGCAAAACGGTACTTGCTGGGTTAATCTCTAAAGATTTGTATTGAGAAATAACGGCGTTATGCCAACCTTTGGCTTCTGTCCATTGAATGGTACACATGTGATCTGTAAAAAATTGACCAAAACCAGGACTTTTCAGAATTTCTTCACGTTTCTCGTCTGATAAAGGTGATGGGTGTTTTTCTATTCTAAACAGAAGCGATGATGTTGGAGACTTCATAAGAAAAACCTTTTGGGATATGTTTTATTACTATGTATTTTTATTATAACTTTATTATCAGCAAATTCTTTGTGTCAATGCTTTATGCTAAAACTCAAAGAAAAGACTGTTGATAGATATTTTTTGGTTTTGTTTATACAATCTTTTTTCTGGAATTTATCGAATAATCTGGAACTTTTGCACATATTGGTCGTTTTTTCTGAAATAGGTATTTGAATAATTTCATGTATGCGCATCTTTTAGATAACTTAAAGGTAGGGGAATTAAGAAAAGGAACTTACTATGATTGATAAAAATTACCAAACGTACGAGGAACTTATAATCCCAGAAAAGAAGGATCGTAAACAGCATAATTCGATTGGTAAAAGTATCTTTGCTATTCTTCTTGCGCTTTTTATTGTTTGGTTTATTTTCGGCTTCTTAGGATCTTTTTTTGAGAAATCCCCTCGACGTATATCTCATTATAACACCAAAGAATCAACTCAAACCGTAACAGATCCGAAAAAAATTTAAATCCAACATTTCAGGTACCTTATACCTACAAAAGAACGATTTCAGCTTTATTCCATTGAGCATAATCCTTCAGATAAAAAATCTAATTAGGCGAAGATTAAGAAGTAAAATCATTTCATATATATAAGCCAAAAAACTGATACAATTTTAGCTTCTGAAAATAATTGATAAGTTAATGAATTTGCATCAAAATGAATAACGCAGCTGTTGTTAAAGCCGTCGCATCATTTATTTAGCGTGCGATGAAGCAACTCCCTCCGAAACTTTTGATGTTTTCACAAAGGGTTATGGCTTCATTCCGGTTTTGCATTTGAATACGAACACGATAATAGGTTCCTTTTCCTGGTATAAAAGCAGACTGAATATTTAAAGGACGAGAACCTATAAGGAATCCAAATCTGGATTTCATGTTTTTCAAAGAATCCCTAGCCAGCGCATGGGTTGGTTGGGATGCAATTTGTACGTAATAACTTTCTGAATTTTTTGCGGTTACTTGGCTTGGTTCTGTTGGGCGAGAAGCAGCATGTGTTTGTACCTCTGAATTTCTCTCTGCATGCGAAGGAATAGGTATAGCTTTTCCTTCAATACCAGAATTAGAAGTGTTTTTAGCTATTATTTCATCAATATCATTCGCGAAATTATTTTCTGTTTCTTTGTTATTCGTATCGGAATCATGCAAAAAAACAGGGTGAGAATCTTCAAGTTCATCGACAGCAGTTTGATCAATCGTTTCTTCTGGGTTATCAGCAGTTTTTTTATCTTTGTGATGCATTGGCAGCAGTGAAACTGTACCGTCTTGGTTTACAATAACAGTCTGTACTTCTCGTGTTGGAATGGTATGATTGGTGGCTTCTGTTACTGCATCTTCAACATCAGATTCATCAAGAGAAGAGGATGAAAAATTTGTAGATTCTTGTTGATTTAATTCTGGTAAGTCTTCAGGCTGTTCAGAATTATCAATAAGAAATTTTTGTGTATTTTCTTGTTTTCCATTTTGTCCAGTTGTTTGTTTATAAACATCTAAATTATGTGCAATATCATTCTTCATTTCAGTTGTTTCTTGTCTGAATTTAAAAGGCGTATTGTCAGCGTGGATAATGGGTGCAGTTTCATTTTTTTGTGACGGCATAAAAAAATGAGAATAACCGACAAAACAAATTGCCATTAAGACAAGAAGAACAATACTTTTGGGAAGAGTTTTACCAACAATAAAACTTTTAAAGGTAGGAGTAGCTGATGCATCATGCGTGGGGATTTTATCTGCACCTTTGTATAATGAGTTTTCGGTAAAAGAAGAGGAATTATACCCCATATTGTCAGTGGGGAAATGGTTCGTATTTTGATTTTGGGGATTTTTATATGCGTCTTCTCTTGGGTTTTGCACGGTTTGATGAAAGATTTCATTGAAAACTTCATTTTGCTGTTGTTGCAGCGAAAAACCTTCTGCTGGAACATTTCCTACATTGAGTACATCAGCAAACTCTTCTTTCAAACTATCAGTCTGTACATCATATTCTGGAGCTTCATACGGGACTTCAGGAACCATAATCGGTCCAGTTTTTTCTACGATTTCTTCTGCAAATTTATAAGTATCGACATTGGGAGGTGGGGTATTCCTGTGCGTATAGTTATGAGAAAAAAAACTATCCGTTTGTCTCATATTAAGAGTTTCTGATGAGAGGTGGGGGTCATTTAAATTACTTTGACCATATGGAAGTTTTTTTTCATTATTTGTGTCAGAGTTGTTTTCAGCATTATTGGTGTATTGTCCTTGAGCATTATGATATTTGGAAGTTTTTTCAGTATAAGTTTCTTGATCCGAAGATTTTTTTTCATAGAATTCGGGATAATCGCTAGTATGGTCTTCTTGTAGAAAGTTTTTTAAATCAGACTGTTTGTTGATTTGTGCTGAATCCAAAGCTGATGGGAAATCACTTGTTGTTTCATTTTTTGCAGTGTACTTTTTCTCTGAAATAAGACCAGAAGATGAGAACAACATATTATCTTCCGTAGAGGATGGTGAGACATCACTATAATATTCTTTAACAAAATTTTCTTGATCAGCTGAAACTTTATATGAATGGTTTACCGGAGTACCATAGAAGTTTTGATTGTCATCATAATTTTGTTGTATGTTCGGGGTATCTGTTTGCTGCGAGGTTGTTTGTGAAAAACGATTAGCTTGTTCAGTGTTTTCTGTAGTGACTCTGTTATTATCGTGTTTGTCAATTTCATTAAAAAAGAAATTTTCTGAGTGTGCACTAAATTCACTTTTTTCAAAAAAAGGATCAGTATTGACTTCTGCAGTTCTATTTTGGAATGATTGACTCTTTTGAATAGGTAATGGAGAAAGCGCGTCTAAAATTTCCTCTTCATCATGATGCATAGGCGAAGAGTGTGCCTCTTTGGACAAAGAATTATTCTGTTCTGAAGGGGTAAAAGAAGCCGCTGGCGCAATATTTTGGGTTGGCTCATTGCTGATTGTGTCTAAGTTCCATTGCTTCTTTTGATCGTCAAATGCTAAGTCATCTGTAAAATCGTTTTTAAGTTCCTCTTCTAGAAAGGACAAATCAAAATCATCATCATCATGGGATGAAGTTTCAGGGGCGTGTGGTATTGACCGACTAGTCTGTAGAGAAGATTGATCATTTTGACTTCCGCTTTGTCTGTTCGGATTAAAAATTCGCGTAAGTCTCTCTAAAGGATCATGGTGTTCATGATCTTGTTTCATTTCGTGCGGATTTTTGCGATCGTTATCGCTCATAGCTTTTCTCACATGATGGTCTGCATCTGCGTGCAATAAATGGTTAATTTTGATTTGTTATATTTTAAAATTATAAATTCTCCCCCTTCCATGAAGGGATACATGAAAAAGTTTATCAATGAAGTACTTATTTTATGTATTTATAGAACTTTTTCAACGCATTTCTATTGGTGCTTCGACTCCCACAATTGTAAGCCCTGATGATAAAATATTCATGATAGCTTGTATCAATCCCAATCTGGCTAATGATAGTTCTTTATCATTCGGCTGAATAAAGCGTAAATCGAAATTATCACTCCCTTTATTCCAATGGGCATGGAAGCTGGAAGCAAGGTCATAGAGATAAAATGCTAATCGATGTGGTTCTTTATGAACCACAGCCTGTTCAATGATACGTGGATATTCAGAAAGTTTGCGTATTAAGGATATTTCACTATCGTTTGTTAATCGGTTAAGGTGTGCAATCATTGTGTCATTTGAAAGATTTTCAATATGAAGGATTTCTTGTGCCTGACGAAAGACTGAGTGACAACGTGCACTTGCATATTGTACATAAAAGATGGGGTTATCTTTTGATTGTTCTGTCACTTTTGCAAAATCAAAATCAAGAGGTGCTTCACACTTACGGTACAGCATCATAAAACGCACTGGATCACGACCAACTTCTTCTACAACATCACGCAAAGTGACAAATGATCCTGCTCTTTTGGACATGCGTACAGGTTGACCGTTGCGAAAGAGCTTTACTAATTGACATAAGAAAACACTCAGTTTGGCTTTATCACCAGAAATCGCTTTTGCCATTGCTTCTAAACGCTTTACATAACCAGCGTGATCTGCACCAAGAATATAAATCATTTCATCAAAATGGCGATTGAATTTATCGCGAAAGTAAGCAACATCAGCTGCAAAATAAGTGTAAGAACCGTCAGATTTAACTAAAACACGGTCTTGGTCATCTCCAATATCAGTCGAGCGGAACAAAGTTTGCTCTCTTGGTTCCCAGTCTTCTGTATCTTGTCCTTTTGGTGGTGGGAGCTTACCTTTGTAGATATAACCATTTAAAGTGAGCTCATTAATCGTACTACGGATAGCAAGCGCATTATCTGCATAAAGCATCCGTTCAGAGAAAAAGATATCATGATAAATATTAAGGGCAGCCAAATCTTTGCGAATCATTGACATCATTGCATGAATTGCACGTTCCTTCACGATAGATAAAGCTTCATCTTTATCCATAGTGAGTAATTGGTCGCCAAACTCTTGAGCAAGTGCTTGACCCAAGGGTATCAAATATTCACCAGGATAGAGTCCTTCTGGAATTTCACTAATTTTTTGTCCAAGAGCTTCGCGATAACGCAACAGTACAGAGTAAGCGAGTACTTTGATTTGGTTACCAGCATCATTGATATAATATTCTTTTGTAATGTTATAGCCAACGAACTGTAGCAAATTGGAAAGCACATCTCCAACAACGGCACCTCGGCAATGCCCCACATGCATTGGCCCTGTGGGATTTGCTGATACATACTCAACATTGATGCGTTTCCCTTGTCCCATTGGAATCCGACCATATGAGATGCCCAATTCAAGCATAGATTTTATTGTGTTTTGCCAAAATGATTTTGTGAACTTGATATTGATAAAACCAGGACCGGCAATGTCAATACTCTCTATAAAGGGGTCATTTTTGAGAAGTTCTATGATTTTCTCTGCAAGTGTATGTGGATTCAGCTCAATAGATTTTGCAAGCACCATGGCAGCATTAGTTGATAAATGACCATGTGAAGAATCTCGTGGGGAATCAACAGTGATTTTAGATAAATCTAAATCTTCTCCATTTTTCCCTTTTATATCAGATAATTCTAGTAATTTTTTAATTTTTATCTCGAAGTTTTTAAAGACATTCATATTTAACTTCCATCACGGTATTCAAAAGCAATTAAACAAAATTATCTGTGTGGTCAAATAAACGGTGATATTCACGTAGAGCATAGTGATCAGTCATACCTGACAAAAAGTCAGCAATGAGACGTGCTAACTCTTGATTTGTTAAGTGAGCTGTTTTTTTATACCAACTTTCAGGCATTGTATCCGGACTTTTATAATAACAGTCGAATAATTTTTGTACAATGCATTTCGCTGCATTGCGACGACTGAGGATTTGATCATGGTAATAAAGATTTTTTAAAAGAAAGTCTTTCAGTTCTTTTTCGTAAACGGTTATTCTAGGCGAAAAGGTAACAATAGTTTGCTCTGCATGATGAATATCATTGATGCTTGTTGGTTTGATACGTGCCAAATTTTCTTGTGATTGTTGGATAACATCTTTAACCATGGTTGTTATTTGTCTACGCACCAGTTCGTAGCCAAGCCGAGTTTGATCAAGTTGTGGGTGCTCTTTTTTTATATCGTTTAATAATTCTGCGGTCAGCGAAATATGTTCGAACTGATCAAGTGTTAAAAATTGTGAACGTAAACCATCATCAATATCATGCGCATTATAAGCAATATCATCAGCAATAGCAGCACATTGTGCTTCTAGCCCAGCAAAGCAATCGAGCTCAAGGTCCTGCTTTGCATTGTATTGTAGAATATCGATAGGAACATCTTTTCTATTCGCATAAGGACCTAAAAGGGGCCCATTATGTTTGACAAGTCCCTCAAGTGTTTCCCATGTAAGGTTCAGTCCATCAAAATTTGCATAACGCTTTTCCAACTTTGTAACAATGCGTAACGTTTGTGCATTATGATCAAAGCCGCCATAATGTGCCATTGCTTCATTAAGGGCATCTTCTCCTGCATGACCGAAAGGTGTATGACCAAAATCGTGAACAAGAGCAATGGCTTCAGCGAGGTCTTCATCAAGACAGAGCGCACGAGCTAATGTTCGTGCAATTTGAGAAACCTCTATCGAATGTGTTAGTCGAGTACGGTAATGATCGCTTTCATCAGCAATGAACACTTGAGTCTTATGTTTAAGACGTCGAAATGCATTAGAATGAATAATACGATCTCTATCTCGTTGAAAAGGTGATCGTATGGTACTATTCATGGTTTCATGAAATAATCTGCCACGGCTTGTTCGCGGATTAGCACTATAGACCGCTCGAAATTGGTAATTGATATTGCTTATATCCATTGCAAGTTGTCCATTCTCATCTTAAACTGAGATTGGTTTATTATGAATAAACCTCTCTTTAAGTTTAGGGTACTCTTTCTTGATAGTTTAATGCAAGGATATATAGAATGAGTGTGAATATTTCAGATGTTGCTGCCAAGCAGATTGCACAGATACTTTTGAGTGAACCTGATAAGATAGGATTACGTATTTCTGTTGAAGGTGGTGGGTGTTCGGGTTTTTCTTATAAATATAATTTGGTTTCTGAAATGAGCGAGGATGATCTCGTTCTTAAAAAGGGTGGAGCGATTGTATTTATTGATTCTCTATCGCTTCCTTTCATGGAAGGGGCTGAAATTGATTTTGTTGACGATCTTATGGGACAGTCTTTTCAAATTAATAATCCCAATGCTGTTTCATCGTGTGGTTGTGGTGTGAGCTTTTCAATTTAGAATGATGATTTATATTATATTGTTTATTGAAAAAAATATCACTTTAGTCAACAATACAAAAATGAGTATTCTTACAAAAACACTGTGCCTATGGTTGTGCTTATGCATGACGTTTGTCTTATTGATTTGGAGTAACTGTGTCTTCTCTGAAGAAAGGAGAGAGCAGGATCATCAACAAAAACAATCGACAGGCTTTATTTTAAAATCTCAGGATAATGAAAAAGAAAATTTAGTGTCTCAGACTCAACTCATATTGCATGCTCGATTAAAAAACGGCAATGAAGATATTATGAAAGGGCTTGTGTGGCGGATTTATGCACCCATCTTAGGAATTGATAATAAATTACCGTTGATTGCAACTTATGAAGGTGGTAGTGCGCGTTTTGACTTAGAACCAGGGAGTTATCTTGTTCATGTCTCATTTGGTCACGCGAGCGCGGCGCATCGTGTAAGTTTAAAAAGTGGGCAGAATCTTGTTAAAAATTTTAATCTTGATGCTGGTGGTGTTATTTTAAATGCTACATTACTAAATGGTGCGATCAATGAAAAGGAATTGCGTTTCACTATATATGAGGATGAAAAAGAAAATGATGATAGTGGTGTGATTTTATCAAATATTAAACCTCAGTCAATTGTGCGTTTGAAAGCTGGCCACTATCATGTTGCTTCCTACTATGGTTCTATTAATGCTATTGTTCATTCCGATATCCAAGTGGACGCGGGTAAAATTACAGAAGTAACCCTTGAACATCAGGCTGCTCAAATCATATTAAAGTTGGTACGGCAAGAAGGAGGGGAAGCGCTTGCAGATACAAGTTGGTCTATTACCAATGATTCTGGTGATATCGTTTATGAAACTGTTGGCGCTTATGTTTCGCTTGTGTTAGCTGAGGGTGAATATATTGCAATTGCTAAAAATAAAGATCAAATTTACCAAAAGGTTTTTTCAGTTGTCTCTGGCCATGATAAAGATGTAAGTGTGGTGGCAAATATACAAGATATTGATGAAACAACAAATTAATGATCTTTTTGTGAGCATAATTTTACATTGAAAGTAGGTATAAAGTTTTGGTTATGGAACTTTCAACAGTAAGTGTGTTTTTTGCTGGTGCATTATCTTTTTTATCACCATGTGTTTTGCCATTAGTTCCTCCTTATTTGTGCTATATGGCGGGGATTGGGATTGATGATTTTCGTTCAGAAGAGCATGAGGAAAGACTGTCTATACGTTTAGCTCTTTTATCTTCTGTTCTTGCTTTTGTTCTTGGTTTTACAACTGTTTTTGTTGCTTTAGGTGCCAGTGCAAGTACAGTTGGCAAATTTATCAGCTATTATCGTGATTGGTTTGCTATTGCTGCTGGAGTTATTATTATTATTTTTGGTTTAAATTTTTTGGGTCTTTTCAAGATTGCTTTTTTATTTCGTGATGTACGGTTTCAAACGCACAAAACGCCTTCTGGACCTCTAGGGGCATATATTATTGGCTTAGCTTTTGCGTTTGGCTGGACGCCGTGTATTGGTCCAATTTTGGGGCCTGTTATAACACTTGCAGGAACAAAAGAAACTGTGGGTGAAGGTGCTTTTCTTTTAGGAATTTACGCGTTAGGTCTTGGCGTGCCTTTTATTTTGGCAGCTTTATTTTCGAGCAGCTTTATGAAATTTTTCGGGGCTTTTCGAAAACATTTAGGAAAAGTTGAGAAAGCTATTGGTATTCTTTTGGTTATTACAGGGATTTTATTTTTAACAGGCTCTATGCAAAATTTTTCATTTTGGCTTTTGGAAAATTATCCCTCATTGAGTAATGTTGAAGCTATTAGTTGGCATGATATCGTGAGTTTTTTTGGATTTTCTCGTTAAATTTATGTGTTTTTATGGCTAGAACTTGTCTTTCTATTATTCTTGCAGCAGGTGAGGGAACGCGTATGAAGTCGTCTCTCCCTAAGGTGCTTCATAAAATTGCTGGCTTACCACTTGTCTGCCACGTCATAAAACAAATAGAATTGATGGATTCTTCGCAATTGGCAGTAGTTGTTGGATTTGGTGCGAAAGATGTCATTGAAGTTGTTCAATCATTTGTAAAAAATGCGATGATTTTTGAACAAAAAGAGCGTTTAGGAACTGCTCATGCTGTTTTATCTGCTCATACAGCGTTGCAAAAAGGGGTGGATGATGTTCTCGTTGTTTTTGGCGACACTCCTTTGATTGAGCGAGATTCATTGTTACAAATGCGTGCCCAACTTGCTGCTGGAGCAGATATTGTGGTTGCTGGTTTTCATGCAGAAAATCCAATAGGATATGGGCGTCTTGTCGAGAAAAATGGTAAACTGATCGCAATTGTAGAAGAAAAAGATGCAAGCGATGAAGAAAAGAAAATCTCTTTTTGTAATGGTGGGATACTCGCTATTAACGGAAAACATGCAATTTCTCTTTTAAACAAGATTGATAATAGTAATTTAAAGCAGGAATATTACTTAACAAACATTATTTCTATTGCATCACATGAAGGATTAGATATTCGAATCGTTGAAGTACCCTTTGACAATATTGTAGGAATTAATAATTGTTTGGAACTTTTTGAGGCTGATTCCTTATGGCAAAAGCGCAAAGCACGCGATTTGATGTTATCTGGTGTTACAATACTTAAACCAGAAAGTGTTTATTTTTCTTATGATACAGAAATTGAACCGGGGGTGGTGATCGAGCCAAATGTTTATTTTGGGCTGGGTGTAAAAGTACAATCTGGTGCAGTTATTCATGCCTTTAGTTATTTGGAAGGTGCTGTGATTGGTCAAGATACTCAGATTGGTCCTTATGCACGTCTACGACCTGGAACAGAGTTGGCACGATCGGTAAAGATTGGAAATTTTTGTGAAGTCAAAAAAGCCAAAGTAGGAGAGTTCTCCAAGATTAATCATTTGAGCTATATTGGCGATGCCACAATTGGAGCACGTACCAATATTGGAGCTGGTACGATTACTTGCAATTATGATGGATTTCATAAATACAATACTGTAATTGGTGATGATGCTTTTATAGGATCTCATTCAGCACTTGTTTCTCCAGTGATTGTAGGAAACGGTTCTTACATTGCTTCTGGCAGTATTATCACTAAAGATGTTCCCGCGAATAGTTTGGCTTTGGGACGTGCACGACAAGTGATAAAAGAGGATTATGCAATAAAATTGCGTGTACGTTTATCAAAGGATAAACGGTGAAAGTGATCATTTCTAAGTTTCTTTTCTTTATGGTTAGTAATTATGTAAGAGGCTTATTTTAAAATATTGCCGTACTATAACATATTTGATTTATATGATTACTCAAAGTTTTGGATAAAGGCAGTTAGATTATCTTTATGGAATTATATAAATCTGAGATGTGGGTTGGAGCTTTTTAATGTGCGGAATTATTGGAATTCTTGGAAATAGATGTGTGGCATCCTCTTTGGTTGATGGTTTAAGGCGTCTTGAATATAGGGGATATGATTCATCTGGTATTGCGACTATGCACAATGGGCGTCTTCATCGCATGCGAGCTGAAGGAAAACTTGTTAATTTAGAAGAAAAATTAAAAAAAATGCCTTTAAAGGGGAATTTAGGGATTGGTCATACGCGCTGGGCTACCCACGGAGCTGCTATAGAGCGGAATGCTCATCCTCATGTGACAGAACGGCTTGCTATTGTTCATAATGGCATTATTGAAAATTTTGCAGAATTGCAAAAAGAGCTCATTGAAGATGGTTATAGCTTTGAAACAGAAACTGATACAGAGGTTATTGCCCATTTAATTACGCGTGCATTAAAAAGTGGTCTTTCTCCACAAGAAGCACTATGCACAAGTTGGAAAAGATTGCAGGGGGCTTTCGCTATTGCCCTTATTTTTGAAGGTGAAGATAATCTTATGATTGCTGCTTGTTCTGGTCCGC
Organism: Bartonella sp. B12(2025); assembly: GCF_053795135.1. Taxonomy (NCBI): domain Bacteria; kingdom Pseudomonadati; phylum Pseudomonadota; class Alphaproteobacteria; order Hyphomicrobiales; family Bartonellaceae; genus Bartonella; species Bartonella sp. B12(2025). Next base: position 830,849 of record NZ_CP200031.1, on the reverse strand, counting down.
CACTAGCAGTTGGTTACGGGCAGGATGAGTTTTTTGTCGGATCGGATGCAATAGCTTTAGCGTCATTTGTAGATCGCATCAGTTATATGGAAGATGGAGATTGGGCGGTTTTTACACGAGAAGGGGTAACAATTTACGATGCAAAAAATCAACCCGTAAAACGTCCTATTGTAACATTATTTGAAGGGAATTTACTGGTTTCTAAGGGAAATCATCGTCATTTTATGCATAAGGAGATGTTTGAGCAACCCGAAGTTATTTCTCATAATTTGGCGCGTTATCTTGATCTTGGAAATTATACGGTTCGCCCACTTAAAAATTTCATCGATTGGAAAAAAATTAACCGAATACTTTTTGCGAGTTGTGGAACTGCTTATTATTCAACCTTGGTTGCGCGTTATTGGTTCGAGCGTTTTGCTGCTTTAAGCGTCGATAATGATATCGCTTCGGAGTTTCGTTATCGTGAACCACCTATAACTTCCGATATGTTGTCGATGTTTGTTTCTCAATCTGGTGAAACAGCTGATACATTGGCATCTTTACGTTATTGTCGTAAACGTGGCGTGCAAACAGCGACAATTGTCAATGTTGAGCAATCAACAATGGCAAGGGAGGCTGATTTTGTTTTACCAACATTAGCTGGCCCAGAAATTGGTGTTGCTTCAACAAAAGCTTTTACCTGCCAGTTGGCAACACTCGCCGCAATGGCGCTTGGTGCTGCTAAGCAACGTGGATATCTTTCAGAGCAGGAAGAACATCTATTTGTTCAACAACTGGCAGAAATTCCAAGAATTTTGAGTAAAGTTTTAAAGTTGGATAACAAAATTGAACAAATTTGTCGTAATTTAGTAAACGTAAAAGGCGTCCTTTATCTTGGGCGCGGAATCTCTTATCCGATTGCTCTAGAGGGGGCGCTTAAATTGAAAGAGCTTTCTTATATTCATGCTGAAGGTTATGCGGCGGGTGAGTTAAAACATGGGCCGATTGCGCTAGTGGATGAGACAATACCGGTTATTGTTGTAGCACCTTATGATAGGTGGTTTGAAAAGACTCTTTCTAATATGCAAGAAGTCGCAGCGCGCAATGGCCGGATTATTTTTATAACTGATAAAAAAGGGGCAGAAGCCGTTTCTCTTGACACCTTATCAACTATTATTTTGCCAGACATTCCGGAATTTATTGCACCTATTATTTATGCTGTACCCATTCAGTTAATTGCTTACCATACCGCTGTTTTATTGGGAACGGATGTTGATCAACCTCGTAATTTGGCAAAATCAGTTACTGTTGAATAAAAGTAATTTTGTATCTTTGAGGCTGTGGGATGACAAAATAGTTGTTAACTATGACAGTAAAGTCATTAAATTAACAAAATGGTTATTAGCTCATAAAATCTGGTTATGCCGTATAAAAGCGTATCAAATTTTTATGGATAGATCTAAGAAATTACTGTCAGAGACGGATGTCTTAAGAAAAATCAAAAACGGATATGGTTAGAGAAGAGAAAGAAGTTATCAGCCATGGATAAAGGTTTGTGAAGTGCATTCTTGATGACATCCATATTGTATTTGGTCTTTTAAGATACAGAAAATCAATTCTACTTTCTAATATCGGACTTGGCTGTGTTTATGATGTTTGAATGGTAATTCGTACATTGTGGATATTCGAGAAGCAGTTAAGGAGATTACTGTACGTAGGTCTTGATACACCAAACAGCAGATCACTTCCGTCCTGAAGTCTGTGGAAGTTGATCGCGCAGTCAAGGATATTTGCTGTGAGGTTTAAGATTTTTGAAGAAGTATCGTACTACAACAATTGGAAAGTAAAATACTGTGAAATGGAAGTTCCTGATACTCAAAAATAAAAGATCTTGAAGATGGGAAGCATCAGCTTAAACGGATGCTTACTGACCTTAGTCTTGAAAACAGAGCGCTGAAAAACGTTATTGAAAAAAGCTTAAAAACTGATGATAAAGTGTGCATTAGTTAGTTATCTGAACGAGACTTTTTTGATAAGCACACATCGGGTATGAAGGACATTATCGCTGAGCAGGGTGGTTTATCTTTATAGGTGGAGATGCTCGTTGTGATGAATCGATAATCATAGTACTGACTGATACAGAGGAATATTATCCGTAATACGTTTTAGGAAACTATTTTAGCTGCTGTGCAGGTAAGGGTAATGCCTAGAATTATAAATGTGTTCATTATATTTACTGTCTGCTTAAACTAAATTTCTCTGTAAGAGAAAAAAGTGTCTTGCTAGCATGAAATTTTGCCCTATTGAAGATAACCAAAGGTGTTGATCGGAGCAGTCCAATTGATTTTAGTACGATGCATTGATGTGTGATAAACATTTTAGAACTAGATGATTTAAATCGCGAAGTGGTGTTGGAGGAATATCGATTGATAGATGAAAAAATAGAAATCTCAACAATTGTCTAAAACTAGAATGGGTGTATTTACAATAGCGGAAGTCAGTCTTACTGCGCTCCATTGTTGTGTTAGGTGATTGTTGTTAATCAAATCCAGCTTATTAGTGCTCAGGGGAGCAATTAGCGTGATTGTTTGAATGGCATAGTTCTGGCTCTTGCAAGATCTCCTTTCTCAGACGCGCTCGAGTGCGAATTTCATTAGGCACGTTTCATTAAATTCTTGAGTAAAGGGAAAAATGGCTCTAATCACCCCTGATTTAGTCTGTTTTTTATCTATTATGTCAGGAAATGGTAGAGTCATTATTTTGGGGGCCATTAATCTAAAATCTTTAGGGACAGCTAAACAGTGAAAGCGGAAGCAAAAATTAATATTAGAGAATAATGTTAGTGATAGTTCTAGTTTGTTTTAACCATTAATGTTGATATTGCCATTCTTGCAGGTATTGGAAGTATGCAAATAGCTAGGAAAATAGCTTCAAAAGAACTTTTTAAGTTAGAGGGTGGTGCTGAACAACATGTTTTATTTGTATTTATGTTGTAAATAACTACTCCAATTCTTGAAAGGCGCAAGTCAGTATATACTAAATATACGTTGTTAATGATAAATATCAGTAAAAATCTGATGTTACGGTAACTATACTTAAAATAATTGTGATTTTAATGCCTAGTATGTTGTTGAATTTTTATAAAAAAATTATGTTACCTAAAAGTATGCTCATACCAAATATCGCTTCTGATATTTTTGTCTTTAATGCGGCATAGTCATATTTTTCTACAATTAATATTGGAGTGGTATACATCAAAGTTTGTCTTGAGAATACAGTTTGATATGGTAGAAACTATAACCATAATCCTTTCGACTTTATTTTTACTAGAGCATTGATAACGGAAAAGCCAGTTCGATCAGAAGCTTTTATAGAGCTTTCTTTAACTATTATAAAAGATAAAAATAAAATTTCTATCAAAACAGTTAGTATTAAAAATGGCTTGTTTTGCAGAGAACACCTTATGACAAGCTCTGATATGGAGGTTGTTCCCTAAAATTGTGTTGATTGAGTTTACAAAACATTAATTCTAAATGCGCGTTCAGTATCGTGGTTTGGAACAATGCTAGAGGTATAGATTGGATTACTATGCTAAGTAGGGATGTCGCTATATAAATACTGCCTAGTTGGAATGGTTCTATGTGGTCAATGAGTTCAATTATTATGAAGTATCAAAACTTACGACAGTATAAAATACTAGTATTGTTTTTTTCTAAAATGATCTGAATAAAGTTCTATTAATACAAGGGTTAGTACTTGTAGCAGCCAATATGTTGATATAAATTAATCGAGTTTAACTTTTAGTTGGTAGTACTGTATCATAATCCAATTAAGTAGCATACGTGTAGCTTAATAAGATGAAGTAAAAATGATGCCAGCAAATTGATACAAATAAAAGTTATTATGCCTCACGGTTATTCTCACTTTAAAATTTTTCTAAATATCATCAAAAATTACAGCTGTGCTCATTGCTTTAATAAAGTCAGAGAAGATAGATTTTGCATAAAAATTTCTTCGCTTAAGAGTTATTTAAAAAGAAATTGGAATTTTTTGGTTTGTATGTATGTTATAATTATATCAAAGTGGCGTGGATAACATCATCTCTACAACATCTTTCATGATGAGTTTCAGTGTGTAATATTAATGATATAGAGCAAAGATGTTTTAATTTTTCATCTTGTACATTATATAAAATTAAAATTGTGATAAACAGATATATTTTAATATGAAGTATCTATTTATGATTCATGGTAATTTTATGTGCTGAATAATCCCATTATTAAAGTTATTGTTATAATTGAGAATAATGTAGTCCATGTGATTATGGATGCCATAACTTCATGATCTCCCCCCATTTGTCGAGAAAGTATATATGCATTACCTGCACAAGGCACTGAAGAATAGAGGATGGCAATACAGGCAGCGACTCCAGAAGTTTCTGTTGCTTTAAGAATTACAATCGTAATTATTGGCATAATAAGTAATTTTAAAATGGTTGCCCATAAAATAGAAATCATTTTATGAACTTGCATAGATATAATCAATCCTGCTCCTACTGACATAAGGCTTAACGGCGTAGCAGCACCTGATAGATAAGATAATAGCTGTTTTATTGGTTCAGTAATATGAATATGAAATATATTCACCATGACTCCAGTTATTGCTCCTATTATCAGTGGATTTTTAGTGAGTGCTATCAATGCTCCTCTTACGCTTTTCTTGTTTCCTGTTCCGTAGTAATTCATGACCAAAACACTCATTATATTCGTTATAATAATCATATACGCAACAAAAAAACCAGATAAAGCTACTCCCTTATTCCCAAATAGAGATTGAGATAAAGCAATAAAAACATATGAGTTATAGCGAACTCCACCTTGAAATATTGAAGTAAATAAGTCTGGTGATTTACCTATTAAACCCTTCATTAAAAAAATTATTGCGGATACTAATAATGTTGAAACTATAGTCGAAATTATTGGGTAGATGTTATTATCACCGCTAAAATTAGCCTCGCTGATATCAAGTATTAGTAATGCTGGAAAAAAAACATAATACACAAATTTATCTGATTTTGACCAAAAGATAGATATGTCTTTTATGTAAATTTTAGAGAGATAACCTATTACGATTAATAAAAAAATTGGTAGTATGGCAAGGAAGGTATTGATCATAGATGTGTCTCTTTTATACAGAAAAAATTCGGCTTTTAACTCTTTTAAGATTCCTGTATTTCCATAGGCTTTCAGAGATAAATATTCGTTGCACCCACCGTAGAGGCGTGTTTTTTTTATCAAATATTGGTTGAAATTTGTCTCTTGAGTGTAATGAAAATCTGTTATCTATATAAACTAGATCTCCAGGACTAATATCTATGGCTATGGAATTTTTTTGAATTAATTTGTAAAAATTTTTTAGTGCTTTTTCTACTTTAATTGATGATGATTTTATCATTCCAGGATAAAAAACAGCACTAATATCGGGGTATTCGTGATCTTTAGATATCATAGAAACCAAGGGGGTTTCTTCATATTCTGGACTGTTTGAAATCCTCCATCTGTAAGGAAGTTTTATATTATAAAATTTGCTTGATAATGTGTTAATATCTTTTTGAGAGAGCTCTTTGATAGATATTCTGGCGTCTGATATTTTCGTTAGTGGACCTTTTGGGTCTTGTCTTATGCCAAATAACAACAATCCCATAGGAGATACATTTATTTTTGAAAAATGCTTTAGTGCAGTATTTTCAATGTGGAAATCAAGTTCTACATCGAAGCCTATACCTGTGTATTGTCTTTTCGATTTTAGCTTAGGTATTAAGTTATTAACTAATTCCTTCCTCTCAAATTGAATAGAAGACGGTTCTCCGATTAAAGATGCTATTCCTGTTAAAAAGTTTTCACTTACATTATCTGATTTTGCAGATGGTGTGTAAATATCGGGATCAGGAGAAAAAAATACTTTTTCGTTTGTTGGTGAATTTTTTATTATAATGTAGGGCTTAGGTTTTATAGATGTTTTTTGTTTATTTAATTCCAACATTATTCTTTTTGGTAAATGGTTTATCATTTCTATTTTTAAGTTGTGTATATACTCATCACTACCTTCTGGATCATACTCGATTTTATTTAATGATTTGAATAGTAGTAGTTTTTCTTCATTAGTCAAATAAAAAGTATTTTGACAAATCAAGAATTTATTCCTTCTTGTTTATTAATTAAACATAGTTTATTGTAGTAATAAATTATTATAATAATTTATTTATTAAATTTTAATCGTATCATAATTTAATTAATTATAAATTATTAGTTTTATTTTTAGGTATTATTGTATTTATATTTTATCTATTCAATTTATTAATTACTATACATCTGTTTTACTAAGAGCAAATATTGATAAATTACGCAAATTGGAAAATTAAATTACGGTTGAGTAAAAATGATTTTGTGTTTTTGAAGCTGCGGGAAGTAATTAAAGAACTACGTGATAAAAAGTATTAGCATTAAATATGCAAAATATTTATCAAAAATGCTTTTTTACATTATCCTGAACGTAATAGCCGTGTGGCCTCATCGCGTCCGAAAAGATTAAGCAGCAAGTGTAAAGCTTTCCCTCGTTTTGAAGAAAAGTTGGGATCACGTTGCAGAAATAAGCGAGCATCTTTTCTTGCCATTAACAAAAGATCATCATGCACTGCGAGGTTTGCTATACGAAACTCAGGCATACCAGATTGTCGGGTTCCTAAAAGCTCTCCTTCTCCTCGTAAACGCCAATCTTCCTCAGCAATTTTAAAACCATCTTCTGTATTGCGTATAATATTAAGGCGCATTGCGGCCGTTTTTGTTAGCGGATCTTTGTATAGCAGAACACAGGAAGATTTTCTTTCTCCTCGTCCGACACGTCCGCGTAATTGATGCAGTTGTGAAAGGCCAAAATGTTCTGCATGTTCGATAATAATGATCGAAGCATCTGGGATGTCTACTCCCACTTCAATGACTGTGGTTGCAACTAAAATACTTGTATCTCCACATTTAAAAGATTTCATAGCTGCTTCTTTTTCATCCGTAGACATTTTTCCATGTATCATACCAATACGTGCTCCAAATCGCTCATGAAGAAATGCAAAGCGGATTTCAATTGAAGTAAGTTCAAGAGCTGCAGATTCTTCCACTAAAGGACAGATCCAGTAAAGTTTTTCTCCTTTACTTAATGCAACTGCAATTCGTTCTATAAGTTCATTAATGCGTTTTAAAGGGAGTGTTGCTGTAGTAATTGGTTGTCGTCCAATTGGTTTTTCTGTAATTTTAGAAACATCCATATCACCAAAAGTTGTCAAAACCAGTGTGCGTGGAATAGGGGTGGCAGTCATTACCAGCATATCAGCTTTATGACCCTTTGCTGTAAGGGCAAGACGTTGATGTACACCAAAACGATGTTGTTCATCGATAATAGCTAAAGCAAGATTGTTATAAGTGACGTTATTTTGTATGAGAGCATGAGTTCCGATGATAATAGAAGCTTGGCCTGATAAGATATTATTTAAGATATTTGTGCGTAATTTGCCTTTTTCTCGTCCCGTTAAAAGAACTGTTTGTAATCCGATCTTTTCGGCAAGAGGAGCGATCGTAGTAAAATGTTGCCGAGCAAGAACTTCTGTTGGTGCCATTAAAGCTGATTGTGCTGAATTTTCAGCAATTTGTGCTATCGCCATTAATGCAACTATGGTTTTTCCTGCTCCTACATCACCTTGCAGAAGCCTTAACATGGGTTCTGGTGAAGCGAGATCATGTGCAATATCTTCTATCGCTTTTATTTGCCCATTTGTAAGTTGGAAGGGGAGGGCTTTTAGCAATTTTTGAGTGTAAGTTCCTGTTTGTGGGCGGGAAGTTCCAGAAAGAGATTTTGTTTTTAAACGCACTACCCCAAGAGCCAATTGACAAGCGAGTAATTCATCATAGGCTAGACGTTTGCGTGCTGCGCTTTCTAAATCTAAATCATCAGGATCTATAGGAGCGTGGATGCGGTGTAGTGCAACAGAAAAAGAAGAAAAATTATGTTGCTTTCTAAAGCTTTCCTCTATCCATTCTGGTAAAAGGGGAATATATTCAATGGCGTTTTTTATTACACGCCTTAGTATTTTTGTGGATAGTCCAGCAGTAGAGGGATAAATGGGCTCAATTAGTGGCATCTGATTAGATTGCTCGCTTAGTGCAATATGGTCGGGATGCACCATAGAAAGTTGTCCATTAAATCGTTCAACTTTACCTGATACAACAACTTTTTTTCCTTCTGGAAGTTGTTTTTCTAGCCAAGAACGTTGTGCATGAAAAAATACTAAATTTATTTTTCCTGTTGGATCATGCGCAACGACTCGATAAGGTAGTCGGCTATAACCAGTTGGTGGCGGTTGATGCTGATCTATAACAATTTCAAGGGTAATGGTGGTTCCTTCTGGTGCACAAGCAATGCTGGGACGCATTCTGCGGTCTATAACAGAATGGGGCATTAATTGAAGAAGATCAATAAGGGTAGGTTCACGTTGCGTAGGATTAATGTTTAAGACTTTGGCCAGTAAGCTATATACTTTAGGTGTAACCCCAGAAAGGGTACGGATAGAATTAAAAAGAGGAGTAATAAGGCTTGGAGGCATAAGGAAATTTAGCGTGCTCTTTTTGTTTTTTCCAGTGCTTTAAAAGAGCTTTTTGGGGATAAGTTATATAAAAGAAAGCTGCTTGATTTACACTTTGCGTTTTGAGCAGAAAAAAACATTAAAAAAATGGATAAAATAAAAATAGTGCAAGAGAATGTTGTACGCCTCTTCCCTAAAAGAGTGTCAATATTAGCAATATTCTATACGATTTTCTCCTTTTTGGTGTGTTTATTTGCTGTGAGTAGAGTTATTTCTTGATGGAAATCTCCTATAAATATAAATAGAACTGGAATGTCTTGCTAATATGTGTGGGGTGATAAGTTAGAGTATTCTCTATTATAATACAGATAAAGATTGCGATTTGACATTTATTTTGTAGTGGGAAATTATGAGAGTGGTAGAAGATAAAAGTAAAATACGAGATAAAAAAAACTCTTCCCTTCGCTTTATTCATTTGAGGGTGCACTCTGCCTACTCATTGCTCGAAGGAGCTTTAAAAATCCCACAAATCATTCAACATGCGATTTCAGATCATACACCAGCAGTTGCTATTACGGATACGAATAATTTATTTGGTGCTCTGGAATTTTCGCAATATTGTTTTTCGCATGGGATCCAACCTATCATTGGCTGTCAGCTCAGAGTTGATTTTTGTGATGAAAATGATAACCAGCGTTTTTCTAAATGGCACCATCCTTCTGATTTCTGCTCTCTTGTTTTGTTAGCTGCTAGCGATATTGGTTATGCTCATTTGGTTCGTCTTGTTAGTCGTGCTTATCTCGATAAGTGCGATACTGATCTTCCTCATATCAAAGTTGATTGGTTGTTGTCACACAGTGAAGGGATAATTGCTTTAACTGGTGGCAAGGGAGGGCCTATTAATTTTTCTTTGGCAGAAGGCAGAAAAGAGCGTGCTGTTGAACGTTTGACTTATTTGAAAAAAATTTTTGGTGATCGTCTTTATGTGGAATTACAGCGGCATGGCTCTTACGATCGAAAAGTAGAATTTGCACTTATTGAGTTGGCGTATGCACATGAAATTCCTCTTGTTGCAACCAATGAGGCTTTTTTTCTGAACAGAGAATGGTATGAAGCGCATGATGCGCTGATGGCAGTTGCAGAAGGACAAATTGTCTCTAATCCAGATCGTAAACGCGTGACGCCGGATCATTATTTAAAGTCACAAGATGAGATGGTTGCACTGTTTTCTGATCTTCCAGAAGCTCTCGAAAACAGCGTTGAAATTGCGTTGCGCTGTCATACTGCTACACCAATTCGAAAACCAATTTTGCCTCGCTTTATAGAGCAATCTGTTGATTCAAATCTTACTTTAAAACTAGAAGATACCGAATTATTAAATCAAGCTAAAGCTGGTTTAAAAATGCGACTTGAGACAATTGGATTGGCAGAAGGATATACAGTTGCAGATTATGAGAAGCGGCTTGATTATGAAATTTCAGTTATTACACGCATGCAATTTTCTGGCTACTTTCTTATCGTTTCAGATTTCATAAAATGGGCGAAGGTTCATGATATTCCTGTTGGGCCAGGGCGTGGTTCTGGTGCTGGTTCACTTGTTGCTTATGCATTGACTATTACTGATGTTGATCCATTGCGTTTTTCTCTTCTCTTTGAACGTTTTCTTAATCCAGATCGTGTTTCTATGCCAGATTTTGATATCGACTTTTGTCAGGAACGGCGCGAAGAAGTTATTCATTATGTTCAAAAAAAATATGGTCGCGATCAAGTTGCTCAAATTATTACGTTTGGTAAGTTACAGGCACGTGCGGTGTTGCGTGATGTTGGGCGTGTTTTAGAAGTCCCGTATCGTTTGGTGGACTATCTTACGAAATTAGTTCCTGCCACGCCTGGGAGCCAAGTTGAATTGGCTGATGCTATCAAGGATGAACCTAAATTTGAGGAAGAAAAGAAAAAAGATCCTGTCATTGGACGCACATTAGATATAGCACTTCAGCTGGAGGGGCTTTATCGTCATGCATCAACCCATGCTGCAGGGATTGTTATCGGTGATCGGCCACTTTCAGAGCTTGTGCCGATGTATCGCGATACTCGTTCCGATATGCCTGTTACACAATTTAATATGAAATATGTTGAACAGGCTGGACTGGTAAAATTTGATTTTCTTGGATTAAAAACGCTTACTGTTTTGAAAATGGCGGTAGATTTTGTCGCACGAAAGGGTATCAAAATAGATTTATCGAATATTCCTCTGAATGATGAAATGACCTACGCTATGATGGCACGTGGTGAAACGGTTGGCGTGTTTCAAGTTGAAAGTTCTGGTATGCGTAAGGCACTGATTGGGATGAAGCCAGATCGTATTGAGGATATTATTGCTCTTGTCGCGCTTTACCGTCCTGGCCCGATGGAGAATATTGCGACGTATAATGCACGCAAGCATGGGGAAGAGGAAATTGCTTCTATTCATCCTAAAATAGATTATCTTGTTAAAGAAACACAAGGTGTTATTGTTTATCAGGAGCAGGTGATGCAGATTGCTCAGGTGCTTTCTGGTTATTCACTCGGTGAAGCGGACTTATTACGTCGCGCTATGGGTAAAAAGATTCACAAAGAAATGCAAAAACAACGTACACGCTTTGTGAATGGAGCTGTTGCTGGCGGTGTTGACAAGGATCAGGCTGATATTATTTTTGATCTTTTAGCAAAATTTGCAGATTACGGTTTTAATAAGTCGCATGCTGCTGCTTACGCGATTGTTTCTTACCAAACAGCTTATATGAAAGCACATCATCCAGTTGAGTTTTTGGCTGCTTCAATGACGTATGATATGACGAATACAGATAAGTTAAATGATTTTCGGCGTGAAGCATTAAGGTTGGGTATTAAAGTTATTGCACCTTGTGTGCAAATATCACATCGTGTTTTTGAGGTCGGTGATAACTGTATTTATTATTCTCTTGCTGCTATTAAAGGTGTGGGGGAAGCGGTTGTTGACCATATTGTAGCTTGCCGTGGAAATAAACTTTTTAAGGATTTGGAAGATTTTTGTGAGCGTATTGATCCCCATATTGTTAATAAGCGTGCGATGGAAAGTTTGGTTTGTGCTGGTGCTTTTGATTGCTTTAATATTTCACGTGAGATTTTATTGGCGAATCTTGAAACTTTTCACGCCCGTGCACTTCGTCATTTCGATAACAATTCTAGCGGACAGATTGATATATTTGGGATGACGGGTGGATTAAAAGAACCTTTGATTTTATCGCAAACATCTCCTTGGTTACCGGATGAAAAACTTTATCGGGAATTTCAAGCAATAGGTTTTTACTTTTCTGCTCATCCTCTGGATGAGTATCAAGCTATTCTTGCTAAAAAACGCGTACAGACTTGGGTTAATTTTGCCAATTCCGTTAAAGGAGGAGCAACTGCTGCTAGGCTTGCTGGAACTGTCGTGGCAAAAAAAGTACGCAAAACAAAATCTGGAAAAAAAATGGGGATTATTCATTTTTCTGATACAAGCGGGCAGTATGAAACAGTTCTATTTTCTGAGGTACTTTCGGATTATGAAGAGATGTTAGAACCCGGAAAATCTTTTATCATCACAGTGAGTGCAGAAAATCGCTCTGAGGGCATTAGTTTACGACTTGAGACGCTTCAATCTTTGGAAAAGGAAGCGTTACAGCATCATAAAATGATGCGCCTCTTTATAAAAACAGTTGATATGCTTCCACAAATTGAGCAGAATTTAAATCCTAGAGGGAATGGAGAAGTAGGGCTTATTCTTATTCAAGAAGATGGGTTACGGGAGGTCGAAATTACACTTCCAAAGAGATACAAGGTTAATTCACGTGTGGCGAGTACTATGAAATCGATTCATGGTGTTGTTGATGTGGAATTGACTTAAATCAAGAGTTATGAGACCGCTGCTTGCTTTAAGGCAGACTGTAGATTCTGAAAGTTTCGCTTTTGTTTGTGAAAAATTGTGAAGGACTTTTAGTATAATAAAATCAAGAAAATGCCACTTTCTATCTATATAATTAAAAGGTATTGGGGAATTTTATAAGTTTTTACTATGCGTATTTGTTAAGTTTATAGCATCATATGTATAAAGCCAATTAAGGCGAGACATGATACTTTCTGGTGTACGAGTTTTCATGATAAAATTGCGTGCAAGTGCTATAGGACCAGTTGCATGATAGGCTATTCTATTAAAATCTCCACGTTTTTTTACTGCTGTAATTCGGGGTGTGCGTATTTTTTCGTAAAGCGAAAGAGCTTTAGTTAATGAAAGATTTTTAAGAGAGAGCGTTTCTGCTAATGTAGCGGCGTCTTCTATTGCCATAGCAGCACCTTGCGCTGCAAAGGGTAAGGTTGCGTGTGCACAGTCACCAACAAACACTTGTCTCTCTAAGCCTAGAAAACGGTTCTGTTTCATTTGAAAGACTGGCCAATAGCTCCATTCATCAATATGGTCAAAGATTTGCAAAATTTGCAAATTCCAATCCTTGAAAAGAGATTTTAAATTTTCTTTATGTATTTGCCCTTCTTTTGAATTTTTTTCATGAGTAATGGCTACAAAGTTAAAAACTTTTGCTGATGATTGAATGGGATAGACAACAAGGTGATTTTTGGGTCCCATCCAAGCAGTAATTGTCTTCGTATTTTGCAATAAAGAACAAAAGCCTTTAGGAAGATTTTCAAATGCTGTTGTTGCACGCCAAGCAATAAAGCCACTGAAATCTGCCTTTTCATGAAAAGGAGGCAATTGCCGTAATGTAGACCAAACTCCATCGCATCCAATAAGAAGCGGTGTTGTATAGGACTGTTGTTGTGCTGTAGTTGATTCATCTGTTTTTATTGTTTTTATATGAATGCTGTTAGTTTCCGTTTGTGTAAACAATACAACAGATTCGCCTGTTTTGTATTTGATAAAAGGATTTTCAATAACCGCGTTGTATAAAATTTTTTGTAAGGCGGCGCGATGAATCGTAATATAAGGAGTTTTCCAGTTTTTTTCTGATAAATTGATAAGATCAGCGCGCAGGCGCGTTTTTAAAGATACTCCATCTCTTAATTCAAGAAAGCGTGGCGTTATACTCACTTCAGTAAGTTTGTTAAGAATTCCCCAACGAGCAAGGATACAAGTCGCATTTGGGGTGAGCTGAATACCAGCCCCCACAGCATCAAATTTTTTATACTTTTCTATAACAGTACTTGCAATTCCTTTATGAGCGAGTGCTAAAGCAGTACTTAAACCTGCAATACCCCCTCCAACGATGATTGGCGATTGATCCATAGGTTATTTCATAGAAAAAGCTGAGAACGCATTATAATGAATCGTTTGGATGATATAAACATCCTTGTGGGTTTGTTTGATTGTGCGATAGCGAGGAGACATAGCGATAAAGTGTTGAACAATAAGGGCAAACTTTTTCATCAGCTGATCCCATATCGATAAAAATATGGGGATGATCGAATGGTTGTGTAGCACCCACACACATAAATTCTTTGACACCAATTTCGATTGTTTTATATCCAAGGTCATTTTGGAAATGGGGAATGTTGTGATCAGCCATGGTGTGCAGACTCCGGATAAATTGTCTAATAAGGTGTGATTTTGATCTTCTATTTTTACGCATTAGTTTGTAATAAAGCTTATAATAATGCAAGGTGCTTTTTAAGGCCAACTAACTATTTTTTATATTATAGGGATTAGTTACTATATTTTTAGCACTTTGCGCATAGGAATAGTTTCAATTGTTTTGAGATATTAATATAAATAACATGAAAAAAATTGTGCATTGATATGTTATTGTTACGGTAATATATTCGTAAAGCGTTCTGTGAGATATTTACCTATAAAGATCTTAGAAAGTGTAGAGGAAGATTAGCTAGAGTATATGAAACAGAGGGTAGCAGATCAGGTTTCTATATCGGATATAACAATGAAAAATCCGATACGCTTTGTTAATAGAGAATTTTCATGGCTACAATTTAATACTCGTGTATTGATGGAAGCTGCTAATCCGAAGAATCCTTTATTAGAACGGCTACAGTTTCTTTCAATTTCAGCAGCAAATCTTGATGAGTTTTTTATGGTTCGTGTTGCTGGCCTAGCTGCTCAAATTCGTTCTGGGGTTACAGCGTGCAGTGCAGATGGGCGTACACCGCAGGAGCAACTTGATTTTGTGTTAGCTGAGATTTCACATTTACAGGCTAATCAACTACGAGAATTGAGTATTTTACGTCATGAATTAAAACAGAATGATATTGAAATTATTTCTCCTGATGAGCTTTCAAAAATTGAAAAATCATGGATCGAAAAGTATTTTCTTGATAAAATTCTTCCCATTTTAAAACCTTTACCTCTTGATTCTTCTCACTCTTTTCCATTTATTCCTAATTTAGGATTTTCTATAGCCTTTCAATTATCTCGGTGTGCTGATCAACACTCTATCACAGTGTTATTGCCTGTTCCAACGGCCTTAAGGCGTTTTATTCTTCTTCCTAAGGAAGGTAATAATTTTCGTTTTATTGCGTCTGAAGATGTTATTTGCTTTTTTATGAGTTATGTATTCCCTGGTTTTGAAATTGATGGAATTGGTACATTTAGGGTGATTCGCGACAGTGATATTGAAGTAGAAGAAAAGGCTGAAGATCTTGTTCATTTTTTTGAAACTGCTTTGAAAAGGCGCCGTCGTGGGCAGGTCATTCGAATTGAGTTTGACGCGAAAATGCCAGAAAATTTACGCAAATTTATAACGAATGGTCTTTCTGTTCCTGATAATTGTATCAGTATTCTCGATGGTTTTTTGGCGCTTAATATGGTGTCAGAGATTGTTTATGTGCCACGGGATGATTTAAAATTTATTCCTTATAATCCTCGTTTTCCTGAATGTATTCGTAGGCATAATGGTGATTGCTTTGCAGCTATTCGTGAAAATGATATTGTGGTTCATCACCCTTATGAATCATTTGATGTTGTTGTGCAGTTTTTACGTCAAGCTGCTAGTGATCCCGATGTTTTAGAAATCAAACAAACTCTTTATCGTACATCGAATGATAGTCCAATTGTTAGCGCTTTAATTCATGCTGCTGAACAGGGTAAGTCGGTAACTGCTTTGGTGGAACTTAAAGCACGTTTTGATGAGGAGGCTAATATTCGTTGGGCGCGTGATCTCGAGCGTGCAGGCGTTCAAGTTGTTTTTGGTTTTATTGCATTAAAAACACACGCCAAAATGTCACTCATCGTGAGGCGTGAAGGAAAGCGCCTTTGCTCTTACGTTCATCTTGGAACTGGAAATTACCATCCAGTTAATGCTAAGATTTATACCGATCTTTCTTTTTTTACTACTGATGATGATATTGGTCATGATGTTGCACTATTGTTCAATTATATTACTCAAGATGAACGCCCAAACGAAGAAATGAAGATTGCTTTTTCACCCTTAACACTGCGCAGTCGTATTCTGAAACATATTGAAGGAGAAATCACCAATGCGCAACGAGGACAGTTTGCTGCTATTTGGATGAAAGTTAACGCATTGGTTGATCCTGAAATTATTGATGCTTTATACCGTGCCAGTCAAGTAGGGGTGCAGATTGATTTGGTTGTGCGTGGTATATGTTGTTTGCGCCCTGGTATTCCGGGGATTTCAGATAATATTCGTGCAAAATCAATTGTAGGGCGTTTTCTCGAACATAGCCGCATTTTTTGTTTTGGTAATGGTGGAGATTTACCAAGTGAGAACGCACTTGTTTATTTAGGGTCAGCTGATATGATGCCTCGTAATCTGGATTATCGTGTTGAAATATTGGCTCCAGTTTTTAATAAAACGGTTCGCAAGCAGATTCTTTTACAAATTATGCTGGCTAATATTATTGATAATAAACAAAGCTTTGATATACTAAACGACGGAAGGTCAAAACGTGTAACACCGAAAAAAGATGAGCTTCCGTTTAATGTGCAGGAGTATTTTATGGCCAATGCAGGTCTTTCGGGATGGGAAAAATCTTTTGAGTCTTCTGCTTTGCATTTGGTTGCGTTGCATCGGCAGCAAGCCGAAATGTATAAAGATTGAAATTCAATGACATATATAGATGCTCAGGGTCGGCTGAAAGGATGTAAGCCTGTCGCTGTTATTGATATTGGCTCAAATTCTGTTCGGCTTGTTATTTATGAAGCTCTTGTTCGTTCACCAACAGTTTTATTTAATGAAAAAGTTCTCTGTGGTCTTGGTCAAGGTGTTGCAAAAACTGGATTTTTAGAAGAAAAATCGATGAAAATGGCGTTGCAAACACTTAAACGGTTTCGTGCGCTGTGTCGACAGATTGGAGCAGATGAAGTCTATACTCTAGCAACAGCAGCAGCGCGAGAAGCAAAAAACGGGTTAGCATTTATTCAAAATGCTGAAAATATTTTGCAAAATAAAATATATCTTCTTTCAGGAAACGAAGAGGCTGTTTATTCAGCATATGGAGTTATTTCTACTTTTTACCAACCAAAGGGTATTTCTGGGGATCTTGGTGGTGGAAGTCTCGAGCTTATTGATATTGATAATTTCGATGTAGGTAAGGGGGTAACTCTACCGTTAGGCGGTTTACGGCTACAATATATGTCAAATAATAATATTGCTGAGGCTGCAAAAATTGTAAATGAGCAGTTTCGTAAGTCTGCTGCTGCTCGTAAAGGCGTGGCACGTTATTTTTATGCAGTAGGAGGGACATGGCGTAATTTAGCAAAACTTCATATGGCAACTAAACACTATCAGTTACCTGTGATGCATGGCTATGAAGTTGATGCATTTGAGATGGAAGGTTTCTTGCGTCTTGTAGCGAGTGGCAATGTTGATAACATGAAAGGAATCTCAGCTGTTTCACGGAATCGTCGTCAACTTTTGTCTTATGGAGCGATTGTTCTTATTGAACTTATTCAGTGTATGGGATTTGAAAAAATAATATTTTCTGGAGCTGGAGTTCGTGAAGGCTTTCTTTATTCACGACTGCTGCAAGAGATTCGTACTTCAGATCCTTTAATAGCAGCATGTATGGAAATGGCTATTCTACGGGCACGCTCACCAAAGCAGGCAGAAGAACTTATTGATTTCACGAGTAATGCCTTTGAAGTTTTTGGAATTTCAGAAACTGAAAATGAATGCCGTTACCGTAAAGCTGCATGTCTTCTTGCGGATATTGGTTGGCGCATACATCCGGATTATCGAGGCAATGAGGCTGCTAATCAGATAGCGTTAGGATCTTATCCAGGAATTTCTCATCAGGGGCGTATTTATGCTGCACTTGCTGTTTTTTTTCGTAACACGAGTTTGCAGATTGATGAAGAACCTTTGCCCATTTTTCAATTAGCCACCAAAGATATAATTAAAAAAGCACGTATTCTTGGTGAAGTTATGCGTATTGCTAATCTTTTTAGCGCTTCTACTGCAAGAATTTTACCCCATTTATCGTGGCATAAAAAAACAGATCATGTTGTATTGTATATTCCGAGGCGTTACGCTGATTTATTAGGAGAACGCCCCCTCTGGCGGTTGAAAAAATTATCAAAAATAATAAAATTGCCTCTCTCTTTTGAAACGTTCTGATTCTTTTTCTATTAAGTTATAGGAAGTTCATTCATATATTATGATATGCTTATATTGCTGCGTATTTTTTTGCTATGCAGATTTACCTTTTGGTTGTTGAATTTCAATTTTGATTAAGATCTTTATCTTTTATGATATGAGGATGGGAGATCACCGTCCATTCATGCTTTGCGTTCACGCTAAGCTGCTATTTGTAATAAGGAAAGCTATTGTTATAGAGAGGTTTTATTTTAGAATTGAAAGCTTCCTGTTTTTACGATTTCTCTTATATACAAGTTTGGTATCTAATTGGTTTTTTCTAAGATTTATTTGCCATTTTGAGAAAGCATTGCTCAAATTTAAGTTTTGAAATTGTAACATGTCTTTCTTTGCATATTTGTGTTGGCTATGAGCCATATTCCAGTTAGTTCAGAACATAGACAGTATAATGGATTTTCCCGGGATGAGAGCGCTTAAAATTTGTCCAAAACTCTTCTACATTTTTTTAAAAATAAAATTGCTTTACTAAGATAAGGTGGCGAAATTTTTATTTTTCGATTTTTTACTAACCTTTAAGCTAAGTAAGGAAAACAACCTCCTTTAGAAGATTTTTGTTGCAACAATTCCAGAATGCAAATGGTTAAACTTTCTCGTAAATTAAAACTGTTTTGTGGTTATTTTTCCGTTATTAAAATAAAACCCTATCTGACCCTTGAGCATTTGTTCAGCTTTTTGACCAAATATTTTATAGCGCCAACCATTCATAGCAGGGATATTTTTCTTTATACACCCATTTGCGATTTTTTCTAAGTCACTGGAAGTTGCAATAATTTTAGGTGCAATGCCGTTTTCGTTTGCAACGAGTTTTAATAGCACTTTGAGAAGATCGATAACAGCAGTCGATTTGTCATTAAGTGGATTATGTTTAGGAAGGGCGGGTAAAGTAGCAAGGTCCACCTCTAAGCCCTCGTGGACAGCTTGGATTAATGTTTGAGTGATTGAGAGTTTATCCCAGTTTTTGTTCAGGCTACGCAAACGTTTTAATGCAGATTCATCTTTTGGTTGTTGAATTGCTATTGCGATAAGACACTCATCTTTCATGATATGACGGCGTGGGATATCATACTTTCGTGCTTTCCGTTCACGCCAAGCTGCTACTTTTTGTAATACGGCAAGTTCACGCGGTTTTTTTACTTTTCCTTTCACTTTTTTCCATGCTTCATCTTCTGGTATATCATAGGTTTTAGGTGCTAAAAGGATTTCTATTTCATCATCCATCCAGTGGATACGTTTGTTTTCTTCTAGTTGTTTTTTTAATAAGAGATAAACATCTCTTAGATAAGTTACATCGGCAATTGCATAGAGCAGTTGTTTTTCGGAAAGAGGCCTATAGCTCCAATCTGTAAAACGAGATGATTTATCAAGTTGATGACCCGTGCAACGTTGTACAATTTGGTCGTAGGATACAGAATCACCAAATCCACAGATTGATCCCGCTATTTGTGTGTCGAAGAGAGGGTAAGGAATGATACCTCCAAGATGGTAAATTATTTCAATATCTTGGCGTGCAGCGTGAAAAACTTTAACAATTTTTTTATCTACCATGAGATCAAAAAATGGTTGTAAATTAATATCTGGTGCCATTGGGTCAATCAGAATTGTAATATCTGGCGATGCAAGCTGGATTAAACACAGTTGCGGCCAGAAAGTTGTTTCACGGATAAACTCAGTATCGACTGTTACAAAATCTGAGGTACGTAGAGCAGTAAGTGCAATTTCAAGATCTGTTGTTTGTGTAATAAGTTTCATCATTCTATTATAGCCAGTTAAATTAAATTTGTCTTTTATTGATTTTTTTTTGAGTCTTTGTAGTCATATCTTGACAAATGGTTGTTAAAAAGCGTTTGTAACGCATGTGAAATATTATAATTAAAGGCAAAAACTATGCACCGTTATCGCAGTCATAATTGCGCTGTTCTTCGTAAATGTGATGTAGGAAAACAGGTTCGTCTTTCGGGATGGGTTCATCGTGTTCGTGATCATGGAGGAATCCTTTTTGTAGATTTACGTGATCATTTTGGAATCACACAAATTGTTGCCGACCCTGCTTCACCAGCTTTTAAAATTATCGAAAAAGTGCGTTCTGAATGGGTCATTCGTGTAGATGGAGAAGTGTTTGCACGTTCTGATGAAGTTATTAATACATCTCTTCCAACAGGTGAAATTGAAATTGTTGCAAAAGAGGTGGAAATTCTTTCAAAGTCTGATGAGCTTCCCTTACCTATTTTTGGCGAACCTGATTATCCAGAAGATATTCGGTTGAAGTATCGTTTTCTTGATTTACGTCGTGAAACTATGCACAAAAATATAATGCGTCGTACTGAAATTATTGCTGCTATTAGACAATCTATGCAAGATAATGCTTTTACAGAATTTACTACGCCACTTTTGACAGCTTCATCACCAGAAGGAGCGCGTGACTTTTTAGTTCCAAGTCGTATTCATCAGGGAAAATTTTACGCGTTGCCACAAGCACCTCAGCAGTACAAACAGTTGTTGATGATGTCAGGTTTTGATCGCTATTTTCAAATTGCTCCATGTTTTAGAGATGAAGATCCACGAGCTGATCGTCTTCCAGGAGAATTTTATCAATTAGATGTTGAAATGAGTTTTGTTGAACAGGAAGATGTTCTTGTAACAATGGAACCCATTATGCGTTCTCTTTTTGAAGAGTTTGCAAATGGAAAACTTGTAACACAAAACTTTCCTCGTATTTCCTATGATGAAGCAATGCGAAAATATGGCTCAGATAAGCCTGATTTACGTAATCCGATCATTATGGAAGATGTTTCTCAGCATTTTTATGGTTCTGGTTTTAAAGTTTTTTCTCAAATTTTAGCGAATGATGAAAATGCACAGGTGTGGGCTATTCCGGCGAAAACGGGTGGAAGTCGTGCTTTTTGTGATCGTATGAATGTATGGGCACAAAGTGAGGGGCAACCAGGACTCGGTTATATTTTCTGGCGTGAAGAAGAAGGAAAGTTTGAAGGAGCAGGCCCTATTGCTAAAAATATTGGCGAGCAGAGAACTGAAGCTATCCGTATGCAGCTTGGTCTTGAAAGTGGTGATGCCTGTTTTTTCGTGGCAGGAGACCCAAAGAAATTTTTATCTTTTGTGGGAGCAGCGCGTACACGGGTGGGGGAAGAATTAAACCTTATCGACCGGGAGTGTTTCTCTTTAGCTTGGATTGTTGATTTTCCATTTTTTGAATGGAATGAAGATGAAAAAAAGCTTGATTTTGCACATAATCCTTTTTCCTTACCTCAGGGTGGGGAAAATGCTCTTAACTGTCAAGATCCTCTTACTCTTAAAGCTTTTCAGTATGATCTTGTTTGCAATGGTTATGAGATTGCATCGGGTGGAATCCGCAATCACTCTCCAGAAATGATGCTTAAGGTTTTTGATCTTGCGGGTCTTTCTAAAGAAGTAGTAGAAGACCGTTTTGGTGCTCTTTATCGTGCATTTCATTATGGAGCACCACCGCATGGCGGTATGGCGGCTGGTATTGACCGTATTATTATGCTTTTGCAAGGTGTTAAAAATTTGCGTGAGGTTTCTTTATTTCCTATGAATCAGCAAGCGCTTGATCTTTTGATGAGTGCTCCGTCTGATGTTTCTCCTACACAATTACGTGATTTAGGGATACGAGTTGCTCCTGCTATCAAAAATAGTTAATAAAGTTGATTGTAGGGTATTGCAATTTTTTACCTACAGTGAAGTTTTGATGTCTTTAAATAAATTACATCGGTATATACGTTGTTTATAAAAAGCTTAGATATATGCTTCATTTGAGTTCTTTAGGGGTGCAGAAAAGATTATGTATATTTAGTGTGTATAAGAATAATGCAGTGTTCCTAAACATTGCATTATTCTGGAAAGTTTGAATTTTATAAGCTGTAAACACTTCACAAAGTCCATTATCCAGAAACTGGATGTAGTTATTATGCAATATGGTCTCTCATTAAAGAAGCTATAAGGCGAGAGGGCTTTTGTCTCGCTAGAACTTCAGAAAAAGATTTTATATCAATAGTTTTTTTTGAAATATTCGTACTCAAAATACCGGTAGCAGCAAATTGTTATTATTGAAAATACTGTAAAAATTCATTTTAAAAATATTTTTTATCTTGGAGTACCAATTGCTAGATTTAGTGATAGATGTGCTTTCTATTTTTTTGGTTTATTTATTCCTCATATTATTTTCTCAAGGCGACATTGGTTATTTTTAAAAAAATTTTGAATTAACGTATTAAGTATTTTTGTATATTGCTTAAATGAAGTGTAAAATACACGTGTAAATTTTTCAAATTGATATAGTTTTCTGTTCATGTTTTAATTACAACGTTGATTTTATATAGTCGATTTTTAATAAAAATATTTGACTAATAAAAGATTGCACTGAAGAAATCTTATGAAATAATCGCTCATTATCTTTGGAATTGTTGTTCTAATGCTATGTCTGATAAAATGAATTTACCTTTTGATAAAGAACATATTGAGCCAATAGAATTACGTTCCGCTTTACAAGAGCGTTATTTAGCTTATGCGCTTTCGACTATTACTCACCGTGCGTTACCTGATGTGCGTGATGGTTTGAAACCTGTACATCGGCGTATTGTTCATGCGATGCGTTTACTCAAACTCAATCCAGGGCAGTCTTATGCGAAATGCGCGCGGATTGTTGGCGATGTAATGGGAAAGTTTCATCCGCATGGTGATGCATCTATTTATGATGCATTGGTGCGCTTGGCTCAGAGTTTTGCTGTTCGTTATCCATTAGTTGATGGACAAGGCAATTTTGGTAATATTGATGGTGATAATGCTGCTGCTATGCGTTATACGGAAGCACGCATGACTGAAGTGGCTGCGTTGCTGCTTGAGGGGATTAATGAAAATGCTATTGATTTTCGTTTAACCTATAATGAGGAAGATGAAGAGCCTGTTGTTTTACCAGGGGCTTTTCCTAATCTTTTAGCAAATGGTTCATCAGGTATTGCTGTTGGTATGGCAACGTCTATTCCGCCCCATAATGTTGCTGAGCTTTGTGATGCGGCGCTGCATTTGATTGCTTATCCTGATGCGCATGATAAAGAATTAAATCAATTTGTACTTGGCCCTGATTTTCCAACAGGTGGCATTTTAGTTGAGCCTAAAAAGAGTATTGAGGAGTCTTATCGTATAGGGCGCGGGTTCTTTCGGTTGCGTTCGCGTTGGAATCAGGAAACTGGTAGCCGTGGTTCTTATGTGATTGTTGTTACTGAAATTCCCTATCAAGTTCAAAAGTCACGTCTTATTGAAAAAACAGCAGAATTACTGCTTGCACGGCGATTACCAATGCTTGAAGACATTCGTGATGAATCGGCAGAAGATATCCGTATTGTGCTTATCCCTAAAAATCGTACAATTGATCCCGAGCTCCTTATGGAGTCTCTTTTTAAATTGACTGATTTTGAAGTAAGATTTCCTCTGAATCTCAATGTTTTGTCTTTTGGAAAGAGACCAAATGTTCTTTCTTTGCGCGAAAGTTTGCAGCAATGGCTCGAACATCGTCAAGAAGTGCTTGTTCGCCGCTCTAATTATCGACTTGATCAAATTGATTGCCGATTAGAAATTCTCCATGGATATCTTATTACATATTTGAATCTTGATGAGGTGATCCAGATCATTCGTGAAGAGGATGAACCAAAAAAGGAACTCATCGACCGTTTTAAATTAACGGCAAATCAAGCTGAAGCTATTCTCAATATGCGCTTGCGTTCTTTACGTAAGCTTGAGGAATTTGAAATTCGTAAAGAATTTGAAATACTGAAGGGTGAAAAAGAAAAACTGCAGAATTTGTTAGCCTCTAGTATGAAGCAATGGAAAACAATTTCAGAGGAAATCATAAAAGTTCGTAAAATTTTTGCTCCTGATACTCTTTTAGGGAAGAGGCGTACAACATTTGAAGAAGCACCGAGGCGTGATCTTGAAGATATTCATCAGGCAATGATCGAAAAAGAACCAGTTACTATTGTTATTTCTGAAAAGGGTTGGATGCGTGCTTTGAAGGGACATTTGAGTGATTATAATACGCTTTCTTTTAAAGAAGGAGATTGTTTGAAATTAGCATTTCCAGCATTCACTACAGACAAAATTGTATTGATAACTACTGGTGGAAAGTTTTTTGCTATTGGTGCAAATACTTTGCCTGGAGGGCGAGGGCACGGTGAACCAGTTCGTATTTTGGTTGATATGGATGATGAGCATGATATCTTGACAGCTTTTGTGCATAATGCACAAGAAAAACTTCTTTTGGTTTCATTATATGGAAAGGGTTTTATTGTGCCGGCAGCTGAAGTGGTTGCTAATACACGAAAAGGAAAACAAGTTATGAATGTGACTTTTCCTGATAAATTAAAGCTTTGTATTCCAGTAAAAGGTGATCATGTTGCAGTGGTTGGTGAAAACCGTAAAATGCTTGTTTTTGCCATTGAACAAATACCAGAAATGAGTCGCGGGAAAGGGGTTCGTTTACAACGTTACAAAGAGGGTGGTGTTGTTGATGCTAAAACCTTTAATTTATCAGAAGGTTTAAGTTGGAGAGATACAGCTGAACGCTGTTTTAACCGTCAAGCTGATGATCTTATTGAGTGGATGGGAATGCGTGCTGGAAGTGGGCATTTAGTTCCAAAAGGTTTTTCAAAATCAGGAAAATTTACCAATTAAATCATATGATATATTTTTCTTTGTAAATTACAAAAACATAGAAGAGGATTCTATGTGGTTCTGTTCCCATTTAGGATTATCTCTATAGTAGCTTTTATTCATTAGGGTTATGGTGATGTTGTTTAAAAAGATTCCCACGTTCGGCCCATAAAATGAAAAATATAGCAATGAGGCTAAGAAAGAAAAATCCCGCTGAATTTGGAATAGTTGTTTCATTAAATTGTTGTGCAATAAAAAAACCAATCCCTGTTCCGATAGATGTTTGAAGAAATCCAGATACAGAAGATGCTGTCCCAGCGATTTCTCCCACGGATTCTAGAGCGAGTGTATTGAAATTTGCCAGCATGCCGCCGCAGGCAAACATAAGTATACAGAACAACAGCATGTAGAAAGGCAAAGGGATTACGCCATCAGTTAGGATAGATCCAATAAACCAGATGCATGAAGTGGCACAAAATAACAAAAGCATAGTATGCGCTATGCGCCGCATTCCAAGGCGTCCAACAAGTTTAGAATTAAAGAATGACGATAAAGTTTGAAAAGCAGCACCAATAGCAAATGCAACTGGAAACCAGAGTCCTAGGTCATAAATCCCTTCATATATTTGTTGTGATGTATTAATGGCGGTAAAAATACAACCTAAAATAATTGATGCTGCCAGTGTATAGCAAAGTGTTGTGCGATTGGTTATAACAGTCCATAAGTTATGTTTGATTGAAGAAAAAGAAAGAGAGCGTGGTTTATAAAGAGTTTCAGGTAAGCGTAGTTGAATCCAAACTATCATTCCAAAACTAATAAGTGCCATAAATATGAAAATAAACTTCCAGTTTCCGAATAGCAAAATGATCTGTCCTGTTGCTGGTCCAATCATTGGTGCAATAAGAAAAACCATCATGATGATAGACATAACTTCTGCCATTTTTCGACCACTATAGAGATCACGTACAATGGAAACTGTGAGTACGCGCATAGCGGCTCCTCCCATACCTTGGAAGATCCGTAAAATAAGCAATACAGAAAAATTGGATACAAAGATACAACCAATCGCTGTAAGCGAATAACAAGCAAGACCAAAAAGAACAATTTTACGTCGTCCATAGCGATCGCTTATTGGACCAAAGAGTATTTGTGTGATGCCATAGCTAATAAGATAACCAGAAATAATATAATGTTGATCATTTTCATTGATAACATGTAAGCTGTTTAAAATGTCTGGCATGGCCGGCAGCATAATGTCAACAGCTATAGAGTTAAGAGCCATGAGTGCTCCAATGAGAATAACAAATTCTTTATAGCCAATTTTTTTTCTAATTGCATCTAGATGTGTTTGTTCATCGACTGAATATGACATATGGTATCCTTGAAATAAAGATTTTAACTGAACAGAGTTCTATAGAAGTCTGAATAAAATGAAGGATACTTATGATTTACTACAGGGAATGTTTTTTTCCTTTAGAAGTTCTTGCAGTTCATTATTTTGGAACATTTCTTTAACGATATCACATCCACCAACAAATTCACCTTTTATATAAAGCTGCGGAATTGTTGGCCAATTTGAGTAGTCTTTGATTCCTTGACGTAATTCGTTAGAAGTTAAGATATTAATCCCCTTATAATTTAACCCTAAGTAGTCAAGAATTTGGACAACCTGTCCTGAAAATCCGCATTGTGGAGCATCAGGTGTTCCTTTCATGAATAAAACGACGTCATTTTTTTTAATTTCGTTGTCAATAAAATCATGAACAGTGGTCATCTCTATTCCTCGATATTGCAGATTTTTTAAAGTGTGTATTTATACTCGCATCATTTTCTAATCGTATTGATAGAATGAATGCAAGAAAAAACTTTAGATTACTTTGGAATATTTGTTTGCAACATTAAAGCATGAAGTACACTTCCCATATTACCTTTAAGAGCATCATAGACCATTTTATGTTGCTGAACACGGCTTTTACCACGAAAACTTTCGGAAATAACTTCTGCAGCGTAGTGCTCTCCATCGCCAGCGAGATCACGAATTGTCACAGTTGCATCGGGAATGCCTTCGCGAATAAGTCTTTCAATCGTATGGGCACTCATTGCCATGATTATCCTCCTCTATTTGTTTACTTTTTGTAAGAGTAGCACATATTTGAGAGAGACGAATAATTATTTATTCCTTGTCCATAAATCGTGGAAACCAGCTTTCATAGGCGTGTGTAAGTTTGTTCACTGAAAGTGTTAAGATTCCGTCTATATTGAGAGAATTACCTTCAACTGTACCAAGCTCCGTTACGGAAACTGCTTCTACTTGTGCAAGTTTTTTAAGGCTTTTAAGGGCATGAGGTTTGACCGCCAAAAGATAACGAGCTTGATCTTCTCCAAAGAGTTCTGCATAATGTGGCTGTTTATTACTTAATTTAACTCTAATTCCTTTACCTGCTTTAATAACCATTTCTGCAAGTGCAATGGCTAATCCTCCATCAGAAATATCATGAGCAGCATGAACAAAACTACGATGAATGACATTTCGAACAAATTGTCCGTGTTTTTTTTCAAGCTGTAAATCTACATGAGGTGGTGCACCTGCATCAATATTCAAAATTTTACGTGCGTAGATTGATTGCCCTAAATGAGAGCCGCAAGCTCCAATTAAAACGATAGTATCTCCATCTTGTATACCACCGATTGTTACCATTTTGGACCAGTCAGCAAGAAGGCCAACACCAGCGATGGTTGGCGTGGGAAGAATTGCTTCTCCATTGGTTTCATTATAAAGAGAGACATTGCCTGAAACTATAGGGAAGTCGAGTTCTCTACAAGCTTCGCCTATGCCTTTAATGGCGAACACAAGTTGTCCCATAATTTCAGGTTTTTCAGGGTTACCAAAATTGAGATTATCTGTAGCTGCTAGTGGTATTGCACCTGTAGTACTGATATTTCTCCAGCATTCTGCGACGGCCTGTTTTCCTCCTTCATAAGGATCAGCCTCACAATAGCGTGGCGTTACATCAGAAGAAAAGGCAAGGGCACGTTTGTCGTTATTACTTACACGGATTACTCCTGCATCACCTCCTGGGCGAACAAGAGTATTTCCTTGAATAATTGTATCATATTGTTCATAAATCCATCGCCGTGAACTTTGATCAGCAGAACTCAGTAATGTAAGAAGTGCATCACCAAGGTTTTCTACCTCTTCGACTTCTTCTATTTTAAGAGTTGTTTTTTTTACAGGTTCTATCCAAGGGCGATCATAAATAGGCGCTTCATTCCCAAGTTCTTTAATTGGAAGATTGACGACTTCTTCTCCTTTATGCAATACACGGAAACGTAAATCATCTGTTGTTTTTCCAATAATGGAAAAGTGCAGACCCCACTTATAAAAAATTGCTGCTGCTTGTTTTTCTAGTTCTGGTTTTAGCACCATGAGCATACGCTCTTGACTTTCAGAAAGCATCATTTCATAAGCTGTCATGTTTTCTTCACGAACGGGCACTTTATCAAGATTAAGCTTTATTCCTAAATCTCCTTTTGCTCCCATTTCAACTGCAGAGGATGTTAGCCCTGCTGCGCCCATATCTTGAATAGCAACAACAGCTCCTAATTCCATGAGTTCTAAACAAGCTTCAAGAAGGCACTTTTCCGTAAAAGGATCACCCACTTGAACGGTTGGGCGTTTTTCTCCGATTGAATCATCAAATTCAGCTGAAGCCATTGTTGCGCCACCGACACCATCACGTCCTGTTTTGGCTCCAAGATAAACGATAGGAAGTCCTACTCCTTGAGCTTTAGAATAAAAAAGAGAGTCTGTTTTTGCAATACCAGCAACAAAAGCGTTAACAAGGATATTGGTATTATAACGCTCGTCAAAATTTACTTCTCCACCAACGGTTGGAACACCAAAAGCATTACTATAGCCGCCGATTCCAGAAACGACTCCCGCAACAAGATGGCGGGTTCGTGGATGATCAGGAGATCCAAATCGTAATGCATTCATAGCTGCAACAGGACGGGCACCCATTGTAAAAACATCACGCAAAATACCACCAACACCTGTTGCCGCACCTTGATAAGGTTCAATATAAGAGGGATGATTATGGCTTTCCATTTTGAAAACTACGCATTGACCCTCACCAATATCAACAACACCAGCATTTTCACCAGGTCCTTGAATGACACACTTTCCTTCGGTTGGAAGAGTTTTAAGCCACTTTTTAGATGATTTATAGGAACAATGCTCATTCCACATTGCAGAAAAAATCCCTAACTCAGTAAATGTCGGCTCTCTCCCAATTAAGGTTAAGATATGTTGATATTCATTATTTTTTAGGCCGTGTTGTGCAATTAATTCTGGTGTAATAGCGATGTTATTGCAAGGCTTCATAAGTATTTTATCCGTTAAGTTAGTCGAAATTTAGCATTTTTATTGTTTTAAATCTCGCAGCTTAGATCATACGTGATTGCATTGTTTAATAAGGCACTATTTCATAAATCATCAACTGAGATTCTGTTTATGTGCTTAGTAGATTCAAAGACCAGCAATGGCTTTTGAATAAACTTTTGTGTGTTTAGAGAAATACTATTCATTATGTCCGTAAAGCGTTTGATTCATAAGTTTACTGCATAAAAGATGATATAGATTTTTGACTTTAAAATAGTTAGGTCATCATCCATTTGCCAATTCTAAAGCACTTTGGAAAAGTAAACGGCCATCAGTACCACCATGTGCGGGTTCAATAAAATTTTCAGGATGAGGCATCATACCAAGAATATTCCCAGCTTTATTGACGATACCAGCAATATTATTAACTGAACCGTTAGGGTTTGTATTTTCTGCATATCGAAAAACAATTTGCTCATCGTCTTCCATTTGTTTTAATGTTTCACTGTCAATAAAGTAATTTCCATCGTGATGTGCAACAGGACAACGAATAATTTGTCCTTTAGAATAATACCGGGAAAATTTCGTGTCGGCGTTTGCTACTTCAAGTTTTATTTCACGACACACAAATTTTAATGAAGCATTACGCATTAAAGTTCCGGGCAACAAACCAGCTTCTAACAAAATTTGAAATCCATTACATATGCCGATTACTGTAGTGCCTTTTTGCGCTTTTTCACGAACAGCTTGCAAAACTGGTGTTCGTGCACCAATAGCACCACATCTTAAATAGTCTCCATAAGAAAAACCACCAGGAATAACAATAACATCTACATTTGGAATTGTAGTATCCGTTTGCCAAATTTTAAATGGCTCAACTCCTGTTAGGTGATGCAATGCTGTAACCATATCTCGATCGCGATTTAGTCCAGGTAATTGAATGATAGCAGTTTTCATGAAGAAATCCACTTAAAGAAGTTCTATAGTGTAATTTTCAATGACAGTATTCGCCAGTAGCTCTTCACACATCTGTTTAAGTTTTTGCTTTGCGGTTTCAGAAGGCTGATCATCGAGCACAATATCAAAAACTTTTCCTTGGCGAATAGAGTGAATGCCTTTGAAAGCTAAACTTTTAAAAGCACCAACAATTGCTTCTCCTTGTGGATCAAGAACGCTGTTTTTTAAAGTAACTGTGACGCGTGCTTTCATTTTTCATTTCCTGTTGCTAGAATCTCTCTCATTGAAGAGGTGTATTTACCAATATAAACGAAGGTGACATAATGCCACTTTGTTGTTTATTTTACTAAGACTGGACCACTTGGTCGTGGAGGTTCATTTTCATTGATAATACCAAGACGTTTTGCAACCTCTTGATAAGCGTTAATAAGTCCTCCCATATCACGCCGGAAACGATCTTTATCCATTCTCTCTTGTGTTTGCATGTCCCATAGTCGAGAAGAATCAGGTGAAATTTCATCAGCAAGAACAATGTGCATCGTTTCATCTTCCCACAAGCGACCAAATTCCATTTTAAAATCAACTAATTGAATATTAACGCCTGCAAAAAGTCCAGAAAGAAAATCATTAATACGAATTGAAAGTTGCATAATGTCTTCTATTTCTTGTGGAACAGCCCATCCAAAGGCAGTGATATGTTCTTCAGTTACCATTGGATCATCAAGAGAATCATTTTTGTAATAAAATTCGATGATGGATTGTGAGAGAGCGGTTCCTTCTTCTAATCCCAAACGTTTAGAAAGAGAGCCAGCAGCAACGTTACGAACAACAACCTCCAATGGAATAATCTCAACGGCTTTAATGAGTTGTTCGCGCATATTTATACGCTTGATAAAATGTGTTGGGATCCCCAAACGGCTAAGATGGCTAAAAATATGTTCCGAAATACGGTTATTTAAAACCCCTTTTCCATCGATGACTTCATGCTTTTTTGCATTAAAGGCAGTTGCGTCATCTTTAAAAAATTGAATATAGGTCCCTGGTTCAGGTCCTTCATATAAAATTTTGGCCTTGCCTTCATAAATACGGTGGCGACGATTCATTGTGCTTCTCTATTGATTTGAGAGGTTTTAAATAGTAGTGACAAGTAATACTATCCTAATTGGTAGAAATTCTCAATGATCGCTATAATACTTCTTACAATTTTTGTCATTGGGGGGGCTATTAAAGAGGAATGGGACTGTATAGACAGGGTGAAGGTGACTCTCTTTATTGAATTAGATTTTTGCAAGAAAATGGGAGAAAACCATGAGCCCTTCAGGCCAAGGTCCGTGCCCAGATTCTGAATTAATATGGCCAGATTGCCCTGCATCAACAAAGAGTGCTCCCCAATCGTTGGCGAGATTTTCTGCCACTGAGAATTGACAAAATTCGTCGTTTCGGCTGGCTATAACTACAGAGGGAAAAGGTAACTTTTTGTGATGATAGGGACCAAACGTCATTAAATGCTTGGGGCGTATTTTTTCATTGGTTACATCTGGAGGTGCAACAAAAAACGCGCCACAAACTTTCTCTACGTTTTCTACAGTTGCATGAATAGCTGTAGGGACCCCTAATGAATGGGCAATAATCACAACGGGCTTTTGAGCTTGTGCAATGGCGACTTTAACTTCATTAACCCATTCTTCACAAACAGGTTTTGACCAATGGGCTTGTTTAACGCGGCGAGCTGTAGACAATTTTTTTTCCCATCGTGTTTGCCAATGGTCGGAACAAGATCCTTTGTAGCCAGGAACAATAAGAATATCAAGTTGATTTGCTTTCATGAATTGTTTCTTTCATTACAACAGGTTTGGTATCATAGGTGGAAAAAATTGTATCTGTTCCTTATATGCAATTTTTGCTACTCCCCAAAAACGCGCTTAAAAATTGTATTAATATGTTTAGTGTGGTATGAAAGGTCAAATTTTTCGCGAAGTGCTGCTTCACTTAAAGCTTTTGTAACATCTTTGTCGTTAAGCAATTCTTCTAAAAAATCTTTTCCTTGTTCCCAAACCTTCATTGCATTTCGTTGTACAATCCGATAGGAGTCTTCACGACTAATCCCAGCTTGCGTGAGTGCTAAGAGCACACGTTGTGAATGAACAAGTCCTCGGAATTTATTGAGATTTTTTTGCATATTTTCTGGGTAAACAATTAAATTTTCAATGACGGATGTGAGTCGAGCAAGAGCAAAATCAAGTGTAATGGTAGCATCAGGGCCAATATAACGCTCAACAGATGAATGAGAAATGTCGCGTTCATGCCAAAGTGCTACATTTTCCATAGCAGGTATTGCAAATGCACGCACCATACGCGCTAACCCCGTTAAATTTTCTGTTAAAACTGGATTACGTTTATGGGGCATAGCGGATGAGCCTTTTTGCCCAGGTGAGAAATGTTCTTCTGCTTCAAGTACTTCTGTTCGTTGTAGATGGCGTATTTCTATAGCTAATCTTTCAATCGATGAAGCAATAACACCAAGCGTTGCAAAGAACATGGCGTGACGATCGCGTGGTATAATTTGGGTGGAAATGGGTTCAGCACGCATACCTAATGCTTTTGCTACATGTTCTTCAACGCGTGGGTCAATATTAGCGAAAGTTCCTACGGCTCCTGAAATAGCGCAAGTAGAAATTTCTTCACGTGCTGCAAGAAGGCGTTTGTGACAACGTGAAAATTCAGCGTATGCAAGAGCAAGTTTGACTCCAAATACTGTTGGTTCAGCATGAATACCATGACTCCGTCCAATGGTGACCGTTTCTTTATGTTCAAAAGCACGTTTTTTTAGTGCTTCAAGAAGTTTATCTATGTCTTTTAGTAAAATATCACTAGCACGCATTAGTTGAATATTAAGCGTGGTATCTAGAACATCTGATGATGTCATGCCTTGGTGTATAAAACGCGCTTCTGGTCCAATAAATTCAGCTAAATGGGTTAGAAATGCTATAACATCATGCTTGGTGATGGCTTCAATTTCATTAATGCGATTTACATCAAATTCAGCTTTTGTTCCTTTTTCCCAAATGATCTTTGCTGCTTCTTTTGGAATAACTCCTAGTTTAGCTAGGGCATCACAGGCGTGTGCTTCAATTTCAAACCAAATACGATATTTCGTTTTTGGTGACCAAACTGTTACCATTTCAGAGCGGGAATAACGTGTTATCATGACTTTTTCCTTATTATGAGAGAATTGCTGCTTGGCGCAATGCATTAATACGTGTTTTGTAAAGCTCTTTGTTACCATTTTTATAAATTGCAGAGCCTGCGACAAATACATTTGCACCAGCTTTTGCAGCTATCCCGATTGTATCAACTGTGATACCACCATCAACTTCAAGATCAATAGGCCTGTTAGCAATCATGCTTTTAACGCGTTTTATTTTATTTTGCATTTCTGGAATGAAACTTTGTCCACCAAAGCCAGGGTTGACTGTCATGATGAGTATAAGATCTAATTGATCAAGCAAATACTCAAGTATGTGCTCTGGTGTGCCTGGGTTGATTGCAATTCCTGCTTTTTTTCCTGTTGCTTTGATTATTTGTAGTGAACGGTGAAGGTGGGGACTTGCTTCAGCATGAATAGTTATAATATCTGAACCAGCTTTCGCAAAAGCTTCAAGATAAAGATCTACTGGTGCGATCATCAAATGAACATCAAATACTGCTTTGGTTAATGGGCGTAATGTTTTGATAATATCAGGGCCAAAAGTGATGTTAGGGACAAAGTGGCCATCCATAATATCAAGGTGGAGCCAATCTGCGCCGGCATCAACAACATCCAATACTTCTTGGCCAAGTTTGGAAAAATCAGAAGCCAAGAGTGAAGGTGAAATGAGGTGAGGATGGGACATTAAGATCTCCTTGATTGGCTGTTTTTATCATGTAGTTCTGTGTGCTAAAATATTTTTTGTGTTATGACATAAGAAAGAAGAGTACATTTAATGGATCTTTTATGGAAATATTACCTGAAATTTTAAAGCTGTATAAGTGCAAGATATGTCAAAACATACAACACATTTAATCCCTGAATTTCAACATAATATTACTGTTTTTATAAGAATAGCGAGATGCTATGGGGCATTTTGTAGGAGCTGTACATATTGTGACAACAAATGGCATTAGGAGAAGGCGCGGGGTGACAGTTTCGGCGTGTTGTTCTTTATCTGACGCTTCTCCAACGTTTTTGTTTTTCTCATGCATCAGAATTCTAAAAATCAGGTGTTTATAGAGAATGGGAATTTTTGTGTTAATACTTGGATAAGAAAAGACCGTTCATTAGCGGATATTTTTAGGTATTACAATTACTCACACAATGAATCTTTTATATATTGTAATGGGGGAATGTAGACTGCTGTACCTGTTCTTTCAAGCGCGTTAACGTTTTTTAATTGTTGTTTTATTTGTTGGCACGAGTATGCAGCTCATTGCATTTTTATTGGTGAAGTTATTACAAGCAATCCGTAATCAAGAAAAAGACGCTTTAATGTATTTGAATCGTGGATATTACACTCTTTGTAAAGATTTTTATTTTTTGCGTATTGAGATAGTTTTTTGTTGGCACGTTTGAGTTTTAGTCCAATAACTGGGTGAGCTTGTTTCGTATAGCTCTGAATGTCTACGTTCCCCGCTTTTGTAGGCCTGTAGATATGACTATAAAGGAGATTTATGGATGATTTTTGATCCAGTAATTATACCAAGGAATACATGCCATGCAAAGAGTATCTGAAGATCTAAACAGTGTCTTTAAACACATTTGTAGGTAGTTATAAAAAAACATTTTACACTTGTGTTGATTTGTGTTGCACAATATATAGGCCTCACATACCATATATGGAGGTTTTTTATGGCATGAGCGAAGAGATTGATAGTCAATATCGCCCTAGCGAAGATGAGCCTTTTATGAATGAGCGGCAAAAGGCATATTTTCGTGCTAAATTAGTTTCTTGGAAAAATGATATATTAAGGGAAGCTCGTGAGACTTTGGAGAATTTGCAAGAAGAGAATGTTGGTCAACCCGATTTGTCTGATAGAGCGTCTTGTGAAACCGATCGTACAATTGAATTACGTGCTCGTGATCGTCAGAGAAAACTCATTTCAAAAATAGATGCTGCTTTAGAGCGCATTGATAACGGAACTTATGGTTTTTGCGAGGAAACTGGCGAGCCTATTAGTATAAAACGCCTTGAGGCTCGACCAATTGCAGTTTTATCGTTGGAAGCGCAGGAACGTCATGAACGACGAGAAAGAGTTTACCGTGATGATTAAAGTCGATTGGAATGATGAATAAATGGAATATACGGCGCTAAGAGTACGTATTTTATTTTTTGGAAGCGGGGGGGATAAATAAAGATGGCTCTTGCCGTCCTTCGATTTCAGCAGTGATTGCTGAGTCTTCTACGTATTGATTCATAAAAGAGGTGGAATTTTTGTCTTGCGTATGTTCCCTTTCATTTACGGAAAAAGATCTTTTTTCTGTAAAGTTATGACATGAAGGTGTTTTTGTTGTTTTTAGTGTTGGCTGTGTCTCTCTCTTTTGTATGATGGATGTACTGGTAACACTGGATTCTACAACAACATCTGTTAGTCCGCCAACAAGAAGCAAATGCTCTTTATCATCACAACGCACTAAAACAAGACGACGTGTTTGATCTATAACAATTGTATCGCATAAAGTTAATCGCGATGGATACTTTTTTCTGTTGATGCTGAAGCTTCCTGTATTTGAACGGCGTAAAAACAGGACAATTGCAGTAATAGCTACGGTTGCTATTATAAAAATTACAAAGCTTGTGGTTATGTTAGCTGCGAATGCACCTATTTGGCTTGATAACCATGCATACATAAAGTTTCTCCTATATTAGAATGGAAGTATTATGTTTTATTGAGATAAGTTTTTAAACATACCCTTAAACATACCCTTAAAAGATTCGCTTATAATAAAGGATCTTTTTAATATTGAGTGTTTTTTTTGGGAAAATGTTATCATGGTATATACTTCATAACAATGATTATGGAGAAAATTTGTGGTATGGGGAACAGCCATAATCAAGGCAAAGAAAGATGGATAAAGGTTTTGAATATAGTGAGAGATCATCGTCTTCTTCTGTATATCGAGGAGGCGTTATTCTTGGTGTTGTTTTTGTAATCGCTTTTCTATTCATTATAGGGATTCTAGATTTTTTTTATCCGCAGAGCTATTTGCAAAAGGCCGGGCTGGTATCTTTTTTGGCTTTAGCAGTTGTCGGGGTTGTTGCACTTGTTCTGATAGGAATGGGGGTTTTGAAATATAATGCAGCACAGTTGCATGAAGATTTTCATCTCAGTATCTTTAATAATACCGATGATGCAATTATAGTCTCTGATTTATCAGGTTTTGTTTATTATTCTAATCCAAGTTATCGAAAAATTCTTACCTATAAGCCTGAGTCCTCTTGCTATATGGTTATCGCTGACTTTCCAGGAGCTGGTGCACTTTCGTATCGCTTAAAGGTTGCAGCGTATAATAATCTTGCTGCGCAAGAAGAATTAAGAATGGACCAATCGATTTTTGAGCATTCTACACCCAAAAAAAACTTTTGGTATAATATTTCTGTTCAACCAATTACAAAGCGGAAAAAAAAGTTTTTATTTTGGCGAATTTCCGATATTTCGCACTTGAAGGAATATCGTGAAGTTTTTTTTTCGAATCTTCAAGAAGCTATCAATCACTTAGATCAAGCACCTGTTGGTTTTTTATCCGTTAATGCGCAAGGGACACTTCTTTATGTAAATGCGATTTTTGCCGAATGGTTGTCAATTGATTTGGCAAATTTTACTGTTGGTCAATACAGTTTTGACCAATTATTTGATAGCGTTGAAGCCAATAGCACATGGAGTGATATTTGTTTGCAAAACGGCAAACATCAAAGTTCAGGTTACTCTTTTCCTTATACGTTTTCGTTATATTTAAATTCAGAGACCGGCAGTAATAAAGTATTGAATTGTTTTATGTGCGCTTCTTCTTTTTCAGAGGATGAAGTTGTTTATCGTGTTGTGATAGTTCCACAGCAAATACAAAAGGGAGAGAACGATGATCAATTAAAATTATCCAGTGCATTAGTAGAGTATTTTGATGCGAGTCCATTTGCAATAGCAGTGATGAATCAGAAAGGGCAATTGATTCACGTGAATAACGCCTTTTCATCACTTATGGGATGCAAGGGCAACGCTATTAATCTTTATGATGTTATATGTCGTCGCGATCGTTTGCAGTTAGAGCGTGCATTTCAGAAAATTGCAACAAATAAAAATTACTCAGTTTCGATAGAAACCGTTTTAGAAAATAATGGAGAGCGCCATTTGCTTCTCCATGTTATGCCTATAAAATCGCATTATGATGATGTCTTACGAGATTTCGTCATTATCTCTGCCATAGAAACAACAGAACAAAAAACGCTTGAAGATAAAATGGTGCAAAGTCAAAAAATGCAAGCTGTTGGGCAACTGGCTGGCGGTATTGCTCATGATTTTAATAATGTTTTAACAGCAATTTTGATGTCGTGTGATCTTCTTTTAAATACGCATCGTAGTTCTGATCCCGCGCACGCTGATCTTATCAATATCAAAAATAATGCTAATCGTGCAGCTGCACTTGTGCAGCAATTATTAGCTTTTTCTAGAAAGCAAACACTTCGACCTGAAGAAGTCGATTTTACGGAATTTCTATCAGATATTCGCAATCTTATTTTACCTCTTTTAGGCAATAATATTCAGTTAAAAATTATCCATGGAAGAGATTTGTGGGGTGTTGAAGTCGATCAAGCATCTTTTCAGCGTGTTATTATGAACTTGGTTATTAATGCGCGTGATGCCATGCCAGACGGAGGTGTTATTACGATTGCTACAAACAATATTACAAAACAACAAAGTGCTGAATTCGATAATGTTGGCTTTGGAATTGGTGAGTATGTGCAATTGACTATTTCAGATACAGGAACTGGTATATCAGCTGCTATACAAGAAAAAATGTTTGAACCATTTTTTACAACAAAAGAAGTCGGAAAAGGAACCGGTCTTGGTTTATCGATGGTTTATGGAATTATAAAACAGACAGGTGGTTATATTTACTGTGACAGTAGGGAAGGAGAAGGCGCAACATTTCATATTTTCCTTCCTCGTTATATTTCTGATACTAACAGTGAAGTTTCTCGGCAGATTGAAAAAGGTGAAGAGCAAGACAAAAATACAGATTTAACAGGATCTGCGACTGTTTTATTGGTTGAAGATGAAGATTCTGTCAGAATGGGTGGGGTAAGAGCTCTTCAAATGAGAGGGTATACTGTTTTAGAGGCCGCAAGTGGGGTGGAAGCACTCACCATCCTTGAGGAAAATAAGGGGGCTGTTGATATTATTGTTTCCGATGTGGTGATGCCAGAAATGGATGGGCCAACTTTGCTCAAAAAAGTACGTAAAGACTATCCTGATATAAAGTTTATTTTTGTTTCTGGGTATGCGAAAGATGCTTTTACTAAAAATCTTCCACAGGATGCTGTTTTTAGCTTTTTATCTAAGCCATTTACACTCAAACAGTTAGCTCTAACAGTTAAAGAAACACTTACACAATGAATTAGAAAAATTGTATATTTTAAGATTTTTTAATAAGTTAATAATAATGTAGAAAATCAATGAACTGAATAGGTAAGCTTAACTTAGAAGTTTATAATGCATAAGTTAAACTAGAATGTTGCACATTCCATAAAAAAACATTCATGAAGATGATGAACTTATCATGTTCATGTCAAAATTTTACAATGGAGGCGGTGAAGGAAAATTCTAGGCGCAATATTGGAAAGCGCTGATTGACATACTCAAAATGATAGAATTTGTTGTTGAGTATCTATCATTTCGTTGTTCCCTTCAATGAATGCTTTTAAAGCCTTCGGATAGAGTTTATGTTCAGCTTTAAGAACTCTCTGTGCTAAACTGTCCGCGGTATCATTAGGACAGACTGGAACAGCCGCTTGAGCAAGAATCTTTCCTGCATCCATCTCTTCTGTAACAAGATGAACAGTGCAACCAGTGATTTTAACGCCTGCTTGTAAAACTCTTTCATGCGTGTTTAAACCTTTAAATGAAGGTAAAAGGGAAGGATGAATGTTTAAAATTCGTCCTTCATAAAGTTTTATAAAACGTGGTGAGATAAGACGCATATAGCCCGCAAAGCAGATAAAGTCTGGCTGATATTGAGCTAAAACCGTAAAGATAGATTCTTCGTGTGCTTGTCTAGTTGGATAATTTTTTCGATCAATAACATGAATGGATAGGTTACTTTTATGTGCCTTTTCAATACCGTTAGCATGAGGGTTATCGCAAATAACTGCGACAATTTCAGCCGGATATTTTTTCTGTTCGCTTGCTTTGGCAAGGGCAACCATATTAGATCCGTTGCCAGAAATAAAAACAATAATTTGTTTTTTCATAAGTGAAGTACACCTTTACAGAGAATTTTTTTATCTTGGCGTTTTGTTAAAATGCCGAGCGATGTAACTGTTTCCCCTTGCATTTCAAGTGCTTGAGTAATTGTTTCAACTGCGTGTTGCGCTACGATAACAATCATGCCAATACCGCAATTAAATGTACGTAGCATTTCTGTTTCTTCTATTTTACCTTGTTTAGCAATCCATGAAAAGACTGGTGGAACATGAATGGTAGAAAGATTAATTTCAGCGCAGAGAGAAGATGGAAGTACCCGTGGGATATTTTCAGGAAAGCCTCCACCTGTGATATGGGCAAGGGCTTTGATTCCTTCGTAATTTCGTATGATGGGTAGAAGCGATTTTACATAAATACGTGTCGGCGTGAGCAATGCTGTGCCAAGGTTAATTGGGGGGGTAAAGGGGGCAGGATCGTGCCATTTTAGATTACTTTGTTGGATGATTTGTCTTACGAGGGAAAAGCCGTTGGAATGAACTCCAGATGCGTTAAGGCCTAAAATAATATCGCCTTCTGTAAGATCTTTTGAAGGTAACAATGCACTGCGTTCGGTGGCACCTACAGCAAAACCTGCTAAATCATAATCTCCCTCTGCATACATACCTGGCATTTCTGCAGTTTCTCCTCCAATAAGGGCTGCACCTGCTTGTTTACATCCCTCTGCAATACCAGAAACGATTGCAGCGCCCTGTTCAGGATCAAGCATACTGGTTGCAAAATAATCGAGAAAAAAGAGGGGTTCGGCACCTTGTACGAGTAAATCATTGACACACATGGCTACGAGATCAATACCCACAGTGTCATGGATACCTGCTTCAATGGCAATTTTTAATTTTGTTCCTACACCATCATTGGCCGCTACGAGAATGGGATCTGTGAAGCCCGCTGCCTTTAGATCGAAGAGGCCACCAAAACCGCCAATTTCTGCATCTGCTCCTGCTCGTTTTGTTGAGCGTATAAAGGGTTTAATTTTTTCTACCATGGCATTACCTACATCGATGTTTACACCAGCTTTTGCGTAGGTGAGACCACACTTGAATTTATCATTTATGATATCTTGATTGCTCATTGGAGCCTTCCTTATGGAAAATCGGGTTTTGATGTTATGCAATGCCATGATAGAGTTATCTCTGCAAGAGATATTGATATTTGGCATTTAAGAAATAAGCAACTCTGCTTGACCCATGTAAAAGAAATTTATAATCTTTGTAAAAAGTTTTTTTAGGATATTTCATGAGTAAGATATCAGATAATCACGATCATTCTGCTTGGCAGCTTATGAAAAAAAAAGTTAGTGAAAATGGATTTCGTGGTCGTTATAAGACTTATGTACCAGCTTATGCTCAAGTTCCGTTACCAAACAATATGAAAAAGCAAATTTTTTTCTGGCTTGGTACATTGTTTTTTTTCATTCTCTTTATGTTTGTTTTTGGATCAGTTTTGCTTCCTTTCGTGGCGGGGATTGTGTTAGCTTACTTTCTTAATCCTATTGTTCAATTACTTGAAAAGTTTGGTATTCGTCGTGTTTTTGGCACTGTTCTCATTACATTGTTTATTATTATTGTTTTTGTTGCTGCTTTAGTCATTCTGATTCCTATTATTAGTTGGCAAATACAGAAATTTGTGAGTGATGGCTTGCCCGTCTATATTAGCCGTATTCAAACTTTTTTTGTTGAGCATGATTTTAATTGGGTTAGGCGCTATTTTGATAGTGACCCAAATGAATTACAGAGTAATATTAAAGGACTTTTGGGAAAAAGTTCTGATTTTATTACATCCCTCTTGAATTCACTTTTGAAGTCAGGAAAATCTATCGTTAATATCGTCAGTCTATTTGTTGTGGCACCTGTAGTGGCATTTTATATGTTATTAGATTGGCCGCGTATGGTTGCATCAGTTGATTCGTTGATACCGCGGGATCACCTTGAAACCGTTCGCAGTATTTTTCATGAAATGGACAGAGCTGTTGCTGGATTTGTTCGTGGACAAGGAACAGTTTGTTTAATATTGGCAGGGTATTACGCTATTGGTCTAACAATCACGGGGCTTAATTTTGGTCTTTTGATTGGTATATTTATTGGCCTTATCAGCTTTGTTCCTTATATTGGCACAATGAGTGGTTTTGTGCTCTCTGTTGGTGTTGCGTGGGTCCAGTTTTACCCAAACAATTGGGGTTGGATTGTCGTTATCATGGTTATCTTTTTAATTGGTCAATTTGTTGAAGGCTACATTCTTCAACCAAAACTTGTGGGTTCGTCAGTGGGGCTACATCCGGTGTGGTTGATGTTTGCACTTTTTGCTTTTTCTTCATTATTTGGTTTTACTGGTATGCTTGTTGCTGTTCCTGCTGCTGCGGCTGTTGGTGTTTTGGTTCGTTTTGCTCTTCATACTTATCTTCGTTCTCAGATGTATTCGCGAAGTGGAAATTCGGAGCCACTAGAATGAATGGGCGTGAAACGCAATTATCCTTAAATTTTTCTTATAACTCGATTTTCCAATTTGATGATTTGTTGGTGACGGAAAGCAATCGTATGGCTTTTCAGCTTATTGAGCATTGGCCGAACTGGGTTTTACCTATTGCCGTTTTGGTTGGAAAAGAAGGATCTGGAAAAACACATTTTTCTAGCGTATGGGCGCAGAAAGCTGAAGCTTTAAGTATTCATCGTAATGAAATTGATCAGGCTATTGCTGTGGCTTCTTTGGGAAAATCATTTTTAATTGAGGATATTGATGCGGGTGAAGTCAGTGAGACAGGACTTTTTCACTTAATTAATAGTGTTAAGCAAGCAAATCTTGATGCACGTCAAGCTACTTTATTGATAACTGCACGTACAGTGCCTTCAACGTGGAATTTAAAGTTAAATGATCTAAAAAGTCGCCTTAATTCGGTTATGTTAGTTGCTATTAATCAGCCTGATGACGCATTGTTAACAGCTGTCGCTTTTAAACTTTTTTCTGATAGACAGATTATCGTTCATCCGGATACTGTTTACTATCTTGTAAGTCGTTGTGAGCGTTCTTTATTTTCGTTGAAACGTGTTATTGATTCTGTTGATCGGTTAGCATTACAAAGAAAAAGCAAAATAACACGTGCTGTTATTAGTGAAGTCCTTAACATGCAAACACAGTAAACGCTTTTTTAGCGTGGTTCAGACTGTTTAGTAAAAAGTGTTTGAGTTCTATTGTTACTGTAGTATGCAGATAGAAGTGTGATGATTTTAATTTTATCCTTTTTCGCATAATAGCATTTTTTCTTTTATAATCTGCTTAATACATTGTTCGAATGGCCTTGAGATTTTTAATTTATGACGTTGTGTTCTTTCCATGCCTTTGTATAAGCGCATTTGAGCGTTTGAAAATGATTTCAAGGAAAAGGGGGTCTCTCCTTTTTCTATTGAGAAAAGTATTTGTTTTTCTAGTTTATCCATTGTTATTGTTGGAGAGCTTAGAGTTTTTAAAAATAAGAGTGGCTGGAAGAATAAGGGAACAGAGAGATAGATCTATTTTCCTCATATGCGTGTTTGATTCTATATGAGCAAAGTAAGGGTGTTTGAGTTTTATACTATTAGGTAAATTTTTGTGATGCTTAGGTGATTGTTATTGCTAAAAGTATATCTACTGATTTGGATTAGATTTTTTTGTAGGTATCATTTTTTATTTTTGTCAACGAATGTGTCAGTTAGCAGAAAAAAGTTTAAAAAAGTCCTTTTTTGTAAAGAAAAACAATAAAATTAAGAAAAAATGCGTTTTTCCCTTGCACTTCTGTTGTGAAAATTTTAGGAAATGTACATCAGTTAATGTAAATGGCGGAGCGTAGCGCAGCCTGGTAGCGCACCTGATTTGGGATCAGGGGGTCGTAGGTTCGAATCCTATCGCTCCGACCATTCTTGGTTCTGTGTGAGAAAATAGCCCAATTGGGTGCGTGTGGTAAGAAATTGTCATTCAAGCGTTGTGTAGTCTGAAGGAAAGTAGCCATGATCGCGCGTATTTATAGTCCTGCAAAGACAGCGATGCAGTCAGGTAGAAAAAATACTGGTTTTTGGATTTTGCAATATGAGCCGTTACAGGCAAAAATGCTTGAACCTCTTATGGGATATACGGCGACATCTGACATGAATAGTCAGATAAAAATCCAGTTTAATAGGGAAGAAGAGGCAGTTGCTTTTGCACGCAAGAATGCTATCCCTTATCGTGTAGAAAAAACACATGGACCGATTCGGCGTGCTGTTTCTTATTCTGATAATTTTCGCAGTGATAGGCAGCAGCCTTGGACGCATTGATTAAGGGTGCTATTTGAAATTTAGAAAATAATCAGTTGGTCCCGTAGCTCAGCTGGATAGAGCAACGGCCTTCTAAGCCGTGGGTCACAGGTTCGAATCCTGTCGGGATCACCATATTTAAATAGAATAAAGAGATTCTATAAAAGTTCCAACATTTTTGTTCTTTTGATTCTGTTGCGAGTTATTTTCTATCAGCTATACTATGCTGTCTTTTATCCAGCCAAAAAGTGCTTCGAATTGTGATATTATCGCTTCTGTATTAGCTGCACGTGTTTCTGCTAATGTCCTAATCCATGTGCTGATTTTGAATCCCAGCTGCATAAACGCCTCATGAAACAAGGCGCCAGAACTTTCTTTAATGAGTTTATTTCCGCTTTTACTACAAAAATGTTTTATCTCCAATAGAAGTCATTTTAAGAGCTTCTACTAGTTCAGGCAAAATTGGAAGAAAATATCTGTTTTAAATTAACTTCTTTCTGTTTTTAGTCAGATTTATTCAGATAAGAAAGAGATTGT
Organism: Bartonella sp. B12(2025); assembly: GCF_053795135.1. NCBI lineage: Bacteria > Pseudomonadati > Pseudomonadota > Alphaproteobacteria > Hyphomicrobiales > Bartonellaceae > Bartonella > Bartonella sp. B12(2025). The sequence continues at coordinate 786,275 of NZ_CP200031.1, read as the reverse complement.
AGCTTTGGAAATTTTTCGGAAGAGAGTTTTGTAAAAATGAGGAAAATCCTCAAAGATATCCAAGGAAAGTTTGTGTTAAGTTTGAATGATTGCGATGAGATAAGAGAAATCTTCAAAGGGGTTTATTTTTTAAAAGTGGAAATATTGTTTATATCTGGTGATTTACAAAAATATCTTAAAGGAAAGTCATAATTTGTAATTGTAGAAAAAATCTAAAAATTTTTATTAGAATCAGAACGAATATTTGTTCTGATTCAAAAGAATTCTGTTTATGTGCTTACATTATTTGATAAAATCTTACGTAAACTGCGCCTTGATCACTCTAAACGACTGTTAGATATGGCAAAAAAATTAAGCGTGTCGTCAACATTTTTATCTTCTATAGATATCTGCAAAAAGTCTGCACTAATTGCGATGGTAGAACTAATTGCGATGACAGAAAAAATCATTGAATTATTACGCTTTAGATCTAGAAACAGCGACCTTCTTAAGAAAAGAAGCTAATGCTCGTTGAAAGTTTTTACAATAAAGCTTTCTGATTTATTTAGTGGTAAAACTGTTGATATATTTGCGAGATTTTGAATAATTTTTCACAACAGAATTTAGCAGCTGCAGAAAATAATAAGGATGTGTTTTAGCAGCATATTCAAAAGTTCTATTTTCTAGCTCTATGATATTTTCCCTAACTTCAAAAAGAGAATAGAAAAATAAAATGCTATTTGTAATAAAATAACAAAATGGTGGGCGTGACAGGGATTGAACCTGTGACCCCTACGATGTCAACGTAGTGCTCTCCCGCTGAGCTACACGCCCACTCAATGACGTTGCATACACCACATAGAATTACAAACGTCAACGCCTAATTTAATTTTCTATTTCATCAAAGACAAATAACTTGGAAAAACATCCTGTTAAGCAGCTATAAGTATTTTTTCAACTTCATTAACCAGTTCACGTAAGTGAAATGGTTTAGAAAGCACTTTTGCATCAGGAGGGGCATCGTTATTTGAATTGAGTGCAACTGCTGCAAAGCCTGTAATAAACATTACTCGTAAATCAGGATCAATTTCAGTAGCGCGTCGTGCCAGTTCGATTCCATCCATTTCTGGCATCACAATGTCAGTAAGTAGAAGGGAAAATGGTTCTTCTTGTAGACGTTTATATGCGCTAGCACCATTATCGAAATCGGCGACTTCATAGCCTGCACGTTCTAGGGCTTTTGCTAGAAAGCGACGCATATCGTTATCATCTTCTGCGAGCAGGATTCGTTTCATGATTATGTTCCAATGGCTCCATTTGTCAGAGTTTTTGCCACATCAATTATACAATATAGAGTATTTATAAAAAAGATGATAAAATGCTCATAATTGGAGTGAATGGCAAAATGGTTAATTCTTACATTCTTGTCAATAATAGTACAGCATATTAGTTGTGAGTTTGTTAAATTCGAAATGTATGTGGCACTAAAAGAAGGAGGCAGTGTTTGAATACTTTAAGCGCGATTAATCACCACTTCTGCTTCTTTTAAATTTTTTCTGGTCGGAGCTTCATTGAAGGATTTATGTGAATGTTCACTTTAGAAACTGCCTATATTTGGAGAATCGTAAGGGTATTATGTTGAGATGCTGTTTTTGAGAAGTTATACGACAAGGCGGATTTTTTATAGCTGTTTTTTCATATACTTTTATGAATATATACATTGTAAATGCAATGATTTTATTTCCAAAATACTTTCTTTAAATGGGATAAAATACTATTTTCTACTGTATAAACTAAGAACAAATTTTTTTAAATATACAAATTTATATTTATGTTTTAATTTCTATTTTACACCATATTGTATTAATATTTGATCTGCTAATAGTTTTTATACTTGAATAATTAATATTCATTCTATAGAATTATTAAATTTTAGTTACTATAAAATTATAACTTTTATTTTTAGGATTAAAAAACTTTTATGTTTGAGTTTTTTACAATAAAATTTCCTGTATTTTCTTTTAAAATTGGTGTTCTTATCTTTATAATGTTAAATTATGCTTTTTAAGAAATATTATCTTATAGATATATCACCGAGAATAAATGCATCAAATGCAGCCCAAAATTGTTTTTTGTAACTTTCTTCATGCATGATTGTGTCAAGTTCAGCGCCTATAATGGTGATACTGTCCATTAAACGTATTTGTTGGCATAATTGTCGTACTTCAATGTTGTTCGCAATATTGTTTTGATTGGCGAGTATAAACAGTGTTGGGATTTGTAAATGGACATGAAGTATATTTTTTTTCATAGAATCAATTGCATTAAGTACTGATGCCATCCATCGAGATGTTGGAGGCTTGATAGAGGGAAAAGGTGTTTTATTGGCACGCCAAAATTGTGTATTTTTTTGTTTAAGTTTTTTTCCACCGTTAGCTGATAAAAATCCAAGACCTATATCAGAAAGAAGTTGTGTTAATTTATGTTGAAAGCTATTCGTTTTATTGCCAAACGGAGCAAAAAGGGGAGAAACGCAGAGCATTCTATTAAACTTATGGTTAATAAGATCCAGGCTACTGAGCGCTATTAATCCACCCATGCCATAGGCCAGAATATAGTAAGGTGGTGGACAATCAGAATAAACAATATTTTTAAGAAATTCATGTAAGTTATTAATGTCATTGTTAATATCAAAATAATGGAGTCGATTCTGTTTTTTTGTATTGAATTGTGATTTTTCTCGGACAAACCAGTCAAATATCGTTGTATGAAAACCGCGTTTAGAAATTTCATTCATTAGTAAAAAATATTCTTCTAAAGCATTTGTATGGCTTTTGAGAATAACAATTGTTCCCTTGGATTTTTTTATTTCAGGATATGTTATCGCAAAACGAATTTCGCGATCAGTGGTTATTTTAAGGTAGCTATTACGGATATTGGGAGGAGTGGGATAAAGAGGTGTTTCCAATTGATATCCTTTACAGTGTATTTTGGCAACTTAGTGCAAAGTGAGATAAAGAGAAGACTGGTATTCATGTAATGATTGATGAAGAAGAGTTAAAAAACAGTTATATTTCGTTCGTGTGTTGTTACGAATTCAAGTACAAAAGAGTTGAAATAGGGTAGAGCAATTACCAGATAAATAGTGCGGTCGCCATGATGGGACTGCTGGTTCACGGGCAGGTTTGCCATTTGGGAACTTTGTGAGTCAATTATAGTCGCTCTAAGGAGGGCAATATTATGCGTCAAATAGATTTTTCACCATTTCATCGTTCAACAGTAGGTTTTGATCATCTTTTTAATTGGTTTGATTCCAGAACACAACCTGATGATGTCTCTTCTTATCCGCCATATAACATTGAGCGTTTAACTGAAGATTCTTATAGAATTTCTATGGCTGTTGCTGGTTTTTCTCAAGATGAAATCGATATAGAAGTGCATTGTAATCAGCTTATGGTTAAGGGTAAGAAGAACCCGGAAAATGATGATGAAGAACGAGAATTCCTTTATCGAGGTATTGCTTCGCGTGCTTTTGAGCGGCGTTTTCATTTAGCCGATCATGTTAAGGTTGTTGGAGCAGAACTTTGCGATGGTCTTCTTCATATTCAGCTTAAAAGAGAGATGCCGGCTGAACTAAAACCAAAGAAAATAACTGTGCAAACATCATCATCTGCCGTGAAAAATGATAACAGTCATAATACTGTGTAAAGCGAATTTAGAAACTGAGAAAACCGAATGATTATTCATTCTTTAAGATAGTAAAGTGGCGCGAGACAAAAGTCTCGCGTTTTTTTATAACTTTCCATTGCACTATTGCAAGGAAGGTTATTCGAAGAAAAACTGTCTATCTATTTCAAATTTATTGTAATTCTTCGATCGTACATCGTTGTACATTGAGAAAATGAGATAAAATTTCAAAACTTCATACATCATGATAGAATAATAATTTAATTCACAAAAATAGGGATATTCTGTATTTACTGGGTATATTTTTGAAAAAATGGTCGGAGCGGCGGGATTTGAACCCACGACCCCTTGACCCCCAGTCAAGTGCGCTACCAAGCTGCGCTACGCTCCGAACTATGTAAAACGACTAAACGACTGTTTCTTTAAAGGCAAGAGAAAAAATAAATAGAATAAAATCTAAAATACTTTTGCTATTTAAAAGAGAGCTTGCGGGAGTGAAAATGAGACTTTGTACTCAATCTTTCTTTGATGATTGATATGAAAAATTAAACAGTTTTAAGTTCCAAGTTTCGTTGATTTTATAGCTGTTATATCATATATTTTATTTAATGATCTTGCGGATTATGAAAACAGGAGATAAGGCCTTTGTGCTTCTCAAAAAGTTCATTTTTCTAGCACTTAATAGGTGCGAAAGAAGGGTGGTATCTAATGTTTTTGTTTATCCATCAGGAATCTTTCAAAAAGGTGAAATTTTTACAAGCTGTAGTAGTAGATGTATAGCATTGAAGAACTTTTTCTCCGTTTTTAATTTTTTGTAAAAAGGGTATTTTGCAACAGGTTACAAGGACAATAAGGTAGGGATCTCGGATAGCATAATCATAAGTCAAAATTTTTGGTATGAGGTTTTTTTCTGGTAAAAAAGATCAGAATATTTTGATTTTATCTTGTTATTTTGTTTTTGATATACCAAAAATAAAATATTGTAGATGAAATGCTTTCAAAGTATTTTTTTAGCAACAAAAGAGTGAGCGATGGGTCGTTTTTCGGTAATAAATTTGACGGAAGCTGCAGTAAATCAGGTTAAAGTGATTATGGATTCCAAAGATGCATATGGTATTCTTATTGGTATCAAGAAGGGTGGCTGTGCGGGGATGGAATATACAATTACCCTTGTAAAGGAAGAGGGTTTGGATGCAGATGTTGTTGAAGTTAACGGCGCTCGTGTTTTTATAGCACATGATGCAGTATTGTTTTTATTAGGAACACAGGTGGATTATGAAGTGACAACACTTCGTTCCGGTTTTGTATTTAAAAATCCTAATCAAATTTCAGCATGTGGGTGCGGTGAATCGGTAGAACTTCGTTCTGCCTCGCAAAATCAACTAAATGAAGCGTATAAAACCAATAGAGCTTAGTAAGATTGTATTTCAGTGAGTTGGGGATTTTCTTATTTTTTAGGCTGGTAAAATTTAATATTTTTTACCTTTCATTTTTAGCCTTATTCAGAGATCTTCCATTTTATTTGAGGTTTCTTCAGCCAGTGTTTTTAGATTGAGTGGATTGACTTTCTTCAATATAGGAAAACGATTTCGAAATTTTATAATTTGTTTCTTAATGCTTTTTATGAATCAATATTCAAGTGGTGCGCGCGAGATTAAGCAAGGTAAAGTGGAGATCACCAAATTCTGTTTCTATATCTGATGTTTTATCATCTTTGATTGCTTCTTTGAGTTCATTGAGCTCTTCTTCTATTGTTGCAAATACTTTATGACTCTCATGCCAATCAAAACCTACTTTAGAAGCTGCTTTTGTAAAGCGAATGCTTTTTATGTATTGGGCTAGATCTTTTTTACTTTTGCAAGAATGCTTATTGTGGAATTGTTTGATGAGTTTTATTTTTCGTAGAGTTTTTTTGTTCAGCCTGTTCTATTTTCTTAATATTATTCCCATTTATTTTCTACAAAACTACGTTTTTTGCTCTGCATTTCCAAAAACGTGAAGATGGCAATGAATCATCTTTGCAGTAATTGTGTGAACAATATCTTCAAAAATAAAGCTGCCTTCTTCTTGTGCAACTGCAGCATGATAGACTATTTGTAGAAAAAGATCACTGAGCTCTTTGCAAAGTCCGCTCGGTATTTCCTTTTAATGGCATCTATAACTTCATAAACTTCTTCGAGAATTAGGGTATGAGAGATCCAAATTTTTTATACTCCAGATACATCCGCTATTATGATTTCGTAATGCTGTAACAATTGCGATAAGATCATTGACACCTTGTGACGCAAATACTTGTATCTCTCTTATATATAAGCGCTATGGATATTAGATATCCCAACGTCTGTGTAACCACATCCATTGTCCAGGATATTCACGTACCCAACTTTCAACAATATCATTTAATTTTTGCGTGGAAGCAGCTACATCGATCTCATCTTTTTCATCAAGTGGAAGTTTTACACGTTCATATAATTCTAAACGATGGCGTCCTCCAGGAAGACGGATACAACGTGCTGGATAAATATCACAATCATACTGTCGCGCAAGTTTTATAATTAAAGGATTAGTTTTAAGTGATCTATTAAAAAATGTTCCTAAAATACCTTGGCGAAACTTTTGGTCAATGAGCATGCCAACATTTTCATTTTTTGCTAACTTGGCCGCTAATGCCCAAGCTGCACCGGCCTTAGATGGGACGAGATGTCCCATGGAAGTTTTCCGGGCTTTAAGAACTCTCTTTGCAATATAAGGATTATTTGGTGGTCTAAATAACACTGTAACATTCAGACCAAAACTTTGTGCGCATATAGGAAGAAGTTCAAAATTTCCTGTATGAGCTGTGAAAAAAATATGCGGTTTTTTTTCACTTTTTAATCGCTCAAATATTTCAGCACCTTTTACCTCAATAAGCCCTGGCTGATCCGCATCAGGATCAAAATCAAAAATTTTATCAAGAAAAATATATTCAGCTAGGAACAGTCCTATATTCTCCCACATTTCTATTGCAATGGCTTTGAGCTCTTCTTCTGTTTTTTCTGGATACGCTGCTTTAAGGTTCGCAAGTGCGATTTTATGACGACGTCCAAGAGGACCGAATGTTTTTGCCAACCAGGAAAAAAAAGAAAATCCAATATTGGTAGGAAAGTATTTTAAAATAAATAAAGAACTTATGAGCGGATATCCCCAAAGAAAGTAAAATAATTTTTTTACTATAATTTTAATACGATACACTAAATTTTTAATATAAAACTTCATCATAATCTAATCAATTTTAAGAACAATTTTACCAAAAATATCACGGCTTTCCATTCGTTTTAAAGCTGTATCAATTTCATCAAACCCAATAATTGTATCAATGACAGGGTGTACAACGCCTTGTGCCATTTTCTGCATGGCGTTTTGCATATTTTCTATACGACAACCAAATGAACCGAATATCTTAAGTTGCTGCTGAAATAACTGCATTAAATTTAGTGGTGCTGTAACTCCAGAGGTAGAACCGCAAGTTACCAAACGTGCTCCTCGTTTCATACACAACAGAGATCCACTCCATGTATTAGTTCCGACATGCTCAAAAACAACGTCAACACCCTTTTTGTCGGTTAATTTACGGACGACACCTTCAAAACGGTCTTTACGGTAATTAATAACGTGATCCGCTCCAAGATATTGTGCTTTTGCAATTTTTTCATCTGAACCTACAGTCGTGATAACTGTACATCCTATGTGTTTTGCGAGTTGAATAGCTGCTGAGCCAATACCAGAACCACCGGCTTGTATCAGAATTGTTTCTCCTGCTTGTAGTTTTGCGTTATCGAAAAGCATATGTTCTACAGTACCAAAAGTAACTGGAGCGACAGCGGCTTGCAATTCATTACATTCCGGAGGAGCTGTAACCAATAAACGCGCTGGCAAATTGACAAATTCACAGGCAAACCCATCAAGATGAAAACCGTAGACACCTTTTACATGAGTACAAAGATTATCCCGCCCTTCACAACAAGCTTGGCACACTCCGCAAGTCTGTGCGCCATAAATTGAGACAATCTGTTCAAGTTTTAAATTTTTAACATTACTACCCAGTTGGACAACTTCACCGGAAGCTTCTGCACCAATCACGAGTGGCATTTTTCTTTTAGCAAAGGCCATACCACGCCAGCCCCATACATCAATATGATTAAGAGCAACGGCTTTTATACGCACTGTTACTTCATCGGGGGTAGGTGGTGGTGGTGGAGAGATATTAGTGACTTCAAGTCGGCGCTCATTGAAGAGTTGTAGTGCACGCATCATTATCCCCTTATATACTGACAGGTTTAAGTGTTACGATGAAAAGGATGATTCTTTATATGCTGTAATAACAAGACTCGTATTTTGACCGCCAAACCCAAATGAATTGGACAGAACTGTATTGACACTGGCCTTCCGGCTGTGGTTAGGAACAACGTCTAGAGGGATGTTAGGATCAGGGATATCGTAATTGATTGTCGGAGGAAGTACCCCTGATTGAATAGTTAAAAGTGAAAAAACAGCTTCTATGGCGCCGGCAGCAGTTAATGTATGACCAATCATTGATTTATTAGAAGAGACTGGAATATGCTTTAAAATATCACCGAAGACTGCTGATAATGCGAGATACTCCATCTTTTCATTTTCAGGTGTTGAGGTTCCATGTGCGTTAATATAGTCAATTTTACTGATGCTTATTTTTGCATCATCTAAGGCTTTGCGAACTGACTCAATTGCTGGTGATGCATCAGGTTTTGAACGCGTACGATGAAAATCATCTGCCGTTTCTCCGCATCCAGCCAAAATGCCTAAAATTGTCGCGTTACGCTCTAATGCACTTTTGAGAGATTCTAGAACAAGAGCACCTGATCCTTCTGCCATAACAAAACCATCTCGATCACGACTAAAGGGTTTTGCTGCTTTTTCTGCAGGATCATTATGGGTTGAAAGAGCAGATAACAAAGAAAAGCGAATAAGGGATTCTGTTGAAACTGAACCATCTGTAGCAATTGTGAGTGCACGATTTGTCTCTCCCCGTCGAATGGATTCAATACCTAACTGAATTGCTGTTGCACCAGATGCGCAAGCCGTTGAAAGCGTAACAGGAAGCCCCTTTGTTCCAAATTTTTCTTGAAGCTTTTCTGCAATTGCACCAAATTGTGTGGTTTCAAATAGCTCTTCATGAAGTTTATGGCTACAGACTTCAAGAAGGTGTGCATAAGAAGGCTTATTATTGACTGTTCCTTCTTGATCAAGAGTAAAGCGCGCTTTCCACTCAAGCTCAACGGGAGGAGCGGCTAAAAATAATGGTCCATTAAAATTTGTTTTATCAAGAGCTGCTTGTTCTATAGCTTCTTCTGCTGCAAGATCCGCGAGTTTTTCAGAAAGAGCTGAAGCGCCAAACGTGCTTTCTTTAAGGAAATCAATTGTTCCAGCAATACGTGTATTTAATCCATCAACGGGAAAGCGTGTTATTTTGTGGATTCCACTAACACCATTCGTTAACTTCTGCCAATTTTCATGTTTTCCTTGTCCCAGTGATGTTACAACGCCTGCTCCAGTTACTGCTACAAGTGGACGTCCAAGATGATCGTTATATTCCATTATAGAAATTTCCCTTACGCAGTAGTTAGACGTGCTAGACCTTCAGCTCTTTTGATACCAATGGTTGTAACTAATGCTTCACGCACTTCTTTAGAAAAAGGCTTTTCGTGAGCACTTAATATTGGAAAACTGCGCTTTTTTCTAACAGCAATAGCAGCAAGGGCAAGTGCTAAAGGAAATTGCGCCTCTCGCATATAACCAAATAATGTTGTAATACCACGGTAAGATATTTCAGCATCATCAAAAGCGCTTTTTTCTGCTTCTGTCACTTCATGAAAACCTGAGGCAGCGGAAATGGCTAAAGCAGATTGGGCTTTCATTGTTTTCAACATTTTTGCAATTGATTTCTTAAGCGGAATTTTTTTTCTGTTTGTTTGATCTGTGATAATCTGGCTTATTTCAGCATAAATACGTGCATTACGTTTTCTCGCGTGTTCTCCACTTTCAAGGATTAGGAAGACCCCACCAGAACCAGTTATAACACCACCGCCAAGGCAATTTTTACGATCCCACACTGGTGTCCATTCACTGCGTGTTAAAAGACCCCCAAGCTCATGTGCCAACAACATATCATAGCCTTGTGCATTATAGGAGCTTCCTACGAGTGCATGGGTACTTTGTCCTTTTCGAATACGAGCTACAGCAACTTGAATAGCAGAAAGCCCACTGCCTTCTTCTCCCATGAAAGTACGAGAGGAACCAGTTACTTTATGAACAATCGAGATATTTCCAGCCAAAAGATTTGAAAGCTGTGCTAAAAACAAAGTTGGTCGAAGTTCAGCCGAAAGAGCGGAATTTAACATGGAAGCGTAATTAACTTCTGTGCGTGCTTTAGAAAGAATTTCTGTATCAACAAGAATATCACGCTCACCTCCACCGGCTGCAACGATCATATCCATTGTTGATATTAATTGTTCATTATTTTTCATGCCAGCATCATCAAGAGCAAGACCAGCTGCATAGGTACCAAGGCGTTGCCATGTTCCCATTTGCCGTTGATCGCTTCTTTTTGGAATTTGTAAACTCCAGTCTATGTCAGGCAATTTATGAACAGTATAGGGCGAAAAAGTTGTACAATCTAGGTTGGGTCTAACGGTAGGATCATTCAGGAGATTCCAATGATGTTCAACCCCTTCACCCAAAGAGCTTATGAGGCCTATACCAGTGATGAATACAGCTTGATCATGCATGGTGAAAAAACTAACCAGCCTGTTTTAGGGTAACGAGTTCATCGATTTTTGCGCAAAGATTTTTAAGAACAAAATACTCTTCTGTTGTAACTGAACCGTCATTGACTTCTTGTGTCCACTGCTCTAGTGGAACTTTAATTCCAAAGGCTTTATCGATAGCGAAAACAATATCAAGAAAATCAAGACTGTCGATTCCTAAATCGTCGATTGTATGGCTTTCAGGTGTGATTGTGCTGCGATCAATTTCACTGATTTCTGCGATAATATCAGCAACTTTATCAAACGTAGAGGGCAATGCATGGTTCCTTATTATAGAGTTGATAAATTTAGAATACAGTTTAACGTTAACCTTCTAGCTTTTTTTGTCTTAAAAAAAAAGACTTAATCCAGAATAACTGTATTTTTTGTAAGGACAGAAAATTTGCAGTACATAAAAGCATGGTATTTTAAGGTTTGAAAAAATTTTCAAATTTATTTTGAGTTCATTTTTTTCATTTGTTTTATCGGTAAATTTTTTCTATTAGCAGCAAGAACCGCAAGAGCTGTCATATTAACAACTCCTCGTGAAGTTACTGAAGGCGTTAGTATATGTACGGGACGTGAAGCTCCGATCAAGATTGGGCCGACATGAAGCGCATTTGTTAGGTTTTTTACGATATTGAGGGTAATGTTAGCGGCATCAAGTGTGGGGAAGACAAGTAAATTAGCTTCACTTTTTAGGCGCGAATCGGGAAAAACACGATCACGAAAAACTTTAGAAAGTGCAGCATCGCCTTGCATTTCACCATCAGCTTCCAAATTTGGGTATAATTCGGTAAGAATTTCTGTTGCGCGGCGCATTTTACGCGCACTTTCTGTATTTTTTGAACCAAAGTTTGAGTGTGACAATAATGCTGCTTTGGGGGTTATTCCAAATGCTTCAATTTCTTGCGCTGCTAGTATCGTCATTTCTGCTATTTCTTCTGCAGAAGGGTCTTCATTAACATAAGTATCTGTTAGAAAAAGAGTACGACGTGGAGAGATAAGTAAGCTAACCGCAGAAAAATGACAAACATTTGGATCAAGCCCAATAATTTGCTCAATCAGTTCAAGATGACGCTCAAAACGCCCTTCTAAACCGCAAATCATTGCATCAGCTTCTTCACGCATTACAGCGAGGGCAGCAATGGCTGTTGTTGATGTTCTGACAATTGTTTTTGCTACTTCGGGGGATACTCCACGTCTTCCTGCATAACGAAAAAATAAATTAACGTAATCATGAAAACGTGGATCGTTTTCTGGATTTGTAAGTTCAAAATCCACGCCGGGACGAATTTTTAACCCAAAGCGTTTTAATCTCGCCTCCACGACATGTGGACGACCAATAAGGAGAGGAATTGCAGTTTGTTCTTCAAGAACAATTTGTGCCGCTCGAAGCACGCGTTCATCTTCACCGTTAGCATAAATTACGCGTTTACGTTTTGCTGTTTTGGCTGCTGCAAAAACGGGTTTCATTGTTAAACCAGAGCGGAATACGAATCTATTGAGAGTGTCGTGATAAGTCTCCATATCTTCAATCGGTCGAATCGCTACACCAGTTTCCATTGCGGCTTTAGCAACGGCAGGAGCAATACGTAGTATTAAGCGTGGATCAAAGGGAGAGGGAATCAGATAATTTGGTCCGAAATTGGACGGTTCCTTTGAGTACGCACGTGCTACAACATCTGATGTTTCTTCACGAGCAAGAGCAGCAATGGCATGAACTGCAGCCATTTTCATTTCTTCATTGATTGCAGTAGCACCAACGTCTAGTGCACCACGGAAGATATAGGGGAAACAAAGTACATTATTGACCTGATTGGGATAATCAGAGCGCCCAGTACAGATCATTGCATCTGGTCGTACAGAATGCGCTTCTTCTGGCATAATTTCTGGTGTTGGATTAGCGAGCGCTAACACTAATGGGTTTGGAGCCATTTTTTTTAGATATTCAGGTTTTAAAACACCACCCGCTGAGACACCTAGAAAAATATCTGCATTATCAATGATCTCGGATAAAGTTCGTGCATCGGTTTTTTGTGCATAATTGACTTTCCAACGATCCATGAGTGTCTTGCGACCTTCATAAACAACTCCCTCTAAGTCGCTAAGCCAAATATTTTTAACTTTTGCTCCAAGATGAACCAAAAGGTTAATACAAGCTAAAGCTGCAGCACCCGCGCCCGAGGAAACAATTTTTGCATCTTCAATTTTTTTACCTGAAAGATTTAATGCATTTAGTACGGCTGCAGAAACAATAATGGCAGTTCCATGTTGATCATCATGGAAAACTGGAATATTCATCTTAGCGCGTAGTTTTTCTTCTATTTCAAAACATTCAGGAGCCTTAATATCTTCAAGATTAATGCCACCAAATGTAGGTTCTAAAGCAGATACTGTTTGCACCATTTTTTCAATATTGGATGCATCAATTTCAATATCAAAAACATCAATATTCGCAAACTTTTTGAATAAAACAGCTTTTCCTTCCATAACTGGTTTTGAAGCGAGCGGCCCAATGTTTCCCAATCCAAGAACAGCAGTTCCATTTGATATAACAGCAACTAAATTAGAACGGGATGTGTATTTAGCAGCAAGATTTGGATCTTTATGAATTGCAAGACATGGTGCTGCAACACCTGGAGAATAAGCAAGAGCTAGATCACGCTGATTGTCGAGAGGCTTTGTCGCTTGTATTTCTAATTTTCCAGATTTTGGATATTGGTGATAAAAAAGTGCGGCATTATCAAGTTCAGCTTTTTGTGAACTAAAGTTACTCTTTTGTTTTGTAGACATTTTAATGATATCCAAGTTAATATAGGTTTATATAGGGAGGCTCTATCTACGCTCAGGTCTTCTCCACTGATGAATCTCATTTTTCTGAATACAAAAACGCACGGGCATGAGCAAATTATTTTGGATCATTAAATCAGTTTGATGATTCTTGTCATTTGTGCTCATTAATAATTTCATTGATATCAGCACGATCATTTTCTCCTTATCAGAAATTTGTCGGTTAAAAACAAACAAAATATTACTGATGATTACATTACCAAGCAGTTATTTTTTGCAGTATTCATGGAAAAACAGAAAAAAGTTGCTTATTAATTAAATCTAACTTTCATAAACGTATGCTTTATTTAAACTTCTATAAATGTGTAGAGAAAACTCTAAACCAATATTTGCACATCTTAAACTATTCGTATCCTTTCAAAAGGAGGTTGGCAAGCGGAATAATGGAAGTTGTGTTGTTTATTGCTGAATAGAGGTAAAGTCAATTCTTATGGTTGGAGCAGTGTTTGATTCTGTAAATATGCTAACAAGATAGAACTTGCTCTGATGAAATAAGCTGTGTAGGCATATCGGCAAAGATGTGTATTTTAATGAACGAAGGTTTAGCTGAAAATCTACATGAACATTTTATATATGAATTAGTTTTTTAGCTCGTATACGAGAAATGAAGCTGTAAAGAAGTTAACCAAAGGAAGTAGGGGAAGTCGTTCATCTTCTTAGAATGGCATATACTATTTTATGATTAATCATACTATTTAAAGTATGATTAATCCTTAGAATATCAATGCCAATCATCCATTCTCATCTACCCAATCTTAATGGATAACGCTTCACTCATAACCAGCGCGTTATATGATAAGAAGCGATCAATACAACTGGAAAGAAAAAAGTGGAAGAATATTCTTTTCCACTTCTATTGTTGTCTATTGGATGCGACCACTTGCATGAGCAAGCATAGTGTATACTTTTCCAGTATCTGATGTCAGATATTTCCGAACTGAATTATTCGAATCAGAATTGCGGGATACATCACGTAAAAGTTTTTCAAAATCTGTAATATATTGATTAACGAAATGTTTAAAGTTAACATCGCTCATATATTTTTTCTTAACAATTTCAAATATCGCTTTCCCATTCAAAGTATAAAGGCGTTCTGTCGTGATATTTTTTTGTCCATGTTTGTAATGGTTCCATAAATCAACAACAGCATTGTGGTTAATGGCCCGCACTATACCAGCTGCTAATGAATTAAGAGACTCATTCGCAGGGTGAGAATTTGTTTGTACTGATGTAAAAGCAATATTATCAGACTTTTCATCACATAAAGTGTCTTCACGAGAAGCTCTTTCTAGGAGACTTGATACCCATTTATTTTGTCTTTTTTTGCTTTGATCTTGTTGCAAAATAGGCTTGGGTGGTACTATCTTCTTGACGACTTCAGAGGAAATAGGATCATTCCTCTTAGTTGATGATGTGGAAATTGTTGATATTGGCTGTTCGTTTGCATTCTTTTGATTACTTTTTTGTATAACGCTTACCAAATCCTTTAATGCTGTAATTTGTTCATTCAGAGCAGTGCGAATTGTTTGTGTTGTTTCTTTTGTCTTTTCTGGCAGCTTTTGGACATTTTCATTAATATCATTGTTAATCTTTGAAAGTTCTAAACGGACTTCATCAGCTGAGCGACGTATATTTTCTGCTGCTCCTGAAAAACGGGTTGAAGCTTCACTAATAAGTTGATTAAGTGATTGTTGGAGTGAATGTGTAGAGTTCCGTGCATTTGTGTCAGTGCGTTCAAGGGCTAAGCTGAAAATATTTTCATAACGTTCAATCAGTTGATTGATTTCATTAGACTTTGAAACAAGAGCACTGCTTAATGCAGAGAGTGTATTGCGTTTTTCTTCAAGTGTTGCACTGAGTGAATTTTCAGACTGTTCGAGAACACGAATAGTTTCAGAAAGCGTTTTAGCATGTTCACCAAAACTACTTGTTATATGACTAATTTGCTCAAATGCATTTTGTGAGAGTCCTTGCAGAACTTCCACATTGTTATTGAGTGCTTGGTTTGAGGCTGATAAACGCTCTGCTACTTGGTTAGTATTGTGGAAAAAATTATTTGCAGTTTCGCTAAACTGACCATCAATATTTTGAACTGCTGATAATAAAACATTATTATTTTCGTGGAAGTTATAAATTGATTGATTTAATTGCTTAAGGATGGATGAGACATTCTTGACAAGATCTTCTTTCATAACAGTTACTGCTTGAATAGTCTCAGAGTTGGCTTGTGCCAAGCTATTTACTAAAGATTCATTGTGTGCACAAATTCTTTGTTCAGCATCTTGTGTTGAAAGGGACAGTTGTTCACCAATATGTTGTGTTAAATAACCAATTGACTCCGTTGTATTTTGCGCAGCTTGATTCAAATGGCTTGTCAGCTCTGTGATTTTCCCAACATGTTCTGAAATTTGAGTAGCTGTTTGATTGTTTGCTTCTTCTAAGCGGCTGCTTACATCAGAAAGTTGGTGTCCTAAATTATTTTTAAGATTCTGCATGGAGTGATGAAGAACATCGCAGCGCTCGTTAAGGACTTGTTCAATTGCTGTTGTTGAAGTGTGAATTGTTTCATTTAACAACGCTTGTGCATTATGACTGGCTGTTGTGAAGGCTTTGATAGTATGAGCCGTTTTTTCAGATAGAACAGACAAAACTTGTTCACTGGTATTATAAACTGTTTTTTTAACGTTTGATACAATGCGATTTCCAGATTCCGAGAGAATATTTTCTGCTTTTACAGTGACATCTGTAACAGATGAAAGTATCTGTTCACCCGTAGAAGAAAGGATATCAGAGGCTTTTATAATCTTATTATGTAAGTTGTCTGTGACTGTATTAACAGAGTCCTCTAATGTAATGCGCATATTATCAACGCTTGTTTCCAGTGCTTTTTGAATTACCTGGCTTTGTTCATTATTAAGCATGATAGATGTTTTTAATGTGTCAGAACGTTCTTCAAAAGTAGATGTTTGCATCTCGATAGTTTCACATACTTGGGCAAGCTTTTCGGACAGCGTTTCCTCTAGCGTGGTTGCGCGTTCAAAAATATTGTGTGCACGAACCTCCAGATTTGTATCGAACGTTTCCATGCGTGTTTCAAGGGTTTCAAAAAATGTACCACTAGATTGAGAGAGAGTATTCTTTAGAGTTTCGACATGGCTTTCGAGATTTTTTATATGAGCTTGGACAGTTTCAGTAATGTTCTTGTTGTTGGCAACAATTGCACTCTCAACTAAGTCTACCTGTTGCTTTAACGCAACATCAACGTGTATATCACTTTTGGCGATGAGATTATGGATTGTCTCCATCCGTTGCTCGAGTGTACGTGTTTGATCTGCAAGAACTTCGTTAAGAGAAAAACTATTAATAGCTAAAGAGTCACGTAGAGCATCGGCACGTATATCAATATTTCTAGCTTGTGCTTCTAAAGCATCTTTCGTTGTATCACAGCTTTGTATAATGACTTCCTGTAATTTATCTGTGTACTGAATTATATTTGCAACATGATTTTCAGAAAGATTATCAACAACTTGAGCATTATCAATAAAAATCTTTTCAATTTTACTCTTTTCGTTATCGAGCATGTCTGCCATTAGAGCTCTTTGATCAGAAAGTTGTAATTTGAAGTCTTGTGAACGTTCTTGTATTATATCAACAATTGCATTATCAACATGTTGAATTTCCTCTCTCAGTCTTTCTTTGCTTTTGTCGATTGCAGAAAGAATGATCTCATGCCCGTTTGCAAACGCCTCGGTAATATTAGCTGTCCTTTCTTGGAGATTTTCATCGATTTGCGAGACATGGGTCTCCAAAAAGCTGCCAAGCTTTTTAGCATTATCTTCTAGGGTTTGGCTGCGAGTTATGAAAGATTCAATTATGGAGTTGCCATGTTCTTGAAGAGAAAGATCAACAGTTGCTAAACGATTTTCAAAAGCTTCGATTGCTTCTGAAGTTACGTTATCGAACTTAGAAGAGAGCTTGTACGCTTGCTCGTTAAGCTGCATAACTTTTTCATCAAAACTCTGTAGAGATTGATTACTACGGTCAATAATTGTTTTATCCAGTGTTTTAAATTTTTCATCAACACTGTGCAGAGTTTGGTCTGTTGTTTCTTGTATATGCGTTGCAATTTTAGCAATATACGTCTCAGCTTTAGCAGCTGTTTGATTAAAGGTTTTTTCTATTCGTTTTTCATTGTTATCAAAACGTTCTGAAAAGTCATCAAAGTTTTTTCCCAATTCGTGGAAAAACTCTGTATTTTTTTGCTGAATTTGTGTTGTGGTTTCATTAAATTTTTCAACGAGCTGATTTGTTACGCCATCACCTGCATAAGAAAGTTTTTCAACAAGATCTTCTCCCTGTTTTTGTAAAGTCTGGGAAAGAGTTTGCGCAAGCTTTTCAACATTGCTTACAATTTTGGAGGTAACTGAGCCAAATTCATCACTCAGTTGTTCCTGTGTCCCTTTAATTGTTGATTGTACGCGGTCAGCATGATTCAAAATGGCTATGCGTTCATTGCTCAATTCTTTGATTAATGTATGAATACGCGATTCATTCTCAGCATAGGCTTGTTCTAGATTATGAACTTCTCCCTGTATGATTGCTTCAAGTTCAACAGCACGTCCAAGGGTGCGTTCAATTCCCTCATTCATGGCCGCTACTTCTTCGCGAATGGTCTGTCCTATGGCGATAGCTTGCTTTTCAGATATATGTTGTGGTTCACTGAGGCGCTGTGCAGCATTTGTCATAAGAAGAGCAATGTTATGCAATTCGTTTGAACGTTTTGTTAATTGAGCAAATCCCCAAGATATAAGGATAGGAACTGCTGTTCCGGCCGCTACAGCTAGTCCTGTTGGGGATGTAAAAAAGGTAGTGATGCTCGATAAGGAGCTGAGTCCAGCAGGAGCTAACTTATGAGCAATAAAAGCGCCTCCTGCTGCCCATAAAGCACTGAGCGCTGTCGTGCACAAATAGATTCGAAAGGTAGAGCGTTGCTTTAATAATTCAAAATTTAAAGGTGCTGTTGTATCATCATTGGCAGGAAGGGGTTGTGCGGATAACAATGTATTATGAACAGTTCCACCTGACGGTTTAGATGCGGGTTTCGGAGAAAAAAGCTGTTCAACAACAGATTCATCAATAGCAGCGTTATCACAAATCTCTGAGACAAGAGGTGAAGTATTCTTTTCAGCAAAAACTTCTTCTTCTGCCATTGCAATCTTTTGAATCAAATCATTTACATTAACGACATTTTCAGAATTGTTGGATGATATCGTTTCAATTTCCGCATCGTTAAAATCAAAGTTTATAGCTTTTGTGAGAGCTTCTTCAGCTTCAACTTCAAATGTTTGTAATTTGGTTCTGCGTGCCATACTCGCCTCGTACTCTTACAGATGGAAAAGGGATACGTCCTCCTCCAGATATTCCAATATATTAGCCGTTAATTATTTAGAAAGGAATATGTTCAGGGCAAAATTTTGAAAACTTATCAAGATAAAGTTAACGCGGTTCCTTTATTGTATTCAGAAAAAGTATAAAATACAATAAAAACAATGCAGTATTTTAGTATAAAAAAATAAAAAATACTGTTTAAAACTCTCACTTATAGATAGAATTATGGGTCTGTTGTATTTAAGTAGAGGCAATTTGATGGCAATTATGCACAGTATTTAAAAAAATCCACGGCGTGCGGATGTCTTAATGTATATGCAGCCTATCATTTCTTTTATCGATGATAAATTAATGAGTCATGTTGCTGTTATGCTAATTTCTACTGATTCTAAATGAGAGAAATTAATTATTGCAGTTCTTTAAAAAATATGTGGCATGAAATATGGTATGTACCACGTCTTAGGATGCAAAATAAAGGATCATCTTCTAATTGTAATTCATAAAAAATAAACGTGGAAAGTTTTCGTTTTTGATGACAGATTTTCACAGGTGATGATGTTTAAGACTTTAAAGAGTATTTTTTTTTGATATTAAGTCGTCTTTTGCTAATTTTTGAAGCTTCTACGTTGACAATTGGATATTTTTCAGTCGATATGCGTGCACAAATATTTTATGCAATTCGAGAGGAAGGTGTAAGAATAATGGCAGAACGATCACAACACCTGCAAGATGTATTTTTAAATACGGTGCGCAAACAAAAAATCTCTCTTACAATTTTTCTTGTAAATGGCGTTAAACTAACGGGTATTGTAACCTCGTTTGATAATTTTTGTGTCCTTTTGCGTCGTGATGGACATGCACAATTGGTCTATAAGCATGCTATTTCTACAATTATGCCCGGACAACCTGTTCAGATGTTTGAAGGTGAAAGTTCTGAATAAAAAAGTTACTTTACTCTAGGCCTCTTATCCCATTTTATAAAGTGCTTAGATTGCCATGATAAATAAAAATGAGAGATTTGGGGAATGTTCTTCACAGGTTGCAAAACAGGTGCGCGCTATTGTTTTGGTGCCAGTTTTCCAAGAAAATAAAAATGAAACTGTTTCAAGCGGATGTTCAGCATCTTCTCGAGTTAAAGAGGCATTGGGGCTAGCACAGGCTATAAGGTTGAAAGTTGTTCATTATGAAACAGTTAATATTGTTACATTGCGTCCTGCAACTTTGTTTGGAAAGGGTAAAGTAGGTGCGCTTGCCCATTATATAGCTGAATATTATATCGAACTTGCGATTGTAGATTATTTCTTAACACCAGTACAACAGCGTAATTTAGAAAAATTATGGAATTGCAAAGTTATCGATAGAACAGCTTTGATTCTTGAAATTTTTGGGGATCGGGCGCGAACAAAAGAAGGGGTTTTGCAAGTTGAATTGGCGCATTTATCTTATCAAAAAAGTAGGCTTGTGCGTAGCTGGACGCACTTGGAAAGGCAACGTGGTGGGCGTGGTTTTTTAGGTGGACCTGGTGAAACTCAGATTGAAGAGGACAAGCGTCTTTTACAAAAGAAAATTGTTCGTATCCGCCGCGAATTGGAAACAGTTATTAAAACACGTGCTCTTCATAGAGCTAAAAGAAAAAAAACATTCCATCCAGTTGTTGCTTTAGTGGGATATACCAATACGGGAAAGTCAACTCTTTTTAATCGTTTAAGTGGTGCAGATGTGTTGGCAAAGGATGTGTTGTTTGCAACGCTTGATCCAACTTTGCGCAAAGTTATTCTCCCCCATGGGCAAACTATTCTTTTATCTGATACTGTAGGTTTTATCTCTAACTTACCAACGCATTTGATTGCAGCTTTTAGAGCAACCCTTGAAGAAGTAGTTGAAGCTGATCTCATTCTTCATGTGAGAGATATGTCAGATTCTGATCATCGTGCTCACGCCAAAAATGTTTTAGACGTGCTTTCAAGTCTTGGTATTGATATTGATAATATGAAGCATATCATGGAAGTTTGGAATAAAATCGATATATTGGATGAGCACGCATTAAATGTTTTGCAAGCAAGTGCAAAAACACGGTTAAATCCTGCGGTAATGCTATCGGCGCTCATGGGAGATGGACTAGATCAATTGTTAATAGCAATTGAAAAACGAATTTTTGGAGAAATGCAAAACGTTGAATGTCTTTTAAGACCTCATGAAATGTCGCTTATTGATTGGTTTTATGAAAACTCTGGTGAAATAATGCAGGAAGGACATGATGATGGTTCTGTTACCATTAGAGCAGTGCTTACCTCTGAAGCAAAAAAACGACTAGATCACATCAAACAAAATATGAATTAAAGTTTTTTGAGGTACTTTTGTACATTTTTTTAATTTTTATGTTTTTCTTATCTCAAAATAATATGACTTCAAGTTAAGAGGATAGTTACTACTTTCTCTTAATAAAAAAATGTGAAGTATTTTATTGGTTGAAATAAAGATGAGTCTTAAGTGTAATAAAAGACTGTTTATAGGCACAATACCGCGAAATGTTTTGGTCGTTTTGCTGTTAGCGATGCTATGTGTATTTTCGATTTGGTTGTATTATTTTGCTCAGCCACGACTATATCGGGCAACACTAACATTTTCGTTATCTGATTCTGTGGGAAAGCCATTACCAACTAATAAACAAAATAATGCTCTCGCGTTCTTATTTTCACAGCTCATTACTTTAAATGATTCAAGCTTGCAGGATTTTTCTCAGAAGAAAGATTTTCGTGAAAATATTCGTTTATCTCGCAATGCTGATCTTATTGATCTTACTTTTGAAGCTGAAACTGTTGAAGCTGCTCAACATGGGTTGGAAACTTGGTTTTCCGCATTTTCGCAAGCAATCATAAAACAGAGAAAAAAGTTATTGTTAACGGAGCAGCAGGTTGGTCAACAATATGATAAGACTGCGCTACTCAATATAGTGCAGAGATTTCGCTCATCTGTTGATTCTTTTATTTACCACAATGTAAAACAAACAGAGCTCAATGATCTATCTGTGCAATTAACTGAAGCAACTTTAAAGCGTATTCATTTAATGAGTTTGAATTCAACTATTAATATGATGCGTAAAAATGGGCAGTCTTTACTGTTTTTGTCGTTTATTGCAAAAAATTCAATGGTCGCTGCGCTGGAATCTAGACGTGATCTTTTGGAGACACAAAGAGCGCATATGGTTACACAATTAGGTTGGACACATCCTCAAATTAAAGCAATGACTGCAGAATTAGAGGCGATTTCTCATCAGTTAGAAAATAAAGTTTTACAGATCGTTCATCAGGTTCATTCAGATGAGGTTATTGCAACGGAATTTGAAAAACTTCTCCGAAGAAAGATTACCTTTTTTGTAAAAGATCAATCCCAATCTTTGAATCAAATGTTTGATGAGTTTGAAAATAAAATAAGAGCAGTCGTAGATGCACAAAACAAAGAGATGAGCAAAGATTCTGCTATCTTGCAAAATATAAAAATTCACGTGGTTGTACCAACAACGTTAGCACCAGTTTCTTTTATGGCTCTTTATGGAAAAAATATTATTATCAGTGTATTTGCGAGCTTAGCCACTCTTTTTGGAGGAGTGCTGTTATTTTATAAATTCTTTGGAATAAAAAAAGACCACTTGGAAGAAGATGTTTTAAAAAATGAGGAGAGTGGTTTAGTACCTAAGGGAAGAAAAAGTCTTGAGTCTTTTATTACAATAGAGGGATTATCCGATTTTTTGAAATGTCGTACTGTAACAGTTGTTTCAATAATTGGGCCAGAGGCTGCACGAACGGCAGCAAAGTTATCTCTTCATCTCATAAAAGAGCAAAAAACAATTCTATTGGTGGATATTTCTGGTCAACAAATAGAGAAAGTAATAGGCCCTCATCGGGGGCTGAGCGATATTTTAACAGGGAATGCTCAGTTGCAGGATGTTATTTATCGTGATTATGATACGGGAGTTGATATTCTTCCTCAGGGCTTAACAAGCGCTGTTTATGCACAAAATTTTTTAAACAATATTCCTAATGTATTACAAGAACTTAAAAAAGAATATGATTTTATCATTTTGGAAATGGCGAGCAAACCCAAATACGGATTTGAGCAATTTGGAGAGTTAACAGACTATTACATTTGTAGTATTTCTCTTAACGAACAGGATTGGATGATGCAAATGGTGAGCAAGTTTCCGAAAAGTGTTTATCGTGTGATTGTATAATAAATGCCGTAGAATGTTAATCACATGTTATAGTATACGCTTGTTTTGTGCTAAGATTGTAGTAACATGTTAAAATTAGGTTTGATGTTTAAATTTTGAAATGAGCTGTGTTTGGGGAAAGAGGTGGGGAAACAGAGATGGCAGTAAAGAAATTGAATGACAGCATTTTGACACCATTGCAGAAGAAAAATCGAAAACAAATTCAAGTGTGGCTTTATTCTATTCTATTGCTTTGTTTAGCAATTGTTTTAGTGGGAGGAGCTACTCGCTTGACGGGGTCAGGGTTATCGATAACCGAATGGAAGCCAATTCATGGCGTAATTCCACCGATTGGTATAAGCCAATGGCAAGAAGAGTTTTTTAAATACCAACAGATAGCACAATATAAGCTGCTTAATCGCGATATGACGTTAAGTGCATTTAAGGTAATTTTTTGGTGGGAATGGGCTCATCGTATTCTTGGGCGTATTGTTGGTCTTGTGGCTTTATTCGGCTTAATTTGGTTTTGGGCGACCAAACGTATTGAAAAAAATATTTTGCTCCAACTTACCATTGTACCAATTCTTATCGCATTTCAAGGGGTTATTGGTTGGTGGATGGTGGCTTCAGGTATTGGTCAAAGTAATCTGACGAGCGTAAGCCAATACCGTTTAGCATTTCATCTTATAACAGCATGTTTTGTTATTATTTTTGTTACTTATTTATCTCGAGGACTTACAGAATATTCAGAAAAACCAGCAAATCAAAGGGTTCAATATTTTGCGGGTTGGCTTGTTATTCTCATTTTGCTTGAGATTTATTTTGGTGCTTTAGTTGCAGGGATCCATGCTGGGAAAGTCTATAATACATGGCCACTTATGGATGGTCAGATCATACCTGATGGATTGTTGCAGCATAATCCTGTTTGGCTCAATTTATTTGAAAATCCTTTGACGGTTCAATTTGTCCATCGTTTTTTTGCTTATTTTCTGTTTGTTGCAGCGGTTATTCATGCTTTATATGTGCAAAAGAATATTCCACACTCAACCCATTCTCATCGCGCGTTTTTTATATGTATTATTATAATTATTCAAGCGCTTCTGGGTGTTTTTACATTATTACATGAGGTTCCCATAAGTTTGGGACTCCTTCACCAAAGTGTTGCGTTAGTAATACTGTGTTTTTCGGTTGCGCACTGGCGAGCAACAAAGGGAGCGTATCCGTGCTGTTGAATAAAAGTTTGCACTCAGAAAAGTTTAACTCCCTGAAAGCATTAAGTCGAGATTTTGAACAGCAGTTGCGGATGCACCTTTCCCTAAATTATCTAATATGGCACATAGATTGAAAATTCCTTCGCGCTCATTTCCAAACACGAACAATTTCATTTCATCTTTATGTGCTAAGCATTCTGGATTGAGTTTAGTGAGAGTTTCAGTCTCTTCTTGTGATGCAACTGATATGATGTTTTGTCCATTGTAATGGTTCTTAAGAATTTCACGCAGATCAGAGCAGTTAGCTGACTTTGTAAATAAACGGCGATGTAGTGGAATACTTACAATCATTCCTTGGGAAAAACGGCCAACACTTGGCACAAAAATGGGTGTTTGGTTGATTTGTCCATGGACTTTAATTTCTGGCACATGTTTATGTTCAAGGTTAAGACCATACATAAAATAATTTTCTAAAACGCCATTTTGTTGAGATTGATTTTCCATTTGTGCAATCAATCGTTTTCCACCACCAGTATAGCCGGATATTGCATTAATTGATATTGGGTAATAAGCATCTAGCAGACCTACTTCACGAAGTGGTCGAATCAAGCTAATTGCACCGGTAGGGTAACATCCGGGGTTGGATACGTAGCGTGCCGCTTGGATACGTTTTTTTTGTCCTGTAGTCATTTCAGGAAAACCGTAGATCCAGTCCGGTGCAATACGGTGGGCTGTTGAGCTATCAATAATTCTAATTTTTTTATTATTTTTAAGCCCATTGACTGTTTCGCGTGCAGCATCATCTGGAAGACACAAAATAACAATGTCAGTTTGATTAAGACATTCTTGTCGTATATCAATATTATGCCGATCTGTATGAGAAAGAGAGAGTAATTTAAAATCTGAACGCTTTGCTAGTCGTTTTTGTATCTGTAATCCGGTTGTTCCATGTTCACCATCAATAAAAACTTTCGTTGCCATCCTATTTGCCTTGAATTATTTTTTTCGCTTCCATGTTCAGCTTATCACATTATAAATTATTGCTAACTTAAATGATAGTCATTAAATTATTGAATTTTTTGAGATTATAGATGTTTTTGTAAGAAGCGAGACAAGTAAGAGCGGGAAGGGAGAAGTATAATACCTATTTTTCACCATTTCCTGGGGAAAGAGTTTTTTTGTTTATATGGCAAAGAATAACATAAATATTCGCTATATTTTTGAATAAAATTGATTTTAAATGTTTTGTTTGCAGGGGGGTGCTGTGTTATCGTCCATTAGTTTATTTTTTTATGTTAGGAACGTGTTTTATGACTCAGCAAGCAAATGACGCACAAAAGCGCTTTTTTAGTGATAATTTACAAACCGTTGATGTTGCAATCTTTGATGCAATTAGAGGTGAATTTGAGCGTCAACAACATGAAATTGAGCTGATTGCGTCAGAGAATATTGTTTCAAGAGCGGTTCTTGAAGCACAAGGGTCGATTTTAACTAATAAATATGCAGAAGGTTATCCAAGAAAGCGCTACTACGGAGGATGTCAATTTGTTGATGTCGTTGAAGATTTAGCAATTGAAAGAGCAAAACAGCTTTTTGGTGCAGCTTTTGCAAATGTCCAGCCTAACTCTGGTAGTCAAATGAATCAAGCTGTATTTTTAGCTTTACTCCAGCCTGGTGATACATTTATGGGACTGGATTTAAACTCTGGTGGCCATCTTACGCACGGTTCGTCTGTCAATATGTCAGGAAAATGGTTTGATGTGGTTTCTTATGGTGTACGTCAAGAGGATCAGATTCTTGATATGGAGGAAGTTGAACGGCTTGCAAAGGAACGTAATCCCAAACTTATTATAGCGGGTGGATCAGCTTATCCTCGTCTATGGGATTGGAAACGGTTCCGTGAAATTGCAGATGAGGTCGGTGCTTATTTACTCGTTGATATGTCTCATATTGCTGGTTTAGTTGCTGGTGGTGTTCATCCTTCACCTGTTCCACATGCACATATTGTAACGACTACAACGCATAAATCGCTGCGAGGTCCTCGTGGTGGTTTAATATTGACAAATGATGAAACTTTAGCAAAAAAAATCAATTCAGCGGTTTTCCCTGGTCTTCAAGGTGGTCCTTTAATGCATGTGATTGCGGCTAAAGCTGTTGCATTTGAGGAAGCTTTGCGTCCTTCTTTCAAAGATTATAGCGCCAATGTTGTTTCTAATGCAAAAACTTTGGCAAAGACATTACAGAGCAATGGTTTTGATCTTGTTTCTGGAGGTACAGACAATCATTTATTGCTGGTGGATTTGCGTTCTAAAAATGTGACAGGAAAACGAGCTGAATTGGCTTTGGGACGGGCGTGTATTACCTGTAATAAAAATGGTATTCCTTTTGATCCTGAATCACCATCTATAACATCAGGAATTCGTTTGGGGTCACCTGCTGCGACGACGCGTGGTTTTGCGGAAAAAGAGTTCATTCAAGTTGGTGATCTGATTTCGGAAGTTCTTGATAGTCTTCGGATAGCAAAAAACGATGAGGACAATAGTGCCGTTGAAATGGCTGTTAAGAAAAAGGTGGAAGATATAACAAATAAATTTCCTCTTTACTCTTATATAAGCAACTGTTAGGAGGTGCTAAAAAGATGCGTTGTCCTTACTGTCAATGCGAGGATACACAGGTTAAAGACTCGCGTCCTGCGGAAGAGGGAGCGGTCATTCGTCGTCGGCGTGTGTGTTCCGTTTGCGGTGGTCGTTTTACGACTTTTGAACGTGTTCAGCTGCGTGAGCTCTTGGTCTCTAAAAAAAGTGGCCGATGTGAACCATTTGATCGTGATAAATTAATGCGATCAGTTGATGTAGCTATACGTAAACGCAATATTGATCCTGACTATATTGAGCGAGCGATTTCCGGCATTGTGCGTCAGCTCGAGAGTTTGGGAGAACCAGAGATTGCTTCGGAAAAAATTGGACAGCTTGTGATGGAAGCATTGAAAAGTATTGATGATATTGCCTATATTCGTTTTGCTTCCGTCTATCGAGACTTTCGTAATGCAAGTGATTTTCACGATGTGATAGACGAGCTGTCAAAGGGTATAACAAATACAGAACCTTGTTTTGATGAATAAAAAAGCGCAAGATGAGCGGTTTATGGCTGCTGCTATCCGTTTGGCAGAGCGTCATGTCGGTCTTACTGGGGAAAATCCTTCGGTCGGCACATTAATCGTGCGAAATGATGATAATGTAGGAACGTTTATTGTTGGCTATGGTGTAACGGCTATCCACGGGAGGCCTCATGCTGAAGTGCAAGCTCTGCACATGGCTGGTACTTTAGCCAACGGTGCCACTGCTTATGTGACTTTAGAGCCTTGTTCGCATTATGGCAAAACTTCACCGTGTGTGAATGCACTCATTGATTCAGGTATTTCACGGGTTGTTATTGCCCTGACTGATTTAGACAAGCGGGTTAACGGTCGTGGTATTGCTCGTTTGCGTGCGGCTGGTATTGAAGTAGTTGAAGGTGTTCTGGCTGGGGAAGCTTTTGAAGCGTTGTGTGCACATTGGTGTATAAAAAAGTTGCAACGGTGTGCAGTCACTTTAAAAATGGCAATTTCTGCTGATAATGCTGTGGGAAAAAAGGGGCAGGGTGGAATAAAAATTAGTGGAATAATTTCTCACACTCATACCCATATTTTACGTGCTCAAAATGATGCTATTCTTGTTGGTATTGGTACTATATTAGCGGATGATCCACAATTAAATTGCCGTCTGCAAGGGATGGAGATGCGCTCGCCTATACGTGTTATTTTGGATGCAGATTTGTGCATTCCACTTGATGCAAAAGTTGTTCAAACAGCAACAAAAATTCCTACATGGATTATTTGTGATGTGAATCTTTCAAAGAAAAGCAAAAAAATATTTCTGGAAGAGTGTGGTGTGTCTGTATATTCGGTAGAAATGGAAAATGGTTGCATGCAGCCCCTTGCTGTTTTACAGCTGCTTCATCAACGTGGAATCAATAGCATTTTACTTGAGGGAGGCGTAAAAACAGGGGAAGAGTTTTTGAATGCTGGTTGTGTAGATCATTTGATATGCTTTTATGCACCCGTTATTTTAGGTGGGAACCGTATTGAAGCCCCTCGTTTTGGAAATTACCTTTCGCAATTTCATGAAGTTGAGACAAGAATGTTTGGAAATGACCGTTTTTATAAATGGAGACGCAGGACATTATGTTTACAGGGATTATAACGGATATCGGTTGTGTTGAAGATGTTAAACCTTTAAAGCAGGGGGTGCATTTAAATATTTCTACACGCTATGCAATGGAGAGTTTAGAAATTGGTGCATCAATTGCATGTTCAGGAATTTGTCTGACAGTAGTTGAGCGAGGGTTAAAACAAGCAAATACCAATTGGTTTGCTGTGGAAGCGTGGGAAGAAGCATTGCATTTGACTAATCTTGCACAATGGATAAAAGGGACTTTTGTTAATTTAGAACGCTCACTACGATTGGGTGATGAAGTGGGTGGACATTTGGTTTCTGGTCATATTGATGGTTTGGCTGAGATTATTGATCAGAAAAATGAAGGGGATGCAGTTCGTTTTTATCTAAAAGTCCCAACGCAATTTACGCCCTTTATTGTAAATAAGGGTTCTGTAGCACTTAATGGGACATCTTTGACTGTTAATTGTGTTGAGGATTGTATTTTTGATGTTCTTATTATTCGTCATACACTTGAAGTGACGACTTGGGGGCAAGCTAAAATTGGAGATCGAGTCAATTTAGAAATCGATCAATTTGCGCGTTATGCTGCAAAATTTTCTGGCTTTAAAATGAAAGATAAATAGATTGAAAGTTTATATAGTTTTAGAGTTTTGTGCTCTATAATCCTAAATTCTTTGGTTAATTTTTCTTGTAGGATTTTGTTATGATAAAAGAGATACATAAAAAGCCGCATGTATTGATTGTTGAAGCGCGTTTCTATGATGGAGTTTCTGATGCACTTCTTGCAGGTGCAGTGAATGTTTTACAAAAAGCAGAAGTAAGTTATGATATTGTGACAGTTCCGGGAGCATTAGAAATACCAAGTGCAATAACTTTTGCCGAAAATAATAATAAAGTATCCTACGATGGTTACGTAGCGCTTGGTTGTGTTATTCGAGGTGAAACATATCATTTTGAAATTGTTGCAAATAACTCTTGTCGGGCATTGATGGATTTAACTGTCCATAAGCAGTTGGCTATTGGAAATGGTATTTTAACTGTTGAAGATGAAAAACTAGCATGGGCGCGCGCAAAGCAAGACGAAAAAAATAAAGGTGGTTTTGCTGCTGAAGCTGCTTTATGTATGATCGCTCTGAAAAAGAGATTTGGAGATAATCATTAAATATGGCTGATATAAAAGGCACATATTTTCCGCGTTCAGCCAATAAACGTGGAGCAGCAAGACTCGCTGCAGTTCAAGCGCTCTATCAAATGGATATAATAGGTTCTGGTGTGATGGAAACGGCAGCTGAGTATGAGGCTTATCATTTAGGAAAAAATATTGATGGAGACCAGTATCTTGATGCTGATTTTCAATGGTTTTTGGCTATTATAACGGGTGTTGCAAAAGATCAAAAACAGCTTGATCCTATGCTTCATCAACAACTTTCTGCAGAGTGGTCACTTTCACGTCTTGATTCTATACTGCGGGCAATTTTGCGTGCAGGTTTATGGGAATTAATCAACCGACAAGATGTACCTGTCGCAGTTGTTGTGAATGAATATATTGATATAGCAAAAGCCTTTTTTGAAGGTGATGAGCCAAAGCTTGTTAATGCAGTTCTTGATAGTATGGCAAAAAAAATTCGTCTTTTAAAATAGGTTACAATCCTAATGCTATTAGGATTGTACGCAGGTTGTTATTATTTAATTATGATTTGGTAAACTCGCGGAACCTTTTATAATTTGAATCAAAAAAGGCTGTTCTTTTGTAGCGGTTGGTGTTGTTTGCGTAATGAAATCAAATACCTGCCCGTCTTGTAGACCATAGTTGGCTACCTTAATAACATGATTGTTTTTATTGAAGTAAATGGCTAAAACTTTGCGATCAATAATTTTTGTCTTCATAAATTGCATCCCACGGTACCGAGTTTGTGAGATATAATAAAAGACCTCATTATCATATTTTGTTTTTAGTGAGGGGGTTCCTAAAGTTAAAATAACTTGCTCCTGACTGGATCCAACAGCGATAGAGTTAAGAGCATTTTTGTCAAGAACGTAACCTTCTTGATATATCTGGCTTGTACCTGAGGAATCAATGATACCACAACCGGAAATTACTGTCATATTTACTGTTAATAGGCCAATCAATAATTTTTGTTTGATTAAGTTCGCTCTGTAGGGCAACTGAAACAATGATATCTCCATTTTATACTTAGATGTATAACAAGAAGGCAACCTCAAGTTTTTTTTAAATTTAGCTTATCTTCCATAGATTACATTGGGTTTGCCTGTTATAAACTAAATTATGCCATATAGAATTTCTTTAGAAAAGAAAAAAATGAATGCAATGTATTTTGGCTCAATAAAAGTGCAGTATATTACATCCATTATTATATCTGGGAGGTGCTAATGAATGTTCAAGATGTTTTTCAAATGACATTTGCTTTGACATATCCAGTGTCAGTGCGTTCGTTATCTTCTAAAGGTATAAGGGTTCATATTTGTGCAAACCAGCGAGAATGTGCACATTTAGCCAAGAATCATGATTTAGTTGAAGTAAAATTTTGTGATGGGAAATTCCATATTTTTCCGTGGAAAAAGCGAGGGATACGTATAAAAGGCCTATTGCAGGCGCGTGTAATACAGTTATGTGTTGTTACGTTAGAACCACTAGAAAATATTCTCTATGAAGATATTGAGGTTTTTTTTGTCCCTGAAAACTCAGATTTGATGAAGCACAAAATATCAGAGAATACAGGAGAATTGTTTTTAGATGTGGAGGGACAAGATACGCCAGAAGTGTTTTATGGCGATAAAATTGATATCGGTGCAGTCATGGAAGAATTTTTTGAATTATCCATTAATCATTATCCACGCAAAGAAGGGGTAAAGATGCGTGCAATTAAAAATTTAGAAGAATCTGAGCAAAAATTATCACCGTTTTCTGTTTTGAAAAATTGGAAGCAATTGTAAAAACATAAAAAAATTGTCTATTGTATACTGTTATAAAAACGGTATTTTCTGCGGAGCTATTTTCGCACGGTGTGCTTTGTGGTTGTTCAATAGCAAAAAATCGTAATATGTGTTTAAAAGCGTAAATAAAAAATGTGGGATATGCAAACGTGATTAGAATTTCTGTGGATGTAATGGGCGGTGATTATGGTCCGGAAGCAACTATTGCAGGAGCTGCAATAGTACAAAAATATTTGTCAAATGTTTATTTTTTGTTTTATGGACTCGAGGAAGTTGTTAAGCCAGTTTTAAAAAAGCACCCTTGTTTGGCTTCTGTTTCGCGCTTCTTTCCCACAGAGACTTATACGCGTATGGATGAGAAGCCAAGCCAAGCACTTCGCAATGGACGCGGTAAATCATCAATGTGGTATGCAATTGAAGCGGTAAAAAATGGCGAAGCTGATGCTTGCATTTCTGCTGGCAATACTGGTGCACTCATGGCAATGTCTTATTTTTGTTTAAAAATGATGGCAGAAGCTGAACGTCCTGGAATTGCAGGTATTTGGCCAACGCTTCGCAGTGAGAGTATTGTTTTGGATATCGGAGCAACGATTGGTGCGTCTGCTAGCCAGTTGGTAGATTTGGCGGTTATGGGGGCAGGTATGTTTCGCGCCTTATATCATACTGAAAAACCAAGTGTTGGGCTTTTAAATGTGGGTGTTGAAGAGGTTAAAGGCCTTTATGCAATAAAAAAGGCGGGAATGATATTGCGTAAACTGCAATTAGAAGGTTTAGAATATAAAGGATTTGTTGAAGGCAATGATATTGGAAATGGGACAGTAGATGTTGTTGTAACGGAGGGGTTTTCTGGTAATATTGCTTTGAAAACAGCAGAAGGGACTGCGCGGCAGATAGGGAAAATCTTAAACTCCGCTATGCGCAGTTCTTTTTTAACATCTCTTGGTTATTTTTTGTCGCGGAGTGCTTTTCGTACACTAAAGTACAAAATGGATCCAGATAGGGTGAATGGTGGAGTACTTTTAGGTTTGAACGGTGTTGTCATAAAAAGTCATGGTAGCGCTAATGCTAATGGTTTTGCTTCTGCTATCCGCGTTGGTTATGAGATGGTTAATAATGGGCTTTTGGAAAAAATAACTGCTGATTTACGGCGGTTTCATGAGGATAAAGAAACACTTTTTGATCAAGATGATGAAGCAACAATGAATGGGGAGAGTATATGGTAAGCTTTTGTAATATAAGTAAAAAAAATAAAGAAAAGGTTAGAACCGAATGATTCGATCAGTTGTTCGTGGTGTAGGAAGTGCCTTGCCCCAAAAAAGCTTATCGAATGATGAGATTGCGAAGTTTGTTGAAACATCAGATTCATGGATTGTTCAGCGTACAGGAATATGTCAGCGTTACATTGCCAATGACAATGAAACAACTGTTTCTTTAGGAGTAGACGCTGCACAAGCTGCGCTTATAAATGCTGGTTTAACAGTAAAAGATATTGATTGTATTATTTTAGCAACTTCGACGCCAAACCACACTTTTCCTGCTTCTGCTGTTGAAATTCAACATGCTTTGGGAATGAGCCATGGATTTGCTTTTGATATTCAAGCTGTTTGTTCTGGCTTTATTTTTGCTTTAGCAACAGGGGATGCCTATTTACGCTGTGGAGTAGCAAAGAGGATTTTAGTTGTTGGATCTGATACATTCTCTCGGATTTTAGATTGGAAAGATCGCGCGACATGTGTTTTATTTGGTGATGGTGCGGGTGCCGCTGTTTTGGAAGCATATGAGAATGGGGATGGTATTGCTTCTGATTGTGGTATATTATCTACAAAATTACGTTCTAATGGTGCGTATAGAGATAAGCTGTATGTTGATGGTGGCCCTTCAACAACGCAAACAACGGGCTATTTACGCATGGAGGGGCGAGAGGTTTTTAAATATGCAGTTGGCATGATAACGGATGTGGTTGATGACTGTTTTGCGGCTGCTAATATAGATTCCTCACAATTGGATTGGTTTGTGCCTCATCAGGCTAATAAACGTATTATTGAAGCATCAGCTAAAAAGTTGGGAATTTCCATAGATAAAGTTGTGATTACTGTTAATCAACATGGGAACACATCTGCAGCATCGGTGCCGTTGGCTTTAACAACGGCTGTTCATGATGGAAGAATTAAAAAAGGAGATCTCGTCATGTTAGAAGCTATGGGAGGTGGGTTTACATGGGGAGCAATTCTTATTCGTTGGTAGATTATAGTCACTTGACCATATTTGAATAAAACGTATAAGTCACTTTGTAATTTTTAATATTTGAATATAGGTGATTATAATGACAAGTAAGACAGTAACGCGTGCAGACTTAGCGAGCGTAGTTTGCAGAAGAGTGGGCTTGTCACACACTGAATCAGCAGCTTTGGTTGAATCGGTTTTGGGTGAAATTTGCAATTCACTTGTGAGAGGTGAAGCAGTTAAATTATCTTCTTTTGCGACTTTTCAAGTACGCAATAAAAATGAACGCGTTGGACGCAATCCAAAAACCGGTGTTGAAGCGCCTATCCCACCGCGACGCGTGGTGACATTTAAGGCTGCGAATATACTTAAACAAAGAATTTTAGATTCACATCGTGCAAGACAAAAAAATAATATTACATAAACAAACGCTGTTACAATGTTTGGTATTTGTTAAAAAAATTGTATAAGGTGGAACTCTATATTTTTTAAAGTAAAAGGGCTTTTTGGTTAAAATGTAGCGATTATGGTCTTATTTTTGACCAATCTTGCTGAAAAATTGAAACTTGATAAGTCCGTTTTGAAATTATTCGTGGTGTTTTAGATAAGGTGTTGTAAAATGAATAAGAGCTCCGATGCTTTTCGCACAATTAGCGAAGTAGCCGAGTTATTGGAGCTTCCACAGCATGTATTAAGATTCTGGGAAACACGTTTTAGGCAGATTAAGCCAATGAAACGTGGGGGAGGAAGGCGTTATTATCGCCCGAGTGATGTTGATTTGCTCAATGGTATTAAGCAGTTACTGTACGATCAGGGTTATACGATAAAAGGTGTGCAACGTCTTTTGAAAGAGAATGGTGTTGCTTTTGTTACTGCATTTGGTAGTGGTGATCTTAACGCCATGAATATTGTAATAGAAAAGAAACATGCAGGACAAACTTTTGAAACTGTCAGCAGTAAACCTAAAAAGTCTTCTTTTGGATTTTTGAATTTCATGAGAAATGAGGGGGAAGCATCTGTCGGTTCTGTTAATGTTTACAAAGACAAAACTGATAAAGCATTGTTGCAAGAAACACTTTTTGAATTAATTGAATGTAAACGTATACTTGATAGAGCACGGTAACAGTAATTTACTGTGCTTTAATTTTTTATCTTTAGGCATTTATTAAACGGCGCAAATCTGGTGCTGTTGCTTCATCTGTTAGTTGTTTAATTGCTTCTTCTAGAGATAAGAAAACTTGATCCGTGCTGCCTAAGCGGCGTATGTTTACGCTATTTGTTTCAGCTTCACGTTTTCCACATACCAAAATTACAGGAATTTTTTGTAAGGAGTGCTCACGTATTTTATAGTTAATTTTTTCATTACGAAGATCTGATGTTGCGGAAAGCCCAGCAGCTTTAAGTCTTGCTGTTATTTTTTTTGCATATTCATTTGCTTCGGATGTAACTGTTGCTACAATAACTTGTTCTGGCGCGAGCCAAAACGGTATATGTCCAGCAAAGTGTTCGATTAATATACCAAGAAAGCGCTCCATTGATCCAAAAATGGCGCGATGAATCATGACTGGTTGATGTTTCTCTGAATTTTTATCAATATAGAATGCACCAAAACGTTCAGGGAGATTAAAGTCTATTTGTGTTGTTCCACATTGCCATTCACGACCGATGGCATCCTTCAAGATATATTCAAATTTTGGGCCATAAAATGCACCTTCTCCTGGAAGGATACTTGTTTTGATTTGTCCTGCAAGTTTTGTCTCAATAGTTTTAAGGACGGACTTCATGATACTTTCCGCATGATCCCATAATGCGTCAGATCCGACTCTTTTTTCTGGACGTGTTGAAAGCTTAAGACTGACTTCTTTAAAACCGAAATCAGCATAAGTTGATAAGATTAAATCATTAATACTGAGGCATTCATCGGCTAATTGCTCATCTGTACAAAAAATATGCGCATCGTCTTGTGTAAAGCTACGTACACGCATAAGGCCGTGTAGAGAGCCAGAAGGTTCATAACGATGGACAAGACCAAATTCAGCAAGTCTAATAGGCAAATCTCGGTAAGATTTTAAACCGTGTTTAAAAATCTGCACATGACCAGGACAATTCATTGGTTTGAGAGCATAAACATTTTCATTATCCCAATCCTCAGCTGCTGGAGTTGCTTTAAACATATTCTCCTTATACCATCCCCAATGGCCAGATATTTCCCAAAGTGATTTATCAAGAACTTGCGGTGCATTAACTTCAGCATATTGATGATCATCAAGACGTCTACGCATGTAATTGATCAAATTTTGGAACATTTTCCAGCCTTTTTTGTGCCAAAAAATCATTCCTGGTCCTTCTTCTTGAAAATGGAATAGATCCATTTCACGTCCTAGGCGGCGATGATCACGTTTTTCAGCTTCTTCTAACATGTGTAGGTAGGTTTTTAAGTCATTTTCGTTCGCAAATGCCGTGCCATAAATTCTCGTTAGCATTGGGTTATTGGCATCGCCACGCCAGTAAGCTCCTGCAACTTTCATCAGTTTGAAAGCATTTCCAATTTGTCCGGTAGATTGCATGTGCGGTCCGCGGCAAAGATCAAACCAATCACCTTGATAATAGACTTTTAAGTCTTGATTTATGGGGATACTATCGATAAGCTCAACCTTATAAAGTTCGCCTTTTTCAGAAAAAATCTTTCTAGCTTTTTCACGAGACCAAATCTCTTTTTTGAAAGGTTTATTGCGTTGAATAATTTCACGCATTTTCTTTTCAATAACGGTGAGATCATCTAATGTAAAAGGTTGTTGACGTGCAAAATCATAATAAAAACCATTTTCAATAACAGGGCCTATTGTTACTTGAGTTTCAGGAAAGAGCTCCTGTACTGCTTCAGCTAGGACATGTGCACAATCGTGACGTATGAGCTCAAGAGCACGGGGATCTTCTCGGGTAATGATTTCTATTTGACCAGATTGCTCTAATGAATCCGATAAATCTCGAATGCTTCCATTGAGATTATAGGCAACAGCTTTTTTTGCAAGTGATTTAGAAATGGATGCTGCCAATTCCAAGCCAGTCATTTTTGCGGGGTAATCACGTTTTGAACCATCAGGAAAGGAAAGAGAAACAGAGCAAGACATAAAACACCCCTTTAATCCAATTCCGCAAACGATCACGGATGGTTTTATAAAAACTTAATAATAATTAGTTAAGGTCAATAGGCATATTTTTTATCAACACGCGCGAAAAAAGGAAAGGACTATTTGTTGTGCTTTACAGAAATTTTCCAGTAACGCCAAGGTTTATAAAAACAACAAGAGTTTCCAAGAGAGGTAGGAACTGGATCAAGTCCATATGTTCCAAATGGTCCACAACGCATAATACGAAAAAGTCCTATCCACGCTCCAGCCCACAATCCATGACGTGCGATTGCTTCATAAGTATATTCTGAACAGGTTGGTGCGTGGCGACACTGATTTCCTATAAAACTAGAAAGCGTTATTTGATAAAAACGTATCAGTAGAATTCCAAGTAGTCGTCCAGGCGTTTTTTGCCAAGGACCCGTATAATTTCGAGTTTGTCTCTTTTTTTGTTGAGGCTGTGGTTCAAGCATTTATTTTTCTTCAATTTGTTCGATACAGTCTATAGTCGCATCAAAGGGAAGCATTGTTGATGCATGACGCGCTTTGTATCCTTTAATGGGTTGCAAGCAGGAAAACGCTTCAAATGGGGCTTGAGGAGGTGGGCCATCTTTCGTTAACATACGGTAGATAATATCACGTAAAATTTTAAGATTTTGTGTTGTTTGTCCTATGATATGAGAGGCTAAAAGCGAAGCAGAAGCTTGTCCGAGTACACATGCATGCACTTCATGGGCGAAATCTGTAACGATGCAATTTTCTACTTTTAGATCTACAGTGACTGTTGAACCGCAAAGACGTGCATGTTTTTTTGACGTTGCATCTGGATCATTAAGACGCCCAATTTTGCTTATATGTGCGGCATATTTCAGTATTTTATCACTATAGATATTGTCAATCATGAGCTATTGCTTGAAATTTTGAGAGTTGTGATTGTTTAAGCTTTTAATTTACTTATATAGAGATTATACACAATAAAATAGGTATGTAGCAAATGCTTTGTATAAGGTAAGCTTGGAGTTTTTAAATGCATAATGTTGTTAAAGGAGCTACGATAGACTCATTTTTATCTGAGAAAAAGTGCCCTAGCTTTGAAGAGGTGGAAGCAGCAATTCGTACATTGCTATTATGGGTTGGGGAAAATCCAAATCGAGAAGGCCTTTTAGAAACTCCGGGGCGTGTTGCTAAAGCATATCGCGAACTTTTTGCTGGTTATAGCAAATCAGTTGAACAGATCTTAGGCACGGTTTTTGAAGAAGTTTCAGGATACAATGAATCAATAATAGTAAAAAATATCCCTTTTTACTCACATTGTGAACATCATATGATTCCAATTGTTGGTAAAGTTCATATTGGGTATCTCCCTGAGACAAAGATTGTTGGCCTTTCAAAAATTGCGCGTGTTGTAGATGTTTTTGCTCGTCGTTTACAGACACAAGAGGCTATGACAGCTCAAGTGGCGAATGCTTTAGAAGTGCATCTGAAGCCGCGTGGTGTTGCGGTATTGGTCGAGGCTGAGCACATGTGTATGGCTATGAGAGGGATCCAAAAGCAAGGTGCTACAACGATTACGACAAGTTTTCATGGTTGTTATGAAAAAGATCAAGGTATACGAGCTAATTTTATGATGATGGCTCAAAGATCATAGTAAAGCTTATATTTTAATGGTTTATATTGGGTGATAAGTCGTTCAGGTAAAAATAAATTATGGGAAAAGGAAAATAAGCTTGTGCCTTGCTTTATGATTTGTTAAAGCCAGAAAATCAGCATGTTCTGCTTCACCATGTGCGGTCGTGGCGGAATTGGTAGACGCGCAGCGTTGAGGTCGCTGTGGGGTGACCCGTGGAAGTTCGAGTCTTCTCGACCGCACCATTTAAATTTTCTATAGTGGGGGTGAGTTGTATTATATTTAAAGGGATGCTGTTTTGTGCATTGTAGCTGGTTTTTTCTTTGTGTATTATTTGTTAATGTGTTCCTAGTAATGGTCTCATTTCAGTTCTTTGGACATTTTGTTCTTTTATCTGTGGATTTGAAATGTTGAATATTTTCAATGGGGGCTGAGTGGTGTTGTAGTGAGAAGTACAGTATTTTTAAAGTATTTAACATTCTTTATTTGTGTTTCTTTATTAACAGCATGCAGCAGATCGCGTGCTGTACTTTGGCATGGGGTACATGCAACACCATCTATGATTTCAGTGCAAAGGGAAGTTGAAGGTAGGCCGATTCTTCCGAAAGCTACTGTTCCAGTATATGTTGCAACAAGTCGTATGATGCAAAACAGCTATTCTCAGCCTTATGGGGCAGAGCGATCAAATAAAGTGCATTATAATCGCGTTGACGTGGGAATCCCTCAACAACATGTGAAAGGTATTGTTGAAATAAACGCGTATAGACCCACTCACGATAAGTACTTTGCAGCAGTGGCGTTGCAAAAGTACAATAACAAAGAACAGTTTAAGCAGGAATTAAATGCTGCTTTAGAAAAAAAAACAAAAGGAAAAAGAGAAATTTTCCTTTTTATTCATGGCTATAATAACAATTTTGCAGATGGCACATTTCGTACAGCTCAGTTTACATACGATTATTCTTTAAATGTTGTCGCCGTACATTATTCGTGGCCTTCTGCTGGCTCAATACCTCTTTACATTTACGATCGTGATAGTGCCAATTTTGCGCGTGATGGATTAATAGAACTCTTGACGCTCATAAGTGAAACCAATGCTGATCAAATTTCGGTTATTGCGCATTCTATGGGTAATTTTGTCATAATGGAAGCATTTAGAACCTTAGCATTACAGGGAAAATATAAACCTATTCACCGTATTACAAGTTTCTTAATGGCAGCGCCGGATATTGATATTGATGTGTTTGAACGTCAACTTAATGATATTAAGAAACTGCCTCAACCAACAGCCATTTTGGTA
This sequence comes from Bartonella sp. B12(2025), assembly GCF_053795135.1. Classification (NCBI taxonomy): domain Bacteria; kingdom Pseudomonadati; phylum Pseudomonadota; class Alphaproteobacteria; order Hyphomicrobiales; family Bartonellaceae; genus Bartonella; species Bartonella sp. B12(2025). Next base: position 746,676 of record NZ_CP200031.1, on the reverse strand, counting down.
TCTCGTGCGGATAAAGCTCTCGCTGTTTCTGGGCGTCTTACGGGTGGACATCACCGGGTAGGGGATGGTTCAGATATTGAAATGTTGCGTAAAAATGGAATAAGTGTCCTTGATTTTTCTCATGTGGATGGTGGAACACACAATGTCTTTGCATCTTCACCAACCTTGATGGCTCTTTCTCGAGAAGGTTCTTTAGCTTCAACAATTATGCAGGGGACAGAATTATCACCCAGCCAAGCGCTTCTTGCTGATAGCAGTAGTGTGTTGGAGAAAACAACACATCTTATTCTTTATACACCTGTCCGTCTTTTAACCCCACTAGCTTCACATTAAGTGTGAAAGGGGTGGAGATTTTCCATCAAATATAAATTAATGGCGAACAACGTTTTTTTAGCACTTTCTTTAGAATGACTTTGTAAAGTAAAAATAAATAGCGGGATGAATGTAAAAACCAGTCATTAGGTGAGTTCATGATGGTTGCACGAAAACGCTATGCCAATACGCTTACATTAGTTGATTATTTATCTCATTCCGCAGTTAAGTTATTAGATATTCATGCTATGCTTTCGAAGGTGAGAGAAGATAATATGGGGAAAAAGCCAAATTTATTGCATCAAATTGATTCCACAAAAAAGCAGTTGGATGAGATAAGTCATGCTCTTATTTTAGAATATCGTAAACGCCAAGAAAATGAGCGCTTTTTAAAACAAATTTTGGTATCAATTTCTGATCAGCTTTTTTCACTTAATAATGGTTTCAAAGAAAGTGGACGCCTTTTCTTTCAGGAGATTAGAATACTTCAATCTCAGATACAGTATTTTTACGAGGCTAAGAAGAGACAACATGCATTGGATAGCCAAGAACCTTTTTATTCTCCATCAAAAATTGATGAAGTCATTAAACAGTTACAAAAAGCACGAGAAAAGCTTATTGTTGAAAGCCCACATCTCTTTGAAAAAGAATATTAAAGCTAAAAACAAAATATTTTTTGAACTAAGTACGTTTGTAAAGATATTTTCAACCTCATAGAAAATAGTGCAGTTAGAAGTCTACAGCTTTTTTAAGGAAAAAAGCAAATTCTTATCGTGAAGTTTCTATAATAAAGTCTTCTGATTCTTTTAGTCGTAAAATTTATGGTATAGGCCATTAGAATATTGCATAGCTTTCACAGCACAACTTGGCAGAATTCAAAACATTAATAGAAAAAGTTGATAAATAAAGGATACATTTATAGAATCAAATTGGAAGAAGCTATTCCCTAGCTTTTATTCAGACGCTCTACACCTTGAAAAAGAGTTTTAAAATAAAAATCCCGTGTGTAATAAAAGTATGTGGTGCCCCCAGAGAGACTCGAACTCCCGACCCCCTGATTACAAATCAGATGCTCTACCAACTGAGCTATAAGGGCACAACGGCGCAAAAGGTAGCACAAACTCACAAAAAGAAAAATAGAAAATATCAGTTTTTGTGCATATTTCTAAAAAATTATGTTATAAATTATAAAATAATCAGCTCCTTTAGTTTTTACATAGTTTACAGGCAATGTTGGATATTATTTCCAATACTGACAGAAGTATTGATAGAAGATCGCCATTTCGTTATAGGAATTACGAATCTGGAGAAGGTGATTGATTAGAAAGATATTTTTCCAGCCAGTGAATATTATAATTACCCTCTGCTATATCTTGATTATTAATGAGATCACGAAAGAGAGGCAATGTGGTTTTTATCCCATCCACCACAAATTCATCTAAAGCACGCCGTAAACGCATCATGCATTCTAAGCGAGTACGTCCATGAACAATCAGCTTTCCAATCATACTATCATAATAAGGAGGAATACGGTAACCTGAATAAGCACCTGAATCGACGCGAATTCCTAATCCTCCAGGTGTATGAAAATGTGTAATGATTCCTGGTGATGGAGTGAAGTTAACAGGATCTTCCGCATTAATACGGCATTCAATAGCATGGCCAGAGAAGCAGACATCGTCTTGTGTAACTGAAAGTTTACAGCCCGATGCAATATGAATTTGTTCATGAACTAAATCTATACCTGTAATCGCTTCAGTTACAGGATGCTCGACTTGTAAGCGTGTATTCATCTCAATAAAGTAGAACTCGCCATTTTCATAAAGAAACTCAATGGTACCCGCTCCACGATATCCAAGTTGTGCGCAGGCATTTGCGACAATACCACCAATTTTTTTTCGTTCAGCTTCATTAAGTGCAGGTGACGTAGCTTCTTCCCATATTTTTTGATGACGTCGTTGCAGTGAACAATCGCGTTCTCCTAAATGAATAGCATTCCCTGTTCCATCACCTATAACTTGAATTTCAATATGACGGGGGTTTTCTAGATATTTTTCGATATATACTGCGCCATCACCAAAAGCCGCTTCCGCTTCTGAACGGGTTGTTTTGAGAGCTATAGCAAAGTCTTGTTCAGAATGGACGACTTTCATACCGCGTCCACCACCACCGGCAGAAGCTTTAATAATAACTGGATAACCAATTTTACGAGCAGCGCGTAAAGCATCTGCTTCTTCAGTGACAGCTCCGTCTGAACCAGGGACTACAGGAACTCCAAGTTTTTGAGCGGTTTTCTTTGCTTCGATTTTGTTGCCCATGATTTGAATATGTTCAGCCGTTGGACCGATGAATGTGATATTATGGGCTTCTAGAACATTTGCAAATTTTGCATTCTCAGAAAGGAAGCCATAGCCCGGATGAACAGCATCAGCGCCTGTAATCTCGCACGCGGCAATAATTTGATGAACACTCAAATAAGAATCGCGTACTGGGGGAGGGCCAATACAAACACTTTCGTCAGCAAGACGAACATGCATTGCATCAGCGTCAGCAGTAGAGTGAATGGCTACGGTTTTTATTCCAAGTTCTTTGCAGGCTCGCAGAACGCGAAGAGCAATTTCTCCCCGATTGGCAATGAGGATTTTTCGAATCATAGTTGCCCTCGCTTTATTCAACAACAACAAGTGGTTCACCAAACTCAACGGGTTGGCCATCTTTGACGAAAATAGTGGTCACTGTGCCTGAGCGCGGTGATGGAATTTGATTCATCGTTTTCATCGCTTCAATAATAAGTAATGTTTGTCCTTCAGAAACATTTTGCCCTACCTCTACAAAAGATTGTGCACCTGGTGAAGGTGCAAGATATGCTGTACCAACCATTGGAGATGTTACTGCATTCTTTGATTTGTCTTCTTGTGTAGGAGTTTCAGTCGTTGATGCTGAAAGAGAAGAAGCTACGGCAACAGTAGGTGTGGAAACGGGAGCATAAATTGTTTGCTCGGGAATGGCGGAGGCATTTTGACGTGATACACAAATACGAAGTCCACCCTGTTCAAGTTCAATATTGGTTAGATTTGTATCATTCAAGATTTCAGCAAGGTCGCGGATAATTTTCGTATTAATTGCGGTATGTTTTGCAGCGTCCGTTTTTTTCGTTGCCATTTTATTTCTAACTCCTTGATCAATGAAGAGTGTCATTATTTAATTTTTATGACTGAATATTTTTAGATTACGGATAACCTTTTTGAAGATTCTATTAAAACTTATTTACTTTTTTAGAACTATATTTTGCAATTTAAAATCAGTATCTGCTACGCGAGATTGTATCTATAAGCCTGTTGTCAAAAAAGAGGAAGCACGAAATCACCTAATTTACGGTATACTCTTAATAAATCTGATGAGTTAAAGAAGAACGCTTACTGTAAATTTTCTATGGATTCTTTTAAAATATCTTGTGTTGAGGCTCCGATGAGCACTTTATCACCAATGATATAAGATGGTGTACCCGTAATATTGATTGCGGAAGCAATTTGAATATTTGCTTTAAAGAAATTTTGGAGATTAGGATCTTTTATTGCATTGCGCAGTCTTTCTTCATCTGCTCCTAATGAAACTGCGATTTTTATAGCCTTAGCCTCAGTTGCGCGACTTTTATTATTTAAAAGCGCTTTATGAAACTGAGGATATTTCTCTGGAAATTGTTGCCGAAAAGCATAGGCAACGGTATGCGCTCCCATAGAATCAGGTCCCAAAATTGGTAAATCTTTAATAATAACTCGTAGATCTGGGTATTCTTTTATTAAGTTTTCTATATATGAATAAGACATCTTACAATACTTGCAATTGTAATCAAAAAAATCAACAAGAACTTTTTTACCATTTGGATTTCCTAAAACAGCATCATAAGGAGACTGAAAAATTTCCTTTTTTAACAAATTGATGATTGAAGCTTGTTCTTGGGTTTTTTGCTCTCTTTGCTTTTCCATCTTTTCTTGAAGGATAAGTTGCATTTTAATCATAATTTCTGGATTAGTGAGTAAGTAATCTCTTATAATTCTTTGAATATCGTGATCGTTAATACGTGGTGTAATCTTTTCTTTGAGCTTAGATAAAAAAGTATGATCTTCTAGAAGTTGTATCTTAAGGTTTTCTGCATTCAAATAATTTTCTGTTTTTCTGCTTGATGTTGCGTTTGATACAAAAGATGGGCAGATTAAAATGCTCAACATGATTGTTGCTAAAAATTTTGCAATAAGCGTTGCTTTTGAATGTTGAGGCTTATGGGTCATTTATATGGCTTTATGTTTCTAGTGTAATGTTGGGTAAACTCTACGAAAACTTATTGCCTATGTGCAATAAAAAACTTAACTGACAGTATAAATCTAATAGGTTGAAGAGAAAAGATCAATTTTTTTCTAAGAAAGTTTAATATGAAACATATTTTGCGATAATTATGTTCTTTAACGGCTAAAATTTCCTCTCTTTTTTATCAAATACTGTTTTTATTTATGATGATATCAAAGATCTTTTTATGCATATTTGTTGTGGAAAAAAGCACATTGATAATCCAAGTAAGAGCGTTTGTATTGACTTTTTACTGTTTCTTTATTGAGCACAATGAAATAAATGAAATCTAATACGAAAAGAAAAATTATGAAAACCACTATGCATTATGACCTGTTTATTATTGGTGGGGGAATAAATGGATCGGGATTGGCGAGAGACGCAGCTGGGCGCGGCTTTAAAGTGGGATTGGCGGAGATGAATGATCTTGCATCAGGGACGTCAAGTGCATCGACGAAGCTTATTCATGGTGGTCTTCGTTATCTTGAACAATATGAGTTCAGACTGGTTCGTGAAGCGTTAAAAGAGCGCGAGATTATTTGGCGTATGGCTCCACATATTGTGCGTCCTTTGCGTTTTCTTCTCCCTCATCATAAAGAGTTGCGTCCTGCTTGGATGTTGCGTTTTGGACTTTTCATTTATGATTATCTAGGTAACTGGAATCAAAAACTGTGGCGCACTAAAACGGTTAATTTTTCAAAAAACTTTTGCTTTACACTTAAGAAAGAGTATCAGAGAGGTTTTGAATATTCTGATGCAAGAGTAGATGATGCACGTTTGGTAATTGCTAATGCTCGTGATGCAGAAAAGCAGGGCGCTGATATAAAAGTACGGACAGAAGTTCTTTCTTTAAAGAGAGAAAAAAATAGATGGCTTATAACTCTTCACAATAAATTAAGTAGCAAAGAATACTGCGTCACGGCCTCTTATGTTGCGAATATGACAGGCCCATGGATTAATCATATTTTGAAAAATGTATTAGACTGTAAAGAGCATCCACCTGTACGACTTGTCAAAGGTTCTCATATTCTGGTTCCCAAGCTTTATGCCCATGATCGTGCTTATATTTTTCAAAATGGTGATGGGCGTATTATATTTTCTATTCCGTATCAAGAAGAGTTTACATTGCTTGGAACAACAGATTGTGACTATCAGGGTAGTCTTGCTGATGTTCATATTACGGATGCAGAGATTGAATATATCTGTACAGCAGCGAGTAAATATTTCATACAACCCGTATTGCGTGAGAATATTGTCTGGACATACTCTGGTATTCGTCCGCTCTATGATGATGGAGCTTCAAAAGCACAAGAAATCACACGTGATTACGTTCTAAAAGAAATGGGTACAGAAAGTGAGCCACGGATTCTGAATCTTTATGGCGGTAAGATTACAACTTATCGCAAGCTAGCTGAAGATGCGATGAAATTTGTTGAAAAAGCGCTTGGGACAAAGGGAGCTCCGTGGACAAAAAACTCAACGCTTCCTGGGGGAGATTTTCCGTATAATAGGCTAGATACCATTGAAAATGAGATCGCTCTTTTGGTTCCAGATTTAGATGCTTTTACATACCGCAGACTTGCACGTTCTTATGGTTCGGAGGCGCTAGTGATATTTGCAAATGCTAAAGCAGATAAAGGAAAAGATTTTGGACATGGACTTTATGAAGTAGAAGTCAAGTGGTTAATGGAAAAGGAATGGGCTAAAACATGTGAAGATGTGTTATGGCGCCGTTCAAAACTTGGGCTTTTTTTTAATGAGAAAGAGATTGATGTTCTTTCTGCCTATATGCAAACTCAAAAAGAGATCAAATAAGATTTATGATAATCCATCTTTACAGCAGCACATTATAGTAACACTTATTCACGCACTAAATTGAAAAACATTGAAGGAAAGCAAGCTATAATGATACGATTCGTATAATGTTTCTGTTTATTGTTTATCAGACTCAGAATATCTTAGATACTGTTTTGGATAATGCAGGTATAATCTTAAAGGATAGTATGAGTGGCGGGAAAAACCATTCAAATGAATTTTTATTTACAATTTCATGTCGTATAATACTACTTGCGTAATCATATATCTAAAAATCGTCCCGTTAAGAACAGTATATTGTGCTCTTTCTTTTGGATTTCACAAAAGTTTAAGTTTAGGTCAATTGAGAAAGGCAATTGGATAAAAGTGGGTGTTTATATTTTTAGGCGATACTTAAAGAGAACCAAACTTTCTGTAAAGTAGAAAAGTGGAGAGCTGTGTGTGTGAATGGAAAGCACTTAATGGAGATGAAAGAGTAATTTTTTTATGATATTTTATGCTCCTCCATCGTCAGTAAAATTTGCAGTAGCGCCAATGTTGGGCTGGACAGATAAACATTGCAGATTTTTTTATCGCCTTTTAACGAAAAAGGCGCTCCTTTATACTGAAATGATTGTAGCTGATGCTGTAATCCATGGTGTTCGTGAAGAACTGTTGGCTTTGAAGCATAAAGAACATCCAATTGCATTGCAATTAGGGGGAGCAGATCCCAAAAAATTGGCAGAGGCTGCAAAAATTGCTGAAGAATTTGGTTATGACGAAATAAATCTCAATGTTGGTTGCCCATCAAATCGTGTTCAAGCAGGCGTGTTTGGTGCTTGTTTGATGCTGCATCCTGACATTGTAGCAAGTGCTGTAGAAGCGATGAAGCAAGTGGTTACCATACCTGTAACTGTAAAATGTCGTGTTGGTGTGGACGAGCAGGATGAAGAATTAGCTTTAGATCTTTTAGCTGATAAAGTTTGGAATGCTGGGTGTGATGCACTCTGGGTACATGCACGTAAAGCGTGGTTACAAGGATTAAGTCCGAAAGAAAATCGCAATATTCCTCCACTTAATTATAAAAGGGTTTATAAATTAAAACGTAAATATCCTCATAAATTCATTGGAATAAATGGTGGAATTAAATCGATTTATGAGATCAAAGAACATTTGACTTTGTGTGATGCTAGCATGGTTGGTCGACAAGTTTATCATGATCCAGCTTTGTTAAAGCATATTGATTTTGAAATATACGGTGAACCCAAAAATGATCTTAGTGATAGTGATCTTATTGAGGTCATGTGTGATTATGCTGCTCGACACATCGCGTTAGGAGGGCGGCTTTCACATGTGACACGTCATATGATTGGTTTATTTCATGGTCGGGATGGTGCACGTCGATGGCGACAAATATTATCAAATGATGCAACAAAAACAGATGCAGGTGTGCATGTTTTGAAAGAAGCTTTTTCTGTCCTCATTTAATAGCAGTTTACAGTTTAACATATGTTAAAGCTTAGATTCTTTAAAGTTTTATTTTTTACGAAAATTTTGAATAATCCAGGTTTGTAAATTTCAGAAAGCTATCATCTTTATCATGGAGAGAATATCACTCCCATATGTTAAATAGTGTACTGATCAATGCCGCTCAATATGGAAATAGGTTAAGATCATAATTTAAAAATATAGGATAAGAGATTTATAATACTCCTAAATTGTAACTTAGGAAAAAAATCATTTGGTGAAAAAATATAGTACAAAATAAGTTTGTTAATTAATATTTTATGCTTTTAAAATGCTGCTTTTAAAAAACCAACAAATTATTCATATCCTGTATATATGATGAGATTCTAGTTAAACATTGTAGACTTGAGAAGGTATTTTCATGACCGTTAGTCCATTTGATGATTTTCGTGCTTTACTCACAAATTTACCTGCTGCTGATGAGTTTTCTATAACTTTGGCAAAAAAACGGCAAACAAAATTAACAAAAGCTAAAGGAGCTTTAGGAAAGTTGGGAGATATTGCAGTTTGGTATGCGGGATGGAGAGGAACAGAAAAGCCTATCGTAAAGCGACCCTTGGTAGCTATTTTTTCTGGAAATCATGGCGTTACAGAAGAGAATGTTACACCATTTCCGCAATCTATGACACAAAAGATGGTACAGAATTTTGCAACTGGTGGTGCTGCTATTAATCAAATTTGTATAGCTTATGATCTTGGATTGAAGATATTTGATCTAGCACTGGAATATCCAACAATGAATATTACCAAAGATGCGGCAATGGACGAGCGTAGTGCGGCTGCTACAATGGCATTTGGAATGGAATCCATTGCTGGTGGAACAGATCTCTTGTGTATAGGTGAAATGGGTATTGGAAACACAACAGTAGCTTCAGCTTTATGTTTAGCATTGTTTGGTGGAAAAGTTGAGGAATGGACAGGAAAAGGCATGGAATCTGAAGGGGAATTTCATCAGCGTAAAATATCAGCAGTCAAGATAGCGGTTTCTTTACATAAGAATCATCTTAAGGATCCTTTTGAAATAATGCGTCGCTTAGGGGGACGTGAAATTGCCGCTATGGTTGGCGCCATTTTAGCGGCAAGAATGGAAAAAGTGCCGGTTATTTTAGATGGTTTTGTAGCAACAGCAGCAGCAGCGGTACTTTATAAAATACATCCAAGAGCTCTTGATCATACTCTTGTTGGGCATGTTTCCTCTGAACCAGCACATCGTAAACTTTTAAAAAAAATTAGCAAAGAACCGCTTTTAGATTTGGAAATGCGTCTTGGTGAAGGGACAGGCGCAGCCATGGCGGCTGGTATTGTCAAGGCTGCTGTGTTAACCCATACACAAATGGCGACTTTTGAACAAGAAGATTTGACTGCTTAAAGATGATATCGTTTTTAAAGATTGAAAGAAGTTTTTAAGAGTTTTGTTCACTCGCTTTTTCGTGTAATTTTATGTAATTGAGTGGAAGTTCGGTTGTGTATTTAATCTGTTCTATTGCGAAAGAGGATGAGACGTCACGAATATCAATTTTAGCAATTAATTTCTTGTAAAAAAGATCATAAGCTTCAATATTAGGAACGACAACACGTAATAAATAGTCGATATCTCCGCTCATTCTATAAAATTCAATCACTTCACAAAATTCCTGTGCAATTTTAGAAAGGCGCTTAAACCATTCATGGTTGTGTGTGTGTGTACGAATAAAAACAAAAACAGTAACGTGTGCATTTACTTTTTCTGGAGAAAGGACTGCAACACGACGCTGAATAACACCATCTTCTTCAAGTTTTTGAATTCTGCGCCAGCAAGGAGTTGTTGAAAGTCCAACTTTTTTAGCGATATCAGCGACAGAGAGTGTCGCATTTTCTTGCAAAAGATGTAAAATTTTTCGATCAAGACGATCCATATTTTCTCTCAATATTTAATTTATAAAAGTTTACGCACTAAATTACGTAGGTATACAATAAGCTCATCGTCAAACCATGGTTTTTTCTGTAACCATGAAGTATTTCGCCATGATGGATGAGGTAAAGGCATGACATTATAGCCTCGAGGTTGACGTATGGAAAGAATGTTTTTCCAATCACTGACGGTTGCTGAAACAGTTTTATGTTTTAACTTTGCAATATGCCACTTTTGCGCATAACTTCCAATAGCAAGGACAAGCTTTATTTGTGGCATAGCTTGAAATACTTTTTCATGCCATATTTCACGGCATTCACGTCTTGGCGGTAAATCAGATTTATTTTTATCATAACCTGGAAAACAAAATCCCATAGGAACAATAGCAAAGAGAGATCTATTATAAAATTCCTCTTTTGTTACGTTGAGCCAATTACGCAATCTTTCGCCAGAACGATCATTAAAAGGAATAGAACTTTCATGTACACGTAACCCTGGTGCTTGACCTGCGATTGCAATCAAAGCTGTGTTGGATAAATAAACTACAGGTTTGGGTTCATGAGGAAGTGGAGGAAGATAACGTGGTTGTTGGATACAAACACGACAGGAATAAATTTTTTTTTCAAGTCTGATAATTTGGCTACAGTGTGGTTGTTTCATTGGAAAATAAGAGATTAAAGAATGTGTTTAAGAAAAAATATTTTCCTTATTCTGTTTGAGAATGTGCTCTTCGCCATTTTCTCGGTCGTTGAAAACTTGATTGCCATATTCCTTTTTTTTTCTTTCTAGCTTCTTGCTCTTCTTTAGGGTAATCATAATAACTTACAGCCCAACCGTTACGTACAAGCGTTGCATTGATATTGCTAACTTGTTTTGTTCCACATGTCGCAAGGATGCGGTGATATTTATCTTTTTTATACCAGTGACATGTAACAGGATGGTTTGTTATGAGTTGTTTTAAATATTTTTTTGCTTCGAGTCCGCATGGATAACGCATTTGCTTTCTGCCACAAAATTGCTGAAGCTCAGGAGCATCAATCCCTAAAAGCCGAATCTTTACAGAAGAAATCGTGATTGTATCGCCATCAATAACTAGCGCATTCCCTTTGATAGATGCTTTAGAAACAAAAGTTGTCCTTTGTGGAGGTGTATGAGTCTTCTTGAAATAAGATGTTATAGTTATGAGAATAGCAGTCGCAACAAGAGTGCTAAAACCAATAATTTTTAGGTCAAAGATTCTTATATTAAAATGAGAAAAATTTTTTTTCATGGATAAAAAATTGCTACTATAACATGTTTTATTTAGCGAGCATCATTTATAATTTCCGTAAAAAATCTTGTCTCATTCTAATGAGAAAGTTTTGTTATATTTAATACATTTTGGTTATATATCAAAACATACAAAACGCACTATCATGATACAGATAGGCAAGAAAAAAATAAATCATCTCATCCAAGTTTGTACAAAGCATACAAATTATCGGTACACTATCCCCATCAGAAAATAACTCTTAAAAACAACAAAACTGCATTCAGCTTCAATTATAGAATTTATCACTTAAACGGTATAATGTGCTATTTAATTTTTGTTTCTTTAAATTCAACGTGTTTTTTTACAATTGGATCATATTTACGTTTGCTCATTTTCTCTGTCATCGTACGACTGTTTTTCTTTGCTACATAGAAAAAACCAGTATCTGCAGTTGACAAAAGCTTGATCTTTACAGTTGCTGCCTTAGCCATAATTAAGAATCCTATTTATACTGAAAACGATATCATATTGCTATAAAAATTTATTTCTGATGTAATCAGATTTTGTGGCAACACTACGGATGTTCTAAAAAAAGTCAAGAGCTGATTAATTCCCTCATGAGTTGTGCAAACACCAAGATAATATATAAGTTAAAAAACAAGTTATTGCTTCTGAAAAATCAAATGGTTTAAAGGTGGTATTCACTGTCTGTCTAATAATGATTAATCCAGTGAGCATACCAATCCCATAACATAAGATAAAAGTAGAATTAGCAGTAAAAAATTCATGCCTTTTGAGATGTGCACCTAGATGTGCAAGCCCGATCGTATAAAGACCTGCGGATACGCCACCGAGGAGAAAGCGATAAACATAAAAAAATCATTGGTATTTTGTTCTCCATGGTATCATAAAACTTCCAACAAAACCTAAGATAGCGTGACCCATAAGAGAATAACACCGATCTTTTGTATAATCACTTATAAAACTGATAAGGATTAAGAGAAAAATATCAAGCGCGGGTATTGTTATAAAGTGTGTAACTTTATTCTCATTATATCCTATGAATAGACTGAAGGGGGTTATAAGAGTTAATGCTTTTATTTGGATAGCACCCTAAATAAGTACTGTCATTATTGAGATTGGAATATAGAAAAGATAGAGAACAAATAGCGTACGTTATTTTTTTGTCTGGACTTAATTTCCAAGCCGCGAGAATTGGTATAGCTGTAAGTACAGTTTAGTAGCAAAGGGTATAAACCTTTGTTTTCCTAATTTTGTGAATAGTGTATGATCTACCGCAAATGCTAACCCTAATAATAGCATAAATTAAAAGTACCAAAGCACGTTTTTTAGGTGATACACAACTGTTGGTTCAAAACTCCGACAGTATAAACATTACTATCATGGTAAAATGTAATACAAATCTTAAAATGAACTAAATCCGTATTTGTTTGAAAAAAAATAGAATCCTAGAAAGCTCAAATGCTCTATGAATATCGTAACCATTATTGTTTGGAAAATACCTAATTATAAGATGATTTGAGTTGTAAAAGCGGCTGCAATAGTCATAACGATTCTATCGACTGTTCAGCTATAGCCGATGGCACTATTTAAAATAGCTTTCTTAGTCATTAGAGGTGAAACAAGTTATGTTCCCATTCCGAATGCTATTCCAACGATACTAATGGTTGTAATCATTGCACGCAAAAAATTAATTATTTTAAGGATTCAAAACTTTTTATCATGAGGATGGTTTACATTGTGCCTTCACTCATTTGGTTGATGAAATTTTTATTTGTAATAAAAAGATACAAATCTATTCTTTGCAGAGATTCCAAATTATTCAATATGGAAAATTTTTCCATATTAAAGAATGGTAATTGTATACATAAAATAATATAATTATAGCTACATTGTGGCTTAGATATTATTTTAAAATTATTGATACTTTTGATTTTATTATTAATATTTAATTGAATGGTATGGCGCGAAGCTTAATTGCCTTTCACAATATTTTTATTTTAAAAAATATTGTGATGATGGTTTTAATTTTTAGCTAATATTTTTTCTTCCATAAGAATCATATTTTTGTTTTTTTGTCATAAATTTGCTTTTATGGTAGGATAAAGGTGAAAAGGTTATTGGACGAGGCTCTGTTAATAGTTCAAAGCATAAAGAACCAGAAAATGGCTGTACTGTTATAAGTTTCACCTCTACCGTATCACTCAGTTGATACCCTTTATGGCTGCGCTTTCCTACAAGAATATGTTGTACTTCATCAAAATAATAATAATCATTTTTAAGTGTAGAAATATGCACAAAACCATCTGCATTGAGTTTATCAAGTGATATAAAAAGACCCGCTTTTGTGACTCCAGAAACACGACCTGTAAAGGTACGGCCGATTTTGTCGGCTAAATAGTGTGCGACAAGCCGATCAATGGTTTCTCTTTCAGCTATCATTGCACGGCGCTCATATAAAGAAATTTGTGTGGCGATTTCTGCAAGATTTTGTTCTTGTGTATCTGTTAATTGGTCATTCCCGAGTTTTAGGGCTTTAATGAGTGCCCGATGAATAATAAGATCAGCATAACGACGGATCGGTGATGTAAAATGTGTATAGTTGTGTAAGTTCAAACCAAAATGTCCGATATTTTTAGGATTATATTCTGCTTGAGATTGCGCGCGCAAAATAACCTGATTGACCAATTCTTGTTGTTGGGTATTCATGACCTTTGCTAAAATGCTATTAAGACGTGCTGATGTAAGCTCTGCACCTCGAGAGAGTGATATCCCCAAACTTTTAAGAAAACTTCTCAGTACTTCTTGTTTTGCAAGAGAGGGTTTATCATGGATACGATAGATGAGGGGCTGATGATATTCTTTTAATGTTTCAGAAGCTGCAATATTGGCTTGTATCATGAACTCTTCAATCAAACGATGTGCTTCTAGGTGTGGCTCTATTAAAACATCTTTAATACATCCATTTTGGTCAAGAATAATCTTTTTTTCTGCTATTTCTAATTCCAGCGGTTGTCGACGATTCCGCGCAGTTTTGAGGCATTCATAAGCTTCCCATAATGGTTGCAAGACACTCTCGAAAAAGGGAGCTATTTTTTCATTTATATTTCCCTCAATTGCTAATTGTATTTCTTGATAAGAGAGCTTAGCTACCACACGCACCATAATACGATGAAAACTATGTCTTCGTTTGTTACCGTTTGCATCAAAAACCATACGAACTGCCAAAGCTGGCCTTTCTTTTCCTTCACGCAGAGAACATAAATTATTAGAAATACGTTCTGGAAGCATTGGCACAACATGATCGGGAAAATAAACAGAATTGCCCCGTTTTAATGCTTCTTTATCTAAAGCACTTCCCGTTTTTATATAGTAAGAAACATCTGCAATCGCGACGATAACAATCCAACCTCCACTATTTGCAGGATCTTTATCTTTTATTGCATAAACGGCATCATCATGGTCTTTTGCATCTGGTGGATCAATTGTAACAAGCGGTAATTGCCGCCAATCTTCGCGATTTTCTATGCTGGCAGGTTTTACATTTTTTACTTGCTCAAGAACACCTTCAGGAAAAATATAAGGAATTCTTTTTGAAAGAAGAGCAATCATTGAGAGTGTTTTTTCACTATCAATGCGTCCTAAAACATTCTTTATTTGTGCACTTTTTAATCCATAACCAGTATTTTTTTTTATTTCGATTTCAACGAGATCGCCAGATCTTATCTTTATTTTTGAAGACGTATCAATAATCACTTCGTCGGACTTGCGTTCTATAGGATCGAGGCGCCATTGACCATTTTCTAATTTTCGTACAATGCCAAACGTGTTCTTCTTTGGCTCATCAATTTTACGAATAATTCGCCCTGTATAAGAGGCGCTTTTATTTCTAAAAATTTTTGCAAGAACATGGTCTCCAATACCAATGTTTATTCCTTTTATGCGATGAAAAGGGAGTATTTCAATATTTGGTTTTGGATAACTTTCCCACTCAAGGGGGTGTGCAATAAAACCGCCATCTTCATCGCGTTCACTAATTTTTACTAAAGCAACCGATGGCAATTTTCCTTTGTTTATTGCCTTTTTACGTTGTTTTGATATTAAGTTTTGATCCTTCAATTCACGCAATATACCCCTTAACCAGATACGAGAATCGCCTTTTAAGTTAAAAGCTTTGGCGATTTCACGTTTACTTGATCGGTCAGGATTCTCATTAATAAAGGAGAGAATTTCTTCTTTATTGGGCAGATGTTCCATATTAAATGACTGGAAATATGTTGTTTTTTTTTCACTTTTGGCCAAAATCTATGTCTCTTTTCTGGAGGAAGAAGCTCTTTTTGAAGTTGTTTTTTTACTGGATGCTTTAGCCAATATAAGTTCTAATGCTTCTGAAAGCGTTATACTAGTTGGATCTTTATCTTTTGGCAATGTTGCATTAATTTTACCACAATTAACATACGGACCATAACGTCCATTGCGTACAGTTACAGCACCTCCATCTGGGTGTTCCCCTAATGTTGCGAGTACTGCAGGTGTTGTTCTGCCTCGTTTTGCTTGATTGTCTTGTTTTTCGGCAAGCAGTGTAACAGCACGATTGATGCCAATATCAAAAATTTCATCTGCATGAAGAAGGGGAGCTGATTTGCCATCATGTGTAAGGTAGGGACCATAACGTCCAATCGTGGCTGTGATTATTTTGCCTGTTTCAGGGTGTGTTCCAATTTCACGGGGCAGGGATAGTAGAGCCAAGGCTTTATCAAGAGACATATTTTCTGCTTGCCATTCTTTTGGCAATCCTGCACGCTTGACTTCTTTGCTTTCACCAAGTTGAACATAGGGGCCAAAACGACCATTGCGAAGAGAGATATCTTTTCCTGTTTTAGGGTCGATACCAAGCATAACAGGTTCATCATTATGCATGGCGTTATTCTCTTCTTCTGTATCCGTTCCAAATTGGCGTGTGTATTTGCATTCCGGATAATTGGAACAGCCAACAAATGCACCATAACGACCTAATTTTAATGATAATTGGCCATTTCTGCAAAGAGGGCAGGAACGAACATCACTTCCGTCCTCACGTACAGGAAATGCGAGAGGTGCTAATGTTACGTTTAAAACATCAAGGATATTTGTTATACGCAGTTCTTGGATATTGGCAATAGACGCATTAAATCCATCCCAAAAATCGCGCAATACATCTTTCCAAGAAAGTTTTCCATCCGATATAAGATCCAGTTTCTCCTCAAGGTCTGCTGTAAAACCATATTCTACATAGCGATTAAAAAAATTTTCAAGAAAGGCTGTAACGATACGTCCTTTAACATCAGGAATAAGCTTTCGTTTATCAGCTATAATGTATCCACGATCACACAATGTAGCTAATGTTGATGCATAAGTTGAGGGTCGACCGATTCCTAACTCTTCAAGCTTTTTAATTAAGGAAGCTTCAGAATAACGGGGAGGTGGTTCTGTGGTATGTTGTACAGCTTCAATTTTTTCTTTTGTAAGTGCTTCACCAGCGTTAATTTGTGGCAAACCTGTTGTTTCATTTTCTTCACTGTTTTCTTCCTCTCGTTGATCAGTGTAGACAGAAATAAAGCCATCAAAACGAATAATAGAACCTGCTGCACGTAAATTTGCACGGTTTGCTCCTTGCTGTGCTTCAATTTCAATAATTGTACGTTCAATTTCAGCAGAACGCATTTGGCTAGCAATGGCGCGTTTCCATATTAGCTCATAGAGTTTTGCTTGATCGCTGTCGAGAAAATTACGTACTTGATTAGGGATACGTTGAAAATCTGTTGGACGAATAGCCTCATGCGCTTCCTGCGCATTTTTTGCTTTTGTTGAATAAAAACGTGGCTTTTCAGGAACATAGTCACTACCAAATGATTTATGAATTACTTTTCGTGCTGAATCAATGGCTTCTGGTGCCATTTGCACACCATCGGTACGCATATAGGTAATAAGTCCTGCCATTTCACCATTAATTTCAATACCTTCATAAAGTTTTTGAGCAATTTGCATGGTGCGAGAGGCAGAAAAACCTAGTTTTGAAGATGCTGCTTGCTGTAAAGTAGATGTTGTAAACGGAGGAAAAGGATTTCTCTTTGTTGGTTTTGCTTCAACGCTTAGTATACGATATTTTGCTTCCTCCAGCATAAGGCGAATTTGATTTGCTTGCTCTTGTGATTGAATGTCAAGCTTTCCAATCTTTTTTTGATTAAACATTGTTAATCTTGCTCGGAAATTGTCATTTCTGATGGTTTTTAAATCTGTTGTAATGAACCAATAATCTTCTTTGATAAAATGTTCTATTTCTGATTCACGATCACAAATAATACGCAAAGCAACTGATTGAACGCGACCCGCCGAACGTGCGCCAGGAAGTTTACGCCACAAAACAGGTGAGAGTGTAAAACCGACAAGATAATCAAGAGCGCGACGTGCAAGGTAGGCATCTACAAGTGATGTATCAATATCACGTGGATTGTTCATGGCATCAAGCACAGACTTTTTGGTAATGGCATTGAATACAACCCGTTTAACAGGTTTATCCTTTAAAACTTTCTTTTGACGAAGAATATCGAGAATGTGCCAGGAAATAGCCTCTCCTTCACGATCAGGGTCTGTTGCTAAGATGAGGCTATCGGCTTCTTTGACTGCTTTTGCTATTTCATTCAAACGTTTAGCGGCAGTAGAATCTACATCCCATTTCATAGAAAAATCTTGATCGGGTAGAACAGAGCCATCTTTTGCAGGCAAATCACGAACATGTCCAAATGATGCCACTACTTTATACTGAGATCCAAGATATTTATTAATTGTTTTTGCTTTTGCCGGAGATTCAACGATAACGATATTCATAATTTTACCCGAATGTTGAAATAAAAACTTTTTTATAAACTCCTTTCATAGGAATAGCTAATGGCAATTGATTAAGAGTACATAAAAAACATTAATCACATAAAAAAAATAATATTATACAACTTGTGATTGTTATTATTAAAATACACCCTATATGGAATTACGCGATTTATTTTCCACTGTTAATACAAAAACATACGGCGAAGTACTAAGATAACATCTATTGAGAGGTAGGAGGAGAAATGCTCAAGGATAGAGGATTATGTTTATAAATCATTTAAAAGTTATCCAATATATTACAGATATGTCAAAACAAATGAATCTGATGGCGCGTCAGGCGCATAGTCCGCTTTTAGCATTGCTTTTGGATATGGTTGCCAAAGAAGGACAAAGCATTATTAATAGTGCTGAGGCTCTTGGAGAAGATCCAAACTCAACAATGACACATAACCACCAGGGTGTCGAATAAGCTTTCCGGCGAGTTCGAGTTCCACCAACAATAAGTAGAGGTTTGGTAGGGAAACGCCTGAATGGGTGCTGAGTGTATCCAAATCTATTGGAGTTGTTGAAAGGGCGGAGAGGACAGCTGTGCGTTCTGCATCATCTCCAATCGGAGGAGGGGTGGTATTTTTTTCATCAGGTGAATTAAAACTGTTCTTTTCAAGCGGTAGAGAGGCAGGTTCCTCGAAAAAGTTGAGTTGGGAGTTAGTGGGCGTTGGAGTTAATGGTGTAAGCGCTTCTACGATATCAGAAGGATGCGTGGTTAGTAAAGCTCCGTCCTTGATGAGATTGTTGGTACCAACAGATCTTGGATCAAGTGGAGAGCCGGGAATGGCAAAAATCAACCGTCCCATTTCGGTAGCTTGACGTGCGGTAATTAAGGATCCTGATCGCAGGGCAGCTTCTACAACTAAGAGGGCAAGTGATAAACCCGCAATAATACGGTTTCTTCTCGGAAAGTCGATAGCACGCGGCTTCCAAGCAATTGGCATTTCGCTGATAATTGCTCCACCGTTAGCGATAATCTCCTCGTACAGTTTTTTATTTTCAGGAGGATAAATATGATCAATTCCACCAGCCATAACTGCGACTGTGCCTGTTTGAAGACTCGTTTGATGAGCAATGCTGTCAACTCCACGAGCTAATCCAGAAATAATTGTAAAACCAGCATATCCAAGAGAATGGGCAAATTGAGTGGTTAATTTTTTGCCCGCTGCCGAAGCATTTCGAGAACCCACAATTCCAACGGAAGGTTTCTGAAAAACTGAAAAATTTCCTTTTATAGAAATAAGTGGCGGTGATGCTTCCGTGACCTTAAGAAAGGCTGGATAATCTGGTTCTCCTATACCGACGAATCGAACGCCTAATCTTTCGGCTTCTTGTATTTCTTTTTCAGCATCTTCTAATGTTGCTATCCGGATAGGTGCAGAAAGACTACCCTTTCTACTAAGATCGGGAAGTGCAGCCAGAGCGTTTTCTGCTGTTTTATAATGATCAATTAAATTGCGAAAACTAACTGCTCCAATATTTTCGCTACGCAATAACCGTAACCAGTTTAGACGTTGACGATCAGTGAGTAGGATTCCTTTATTCATTCCCGTTTTGAGTGCCAACTTTGCTTTCTTTCCCAACCAATAATCTGCCGATATTTGAGTAATGTTTTATAATCACAAAAATGCTCATTATGAGCAGCATATAAAGCATATAATAAGCATAAAGGTAAGGATAGAAAAAATAAACAAATATTGGAGTAGAAATAACAGCAAGGAGTGCGGACAACGAAGAGTAGCGTGTAATTAAAAAAAATGTCACCCACACAATAATGAAAAAAATTGCTGCTGGCCAGAAGTATCCTAAGCATACACCAAGATAGGTAGCAACACCCTTGCCACCTTTAAATTTAAGCCATATTGGGAAAAGATGTCCTAAAAAAGCGAAGAAACCAGCTAGAGTAATAGCGATATTATTTTCCATCGGATAGCTTAAAACTTTTACAACAAGAATTGCAACAGTTCCCTTCAATATATCGCACAGAAGAGTAAGAGCAGCAAGTTTTTTACTCCCTGTTCGTAATACATTTGTAGCTCCAATATTTCCGGAACCAATTGTTCTTACATCGCCAAGTTTGCTCAATCGTGTAAAAATAAGTCCAAATGGAATAGATCCTATGAGATAGGACATCAAGAAGATAAGCCATGTATAAAACTGGAAAAGTGTTTCTAATTCATTCATTAAGATCTCATTAAGTTTGTTTATCAAATTTAAAAATTGATTTTCCTTTAACAAAGGTTTGGAGAACACGTCCCTGAAAGCGTGCATTCTCAAAAGGTGTGTTTTTTGAATGTGAATACAGCTTATCTGCAGATACTACCCATGGTTCATCAAGGTCAACCAAAATAAGGTCTGCATGAGCGCCTTTTTTGAGTGTTCCTGCATTGATGCCAAAGAGTTTTGCGGGTGTCGTTGACAAAAGTTCAGTTAATCGTAGAAGCGGTACGGTTTCATTGTGATAAAGGCGTAAAGCTGCACTCAATAAAGTTTCCATGCCAATAGCGCCTGAAGCTGCGTCACTAAATGGTAAACGTTTTGTATCAACATTCTGGGGATCATGGGAAGAAACGATAATATCTATTGTTCCATCTTTTATCGCTTCAATCATTGCTATACGATCTTCTTCTACACGTAATGGAGGCATTAGACGGAAAAAGGTACGATATTCACCAATATCATTTTCATTAAGAGATAAGTGATTAATAGATACACCAGCTGAAATTTTAGCATTACGTTGCTTACCTAGACGAATAGCGTCAGCAGACATAGCTGTCGATATTTGTGCAGCATGATAGCACGTTTGTGTCAATGTCGCTAAGCGCAAATCTCTTTCAAGTGTAATGACTTCTGCTTCGCGAGGTATTCCAGAAAGGCCAAGCCAACTCGCTAGCAGCCCTTCATTCATAACGCCTTGTTCTATAAGATCATTATCTTGTGTTTCGTGCATCAACGTAACACCAAAATCGCGTGCATAAGCCATTGCGCGCCGCATAACAGACGAACTTTGAAGTGTTTTTTTGCCTTCACTGAAGGCAACTGCTCCAGCATCCTTTAGCAAGCCAAATTCGGTTATTTTTTGTCCGTGAAAACCTTGAGTGATCGCAGCAACGGGATAAATATTGACCAATGACATTTCCTGTGCTGTACAGGTAATGAATTTAATAATTGCTACATTATCGATGACTGGATGCGTGTCTGGCATCATAAGGAGGGAAGTAATACCACCCGCAGCAGCAGATTTACTTACTGAAGCGATTGTGTTATAATACTTACCTTTTGCTTCTCCCATAAAGACGCGGGCATCAACAAGTCCAGGAAGAATTGCTTTGTTTTCTGCATTAATAATCTCTGCTCCTTCGGGAGCTCCCTGATTTAGAGCTTCTTTTCCAGCGGCTGCAATCAGCCCATTTTCGACAACAACCGTGCCAATTTCATCAATTGCGCGTGAAGGATCAACAATACGGGCATTTTGAAAAAACGTTGGCTTTATCATTTTTTTTCTCCACTTGTCTTAAGACGTGAATCTAATAACGCCTCCATGACAGCCATACGCACAGCAATTCCCATCTCTACTTGTGTATGAATCATACTTTGAGGTCCATCTGCTATATCAGATGCGATTTCTATACCGCGGTTTATTGGGCCAGGGTGCAGAATGATGCAATCGCTTTTTGCATAGGCCAAACTTTCTTTATGTAAACCAAAATAACAAAAATATTCACGAATAGAGGGAATAAAGGAACCTGTCATACGTTCATGTTGTAAGCGCAACATCATGATGACATCAGCATCTTTAAAACCGTCTTTCATTGTATTAAAAACTTCAACACCCATATCTGAGATTCCTGCGGGCAAAAGTGTTGAGGGAGCAACTGCACGGACACGTGCTCCTAAAGCATTTAAACTAAGGATATTGGAGCGTGCGACACGTGAGTGCAAGATATCTCCACAAATTGCAACAGTTAATCCTTCAATACGGCCTTTTGTTCTTTTAATGGTCAAGGCGTCTAACAAGGCCTGTGTTGGATGTTCATGAGCACCATCACCTGCATTAATGACACTACAATCCACTTTTTGCGCTAACAGTGCAGCTGCTCCGGCGCTACTATGGCGGATGACGAGTATATCCGGTTTCATCGCATTGAGGGTTGTGGCTGTATCAATTAATGTTTCCCCTTTTTTTACAGATGAGTTGTCAATAGCTACACTTATCACGTCTGCTCCCAGCCGTTTTCCAGCTAATTCGAAAGAGGATTGTGTTCGCGTGGAAGCTTCAAAGAAGAGATTAATTTGGGTGCGTCCACGCAATGTAGATTTTTTTTTATCAGTTTGTTTAGACAAGATAACATTCGCATCTGCGCGATCAAGCAATATGGTAAGATCTTGCACACTCAGACCTTTAATACCTAAAAGATGTCGATGGGGGAAAAGGGGGGGAAAAGTGTTTTGAGTCATAGCATTCTTTTCTATCTCTCTCTAAACAGGTTAAACATACATTTAATTTATTTGAATATGATAAATGTTTTTTTAACTGCAAACAGACAAATAGTCTATGATATGAATGATTTGAATAATAGGAATATGCCTATGAGTGCTGTGTCTGCGCAAAATGCTCGCCGAAAAAATGCATTTCTCAGTGATACGCTTATGTTTCGTATTGCCTCTACTTTGCCTAAGTTTTTATTAGCAAGCTTTGAAGAAATAGGAGATTTTGTGGTAAGTCATGAAGCACGGGAGCTTTCTTCTTTGGCGAATCGTTATCGGCCAGTGTTGCACCGTCATGATGAATGGGGGGAGCCAACAGAACAATTAGAAATACACGCTTCATACAAAGCTCTCCAAAAGTATTCCAGACAGACTGGTTTGGTCACTTCTCTTTGGGAAAATACAACTTCAGAAAATGGGGTACGCTATCAAGCGCGTGCTATTCGCTTGGCTTTATCTGCTAGTCTGGAAACAGGGCATTTGAATGAAGTTATTATAACAAGTGCGGCTATTGCAGTCTTAATTAGTGATTCTGAGCTCTTCAAAAAATGGCAAAGTGTACTCTTATCACGCCAATATGATTTATCGTCCAAGCCTGTTAATAGCAAAAAGGCGGCTGCTCTTACATGTGCTTTTGACGGTGTTGAAAAACACGAAAAATACTCTTTTAATTTTCCGTGTGTTAAAAAAATTTCTTTTGATAAAAAAATGGGGCGTGACCTGTATCGTTTAAATATTGTCAAAACAAATGTTATTAATCCTATGGTGGATGGATATCTTGTTAGTGCAGATTTAGATGGTCATTTAAGCTGCTTTCTAGTTCCACGCATACAAGAAAATGGCGCATTAAATGGTACTATCTCGATTCGTCATTTAGTGCAGCGTTCCGGAGAATTTTTAACGCCAGAAGGTGTTGTTGATTTTCAGGGTAGTTATGGTTGGCTTTTGGGTAATGCCGGAGAAGGTATTAAAATAATTAAAGATATCGAAACAATGATGCGTTTCGATCAATCTGTAATATCGGCAGGTGTTCTGCGGGCTGCACTTCAATTTGGCATAGATTTTTTTCGGAAAAAAATACCGGATCAGCCTTTACCGCCACTGACAGAACGTATTTTTGCAGATATTGCACTGGATATCGCTGCCGCACAAGCATTGGTTTTACGTTTAGCGCGAGCCTTTGATAACGCTGCAAATGATCGTTCTGAAGCAGCTTTTGCACGAATTATGACGCCTATTATTGCTTATCACGTCAGTCAATTAATCATTCCTATTATTGGTGAAATTATTGCTCAACTTGGCATCGAAAGCTTTGTTGAGGGAAATCCATTATCGCAAATGCTGTGTAATGGGCCTGCACGGATTGTAAGAAATAATTCTGCTAATCAATTGGTAAAGGATGCAATTCTCATCGCTGAAAAAGCACCGGGATTGTTTCAGAAATTGTTAGAAAAAATTGCTATTGATATTGGACCAGCTGGACCACGAGCAATTGAAATTATTAAGTCTGCTGTGGAGATGGCATCGGCAAATGAGGGAGCAGGAAGATTTTTTGTTGAACAAGTGGCGTATGCAGCTGCAGCTGCATCGTTACGTTCTACAGACATAGAACATGTTGCAAATGCCTATATGGAAAGCCGCCTTGGAGGACAATGGAGATCTTCCTATGGAATGCTAATTGCACGGTATAATGCAGGACACCTGTTAAATGTTCTTTATCCTTCCATATGATGAAGGCTTTGAATTCTGTTGAGAGCACCTTGCAATATAAAAGCAGCAGCAGCCGAATCAATTCGGGTTGCTCTTTTAGCGCGCGATACATCCATTTCTAGAAGAAAGCGTTCCGCAGCAATAGTTGATAAGCGTTCGTCCCAAAAAACAAATGGAATTTCTGTATGTGCTTTCATATTGCTTACAAAAGTTCTTGTTGCTTGAGCACGAGAACCATTACTTCCATTCATGTTAAGAGGTAAGCCAATGATAACAACTCCTACATTTTCATGATCAAAAATTTTTATAAGTGCGTGGGCATCTTCCACAAATTTTTTTCGTTGAAGCACAGGACGCGGATTTGAAAAAGTTAGCCCCATATCAGAAATCGCAATTCCGATAGTTTTTCTTCCTAAATCTAAACCTGCTATTGTTTGTCCAGGCAAAAGATGTGTAATAACTTCATTGATATCGATAATAGCCATATGGTTTATAATTTAAGTCTTTTAGTGTTTAGGTTCATACTTATATTTTTTATTCGCGTTATCAATATTCTTGCACTCGTAAACGCAGCCTTGTATAGCCATAAATGAAATATCAAAATAAAAAGTAGAGAGGCATAGTATGTCTGTTGATCAAGAAACAGTCAAGCGGGTGGCACATTTAGCGCGTATTGCTGTTCACAACGATGAAGTAGAACGTGTGACAAAAGAACTCAATGTTATTTTAGGTTTTGTGGAACAATTGAGTGAAGTTGATGTCAGTAGTGTTGAGCCGCTAACATCAGTGATGCCAATGACGTTACGAATGCGTGAAGATAATGTCACAGACGGTAATAAAGCAGCAGATATCGTAGCAAATGCACCTGTTACAGAAGAAAATTTTTTTCTTGTCTCAAAAGTCGTCGAGTAACTTTTTATATTTTAAAAACTTGAGAACCAATATGACCGATTTAACAACCTTTACAATTGCACAAGCCCGTGATGCTCTAATAAAAAAAGAGTTCAAAGCAACTGAATTAACAGAAGCTTATTTAGAAGCGATTGAATTAGCTAATCCAACTTTGAACGCTTATGTGGCAATAACAGCAGAACAAGCAAGAAAAATGGCTGCTGAATCAGACAACCGCTTGGCTAGAGGGCAAGGTGGTATTTTAGAAGGAATTCCATTAGGAATTAAGGATCTTTTTGCGACACATGGTGTTCATACTCAAGCCTGTTCATATATCCTTGATGGTTTTAAACCGCGCTATGAATCAACCGTAACAGCTAATTTATGGCAAGATGGAGCCGTTATGTTAGGTAAGCTTAATATGGATGAGTTTGCTATGGGTTCCTCCAATGAAACGTCATGTTATGGTCCAGTTATTAGTCCATGGAGAAAAAAAGACTCCAATGAAAAGCTCGTGCCAGGTGGTTCTTCAGGCGGTTCTGCAGCCGCTGTTGGGGCGCAGCTTTGCGCTGGTGCAACAGCGACAGATACAGGCGGTTCAATACGTCAGCCAGCAGCATTCACTGGGACGGTAGGAATTAAACCAACTTATGGGCGTTGTTCACGGTGGGGGGTTGTAGCTTTTGCTTCATCACTTGATCAAGCTGGGCCTATAGGCCGAGATGTTCGCGATTGTGCTATTTTACTTAGATCAATGGCTTCCTTTGATGAAAAAGATTCCACTTCGGTTAATTTACCAGTCCCTGATTATGAAAGTTATATTGGTCAATCAATAAAAGGAATGAAAATTGGTATTCCAAAAGAATATTACCTTGAGGGGATGTCTCCTGAAATTATCGCGCTTTGGAAAAAAGGAATGAGTTGGCTAAAAGAATCAGGTGCTGAGATTGTTGATATTTCATTACCCCATACAAAATACGCTTTGCCTGCTTACTATATCGTAGCTCCTGCAGAAGCGTCTTCTAATTTAGCGCGTTATGATGGTGTTCGTTTTGGTCTTCGCATACCGGGAAAAGACGTTATTGAAATGTATAAAAATACCCGTTCAGCTGGTTTTGGTGATGAAGTCAAACGTCGTATTTTGATCGGTACTTATGTCCTTTCATCAGGTTATTATGATGCTTATTATATTAGAGCGCAGAAAATACGAACATTAGTGAAGCGTGATTTTGATCAATGCTTTGCTTCTGGTGTCGATGCCATTCTTACGCCTGCAACACCAACATCAGCTTTTAGCATTGCTGATGAAAAAATAAAAAATGATGCTGTGGCAATGTATCTCAATGATATTTTTACTGTGCCAGTTAATATGGCTGGTTTACCAGGAATTTCTATTCCTGCTGGTCTCTCATCAAATGGTTTACCATTAGGCTTGCAATTGATTGGTAAACCTTTTGCTGAAGAAGTCATTTTTCAAATAGCCTACGTTATAGAACAAGCGGCCGGAACGTTTAGCACTGAAAAATGGTGGATATAATGATAAAAAAGTATTTCTCTTAAAGCAGAGAGATGCTTTGGGAAAGGATAAGTTATTGATTTTAAAGTATTGCGTAGCTTTTATCCGCCGAGATATGCTTCTTTAACACGTGGATCAGAAAGCATGGCTTTGCCTTCACCGTGAAATAAAACATTCCCTACCTCTAAAATATAAGCATAGTCAGCAATAGAAAGTGCTGCAAATGCGTTTTGTTCAATAAGAAGAACAGTTTTTCCCATATCATTAATTTTCCGGATAATTGAAAAAATTTCCTTTACAAGAAGCGGTGCTAAACCCAGAGAGGGTTCATCTAATATTACCATGTCAGGATTACTCATGAGTGCGCGACCTACAGCAAGCATTTGTTGTTCACCACCTGACATTGTTCCTCCCAACTGTTTTGTTCTTTCACGTAAGCGTGGAAAGAGATCAAATATCCATTCGATATCGCGGGCAATCTCTAGCTTATCATGACGAATATAAGCACCTAAATATAGATTCTCCAAAACAGTGAAATGGGGCATAATGCGTCGTCCTTCAGGACTTAAAGCAATACCCAATCGCAAAATTTTTTCTGGTGATTTTTTAATAATTGATTCGTCTTTATATGTAATCTCTCCATAAACAGATTGATTAAGTCCTGTAATAGAGCGTACAATACTGCTTTTTCCTGCTCCATTGGCACCGATTAAAGTTACTATACTTCCCTTTTTTATAGACATAGAAAGATTTTGGACAGCTTTAATGGCGCCATAATGAACGTGAAGATTTTTGATTTTAAGAATATCCATAAATATCTCCGCCAAGATAAGCTTTAATAACTTTAGGGTTGTTACGAATTTCATCTGGTGTGCCATTGGCAATACAACAGCCATATTCCATTACCCAAATATATTGGCAAAGTCCCATAACAACTTTCATATCGTGCTCTATAAGCAGAATTGTAAGATCAAAGTCTTTTTGCACTTTTGCTATAAATGTTTTAAGATCCTCACTTTCTTGTGGATTCATGCCAGCAGCAGGTTCATCAAGAAGAAGCAATTTTGGCTTTGTTGCTAGCGCACGCGCAATTTCTAGACGTCGCTGCACACCATAAGGCAAAGTCATTGCGGATTGATTAGCAAGGTGATCAAGTTGTAGCCGCTCAAGAAGTTCCATTGAGCTTTTATGGACTTCGCTTTTCTCTTTCATTGCTTTTGGAAAAAATAGAGCTGAAGAAAACCATGGATACTTTTGTCGAACATGAGCTCCAACCATAACATTTTGCAAAACCGTTAGTCCTGAAAAAAGGCGAATATTTTGAAATGTTCTCGCAATATGGCATCTACAGATAATATAAGGAGGAGCTCCAGAAACTTTTTGGTCGTCAAAAAGAATTATTCCACTTGTGGGAGTATAAAATCCAGATATCATATTAAAAACAGTCGTTTTTCCAGCGCCATTTGGACCAATTAATCCGGTAATTGTTCCTCGTTTAATCGCCATATTAATATTATTTACAGCAACCAATCCGCTAAAACGCATCACGATATCATTGAGTGAAAGGATGGTATCGTTCATAACTTTCCCTCAGTATTAGGGAGCTTTTTGCGTGTCAAAAAGCTATAAATTCTATTCCATGAGAATTCGCGTTGTCCCAATAATCCTTTTCTCCAAAATAAGATAATTACTAGCAATAGAAGAGAAAAAACAACCATACGAAGCCCTGGTATCTCAGGAACATGGATAAAACCTAAGTCAAACGGGCTTTCAATAATGCGAAGCCATTCAAGCATAACTGTAATAATAATGCTACCAATAATGCTACCTGTAATTGAACCAAGACCACCAGCAACAACAATCATCAAAATATTAAAAGTTATAAGGAAGTTGAACATTTTGGGATCGATAGTTGAAATAAGAGCAGCCATCAGTGCTCCTCCTATACCTGCAAAAAATGCACCAACAGTAAAGGAGAAGCTACGGTAGAAAAAAGCGTTAATTCCCATTGTTTTTGCGGCAATTTCGTCATCACGAATAGCACGCAATACATTACCAGTATTGCTTCGCAGTAAAAGAGTAATAAAGATAACTGTAAATGCTAACCAGCCACAGTTCCACCATAATGTGGCATTTTGAGGTATCCCTTTGATGCCCAAAGAACCGTTTGTTATAGATGTTGCATTCGTAATAACAATGCGAATGATTTCTGCAAAACCCAATGTTGCAATTCCAAGATAATCACCACCAAGACGTAATATAGGGAGAGCAATCAATAAACCTACAACAGCAGCACACAAACCACTTACAGTAACGGCCACAAAAAAAGGCAACTGCAGATAATGCAAAGGCTCAGCTATAGGTTCAAGAATCCACATCATTTCTTTTTGTTCAGGGGAAAGAAGTAAAATTGCGCATACATAAGAACCAATGGCCATGAAGCCAGCATGTCCAAGAGAAAACATACCCGTAAAACCGTAAATCAAATTAAGCGAAATTGCCAATATCGCATTAATAGCAATAAGATTGATGACACGAAGTGTGTAATCATTAAAATGTTTATCAGCATAAAATAAGAAACAGATAAAAATTAAAATACTGATACACGATAGAAAAGTTGTAACTGATTTTGTCATTAGATTTTCTCCTGATTTTTTTTGCCCATTAACCCAGTAGGCATTGCCAATAAAATCAGAATCAACAAAATAAAAGCGAATGCATCTCGATATCCAGATAGCGAGGGAAAGAATGCGATAATCATAGTTTCAATAAACCCTAGTAACAATCCTCCCAACATTGCTCCTGGAATCGAGCCAATACCTCCAATAACAGCAGCGATAAATGCTTTGAGTCCAGGAAGAACACCCATATAAGGCTGAATTTGAGGATAGCGTAGAGACCACATAATGCCTGCGATGGCAGCAAGTGCTGAGCCTATTCCAAATGTAAATGCAATAACTTTATTAACAGAAACCCCCATCAAACGCGTCGTTTCAATATCATGTGAAATTGCACGCATAGCAAGACCAGGTTTTGTTTTATGGATAATCCATAGCAATAAAACAATAAGAATAAATGAAACAGCGGGAACGATCAAAGACATAGGAGCAATTCTAATGATTCTATCCGCTCCCGATTCTAAGTGCCATAGAAATGGTACTACAAGAAAATCTGGCTGTTTTACACCTTTCGGAACACCACTAAAGAGTACAGTAGCAAGATTTTCAATAAAAAAGGAAACTCCTATTGCACCGATAAGTGCTGAAATACGCGGAGCATGGCGCAGAGGTTTATAGGCAAATTGATCAACAGTAATACCCACTGCACTTGTGATAAAAATTGAAAAACAGAGAGCTAAGGCCCAAATCGGTGCAAAATCTTGTGGGGAAATTTTAAAATAATAAATGAACCCTAAAGCAAGAATTAAAAAAATAGCAACCCAATAAATTGGAGGGCGTTTTTTGAACCCTATAAACACCGAATAATAAACAAGAACAGCCAGTAATAAAAGAAGAATAGCAGCCCAAGCAGGCATAAAGCTAATCGTGGAAAAGAAAACAAAATATGCTCCCAACATGAAAATGTCACCGTGAGCAAAATTAATCAATCTCAGTATACCATAGACCATAGTGTAACCAATAGCGATAAGCCCATAAAGAGATCCTAATGTCAGTGCATTAAAAAAATACTGGATGAACATTTCAGTGCTCATCTCTTATCCTTCCACATTTGTTAATTAATATAGGATAAAATAAGAAACCTTTAAATTTTGGTTGAGAAAAAACTCAACCATTTTGTATTTTTATTAGAAAAATTTCTGATCTTTTAAAAAGCGGGTTTGACTTCATCTAAATAAACACGTTTTCCACTTTTTATTTCAATTATACCAATAGACATTTTAGGATTATGATTCTCATCCATAGACATATCACCAAAGGGTGTTTGAAAATCCTTCAATTTACTAAGGGCGATAGTGATTTTTTCACGGTCAGCACTGCCAGCATTTTCAATAGCTTTCATGAACATCATATAACTCGTGTATCCCAAAACAGAGTTGATATTTGGCTCTTTGTTAGGATAAGCAGCTCTCCATTCATTTGTGAACTCTTGTGCAGCTGTTGACATATTCGGCATATCCTCACTGTAGGGAAGTGTTGTATGTAAGAAGCCTTCTGCAGCTTTTCCTGCAATTGTAACGGTTTCTGGATTATCCATAGCGTCTCCACCCATAATTTGAAACGTTGCACCTAGTTCACGCGCTTGTTTCATGATTATGGCACCTTCAGAAAAATAGGATGGAATAAATAAGATATCAGGTTTTTGCGCTATAATCTGTGTGAGAACAGCTGAAAAATCCTGATCTCCAGAATTATAATTTAAATTTGAGATAACTTCACCACCTAATTTTTTGAAAGCACGTGTAAAATAACTTGCGAGGCCAATCGCGTAATCGCTTGATATATCTTTGAGGATAGCTGCCTTTTTTGCGTGTAAAGTTTGACTTACATAGGTTGCGATTCCTACACCTTGGTAGGAGTCGATGAAGCAAGCACGAAAAGAATACCTTTTACCCTGTGTAACAAGCGGATTTGTTGAGGAAGTTGCAATAGTTGGAGTTTTTGCTTTTTCAGATATTTCTCCACCAGCCAACGAGAGTGAAGAGCCATAACTACCAATAATTCCATTAACTTTTTCACTTGCAGTTAAACGCATAACAGCATTAGCAGCTTCTACCTTATCAGATTTATTATCAATAATAATAAGTTCCACTTTACGTCCTAATATTTCTGGGATTTTTTTATGTGCTAATTCTATGCCTTTAATTTCAAGCTGGCCTCCAAATGCATTTTGACCACTTAACGGAAGATAAACACCGATTTTGATGGGTTCACTCGCATAGACATTTGATACAAGAGCCATGACAGCTGCGACTGTAGTAAGGATTTTCTTCAATTGCATTGCGCACTTTCCTTAATTAAGTTGTAGTTTGTGCACTTTATCTTGAACTTTTTCATCATGCAAGTTACACATTAATAAAAATATCATTATGTGAAAAACCCTTTGTATTATTTTTTATAGGATAACTATTGTAAGGTGTGTAGGGCGTACAATCAAACAATTTCGTAAATATTTGTATTGATATTAACATAGGAAATGCGACAATATGGGGAAATCTTAATCTTGGGGCTTGCGTGTTGATGCAAGAGCAATGTTTACTTAGGCATAGAGAATCAATATCGTACAATTTAAAGCTACAGGATCACGTTTTATTATGACGACTAAGGATGCATTAAAGGATTGTGCCCTATCCGAGGAAGGTATAGGTGCTTGTGGTGAGATTATTGAAATCAGTGGTGTCATTAAGTGGTTTGATGGTAGTAAGGGATATGGGTTTATTGTCCCTGATTTGCCTAATTTTCCCGATATATTATTGCATGTTACAGTGATGCGAAGAGACGGTTTTCAAACAGCTTTGGAAGGTGCTAAAGTTTTCTGTGCTGTGGAAAAAACTGAAAGAGGACTGAAGTGCGTTCAGGTAAAATCCATAGATTGTTCTTCAGCAATTCATCCGTTAGAAACTCCAGCCCGTACGCATTTTTCTGTTACTCCAGAAAGTGGCTTAGAGCGCGCAATTGTCAAGTGGTTTAATCGCGATAAAGGATTCGGTTTTCTTAGTCGCGGGCAGGGGACAGAAGATATTTTTATTCATATGGAAACATTGCGTCGTTTTGGTTTAGCAGAGCTTCGATCTGGTCAAGTTGTTCTTATACGTTTTGGTAAAGGGGAAAAAGGCTTGATGACAGCAGAAATCTATCCGGATATAGGGATCCCATTTGCTACGCATTGAATTCTACTATTGGAATTATGTGATCTCTTTGTTTTTTTTAAGAGAGGTATTATTGTACAGAAATAAGTGAAAATGGTCGTAAAGCCAGCATGTGCAATAGAAAAGCATATCTGTAAAGCTGTAAATCAAATGAGGCGGATTGTGAATATATTGTAGTGAATGCGATAAGAGAGTGACTATTTCATTTTTCAAAATTCTGATTCTTTTTATTTTGTGCGACAAAGCTAAAGAGATCCTTTAGGTGGAGATGAAAATATTGAAGTTTTTTTAAGAGGAAAAACCGTTCCATTGACACTGTTTTCTATGTTGAGAATGTATATAGCTGTAGCAAAAATTTTTATAGAGAATTCCTGTTCATCCGATTTTTTTAGAAATATAAACAAAGAAAAATACGGTTTTGTTTATAGGGTGGAGGTTTCTTTTGCATAGCTTCAGATGGCAGCTGATTTTGATGTATCGCACTAATTTCACGTAATCTGCAATGCTTTTTAGACATCAAAGAATAAGCAATTAGAGAGTAAGCAGGAACTTTTTATGTGGATGGTAAATATATCTTTATCCTTAGATATGTTTTTTTAATATTGAAGAGATTGTTGTATCAATTGTCGAAAAAGCTTTCCCATTTTCAACAGATACTATTTCGTTAGGAGTACCTGCAACTTTTGCATTTGAGATTAATGCTGCTGAAGTTTTTGAAAAACAAGTACAAAAGAAAGAGACAGCGTGTTATTCATCATGCTATTTGTGGAAAGTGTAAAGGTGATAAAAAATGACAGCGGAAGATATTCGTTTTTTTGAATACGATGGTTTGCGATTTGCTTATCGAGAAGAAGGGCAGGGTATGCCTGTTTTGTTAATTCATGGTTTTGGGTCTTCCGCACGTGTGAATTGGTATGCAACGGGTTGGTTTCGTACTCTTACTGAAGCAGGATATCGTGTTATTGCTCTTGATAATCGGGGACATGGAGATTCAGTTAAAAGTTATGATCCTTCTTTTTATACGCCTCAAGCTATGGCTGGTGATTCCGTAAGATTATTGCAGCATTTAGAACTATCTAAAGCACATGTTATGGGCTATTCTATGGGTGCAAGAATTAGTGCATTTATGGCTCTTTTGCATCCAACATATGTACACAGCGTTATTTTTGGTGGTTTAGGTATTGGTATGGTAACAGGAGCAGGGAGTTGGGAACCTGTCGCTGAAGCTCTTTTAGCAGATGATATTTCTGCTATTACTAACCCTCGTGGTTTGATGTTTCGTAAATTTGCAGATCAAACTAAAAGCGATAGACGTGCTCTCGCTGCTTGTATTATCACATCAAAAAAGGATTTAACAGCATCTGAGATTTACAAAATTAAACAACCTGCACTTGTTGCTGTTGGTTCATTAGATGATATTGGTGGTGAAGCAGAGCCGTTAGCAGCTTTGTTGCCCTATGGTGAAGCGTTACCGATTCCTGGTCGAGATCATATGCTCGCTGTGGGAGATAAGGTCTATAAAAAAGGTGTTATCGATTTTCTTTCTCGTTATCCTATCGTATGAGAATTATTCATAGGTTTTAGAGTTGAGAGAATAATAATATTTTTATCTCGAATAAAATGAAAAGCTGGGAAGAGTAACCGTAAATTCTAGCTAGCTTGTTTTATATATTTGTGTAGAAATGTAATTTCCTTTTTAAGTTGAACGAATGTACTCTGGAAGTAGTTAAAGAAAAATATTTTTTTAACTATGCAGTGGGATTTTTAGTAAACAAAAAGCTGTAAAAGACGGAAATGCTTTTGTTTTATAAAATTCTACTTTTGACAGAAAAGAAAAAAATATAAGTGATTGATCAATGTTTCGTCAGAATATGCTTGTAAGCGCAAATGCTGAAATTGGGGATAAGGTAAAAATTACGGTCTTCTAACCGTTTTTTTACTTTTGAATCTATACGAGTATATTTAACAATGATAGATACTTCTAGCAAAACTTCTTCAGTAAATGTGTCAAAATGGTGCTATTTTGAGTATAGGTCATATAAGTGAAGATTAAGACTAAGATTTTTTATGGCTTTAGAGAATCTTAGGAGTGCCTTTGTTTGCCAACTAGGAGTTAATTTAAGAGTCTCAAAAGACAGGAGGGCATTGTGAATGCTGATGAAATAAAAAAACTTGATAGTTATTTTAAAAACACATTCCAAAATTCAGCATTACAAGTGAAAGCACGGCTTAAAAAGAGTGATTCTTGTGAGGTTTATATTGGGGATG
The DNA here is from genome assembly GCF_053795135.1 of Bartonella sp. B12(2025). Taxonomy (NCBI): domain Bacteria; kingdom Pseudomonadati; phylum Pseudomonadota; class Alphaproteobacteria; order Hyphomicrobiales; family Bartonellaceae; genus Bartonella; species Bartonella sp. B12(2025). Next base: position 711,920 of record NZ_CP200031.1, on the reverse strand, counting down.
AGTTTTTAGGTATTATCTATCGAGATGAAGATGAGAATGAACTATCATACAATTTCTCAATGGCCATATTAGATATTGATCTAGAAAGTTGATTCGTTATGAATAATTGAATGAAATCTTTCTTCACTTAATAAAATTCATATGAGTTTTGATGCTTTGAAGCTCGTGTGGGTGTTTCGTGCGATAATAAGGTGGTCGTGAATAGCAATTCCTAATGCATTTGCTGCATCTTTTAATCTGTATGTCATTGTTATGTCTGCTTCAGAAGGCGTAGCGTCACCAGAAGGGTGATTGTGCACTAAGATAAGTCCTGATGCGGATAATTCCAAAGCTCGAGAGATTACTTCACGCGGATAGACAGGGGTATGATCAATGGTTCCAGTTTGTTGCACTTCATCAGCAAGTAAACCATTTTTCTTATCAAGAAATAAGATACGAAACTGTTCGCGTGTTTCATGTGCCATGATAGCTTTACAATAAGCTAATACTTTATCCCATGATGAAAAAATATCACGTTTAAATAACTCTGCACGTGCAAGGCGTCCAGCAACATCTGAAATAATTTTCAAATCAGTCGCAGTCACCGGACCACATCCTTTAACTTCTTGAAGTCGATGAATATCAGCACCCAATACGTCAGCTAATGAGCCAAAACGTGCTATCAAGTTTTTAGCTATTGGTTTTGTATTTGCTCGGGGAATAGTGCGAAAAAGCAATAGCTCAAGGTATTCATAGTCTTCAATTGCATTTCCTTTTGACTTTAAATAACGTTTACGAAGACGTTCACGATGCCCTTGATAATGTTTATGTGTCTGTGATTTTTTCTGAGTTTCTTTACTTTTTGTTCCTGGTATTGGATCAAGTGGAGAACTCGATATCAATGCAAAACTGTTGCTCTGGATGTTTCCTTTTATATTTATTTTTTTAGCCATAACATTTCTTTTTCAGGCATAAGAACTTGGAATGTAAAAAATATTCTCAGGAGACGCAGTAAAAATTTCGCATCCTTCATTTGTTACACCGATTGTATGTTCGTATTGTGCAGTAAGAGATCGATCGCGTGTAACGGCAGTCCAGCCATCAGATAAAATCTTAACCTGTGGTTTACCAAGGTTGATCATCGGCTCAATTGTAAACATCATACCTTGCTTTAGTTCTACTCCTTCTCCAGGATTTCCATAATGTAGAATATTGGGTGCATCATGAAAAAGCTGGCCGATTCCATGTCCACAAAAATCTCTCACAATGGAGCATCGTTCAGATTCTGCGTAGTGTTGAATGGCTGCACCAATATCACCTGTAGTTGCTCCAGGTTTGACGACAGCAATTCCTCTCATGAGACTTTCATGCGTTATTTTTATTAAACGTTCCGCAGCACGTCTAATTTTTCCAACGGGGTACATGCGGCTTGAATCCCCATGCCAACCGTCGAGAATAAAGGTCACGTCAACATTAACAATATCACCTTCTTGCAAGAGCCTTTTATTAGGGATGCCATGACAAACAACGTGATTGATGGACGTGCAGCATGAATGACCGTACCCGTGATAATTAAGGTCAGCAGGAAGAGCTCCTCGCTCGGCAGCAAAAGTAAACACAAAATCGTCAATTTTTTGCGTAGTGACTCCTGGCTTAATAATATTCGTAAGTGCATCTAGGCATTCCGCAGCAATGCGACCAACTTCACGCATTTTAGCAAAAGCGTATTCATCAAAAATGCGAATTTGTCCGTTAAATTTTAAGGACGTCTTATTATATTCAATATAATCAGTCATTGCTTTTTCTATTTTCTATTTTCACTCGATGAATCGGAAAAATACCTTTCGCATTTACGTGACATTTTACAGCGTAAAACTCTACCCCTGATTTTAATGCCAAATCAAATTTACGTCCATATGTTGGATCAAGATCATAACAGATTGTAAAAGATGAGCAATCTTCTCGTTGAATTACATAAAGCATAGCGGCTCTTTTTCCTTGTTGCACAATTTTTATGAGTTCTTCAAGATGGCGTGCACCACGTTTTGTTACGGTATCAGGAAATTCTGCTAATCCTCTTTGGCGAATAAAATGAACATTCTTAACTTCTAAATAACAGTCAGGGGTGATGCCGTTACGTAGAAGAAAGTCAACCCGTGATTGCGTACCATAATATTGTTCTTTCAAAATTGTTTTATATCCGTTTAGCTCCGGTAATAATCCATTTTGAATTGCTTCTAATGCAAGTTTGTTTGGTAAAGTCGTATTAATGCCAACCAAAGTATTATTTGCCTCAACAATTTCTAATCGATATGCGTATTTTCGCTTGGAGTTGTTGTTGTATGAAAGCAAAATATTAGAGTTTGGAGTTGTTAATCCAAGCATTGATCCTGTATTAGGAACTGACACGGTAAAGGTGTGTTGATCATCCCATTTAACATCAGCAAGAAAACGTTTATAACGACGGATAAGTTTTGCAGGAAAAAGTTTAGGAATAAAGAGCATGTTCCTTTCTTAAAATACATAATTTGATAATTCAACTCAGATTATAATTTTATAAATATTATAGCACGTTAAATAATGCACTGTTGATACAAAAACGTTCAAGTAACTCACATAACCGCTCTAAGGTCTAATAACAAAAGTTTGTTTTTCTTTTACAATTCATTGTTAATTTTTTTGAAGCTATTACTTCATAATAAATTCTGAATGAAAAAGTAATATTAACCGTAATTTATTATTAAAAAAGTTGTATTCAAAAAGTCAGCTATAGAATATAATGTATTGGAATTAGGTAGGATTGATGGCTGGAACCAATAAGAATCGTAAAAATTTAATAAATGGTCCAATTATTATTTTAGTCGAACCGCAACTTCCTGAAAATATTGGTATGGTAGCAAGGGCTATGGCAAATTTTGGGCTCTCTAAGCTTCGGTTAGTCAAACCTCGGGAAGCATTTCCAAATGAAAAAGCTAGAGCTGCAGCTAGTAAAGCAGATCATGTCATTAACGACGCAGCAATTTTTGATACATTGCGTGATGCGATTGCAGATTTGCATTATGTTTTTGCTACAACAGCACGTGAAAGATGTGGTTTTAAAACCGTGAAAAGTGCTGTTGAAGCAGCAGGTATGTTGCGTCAACGCGAGAATATTGGACATAGAACAGGTATTTTGTTTGGAAGAGAAAGGTGGGGATTAGAAAATGATGAAATCAGCCTTGTTGATGAAATTATCACTTTTCCGGTTAATCCTGCCTTTGCGTCACTCAATATTGCACAAGCGGTTTTGCTTATGTCTTACGAATGGATGAAATCAGGTTTGGAGGATGTCAGAGATACGGCTTTTCGTGCAACAGAGATGGAGCCAGCGAATAAAGCAACGTTTCACGGTTTTTTATCTCAATTAGAAGGAGCTTTGGATGTTCGTGGATATTTTAGACCCCCAGAACGCAAAGAGGTGATGCTTGCGAATCTGCGTTCTGTTTTTACGCGCGCTAATTTTAGTGAATCTGAGGTTTGCTTGCTACGAGGGATCATATCTTCACTGGATCATTTTTCGCCTAAGTTTCCGCGAGGAAGCGGTGCGCCCGCAGATCGTGAACGTAAAAAAATTTAAAACAAGTGTGAAAACTAATGGATGAACGGCCTATTCTTTTTTTTGATAGTGGCATTGGCGGTTTAACAGTGTTGAGGGAAGTACGTGCTCTTATTCCTGAAATGCAACTTATTTATGTTGCTGACGATGCAGGATTTCCTTATGGAAACTGGGAAGAAAGTGTTCTAAAAAACCGTATTTTAAGGGTTTTTACAAATCTTTTGGCACTCTATAATCCTAGCTTATGTGTAATCGCTTGCAATACTGTTTCTACACTGATGATGGCAGATTTACGACAGCAATTTCCCCATATTCTTTTTGTAGGAACGGTTCCTGCAATTAAAACAGCGGCCGAACAAACAAAAACTGGTTTTATCTCAGTATTAGCCACTCCTGGAACAGTTAAGCGTGCTTATACACATGAATTAATCAATTCTTTTGCTGCTCAGTATCATGTTAAGCTTGTTGGAAGTGAAAAACTTGCTGGATTTGCTGAAGATTATTTACGTGGAAAACCTATAGATTCTAGTGAGTTACGTCAGGAAATCCTTCCGTGCTTTGTTGAGAAAGATGGAAAATATACTGATATTATTGTTTTGGCTTGTACGCATTATCCTTTTTTGATTAACTTCTTTTATGAACAAGCTTTATGGCCAGTTGAATGGATTGATCCGGCAAAAGCTGTGGCTAAACACACAAGATCATTATTACCGGAAAAAGTGCGTCCCAAAAACGTAAAGAAACGTAAAGATTTTGCGTTATTCACATCGCAAAATATAACTTCTTCAACAGAGTATTTATTAAAAGGATTTAGCTTAAACGTTATGAAAGGAGTTGACTTTAAGGTGTAAGATCAATAAAAGTATTACAGCTTTTTCCTACGGGAAAATAGCATTAATTGACGTGTCCCGTGGATGGCTTTACATGTTTTATGTGTTGAGGTATTCTGTCAGTCTTTGTATTTAAAGGCAGAGGAGGGCGCGTTTCCTTGATATCTCATCATGAGATTTTGTTTTTTATTTTAAAGGAAATGCGATGAGCAAGCGCGAAACAACGAAATATAAAATTGATCGCCGTATGGGAGAAAATATTTGGGGTCGTCCAAAATCTCCTGTTAATCGCCGTAGTTATGGTCCAGGTCAGCATGGGCAGCGCCGTAAAGGAAAACTTTCTGATTATGGTGTGCAATTGCGTGCTAAACAGAAACTAAAAGGATTTTACGGTGATATTTCGGAAAAACAATTCCGTAAAACTTATGAGGAAGCCGCTCGTCGGCGCGGTGATACTGGTGAAAATCTTATTGGTCTTTTGGAATCGCGTTTGGATGCTGTTGTTTACCGTGCAAAATTTGTGCCTACAATTTTCGCTTCTCGCCAATTTATCAATCATGGTCACATCAATGTAAATGGTCGGCGTACGAATATTCAATCATACCGTTGTAAACCAGGTGATATTATTGAAGTTCGTGAAAAGTCAAAACAGCTTGTTTTGGTATTGGAATCTGTGCAGTTAGCGGAACGTGATGTGCCTGAATATATTGAAGCAGATCATAATCAGATGAAAGCAACGTTTACGCGTATTCCTGCTTTTGCAGATGTTCCTTATGCTGTACAAATGGAGCCAAATTTGGTTGTTGAGTTCTATTCTCGTTGATTGTTTGTCTTGAAAGAGGAGGGCTATCCCTTTATAGATCTTTTTTATAAATATTTAAAATTATTCTATTGCTTTGTGAGTGAAACTATATCAGGTCTATTGTCATTTTTTAAGACAATAGACCCATTTGGTTTTTTTTCTTTTTTAGATAAAAATGGTATAAGTTTCCAGGAATTTATCTATATTATTGCTTTAGAATGTATCCTGTATATTATGTATGTTTTGTCGTTTCTGCTATTTGTAGTTGGGTATTATAAAACTTACCTCTAATGTTTTTAGCTTGCTTTTTCGACTTTTAAAAATCACCATTGGAGTGTTTTTTATGAATTTTCTTAGTGTAATTGGTGAATGATTGTTTTTTTGTCTTGTACCCTTTAGTTAATACTTCTGAAGAGCATGTGAGAAGTTTTTTTAAGTTGTAAGAATTTTTATAATTTTTTTGGTAGTTAGGGTTGTTTCCACTATAATAGAGCTTTTAAAAGTTTATTATAATTATTCAACATTAAAGAAAATCAGTTTTAATCTATTTATAATTCTAAACTGCAATACCATGGAGATCATAAGCATCTGATTGTTCAATTTTAACGGTGACAAATTCGCCTGCGTGCAATGGTCTTCGTGATGATATATACACGGCACCATCTATTTCTGGAGCATCGTATTGGCTACGACCTTTAGCAATTTTACCCTGACTTTCATCAATAAGAACTTGGAGTCTTTTTCCGATTTTTTTCTTTAAAAGACGTGTGGAAATTTGTTTTTGTTTTGCCATAAAGCGATGCCAGCGTTTTTCTTTCACTTCTTCAGAAATTCTTTCTAAACCCAAATTATTTGCAGTAGCTCCTTTTACTTCTTCGTATTTAAAGCAGCCAGCACGTTCAATTTTTGCTTCCTCTAACCACTCAAGAAGTATGTTAAAATCTTCATCGGTTTCACCTGGAAAACCAATAATAAATGTTGATCGTAAAGCAAGATCTGGACAAATTTCTCGCCACTTTTCAATTCTACGGTTTGTTTTTTCCATAAGGGCAGGACGTTTCATGTTGCGCAAAACGGTTGGCGATGCGTGCTGAAAAGGAATATCCAGATAAGGAAGGATCTTTTTTGCAGCCATAAGTTCAATAACTTCATCAACATGCGGATAGGGATAGACATAATGCATGCGTATCCAAATGCCCATATTTCCTAGTTCGCGGCAAAGGTCGAAAAATTTTGTTTGTACTGTGCGATCTTTCCAAGAACTTTCAAGATATTTAATATCAATACCGTAAGCACTCGTATCTTGTGAGATAACCAAAAGTTCTTTTACACCAGCCTGTACAAGTTTTTCAGCTTCGCGAAGAACATCATTGATGGGACGTGAAACAAGGTTACCACGCAGAGTAGGAATAATACAAAAACTACATCGATTAGAGCACCCTTCGGAAACTTTTAAGTAAGCATAATGGCGAGGTGTTAAGCGGATACCTTGCGGAGGAACTAAATCGATAAATGGATCATGAACTGGAGGAATTGCTGTATGAACAGCTCGTATAACACTTTCATAGGCTTGTGGTCCTGTAATGGCCAATACATGAGGATGTGCTTGACGAATAACCTCAGGATCAGCACCAAGGCATCCAGTTACAATAACTTTTCCATTTTCTTTGAGGGCTTCATCAATATTGGCTAACGATTCATTCCGGGCAGAATCAAGAAAACCACAGGTATTCACAATAACGAGATCAGCGCCTTGATGCTTATGTGAAATTTCATAACCTTCAGATCGAAGCCTTGTAATAATTCGCTCAGAATCTACTAGTGCTTTTGGACATCCGAGGGAGACAAAACTAATACGAGGTGCTGCCATGATAAATCCTGCAACTTTTATAATGTTTAAATTTTTTTGCTGTTTTTACTTCATTAAGAATAAAAAATGCTTTTTAACTTTTATACATATGCAATACATTCTTTTCTAAAGTTATTTATTTTTAAAAATATTTTATGGGTGCATGTGCTTTACTAATAAATGTGACACAATAATTAAAAAATACCAAATAATTTTTTAATATTTACGAATAAGTCCGATAACTTTACCTTGTATCTGTACACGTTCAGATCCATATGTGTATGTTTCGTAGTGAGAATTTGCAGCTTCTAATACTATAGAAGCTCCTTTGCGTCGATAACGCTTTAACGTTGCCTCTTTTTTATCAATGAACGCGACAACAATTTCACCTGATGTTGCTGTATTTTGGCGTTTAACAATTATAGTATCTTTATTAAGAATACCAGCTTCAATCATAGAATCATCTTTAACTTCTAAAGCATAGTGTTCACCTGAATTAATCATATCTTGTGACAAAGAAAGCGTATTTGTTTGTTGCAATATAGCAGACGTAGGCATACTCGCAGAAATGCGCCCCATAATGGGAATAGTGATATTTTTTTGTTCTTCTGCTTCAAAAGTATCAAAGTTTTTTGATACTTTTCTTCCATTTTTTTCTATCATATTGGGAGAAATTTTACGAGCCAAAGAAAGATTAAATGTTATTTTATCGGGGAGTCGAATCACCTCCACTGCACGAGCACGATTTGGCAAACGACGTATAAAACCTCGTTGTTCTAAGGCTACAATAAGCTTATGAATGCCAGACTTTGAAGAAAGCTCTAATGCAATTCTCATTTCATCAAAGGAGGGGGGAATGCCAGTTTCTTTCATACAATTGCGAATGAACAAGAGTAGCTCATATTGTTTATATGTTAGCATTCAATATTCCAATCCAAAAGGAAGAAATTAAAATATATGTTTCTGTAATTATTCTATAAATTTTTTAGAGATGATTCAAAAAAATCTTTACTTTTTATTTTAAAAGTAAATTTAATAATTTAATATGTTATTATTTATATTAATAATAAATATATATAATATATATATTTTACTTTCTTAACTAAGATGAATTATTTTCAGTAAATTTATTTACAGCTAAAATATTGAACGCGATCTTTTTATCATCACTAGTGGTATTTTTCAGTTCACTTCAATTGTGTTAGACTTTTATTTCATCTCTGCTTTAGTTCTATATATTAATGGGTTTCCAAGTATATGCTCAGTGTGCATTCTCATATTTGAAAATGTGAAAACAAAACATTTAAAGAAATAAAAATAGATAATGTTATCTGCATAAGAATGATATAACATCTATATCTTCTGATAAATACACCCCCTTTTTCTCCAACCGTTACATTCAAGAACAGTGGAGATCACTGTTTTTTCTTATTTGCTTTGGTTATTTATAAAACTCAGTTTACCATTTTTACATATGTTACCTACTCCTCTTGTAATTTTGAATTATTCACTATTTTTGTTTTAGACGCTATGAATCGTTTTTTATGTTTAAATTATTACTTTTGCTCAAGCTTAAAAAGAAGAAAAACTTATATTTACCGTGATGAGAAAAGGAGAAAAAAACAGAAAAGTATTGATAACTAAACCTAATAATAATATTTTTTTTCGAAAGGTGTTGACCAAATGAAAAGTCGACCGTATGTTCCGCTTACTTTCTACAAGTGAGATGGCTTGTGTGGGAGCGCGTAGCTCAGCTGGTAGAGCAACTGACTTTTAATCAGTAGGTCCAGGGTTCGAATCCCTGCGCGCTCACCATATTTTGATAAAATCAATAGCCTACATAAAAGTGCGGGAGTCTTCGTTCTTTTTACACTAGAGGTTTATCTTTACCTATCCTGAGCCTTTTCTATTGATTCCATTGCCGACCATTTTCTATCAGCCATTTTGGTATACAGCGATGCAATACTGTTTTCTCTCAAGCCAAAAGCGCTTTAAGTTGTGATGCTGTTGCTTTTGCATTAGTTACATGTGTTGCTATTAACTTTCTTAATCCATGTGCCGATTTTAAAGCCTGTCCGCGTTACACGGCTCATAAAACAAGGTGCCAAAACTTTCTTTAACGAGCTTATTCACGCTTTACTATTAGTGAATGTTTTACCCCAATATAATCAGTTTTAAGGGGTTCTGTTAATTAAGAAAAATTTGAAGAAAAACATCTGTTTTAAATTGGCTTTTTTCTGTCTTTAAATGGATAATTATCTTTAATATCTTTTCAATCGATCCAAACCGTACCACCTACAGTACAGATAACATTAACCCATTCGCATTCATGTGTACCATGTGCCCAACGATGATAATATTTGTCGATACCTTCTTCTAACCATAGCGTGAATCCCCCTATATTAACAGACTTTAGCGGTTTTATGTTAAAAGCAAAATTTCTATTCAAGAGCATTATAAACAGTCCAATTAAAAAACATTTAAAGCCATTTAAAATGCTTAGTCTCTGCAGGGGTAGCGCGTCTCCTTTCTACTACGTCAAAAATATATTATTTTTCTACGCTTTTGTAAGCACGATCATCAATATGCTATAAGCATTACCTGTTTTGGGGTGCTGTGATTTTATTGATCTGAATGAGTAATTCTTTAGTAGGCTTGATTTCTAAAATCTCTTCTTCTTATTTTTTAACTTCTCTTAAAGCGTATGCAACATTTGATTGCGTTATGGTCAGTGAGCAATGTAGCATGTCCATTCCCCTTATTTATACGCAACTCATCCGTGGCGTGAAACACGCATTTGTTAAGATGGTTGTTTTGTTCTGTTAGAACTTTGTATTTTTAGGCTGTATGATCTTATCAAAGAATTCGTATTTTTCATGATTTAGAACTTCAGTTATCTGCAGATGGTTTCACTACCGAAAATTTTGGCACTACCGCAATAAATGCACTTTAAAAGCTCATTGCTAAAAACCTTTACATCACAGGAAAATCTAGCTTTCTCAGATACATGAGAACCATCATAAATCTGTGTATGGCTCTCTTTTCTCTCATTGTATGCATAAAGAATCATAATCATTTACATGAAAATAATATGATAACATACTGTTTTTATTAATATTTTTTTCGAACAGCACAAATATGTATAAATAAGTAATTGCTATTTATTGTAAAATAAGCAGAAGTATTCTGCTTATTCACAGTTTATATTATAATATTGTATTTTTTGTTAATACATTAATTTCTTGATAAAAAGTAAAATTTAAGGATAGCATAGGCGTATGAGGAGAATCATTTGAAATTATGAATGTTCCTATCGCATACAGAAGTGTGACGTGATCTTTTGCCGTGAATGCTTAATTTTTCTGTGAATACGTAATAAAAATAAGCGAGCTGAATAAATGATTTTAAATAGCAAAAAGAAGTTTACTTTCATTGTTAAATCAACATTTCAACTTGTTTTTGTGGTTGTCATTTCCCATTTGTTGGTATCTTGTTCCACAAACAAAACTGCGCATTTTGCAGTAAAAAACTCTGCTCATAATAAGGAAACTGATGCAAAGACTGTTATTTTTCCTCAAAAAACTTCAAGTGGAAAAAATCAATCAAAAGAAAAGAGGGGGGGGCGGGTTGTTGTCGGCAAACCTTACAAAATAAAAGGAAAGTGGTATTATCCCAAAAATGATCCAACCTATAAACGCGTGGGAGAAGCGTCATGGTATGGTTCAGATTTTCATGGACGTTTAACCGCAAATGGTGAAGTCTATGACATGAATCTCTTGACTGCTGCTCATCCCACAATGCCTTTACCCAGTTATGCTCGTGTTACTAACCTGAAAAATGGATCTTCTATCATTGTCAGAGTGAATGATCGTGGTCCTTTTATGAAAGATAGAATTATTGATTTATCAAAGAAAGCTGCGGAAATACTTGGTTATGCAAATGCAGGTGTAGCAAATGTTAAAGTGGAATATATTTCTGATGCGCCTGTTGACTATTATGATGGTGCCTATTTAATGGCTTCTTATACGTCAGAGAATTACGCTCTATCCCCACCAGTATTGGCGAGTATTTCAAAAGAGAGAGAAGATATCATACTAGAGAGATTGGGTGCGGATATTAAAAAACAATTGGATGAAGCTGCAATTGAACGAAATCAATTCAATAAAACTCTTTCAATAAGATTGCCGGAAATTGGTCCCATTTTGATCGATAAGCCGATGTTGCTTGATCAAGTAGCTTTTATAAATAAGCTAAGCAAAAGCATGAGAGCCAATTAATTATAATTGTTTTAAGAAAAAACAATGTTTGTTTCTGATTGTATATAGTTTTCAAGTTATAGATGATTACAAGTGGCTGATTGTAGCAAGACCTTCATTTGCAAATGAACAATTAGGTTGTGTGTTATTATGAAAAGATGACGCCTTAAAAACTTTATTATGCTTTTCGTACACTTAAAACATTAAAAATAAATCCTATTTGTTTTAATGGTACTTAGCAAAATAGAAATCTATTCTAAGTTTGTGGTGTTTTTTCAATCTTGAAAAAATAAACAAAGCTTTTCTGGTATAAGAGGACTGTTTATACTAACTCTTTAGATATGTGAGAGGCGGTTATGCATACAGCACTAAGGGTTTTATTTACCTTATTTTGGATGTTGACATTGAATGAGTGGGGGAGAGCACAAAGCTTTCAAAACTCTGCATCGCAATTACTGTTATTAGATAATGATACAGATACAATACTTTTTGAAAAACAGAGTGATGTTACTTTCCCCCCCGCTTCATTAGCAAAACTGATGACGGCTGAAGTCATATTTCATCAATTAAAAGAAGGATTGTTAACCAGTACACAGAAATTCAAGGTAAGTGAAAATGCTTGGCGCAAAGGTGGAGCGCCTTCCGGTACAACCACTATGTTTGCAAAAATAAAGACAGAAATTAGTGTTTCTGATCTTTTACGTGGTTTAATTATTGTTAATGGGAATGATGCTGCTATTATCCTTGCAGAAGGAATATCGGGAAGTGAGGCTGATTTTGCAAAGCTGATGAATCAGAGAGCCAAAACACTTGGATTGTCGCATAGCCATTTCGTTAATGCGACAGGACTTCCTGAAGAAGGGCAGTTTGTAACATTGCGCGATATGATCACATTAGCGCGTCATATTTTTTATGAATATCCTGATTATTATGCGCTTTACCGTGAACCTCACTTTACTTGGAATAAAATTTTTCAACGTAATAAAAACCCTCTTATTTCTAAGAAAATTGGTGTAGAAGGATTTGGTTTTGGTTACAGTGAAGAAAAAGGGGGTTCAATGGTTGTTTCTATTTATAAAAACCATCGACGTCTTTTTTTAGCAATAAATGGTTTGCAGGATGGTAAGGGAGATACAAAAGAAGTAGAACGCATTCTTCAATGGGGAATGAGTGCTTTTGATCTTAAAACGATTTTTACAAAGGGAGAGATAGTTGGTCGCGCTTCTGTTTATGGTGGGTCAGAAAATTCTGTTCCTCTTATTGTTAACAAGCCGATAAGCTTTATGCTTTCGAATGAAAAAAAAGTTAATGTTAAAGCGAAAATTAAATATCATGGTCCGTTGAAAGCTCCTGTTGCTTTAGGGCAACCAGTTGGTGTTATTCAAATTTCAGAAGGTAAAAAGCTTCTTCTTGAAAAACCAATTTTTTCTGGAGCCAATGTTCAGGAAGGAAGTTTCTTTGCAAAAACAAAAGATGCATTCTATGAGATAACAATTGGATGGTTACGGAAATATTTATAGTTACGTGCTTAAATAAGGGATGATGTTTATACGTGTCAGGTTATTTTATCACATTTGAAGGGGGAGAGGGAGTAGGAAAAACAACTCAAATTTCTTTGCTTGCTCAATATTTTTGTAGCAAGGGCTATGATGTTGTTACAACACGAGAGCCAGGAGGAACAGCAGGTGCAGAAGCAATGCGCCACATTTTGTTGTCAGGTCAAGCACAACATTATGGCTCCTTCATTGAAGCAACCCTGCTTACGGCAGCGCGTGCCGATCATGTTATCGAAGTGATCGCACCTTCCTTACAAAAAGGTAAGATCGTATTATGTGATCGTTTTATCGACTCTACGCGTGTTTATCAAGGTCTCAATGATAAAGTCAATTTGTGCACTCTTTCTGTCTTAGAACGTGTTGCTGTGAATGGGATAATGCCTAATCTAACGTTCTTGTTAGATATGCCAGCAAAGTGTGGTATGGAACGCGCAAATTTGCGAAGAAAAAAAGTAGAAACGATTGATTATTTTGAAAAAGATGAACTTAAAATCCAAGAACAAAGACGTCAAGCTTTTCTTGGATTGGCAAAACAGGAACCTCATAGATTTCAAGTAATTGATGCAACAGATGCAGTAGAAGTCGTTGCGCATAAAATAAAAAGTATTTGTCATCAGGTAATGTTGGATCATTTTCTATGAGTGATGTAGTAGAATCTTTACGCCAATATGATGATATTGATGCCGTTCTATCACCGTCACAGAATAATACCATCTTTGGTCATGAGGCTGCCCGTCATTTTTTTGTGAAAATGTGTAAGGAAGGGCGTTTACATCATGCGTTATTATTTGAAGGAGAACGCGGGATTGGAAAGGCCACATTGGCATTTCACCTTGCTTGGAATATTTTAAGTTCTCAAAAAGGTGATTTTCTGCAACCGGAATATAATTCAATCATATGGCGCCGAATTATGCAGGGTATTCATCCTGGTCTTTTATACATTTCACGTCGTTTTGATTTAAAGACGCAAAAATTCAAAACAGGCATACTCATTGATGATATTCGCGATATTTTGCATTTTTTAAATCAAACATCACAAGATAGTGGGTGGCGTATTGTTATCATTGATTCTGCAGATGATATGAATAGAAATGCTGCTAACGCAGTTCTCAAAATGCTTGAAGAACCTCCTGCAAAGACTTTATTCATTCTTATCACCCATTCTTTAGGAAGATTGCTCCCAACAATTCGTTCACGTTGCCAACAGATTTCCTTGCGGCCATTGCATGATGATGCAATGAAACAAGTCATTACACATATTTTTTCCAATCATGTAATGATCGATGAAAAAGCTCTTGAAATGATTATTAAAAAATCTAAAGGGAATCCTCGAAAAGCAGCTTTACTTATTTACCACGGTGGGCTTGAAATTATTAAAACCATTGATGCTCTTTTGGAAAAATCTGTTTGCAATTTATCTACGACACATACTTTTGCTCAAACACTTTCTTCACCTTCTTCTGGGATCCAATTTCAACAATTTTGCGATGAAATTCTTGATAAAATTCAAAAAAAAGCTATCATGCTGGCTGAAAAGGGAAATCTGACTTTCTCAAAAAAATGCGCGCAAGCATGGGAAGAAATTCATCAAGAAGTAAGGGAAATACAATTATTTAACCTTGATAAAAAGCAATTCATTATCAACTTGCTTTTTAAAGTTCATAAGATTATTCGTGAAAGTGAGCTTTTTCCGTGACAATATGATTGACAGACGTTATGTCATTATTATTTTTTATTGCGTTTCACAGCGAGTATGACATGCGTGACACATATTATATAACAACTCCGATTTTTTATCCTAATGGAGCTCCACATATTGGACATGCCTATAGTGCGATTGCAAGCGATTCTTTAGCCCGTTTTCAACGATTAGATGGCAAAAATGTATTTTTTCTATCTGGTACGGATGAGCATGGTTTAAAGATGCAACAGACAGCAGAAACGTTAGGTGTAACACCTAAGAAACTTGCAGATCGCAACAGTGCTGTATTCCAAAAAATGCTTGCAACATTAAATTGTTCTAACGATGATTTCCTTCGCACGACAGAACAGCGGCACTATCAAGCTTGTCAAGAAATTTGGAAAAAAATGGAAGCAAATGGCGATATTTATCTTGGGCGTTATACCGGTTGGTATTCAGTCCGTCAGGAAGCTTATTATGAAGAAAAGGATACAGAAATTGGAGAAGATAAAATCCGTCGTGAGAAGGAATTAGGCTCTCCAGTTGAATGGAACGAAGAAGAGAGTTATTTTTTTAGACTTTCGCGTTATGAAAAAGCTCTTCTTGAATATTATGAAAAAAACCATGGTTTCATTGCTCCTACTGAACGGCGTAATGAAGTTATAAGCTTCATAAAATCAGGTTTAAAAGATATTTCTATTTCACGAGCGAATTTAAATTGGGGGATTAGTATTCCAAGTAATCCAAAGCATGTAATGTATGTTTGGGTTGATGCACTTACAAATTATTTGTCAGCAATTGGCTTTTTCGACGAAAATACAAAGAAACGTAATTTTTGGCCTGCAAATGTTCATATTATTGGTAAAGATATTATTCGTTTTCATGCAGTCTATTGGCCAGCGTTTTTAATGTCTGCTGGAATTGAGTTACCTAAGCGTATTTTTGCGCATGGTTTTTTACTCAATCGCAGTGCAAAAATGTCAAAGTCCATTGGAAATGTAGTTGATCCTTTTGAAATGGTTGACAATTATGGTCTTGATCAGGTGCGTTATTTTCTTCTTCGTGAAGTACCATTTGGACAAGATGGCAGCTATAGCCATGATAGTTTTGTGAATCGCATTAATGCAGATCTTGCTAATGATCTTGGAAATTTGGTGCAGCGCTCTTTGTCTATGATTGCCAAAAATTGCGATGCAAAAGTTCCTACACCAACTATATTTTTAGTTCAAGATAAACAGCTTTTAGAACAATCTCTTCAAGCGCTTGAAACTTTACGCCAAGCTATGTCTTCTCAAGAGATTCATTTAGCACTTTCAGCTATTTTTTCGGTCGTAGCAGATGCTAATCGCTACTTTGCCAGTGAACAACCTTGGAGTTTACGAAAAAATAATCCAGAAAGATTTTCTACAGTTCTTTATGTAACTGTAGAAGTTTTGCGGCGAATAGGGATTATGCTATTGCCTTTCATGCCGCAATCAGCGGCCAAGATTCTTGATAGCCTTGCAATTGCTGAAGAAGATCGATTATTACATCATATAAATAGTTCAAAAATTCAACAAGGCATTAATCTTCCACCACCAGAACCAATCTTTCCCCGTTATATCCTTAAGAAAGATGATACCCATCATGCTAATTGACACACATTGCCATCTTGATTTTGAGGATTTTACGCAAAAATTAGACAGTACTATTCAACGAGCTTTAGAGGCCGACGTTGGACGTATGATAACGATTTCAACACGTGTTCACGAATTGGATAAGCTTCTAGAAATTACACAAACATATGATCAAGTATTTTGTTCGGTTGGTACACATCCAAATCATGCGCATGAAGAACAGAACATAACAGCTGAAAAGCTTATTTATCTATCGACACATCCCAAAATTGTTGCTTTTGGGGAAACAGGCCTTGATTATCATTATGATTATTCTTCACCGGAAGAGCAACAGAAAATTTTCCAAGAGCATATTATTGCTTCTCGAGAGACACAGCTGCCTATTGTCATTCATTCACGTAATGCTGATACAGATATGGAGCGAATATTACGTGAACAGATAAAAGAAGGGGCTTTCCCATTTGTATTGCATTGTTATTCTTCTGGAATGCAACTTGCTCGTGCTGGCATTGAACTTGGTGGTTATATATCTTTTTCAGGTATCCTTACTTTTAAAAATGCTTCTGGAGTTCGTGACATAGCAAAAATTGTACCTCATAAGCATTTATTAGTTGAAACAGATGCACCATTTTTAGCGCCTGTTCCTCATCGAGGAAAAATCAATGAGCCATCTTTTGTGCGTTATACAGCGGCTACTTTGGCCGAAACTATCGGCTTAAGCATTGAAGAAACAGCTCAGATAACGACGCAAAATGCTTTTCGTTTATTTAGCAAGATAAAGTAAGGCAAAAAAGATATGTTTGATCTATACCGGTTTACAATATTAGGTTGTGGTCCTTCTCCGGGAGTACCACGCCCCAATGGCGATTGGGGAGCTTGTGATCCGCATAATTTCAAGAATAAACGTTATAGAAGTTCTTTATTAATTGAACGTATTCACACATCAGGAAAAAAAACAACGGTTATTATTGATACTGGACCAGACTTTCGGTCACAAATGATAGATGCACGCGTGAGCTATCTTGATGCTGCACTTTATACACATTCTCATGCAGACCATATTCACGGTATTGATGATTTACGCAGCTATGCACTTGCACAAAAATGTCTGATAGATATTTATGCAGATGCGTTTACACTGGGACATTTGAAAAATGCTTTTGGCTATTGTTTTCAAACACCAAAAGGTTCGTCTTATTCACCCATTTTAAAAGCGCATCTTATTAATGAAGATAGCGAATTTATAATTCAAGGGCAGGGTGGAGCAATAAATGTTAGTACACATTTACAATTTCACGGGACTGCTCATTCCTTAGGTTTTCGTATTGGAAATGTTGCTTATTGTACAGACGTTAGTGAGTTTCCTAAAAAAACATTACCAAAATTGATGAATTTGGATGTTTTAATTATTGAAGCTCTTCAGTTTAAATCTCATCCAAGCCATCTTTCAGTTGATCAAGCGTTACAATGGATAAAATATCTAAAGCCAAAACAAGCTATATTAACACATATGGACAAATCACTTGATTACGATGAGGTTGTAAACTATACCCCTCCACATATTAAGCCTGCATATCAAGGCCTTATTTTCGAAACAGAAATACCGCTCATTGTCTAAAACTAAGGTTAATTTTTGGCATTATATTGTTTTTTATAGGAATATTGTGTCCAATATGAGTTTTTTATGTGTAGATGTTTTGTGTCGGGGATACTATGTTTATTTTAGCAGTAATAGTCCTGTTGGTAATTGCTCCACAGTGGTAGAGTCTTGAAAGTTAGAGTAGATTTACAGGTGAGTTACAGCCTTCTATACATTCTCCTTTCTATTCTATTTTGTTAGTCACATGAAAATGATCTTCTTGCTGGTATGGGGGGAGGGAAAACATTTGATGAAAATTTGCGTAGTGAACCCAGGGACTTAAAGTCGTGCAGTTTTGATAAAGCTGAATTTATGGCCTCTAATCCAAATATAATGGGAAATGTGTTGCAGCAGCTTATAAGTGATATTTTTAAAGTTAAATATTTTTGTCAAATTTTAGACATAATTATGTTGCAAAGGTGAATAGCGTGTTAAAAATGTGATTAATGTGTCTAAAGGAAGTTTTTCCTATTTAAGTAGGTTATTTATCTTCTTTTGTTCTGTATCACGTTATCGCATAATATATATTATGGAACTTTTAAAAGCAGAAAGGATATGTATTATGGCAGCAGCACTTTGGGGAGCACTCGCATCATTGATATGGATATTCTCAACAAAAGCGACCAGTATCTGGAATTTGTGGTGGGTACCATTTTCTTGAAAAAGCTCTATGAACTTTATCAAAACAAGATTGAGCCAGGACTACTAGCTCAATCTTGTTTTTAGATCTAATAGTCTGTTACAATGGTATCAGTAGCATCAGTTATGTGATTTCTTTTAAAAAAGATCATCATAATTTGTAATGCCATAAGAATTAAGAACAATATCCCATAAAGTAATACAAGAATCTGGTAATTGAAATCAGAATGGTACATTGTCATCACGAGTACTTCTGTAAAAGCTGCGATGCACCACAGAACAACTCCCCACGGCGAATACATCCAAAGTCCAATCAACGCTATAGGATAAGCGATAGCTAATGTACCTGATAAAAGCTGCCACTGCCATGGCATGAGATCAAAGCGCCATAGAACTCCTGGGAATACCCCAACAAGACGTAGCCAATAAAGAACACTTAAACCCAAGCAAATTAGTGCTAAAAATCGCAAATAAAAACTATAAATTAATAGAAATAGATTGTTTTTTACAATCTTTTTTTGAGGACTACTTATCAAAACAATAATTCTCGCTTAACGGGTTGAAAATAGGTATCGATCATATCATCTGTTATATCTAAGAGTTTATCTGGCTGCCATTTAGGTGTTTTATCCTTTTCAATTAGCATTGCACGCACACCTTCATAGAAATCATGTGAGTTAATCATATGGTGTGCGATACGGTTTTCAATCTTCATGCAATCTTCTAAAGTTTGAGGTGAGTTTTGTTTCATTTGTTTCCAGATAATTTTTAAACTAGTTGGAGAACGTAATTGCAAAATATCATAGCATTCTTTGGCAAACAAAGATCCTTCATTACTTTTTTTATGAAGCAATTCCATACATTTCTCTAATGTGTGAGCACCAAAACAAGTACTGATGACAGAGCGTGTTTCATGACTTGTTTCATAGTCTTTTGTGACTGTTCGTTTTTTTAAAGCTAAAATAGGATTTCCTTGCTCAATAATAAATTTTTTAACCATATTGAGTTCAATTTCAGGAACTGCATGAGTTGCTAGTCCTAAGCTTAAACAATCTCCCCATTTTATGCGCGCACCAGTCAAGGCAAGATAAACACCAAAATAATTTGGAAGAGGTGGCAAAAAGAAGCTTGCACCAACATCTGTAAAAAATCCAATAGCTCCTTCTGGCATAGCAAAGAGTGTGTTTTCTGTAACAATCCGGTATGAACCGTGTATAGAAATCCCTACTCCTCCTCCCATACAAATACCATTCAAGAAAGAAACATAAGGTTTTGGAAAACGTCTAATATAAGCATTTAAACGATATTGATCGCTAAAATATTTATAAAAAGAGGTTGTTTTTCCCATATGATAGACTTCTACAACATCTCCACCAGCACAGAAGGCACGTCCCTCCCCTTCAACTAAGATGCAAGAAACATCATCATCTTTTTCCCATGTACTGAGAGCTTTTTTAAAAGCGATAACCATTCGATGATTAAGAGCGTTTAACGTGGAAGGACGTGTGAGCTTTATAATACCAGCATGCCCCTCTTTTATAAAGGAAATGTCATCACCTGCCCCAAAATCAATTTGCATTTTATATCTTTCTTAAAGTACGTATTTTATTGTTTTTACTGTTTTTTTTAGCACCTAACTGTGGAAATAGCTGCATGACAGCACCAATACAATACATATAAATGCCTGTTACGGAAATTCCTATCTTAACCCAATATGGGGCATTAAGCTGGTAAAAGAATGCGGCAATACCAAAAGAACACCATAAGAGAAAAATTGAAAAATTAAGCCTACGCAAACGAATGACTCTTACTGGATGAATGAAATAAATTGGTAAAAAAGATATAATTGCTGATAAGGCAATAATGGTGAAAGCAATCCACTCTCCTGGATTTACTACAAAAAGCATAAAAACCATCATATTCCAAACTACGGGGAATCCTTTAAAAAAGTTTTCTTTGGTTTTCATTCCAGTATCTGCGTAATAAATAGCTGACGAAATAACAATGATAGCACTCAATAAAAACGATAGTCCTGAACCCACAAACCCACTTTGATAAAGCGCAAACGCTGGAATTAATACATAAGTTACGTAATCAATAATGTTGTCCAATAGTTCTCCCGACCATGTGGGGAGCACATATTTAACATCAAGTTTGCGCGCAATTGGTCCATCGATACCGTCAACGATAAGGGCAAGTCCGAGCCAGCAAAACATGGCAGTCCATTCTTTTTCAGATGCAGATATAAGAGAAAGAAATGCTAGAAATGAGCCAGAGGCTGTTAATAAATGAACAGAAAAAGCTTTTGCTTGTGGCATCGTCACTGTTTTATGGCGCAAAAGACCAGCTTTAGTTTTAATTTTTTTTGTCAGTTTATGTTTCAAGTTTTTTTTATCCTCATTTCTCAAGTTTTCATCTATTTCCCAATACTCTATCTTTCCTTTATGGTATGATTCGAACGTAAAAAGCACAAAAAAATTACTTTTTTATATCGCATCATTTAATACATAAATATAATAGAAAAACTTCACATAATATAAAGAGATTGTTCATTCAGAAATATTAAAACTATAGATAAATGGGAAAGGCTTAAGTAGTCGTGACATTTAAAAAAAATAAGTATAAAGATATTGCTGTTATTGGTGCAGGCCCAGTCGGTATGTTAGCAGCGCTTAGTTTTGCACATAGAGGATATTCTGTTTTTCTTATTGGTCCGCCTACCCATGCAGATGAATTACGGACAACTGCTCTTATGATGCCAGCAATTCATATGCTTCAAAAACTTAATATTTGGAATACTCTCAAACATCATGCTGCAGCTTTATCTTTCATCAAAATCATTGATATAACATCTAGGGTTGTACGTGCTCCTATCGTAAATTTTTGTTCTACTGAAATTGGTGAAGAGGCTTTTGGTTATAATGTACCTAACATAAAATTAATGAATGCTTTAGCCGATTCTGTTGCACATACGCCAGGTATCCTAAGACTTTTTTCTTCGGCAAAATCTTTTCATTATCAACAAAATCATATATGCGTTACTCTTGCGGATGGCAAAGTCATTCACGCACCACTTGTTGTTGCTGCTGATGGACGCCATTCTCCAACACGCGCAGCAGCTGGTATCAGTATCAAACAGTGGAGTTATTCGCAAACAGCACTAGTTTTGAATTTTTCTCATGATTTTTCCCATCAAAATACATCAACTGAATTTCATACAGAAAATGGTCCATTTACACAGGTTCCACTACCCGGACATCATAGGTCTAGTCTTGTATGGGTTGTCAAGCCTTCTCGCGCTAAGGAACTATTGAATATAGAGCCAAAAGCAATTGCAAAAGTGATTGAAGATCAGATGCAGTCAATGCTTGGAAAGCTGACGCTAGAAACATCAGTTCAAGCATGGCCCCTTTCAGGATTGATTTCTCATCGTTTTGCTGCCAATCGGACGATTTTAGTGGGTGAAGCAGCCCATGTCCTCCCTCCTATTGGGGCACAGGGATTAAATTTAGGGTTTCGTGATGTTCAAACTTTGATTGATATTTTACCCAGCCAAATATCCAGTTTTAACCCTGAAATGATTGTTGCACATTATAATCGATGCCGTAAACCTGATATATTGATCCGGAGTGGAGCTATTCACACGCTCAACTCTGCTCTACTTTCCAATATATTACCTGTTCATATTATACGAAGCATTGGGCTTGGATTATTACGTAATTGCTCACCGTTACGTAATTTATTTATGCGGGAAGGAATGTATCCCGGTTACGGATTCAAAGAAATTACGCAAATATTCCAAAGAAATCGTCTAAAAAAACTCATTGATATAATAAAAAGTGAATGACGCTGATGAAAACAGTGCATAATGCAACAAAAATGATATAAGTCGAAGATACAAAAAGCAGCTTTGATGACGTAAAATGCCATTACTTATAAAGGAATATTTCTGGTTTTCACATTTTTATTAAACACTTAAACTTGAGCACCATTTCGTTTTACAAATCATTTTGTTCGGAAAAAAGCTATTACATATATTTAGTATATGTTGATATAAATAAGAGCAAATTAACTTATAATAGATATATTTTTTCTAGGTAACATGCCTTTTTGCAAGTAAGTATATTAATTCATCGCGTAAAAAATAAAAATCTCGAAATTTTTTTATTACTAATCTAGGATCTGTTCAATGAGATTATACCGAAGGGGGCTAATTCCAAAAGGTGCTTTTTACAAGCTGCTCATGTGAAAAGTTTTTGTAAAATCAGGAATGTGGGATGTTAAAGAAAATCCTATAGGTGCCATACGAACATCAAAAGTCAGACTTATCGACGAACAATAATGTAATTTTTTACATCAGTTACCTAATGATATGGATATTGTAAAACTGTATTTTAAAATAAGTAAAGAAGAAAAACGACTTTAAATAGTCAATGTAAAGTTTTTAAAGTTTGCGTCATTAAGTATAAACATTGAAAATAAAACAGTCTTGGGAACCTGTTGGCAATACAAAGGTTAATGAAGTATTGTTTCGACAAATGGTGACAAGATGAGACTAAGTAAAATTTTGAAGTCAAGTACTTTTTTTGTGGTGATTATATCTCTCTTAACTATAATCACAGTTTCAAAGCTTTTCTCTGCTCCCTATTGTCAAGATTCTGCGTATACCTTCACAAAAGATACCACTAAACCAGGCCAAAACTCATTTACTGCTTCGCAAATTAAAAACTGTCTCATACAAAATGGTTTCACGAATATTAAACGATTGCGTTTAGATGATAAAGGCATTTGGCGTGCTTTAGTAGAATTTAAAAAATGTCATTTTCTCGTATCAGTTGATTATTCTGGGACAGTTAGCATTCACAATGAAGGGAAAAAATATGATTGATTTTAAAACTTATAGCAATATTAATTCTAATCGCTGTGAGAGAACTTTTTTCAAAAAAATCTGTCATTCTATTAAAGAACCCGCTTTCATTGGGAGTTTAAATGGCAGTGTATCAGGAGCAATCGCGGCAATTCTTGCAGCTTATGGTCATATTGCTCTGCCGGGATTTGGTCCAATTATCGCAATGGGTATAGGTATAGCACTTTTCATAGGAATGATAATTGGTGCAATGATAGGATCAATAATAGGTATTTTTGTCGGTACACTTTGTGTTTTTATAGGAGATTTATACACATCACAATAATTATTGCTCTTCTAAATTTTGTCATGAATAGAAAGTTGGCGTCTATTATGGATGTTATGGATGAAGTACTGGCTAAATTATAAAAGTTCTTTATCTAAATTTTCACTACATCTTTTAAGAATCTGCTTTTTTAAAAGCATCTCTTGAAGAAGAGTAGTAGAAATATAAGTATATCTGTAAAAAAGCCGTATATTTAAGAGATAAGGGAGATCGTTCTAGATATGCCTCATCCTTCTAGATATGTTTAAATGTGTATAAAAAGAGTTATTTTTATCTTATAGATTTTTTCTGTTAATCATACTTTTCTAGGAAAGTATGATTTAGAAAATTTGAGGAAAACATAAAATTACGTGGAACATAAAAAACGTTTTGTGCTATATTTGGTATTGCTTTTTATATAATTAATTTTCAGAAAAAATTTTTTAAAAGTCCATAAAAATTATTTAAAGTTAATACAAAAAGGTGCTGTATGAATAAATTTTTCTTTCACTTCTTAGCTTTACTAACGTTTTCAACTGATGTTATGGCATTGGCAAATTCTATGCAGATAAATATTTATGAGCTAAAAAATAACAACACAAAAAAGCCTATTGGTACAATTGAAATTAAAGAAAATAAATATGGTTTGATTTTTACACCAAATTTATCCACCTTACCAGAAGGCTTGCACGGTTTTCATGTACATGTAAATCCTTCATGTGACGCGAAAAATGGTGTAATTGGTGGTGCCGCAGGTGGACATTATGACCCAGAGCATACTAATAAACACCTTGGACCTTATAATATTAATGGTCACTTTGGTGATTTACCTGCACTTTATGTCGATGATAAAGGGCGGTCAACAATGAGCATTCTCGCCCCACGAATTAAAAAACTTTCAGAGATAAAAGGACATTCATTAATAATTCATTTAGGAGGAGATAATCAATCAGATAAACCATTACCATTTGGTGGAGGTGGTGCGCGTTTGGCATGTGGTATTATTGAAGAATAAACCCATCATAAGTTAATTTAAAAGCTGTTAACATAGCTGCTTAACCCCTATCCGTTTGGAAGTATCATTCTGTACTCAGAAGGCATAATGATCCCATAAATATTTCTTCAAAGTTGCTCTTTTCACGGGTGAATTTCCAAATTTCCAAGAGCAACGTAGGTTGTTATCAGAATTTTTATAGCGCACATCCACATCAGCTGAAAGAAGGAAGAAAATGAGTTTGCAAAACAGTTTTATCTTTGACATAAGCCATCAAAAATCATGGTTATCTGAAAGGCACTTTGCATAATTTTATAGAGCATATTTTTCTAAATGATATTGTTCAAATTTTTTTTGGCAAAAAACTTCTTCTATTATTACTTTAAAAAAATATTCTTGCCCATCTTCATAATGTTCGAAAACATTGCCTGTATTATAAAAATGGATTGATACAGATACATTTTCGCACTTATATTCTTATTCAAGTATTTTGAACACGGAGAAAATTACCACCAGAATGAGCTTATTATCAAAATACCCTAAGAAGATATTTTAATGAAGCGTATAAAATATGAAGCTTAAGTTTTAGATGTTTCTCTTTTCTAGTTTAGGTGAATTCTAATTTTTTTTATTATGATTCATGTAATCATCTTTAAATAAAAGTTCTTACGAAAAGTAAACAATGCATTCATGATGCAATGCTTCTAGTACCATCCTACAGCAATTTGCGCTTCTTCTGACATGCAGTCAGGTGTCCATGGTGGATCAAAAGTCATGGTAACCTCAACGTGCAAAACACCTTCAACTGCACCTACGGCATTTTCTACCCACTTCGGCATTTCACCTGCAACGGGACACCCTGGTGCTGTAAGAGTCATTTCAATTTTTACCGAACGATCATCTTCAATATCAATACGATAAATCAATCCTAGCTCATAAATATCAGCAGGAATCTCCGGATCATAAACTGTTTTGAGAGCCGCAATAATATCATTCGTCATACGATCAATTTCATCTGATGGAATTGCTGAAATGTAAGATTTTTTATTTTCGCTTACAGTTTCAACAGATTCTGTAGAATAATTCTCTTCAATTGATTTAGCCATTAAAAAATGTCCTTGCTTTTTCTAATGCTTCCACTAGTTGATCAATATCTTCATGATTATTATACATGGCTAACGATGCACGACAAACAGATGTTAAACCAAAATGTTGTAATAAAGGTTGTGCACAATGCGTTCCTGCACGTATAGCAACACCCTGCCGATCAATAAACATAGCGATATCATGTGCGTGGATGCCTTCCATCTCAAAAGAAATAATAGCATCTTTATGAGGAGAACGGCCATAAATACGCAATGATTTAACCGTTTCAAGCCTTTCATGTGCATAGGATAAAAGCGATATTTCATGTGCATGAATAGCATTTCTATCTTTTTTCTCCAAATAATCAATAGCAGCAGCTAATCCAATAGCTTCAGCGATGGGAGGAGTACCTGCTTCAAAGCGGTAGGGGGGAGCATTATAAAAAACCTTATCAATAGTTACATCCTCAATCATTTCCCCTCCCCCCTGAAAAGGGTGCATTTCTTCTAGCCTACGTTCTTTACCATAGAGAACACCTATACCTGTTGGGCCATAAAGCTTATGACCCGTAAAGACATACCAGTCACAATCAAGGTCTTGCACATCAGCTGTTAAATGTACTGCTCCTTGAGAACCATCAACAAGAACAGGAATGGCATTTTGATGTGATAGCTTAATCACTTCTTTAACAGAAGGCACAGTTCCCAACACATTGGACATATGAGTAATAGCAACAAGCTTCGTTTTATCACTTAAAGCATTTTTAAAATCTTCAATATGTAAAATACCATTCTCATCAACTGGGACGAAAACGAGTTTAACGTCTTTGCGTTCACGAATAAAATGCCAAGGAATAATATTTGAGTGATGCTCCATAATAGTAAGAACAATTTCATCACCTTTATTCAATTTGAACATTCCCCAACCGTAAGCAACAGTATTAATAGCTTCTGTCGCACTTTTGGTAAAAACAATCTCTCTCGCTGTTTGAGCATTTAAAAAAGCTCGAACTGTTTCGCGAGCACTTTCATAAGATTGTGTGGCCGCATTCGATAAAAAATGCATCCCTCGATGTACATTTGCATAACGACATTGATAGAAATTATCCATCGCATTAAGTACATATTGAGGTTTTTGAGAAGATGCAGCACTGTCAAGATAAGCCAACCGTTTACCATAAACATTACAGTGTAAAATAGGGAAATCACAGCGAATTTCCTCTACATTATAACTCAATGTTTGTACGTCACTTTCCATTTTTTGCCTTAAACATTTTTTTCTAACCATTTGCAAATGATATTTTTCAAAACA
The DNA here is from genome assembly GCF_053795135.1 of Bartonella sp. B12(2025). Taxonomy (NCBI): domain Bacteria; kingdom Pseudomonadati; phylum Pseudomonadota; class Alphaproteobacteria; order Hyphomicrobiales; family Bartonellaceae; genus Bartonella; species Bartonella sp. B12(2025). The sequence continues at coordinate 684,916 of NZ_CP200031.1, read as the reverse complement.
GTTTGGATACTATCTTGCTTGATGTCATCAATTAACTCAGAAATAAATCCTTTAATTAAAAGTGCATAAGCAGTTTTAAAAGGGATACCACGCGCCATTAGATAAAAAAGATAATCATGATTAATATTGGCAACTGTCGCACCATGACCACATGCAACATCATCAGCAAAAATTTCTAGTTCAGGCTTTGCATCAAATTCCGCATCATCTGAAAGAATAAGGCTGTTACAGGCCATACGCGCATCTGTTTTTTGAGCTTTTTTAGCAACACGTATTATTCCTTGAAAAACACCAACTGCCTTATCCGTGACCACATTGCGTACAATTTCAGTTGAAGTTGATTTTTCTTCAACGTGACGAACAGTCATCGTAAGATCGTTATGCGTCTGTCCCGATAATAAATTTATGACTCGTAATTGAAAGTTAGATTCTTCTCCCTGTAATTCAACATCAATTTCCTGACGGTTAAGTTGACTACCTATATTAATTACATAAAGTGATAATTTTGCTCCTTGGCCAAGAACAGCACACAATCTGCTAAACTGGGTAGAATTAAAACCACGATTCCGAACAATGACCCATGTAACATCACTATAAGCGGCGACATCTAATGAAAATATTGAACTGACAAAGGTATCTTTATCATTGCCAATCTGGTGTTCAATAAAAACTGCTTGACTGTTTTTATTAATTTTTATGTCTGAAAAAGTATGGGATTGCCCACCCATTTGAATATTTTGTAACTCAATAGGAACATTTAATTTCGTATTTTCAGGAATATAAAAAAGCCAACCATCCGTAACAAAAGCTGTATTTAATTGTCCAATAAAATCTTCATCAGAAATGATTTGATCTATCTTTACAGAATTTTCTTTTAATTCATCTGCAAGACGTTTTGCCGTAATATTTTTCACGTTTGGCTGTGTAGATGTTTTTCCATTTATGATAGAAAAAACAGCGCTCTCTGAAAGCAATGTGTCAACAAATTGTCCATCACTTACTTCTGAAAAACTACTAACAGACTTCAGTAATGTGCGCAGATTAGTATAGTGCCAACTTTCGATTTTACGTGAAGGAAGTCGTGTAGTTTGAAACAATTCGATAGCTTTTTCACGGACTGCCTGCACATTTTTATCGCCAGGTAAATCGCTTATACATAAATTGAAATTATTGATAATATCTTTTTCAACTGTTAACAACTTTTGCTGTGGGTTCATATTCAATGACCTCAAGCCGCTTCACTGATAAGATCAGCATATCCATTTTGTTCCAAATAAAGTGCTAATGATTTATCACCACTTTTAATAATACGTCCTTTATAAAGAACATGTACCGTATCAGGAATAATATAATTAAGCAGGCGTTGATAATGAGTAATAACCAAAAATAAACGCTTTGAATCCCGAAGTTTATTAACACCATCTGCAACAATTTTCAGTGCATCAATATCTAAACCTGAATCCGTTTCATCTAAAATGCAAAGTTTGGGTTCAAGAAGCGCCATTTGTAAAATTTCAGCTCGTTTTTTTTCTCCACCTGAAAAACCCACATTTAAAGGACGTTTTAGCATATCCATATCTATTTCGAGTTTTGAAGAAATTTCTTTAACACATTTTATAAATTCAGGAATTTTAAGCTCTTCCTCACCACGAGCTTTGCGTTGAGAATTCATTGCAACTTTTAAAAACTCCATCGTCGCCACTCCAGGTATTTCCATTGGATATTGAAATGCAAGAAAAACACCATGTGCAGCACGTTCTGCTGGATCCATTCCTAAAAGCGACTGTCCATCATAAAGAATATCACCCTCTATCACTTCATAATCATCACGACCAGCAAGCAAATAAGACAAAGTTGATTTTCCGGCTCCATTTTGTCCCATGATAGCAGCAACTTCACCATCTTGAACAGTCAAGTTTAAACCGCGAATAACTTCTGTATCGGTCCCAGCAATGCGGGCACGCAAATTTTTTATCTCTAACATAATTTAATCCTGTTCTGGCCGTTTTGCATCAAATGCACTATTTACCTAAACAATTACCCCACACTACCTTCAAGGCTGATACCGATGAGCTTTTGTGCCTCAACAGCAAATTCCATTGGAAGTTTTTGAATAACCTCTTTTACAAAACCATTTACAATTAATGCAACAGCTTCTTCTTCAGGAACTCCTCGCTGCATAACATAAAAAAGCTGATCATCAGAAATTTTTGATGTTGTCGCTTCATGTTCAAATTGAGCTGTCGCATTTTTTGCCTCAATATAAGGTACTGTATGAGCACCACAATCATTACCAATTAACAAACTATCACATTGCGTAAAATTACGTGCATTCTGTGCCTTTCGGTGTGCTGTAACTTGTCCCCGATAAGTGTTATTTGAAAAACCAGCAGAAATGCCTTTGGAAACAATACGACTTGATGTATTTTTCCCCAAATGAATCATTTTTGTACCGGAATCGATTTGTTGATGACCATTTGCAACAGCAATAGAATAAAATTCCCCACGCGAGTTATCACCACGAAGTAAGCAAGATGGATATTTCCAAGTAATCGCAGAACCAGTTTCGATCTGTGTCCACGAAATTTTAGAATTATCACCCCTGCAATCTCCGCGCTTCGTCACAAAATTATAAATACCACCCTTACCATCTTTATCGCCAGGATACCAATTTTGTACTGTAGAATATTTAATTTCTGCATTTTTAAGTGCAACAAGCTCAACAACAGCAGCATGAAGTTGGTTTTCATCACGTTGAGGTGCCGTACACCCTTCAAGATAAGAAACATAGGAATTTTCATCTGCAATAATCAATGTTCGCTCAAATTGACCTGTATTGCGTTCATTAATCCGAAAATAGGTTGAAAGCTCCATAGGACAACGAACCCCTTTAGGAATATAAACAAATGAACCATCTGTAAAAACAGCTGCATTTAAGGCAGCATAATAATTATCACCCGCAGGTACAACCGTTCCTAAATATTGCTTAATAAGAGCAGGATGTTCGATAATTGCTTCTGAAATAGAGCAAAAAATAACACCAGAACGTGCCAACTCTTTTTTAAATGTTGTCACGACAGAAACAGAATCAAAAACAGCATCAACAGCCACTTGCCCTGATGCATAAATACTGTCATCAAAGGTAGAGGATTCAGACTGTTTTCTTACTCCTGCCAAAATTTCTTGTTCTTTGAGAGGAATGCCGAGTTTTTCATAGGTTGCTAATAACTCAGGATCCACTTCATCCAAAGATTTTGGTCCTGTATGATTTTTAGGAGCAGCATAATAATGAAGCTCTTGGAAATCAATTTTGGGATATTTAATGCGTGCCCAATCAGGCTCTTCCATTGTTAACCAACGGTGGAAAGCTTGTAAACGCCACGTCAGCATCCATTCAGGCTCATGTTTTTTAGCAGAAATAAACCTGATAATGTCTTCATCTAAACCTTTTGGAGCTTTATCCGTTTTAATTTTTGTTTCAAAGCCATATTTATACTGGTCAACATCTATTTCACGTACTTGGCGTATTGTTTCTTGCACTGCCGGCATAAATCTTCTCCATTTTTTGGCATCAAGAGCCGGTGATTAAAAATCTTGTTTTTTCATAAGACTGAAACGAGAAATTCATTCTCTAGGCTATATGCAAAGTGGAAAAATTTCAATCAAGCTTATTTTATTTTTAAAATAATTCTAATTTATAAGTGTTAAACGTAAATTCTACATTTTTCTATTACTGATAATTTGGGAAAAAAACAATAAAAAATCATCAATATCTTTAGAAGTCGTACACCGTCCTATTGAAATACGAATTGCTCCATTTGGAACATGGTACCCCATTGCTTTCAAAACTTTGCTTTGTTTTACTTTTCCCGAAGAACAAGCAGAACCTGTTGATACAGAAAATCCTGCCAAATCAAAAGCAATTTGCATAGTTTCAGCTTTTATATTGCGTACAGTGAAATAAGTTGTGTTTGGCAAACGCCGAGCTCTCTTGCCAAAAATCTGAACATCACTACAAATTTTCTGTATTCCATCCTCTAATTTATTGCGTAAACACGTTAAGTCTTTTATCTCTTCTTGGCTAAAACAATCAGCCATCGCTGCTCCAAAAGCCGCAATAAGTGGCAATGCTTCTGTTCCTCCACGAAAACCTTTTTCTTGCCCCCCTCCAACAATAAGAGGATATGGCATCAGAAGGTTGCTACATGAAACAAAAGCACCAATCCCTTTAGGTCCACCAATTTTATGCGCAGACAGTATAAAAAAATCCCCCCCTATTTGATTAATATCAACAAAATTCTTGTCTACATATTGTGTCAAATCAACAATAAGAATACCTCCAGAATCCCGAACGATAGCAGCTATTTCTTTTATTTGTTGAATAACACCAGTTTCACCATTTGCAGCTTGAATAGCAACAAGAGGGAGACCTTTTGTTGTATCGTGAACAGCTAAGAGAGAGACTAATTCATTTTGTTGAATGAGACCATCTTGATTAACAGCAACTGTGCTGATGAATTCTTTAGAAAAACGTCCCCCTTCTGCAACAGATGGATGTTCAGTGGCTCCAATGTAAAGGTGAGAAAATTGAACTTTAGAGCTTCCCATATTATAAAAGGGTGTTAATAAAGTCATTGCTGCTTCACTCGCACCAGACGTAAATACGATATGGTCTGGATGTGTGTTGAGCTTTTCAGCAACTTGTCGACGCGCCTTTTGCAATAACGCTTTAGCAGCACGTCCTTCTGCGTGAACGGATGATGGATTACCAAATATTTCCAAAGATTCCAGTAATGCTCTCCGCGCAATTTCCTTGAGCGGTGTTGTTGCATTATGATCAAAGTATCGACGTTTTACAACCATTTGACATCGCAATCATTAATCTTATGAATTGATTACAAAAATAGCGTAATTTTCTTGAAAAATGCATTTAAAAAAGAATATCTAGTGATTAAGTAATAGATTCTACGGTAAAAGTCGCCCAAGGTCAATGAGGGCCTTTATAGCATTTAAGGAGCATGCAATGCCAGAAATTATTTTTAATGGTCCCGCAGGTCGGCTTGAAGGGCGTTATCAGCCTTCACAACAGAGAAATGCACCAATTGCAATTATTTTGCATCCTCATCCTCAATTTGGTGGCACAATGAATAATAAAATTGTTTATGATCTCTTCTACATGTTCCAACAACGTGGTTTTACTACATTACGTTTTAATTTTCGCGGTATTGGTCGCAGTCAAGGCGAATTTGATTATGGAGTAGGAGAACTTTCAGATGCTGCAGCTGCACTCGATTGGGTGCAAACACAGCACCCTGATTCTAAAAATTGCTGGGTAGCTGGATATTCATTTGGTGCTTGGATTGGTATGCAGCTTTTAATGCGCCGACCGGAAATTGAAGGCTTTATATCTGTTGCTCCTCAACCTAATGTTTATGACTTTTCATTCCTTGCTCCTTGCCCCTCCTCTGGGCTTATAATTCACGGCGATATCGATAAAGTTGCTCCCCAAAAAGATGTCCAACTGCTTGTAGATAAGCTAAAAACACAAAAAGGAATCACCATTACACAAGAAATACTGGAAGGTGCTAATCACTTTTTTAGCGGATACAACAAAGAGCTTATTGAACGATGTGCGCAATATTTGGATAATCATATTACAGATGAATTCCTTTCTCCTCCACCTAAAATACTTTCACTTACTTAGAAAAGTTAGAAATTTATAAGAAATAAAAAAAATCATTCTGATAAAAAAGAGGCAGCTTATTTTTTACGCTGTTTCTCCAGCTTTCTTTAAACCTACTGCATTTTAAGGATAAAAAATAAGTTCCTTCTTTATCACAATGAGAAGCTTTTCCTCTTACAGTACACGAACAAAATAGCATTTACGTTATTTTTCACTGCCAATATTTCTTGTTCTCTTGTGAGATACGTATTACTTGTGCTAGAGATAACGCATTAAAAATCCGCTATATAAACAAATGCAATATTAGTCAGGAAATAAATGTGCTTGCCTTTAAATCTGATTTTTTACACATTATGAGCGAACGGGGCTTTGTCCACCAAATTTCGGATGAAAAAGGCTTAGATGATCTTTTTTCAAAAGAAACTGTAAGCGCCTATATTGGATTTGACCCTACAGCATCGAGTCTGCATGCTGGAAGTCTTCTTCAAATTATGATGCTTTATTGGTTACAAAAAACTGGTCATCGCCCTATTGCTTTGATGGGTGGAGGAACAGGATTGATCGGTGACCCTTCCTTCAAAGATGAAGCACGACGTCTTCTGACACAAGATGATATTGCTGCAAACATCGCGGGTATTAAAAAGGTATTCTCTAACTATTTAACATTTGGTGATAAAAAAAACGATGCATGCCTTGTCAATAATGCTGAATGGTTATGCAATTTAAATTACTTAGAATTTTTGCGTGATATAGGAAAACATTTTTCTATAAACCGTATGTTGTCATTTGATTCTGTCAGACTCAGACTTGAGCGTGAACATTCTTTGTCATTTTTAGAGTTTAATTATATGATCCTACAAGCTTATGATTTTGTCGAACTTTATAAGCGTTATGGGTTACGTATGCAAATGGGTGGCTCTGATCAATGGGGCAATATTATCAATGGAATTGAATTAGGGCATCGCTTAGGAACACCACAGCTGTACGCATTAACTTCACCATTGCTAACAACTTCCTCCGGTGCCAAAATGGGTAAATCATTGAATGGAGCTATATGGCTTAATGCAGATATGCTTTCACCTTATCAATTTTGGCAGTATTGGCGTAACACAGAAGATGCTGATGTTACACGTTTTTTAAAACTTTATACCACATTACCAATGGATGAGATTCATAAACTTTCTGCATTGAAAGGGACTGAAATTAACGAAGCAAAGAAAATTCTTGCAACAGAGATTACAGCAATGTTGCATGGACGCAATCTTGCAGATGCAGCAACAGAAACCGCTCGTAAAACTTTTGAAGAAAAAGCACTCGGTGAAAGTCTTCCAACTATTGAAATTAATGCTACAGAATTAAAAACGGGTACTGGATTGCTGACACTTTTAGTACAAGCAGGACTAGCTAAATCTAACAGTGAAGCACGCCGGCATGTTCAAGGCGGAGGCGTACGTGTAAATGATCAAATCATTGAGGATGAAATGCGTCTTATTATTGAAGAAGATATCAACGCAGAAGGAGTAATTAAACTTTCCTTCGGTAAGAAAAAACACGTTTTGATGAAACCATTGTAATTTATTTAAAGTTCTTTGCTCTCATCATATAATTTTTGATATTCTTTTTCTGCATAATGCTTATGTTTTCTACACTGCCCTCATTTTCTCAATTCAATCTTTATGGTACAATGAACTCTGTTAAAAACTATTCAAATAATGTACTCTAGAGAGCTGAATAGTTACTTCTTCTATGTATCAATGCTTTACACTTACCACACAGAAAAGAGAGAAAAAACAATGACAAGACGGATGAAAGGCACTCTTGCTCCTGATTTTGATTTGCCACGCGATGGTGGAGGTAAATTATGTCTTTCCGATCTTCGAGGAAAAGCTGTTGTTTTATATTTTTATCCGAAGGATGACACTAGTGGATGCACGAGTGAAGCTATTGATTTCACGCGCTTGAAACCAAAATTTGATGAAATCGGGGTTATTATTATTGGAATATCTCCAGACAGTGTTAAAAAACATGATAAATTTAAAATAAAACACGAGCTTGATATCACCCTCGTTTCCGATGAAGAAAAAACGACTCTTGAAGCATACGGTGTTTGGATTGAAAAAAGCATGTATGGGCGCAAATATATGGGTGTTGAACGAAGCACTTTTCTGATTGATGTAACTGGGAAAATAGTAGAAGAATGGCGTAAAGTTAGCGTACCTGGACATGCCGAAAAGGTATTAGCTGCTGCTGCACTTTTAAATCATAATGATTTATAAACTTTGTTATTCAAGAGCCTATAAGACACGAAAATTACTCCCCTATTTATTTTAGTAGATCTGGGCACGAGTTTGAAATTAACGAATTAAGAAATATACCTGCAAAACCCTAATATTGTATCTGATTAATCAGTATCTTCACTTTCTTGGCCTTTTCCGTAAATGCGTTGAGAAAGTGCTGCCTCTATAAACGAATCTAAATTGCCATTCAATACGGACTGTGGATCAGTATTTTCAACACCTGTGCGTAAATCTTTAACAAGTTGATAGGGTTGAAGAACATAAGATCTAATTTGGTGTCCCCATCCAATTTCTTTTTTAGAAGCTTCAACAGCATTTGTTTCTTCTTCTCTCTTTTTCAGCTCTTCTTCATAAAGCCGAGCGCGCAACATAGACCACGCAGTTGCTCGATTTTTATGTTGAGAACGCTCTGTTTGACATTGAACAACAATACCTGTTTTTATATGCGTAATGCGAACTGCAGAATCTGTCGTATTAACATGTTGCCCTCCAGCTCCTGATGCACGATATGTATCAATACGAACATCTGACTCTGAAACATCAACTTCAATATTATCGTCAATGACTGGGTAAACCCAGATGCTTGCGAAGGAAGTATGGCGCTTTGCATTAGAATCATACGGTGAAATCCGTACCAAACGATGAACGCCCGATTCTGTCTTTAGCATACCATAAGCATTATGCCCTTTTACGAGAATAGTCGCTGATTTTATTCCTGCTTCTTCTCCATCATGAGTTTCCAATACTTCGACCCTCATTTTATGCAGCTCAGCCCAGCGCGTATACATGCGTAACAGCATAGAAGCCCAATCTTGGCTTTCTGTCCCTCCTGCACCAGCATGAACTTCCAGATAAGTATCATTTGAATCTGCTTCTCCTGAAAGAAGCACATCAATTTGCCTTTTATCTATCTCATTCTTAAGATCACGTATTGAATTTTCTGCATAAGTGATAATTTCGATATCACTTTCTTCTTCACCCATCGCGATTAATTCAATACACTCTTCAAGTGTTTTTGTAAATGATTGAATATTATTGATTGAATCCTCAAGATGCTGACGCTCACGCATCATATCTTGCGCTTGTTGAGCATTATCCCAAAGTGTTGGATCTTCTGCTTTTTGATTGAGATATTCGAGACGTTTTAGTGATTGCTCCCAGTCAAAGATGCCCCCTTAGCAACTTAATTGCCTTCTGAATTTCATCAACCAATGTCTCTATTTCTGCACGCATAACTTAACACCTTCATCTATAACTTTTTACACTTTTCTTAACAACAATCTTAAGCACTTCATGCCAACATAACAGCATGTAGCATAATTACAAACTCACAAAACTTATTTCTTCAACCACGTCATCAAAATGGGTGAATGTTTTCCATGTCCATTTGTTATGTCAAAGAGGATTGTTATTATTTAGTATAATCCATCAGCACCACTCTCAAGAGCCTTATTGACCTGTGGAGAAGTCGTTTCTGAAGGAACACCTTCCTGAAAAGAGTTTGTACTACCAATTACCTGATATATATCGGCAGGCCCAGTCCCTGGCTTAAATGCTTCTATAATGACATCACGATCCCCTGCTTCAGCAAGCATGCCCGTTCTACGATTAATCGGCATTAAAATCATACCCTTTGGCATTTTAAACGGTACATCTGGCTTCCCTTTCAAAGCAGCTGCCATAAATTCACCAAAAATAGGCGCGGCTAATGAACTTCCTGTTCCGCTGTACCCTAACGGTGCTGGTTGATCATAACCAATAAAAATACCAACGACAAGATCAGGAGTAAATCCCATAAACCACACATCTTTAGAATCATTAGTGGTTCCTGTTTTAGCGGCAATATGTCGATTGAGAAAACGTAAACGTGCAGCTGTACCGCGCTGAAAAACTCCTTCCATCATTGATGTAATCTGATAAGCTGTCATAGGATCGAGAACTTGATCCCGTTCATCAATCAATGCGGGTTCACTTTGATTATCCCATGACTCAGCGTTACAATTCTCACAGATACGGTTATCATGACGATAAATCGTTCTTCCATAACGATCTTGAACTCTGTCTATCAGAGAAGGGTTAATAGAACGCCCTCCATTAGCAATAACTGAATAAGCCGTAACCATTCGTAAAACTGTTGTTTCGGCAGCTCCTAAGGCCATGGGAAGGTACGGTTGCAATTTATCTACAACACCAAAACGCTCTGCATATTCAGCTACAAGAGGCATTCCCATATCATGGGCAAGCCGTATCGTCATAAGATTGCGGGAATACTCAATGCCATAACGCAGCGTTGAAGGCCCTGCAAATGTACCACCATAATTTTTAGGTTGCCAAACCTCACCATTATATTGACGAATTTCGATGGGGCCATCTAAAACAACTGACGCTGGTGTATATCCAGTGTCGAGTGCTGCTGCATACACAAAAGGCTTAAAAGCAGAACCAGGCTGACGATAAGCTTGTGTTGCACGGTTAAATTCAGATGATGCAAAAGAAAATCCCCCTACCATCGCAAGAACACGCCCTGTACGAGGCTCCATAGCAACAAGCGCACCTTCAACCTTTGGGATTTGTTGTAAACGATAAATGCGGTCTGTATTTGGTACTTTTTCAACAAAAACAACATCTCCAACTTGCAAGAGATGAGATAAACTCTGAATAACTTTTTGATGTCCATTTTTTTTCACAATATTTAGTGCCCACTTTGAATCGGCTTCAGACAAAACAGCAATTTCTCGTTTATTTGATAATAAACCTGAAGCTTCACGCTGTGGCTGTAAACCAATCTCTACTTTATTAGCGTTAGCAGAAAGCACAACTGCTAAACGCCATTCAGGAACATCACTTAACCCTGTGATGTTTGCAAGCTCTCTACCCCAATCATCTTTCTTATCAATATGTTCATAAACTCCACGCCATCCTTGTGAATGATCAAATTTAATTAATCCATTGCGTAAAGCACGTTGAGCAAAAAGTTGTAAATGCGGATCAAGTGTTGTACGAATTGAAAGCCCACCTTCGTAAAGTGTTTTTGCTCCGTAGCGATTCATTAAACGGCGACGTACTTCTTCAGTAAAATAGTCAGCAGCAAAAACATAGCTATCGCTACCGCGTATTGTCGCGCCTAAAGGTTTTGCTTTAGCTTTTTCAGCTTCTTCACGTGTTACATATCCATTTGCAACCATTCGATCTATAACCCAATTGCGCCGACTAATAGCACGTTGTGTATTTTTGAATGGATCGTAATTTGCTGGACCTTTTGGAAGAGCAGCTAAATAGGCGCACTGCTCTAAAGTAAGATCATTGACGGATTTATTGAAATAAGTCAAAGCTGCTGCTGCGATGCCGTAAGTACCACGGCCAAGATAAATTTCGTTAAGATACAGTTCAAGAATATGATCTTTTGAATAGGTCTTCTCAATACGCATCGCCAGAATAGCTTCCTTCAACTTACGTTTTAATGTTGCCTCTGAATTTAAAAGGAAGTTTTTAGCGACTTGTTGTGTAATGGTTGACGCCCCTTCTGGACGTTTTCCAGAACCAATATTACGGATATTATTGATCAAAGCTCTAGAAAGCCCTTCGGGATCTAAACCAAAATGGTGATAAAAATTTTTGTCTTCAGCAGAAATAAAAGCTTCTTTAAGAGTCTTTGGTATTGACTGAATCGGTAAGTAAAGACGATGTTTTGTTGCAAACTCTGCCATAAGGCTACCATCAGCAGCATGGACACGAGTCATCACAGGTGGTTCATAGAGCGAAAGAACTTCATAATCAGGAAGCGCACTTGTCTGCTCCTTTGCTGTCGCTCCCAGGGTCACGGTTACTAAAAACCCAATCGTAACAACAAAACTAAGAAGATATCTAAAAAAAATTATCATAAAACGGCTATCGCTTCCTTCAAGAACTGTTCAAAGAGAAGATACGCTACCTCACCCGCCCCAAGCAGATATTGCCACTAGATTAAGCAAAGAAAAACTACTCTCCCTTTACGATTATACCAGAAGTTCGCATTGATACTCTATTTTTTAACAAATTTAAAGAGGTTGCGTAATTTTCTGCCTATAATCAGCAAATTGACGAATAGAATGAGCAATAGAAGTAGCCATTTGTTTTCTCCATTTAGGATTGTTTAATAATTTTTCATCTTCTTTATTTGATAAATAGCCTATCTCTATCAAGACAGAGGGTATATCTGATGCTCTTAAAACTTGAAAATTAGCATATCTATGAGGATTGTTTATCAGATTGATATTACTTTTTGATAAGTTTGAAACAACGCTATTAGCAAAATTCACCGAGAATGCATGCGTTTCACGGCGGGTAAGATCAAACAAAATATCAATGACTTCAAGCGATTCTTCTGCAGGCAAACCATCAAGCAAATCAACTTTATTTTCATTTTCAGCTAAAGATTTTGCAATTGCATCAGATGCCTTATCCGATAAGGTATATACTGTAGCGCCACGAAGAGAATGTATATTAATGGTATCCGCATGAATGGATATAAAAAGATCAGCACCAAAATCTTGCGCTTTTTTAACCCTTTCACTTAATCTTAAAAAGATATTAGAGTCGCGTGTTAAAGCAACAGTGATATGAGAATCTTTTTTTAATTCATCCCGCAGTACACGTGCAAAAGCTAGTGTTACATCTTTTTCCAAAATTCCAGTAATACCTCGCGCACCACCGTCAATTCCACCATGACCAGGATCAAGGACAACACGAAAATTATGTGCCGGAACTCGTTGTACTTTTGTATTGAGAGTATCTTTTTGTTGTTTTTCAAATAGTTCATAAAATTTTTCTTGTGTACTTTTACTGATATCAATCAACAGCTGCCATAAACCATTATCTAATTTTTGTACTATACTTTTTTCAACAACAAAAGCAATTTTGCTCGTCAAAATAATACGTGAAGTCCGTATATCAGAGAAACCATAATACACATCAGATAACATGCTTGATAATATATTTTGTTTCTTTAAAGATATATTTTGCGCTGAAAATGTAGGTAAATTAATAACCAAACGCGCAGGCTTATCCAAAATCTGCAAACGAACATCTGGTTTAGCATCAAAAACTGCGATAATACGCGTGTGTGCACTATCGCCAATAGTTCGTAAATTGACAAGTTGCAGGGCATCTTCAGCATGGATATTTGTTTGGAATATTAAAAAAAACAATAAACAACACGGGATGTACAAAAAAACATTCCAAAAGGTAACTTTCAGCTTTTTGGTAAAAAAACCTCTTATCATAAGCGAAATACTCTACATTCTACATTAGCAATAACTGATCTCAACTGTATAAAAGAAATGCATCAAATTTACTCCATATTTTTCAATAAATATTGAATCTTTCAGTTTTAAACACTCAAAAAAACTAAATTAAGGCGATGAAGGCATTATAATGCTATATATTTAATTGTTACTTGCCAAAACCATGATATCAACATAAAAGAACATTTACGTTTCCTAGCCGGTAGTGGCTATCTAAATTATCTTTAGTCTATATTAAGTTGTCTTTAAAAAAATTTATTGCATGTTACACATTTAGGCTTTTTATGGATGAAAATTCTTTATGTCATAAAAGTTAGGATTACGTTATTTAAGATTCGCTGGTTCGGATATCTGAACTATTTTAGAGATTGTTTCGCCGGAGACTTACAAAAATTATGAGTCGTACAAAACAGATGGAAATGATGATTAGAAATAGTGTAAGTGCAATCATGCATCTGCACGTAGTATCACGCCCTGTTTTTCTGGTGCTTCCCTTTTATGGCAGACAGGCCTTTATGTTTGCGAATACTCATACTATTCGTTTGAATAAAGTTGCGCATGTCGCCTTCAGGATTTTAACTCATGTCAAACAAAATGCTTATAGATGCCTCCCATCCGGAGGAAACACGTGTTGTTGTTGTTCACGGCAACAAAATTGAAGAACTTGATTTTGAATCAGAACATAAAAAGCAGCTTAAGGGGAATATTTATCTAGCACGGATTACGCGTGTAGAGCCGTCGCTCCAGGCAGCTTTTGTTGAATATGGTGGTAACCGCCATGGTTTTTTGACGTTTTCTGAAATTCATCCCGATTATTATCAAATTCCTATTGCTGATCGTCTCGCTCTTCTTGAAGAAGAGGAAAAAGCTGCTGTGGGAGAAAATTATGCAGATGCTCTTACTGAAGAAACAAACAAAAATAAAAAACGCTCTAGAAAAACAAAAAAAGATGAGCGTAACAGTATCATGGCAGCGGATGTTGAAAATGATATCACCTCCGAAGCGATAACAGTTGATGATGCAGAAGAAACATTTGACGAAAGTGTTTCTCATGATGATATTGAAATGGTTGGTGCAGAGGATGTACGTGAAGAACTCCCTACCTATCAGCGAAAACAAGGACGTCAGTATAAAATTCAAGAAGTGATTAAACGACGTCAAATTTTGTTGGTACAGGTTATCAAGGAAGAACGTGGTAATAAAGGCGCTGCACTCACAACATATTTATCACTAGCAGGTCGTTATTCTGTTTTAATGCCCAACACAGCGCGTGGTGGTGGTATTTCACGAAAAATCACGAATGTACAAGATCGCAAGCGTCTTAGAGAAATTGTAAAAGAATTAGCTGTTCCAAAGGGTATGGGAGTTATCTTACGAACTGCTGGAGCAAATAGAACAAAAGCTGAAATTAAACGCGATTATGAATATCTCACGCGACTATGGGATACCGTTCGCACTTTGACACTCAAATCTACAGCACCGTGTCTTGTCCATGAAGAAAGCAATCTTATAAAGCGCTCTATACGAGATCTTTACAATAAGAATATCAATGAAATTCTTGTTTCTGGTGAGCAAGGATACCGTGAAGCAAAAGACTTCATGCGTATGCTCATGCCAAGCCATGCAAAAGTTGTGCAACCCTACCGCGATCCTATTTCTCTTTTTGCACGCAATAATATCGAAATTCAACTTGATAAAATGTTGCATCCACAAGTTTCTTTAAAATCTGGTGGTTATCTTGTTATTAATCAAACAGAAGCGCTTGTTGCTATTGATGTAAACTCTGGCCGCTCCACCAAAGAACTTTCTGTTGAAAAAACAGCATTACAAACAAACCTTGAAGCAGCAGAAGAAATAACGCGTCAATTACGCTTACGTGATCTTGCTGGTTTGATTGTGATTGATTTCATTGACATGCTTGAAGAGCGCAATGTGAGACTGGTCGAAAAAAAGTTGAAGGATTGCTTAAAAAGCGATCGTGCCCGTATTCAAGTTGGTCACATCTCGCACTTCGGCCTTTTGGAAATGAGCCGTCAACGTATTCGCGTATCGGTCTTAGAAAGCACAACACAACCTTGCCCGCATTGTGCTGGAACAGGAAATGTGCGCTCTGAATCATCAATTGCTTTACATGTCATGCGCTCAATTGAAGAATATCTCCTTCATAATCCACAACATAACATTATTGTGCGCACACCCGTAACAACAGCGCTTTATGTGTTAAACCACAAACGCAATATTCTTGTTAATCTAGAAGCACGCTTTAAACTGAATATTAGTATTGAGGCAGATGATAGCATTGGAACGCAACATCTTATTATTTCTAAGGGTACAATAGCAGAGGACGTTTCTCAATCTACATTGGCCTTTGAAGATGACAGTAAAGAAGAAATCGAAGATACTACCTTAATAAACAACAAATCTATTGAGGATAAAATACCCGTAGAAACGAACCAAAAACGTCGGCGTAAAAATCGTCAAGGAGAGATTAATGATAATCCTCTTCCTACTGTTCATAAAAAAGATGATACGTTAAATGATAATTCTCATCATCGAGTCCGTCGTCGGGGACGTCGTGGTGGTCGACGTAATCAAGATAGTAGTTTTTATCAACTTCGTATTCCTCACGCAGAACCAGTAGGAGATTTTGCGAAGCAACCCTTGGAAAAAATTAAAACATCACATAACAAACGCCGTATTCCAATTTCTAAGTCTGCTCAATTGGAAAAAGAAAAAAACGATACACAATACCTGGGTATACAAAAAGATAAAACTGTAGTTGATACGACTGCTAAACTTAAAAAGCGTAAAACACGTTCTTCAAAAGCGATGCAAGATCAGCCAACCCCTGAGAACAATCGGAATGTAGCAACATTAGAAGTTCTTGAAGAAATGTCTACAGCCGACTCGATACATAAAGTTAAAATAAAAAAAGTGGACAAATCTACTCATGAGATAGAGGAAAAAACTCCTGAAAATCGCAAAAAATCAACACGTAAAACACGCAAAAAATCACTCTCTAAAGAATCAATATCAGAGCAGAAAACTGTATTAGAGGAATCTGTCGAACAAACTTCTTCCAAAGCTGAGGAGAAAGCTAACCATTCCGTTGTTGTAACATCAACGCCTGATGATGCTCCAAAAACTAGGCGTATTGGTTGGTGGAAACGCAAAACTCTTTTAAAAAGTTAAGCATAAAAAAAACCGCCACAAAATATTTGTGGTGGTTTATAAAATACAGAGAATAAACTCCCAAAAATGTATTCTTACTTTTGTTTGGCTTTTTCTTGCTCAGCACGCATACGATCTTCAATCTCTTTTTGTTTTGATTGAATAGCTTGCTGCAACTTTATTTGCTCTTGTTGAAAATCTTTTTCTTCCATACCAGGACCTGTGTATGCAGCTGTGAATCCATTAAGAGAAAATTCAATAGGATTAGCTGAACCACGAAAATTAATTGTGGTCACAACCATTTTCAAACCACTTTTCATAGCAGAAATGAGCTTATCATCTAAAACATCATTGGCAATACAACTCGGCCCATTACAAATAATGTAAGGAATTTTTTTAGAAAAATTATCTCCTATTTGAATATGAACGCCTTCTGGTAAAAAACGACCTGTAGGCACTTGAATACCTATACGTCTTTCATTTTGTTTTCCTTTTATTTCAACGAGATTAAAAGCCGTTAAAGGCTGTCCAGTATTTGATAGAACAGTGTTCATTGTATTACAAACATCAACATCATGCTGCTTACTGCAAACCTTATACCAACCTTGAGATAAACCTTGTGCATCCGCAGAGGTATGGAGTGCAAAAAAAAGAGCAAAAGCTCCAGCTAATATTGAAACAACAGAATAGACATTTTTATGCGACATGATTAAATTAATCCTTTCAACGCGCTTTTGCAATAACCCAAAAATTAGGAATATTAAATATAATTTCAATCAAGTGTATTAAATTAAACCAATGAAATAACATCCTCTTGTATACTTCTTACTTCAATATAAAGAGAAAAGTCAAATTGGGAGAAAAAAAGCTGAAAATAGCCAATTAAGCTCTTATGCATTCATACACATTATCCCCTTATTGTGCTGTTGGTCTTTTATCAAATTTATCCATAAAATGCCTTAGTACAGTGGAATAAGGTAAAATTATATAATCGAATCAATATTATAATATAGTTAAAGTAAACTCCTATGTTATTCTACAGCTCTCATTACTTTAAAATTTTTTTTACATTTATAATTCTTCTTTTAAACGACGGAGCTCTAGCAACAGGCATTGCAATGCATGGAACTCCCAAATTGTCAGATAAATTTGAAAACTTTCCTTATGCATCTCCTGATGCAAATAAAAAAGGTAAAGTTACTTATGGTGTTGTTGGAACATTTGATGGATTAAACCCATTTGTAATCCGCGGTTTTAGAACAACTGCAAGGGGACTTTTCTCTGATGAACAATTTTCTGGTCTCGTGTACGAAACGATGATGGTACGCTCTCGTGATGAAGCTTTTACACTTTATGGTCTCGTAGCAGAAAAAGTTGAATTAAACAATGAACGCACTGAAATCACATTTTTTATTAACCCAAAGGCACGCTTTTCAGATGGAAAGCCTATAACAGTTGAAGATGTTTTATTCACAATAAAACTTCTTAAAGATAAAGGAAGACCTCCTTTTGACCGCTACATGAAGCGTATAGAATCTTTTGAAAAACTCGGAGACCATGGTATTAAAATACGCTTTCCGCACTCAAAAGATCGCGAATTTCCACTCCTTTTGGCAAGCGTAATGCCTATATTACCAAAACACGCTGTTAATATTGATGATTTTGAAAAAAACGGATTGAATAAAATTCCAGGGAGTGGTCCCTATATCATTGGGCATGTTGATCCAGGTGAACGAATTATCTACAAACGCAATCCTCATTACTGGGGTCAAAATCTTCCTGTTAATAAAGGATTAAATAATTTTGATACCATCCAAATCGAATATTTTCGTAATGATACGGCGCGCTTTGAAGCTTTTAAAAAAGGCATAATTGATGTCTTTATTGAAACAAATCCAAATCGTTGGCAACATTCCTATAATTTCCCAGCTGTTCGTGAAGGGCATATTATTAAAGAAAGTTTTTCAAAGGGAACTCCCGCTGATTTCATGGGGTTTGCTTTTAATACACGTCGCAATGTTTTTAAAGATAAAAGAGTAAGACAAGCTTTATCGATACTTTTCGATTTTGAATGGATTAATCGTCATCTTTTTAATAATATCTATACTAGAACAGAAGGTTATTGGGATGGATCTATTCTTTCAGCTGTTGGAAGACAAGCGAGTGAAAAAGAAAAAGCACTTTTAGCACCCTATCCTGATGCAGTTCTTCCGGAAGTAATGGATGGAAACTGGCGTATTTCCAAAACAGATGGATCGGGTATGGATCGATCAACTGCAAAAAAAGCTTGGAAACTCCTAAAAGAAGCAGGCTTTACCAAAAAAAACAACAGAGTTATTGACCCCAATGGTTTACCTTTTCACTTTGAAATTATGACTCAATCACTTGAAGAAGAAAAGATCGCACTTGCATTTCAAAGCACTTTGTTACGCCTTGGCATTCATGCTGAAATAAGAACTGTTGATGATAGTCAATATCAAAATCGTTTAGGAATATTTGATTATGATATGATTGTAGGAAAATTAAGAAACTCTCTCTCCCCAGGAAATGAACAAATAAATCGCTGGAGTTCGGCTTCTCAAAATCTGAAAGGAAGTTTTAATTTTGCTGGAGCAGCTGATCCTTCTATAGATGCGATGATAACAGCAATACTCGACGCTCACTCAGATGTTGATTTTATTGCAGCTGTTCGGGCTTTGGATAGAATTCTTATTTCTGGAAGTTACTATATACCACTCTATCATTTACCTGAACAATGGATCGCTCGTTGGTCATACATTAAACACCCCACTTATACATCGCTCTATGGGTATCGCCTTCCAGCTTGGTGGCGTGAATAAAAGATAAACATAAAATTGATCTTTATTCAATTTTTTCTCTTACTTACACAATGAGTTGAATGAAAAATTACATTCGAATCCGTATAAAAATGACATCTATTATTGAGTTATTATTGTACGAATTATAACATAAAAAGTATAAAGAGAATAAAAAAGAAAAAGATTTACATTACCAACGTAACTTTTATGCTGTGTTACAATATCTTATTATGAAATAATTAAACATTTTTCTGCACTGTGAAGATATTACCATAAGAATAAATATAACTATTTCGTGTTGAGCCACGTTATAATACGAAAAAGCGTGCGACTTATAGTATCTTTTCTCTTATTTGGAAGCATTATATTATGTACCTCCTTGATAGTTCTACAAAATACAGGGACATTTCTCACGTTTGAAAGAAATGCACGTTACCATAAACCTTTATATCATTAACTACCTCTTTTTCTTAAAATCAGAAATAGCTAACTCTGTTTAAAAAATTCAGCATGAGCATGTTGTATTCCACATATTAAATTATCAACAAAAAAGTTATAGTTAGCAATTTTTGTAATACAAAAATCATGTTATTTTATTTTTGCTTTTGTTCTTTAGAGAATTTGCAAAAAGCTATTATATGTTAATGTATTATCTCGATGTGGACGCACTATTTAATTTTTTCTTTATTATAGAAATACGTATTATAATAATAAGTTCTAAATAAAGATATAAAAATAACTTTTCTTCATAAACCTTAAAATTTGTCTTTATATAAACAAAATAAGGCAATAAATAAGTATTTTCATAGAATAACTCTATAAAAATGAGCGATAGTTTTGAAACAATAGAGAAAGTTTCTAAATAGAATGTTGCTCTGCCATTTCTACAAGTTGTGTCATAATAGTTGCCACTCCAACTAACCTTTTATCCACTGTAGCCCAATCACGAATAAGAGCGATACTTTGGTCTGGTCGAATTTTTGCCATTACGCCTTGTTTTCCAACCCATTGAACAAGAGCAATACTATTTGCAAAATAATTATTGCGAAATTGTATAACAACACCCTTCGGTCCAGTATCTAATTTTTCTACATGAGCTTTTCGACATAATGTTTTGATATAAAATACTTTAAGAAGATGTTGAACTTCAAGGGGTAAAGGACCAAATCGATCAATTAACTCAGCGGCAAATTCATCAATTTGCTCTAAATCATCAAGTTCTGTTAACCGACGATAAAGTCCCATACGTAATGATAGATCAGGCACGAAACTTTCTGGTATCATCACTGTTGTACCAAGTGAAATTTGAGGAGACCATTGTTTATCCTCATTTTTTTCGCCATCTTTTAACTCGGTAATGGCTTCTTCAAGCATTTTTTGATAGAGCTCAAATCCAACTTCTTTGATATGTCCTGATTGCTCTTCACCTAAAAAATTTCCTGAACCGCGAATATCCATGTCATGACTTGCTAATTGAAAACCAGCACCCAATGTATCAAGAGACTGCAAAACTTTAAGACGACGATCAGCAGTAGAAGTTAGAATTTTGCCAGAAGGAAATGTGAAAAGTGCGTAAGCACGTTGTTTTGAGCGCCCTACCCTACCACGTAACTGGTAGAGAGCAGAAAGACCAAACATTTCAGCGCGATGCACGATTAATGTATTGGCTGTTGGAATATCAAGACCTGATTCAATAATAGTTGTTGATAGCAGAACATCATATTGCCCATCATAAAATGCATTCATAATATCATCAAGTTGTCCAGCCGGCATTTGCCCATGAGCTATAATGAATTTAAGTTCGGGGACATGTGTTTTGAGATATTCTTCCACAAAAACAAGATCAGAAATACGAGGACAAACATAAAAACTTTGTCCACCACGGTAATGTTCTCGAAGCAATATTTCGCGTATAACAAGTGAATCAAACGGTGAAATAAAAGTACGTACCGCCATTCTATCAAGAGGCGGAGTCGTTATCAATGAAAGTTCACGTACCCCTGATAAAGCAAGTCCTAAAGTTCGTGGTATGGGAGTAGCTGAAAGTGTGAGAACATGAATATCACTTTTAAGTTCTTTTAAACGCTCTTTATGTTTTACGCCAAAATGCTGTTCCTCATCAATGATAAGAAGCCCTAACCGCAAAAAATTAACCGCATCGCTTAATAATGCATGCGTTCCAATCACAATATCAATCGTACCATCTGAAATACCCTTTTTGACTTGCGCCAGTTCTTTAGCTTTCACAAGCCTTGAAGCATGAGCAATTTTAACGGGTAATCCCTGAAAACGGGACATAAAAGTTTTATAATGTTGCCGTGAGAGCAAAGTTGTCGGCACAACAACAGCAACTTGATATCCATTTAATGCTGCAACAAAAGCACTTCGAATAGCAACTTCTGTTTTTCCAAAGCCAACATCGCCACATATTAAGCGATCCATCGGCTTGCCTGATGCTAAATCATCTAAAACTGCATCAATTGCATCTATTTGATCTTCCGTCTCTTCATAAGGAAAGCATGCAACAAATTCATCAAATGGTCCAATTGGTGGAACCAAAGCAGGCGCAGAACGTGTAGCACGCTCTGCAGCTATACGGATCAACTGACCAGCCATTTCCAATAAATGTTTTTTAAGTCGTATTTTACGTGCTTGCCAAGAAACACCACCTAACTTGTCTAACGTTACATCTGTTCCTTCCGTTCCATAACGTGAAAGAAGCTCGATATTTTCAATAGGTAGAAAGAGCCGGTCGCCTCCAGCATATTTAACTTCAAGACAATCTCGTAAAATTCCAGTTGTTGTAATGGTTTTAAGACCAACAAACTGTCCAATACCATGATCAATATGCACAACGATATCGCCAGAATTTAAAGCTGCAATTTCAGAAATAAAATTTGCATTGCGTTTACGCCGTTTTGGTGACCTTATTAATCGATCACCAAGGATATCTTGCTCTGTTATGATAGCAAAATCCTCAATCTCAAAACCGTGTTCTATCATTATAACAGCTGCTGACACACGATCATGTGATGTTTCTCTGACAGTTTGTAATGATTTTGCAACATCTATTTTTTTCAATCCGTGCTCATCAAGAACCTGCACCAAACGATTGAGAGACCCTTCACTCCAACAAGCTAAAAGCACTTTCTTGCCAGCAGCGCGCAATGAAGAAATATGATGAACGACACTTGAGAAAACATTTTTCTCTTGCGCATTACGCTCTTTTACAAAATCGTATCCCAGTTTAACATTCGCATGAACAATAGTTTGTCCAAAAGTTTGTGGAACATTAAAAGGCGTAAAATCAATATGTTTTCCAGATTGTTGCGCAATTTCTAAAACACGCTCTGGTGTTAAATAAAGAAGGCTAGGCTCTATCGGATGATAAGAAGTAGAACTTTCTTTATCATTTTCGCGCTCTTTGCGAGCATTATAATAATCTTCAATGAGGCGATAGCGCTCTATGAGAACTTCTTCTACGAGATGCTCAAAAACAATAGGTAAATTGCCGCAATGATCAAAAAAAGTGTCAAGTTTCTCATAAAAAAATGGTAACCAATGTTCCATACCAGCAAAACGTCGCCCTTGAGAAAGAGCTTCATAAAGCATGTTATTTTTTTGTGATACACCGAATGTACGGATATAGTTGCTTTTAAAGCGGCTAATAAGCTCAGGTGTAAGAACAACTTCACTCATCGAATGTAAAAAAAATTCAGTTCTTTTATTTGTTGTTCTTTGTGTTTCTGAATCAAATACACGGATGGTTTCTAGGGTATCCCCAAAAAAATCAAGTCGTAAAGGTTCAATATCAACGGGAGAAAAAATATCAAGAATTCCCCCCCTCACAGCAAATTCTCCAACATCACGGACAACCGTAACACGCTCAAAACCATTAGATTCTAGAAATTGAATTAAATGCTCCATACGAGTACGCTGGCCAACACGTGCGTGAATTACCTGCGTCTCAATCATTTCGCGAGGGGGAAGTTTTTGCATAATTGCATTTACTGTTGTTAATATAACTGCAGCGCGTGGACTCTTACGTAAATTTTCTATATGTGCCAAAGCTGATAGTCGATGTGCCATAACAGCAATCCCAGGTGACACACGATCATAGGGTAAACAATCCCATGCAGGAAATTGAAGTACAGGCAAATTTGGTTCAATAAAATTTAAAACTTGCTGTAAATGAGCAATTTTTGTTCCATCACGCACAACATAAATCAATGGTTTATCTTGTGCAATTTCTGAACTCAATTTAGCAAGCGTAAAGGCTTCAAATCCACCAGTAACTCCATTAAAGATCATGTGAGCAGAAGTGTTTTGTGGAATGACAATTTTTTTTAATATAGGCATCGAAATTAATTTAAATGTATGCAAATGTGATAGTTTACAATGTCACGAAAAAGTGGACTATCAACTTCAGAGGGTAGTGAAACTTCTCCTGTAACCCACGTCAATAAATCACGATCATCAAAAGACATAATATATTCAAATTCAGAAATCGTTTTATCACTCATCCCAGTGATATGGGCATCCACATAGTGTCCAAAAATTAAATCCATTTCACGAATACCGCGATGCCATGCACGAAAAACCAATCGGCGGCGACGAGCATCTAGTTGATTTTTGTCAACGACAAAAACTGTCATAAAAGTCTCCTTAATAGGTAAAAATATATAAATACTGTTTTTAATTTATAAAATAAATTTTGCCATTTACTTAGGGAAGTTCAATAATCTTTTTTTCTTTAAGCGTAATTCGACGATGCATTTGTTTGGCCAAAGCGTAATTATGTGTAGCAATAAGAGCAGAAAGACCAGCTTGATGAACAAGCGCAGATAAAGCTTGAAATACATAAGCTGAAGTTACAGGATCAAGGTTTCCTGTAGGCTCATCAGCCAAAAGAATCGAAGGACCGTTCGCTACTGCGCGTGCAATAGCAACACGTTGTTGTTCGCCACCAGATAACTCTGATGGACGATGGTTGGCGCGATGAGAAACACGCAGATATTTCAGCAACTTAAGTGCACGATTTTCTGCTATAGATTTTTTTAATCCTGCTATCATTTGTGGTATCATGACATTTTCTAAAGCTGTAAATTCTGGAAGCAAGTGATGAAATTGATAGACAAAACCGATATCATTTCGTCTGATAGCCGTTCGCTCATTATCAGAGCGCTTCGCACAAGAAATACCCCGTAACATCACATCACCAGCCGTTGGTTTTTCCAATAATCCAGCAATGTGAAGGAGTGTTGATTTTCCGGCACCAGATGGTGCTATAAGTGCTACAAGTTCCCCACGATTAAGGATAAAATTCGCTTTATCTAAAATAATGAGAGGTTGATTACTCTCAAAAAAATGTCGCTCAATCTCTACAAGCTCTAAAACAGCCGTCATTATTCATACCTCAAAGCTTGTACAGGATCCAGCTTAGCAGCGCGCCATGCTGGAATGAGTGCAGCGAGGAATGATAAAGATAAAGCCATTACAGCAACCAAGACTGTCTGTCTCCACTCAATTTGCGCGGGTAGTTTTGTTAAAAAATAAAGTTGAGGATTAAAAACATCAACATTAAATAACCAAGATATAAAATCCTGAATATGATTGATATTCGCGATCACTATTACACCAAAAATTAAACCAAATATTGTTCCAATAAATCCAATCATCATACCAGTAACGATAAATATACGCATAATTGCACTTTGTTGTGCACCCATCGTACGTAAAATTGCAATATCATGGCTTTTATCTTTTACAAGCATAATTAATCCTGAAATAATATTCAAAGCAGCAACAAGAATAATAAGAGAAAGAATGAAAAACATAACATTCCGTTCAATTTGTAAGGCTGAAAAAAAAGCCTGATTGCGTTCACGCCAATCCATTAAATAGGTTTGTTGATCAACAACTTTCTCTACAACTGGTTTTATTTGATCAACAGCATCAGGATGATCTAAAAATAACTCTAAAGACTGCACCTTATCTCCAAAATTAAAAAACATTTGCGCTTCATGAAGAGGCATAAAAACAAATATTGAATCATATTCAGACATACCAACTTCAAAAATAGCCATCACTTTATAAGCCTTAACACGTGGTGTAACTCCAAAAGGAGTCGCGTCACCATCTGGGGTAATGATACGAAGATCGCTTCCAACGGTCAGCCCTAATTTTGTTGCCAAACCACTTCCAATTGCGACACCTTCCTCTTTATCAAATTGAGCAAGCGAACCTAACTTAATATTTTGGGATATTGTTTTAAGCTTCTCTAAATCTTGTTTGCGCATACCACGCACTAACGCACCAGAACCTCCTTCAAATTCACCTTGAACAAGCGCTTGACCTTCAATAACAGGCAAAGAAAATTTTACACCGTTCACAGATTCTAAAGAAGAAATAAGAGTATTATAATCGGAAAACCCAGAATTAACTGCCTGAACAATAAGGTGTCCATTCATACCAAGAATACGATTGAGAAGTTCTGTACGAAAACCATTCATCACTGCCATAACAACAACGAGAGCAAACACCCCTAACATAATTCCAATGAGAGAAATGACTGAAATAACAGATGCAACGACATGTTTTTTATTGGGAATCATATAACGAAAAGCGATCATTCGCTCATAAGATGAAAACCATTTACTGTTCAACCTTTTCATAGCATTGCCTATAAAACTACAGAAAATTGTTTGAGTACATCTTCAACCGTTAGAGATTTTTTTACACCCGTTCTTCGATCTTTAATTTCAACTTCATTTTGCACAATACTTTTAGGCCCAACAATTATTTGTATTGGCAAGCCAATTAAATCCATCGTTGCAAATTTTGATCCAGGACGCTCATCTCTGTCATCTAATAATGGATCAAAACCAGCATGTATTAATCCCTGATAGAGAGTTTCACACGCATGCGTACATTTTTCATCATCTGGTTTCATATTGATAATACCAAAATCGAACGGTGCCATAGACCTTGGCCAAATAATACCATTTTCATCATGAGAAGCTTCAATAACTGCCGCGACAAGACGCGAAGGTCCAATACCATAAGATCCCATAGAGACCACATGTTCTTTTCCATCTCGCCCCATAACTTTTGCTCCCATTGGAGCAGAGTATTTAGTGCCAAAGTGGAAAATATGCCCCACTTCAATGCCACGAGCTGAAAGACGATTCTGATCAGCAACTTTAGCCCATTCTTCCTCGTTATGCATTTCTTCCGTTGCTGCATAAAAGGATGTCCACTGTTTAACAATATCAGCTAAAAGAGCTTTATCACTAAAATCAATTGAACTATGTGGAACAGTAAGCTCAAGAAATTGCCTATCACAGAATATAGCACTCTCTCCCGTTTCAGCCAAAATAATAAATTCATGGCTGAGCTCACCACCAATCGGGCCTGTATCAGCACGCATGGGAATTGCTTTTAAACCAAGGCGGGAAAAAGTGCGTAAATAAGCAATAAACATACGATTGTAAGATGTTTGAGAGCCTTCGAAATCAAAATCAAAAGAATAAGCATCTTTCATTAAAAATTCTCGAGAGCGCATCACACCAAAACGCGGACGGATTTCATCACGAAATTTCCATTGAATATGGTACAAATTGAGCGGAAGATCTTTATAAGAACGAATATAGGAACGGAAAATATCTGTTACCATCTCTTCGTTTGTAGGACCATAAAGTAAATCACGCTTTTGACGATCTTTAATGCGAAGCATTTCCAAGCCATAATCATCATAACGATCACTTTCACGCCAAAGATCTGCAGATTGAATTGTAGGCATTAATATTTCTATAGCACCTGCTCGTTCTTGCTCCTCACGAATAATCTTACAAACCTTATCAAGAACTTTTTTCCCCAAGGGAAGCCAAGAATAAATCCCTGATGTTTGTTGGCGAATCATACCTGCACGTAACATAAATCGGTGAGAAACAATCTCTGCTTCCTTAGGATTCTCTTTTAAAATAGGAAGAAAATATTGAGAAAGACGCATTAAAATAATTAACTCCTAACCAAACATATTATATCGGAACGGTTTAAGTTCATCTATAGCTACCTTTTGAAAGCCTGCAAATACAACGATCATATTGTTGAAAAATTCATGTGTTCTGCTTCTTATTGGGTTTATTTGTGGTGGTAAAGTGGTCTGACAGTTCTCTTCTCTCTTTCTTTCATACAAAAAAACAATGTGTAATACTGAAATACTCTATTTTGATCGGTGTAAAAAAACTGTACAGACAGGCTTTTTTCGCCAAACCTCGTTAACGGATGCTCTCACTGCACGCCGTATTGCTTCCCGAATAAGTTCATTATTTTTTCGTTTAACGCGTGGAATATTATAAAGAGTATTTTCTATAACATCTAAAAGAATATCCTTCAAATTTTCTCCTTTTCCATTACTTTCAGGTAGCCCGAATGTAGTTAAATAAACATCACCACATAACTCATGCTTGCTATTCATATGGAGAGAAATAGCAATATAACCAGCGTAACTTAATTTTCGACGCTCACGAATCCCCAATTCATCCTCAGCCCCAATAAGGCATCCGTCTTTATAGATGCGACCGACAGGAACTTGATCAGTAACTTCTACAGGCTCTGGAGCAAGACGTAGTATACAACCATTTCTAACATCAGTGACAGTTTTTATACCTGCTTGGCGCGCTAAAGCCGCTTGAGCAGTAAGATGCATTGCCTCACCATGTACAGGGACAAGTATCTGTGGTTTTACCCAATCATACATCTGTAAAAGTTCTGAACGACGAGGATGACCTGAAACATGAACAAGTGCGTCCTCATTCGTAATAACTTTAATTCCTAAATCAATAAAACGATTTTGTATCTCAATAATAGCTTTTTCGTTTCCTGGAATACTTCGGGACGAATAAATAACGGTATCACCAGCAGAAAGTGCAATATTTCTCATTTCATTGCGTGACAGTTTGGCTAAAGCAGCACATGGCTCACCTTGGCTACCCGTCACAATTAAAATAATATCTTTTCGTGGGATGTAACCATAATCATCTTCTGTAACAAATGGCGCTAAATCATTCATATAACCAAGCTCTTGCGCAACCATAATACTCCGCTTAAGAGAGCGCCCAACAACAAGAACCTGACGTCCAACAGATTCGGCTGCAAGACAAATTGAACGTATCCGCCCAACATTAGATGAAAAAGTAGCTATTGCAACTCGACCTTCAGCTTTCGAAATAATTGCAGAGAGACTTTTTTGGACTTGCTGTTCTGATTGTGATATACTATCTTGACACGCATTCGTAGAATCACACAGCAATGCTAAAATACCTTTATTGCCTAAAGCGCGAAAACGTTTTTCATCCGTTACAGCTCCAAGTGAAGGTGTATGATCAATTTTCCAATCACCAGTGTGAATTACGGTACCTAAAGATGTTGTAATTGCCAAAGACACAGATTCTGGAATAGAATGGTTCACGGCTATAGCTTCAACTGCAAAAGAACCAACTTGAAAGCAATCACCAGCTTGAAAAATATTGGGTGAAACTTTATGAGATTCAAAATCTGATTGTCTTTTACTCTCCAATAATCCTGCCGTGAAAGGTGTACAGTAAAGCGGAACTTTAAGTTTTGGCCATAAATCAAGAACAGCACCATAATGATCTTCATGGGCATGTGTTAAAACAAGACCACGTACGTTATGTTTTTCATTCTCTAGAAAACGAATATCAGGTAAAATAAGATCTGCCCCTGGTAATTCAGAACCAGCAAAACTAACTCCCATATCTACAAGTAGCCATTCACGAAGATTTTGTGAACCAAATCCATAAGCAGCCAGATTCATTCCTATTTCACCTACTCCTCCTAAAGGTAAAAAAACAAATTCATTCTTATTGGCTGCAACCATAAACATCTCCTAAATTATTAAGATAATCTAATGGTGAAATAAAGTTCTATAAATTAATAACGACCTGCATTAACAGAAGAAGACAAACCAAAATGAACATCTCCAGCTGTTATAATAGCTTTCTGACCATTTTTTTGTTTTATGATGCAGTTAAAATCATTATCAAGACCATCAAAAACACCCTCAATGAGTTTTTTATTATTAATTGTTTTAACATGCTGTCCAAGATGAGCGGAATATAAAAGCCATTTTTCGCGGATTATATCACACCCTCTTGTTTGTTTCCAAAGAAGGTAATTTTTAGAAAAACACTCTGTCAAAACTGTAAATAACTGTTCTGTTTCAATATGCAAACCAATATTCTTTAAGCTTGAAGTGGGATACGGCGCATCTTCATAATGATATTTTACATTTATTCCAATACCAATAACCAATGCATACTGTTGTGATGACAACTTAAAAATCTCGAGCAAAACTCCAGAGCTTTTAGCACCCCCTAGCAAAATATCATTTGGCCATTTTAAGCTAACAACACTATTCTCTTTCTTTTCATCTTTTATAAACTGCTTTACTGCTTCTACCACGCTTACTCCAGCAACAAAACCAAGCTGAGCAGCAGTCTGATGAACAATATTATCAATTAATAAAAGACTAGAATAAAGGTTTCCTTTCGGACTAGACCACACCCTACCTCTTCTCGCTCTTCCCTTTGATTGTTCATGTGCAACAACCCAGAGATAACCTCGATGACCAGCCTGCGCTTTTCGTTGTGCAACGAGATTTGTCGAATCAACACTTTCGTGCGATTCAACAGCGTATCCTTGTTTTCGTGCAAAATCCGATAAGATATAAACCATATTTATTAAAACAATGCGGCGGCTGCTTTTTCTGCTAACTCAGTGAACCACATTCCAAAAAACGTATAAAATAAAATGAATAATGCAGAAAGGCCGAGGCAAAACTGAAGTTCATTCGATAAAACAACAAAATGCGCTTTTGCATCATCAAACCACATAATTTTAATGACTCGCAAATAATAAAAAGCCCCAACAACAGATGCTATCATCCCAACTACAGCAAGTGGAGTAAGTCCAGCATGAACGGCAGCAGAAAATGTATACCATTTTCCAAAAAAACCAGCCATGGGCGGTATACTTGCCAAAGAGAAAAGCTGTATTGTCATCACAACAGCCATAAACGGATTAGTCTTTATTAACCCTGAAAGATCATAAATATTTTCAACATGTCCACTGCTAGATCGCATTCCAAGAATAAAAGCAAATGAACCAAGCGTCATGCCAAGATAAATAGTCATATAAAGAATAACACTTTTTATCCCAAGCATATCGCCAGCAGCTAAACCGACAAGAGCATATCCCATATGACTGATTGATGAATAAGCCATTAAACGCTTAATATTGCTCTGGCCAATTGCAGCGAATGCGCCAAGTATCATTGATGTAATTGCCATGAACACCAAAATTTGCTGCCATGCAGGCATAGAGGCATCAGAACTACTTAATGGAATAAAAGCCATAACAATAACACGAATAATTAATGCCATTGCTGCAACTTTAGGAGCACCAGCAAAAAACGCTGTAATAGGCGTTGGGGCCCCTTCATAAACATCAGGAGTCCACATATGAAACGGAACCGCAGAAATTTTGAAAGCCAAACCAGCTAAAATAAAAACAATTCCAAAAATAACCCCCAATTGTAAACTTTCACCTTTCAAAACAATAGCAATTTCGCGAAAACCAATTTGACCAGTAAAACCATAAAGCAAAGAAATACCATACAACAACAATCCTGAAGACAATGCCCCTAAAACAAAATATTTTATACCTGCTTCAGAAGATTTTACATTGTCACGATTGATCGCAGCCAGAACATATAAAGCTAAGGATTGTAATTCTAACCCCATATAAAGTGATAGCATATTACCCGCTGAAATCATCAGCATCATGCCAAGGGTTGCTAAAAGAACGAGCACCGGAAATTCAAATATATCGAACTTTTGAGAAGAAGCAAAACCAACAGACATAATAAGAGCAAAAAGTGCACCAATGAGCGTTAAAATTTTCATATAACGACCGAAAGAGTCTATAATGAGCGCATTTGTTTGAAATAAGCCACTTTTCGGAAAAACAATTATAATAACAATGGTTGCAACAAGAAGAGCAATGGCCAAACCAGTCACAGTTAAAGAGGCGCGTGCATTGGAATAAACTCCAATTAAAAGCAACAGAACCCCTCCCAGTGCTATTAAAATCTCTGGAAAAATTAACACTAATTGAGCTATTATTTCAGTTGGCATGAGCATTCTTTTCTTATCTAGTGCAGTCTATTGATGAGGGCTTCTACAGAAAACGCTGTTGTTTTAAGAATAGGCGTTGGATAGATGCCAAAAAATATTGTAAGAACAACCATCGGATAAAGGATGAATTTTTCTCTTGAAGAAAAATCAACAAGTACTTTTAAATTTTCTTTATCCAAGGAACCAAAAATCACACGCCGATAAAGATAAAGTGCATAGGCAGCTGATAAAATAACGCCAGTTGTAGCAAAAATAACAACCAATTTATTCACTTGGAAAACACCTATTAAGGTTAAAAACTCACCTATAAATCCTGAGCTCCCAGGTAAACCGATATTTGCCATAGTAAAAATTAAGAAAACGGTGGCATATTTAGGCATATTGTTCACTAGTCCGCCAAAAGCTGAAATTTCACGTGTATGCAAGCGATCATAGATAACCCCAACACAGAGAAATAAAGCTGCTGAAACAATTCCATGTGATAGCATCTGATAAATAGCACCCTGGATACTCTGTTCATTCGCAGCAAAAATACCCATTGTCACATATCCCATATGT
Source organism: Bartonella sp. B12(2025) (assembly GCF_053795135.1). Taxonomy (NCBI): domain Bacteria; kingdom Pseudomonadati; phylum Pseudomonadota; class Alphaproteobacteria; order Hyphomicrobiales; family Bartonellaceae; genus Bartonella; species Bartonella sp. B12(2025). The sequence continues at coordinate 652,888 of NZ_CP200031.1, read as the reverse complement.
GCTATTGAGGAATAAGCAATGAGTTTTTTTATGTCACTTTGAACAAGTGCAACCAACGATGTATAAATAATAGCTATAAGCGATAACGCAAAAACTACAGGAGCAAAATCAGCCGAGGCGATTGGAAGCATTGGTAAAGAAAAACGAAGGAAACCATAACCACCTAACTTGAGTAAAACACCGGCTAAGATAACAGAACCAGCCGTTGGTGCCTCCACGTGAGCATCAGGTAACCACGTATGAACTGGCCACATCGGCATTTTAACTGCAAAAGAAGCAAAAAAAGCAAGCCATAACCACATTTGCATATGTGCAGGAAACTGATAATTTAGTAAAGTTGGTATATCAAGTGTTCCAGCCTCCCAGTACATAGCCATAAGAGCAATCAACATAAACACCGAACCAAGCAAAGTATATAAGAAAAACTTTATACTTGCGTAAACACGACGCGCTCCACCCCAAACACCTATAATAATAAACATTGGAATGAGACTGCCTTCAAAAAAAACATAAAACAATATTGCATCAAGAGCACAAAAGACTCCAATAACTGCAACTTCAAGAAGAAGAAAAGCAATCATATAAGCTTTTAAGCTATATTTAATATTTTCCCAACTGGCTAAAATACAGAAAGGTAAAAGAAACGCCGAGAGAACAACAAAAAGAATAGAAATACCATCTACCCCCATATGATAGCTAATGCCACCTCCTAACCAATTGTATCTCTCAACCATTTGAAAATGGCTGTCTGTATAATCAAAACCCATCCAAATAATTAAGGAAATAATAAAAACAAACACAGTCGTGAAAAATGCTACATTGCGTATATTATGTCGTGCTGCCTCGCTATTGTCTTTGATAAATAAAATCAGAAGCACACCAATAAGCGGCAAAAATGTAACCGTAGAAAGAATAGGCCAATCAGTCATCAGTTTACGCCCCCGATCATCATCCATGTGACCAACAATGCAATGCCTATAAGCATCGCAAATGCGTAGTGATAAAGATAGCCTGTCTGCATCCGAACAGCTTTATTTGTAATGTCAATAACACGCGCTGCAATACCATTCGGACCAAGACCATCAATAATCTTACCATCTCCCACTTTCCAAAGAAAGAGAGCAATTCCAAAAGCAGAACGAACAAATAAAAAGTGGTATAGTTGATCAAAGTACCACTTTTGGTACAGAAATTTATACATCCCAGGCATGACTCCAGCTACTTTTTTTGGAATAGAAGGAAAAGAAATATAGAATAAATAGGCTAACATAAATCCAAAAACCATCGCTATAAATGGCGACCATTTTACCCAACTGGATACACCGTGGGCATCATGAAGAATGTGATTATAGTTGCTTGTAAATAATGCTCCCTTCCAAAAGACATCATACAAATCACCAAAAAAATAAGGTTTAAAAACAATACCAGCCAACACCGCCCCAATAGATAAAATAAACAGTGGAAGCAACATAACCGGAGGAGATTCATGAACATGATGCATAACATCAACAGTCGCTCGTGGTTTACCGTAAAATGTCATAAACATAAGCCGCCATGAGTAAAAACTTGTTAATAAAGCAGCAAAAACAAGAAGATAGAAAGCATATCCTGAAGCAATATTATGTGATACAAAAGCGGATTCTATAATCGCATCCTTGGAGAAAAAGCCAGCAGTTCCAAAAAGTGTTCCTGGAATTCCAACACCTGTTAATGCAATAGTTCCTATCATCATCATCCAATAAGTTACCTTTATATGCTTGCGTAATCCACCCATTTTTCGCATATCTTGCTCATCAGATACGGCATGAATTACAGAGCCCGCACCAAGAAATAATAAGGCTTTAAAAAAAGCATGCGTAAAAAGATGAAAAACAGCTGCTCCATAAGCTCCAACACCTAATGCAACAAACATATAACCAAGTTGCGAACATGTAGAATAGGCAATAACACGCTTAATATCATTCTGGACCAATCCCACAGTCGCTGCAAAAAACGCAGTTGTTGCTCCAACAATAATAATCACTGTCAAAGCAGTCGAAGAAAGTTCAAAAATTGGTGACATACGCGCAATCATAAATACACCCGCAGTTACCATTGTTGCTGCATGAATAAGCGCGGATACAGGTGTCGGCCCTTCCATTGCATCAGGAAGCCATGTATGCAAAAGAAACTGCGCTGACTTTCCCATTGCACCAATAAATAACAAAAGACATGCAACAGTAATTGCCTTTTGTCCATCAAGCTGCCAACCTAAAAACGTAATATTTTTTATGAAACTGTTGTCTGCAGCTTTTGCAAAAATAGAAGAAAAATCAACTGACCGGAATAAAACAAAAACACTAAAGATTCCTAAGAGAAAACCAAAATCTCCGACACGATTAACCACGAAAGCTTTCATTGCAGCTTTATTAGCAGAATCTCGCTGAAACCAAAAACCAATCAATAAATAAGAAGCAAGCCCAACACCTTCCCACCCAAAAAACATCTGAATCAAGTTGTTGGATGTCACCAACATAAGCATCATAAATGTAAATAAGGAAAGATAAGAAAAAAAACGGGATCTTGAAGGATCATGATGCATATAACCAATTGAATAAATATGCACTAATGCCGAAACAGTATTCACAACAACAAGCATGACAGCTGTTAACGTATCAACATGTAAAGCCCAATTAAAGGTCAAACCACCGACAGCAAGCCAATGTAATATCAATATATCAACCACTGGAGCATGACCAAGCGCAATATTAAAAAAGGCTACCCACGACAATACGGCAACAATTACCATAAAGCTACATGTCACCAATTCATTAGTGCGGTCTCCTATGGTTTTTCCACCTATAGAAGCAATTAAAAAGCCTAAAAGCGGAAGAAAGACAATTGTATAATACATCACTGATCAGCCTTTCATCACATTAACATCTTCAACCGCAATAGAGCCACGATTACGGAAGAAAACTACAAGAATTGCTAGACCAATTGCAGCTTCAGCAGCTGCCACCGTTAAGATAAATAAAGCAAATATCTGACCAACGAGATCATGAAGAAATGCTGAAAATGCAACAAAATTGAGATTGACTGAAAGTAACATAAGCTCGATGGACATAAGAATAATAATCACATTTTTTCTGTTGAGAAAAATTCCAGAAATACCGATTGTAAACATCAAACCAGAAACAATGAGATAATGAGTAATATCGATGTGCATAGCTCCCCCTTAAATGCCTTTTCCTGATTCAACATGTTTGATTTCAATTGCATTTTCCACTGTCCGAGAAACTTGCACTGCAATAGATTGTCGCTTTACACCCGACTTATGACGAAGTGTCAAAACAATCGCACCAATCATTGCAATCAATAAAATTATTCCAGCAATTTGAAAATAGAAAACATAATCTGTATAAATAATATCGCCTAATGCTTGAGTATTTGTTCGCTGTACTAAATCCGGCATTGGTTGCGTAATATGTGTTCTCAGAGCTGAAGAAAAACGACTACTAATAAAAACAACAATCAATTCTATAGCAACAACACCTCCAACAAGAACTCCAATAGGAGCATACCGAAGTGCACCACTTTTTAACTCTGCAAAATCAACATCAAGCATCATAACCACAAATAAAAACAAAACCGCTACAGCACCAACATAAACAACAAGCAGAATGAGCCCTAAAAACTCTGCTCCCGCAAGCAAAAATAAAGCTGCAGCATTAAAAAACGCCAATATTAAAAACAAAACTGAATGCACAGGATTGCGTGCTATAATAACAATAACCGCACTCGCAAGCATAATAAAGGCAAATAAATAGAAAAATGCCGCCGCTAGACCCGTTAGCATAGGCTTCTCCTCAATTAATAAAACTTGGTATAAAACTTTACACCCTATTACAATTTATCGAAAAAAATATTCGACTACTCATTTAATGATACACTTAGCGATAAGGTGCATCCATCAATATATTTCGAGAAATTTCTCGTTCCCAACGATCTCCATTCATTAAAAGCTTTTCTTTATCATAATAAAGTTCTTCACGACTCTCTGTTGCAAACTCAAAATTTGGACCTTCTACAATAGCTTCAACTGGACAAGCTTCTTGACAAAATCCACAGTAAATACACTTAACCATATCTATATCATAACGAACAGTTCTACGTGTACCGTCGTTACGCCGCGGTCCTGCTTCAATTGTAATAGCTTGTGCAGGGCAAATCGCTTCACATAATTTACAGGCAATACACCGCTCTTCACCATTGGGATAACGGCGTAGCGCATGTTCGCCACGGAAACGTTCAGAAACAAAACCCTTCTCATAAGGATAATTAATCGTAGGTTTTGGTGAAAAAAACTGACGCATTGCTAAGAAAAAAGCACTCACAAATTCCAATAGAAGGAGTGACTTTGCTGCCTGAATAAGACCTGACACCGTGAAACCTCCTTTTAAACGAAACCAGTATACTTTAAAAAAGCAGCGGTTATCACAACCATTGCCAATGAAATAGGAAGAAAAACCTTCCAACCAAGCCGCATCAATTGATCATAGCGATAACGTGGAACAAATGCTTTGACCATAGCAAACCAAAAAAATACAAAACAAACTTTTAGAACAAACCAAATAATACCAGGAATCCAATTAAGCCACAAAACATCTAAGGGAGGCAGCCAACCACCTAAAAATAAAATAGTTGTTAATGCGCACATTAAAACAATAGCAACATATTCACCAAGAAAAAAAAGCATATAAGGTGTTGAAGAATATTCAACCATGTGGCCAGCAACAAGTTCAGATTCTGCTTCAACTAAGTCAAAAGGCGGACGATTTGTCTCTGCAAGTGCAGAAATAAAAAATATAATAAACATTGGGAAAAGAATGAGCCAATTCCAATCAAAAAAACTGCCAAAAGGAAGACCAAGCATCGTACCAATCCCATGACTTTGTCTATTGACAATGGTTGTGAGATCCAATGAACCACTTACTAAAATAACGGTTACAAGCACAAACCCAATTGAAACCTCATAAGAAACCATCTGCGCAGCTGAACGAAGAGCCCCTAAAAAAGGATATTTTGAATTTGACGCCCATCCACCCATAATGACACCATAAACTTCAAGTGATGAAATTGCTAAAATATATAGCAAACCAACATTAATTTTTGCAACTTCCCACCCCTCATTGACTGGGATAACAGCCCAAGTTGATAAAGCAAGTGTGGCAGAAATAAAAGGTGCCAAAAGGAAAACACCTTTATTAGCAGCAGCAGGAATAATAGGTTCCTTAACAATAAATTTAATCAAATCTGCAAAAGACTGCAACAACCCCCACGGACCAACAACATTCGGACCACGTCGCAATTGTACAGCCGCCCAAATTTTTCTATCTGCGTAAAGAAGGTAAGCAACTAAAATCAGAAGCACAACCAACAAGAGAAGTGTTTTTCCAACTATAACGAGTAGTGGCAATAACCAGGTTATAAAGAAATCATGCATAACTATTCCTTTTTCCTTTGCCCTTACTCTACAACTTGTGGAGCACGACTCTTTGCGAGAGATGAACATTCAGCCATAACTGCAGAAGCACGTGCTATCGGATTTGTCAAATAAAAGTCTTTAATCATAGAAGTAAATGTTTGTGTCTCTAGAGAAACCACTTGTGAACCAAGCGCTTTAAGATCATCTATACAGGAAGGCGCTATATTATCAATGGAACAAAGATGTGGATAATCATTAAATAAACTCTGTCTTAATTGAGAAAGTGAATTGAAAGGAAGCTTCCGTCCTAAAACATCAGATAAAGCACGCAAAATAGCCCAATCCTCCTTTGCTTCACCTGGAGCAAAACCAGCTCGATTCGTCATTTGAACACGCCCCTCTGTATTTACATAAATTCCTGATTTTTCAGTATAAGCTGATGCCGGCAAAATCACATCAGCAGCATGCGCACCATTATCACCATGACTACCAATATAAACTGTAAAAGCCTTCTTACTGGCTAATTCAACTTCATCAGCACCAAGCAAAAATAAAACTTCACAGACGTTAACAATATTTTCAGCCCCAAACTTAGAAATAAAGCCAATATCCAATCCTCCAACGGTCGAAGCAGCACTGTGAAGAATGCCAAAACCATTCCATTTTTCACTAAGGGCTCCAACACTATTCGCTAATTTTGCAAGATTTCTTAAAACAGACAAACCTTTTTGGCCTGAAACAGCCCCCTCTCCGATAAGAATAAGTGGCTTCTCAGCTTCTTTCAACACATTAAAAAACGCATCCTTTCCATGAATGAGCATACTCAATGCATCAGTACCATTTCCAATATAAGAATAGGGATAACGTAAATCGACCTTCTCTCCAATTAACGCAATAGGAAATTGCCCCATCCTTTGGCGTTTCAAAATACGCGCATTCAAAACAGCAGCCTCATAACGCGGATTAGATCCTACAATGAGCAATGCATCAGCCTGTTCAATACCTGCAATTGTTGGATTAAAAATATAACTCGAACGCCCAAATTCAGGAGATAAAGCCATCCCTCTTTGACGGCAATCGAATACCTTTGAACCCAATGAAATCAGTAATGCTTTAAGCGCATACATCTCCTCAACAGACGCAAGATCCCCAGCAATCGCTCCAATTTTTTCTGGCAAAGTTTTAGAGACAACCGTTTTAATCTTTGCAAAAGCTTCCATCCAACTTGCAGGTTGCAATTTCCCATCTTTGCGCACATACGGCTTATCGAGTCGCTGAGTACGTAATCCATCCCAAATAAAACGCGTCTTATCAGAAATCCATTCCTCATTTACATCTTCATTCGTACGTGGCATAATCCGCATAACTTCACGACCACGACTATCAATACGGATAGCACTGCCAAGCGCATCCATCACATCAATAGATTCTGTTTTAACCAATTCCCATGGACGTGCATGGAATGCATAAGGCTTTGAAGTTAAAGCTCCTACTGGACAAAGGTCAATAACATTTCCCTGCAACTCAGATGTCATTGCTTTTTCAAGATATGTTGTAATTTCAGCATCTTCACCACGACCTATCAAACCAAGTTCAGAAATACCTGCTACTTCGGTCGTAAAACGAACACAACGTGTGCAATGAATGCACCGCGTCATAACAGTTTTGACCAGTGGTCCAAGATATTTATCTTCTACAGCACGCTTATTTTCTGTATAACGAGAACAATCACGCCCATAAAACATGGCCTGATCTTGAAGATCGCACTCCCCTCCTTGATCGCACACAGGGCAATCCAAAGGATGATTGATAAGAAGGAATTCCATAACACCTTCACGTGCCTTTTTAACCATTGCTGTGTTAGTAAAAATTTCCGGTACTTCACCATTGGGGCCTAACCGCAAATCGCGAACTCCCATAGCACAAGAAGCCTGAGGTTTTAGAGGAGCACCTTTAACCTCAACCAAGCACATGCGACAATTTCCAGCAATTGATAAAGATTCATGAAAACAAAAACGCGGCACCTCAGCGCCAGCGGCCTCAGCAGCCTGAAGCAAGGTGTAGTAATCAGGGACTTCAATCTCTTTACCATCAACTTTGATATTTATCATCACTCATCCAGCCTATAGAAAACCTATCTAAACTCGCATTCCGTTATTTTTAACAAAACCTTCTAATCCACTTTCTCAAAAGCAATATTTTTACTTTGGACTCTATTTCGCGTATAATCGTCAATTCTGCGCTCAATTTCTGGACGAAAATTACGTATCAACCCCTGTATAGGCCATGCTGCAGCATCACCAAGTGCACAAATAGTATGTCCTTCCACCTGTTTAGAAACTTCAAACAAAAGATCAATTTCGCGTTTTTGCGCTCTTCCTTCAACCATACGTCCTAAAAGACGCATCATCCAACCAGTACCTTCACGACACGGTGTACACTGACCACAACTTTCATGCTTAAAAAAAGCTGCTATACGCCAAATTGCCTTAATAATATCAGTCGATTTATCCATGACAATTAACCCACCTGTGCCAAAAGAAGACCCGACATCTCGCATCCCATCAAAGTCCATGACTGCATCAATCATATCTTCACCGCGAACAACTGGGCAAGAAGCTCCACCTGGAATAACAGCCAAAAGATTACCCCATCCGCCACGAATCCCTCCCGCATGTTTTTCAATCAATTCACGGAAAGAAACACCGAGAGCTTCTTCAAATGTACAAGGTGCATTAACATGGCCAGAAACCATAAATAGTTTTGTTCCAACATTATTTGCGCGTCCAATCGATGAAAACCAAGAAGCACCCCGACGCAAAATCGTTGGAACAACAGCAATAGACTCTACATTATTTACTGTTGTTGGACAGCCATAAATTCCCATATTCGCAGGAAATGGTGGTTTAAGCCGAGGTTGCCCTTTTTTCCCCTCGAGACTTTCAAGAAGAGCTGTTTCTTCACCACAAATATAGGCACCAGCACCATGGTGAATAATAATATCGCAAGCATGTCCATATTTAGTTTTTTTACCAAGCAGACCCGCATCATAACATTCATCAACTGCAGCCTGAAGAGCTTCACGCTCACGAATATATTCACCACGAACATAAATAAAAGCAACATTTGCTCCCATGGCATAAGTAGCAATGACACATCCTTCAATCAAAGTGTGGGGATCATGCCGTAAAATATCGCGATCCTTACATGTTCCAGGTTCTGATTCGTCTGCATTAACAACCAAGTAATGGGGCCGCCCATCACTTTGTTTTGGCATAAAAGACCACTTCATCCCAGTAGGAAAACCAGCACCACCACGACCACGTAAACCTGATGCTTTTACCTCATCAATAATCCAATCACGACCTTTTTCGATAATTGCCTTAGTGCCATCCCAATGCCCACGCAGCATCGCAGACTTTAATGACTTATCTTTCAAACCATAAATATTGGTGAAAATGCGATCCTTATCCGTCAGCATATCCCACTCTTTTCTCCTACCCGTAGCATTCTTAGTATTTCCTCAAACGCAATTCTTAAATACTTTTTAAAACTCTTTATTTTTAATCAGAGGCGCCACGATGGACAAAGTAATAAACATTCTCTCAAAAAATATTTATTACGCTCCCATTTCCTTACGACCCTTCTTCTTTGAAGAGTTGAGTAATTTCTTTTTTTCATTATCATCCATGAGAGAAGTTAACCCACTAATCGGTTCTGATGATTGACGACTACTTTGCGGACCCACTGCTATTTCAGAACCCCTACCAGCTTCAAATGCATCAATAATTTCTTCAAGACGCTCAGCTGTAAGATCTTCATAAGTGTCTTTAAAAATCATAACCATTGGAGCATTCACACAAGCACCAAGGCATTCCACTTCTTCCCATGATAATGTCCCATTCTTATTGGGAACAAAAGGTTCATGATGGATCTTTTTTTGACAAACTTTAATCAGTTCATCAGAACCACGCAACATACAAGGGGTCGTGCCACAAACCTGAATATGCGCTTTTGTTCCAACGGGTTTGAGTTGAAACTGAGTATAAAAAGTTGCAATTTCTAAAACACGAATGTAAGCCATAGAAAGAATCTGAGCAACGTGCTCAATTGCAGCACGCGTCACCCAACCATCCTGTTCTTGAGCACGCATCAATAATGGAATTACAGCGGACTGTTCACGCCCCACAGGATATTTTTCTATAGTATTTTGCACCCATATCTGATTTTCCTTTGTAAAAGAAAATTCTTTTGGCTGGCAGACATTATCTGCAAGACGGCGTACAGACATCAGCGATCAACCTCCCCAAAAACAATATCAATCGAGCCCAAAATTGCTGTAGCATCCGCTAACATATGACCTCGAGTTAAAAAATCCATGGCCTGAAGATGAGCAAAGCCAGGAGCACGTAACTTAACGCGATAAGGCTTATTACTCCCATCAGAAATAAGATAAACTCCAAACTCACCTTTTGGAGCTTCCACAGCAACATATACCTCACCAGGCGGAGTATGAAAACCCTCCGTATAAAGTTTAAAATGATGAATAAGCGCTTCCATTGAACTTTTCATTTCACTGCGTTTTGGTGGAACAATTTTGCGATCTAAACTCGAAACTGGCCCACTTTTTTCAGTGCTAAGCAAGCGATCAACGCATTGACGCATAATCTTTGCCGACTGACGCATTTCCTCCATACGAATAAGGTAGCGATCATAGCAGTCACTATTCTTACCCACAGGAATATCAAACTCCATTTCATCGTAACATTCATAGGGTTGACTTTTACGTAAATCCCAAGGCACCCCAGCTCCACGGATCATAACTCCAGAGAAACCACGCGCCCAAGCTTCATCAATACTCACCACGCCAATATTCACATTACGCTGCTTAAAAATTCGATTTGGCGTCACAAGTGCATCAAGTTTACCAAGAGCAACAAGAAACGAATCAATAAAATTGCCTATATCCTCTATTAAAGATTCAGGCAAATCTTGATGCACACCACCAGGGCGAAAATAATTTGCATGAAGACGTGCCCCACACGCACGTTCATAAAAAATCATTAATCGCTCACGTTGCTCAAACCCCCAAAGCGGAGGAGTTAAAGCACCAACATCCATTGCTTGCGTAGTTACATTAAGTAAATGATTAAGAATACGCCCAATTTCAGAAAACAAAACGCGTATCAACTGCCCTCGCTTTGGAACTTCAACACCCAACATTTTTTCAATAGCGAGTACAAAAGCATGCTCTTGGTTCATAGGAGCAACATAATCCAAACGATCCAGATAAGGGCCCGCTTGAAGATAAGTTTTTGTTTCCATTAACTTTTCTGTACCGCGGTGCAACAACCCAATATGTGGATCTACACGCTCAACAACTTCACCATCCAACTCCAGAACCATGCGCAAAACCCCATGCGCAGCTGGATGCTGCGGACCAAAATTGATATTAAAGTTTCGAACATTGACCTCAGCCACAACTAACCCCTTGTTTTTTAATAAACTTCATATAAAACACTAATATAATTATCTATCACACTGAAAATAATCAACTATTTAAGAAGCTTATCATTCCAACGCTACACCTTAATCAGCTCAAATATCATTTTTTATCTTCTACTTCTTTATCACAAGGTAAAACATATTGAGCCCCTTCCCAAGGAGAAAGAAAATCAAAATTGCGCATTTCCTGTCGTAAAACAACAGGCTCATAAACAACCCTCTTCACTTCATTATCATAACGGCACTCAACAAATCCCGTCACAGGAAAATCTTTGCGCAAAGGATGTCCTTCGAATCCATAATCGGTTAAGATCCGCCTTAAATCTGGATGACCCGAAAATAAAATCCCATACATGTCATACGCCTCACGCTCATACCACTCTGCTCCAGGATAAATCGCACAAGCAGAAGCAACGGGAGTATTTTCATCAGTATGCACCTTAACACGTAATCGCAAATTATGGCGAGGAGATAACAAGTGATAAGAGACATCAAAACGTTTGTCGCGAGAAGGATAGTCAACACCACTAATATCCGTAATATTAATAAACAGGCAACGAGAATCATCACGAACAAACATCAAAACATCCGTAATCGCATCAAGATGTGATACAATGGTCAATTCATCAAAGGCAAGAACAGTCTCTTCAAGCTTATCCCCTAATCTATTTTTTAAATAGGCAGCAAGCTCGACCAAAGATTCACTCATAACAACAAAGCTCCCTATCGTTCTATTGATCCGGTACGACGGATTTTTTTCTGCAACAACAATATGCCGTATAGCAATGCTTCCGCTGTAGGAGGACATCCTGGAACATATATATCCACAGGCACAATGCGATCACACCCACGCACCACAGAGTAAGAGTAATGGTAATATCCACCGCCATTTGCACATGACCCCATAGAAATCACATAACGCGGTTCAGGCATCTGATCATAGACTTTTCTTAAAGCAGGTGCCATTTTATTTGTTAAAGTACCAGCGACTACCATCACATCTGACTGACGGGGAGACGCGCGTGGCGCATACCCAAAACGCTCATTATCATAATGAGGCATAGAGCACTGCATCATTTCAACAGCACAACAAGCCAAACCGAAACTCATCCACATTAAAGAACCGGTACGTGCCCAAGTGATCAAAGCATCTGCTGAAGTAACCAAAAAACCCTTGTCCGACAATTCAGAGTTAATATTATTAAAAAAACCATCGTCAGAACCTATCAACTTACCTGTATTTGGGTCAATAATTCCTTTTGCTCTTGGGGCAACAACCGTTGAATTGCTAGATATTAGTCCCATTCAAGAGCTCCTTTTTTCCATTCATATACGAAACCGACAGTCAAAAGTGCTAAAAATACAAGCATTGACCAAAAACCGAACATACCTATAGAGCCGAATGAAACTGCCCAAGGAAAAAGAAAAGCAACTTCAAGATCAAAAATAATAAATAAAATCGAAACCAAATAAAAACGAATATCAAACTTCATACGCGCATCATCAAAGGAATTAAATCCACATTCATAAGCTGATAATTTTTCAGGGTCTGGGGCACGATAAGCTACGATGTAAGGCATAACCAAAAGAGCCCCAGCAATAACCGCCGAAATAATGATAAAAATCAAAACCGGTAAATAAGAACCCAATAAATGAGTCATAATCCTCTTCCATCTTAATGAAATGACCTGAATTAACGCAATCACTCTAACATTGTTAAATCAAACAGATAAATAATAATAACCGCTCTATTAATTTTTCTCGCACTGATTCAAGGGAATGTCAAATGATGCTTTTAATATTGGCATAGGTAACGCAGAGCAAAGAAAGACGCAAGCCCTATTCTCATAAACCACGCAAAGAGGAAGAAAATCTACATTCTGAAAAATATCCTAAAGCCAATGCCCCATACTCTACAAATAAGATATTTGCGCTCAAAAAATAGAAGTCCCATGAAAAAATCACGAAATGGCGCGAGTGACGGGGCTCGAACCCGCGACCTCCGGCGTGACAGGCCAGCACTCTAACCAACTGAGCTACACCCGCGCACTTCTTTCGAACCAATTCATTATTGGCATAATCGGTCGTGTAAGGGGTTCATTCGTTTATGTCAAGCGGGCTTATGCATTTTTTAAAAAAAATCATCAAAGACTATCTTTATTCTTGCGTTTAGAAAAATTTTTCCTTAAGGAGTGGGTATTCAATTGCTAATCATTGCATTGGGCGATTAGCTCAGCTGGTAGAGCGCCTCGTTTACACCGAGGATGTCGGGAGTTCGAGTCTCTCATCGCCCACCATTCGCTTTTTTATTGCGCATAGCTTATTGATTTTATTTGTTTTTTAAAAAGTGAGGGATAAGCAGATAAAAGTAAGGGAATAGGATTTTCAAATGTGCCTCTATAAAGCACATCTTTTCTCGCCAAGTTTTTCTATTAACGCCTTAAATTTTTTTAGGTCATGTTGCGAAAAACGATTATAGTTTCTAACGAACATACCGGCAACTTCACGACTCAATGAATCAGATAGAGTTCAATGATTTTTTCCACCATACGAGCTGGTGCAGACTTTTTTCCAATTTCCACAGAAGATAAAAATGCTGAAGATACGCCTAATTTTTGAGCCATGTCGAAAAGACGTTCGGAGCGATCAATGCGAAGCTTACGTAAAATTTTACCAAATGATGTGAGCATCTAAACACCTTTTCTTTTATCTCATAAAAACTATAATAAGAATTTCTTAATAAGAAATACTACATTTTATGTATATTTTCATTTTTTTTACTAAATTAGTATAATATATTATAAATATAATTTCTATTATTATAATTCTATATGATTTATTACTATAAATCATATAGAATTATTGTATTTTTAATTTTTTGAAAACCACTGCTTTAGATGCATAAAAATATTGTCTAGTGCATCCATGAGGCGTGCAAATTCAAGAATGAATAAAAAGATAATGAACACGATCCATTTCATAAAACGAGACATCACTTTCAAACTTTGGTAGGTAGTGAATCATTTCTTTAGACATTATTTGACCAAAATGTAAATCAATTATATCCAGCATTGATTACTAGCTGGAGGTTAATACTATGAAACCGCGTGATTTTAAGGTTGTCGCCTCTTCTTCACAAACGCAAGAAAGCGATGTTGCAAACGAGCCACCGGAAGGTGCCCGCGCAAATTTAGAAAAAGACACTTCTTCAGAAGAAGATAGAGAATTCAGTCCTGAAAAGCTAAAAGATATTATTGCAAATTTAGAGAAAGATATTGCCAGTGGTGGTTGGATATATACTAGTTACGCACGTATAGACCTCAAAATGATGCCTACCTTGGTAGGGCAAGCAAACAAGAAATATCCGGGCATAAATCTTCAGTTAACAAATGGCTCTGATCATCTTACTTTCCTCATGAAAAAAGCAATCGATTATAAAGTTCAATCTTCTAGATTTATAATTCACTCAGAAGATGTGGGAGCTCATTTTGCGGTCATTGACCATAGAGCTCTTGGCAACAAAAATTCCTTCATATTCTTTGAACCGACAAAATTCGATAGCGAAGTACAAGAAACGCTAAGAATGGAAACGTTAATGGCTGTTAAATCTCGCGGATTGCCTAATTGCCATTTTTCCATGGTGGAGATGGATATTCAGCGAAGCATGTCTGAGTGTGGAATATTTAGTTTAGCTCTTGCTAAAAAACTTTATACTGAATCTGATCGATTAAAAAAAATGCACGAGGATAATGTTAAAGGCGTATTATGCGAACCAGGTATACCTCTACCTTGTGATAAATTAGATAAGTATCTTCCTGTTACTCTTTACAAACATACGCAAGGAAGGATACGTCTCGAAAAATATGTAGAATCAAATCCAAGCGCTATAAGTGAAAAAGTTAACAAAAAAGATGAAACTATCATTGAAAGGTACGACAAAAATTTAGTGACAACCGAAGAAAATAAGACTGTCTCTGTTTCGTCACATAGAAAGAGAATTCGTGAATATAAATCTGTTCTCACTTTGTGAGGCAATTTTAGTTATTTAAATAAATACTTTATCATTACTATCATGTTTGCTTTTAGTAATATGAAATGCAAAATTATTGCATAATATGAATGTTATATATTTTATAATAAAAATAAAAAGATTTTTTGATCTTTATTTTTAATTTTTTAAAAACCACTGCTTTAAGTGCGTAAAGATATTGTCTATCGCTTCTATGAGACGCGAAAATTCAAGAATAAATAAAAAGACAATCAATGCGATCCATTTCATAAAACGAGACATCATTTTCACACTTTGGTAGATAACAATCATTTCTTGAAGCATTTCTTTTTCTGCATTGGTTAGCTCTGTCACTTTTTCAGTTTTTCTTCTGGCCATACTTCCACCCACACAAACGTTCACCTTGCTGGTTATGCTTTAAAATGTCTCTTGCTAAAGTTGAGCTAATTGCCGTAACATCTTGCTTACTCAAGTAAATGGGCATCCAACCAACACAAGAGACATGTTCATTTGTCACGCACCCAGTGAGAAAGCTCAATACGCACATCAGTATCACTTTTCTTGTTAATCTCATTTTCCACCTCAAGTCGTATTGTTGCTGCTTCTAAAGCTTTCTTTGTTTGCTTTTGCTGCTCAGAGTTTTTTCCAAAGTAAAAAGCTTTTGCTATGGACATAAAAAAAGCAGCCAAAGCTGCCATAATGAACATGAAGTTTTTCCTCATCCACCACCTCATAAGCATTGCTCACCAAAGCGTTTGGCTACAAACATAACACCGATACAGGCTGCTACAATCATAATGGCTGCCAATGCCCATTGAACTGGACCATTGCCCGCTAACAAGCCTCCAAATCCTGAAAAAGAACTAATGATTGGTGCAAGAATTTCTGCTTTGAAAGAACCTGTTGGCTCTTTTATTTCTACCGCCTGATAATTTGAACAAACATAAGAGCCTTTTGCCCATAACCCTGCTTCTGCTGCACGGCGGTTTACAAGCCCTTGCAAACGCTTTCCTCCTGCTTGCGTCCATCTCTGTAATTCAAATGGCACTGCTTCATAATCCCCTTTATTAAGCTTTCTGAGCAATGTCGAATTGCAAAACGCTTTTATTCCTACATTATAGCAAAAGGATACTAACGCTGCGAATTGCTCATCGGTTAAAGAGACAGCGACTGCTTGCTCAACAGCCTTCTCAAATTGTTTTAAGTCCTGAAATAAAATCTCTTCTGCTGTTCTTTCAATGATGTTCATGTTTTTATGAACAAAAGGCTTTCCAGCGTTACTTGTATGACCATAACCTATTGTCCATATACCGGTAGCATCTTGATAAGATTGTAATCGCAATCCTTCCCATTGTTTAATGAGAGCAAACCCTTCTTTGGATATTTTTCGCATCTTTTTCCCTCCATAAAAAAAGCCCCGCAAAACGCGGAGCTGATTGAAATAATAAAAATAAACTTATTGCATATTTAAAAACAGAATAGAAAAGTAGTTTTTAAAAGGTTTAAATTAGTGTTGAGATAGAATTAGCTAAAGTACGTTTGACTTTTTCATTGGAACAAAAGAAGATATTTGACATTGCAACATTTGTATCTTATAAGTTACAAATGTTTACAGTGTATACAACAAAATATTTTACAAAATGGCTGGATTCTTTGAAAAATGAAATTGTACAAGCGCATATCGTTAAAAGAATTGCAAGAATAGAAACAGGGTTTCTTGGTGATGTAAAATTTTTCCGTGGGATTGGTGAGTTAAAAATAAATCACGGACCAGGGTATAGAATCTATTTCATAAAACAAGATAAACAAATCATTTTACTATTAAATGCAGGTGATAAGTCTACACAACAAAAAGATATAGAAAAAGCTCTTCAACTAGTAAAGGAAATGAAACATGGAAATCACTAAATTTGATACAAGTGAATATTTCAAAACACCTAAGACACAAGAAATTCTTTTACAAGATGCTCTTGAAAGCAAAGACAGTAAGTATCTAGCACATGCTCTTGGTATAATAGCGAAAAATCAAGGAATGAGCAAAGTTGCTCAAAATACAGGGTTATCAAGAGAGGCTCTTTACCGTTCTTTAAGTGATAAAGGTGACCCACGGCTTTCTACTTTTCTTAGTGTTTTGAGTGCTTTAAATTTACAAATTAGTCTAACACCTACCAAAAACAATTGTTAAAAACAGACAGGTTTAGAAGAAGCATCTTAATCACCCTCCCACCTTGAAGATGGGAAGATGTGAATTGAATTATAAGATTAAGCCACTTTCTTAAGTGGGTTTTCTAAACTTGGATCATAAGCTCTTAGCAAAGAATCGATACCACGAGGAAACTCTGAATCTCCAAAGTCTGTAAGAACCGCTAAAAGCTTAAGGATATGCGCATCTTTCTTGATCTTTGAAACCAAAGCTTTTTCTACTACACTCATGGTATTAACCAAAGCATTGCATTCTTCTTCTCCAACACCATCACGATTGCAAAGCTTAAATAAAACCATCCACAAATCACACAAAGAGTCGATATCAGTATTCATTGTACACCCCCATGGATTTCTTCTCTCAAGTATGCCAAGCCTTTTGCTGTAACACGCGCCTGAACAGAAACTTTCTCGCTGCCATCATCTCTTCTAAACACATTCGTTGCGCAATCCATAAGCCCCTGTTGTATCTTATCCTGATAGGGTACAAATTCAGATGTACCCACGCGCTTATATATCCAACGTTTTTGCTTCATGTAGCCAAATAGATCTTTCGGACGTATTTCAAGCATCTTAGCGGTGTCTGTGATGCACATAGTGCCCTCAGCACGAGTTAAGTGGTCATAAGCTATAACCTTATGGGCTTGTTGTTCAATTAATGCTTCTTTATTTTGCAACTCCTCCTGCATATGGGTGATAACGCCAAGTATCGTGCGTGGATCCGAATAATCAATCTGTGGTGCTGATACTTGCTTCTCCAATTCTTGCCACCGGTCAACTATCTTGGCTCGTAGTGTAGTGCTGTAACCAGATACAAGGATTAAACATTCACGCTTGGGAAGGTGGTAGCAGGGACGATTTTCTCCTTTTGCATCAATATAAGTGCCGCTAAAATCAACCAGCCCAAATTTGGTCTCGTTGCCATTAGAATATAATTCTTCAAGCATTTGTTTAATGTCACGCATGACATGTTTATGTTGCTTGCCGCATAATTCTGCAATCTCACGGCTAGACATAGTCTGAACCGCTGCACCATTAATAGTGCTTTCCGTGATTTTTATAAGAGCGTTCATGATGAACTCCTATCGATTAGAGGTTTTTGATTAACACTCCAGAGGAGTGCCGGGTGCTCAAAAACACGGTCGATAGTCCGTCGTTATGCTTTCCCCATAAAGGGTATTGTATAGCATAACCACACCCGACAAAGCCATTGTACACATGCAGTGTATAATGAGTCAAAGCTTTTAATGTGCGGAGAAGAGATTGTTTCGGCAATCTATCCGCTATCGATTTAAGGTGTTTTTGAGGCACCTGATTCGAAAATAAGCACAGTGATTTTATTTTGTCAACGAATAAAATTGCTTTCTGTTCTATCTGTCCTTGTAGATGTGTTAAAAATCCGAGCATCGCCTCAGGACTTGAGTAGTCAATCTGCGGTGCGGATACTTGCTTCGCACGTCGCTCGCACTCGATAAAATACTGACGTGCTTGCTTGCCTTTTTCGTTACGCTCTACCATGGCAAGCTCTTTTGCCATGTCGAGTGTGAGGTGATATTCTATACTTGGACGACCACCTGAGGGTTTCGGTAAATTTTTACCGAAACTGACAAAGTCCTGATTTTCTGAGAAAGCATATTCCTCAATACGATTTTTTATCCAATTTCTAAATTCAGATTTGACTTCCAAAAACGCGTGCAATTCACGTGCATTTACTGTCTGAACAGTTTCCTGATCGATTGTTTGTTCTGATATTGGTATAAGAGTGTTCATGATGAACTCCTATCGATTAGAGGTTTTTCATTGACACTCGAGAAGAGTGCCGGGTGCTGAAAAACACGGTCGATAGTCCGTCGTTATGCTTTCCCCATAAAGGGTATTGTATAGCATAACCACACCCGACAAAGCCATTGTACACATGCAGTGTATAATGAGTCAAAGCTTTTAATGTGCGGAGAAGAGATTGTTTCGGCAATCTATCCGCTATCGATTTAAGGTGTTTTTCAAGCACCTGAATCGACAATAGACATATTTCAACCATATTGTCAACGAATAAAATTGCTTTCTGCTCGTTTTTATCTTTTAAATGCGTTAAGACAGCAATGTCATACATTCACTCTTTCTGCAATCTTGATAAAAAATAGTATCATCAGCTCTAGTAGCACTTAAAATTAAAGAATGTGGAATGTCGGAATTTTGCTAACATCTATTTCACGCTCAGCATGCCAAGCATCATAAGCTGCTTGCATGCGCAACCACACAGCAGCACCATCCCCAAACATTTTTCCTAAGCATGCTGAAAGAGAGGGAGAGACAGGTTTTTTGGCACATAGAATATCGTAAAGATGTTGGCGTGATATACCAAGCATTTGTGCAATTTCTGATTTTGTTTTGCCGGTTTCAGGAATGATCTCTGCCAGTAAATCACCTGGATGAGAAGGGCAACGGTTTTTATCTCTTTGTGCAGAAATATCATTCATAACTGTATCCTTAGTGATATTGTTCAAGATCAACACGATAAGCATGGCATGTATTAAATTCAAAGGTAATACACCATGGTCCATTAACATGAACAGTATAACGGGTGGGTGAATATCCAATCAAAGCATGAAAATTAAATCCTGGTAGATTCATATCTTCTAGTCTTTCAGAAACATCTAAACGATCGAGACGAACAATGATGCGTTTTACAAGTCTCTTATCAATCTTGGATGATTTTCCTGTTTTGAATAATTCAGCCAATTCTTTGCTTTTAAATGTTTTAATCATTCCTTCATATAATGTAGAAAATGATAAGTGTCAACAGATAGCTTACATTAAATGGCAGCGATCAATGGTTACTCCCAACCGTAAACAGCGAGCCTTATCCCCATGAAGATGAGCATTTTAAAATGCATTTTGCTTCTGCAATGAGAGCTTTGTAGCTTCCGTTCTCTCACACATCTCTCTCATCCATATGGATAACGTCCTCACCTTCATCATATGACGCGTAAGGTGGAGCGTTGGGATCGATAATGTCATCTTTGTCTGGTGTTGTATTGGCAACGTTTCCCGCAGCATCTTCCTGTGCTTCGTCAAAGAGTTCGCATTCTATTTTTGTGGTATACCCGCCTATCTTATCAAATTTGTGCTTAACGCTTTTGATGCGCCATTCTGCTGGGATATAAGGTCGAAGTGGCGGTTCTTGAACAAGCTTTGCTTCTGCTTGGATTAAGGGATTACCACCCATGCTACACGAAAAGGATGATTTTCCACGCAATGATTTATTACGATAAGCAGCAATTGCTGCAACAGCTTCTGATTGATTATGATAGGTGTATTTTAATTCATGAAAGGGCGCATTCCCAACTTTGACCTCTTTTTTTTTCACCACTGCGTAAATCATGATAAGCAGCAAGAACACCACCCTTTTTCTCTTCTTCTTGTCCAGATATTTGTTCTGTTTCTTTTAGATTCGGTGATGTAGGGTTTTCTTTTGTATCTCCTTCATCCATATGGATAAAGTTTGCATCTTCCCCAATCTCTTCTGGTGCTCGTGCAGCAGAAGCAGCTTTTTGATCGTCACCCACATCCGTTCCCAAGCCATTGGCTGCCCCTGCTTCATCACGCGCGCTATACTTAAAATCCCAAGAGCTACACATTTGTTCATTGATAGAAACGATAGGAAGTGGCTCACCTGTTATCGCTTTGCCAAACCCGCGCTTGGCAAGCACGAGTTTCCCATCAACAGGCTTTGCAACAGCGTCATATTCCGCGGCAAGGCGTGCAGCAAAAGCCATGTCACTTTCCGCCTTTTGGTCACTGTGACGCACAACAATCTTTGCCAAAGTAGGATCAACTTTTGCTGTATAGCCGTTGCGCTGTGCTATTTCCTGGATAATGCTGCCTAATGTTTGTTGGTGATAGGATTGACTTTTAGGTGTTCTATAAGAGGTATTCATTGAAGCTGCGCGCCCTGTAATACTCAAGCTTTGTGGTGGGCTGCTGACAGATATTTCATCAATCAAGTACGTGCCCATGTCACGCACAACTCCCCCTTCATAACCGATAGTGATAAAAACAACTGTCCCAATTAAAGGGATATCTAGAAAGCTGTTATCACTGTCACGTGCACGATCATCAAGCTCTATGGTGATACGGTCACTTTTCTCTTCTGCCTCATCGGTAATTTCAATCGACAAAACATAATTCATTAAAGAGCTTGTAATGTCTTTGCCATTTGCCATCACTCTGCAAAAAGGCTTCATTCTTCACTGCCCCAAATTCTAATCACTGGTGTTGCTTTTGGATAAGGCAAGGAAGGCAAAACAATTGTGATACCTGCTTTTAAGATTGCTCCATAATCTGCAAGACCACAGTTAGCAGCATAAACACGTTCAACAGCAAGTGCTTGCTGGCCTTTGGGATAATATTGCCAGCAAATAGCATCAACCATATCGCCATCTTTGGTTACGTAAAGATCACTCATTGGTCATCACCATATTCTTTTAATCTCACAGTAAATTCCTGTTTTTGAGGTGTGCCATTTTGATGAAAAAAGCTCTGCTTTTCCTCAACGGAAAGAATGACAAATTTTCCTAAAATTCTCCCCTGTCCCGTAACAAGGATATGCGCACCATCATGCGCCATTCGCCGCAAGTGTTCTATCTGTCTAGCCCCACCTTTAAAGTCTGGATATACTACCCCTGTTAGAGAAAGTTCTGCATTAGCAACAGCAGGTAATTGAAGGGCGGCTTTTCTCCCCAAGCGCCCCTGCTCTACCCATGGAACATCGTACAACAGATCAAGTTTTTGATAAGCTGCTGTTTCAACAGAAAAAATAAAGTGTCCTAAAGCCAACATCATAGTATTTAATCCGAGAAACTTGACGCTATAGCTAAACGCTGTTGTCTAGCATGACGTTCAAGGGCTTGATTGACCGCAGCGTTAATATCACTGGGAGAACCACTTCCCCCTGAGATATTCAAATTGCCAATAGTGATAGAAGCATCCACCTTCGCAGGTTTGCGCACCATAATTGGATCAAAAGTATTAACGGCTTTAGCTTTTATTTTTGTAGCATCAATTAAATTGCTTGTGCGCTGTTTAGGTGTGCTATTTGTAACAACAGCTGCATCGGCTATTTTTTTTGCACGCGTGCTCGTTTCTTCGGTAAGATTTTTAATAGTCTCAGTTGAATTTTTATTAATTGTAGCGCTAAAGCCTAGCTTTTGTTGCATCCAACTAGGCATCCAGCTCGTCAATTTTTTAACCGCACCGCCAAGCCAATCGGACATCATCTGCCACACGCTTTTCATACCATCCCAAAGTCCCTCAATGAGATTAGCGCCTGAATCCATTAAGTTGACCCCAAACAACCAGTCAATCAATGAATTGATCTTTTTTGCTATCCAATAAAGTGGCGAAAAATTTTTAAAGAGAGTAAAAAGATTATCAAAAACATCGCTGCATAAAGCAGCAAAGGAATCCCATAACTTGCTTAGATAGCTTGTTACCGTATCCCAGTTTTTGTAGAGTAGATATCCTGCCCCAACAAGTAATGCAATACCGCCGATTATCCAGCCTACAGGCGTGGTCATGATTGTGATGCCAAGCGATACAAATGCTGAACCTACTGCAGCTAACGATGAAAGCAGTGATCTTCCAAGAGTTGCAACAAACCTCATAAAAGCTGAATCAACCGCAACTAACGCTGAAAGCAGTAACCTTCCAAGAGTTACAGAAAGCCCGATAAATGCTGAGCCTACTGCAGTTAATACCGGAAGCAGTGATCCTATAAGAGCGATAGTAAGCCTGATAAAAACTGCACTAATCACAGCTATAGATGTGACCAACCAACCATTAATTTTATCCCAGTTTTTATAAAGCAGATATCCAGCTCCAACAAGCAATGCAATACCGCCGATTATCCAGCCTACAGGCGTGGTCATGATGGCAAAGCCAAGCGTAACAAACGCTGCTCCAAGTGCAGCTAGTGATGCAATGAGTGGCCCAAAAATAAAAGAACCAAGTGCAACAAGACCAACCTTCAAGAGGGTTATTTCACCAATCAGCGGCTCCATCCACTTAAACCAGCCTTTAATCCTTTCTGTAATATTGGCAATATTCTTTCTTAAATCGGAAGCAGGATCCCGTAGATCTTTAAGCACTTGTTTTAAGGTTTTAGCCCATCTCGTAACCGTTGTTTGAATGAGAGCGCGGTTATCATCAATCAAGGCGGAAAAGGCATCTATCAGATCATTCATAACAGGCATGAAACGCGCACCGATAAAACTGGCAACCCCTCCTAATTGACTCTTAAAGGCACCAAATTTGTCGCTTAAATCTGCCGCATAGCGTGCGACATCGGCACCTATCATCCATTTCCCTTTCCTCGCATCTGCAAAAAGACTTTTGATTTTTTCCATACCCTGTGACAGCATAGAAGCCATTTCCTTGCCATCACCACCAAAAAGCAAAGCGGCAATATGCTGTCTTTGTGCTTGATTGTGCATCTGGCTCATCTTGTCGGTAATTTCTTCCAACAAAACTAAATTTGATTTAAGCTTCCCTGAAGCATCTTTGACAGAAATGCCAAGTGCCTCAAATCCCATAATCCCTCTTCTTTGCCCAGCATATGCTTGTGCAGAACGCCTATTTAGCACCGCTAAAGATTGTTGAAAAAGTTCAGCAGAAGTCCCCGAATTATCCGCTGCATCGCCCCATAATTGAAGCGCTGCAACACTCATGCCTAAATGCCGTGACGCATGGTAAAGACTATCCCCCATGTGCATGGTTTTCATAGTGACAGCACTCAAACTTGCCACTAAACCACCACCAGCAATTCCTAAAGCACCTGAAAAAACTGCTGTGCGGCTTGCCGCTGTGCCAAGGGCGCTTTGAACACCCTTAAGGCTTGCTGTCATCTTTGTTACCGCCGCAGAAAAGCGAGGAACACCCAATCCATGCGATAATTCCTTAAAACGATTCTGTACACGTTTAAGAGGTGCGGTGATTTTATCCTCAAGCGTTAATTTTACCTTCGCATCAGCAACTTTCTTGCTCATTTCGTTTTATACCTTTCTGCGGCTTGCTTTCGCCAAAAAATCAACTCTTGCGGTTCCATTTCCAGCATGTCTGAAAGCGGCCAATGAAAAACAATGGCTATATCTGCTATGAGCTTAACGGCGGTTTCCCAGTCGAGGTATCCCGCCGTTTGATAAAAGATTCCAAAATCTCTCCAATATTCGACAAATCCTCAATATCAAGTTCCCCAACAGCTTCATGGGGCCATCCAGAAAGACGCGCAATCATTGCTATCGTTTGCTCGATACCTTCCTTTTTATCAATCGCTTGCAAATCCTTTGTTTTTGCACGACGTAAGGTGATTTCGGTCTGTTTCTTTCCTTCAAATTCAACGGGAACAAATAATTGATGGGTAATGCTTGTTTGTGCTGTCATTTTTATAATCCTAAAAGCTCTCTGTGTTTTTCTAATTGATCTACACCATTGAATTTTCTAACCATGTTGATTGCGTCTATCTCGACAACCTCAACGTCCTTCTGAACATATTTGAAATAATGCAATGTGAATGTGGCTGTGGACGTAGCCTTATTTCCTGGCTGCCATTCGGCCATTTCAAAGCCTTTGCAAAGCCCTCGCATGGTGATGGCCACCCCTTCTGCTGGTGTGCCTTGCGCTTGCATCGAACTTCGCAAGGAGATGTCAACATCAGACCTTCCCAATTGCGCCATAAGTTCTGGAGAACAATCAGAAATGGTCATGGTCAGTGTTAAAACTTCAAGTCCCATATCCAACTCAATGGGCACATCCATGCCGCCACCACGGTAACTTTCAACAACGAGGTTTAAGTTCGGCAAAGTCACGCTTTCACACTTTGCCTGATAGGGAATGCCATCCACATAAATGTTAAAATATTTCAAAATCCTTGGTAAAGTTGGTACAGCCATCAAGCAATCTCCTCTAAGTAATCATTGACAATTCGTGAACGGAAAGTGATATGTTCTGCTGGTGTGGACGGTGTGAATTCAACATTGAAATAAACTTTACCGTCTTCAATAGCACTTGCGGTATTAAGCTCTGGATCGGGAGTGCAGCGCCCACCAAGAATTGCCCCTTGTGCTTTTAAATCTCGCAAATAGGCATTAACGCTTTCGCTGACATCACTCATGTAAGTTTTTTTGATATTCCTATCAACTGCCCACATATGCCCGCGCAAAATGGCATCATTAATCATATCCGCAGTTCTCACAACCGATAAAAAAGCAAATTTTGTATCGCTTGAAAGCGTGCGATTGCCCCACAGGCGATAGCCATTTTCGCGGATAATTGTTGTAATGTTTTGTTCATTAAGAAAGTTAGCGCGACTGGATCTGTCACCAATAGAAAAATCAATCGGACGTGTTACGCCAACAATCCCATTAATGACTTTGTTGGAAGGAGAATGCCAAAACCCGTGCGTAAAATCTGTTTGAGCAAGAACACCAGCAAACACCGCGCTTGCAGGTTCTTCTGAGATTTTTCCATCACGATGCACATTTATAAAGGGATCAATGAGAAGAGCGCGCTTTGAATCAAAACCCTTTGCCACGATAAGAGCTGCTTCATCCGTTGTGTTTGGTGCGTCAATCACCACAATGGCACGGAGCCGCTCCGCAATACCAAGGAGTTCTGCCGCTACAGGATTAGTTGTTGCTTTAATTTCTGCTTCAGCTGTAGCGCCAGTGCCACTTCCTTCAATCGTAACACTTGGTGCAGTTTGATAATCAACATTATTCTCTTTAATGATAATAGACGAAATTGTTCCTTTCGAAATGGTAGGTGTTACCTTCGCTCCACCTTCAACTTTAACCCACGCAGAACTATAACCGCTCCCGGGGTTTGTGACGATAATCTTGCTAAGGATTATATGACATTGATGCGTAAAGCCTGGAGCAATCAAAATACGTGGCGTTTGTCCAAGAATAGATTGTGCTCCAATTAAAGCATGGACACCTTCATAAGAACCATTTGCATTAACACCACCAAGAACATTAGTGAGTGTGGCGTTTTCATCATCGCCTTCTTCTACCCGTACGACAACAACAAGAGCTCCCACTTGCTTGAAAATCAGATCAAGAGCATTGGGCAAAGTCCCGCGTCGCTTACCTGTTTTATCAAGTTTAGCTGCTTGTGAGAGTGATCCTGACACCAAGACTGGCGTATTAAGTGGAAATGCTTGTGCATCCGCATCGGGTGCAGTCCCCACAATCCCGATAACTGCTGATTGAGCAGTACGAAGTGAGCGTATACCGTCATCGGACTCGATAACTTCAACGCCATGTAAAAAGCCTTCTGCCATTTCTATGCTCCTTTAAGTGATTGGCTGATGTTAATGAATGGGAAAAATAGTAATTGGATAACTGCTTTTAAAAGCTGCATATCCTTGGTTTTTATGCTGTTGATAGAAATCTTGACTTAGTACCAAAATGGTACTAATGTAATAAAAAAATCAGGATCTGTTTATGAAAATTATTAAAGTCTCTACACTTCAAACTTTTTGGAAAAAATATCCTGATACTGAACAATCGTTAAAAGCATGGGTCGATGAAGCGAAAAATGCACAATGGCGTTCTCCTCATCACATTAAAGAGAAATATAAAAGTGCAAGCATATTAAAGAATAATCGCGTTGTTTTTAATATTAAAGGCAATGACTATCGCCTAATTGTCTCGATCTTTTACTCAGCAGGTTGGCTTTATATAAAATTCATAGGAACACACAAACAATATGATGCAATTGACGCCAATACTGTAGAATTAAAGGAGTTTTAAAAATGGATATAAAACCCATTCGTACTGAAAAAGATTATCAAGAAGCATTGGAGATTATCTCTGCAATGTTTGACAATCAGCCCCAAATTAATACCCCAGAATTTGATAAAATGGAGGTTCTTGCTTTATTAATTGAAGCTTATGAAGCTGAACATTATCCTATTTATCCTCCTCATCCGATTGAAGCCATCAAATTTAGAATGGAACAAATGAATTTAACCGCTAAAGACCTCGTTCCTGCAATCGGTCACTTAAATCGTGTTTACGAGATTTTGAATGGAAAAAGAAAATTATCACTTCGCATGATTAGAAACTTGCACCAACAGTTTCATATCCCGCTGGAAAGCCTGATCCATTACCCGAAGACCTCATGATTTTATAGCATAAACAACTGTTGCATTCACAGGCCGCGTTTCTGCCTCACCCGTTGCAGAAATAGTAATCCCATGCGTATGGGCACCAGCAGGTTTTGTCGTATCCGATATGGTTTCACGCCTATAATAAGGATTCCTGTGACCAATGTCATTAGCGTTCATCCCAACTCCATTATACTGAAACTGATGTGTATGCTCACCTGCCTCTTCAATGAAGCCAAAATGCGTATGTGATTCTATGCTACCTTGCTGTATATAAGCAAATTGTCTATTTGGGTCTACACCACGACCATCATCAAAGCCACGTAAAAATATTCCTCTAAAATCAGGAACTTTAAAGGTTGTATCACTGCGTTTCCCCCATTTATCGCCTATCGCCTTAAATAATTGCGGATAATCTTCACGTTCATAGGTCGCACCATCACACAAAAGCCAACCGCTTGGCACTTCTTGCATAGCAAATGCCGCAATGAATCCAGGGGGGAACATTTCCTTCATTGCTTGATATATTTCTTGAAGTGCTGCAGAAGCTTCATTTTTTGTATAAATAGCTTTGCCATTAATAGTGACTTTACCTTTAAAATTATTCGCTTCTTTCCATTCATTAGCGCTTGCTAAACGTCCATAAGAAGTCTCAAGCCCGACAATATCCTCTACTTTATGTTGGTGTGCACCTAAGAGCGATTTAGCACTACCAAAAGTAAAATTATTGTTACTTGATTTATAGAGAACATAATTGTTGGCCGCATCTTGTGCACCCTCTACATCTGCTAACTCAGAGAGTGAAAAACTTTTCTCCGCAGGCATCTTGGCCTTAAGAGCCGTTTCAAGACCTGTGACATCGCTTATCGTATGTACATGTTGTGAAGGTGCTTTTTCTTTCGCTCGTGTCTCAATATCCGCAATGGCTTGGTCAATTTTTGTGAGATTTTCACGCAAAATTGGAAATTCAGAACTTATAAAACGACCTTCTTTGGGTAACTCCATATTCAACTTGTCTGTTTTTGCCATCTTTTTCTCCAATCACAATATGCCTGCACCAAAATCACTCACCACTGATCGCGCTGCGGGGCTACCCGTAAGTGTCAATTTCAACCGTGCTTGTTTGGCTGTTTTGTTATCACTAATAAACTTTCGCTCCACCCAAAGCGGTTCAGCGAGTTGTTCTGTCTCCTCCAATTTCAGCGGAATAAAAGCTCCATCATCGAATTGAATATCCATGCTGAAGGATGAACCACCCGGCAAAAAGGTTTTGATATAACTGGTGAGCTTTGATCTTTCACCAAAAGAAAAAGCGCGGGTAACATAGGTTGCTTGCTTGTTAATTTTTCCGGAAATCAATTGAACTGGAGCAAATAACACAGGCGAGAGTTTTTCTGTGCCCTTGAGAACAGCACGAAGTTGAACTTTTTCGCTGATATATTCTGTTAAACTGAGTAACTGAAACGGTAAAAGCTGGTAGACTGTGCCATTGTTTCTTTCAATTTCAAACACAACAGAACAATCGCTGGAAGGCAATTCTATTGCTGCACGAACTTGTAAATCTGAACAATCAACAAGATCAAACTCTCCTAAATCGACAATTTTTTTTGTTTGTCTATAACGTGCTGCAAGCACACGAAAGGTTAAGGCCTCATCTTGATGAGCTGTCCAGCTTTGCGCATTAACAGAAGAAAAACGCGGACCCGTCACATAAGGGTGACTTGAGACATATCTTTGCTTTTCCTCGTCAAAATCTCCAAGTTTGGCTAAAGCAATAGAGTGATTACCGTCATCTGTCTTAATGACAAAAGCTGTTAAGCGGTCATTAGACACTGTCAACGGGATATCATAGCGCGCCTCAGCCCAACCCGTCTTTGCCTCCTTCATGGAATAAAATGCTTGCGCTTGAATATCAGCTGTAGGATAGCCGTTTTCTGTTGTCACCAAATCAATCACCAAATCATGAGCGGGATCACCAATTTTACAAAGGTAAAAATCAACACCGGTTATTTGACGTGTTTCATCAGGAATAAAGACTTGCGCTTGCGGATCAAACTTCGTCCAAACACGCACCGTTGTTGTACGCCGCATGACCTGTACATCAATCACACCTTGCCCTGTAAAAAGACCCGTTGCGGTTGTCCCTCCTTTACCCCTCGCCACAACGTTTTTTGTTCCTGCAGTAATGTTTTCAGGAATCTTCAATGTTCCTTCAAGGACACCCTTGGCATCAGCAATGAGACGACTCTTTGGCAAGACATTGACGCCATCAAAGGTCAAGCTTTCCAAGATTTCCCCTTTGCCAAAACCTTCAATTTTAAAGCCAAGGTCAATTTGCCTTAAGAAATCTATTTGCTCCTGATGAGCGTTGACCAGTTCATTGCTGACTTCCGTCGTTTTTTTACGTTTTTTGGAAATTCCCATAAACAGTTGATTGGTCACGCTTGAAAGCCAATCGGTGCGCTGTTCGTGCCAAAAATCTGTAGCAGGGTTCAGGGTGAGCGTGCCGGGAAGTGGTGCAAAATTTTGATAAGGATTGATTTTTTCGCAAGCCGTCCTCAATTCTTGTGCAATGATGACTTCATTGTCCCAATCAAGGGTGACAGGAGAGTGTAAAGGAGCAGTATAAAATGTTGGCTCAATGGCAAGCTGCAAAATGCCATCCCCAATGGCGCCTGTTTGCGAAAACCCCTCATCTCTGTAAGAGTCATCAAGGAAAGGATCGACAAACATTCCTTTTTTTGCAACAGGCTCTTTTGCATCAACATTGCTTTTAATCCGCTCTAACTGCATAAGACGGTCAAGGGATAAAACACGCTGGAAATAACGCCACATCTCATCATAGGGGGCAACCCGGGTGCCGTCATTTTTGACAACGGGCAAATCCATCCAATTATTGCTGATCGTCGCTAAAGACAACACATCATCAGGCACACTCGGTGCCATGGGATCATCAGCTGAAACACCTTTGATATAAACCACTGTGCCTTGCGCATTCAGTCCTAAACGATCAATCCGTGGTAATTTATAAGTATAACTGACAATAATATCACCGCCTTTTGCACCATCTGAGACAGTGATTTCTTGCGCGGTGACTTTATCAGCATTCACTTGCGCGCGGGTGCGATAGATGACCGTATAAGTACTGCCGGAAAGTGGCTCACTACCAGCCAGCCCCCAATCGATCGTGTCACCGGTTTTTTTAAAATCAGTGCCTTCTTTAAATTCCTTGTTCC
This sequence comes from Bartonella sp. B12(2025), assembly GCF_053795135.1. Classification (NCBI taxonomy): domain Bacteria; kingdom Pseudomonadati; phylum Pseudomonadota; class Alphaproteobacteria; order Hyphomicrobiales; family Bartonellaceae; genus Bartonella; species Bartonella sp. B12(2025). The sequence goes on along the minus strand of NZ_CP200031.1, from coordinate 622,304 downwards.
CTTGGCTGACTTTAACAAAAGACGTGATACTTTTATCAGGCATGCCATCGCGTCCTGAAGCCACTGCACCACGCGTTACATTCACGGTTTTTTCTTTTGTCAGCAAAAGAGAATGAATGGCTGCAACAGGAAAGTAATAGGGTTTAAAGGTGAAACTGTTTCCCCCTCCCGTTGGGGAAAAAATATGCGTTTCACTTGGAACAACTCCTTCGGAAAAATCTTCCAATTCCTCGTGTCTCAAAGCCGCAAGGCGCTTACGTTTAAAACCATTAATATTGGCTTCCCCTTCTTGAATACTGAAAACTTGATTTTCTCCCTCTTTGCCCAAAGCTGTTACGCGGCAACCGCTGACAATATAGTGTCCATGAGCGCGATCGTACGTTGCAATGGCTTGCATAGCAGGCTCAAGCAGTGATGGCGATTTTTGATCGATCAAAATGCCATCTTGCAGCACATAAACAGGGAAAAAAGCCCCTTCTTGGGAATCATCTTTGAGTGCCCAGACAAGCTTTACTGTTTCGCGTGCTGCCCCTGGTTCACCTTCTGCCAATGTTCCCGCAACTTGACCCAACAACTGTGGATCATCCTCATGCGTAATCCACTTTTTTTGCAGTTTTACACCAATTTCAATGCGACCAACCATGGCAACATTCTCCAAAACAGCTTCTGAAACTGGGAAAATATCGCCCGCAAGAAAAATCTTGCCATCCGTTAACGTGACAGTTTGGCTGTCTTTGTTCACAAAAGCATCAGCACGTTCAATGCGATCACCTTCTTTTGCCACCAATCGTCCTAAACGGTCATGACGCCCTCTGATGATGGTTTGCATCTCGTTCAACTCGCCACTTTGAAGAAAGGAGCGCTCTCCATAAAACACAACACTTTGTTGTTCTTCTTTGCCAACAGATCTATCAATCGCGAATGGCAAACCACTTTCATGTTCCATATTAAAACCTCAGCAAAATTTTAAATTGTGTGCGGACATCAGCGCGCAAAGAAATGTTTACGGGTGTTTGCATGATCTCAACGCCCCCAATGAGAGCATCAGATTTTAGCCAAAACTTTCCCAAAGGCACATCTTTTGCAGGCGTGGCATGCACCAGAACAGAAACAGAAGCTGCTTGCCTACCATCAACATCATGAAAATCCGTACGAGCGGACAGCAAGACCATTGTGCCGGTTATTGAGGGCGTAAATCTCTCACCTGAATAGCTATAAACCCCGTCTAGTGCCTGTTCCACAGGCTGGACAATGTTACATCTGCGAATGCCAATGACAGCATCATTCGCATCCCTCAAGACAAAATAAAGAGTTCGATCTCTAAACCACCAAGCCAAAAAGATACTCCGCTCATGCCGTTTAACCGAGCACCAAGGAAAATTTGCCGCCTCCCATGGATAATCAACTCCATCCCAGCTTAATTCTTCTTCAGTCTCATCAATCCAATTGCCAATGAGCTCACCTTCTGCCTTACGGAGAGTATGATTGATGTCTACGTCTCTTCCAAAAGAAAACAATGTCTTGCTTGCGGTCATGCGCACGCCACTTTCGCGTTCAAGCAAAGCATTATCGAGGCTCGACATATTGCCTTCAACAATCCCAGCGCTATACCCATAGGTAGCGCGTCGAAAATCAGAGCGTAAACTTTTAGAAAGGTTTGTGATCGCCACAATTGCTTCGAGACTGCTTTGTTCAGGTAAACGATCAAAATCAAGCTGGAAGGAATTCCACCAGACACGTCCTACCCATGCTGCCGTAAAATGCGCAGAGAGCTTCAACCATTCTAACCCCATATCAATAGCTGCTAACGACCCGCGTACCTGCTGCCATTTGGAACCTGTATCAAGCAAGTCATAAAGATTTGGAACATAGGGTGTTAACTCACCAAGACCATATTCTTCAATTAGCCACGGCAAAAAGCTCGGTGGACGGATAAGAAGCTTTGAGCGTGAAATCCCCGAAATAATATCATCAACATCTTTGTGAAAATCGCAAGCATCCGCAAGGCTTTTTTCAAATTCTGTTGCATTGGTCGGGAGTAAATATCCAACCATTAGCGTGCACGGCCTTTAAAATTTAATGTGATTTTGCCAAGCGACAAAACCTCTTTATCTGAAACAGCAATATCCTTTGTTGGCTCAAGAGCAATGATTTTCTGCACACCAGGAATCATCAATTTTGAAACCCACCATGATAAACTCAATTCGCGGCCAAGAGTTTGTTCTTGCCTCCATGCCGCTCTTAAATTTGCTTCCATTTGTGCTAAAATTGTCAGTGCTGTTTCTTGTAACAGCCAAATGTCTGCTTCCAAGTCTACAGTTTTTGCCACAGCAGCATGAACAACAATCGTATCATTGGTCATAATCACATTCTTTTTGTGAAGCGCTTCTGAGACTTTCTTGATAAGCTCTTGACTGGCTGTTTCTTCATTGTTGCTGAAAATGGCAACATGAATGGTTGGGTCTTTCCCTGTACGGTAAACAATGGCATCCTTAACGCGACTATCTGCTGACAGAGCCACGAATTTGTAATAAGGCTCTGTCCCACTACCTTTACCGCTGCGGACATGAAGCCTAATGCGTTCACGGTATTTATCATCACTTTCATCTTCCATTCGTTGAACACCGTGCCAATCTCCCAAAGCATCAAGAGAAGTGCCCGTTGCAAAATCAAGAATGTTGTTGCGTGCTGCTTCATTAATGCGTTGTCTTAAAAGCAGTTCGCGATAACTGAAAGCCTCAATGACTTTTAAAGCTGGATCACTTTCAAGAAACGTATACTCGGGCAAAAGCTCTTTTAAATGGGCAAGGCTCTCTGCACGGATTTCCTCAAAAGAAAGTTCTGAAATGATTTCTGGTTTAGCAAATGTTTGACTCATTTTATCAGCAACCCTTCCATGGTAATGGGTTTCCCTGATGGCAAATAAATTCCTGCAAATGACAAGGAAACTTTTCCAGCCTCAACCAATTTCAAGTCAATTTCCTTCAATTTGAAACGCGGTTCCCATTGATCCAATGCTTCCGCAATCGCCCCATAAAGCGCAACCGCAAAAGCATCATTAACGGGGGCATCAATCAGTTCAGGAACCCGTGAACCATAATCCCGCCGCATCACACGCGTGCCAATCCGTGTGGACAAAATATCAAGGATCGATTGACGCAAATGATCGATGCCGGATAAGGGCTTGCCTGTTTTCCGATCCATTCCTGTGGTCAAATGGGAACTCCTGTCATAGAGCCGCCAGAAGCAACACCACCATGAATGTGAGATGCTCCTACATTGCTACCGTTATGGGTCAAAGAGCTGCCATTTATTGAAACATGACCGCCAGCTTTTAGAGAAAGATTGCCCTCTGCACTTAAGCTCACATCACTTTCTGAAGCAATTTTGATGCCATCAGGGGCTGTAAGCTCTAACATGCCACCCTCTCCTTTCATGGAAACGCCATCAGAAATCGTGAGAATGAACTTGCCTCCTGACTTAATAGAAAGGGCATAGCTGTTTTGTTCATCATCATATTCAATGGTTGTCCCGTCAGGATAGATGGTTTTGTGAAGACTCCCTTTATCAACTGCTTGGGTCTCATCGGTATGAATGGAACCAACAATCACCCCTTGCGATAAATCTCCCGATGACGACACAACAACAACTTGCTCGCCAACATCACGCCCCTCATAAGAACAGGTTTTACCAGCACGCGCTTGTGTGTCTGGAATCCAGTCACTGACCATAGTGCCACTTCTTACTCGATAACGGGCGTTTTTATGATCCGCATGGCTAATCTTTCCTACAACGACCATATTCGCTACACGCCTTTTTAAATCCGTGATTTCTTTATCGCGTCTCTCAAGCATGAAACCCCTCAATCTTTTGATATTTATCTTCGTTTTTTCTCCCCGTTTCGGGATCAAAACCTACTAAAGGCTCAACAGACTTTGCTTCTATACTTCCTTCATCTGCATCAGGAATATTCGTTACGTAAGTGACTTCGAAAGTTAAAATGGCACCATGAAGCGCTACAGCACCATTATCACCAAAGGCAAAAGCAATATTCTGCAATTGGCAGCTCTCAACTGTATTGTTTAAATTGGGATTGCTATAAAAGATGCTTTCAACTTCCCATGCCAACTGATCTACACAGCGTGCACTATCTTCCTGCGTTGCGTAACATTCAACATCAACGGTTAAAACACGCCGCCGTAATCCATGGTCATGTCCCTCTTCTAGTGTCTCATTTTGCGTAGAAACGTTAATGGCTGGCATACTCTCAACAGAAAAATTAAAATCCCGCATATTGAAAACATTCTCACAAGCAACCGTTTTTGCTGCTTTTATCAAGGCAACAAAGCTTGCTCTTATCGTCTCTCTCGGGGGCATCAATGCTCCTGTTTAATAAGTTGATTTTATTATATTTTGTAGATATGTTTTATGAGCAGCCGTTAACATGCAGTACAAGGAAATCAGCCTTTATGAAGACCTCAAAATTAAAACAAATGCCTGTTTTTAAAACGGATGCAGAAGCAGAAAACTTTGTTGATACTGCTGATCTTACTGATTATGATTTAACTGGCTTTAAACCTGTTCGTTTTGAGCTTTTATCTAAAAAAGATCATCCAAATTAATTCTATCTCTATGAAAAGAGCTAAGCATGAACAATAACCATTATACGTATCGTGTTTTGTGGTCACAAGAAGATGAAGAATATATTGGTTTATGTGCTGAATTTCCGTCTCTTTCATGGTTAGATGCTCAAGAAGAAAATGCTTTAAAAGGCATTATGAACCTCGTTTCAGAAATTGTTAAAGACATGCAATGTAATGGAGAAGATGCCCCTATTCCTTTATCACAATAGGTATATTTATCTCCCCCTGCATTAATGAACCTCCCCACTTAAAAGTAGGGAGGATATTTTATATTTTTAAGCCACTTTCTTAAGTGGGTTTTCTAAAACGCGTTTTGCTTCATCGATCAATGTTTTATAGTGTTCAAGTTCTTCTTCAAGGTCATTTGCATCCAACAAACGCCTCATCATCACCCCTAAGACTTTTCCAATGCCGGAAGGTTGTTTTAGACACTCATAAGGAAATAATTCATAATCAACAGATTGGCTTCTTAGTTTCTTCTCGCACTCAATAAAATAACGACGGGCTTGTCTGCCTTTCTCGTTACGCTCTACCATAGACAACTCTTTTGCCATGTCTAAAGTGAGGTGATATTCTGTCATGCTTACATTTTGACGCTCCCCCGTTTTGGGGAACGTTAAAATGTAGTCTTTTTTGCAAACAAATTTATATATTTTGATGCGATTTTTAATCCATGTTGTAAAATCGCGACCTACTTCTAAAAACGTGTGCAATTCACGCGCATTCACTGTTTGAACAATTTCCTTATCAACTATTTGTTCTGATATTTTTATTAGACCGTTCATAATTAACTCCTTGGTAATAAATGTTTTTGATTGACATCCAGTAAAGGATGTCGGGTGCTCAAAAACACGGTACCAAGTCCGTCGTTATGCTTTTCCCATAAAGGGTATTGTATGGCATAACCACACCCGACAAAATCGTTATACGCTTCTATCACACAATGAGTCAAAGCTTTTAATGTACAGGGAAAGATCGTTTCGGCAATCCATCCGCTTGGTATTTTAAGGCGTTTTTGAGGCACCTGAATCAAAAATAGATACATTGTTATAACTTTGTCAAGTGATAAAATCATTTTAAATTTAGAATAATGCTGCACTTGAAACTCCACCATAATTGTATTACATTGTGTTTCACTGCAATACGATCAATTAAGGAAAAATTGTTATGGTCGCTAGTCGTATGGTTCAAGCGCGCGTTCCAGAAAATATCCAAAACGTCGCTAATGAAGTTATTCAAGCATCTGGTTTGTCCGTTAGCGATGTGATTAGGGTATTAATGACACGCATCGCACAAGATAAAGCTATTCCACCAGTGTTGTTTCAACCTAATGCAGAAACAGTAGCGGCTTTTTCTGAACTGGATACAGGCAATCTGCAAAAGTTTAATTCCGTAGACGAATTGTTTGATGATTTATATGCGGACGATTGAGCGTACCACTGTTTTTAAACGTGATTTCAAGCGTCAAATGAAAGGACGGTACCGTCATCTTCTAGATACTGATTTGCGTAAAATTATCGAAGCGCTAGCGAATGACCAACCTTTAGAGTCTCGCCTTCGTGACCACGCACTAACTGGGAATTGGAATAATTACCGAGATTGCCATATTCGATCTGATTTAGTCTTAATTTATCGCCTAATTGACCAAGATAGACTCATTTTAGTACGTCTTGGATCTCATTCAGAGCTTGATCTTTAATCTCCTTTTCTGCCTTCAGACGAAGATGCCTCCCGCAAAATCAGCTTATACATGCCAGATTCTGAAGCTTGTACATCTGTTACAATGAAATGCTCTTGAGAAGAGGTATCTTTGCTGTTTTCAAGAGACGTAATCACAACACCATCCTTAAGGCTTGGTGGTACCCCTCCGATGTCATTAATACAAACATCCAGTTCTTTTCTTGGGATTGTCGTGGGGATTCTACCACCTGCTTCCGATTCTGAATGTTTAATGCCGTAAATTGCTGTAATATCAAAGGACTGCCCTGTTTCTTTTCGTGTGTAGACAACAGGCTGCCCAAAGGTGTTGCGCACATCTTTCACCATTTTCTTGAGCAGCCCGTGCCATAACATCATTTCGCTCCTATAACGCCTTTAAAGAGCATTTCAGGACGTGTGCAAATATAAAGCGGATAGCTATACACTTCAGGTTTCACCCATGCGTTGCGCTCATGATCTGCTATAAGAAGGGTATAAAGAGGCTTTCCAACTGTATTAGCAAAATCTAAAGATTCTCCTGGAGCAAATGTTTTCTGGAACACACCGGGTGCATCAACAGGAAAGAATTGACACTCATCAGGTTTAATCCCTATTGCACGTTTTGTCCCAGCTTTAGCACTAACGCTATAGTTATGAATGCTTCGGTAATTAATAAACGTCACCCCAGCAAAATCAAAGCTGCCAAAGCTACCCGAGCCAATAGCACTTGGTGTTGCAACTCCCCCTGCACTATTCAATGTCTGTGCTAAAGCTGTATTTAAATAGGTTTCACGAATTGTTTTGTGGTTCTTTAATTTGGAAAAGAATTCATTTCCACAAAGCCCTATAATCCGTGAACGATCCGTAAACGCACCCTTTGATGCCTCAATCATCTTCATAATCACTTGATCGACAATATCAGCAATATCTGTCTCTTCCGTGTTTAATTTAAAATCGATGGGCTCTGGTGGTTTGATTTCCCATTCCTTATACCAATCGACAATCACTGATCCATCGGCGTCAAGGACAACGCCTTGAATAGCGCCAAGCTGCATATTCTCCCATGTCAATTCAATTTCAGAAATCAGCTTTTTTTGTTTGCGAGCGATATATTTCATCGCTACCTCAAGCTGGTCCTCTGTTCCAAATTCTCGACGATTTTGGATTTCTTCTGACTTTATCGTATCACTTTTGGCAATACGGGTTGTTTTGAAAAAACGAAGATTACGCCCATCTCTATCCGCTTCAATTAAAGGGGCTCCACGTTCACTCGTTTGAATCAGCGATAAAGTATTATCACGTCTCTCTATGCCAACAACCGTCGTGCTTGTCTCAACATCCTCAAAAAGATTAAGAGAGCTGATAAGGCTTGGCTGGAATTCGTAATTTTCAATCGCTTTCATCATTGTCGTGGTTGAGAAAGCATCGTGTTTAAAAAAATTCATGTCCATGTCCGCATTCTCCTATCGCAATATAATTTTATTTTTTTCTTCTAAAGATTGAATGGCCACCTTCTTCTGCTCATCTGTGATTGTACTTGGCCATATCAACTCAGAGGCTTTCACAGTACACAAGCGTGCCGTAATCACTGCACGCCGATCTTCCTCTGTCGCATCAACATTGGCATAAGAAATGCCTGCAGGCACTTTGCTTCCATCCACTGCTTTGGGATTAAGCGGGACATATTTCCCCGTTGCAGTTACTTTTCCCATGACAGTTCCTGCCATAATTTCTGCTCCTGATGCGAAGGTAACTTCTTCATTTGATAAATCTGGATCATAACGCCCAAGATAAGCGCTATCACGAATGTCTTCATGAAAAATATCGCTCATTTTATTTTCTCCCAGTCACTGCTTTCCAAGCGGTTCCCCACTTTGCATTAATCTTCGCCTTACTATTCCCATCACCATGCGGAACATAAGGCGACACTTTCAAAGACCCACTTTTGGAGGAAGCAGCTGTTAAAACGGCATGGCGTGCTTTATCTAGGCTCATACCGTTTTTAATAGCTTTTACTGCATTAAAAGAAACGCCTAAGCGCTTTGCTTGTTTTTCAAGATTCGTTAAAGCGCGTGCACGTTTTCTTTCTTGTTCACGCACGGCTTGAATGCTTTTGTGCGTATCTTCGTCATCTTCCCCTTCATCGTCTTCTTCGTCATCTTCATCAAAGGCTTCGACATTAATGTCTATGTCGTCATCGTCTTCTTTTTCGTCTTCTTCGGTAACATCGACAATTTCTTCTTCGTCATCTTCTTTGATAATGTCTTCCTCGGCTCGATATTTTGTACGTGCCATGTGTTTGATCCTTCTTTTTCTGTTAATGTTAGAGGTGATTTAATGGAACCCATCAAGGCTTCCAAAGTCTGCGCAAATGTGCCCTGCGCATCTGCTAATCCAAGCGCGACGGCTTGGGTGCCTATAAAAGTCTCTGCCTTAGTCTCTCGAATGGCGGCAGCACTCATTGGTCTACTCTGTGCAACCAAATCGACAAACATGTCGTAGAGGAGTGCACAATCTGCTTGCATTTTTATCTGTGCTCGCTCCGCTAAGGGCTCATGGGGGTTGCCGTGAACCTTATGATCGCCTTCAAAAATGAAAGTCCATTTATGGCCATTCTTTTCATCTGCACGGGATTGATCCAGATGCGCACAAACAACACCGATTGAGCCAACAACACCCGTACGTGCAACCCAAATTTGTGACGCAGCACAGGCAATTGCATAAGCCGCAGAGCAAGCAAATTCATTGGCATGCGCCCAAATAGGTTTATTGTATGCCTGTGACAGAGTGCGAAACTCTTCTACCAAATCAAACACACCGCCCGCTTCACCGCCGCCACTGTCAATATCCAGCAGAACAGCCAAAACATCAGGCTGTGCAATGGCTTCACGAAACGACTTCCCCAAACCTTCATAAGACATAATCCCTGATGAAGCACTAAGCCATGCACCACGACGCACGAGCGTGCCATGAACCGGTAGTATCGCAATATTGTTTTGTACCACATAAGTCTCAGGGGGTCTGAAAGCCGCCACATCACTTGCCGATAAAGTTCCAGCGGCAAATCTTTCCCCATCAAAAAGACGCGGAGCAAGAGCATTAAGAATGACATCAAACTTTGTAGAAGAAAGCATATGAGGCACACCGAAAAGCCGTGATGCCAAAAACGGTAAATCAAGGTTATTCTCCATACCCGTGTGCCTCGCTGCCCTGATTGCTTTCATAGTCATCGTTTGAATCTTCATCATCAATTGCTTTATGATCGATGGAGAGATCTGCCATATCCGTATCAAAGGATAAGCCACGCCCTTGAGCATCTTTGCGTTCTTCTTCAAGCTCAACATGAATGGTATCAATGTCAAAACCACGTTCAGCAAGCGCCATACGCCGTGTTTTTAAGCCTGCTCTAATTTCTTCTTTTTCTGCCGAAATATCCTTGAGGGGATCAATCATTTCAAGTGGCGGTGCAAAGCTCTCACATTGTATCCATGGCAAATAATTTTCTTCCCACCCTGGCAAATCAATACATCCAGCAAGCACGGCCATTTCAACAAAACGTTCCCAAATAATGCGGTTGAATTGAAAAGCTATAATATGCTCGCGCCATTGTTTAATCTGGCGTCTAAACTGAATGATCGATGTGCGCACATTAGAAAAGTTGCCCCGCGTTACATCCCCCGTCACAACCGCATAAGGCATATTGAGTCCTTTGCAAATTTTCAAAGTAGTGCGAAATTGAAAAGCTTCATAAGACCCGCCAACCTCTACGGGATTAGAGAACTTAATGTCCGCGCCCTCTTCCATTTTTTGGATTCCACCTGGTTCAAGTATAAGAGGAGGCTCATCTCGCGGTTCTTTGTTGCTTTCTTTGCGGTTCTCAGGCAAACTTGCATAACTGTCATTAGAACGCGTAATAAATCCCGTGAGAAGAGCAGCCGTTCTTTTTCTATCAAGCTCAGCATCATCATAAGCTTCAAGCTGAAAAATCTTTGTCAAACTACGCGTCACTTTTGGTGATCCACGCAATTGACCAGCAACCCGCCTTTCTTTTATATGAAGGACCATTTCTGCTGGTACCCGCACACGCTCTTGGTTTCCAAACGCTTTACTCAGTGGACTACTATCATAAGGATGATGCTGCCAAAAATGATAAGCAACACGCTTCCCACTGGCATTAAACTCAATCCCCATGCGGATATAATTACCTTCAATTTCAGCAACTCCGCTATAGGTTAAATCAAGCATTTCTGCGGGATAAATTTGTAATTGAAGCGGTACACCGGAACGCCCATAAAGGTCAACATAATGCAATCTCACAAAGCATTCACCGGTTAAAAAAACTTCCCGCGCAATCGTTGCTTGTAAACCATAAAAATTAGCATCCTCGTCATAATCAGCTTCATCAACCCATTGCCACCAAAGATCAAGAAGCTTCTTCTTTTCTTTCTGAAAACCTTCAATTTTAGGATAAGGTTTAATTCCATCACTGACTGCTGCTGAGACCCATTCTTCTGTTGCAGAGCCATAAAGCGCCTCATTATCATAGAGCCACCTTGACCGTGCAATAATGGTATCACCTGTCGCTTCAATCGCTTGGTTAATATGTTTTTTTGCAGGGTTTAACCCTCTCATTCGACGACTGCGACTTGCAGCTTCAAAAGGCGGATTATGATCGCTGGAAATGCGAAACAAACCCGTTACTTTACTCAATAATCCAGCCATTAATAACCACGCCTCGCATCTATATAAAAAACACGAGAACTTCCACGCCCTTCAAGCTCTGCTATTTGCTTGTCCAGCATCGCAAGTGCCTTGCGTAACTCTTCAACAGAGCGGTTTCCAACTTGCTTGTCACCGTGACGCACAAATTGCGCTCCTGAATAAAGAGTCTCCTCAAGTTGCTCTCTTCGTTTTTTTAACTCTGCAATTTTTTCAACTTTGCTCTTTAATGGATTTAAATTCTCACTCATAAAATATCCCACTCTCTTTGCATGTAAGGATTCACCGATCTCCTCAGTTGTCTCCTTTGAGGCTGTCTTGTCTGAGATTGTGTTGGAAAAGATGTTGTACTCTCTAAAGACGCCTCAACATTTTTGAGACCTTCCAAGCGCTCTTCTAAAATACCAACCTCTTCATTGAGATTCAGGCCCGCTGAAATCAGACCTTGCAAAGCCGCATAAGCATAGACACGACAATCCAAGGCCTCGTTTCTAGCCTTCTCACTTTTCTGCCATTCTATGCGCTTAAAGCCTTTGAAATATTTGACGACCTTCTTTTCAGCTGTCAGCTGCTCGAAATATTCTTGATCGAGGCTTATATGAAAGTGCGTTGCCCCTGCTCCTGAAGCTTCAGAACCTGACTTCTTGAAACGCGCTGTAATGATGTCTTTGGCAGCATCAACACCCACCATATAAAGATTAATCTGCCCCTTGTTATTTCTGCTCGGACGACGTGGCCATACCGCTCGCCACCCTGCCTGACCTTTCACTCCCCATATGCGCCTTCCCTCGCGAGGACGGACATAATTGTAAACAGCCTGAGTGTGACTGCCTCCTGTATCAATACAAGCTGCCGTGATCCTTATGCCATTTTTGTAACCTGGATGTGGCCAGTGTTTGGCAAGATATTCATCTAATTGATCCCAAACTTCAAAAGAGGACGGATCACCTAAGATCACTTGATAATCAATATGCCAGCTTTCTTCACCACGTCCCCAACCGACAACTTCCAATTCTAATCGATCATTTTGCACATCAATACCCGCTGTCAACAACACAGCTTGCGACGGTGCAAGAGGATACTCTTCACGCCGTGCATAGAGGCTTTCAGGATCAATCACTTCACCCGTTTTATCTTCCCATGGCTCTCCAAGAACCGTGTTGATAAAAGGCTGTAAAAGTGCAGGATCATCTTTGGCATCTAAAAATTCACGCGCACACTCTCCCCATGTCAACCACGGTGAATAGAGTGCTGAAATGTGATAAGAACGTAAATTCGGTCGACTTGATTCACTTGTTGGAACCCAACACGCTCCCCTTTCTTCAGACATCAAATCTGCTTTGCGATGCTCCGCATGTTCATGACCACAATGGGCACAAACAAAAACCGCCTTTTCTGGTGACCCTTTCGGCCATTTTATTTGTGACCAAACAATCGGCTGTAACACACCGCACGCATCACAAGGCACGTTGTAATATCTCTGATCTCCAAGCACAAAATCTTTGGCTATACGGCTAGTGTCACGATGTGTTGGTGTCGACAATTTAAAAATCTTTCTTTGCACAAAGGTCGATGTACGCTTTTCGGCAATCACCACGGGATCACCTTCATTATCCACGCTCAAAGGATACGCATCGACCTCATCCAAAATCAGATAACGAATAGGCATAGAACGAAGCCCAGCAGCACTATTGGCTCCTGTGAGCATTAAGACGCCCCCATCAAACTCCTTCGAGAACATTGTGTTACCACTGTCGCGTGCACGAGCGGGGGCAATCCGTTCACTTAAAGCAGGACTTGCTGTAATCATCGGATCAAGACGAGTCTTCGACAGTTTCTTTGCTGTCTCAACCGTCGGCATCACGTAGAGTGCTGGACTCGGACTAAAATGAATCGCATAACCACAGAAATTCAGTCCTGCTTCCGACATACCAACCTGCGCACCTTTCATCACAATGGTTGTTTCAATCGGCACGTAAGAGGAAAGATTATCCATGATTTCCCGCAAATAAGGCGTCCGTTTTGTTCTCCACAATCCAGGCTCTGCACTTGCCACTGTGCTCAAATATCTATTTTTATCCGCCCATTCTGAAACCGTGTAGGGTGGATCTGGTTTTCGAGCTTCATTGGCATGCGAAAAAAACTCTTTTACCGCACGATCATCCATGGTTCAATTGCTCTTATTCAGAGGGGCTCGGATCATGAAAGGGAACGGGTATATGGACTTCTTCCAGCAAGGCTTTTCTCATAAAGTAATCAAGAGCACCGATAAGGCTCGCTGCATCACACTCAACTTGTGCAGCAATGCTGGCACCAAAACGATGCGGAAAATTCAGCATCGCATCACGATGTGCCCTCCCAAAATCACGCGCTGCCTTTTTTACTTCTTCTCGATCAACTGTCGTTTCACGAAGTCGCTCAAGCGCAATCTGTTCACTTTCAAGTGCAACTTGCATTCTCGCGAGCTTGATTTCGTATTCATTCGCTCCATCTATGGAATCTTTTTTAATTTTTGCACAAACCTGACCAGAAGACGCTGAAAATGCTTGGGAGCGCTTTGTGGGATTCTCATTCCATATGGCTCTCGCAACCTCTTCATCAACCGAACCATCTGCAAAAATCGCTTCATCAAATTTGCCCGTCTTAAAGCGAGAAACCACTGCATTCGCAGACACACCCATCTGTTTCGCAAACGCGCGAACCGATATCCCTTCTCGATCTCTCTTATTCATGAAATATTTGCCTGTGGTGAATAATTTATAATAATTATCGTACACTTTAAATTTGTTTACAGCGTCATATTTTTAGTGTACATAAAATATATGAAAATAGTATGGGATGAACCAAAAAGAGCTTTGAACATTGATAAACATAAGCTTGATTTTGCAGATGTTATTTACTTTGACTGGGAACATGCTTTCATTGATGCAACACACTCAAACCGTATGAAAGCTATAGGATATTTTGCTGATGGTACAACAGTTGTTGTCTTTGCAAAACTTGGCACTGAAGCTATATCCATTATTAGTTTCCGTCATGCAAATAAAAAAGAAAGAGAGGTTTTCAATGACTATCAACAAAACCTTTAAAGAAGGATGCGGTTACACAAAAGAAGACTGGGAAGCAGTCAATTCACCATCACTCACAGATGAAGAACTTGCACGCTTAAAACCAGCAAAAGAAGTTTTACCTGCTTCTTTTTTCAAGCATATAGCAGAAGAGCGCCGTAAGCGTGGACGTCCTTCAATTGAATCTCCTAAACAAGCAATTACCCTACGTCTTGATCCCGAGGTTATTGCCTTTTTTAAAAAACAAGGCAAAAACTGGCGCACACGTATGAGCGAAGCGCTAAAAAAAGCAAGTGATGAATTTAAATATACATCCTAGCTTTCTCCCCACCTTGAAGATGGGAAGAGATAAGCTTCAGTATAAAGTTAAGCCACTTTTTTAAGTGGGCTTTCTAAAGTAGGATCATAAGCTCTCAATAAAGGATCAATAACTCTAGGAAGATTTGATCCCCCGCAATCTGTAAGAACTGCTAAAAGCTTAATGATATGTGGGTATTCTTTCTTAAGCTTTAAAACCAAAGCTTTCTCTACCGTGCTCATAGTGTTAACCAAAGCATTACACTCTTCATCTTCTATACCATCACGGTTACAAAGCTTAAATAACACCAACCACAAGTCACACAAAGAATCGATACTCGTATTCATTGCACACCTCCGTGGATCTGTTCTCTCAAGTATGCCAAGCCTTTTGCTGTAACACGTGCCTGAACAGAAACTTTCTCGCTGCCATCATCTCTTCTAAACACATTCGTTGCGCAATCCATAAGCCCCTGTTGTATCTTATCCTGATAGGGTACAAATTCAGATGTACCCACGCGCTTATATATCCAACGTTTTTGTTGCATATAGCCGAATAGATCTTTCGGACGTATTTCAAGCATTTTAGCAGTATCTGTGATGCACATGGTGCCCTCAGCACGGGTTAAGTGGTCATAAGCTATAACCTTATGGGCTTGTTGTTCAATTAATGCTTCTTTATTTTGCAACTCCTCTTGCATATGGGTGATAACGCCAAGTATCGTGCGTGGATCCGAATAATCAATCTGTGGTGCGGATATTTGCTTCTCCAATTCTTGCCACCGGTCAACTATCTTGGCTCGTAGTGTAGTGCTATAACCTGACACAAGAATTAAACATTCACGCTTGGGAAGGTGGTAACAAGAGCGTATTTCACCTTTTCCATCAACGTAAGTACCACTAAAATCAACCGATCCAAATTTGGATTGGTTAAGTTCCTCAAGCATTTTTCGAATATCACGCATAACATGTGCATGTTGTTTATCACACAATTCTGCAATTTCACGGCTAGACATAGTCTGAACCGCTGCACCATTAACAGTGCTTTCTGTAATTTTTATAAGAGTGTTCATGATGAACTCCTATGCAGTTAGAGGTTTGTTATTGACACTCAAGAAGAGTGCCGGGCGCTAACAAACACGGTGCATAGTCCGTCGTTACGCTTTCCCCATAAAAGGTATTGTATAGCATAACCACACCCGACAAAACCATTGTACACATGTAGTGTATAATGAGTCAAAGCTTTTAATGTGCGGAGAAGAGATTGTTTCGGTAATCCATCCGCTATGCATTTAAGGTGTTTGTTAGGCACCTGAATCAACAATAAGCACAGTGATTTTATTTTGTCAACGAATAAAATTGCTTTCTGTTCTATCTGTCCTTGCATATGGGTGATAACGCCAAGTATCGTGCGTGGATCCGAATAATCAATCTGTGGTGCGGATATTTGCTTCGCACGTCGCTCGCACTCGATAAAATACTGACGTGCTTGTTTGCCTCTTTCATTACGCTCGACCATGGCAAGCTCTTTTGCCATGTCTAGTGTGAGGTGGTAGTCCTTAGAAGGACGTCCTCCTGAACTTTCGCTCAAAAATGAGCAAAAGTCATACTCTTCTTTAAATTTATAATCTTGGATACGTCTGATAATCCAATCTTTAAAATTAGTTTTCACTTCCAAAAACGCGTGCAATTCACGTGCATTTACTGTCTGAACAGTTTCCTGATCGATGATTTGTTCTGTAATTTTTATGAGAGCGTTCATAACTGAACTCCTTGGTAATAATTGTTTTTCATTGACATCCAATAAGGATGCCGGGTGCTGAAAAACACGGTACCAAGTCCGTCGTTATGCTTTCCCCATAAAGGGTATTGTATAGCATAACCACACCCGACAAAGCCATTGTACACATGCAGTGTATAATGAGTCAAAGCTTTTAATGTGCGAGAAAAGATTGTTTCGGTAATCCATCCGCTTGGTATTTTAAGGTGTTTTTCAAGCACCTGATTCGACAATAGACATATTCTTGACATATTGTCAACGAATAAAATTTCCTTCCGCTCATTTTTATCTTTTACACCAAGCATCGCCTCTGGACTTGAGTAATCAATCTGTGGTGCTGATACTTGCTTCTCCAATTCTTGCCATCGGTCAACTATCTTGGCTCGTAGTGTAGTGCTATAACCTGAAACCAAGATAAGACATTCACGCTTGGGAAGGTTATAGCAGTTTTGTGGCTTTCCCTGCTTATCTAAATAGGTGCCCCCAAATTTGGGGAGACCTTCTTCAGAGTATAATTCTCCTAACATGTGCCGAATATCACGCATAACATGGTCATGCCGTTTGTCACACAATTCTGCAATCTCGCGGCTAGACATAGTCTGAACTGTAGCGCCACTATTAGTAGCATTCTCTGTAATTTTTATAAGAGCGTTCATAATTGAACTCCTATGCAGTTAAAGGTTTTTCATTGGCATCCAATAAAGGATGTCGGGTGCTGAAAAACACGGTGCATAGTCCGTCGTTACACTTTCCCCGCAAGGGTATTGTATAGTGTAACTACACCCGACAAGGTCATTATACGCAGCAAGCGCATGACGAGTCAAAGCTTTTAATGTGCGGAGAAAAGATTGTGTCGGCAATCTACCCGCTATGCATTTAAGGCGTTTTTCAGGCACCTGAATCAACATTAGACACATTTTCATAATATTGTCAAGAAATAAAGACGCTTTATAGCTCGAATAGTCAATTTGAGGAGCAGATACTTGCTTCTCCAATTCTTGCCACCGGTCAACTATCTTGGCTCGTAGTGTAGTGCTATAACCTGACACAAGAATTAAACATTCACGCTTGGGAAGGTGGTAACAAGGACGGTTTTCACCTTTCACATCAGTGTAAGTGCCACTAAAATCAACCGCCCCAAATTTGGGGGCGTTAAGCTCTTCAAGCATTTTCTTGATGTCTCGCATAACATGGTCATGCCGTTTATCACACAATTCTGCAATCTCGCGACTAGACATAGTCTGAACCGCTGCACCATTAACAGTGCTTTCCGTGATTTTTATAAGAGCGTTCATGATGAACTCCTAGATGTTATAAGTTTTTCATTGACACTCGAGAAAAGTGCCGGGTGCTGAAAAACACGGCATCTAGTCCGTCGTTACACTTTCCCCTAAAAGGGTATTGTATAGTGTAACCACACCCGACAAAATCACTATATGCTACAAGCATACAATGAGTCAAAGTCTTTAAAATGCGCGGAAGACTGATTATTTCGGTAACCAACCCGCTAGATGTTTTAAGGTGTTTTTCAAGCACCTGAATCGACAATAGACATATTTCAACCATTTTGTCAACGAATAAAATTGCTTTCTGTTCGGCATTTTATTAATCTTATCTACGCTTCCAATCGCTTCAAAATACTGACTCGATCGATGTTTCAAAGAAACTGCCATGGATCAATAATAGCAACACCTGTGTCTATAAAATCTTTTACATTATGCGTCACAACTGTGAAACCATGAACTAAAGCTGTAGCGGCAATGAGCATGTCACTTGCGGGTTTTGGATCAGGAACATGAAGCTTTGCGCATTGGCGAACAACAGACAAATCAATAGGCAAAATCTTATTGGCAAAAAATGGTAAAACATACCCATCAAGCCACTGACGCAACAATTTTCCTTGTATTTTATCCTTTCGCTCTACACGTAATATACCATGCTCTAATTCAAAAACTGTCATCACAGAAAGGTAAAGCTGTGCACTATGTACTTGTGATAGCCAGTGACAAACATTCTCATTGGCTCGTCCAGAATTTACTTTGCGCAATTCAGAAATAACATTTGTATCGAGGAGAAACATTAAAAAACTTCCCGTTCCTCATTCAGAAGAGGCATCCGCTCCGTCTCTAAATCAATATCCGCAAGGTCAATATCTGAACAGGCGGGCATCGCCAAACGTTTCAGAATATCACCAACCCCTTGCTCAGTCATTTCCTGATAAGCTTCCATTGACATTAAAACATGCGTGGGTTTGCCTCGATCAGTGATAAAGACTGTATCTTTGCAAGCAATTCGTTTTGCTTTGCTGATTTCATGATTAAAATCGCGGCTTGTAATAATAACAGGCATGATTAATTCCAATTTTATAATGTAGTTACGTTACTACATGTAAGATAGCGTCATCCAAAGTAATTTTCAACAATATAAATAATTCCTTATAAAATATGACTGCTTCCCACCGAAAATGAAAAGGTGTGTCATAATTGAATTTTGAACATTATAAAATTTCTTTTCGTTTAAAATAATCTACATTGCACAGCCTGTGCATTAAACATTGTACAGTCTGCGCATTAAAATTAATTGTTTTCAATGGCTTATGTGTACAATGCACAGTCAATTTAAAAATTCTGTCGCTAGCGATAGTTTGCGGTTGCCTGCCCCGCAACAAGCCCAACCCGCTGGGAAGTACCTTTTGCATTGATTTTATTGATTTTTTTTGAAATAAGAGATACATAATTTGTAATCTTCTTTAAATTAACATCCTCTCCACTCTGAAAGTGGAGAAGATAAGATCATATTTAAGCTAAGCTGCTTTCACTACAGATCTGTCTAATACATGCTTTGCTTCATCGATTAAGGCTTTATAGTTTCTGTTTTCTTCGTCTAATTTAAAAGCATCAACAAGACGCTTATGAATTGGCCCCAAAAGATACAAAGCCTTTTCAGCAGGTCTCATATCTTCCCAGTAACTTGGTAAATCAAACCGTGTATCGCGGTCACAATCAACAGATTGTTTTTTTAATTCATAAAAAGCTTTTACAAGTGCTTTTTTAAAGGCACGTACCATGTCGTTGTTGCGCATATATGTCATAAGTAAAGTTGCTTGCGCTTCATTAAGGATAGCAATCTCTCTTTTTTGTCTTCCACCTGTGGTTTCAAAGGGTACGATTTCAAATCCAACCCTTCCAAATTCCTCAAAGTCTTTACGATTATTGCGTACAAGCTTGATAACAGTGGCGTGGCTATTCCCCACACCTTCAGCAACTTTCAAAGAAGTTGTGACAGCAATACCAGCATTGTTGATTGTTACTAAATTGTTCATGATATTGGTTCCTTTGTTTTATAAATTTAAGCATCCAGGGCTAAAACAACCGAACCAATTCAGTCCTTCACATCTTTAGGTTACCCTTGGACATACACGTGAAGACCCTGGACAAAAATTTTTCATGATGGGCAACAGATCTTTCGGGATACTGCTGAACCGATTGGTTACAAGGTGTTTTAAGCCTACCCTTCAACCTATAGCGGTTCACAGAAACTGTCAATTATTTTTTCAGAGTGCCGGGCGCTCAAAAACACGGCCAATAGTCCGTCGTTATGCCTTTCCCTAGGGTATTGTATAGCATAACTACACCCGACAAGCTCATTATACGCAACAAGCGCATGATGAGTCAAAGCCTTTAATGTGCGGAGAAGAGATTGTTTCGGCAATCTATCCGCTATTGGTTTAAGGTGTTTTTGAGGCACCTGATTTAGCGATATACATTTTCCGTGAATCTTGTCAAGTAATAAGATGATTGCTGATTATAGCACATAGACATCACTTAAGAATGTACCTTAGCCTTATTCTTTGCAGCATAGTCCTGACGAGCAAGTTGTCTCTGTATATTTTTGGTTAATCTTTCATTGGCACATTGTACAATGGAATGTGCAATCTCTGGATTATACATGACCTCTGCAATGGAGACCCCTTCTTGTTTTACAATGGGGAATTGATCTCCTCCAGCTCTTTGGAACACATTCCCCCCTCCTCTCCTTAAATTAACACGCTGGGGAAACTTTCCACCTTTTATAAAGCCATGAGGCAAAATCTTTCTTGCCCCAAACATCGTGTAGACCGCACCGCGTTTTGTTTCTTTTGCTTTAAAAAACTTAAGAGGCAATGCTGTTCCTGAACCAACAATATCCGCTTCAGGAAATTTTGCTGTTGCTTTTGATTTAACATAAACACCTTTTTTCACGCGCTTTGATTGAGCTGATGTTACTTTAGAAACTTTCAGTTCTATAAAACGCTCAACCTGCTTTGCTGCGGTATTTACAGCATTGCGAAGCGCCCAATTAAGACGTGGTGCTTTAAGATTGGTAAAAGTGTCTTCAACTTGCTGAAGATACCATTTTTGGTGAATAGTGAACTTCAAATGCTAAGCCTTCTTTGGAGAATCCATTGATGGCTTAGAAGCTTTAACTGCTTTAGATTTTTCGGAAATGGCTGTTTCTACAGATTCTTGCTTGCTTATCTCTGTCTCACTGCCTGTTTTTGTATCCTTATCAAGCTGTTGTTCTACATCAGTAGCAATAAATTGCTCTTCCTGGTAAAGTCTTGCAGCATTGGCACGTTTAAGACGAGCGTAGACCGTATTAGAAATCTCAACGAATGGATTATCTAATGTTGAAGGTTCAAAACGAACAGTGCTTTTATTATCGCCAAAAACGCACATTGATCTAGTGATGACCGCTTTCATCGTCACTCCTTTTGTAGGTTTATTTAATGACAGAATTAATGACACAACTGGTCAATTATTGGATTTTACTCTTTGAAACAAAGAAACAGCCAGTTTTCCTAAGAAAACCGGGCTCTCCAGCCATATTCCAGGCTCATATTTTACTGAATTTTCGGGAATATTTTTTGAATTTTAGACACAATAAGACTAGTGCCGTGCCGTCATTAAATACAATTTTTTATACCATGTCAACACAAAAATCTAAATCTTGTATTTTTTATCTAGTTTTAAAGCTCTTTCCTTACTTCTTTAGAACTATAAAAAGTAGCATCTCCATTTCAAACATACTCCCTTACTTTAGAAGCTAAATAATAATCCTCATCTTTTGTATTCACTATAATACAAATATAAAATACAACATTTTTGTTGTATTGAAACATTTTAGATGTTATATTATCATAATGAATAGTCAAGAATTGAAAAGATATCTTTTAAAACAAGGTTGTAATTTTACCTCAGGAAAAGGCGGGCACTTAATTGTAAAATGAGGTTCTAAGAAATCTGTTTTGCCAATGCATGGTGCACGTAAGGAATTAGGAACAGGATTAGTTCAAAAAATTCTCAAAGACCTTGATTTAAAATAATTTTTCACCTCAACCTGAATAGAGAGGAAGTGCAAATGAAATATGCAATGAAATTTATCGAAGACGATAATGATACTCTTCTCGTCATCTCTAAAGACTTTAAAGAATTCATCACTTATGGTTCCAATGAAAAAGAAGCCTTAGAAAATGCCAAAAATGCACTTTTAACAGTTATTATGGGACGTTTTCAAGATCGTGAAATTGTTCCTTTTGGTAATCATAACATTAGTTACCCTTTTGTTGAAGTATCTTCATTGGTAGCTTTTAAAATTGCAGTGCATAACGCTATGATCGAAAAAAACTTACGTAAAGCTGACCTTGTGCGCCTTTTAAAGCTTCACCCAATACAAATTGATCGACTATTGGATTTAAACCACGCAACAAAATTAGATGTCTTAGAATCTACCCTTCTTGCTCTTGGAAAAGAAATTACTATCAACATCCAAGACGCTGCGTAAAATTTACACATTCACATGGTTTTTCGTAAAATGCTCATAAAGCGTATTAAGAACAATACGCAATGAATGTACAAGATATGGCAATGATTGATCTTCCACAACAAGATACTGTAGTGCAGCATAAAGATTATACTGTCCATAGAGACCCTGTGTCTCTTTTACGATTTCTTGCATATCTTCATAGCGATCGGTTGCTCTTTGAACCCACCGTTCTTGCGCTCCCTCATCTGACAATGGAGTAAAATCATCATAAATGGCACTCGGTAAACCTTTTGCACACAAGTAATTATTTCTAACTTCAAGATACTTCTGTGCAGTATCATACTGGTCTTGGCTAATGCCTGATGGGTCTTGTCTATATCCGAGCAAACAAAGCCGCCCGATATATGTACCAGAAAGGGGATTTTTTGCCTCTTCCACACTCAAACCAAAGTGCTTAGCACGCATTTCAATGGTTAATTTATGAACTGGCTCACGGGGCGTTTTCGCACGTGAAATACGACCATTTGGTTCTCTCATACGTCCCTTAATCCGTGGTCGTCCACGTTTTGCATGTTTTTTCTTTTTGGCCATATTTGTTCAATCAGAACGGAATATCATCATTAACAGGGGTTGTATAATCAGCAGCGCCTGAAGCAACAGCATAACTTTGAGCAGTGACAGAGGGAGATTGATCTTTTTTTGTATCAAGCAAATACAGCTCACCTTTAAACTGTGGTAAGACAACCTCTGTAGTGTAACGCTCAATCCCTTTGTTATCTTGCCATTTACGTGTTTGTAAGCGCCCCTCGATATACACTTTGCTCCCTTTTTTGAGATATTGAAGGGCGATTTTTGTAAGGTGTGGATTAAAAACTACCACGGAATGCCATTCCGTCTTCTCTATTTTCTGATTGGTGTTTTTATCTTTATAGCTTTCTGAAGTGGCCATACTAAATTTTATCACTTCAACTCCAGAAGCCATCGTTTTGCTTTCGGGATCAGCACCGAGACGCCCTATTAACGTTACTTTATTGAGCATATTTGTAAATCCATGAAATCTGCACTTTAAACAACAGATATTGTAGCATTAATTGCTTTGTTTTTCAAATAGATATAATAATATATTAACGTATAACTTTATGTTTTGCAGTCAATCTATGATGCTAAAAAACTCTCATGGCCTGTTGATGTTTTATTTCGAAAAGTCGCTAATAAAAAAAGCCGCTTCACATAAATAAAACGACTTTTTTTCTGTTTAAAAACAGGTGCCCCGCCGCACCGCTGCTTTTTTATGCAACTTGATCTAAAATCTTTTCACGACCAGTGATTATGATATTGTCACTAACATCATTACAAACCTTAGCTTTTTCGAATATTTTCGCATTGCCATAAACCTTGACATTGTTAACAACTATTGCTTTTCCATAAACCCTAGCATTATCGAAAATATGAGAACCCTCACAGACATAAGCAGACCCTGATACTTTAGCATTGCCATAAACAAAGCCACTCACAGAAGCACTATTCCAAACCTTTGCATTGTCATAAATCTTTGCATCTATAGAAATAAAGGCTTTTCCATAAACCACGGCATTGTTACAAACTTGACCACAAATTTTTGCATTACCATAAACCTTAGCCTTACCATTAACCACGCACTTGCCATGAACCCACCCCTTGCCACGAACAAACATCTTACCACAAACACTGGCATTATCAAAAACTTGGGCATTGCCATAAACATGGGTAGTACGACCATAAACCTTAGCCTTACCACCAACCACAGCGTTACCATAAACTTTAGCATCATCACCAACAATGGCATTATTACGTATTTTGGCATTTTCAGAAACGACAGCATTCATAGCAACTATAGCACTGTCATAAACCCAACAGTCACCATCATGACTTAAGTTATCTTCTTTTTCTATAAAACCACCAAGGTCACCGGCTTTAACATCACCAAAATCTCTTAATGCACGGATGCGATAAAGAGTAAGATTACCAATCTTTTTAGCTTCACTTGTAAATTCATATTTTTTTGAGATAGCGTTCATAATGAACTCCTAGTTGTAAAGTTGTTTTCAATTGACACCCTAAGGGCGCCGGGTGCTGAAAACACGGCAACTAGTCCGTCGTCACACTTTTCCCATAAGGGTATTGTATGGTGTGACCACACCCGACAAAATCACTATACGCTCTAAAACGTATAAAGAATAGCCAGTTTTTTAAAAGCACAGGAAAGATTGTTTCGTAACCTATCCGCTAGTTGTTTAGTGTTTTCAGCACTTATTGATTCGATTAACATCATACCATTCCATTGTCAAGCTGCTTCCGATAATTTTTTAATATTTTTGTTAATCTCATCGATAAGAGGTTCAAGATTCAGCACTGTGCTAGGAACTTTACCTCCATAAATCCACGCTTTCACCTGCGCTTTGGTACTGAAATCTGTTTTCTCTGGCATGTCATAGTACTGACAGCCTTCAAACTCCTCATACTCTCTGGTGCCATCTTCACGCTCATACAGATTATAAAAATATTCAGCACAGCCAAGACCCCATGGAGCATGACCAACAGCTGTTGCCACAAACCTTTTTTGCAGTGACTGTTTACGTTTTTTTAAGACCAGATGTTTTAAAATTTGCATTGATTAATCCTTAATTTGATCGCATGGATTTATTTGCCTTAAATTTGATCGTACAGCGCGATTTATGTATTTCATGTTGGGGTTTCATCAAAAAAATTATAGATTGCGCTCCACGGTGCCATTTTGTCGATTTAAAAGCATATCTAAACACAAAACAATCACCACTTCTCACTAGTTTGCTGACTTAAGATCCTTCATTACTCCTCCAATGCCATTAAAAACCTCTTCAAGCTCTTGCTTCTGAATAAGCGTAAGTGGTTGCAAAGGTTTTCTCTCTCCCTTTGCTTTCATTGTTTTTTCACGAGTATTCAAAACAGCTTTGCGAACAATACTTGCTCTTGTCAAAAGACTGCTTTCCAAATTACGACACAATCTCACAAGCTCACGAGTACTCGGGAAAAACGTATCGGATAAACCTTCTATCTCATCACATAAAATCCGTTTAACCATTTGCATGAGTGACCATGCCGAAACATTCTCGAGAACCATTCCATACGTAAGCGCCATACCTTCATGGTCTGAATGTTGCGATATTCTCAAACCACATGACAACATGCGAATGGCTTTTGCTATATCCTCTTTTCCAGCTTTCACTGCAAACAACTCTTGAAGCCGATCAGAAGCTTCTAATGCCGTCGTTTCTTGCTGTTTCGTTAACACACTGCCAATTTTCAAAATCAAGGGAAATCCCGGAGCTATCATTTCGTGAATTTGCTTCAAAGTAACCTCGATTCCCGATATCAAGGACGCAGTCTGCGATGCGCTCGCCAATGCTTTTTTGTCTTTGAGAGTTATTTCCATAATTACCGCCTATCTTGCTATTTCCGTAACTTTTTGAATTCCTAATCCAGTTACGCCATGTTGCTGGCCAATCCGTTTTAGTTGCATTTGCTCCGGATTTTGAGCGCCAATAATCTCGGAATTTTGCAATCTCAACTTTTACGCACTCTGGAGACAAGCCCTCTGCAATTGCGAAAGCGTAATCAGGTTCAAAATCCTCTGGCAAGCGACAACCTCGCTTGGCTTTAGACCGTTCTGCTTTTTTTGGAATGTTCTCTGGCTCATGAAGGGATGGCTGTGTTTCTGCTACCACCGCGATTTGCTCTGGTTGCCTCTCGAGAACATCAACCTCTGTTAGCTCGTCAACCAAATCGATAGTTTCTGAATTCTCAGAACCAATTTCTTTTTCTTTTTTTGATAACACGATAGTGTTAGTTTTTTTGTTTTTATTTATATTTTTATTTTCTTTTAGGGGGGTGTGGGGGGGTATTTTCTTTTCTTTTTGTTCACCGACATACTTAGCATCGCAAGCATCATGCTTAGCATCATTAAGCATACCGTAAGCATCATGCTTAGCATCGCAAGCATTATTGGTCAGTTTTTCTTTATTCTTTTTCCATCTTACACAGGCGGCTTTGGAAGCTCTCTCTGAAAACTTATTAACGTTTTCATTAACATTGATGAGTTCTGCTTCAACATCTAAATTCCATAAACGACCATCTTCTAAACGGATAATTTTTTTCTTAAGCAATAAAAGCTCTAATACTTTGATAAATGTTTTTGTTGAGTAACCAACATAAAGAGCTAATGCCTTTGCGTCATTAAAAAGAGGTTCGCCCGTGTAAAGCATTTGAAACCGCAGCATCACATAGATACATTTCTCTGCTGGAGATAAACAAGAAACCTCATTCATCCACTCGCCTGCATTAAGTCTTGTCCACGGTAATTTACTGGACATGTATGCCCCCTTCTTTCTTTAAATATAAAATTGCTAAAGCGTCTGCTTTATTGTCATCTTGTGGTGCATGCCCTTTTGCACACACCGCCTTTATCATTTCTTCTTTCGAGGCATTCCCCTTACCTGTCAGCGTCTTCTTAATCGTACCAACGGGAATGCCTTCATAAGGAATCTGGTGGTGTTCACACCAAGCTGTTAAGGTTGCTAACAAACCGCCATAAATATGAGCAGCATCGATGCCCACATGACGACGCACCTCTTCAAAATACACCGCATCAATCTCATCAACGGATCTCTTTATTTCTGAAAGCCATTGCTTAAACCGCAAATAACGCATTCCCCCGCCCGCAAAACGACGTGGTTGAAAATTGGCTGTTCCACTTATGATATGGCCATCGGAACCACAGATCGCCCAGCCTGTCTTGGTGCCTAAATCAAGGCAAAAAATGGTTTGTGAAGAATTCATAATCCCCCCTAAAAGCTCTCACTTATTAGTACCTGCCGTAATGAGCGCATGGTAATAAATTTTTAAAAAGTGGATGAACTCATTTAGTAAACATGTTGAATGCACGATTTATGAATTTGATTTCTTTTTTTCTTTTTTCGATGAGCTGATCCCGTAGGCTATTAAGCTCATTTTTGACTATAGCCATAAAAAAGACCAGCTCACTTAAGCGATCAAAAGATAACAAATCTCTAGAAAAATAATTGTCAAACCAAGCAGTAAAAGCTTGCGTAAACACAGATGAAAACCATTGGTTAAAATCATCGTACGGATATAATGTAAAATAACTTCTATCATCATTCTCAAAAATACTGTGCAGCGTATAGAGAATAAAACTTGTTGATGGAAAATATAATCTTACTTGAGAAGGTGGTTCATTAAGCGGACGGGCATCATAACACATATCACTCTGTTCAATCTTATTAACAAGATCGATCAGCTGGACTTTACTTATAGTGATCTGGTGCTGATTATTTGCCATCTCTTCTCTTTCTAGTGCAGTTTATTCAAGTGTGTGAATTGTGCTGTTTTGATATGTTGCGCTGTTGGCATGTTTTCATGCAAACAGGGGAACAATCAACAAATGTTCGCGTTGAAGATAATACGGCATCACATAATCGCGTTTTATGAGAAAACGATAAAAAATCTTCTGCTTTAATCGGCGCACCAATTCTTTCAGCTTCATCCAAAAGAGTAGGAATATGCCTTATCGGAATCCTCCCACCAGTTCCCCCTTTTGATACGGGACGAAGCCAAGCATATACACGTGTTCTATGGACTCCAAGCAGCTGTGATACCCTACGAACTCCACCCAATAAATTTATTATTTCATAAAATTGTTTCATAGCACATTATGTAGCGATTATGAAAACAATGTCAAGAAAGAAAAAATGAAAATGAAATTATATGTTGTCAAATTAGAAAATGACGATTGTATACAACATACCTACAATAAAAAAATGGAAACAAGCATTACTCAATGGTTACAAAACGCTTTAGCTGAATCTGGATTAAGTCAATCAGAGCTTTCAAGACAGCTAACAGCCTCTTTAGGTCGCTCTATAGATCGTGCCGCTGTAAACAAAATGTTAAAGGGAACAAGAGATATTTCTGCTCGAGAATTATTAGAGATATCAAAGCTTACTGGCGCTTCCATTCCAGACAATCGCTTAGTTCCTTTGATTGGATATGTAGGAGCAGGTGGAGAGATAACCGCTATAGACTCTGGACATCTAGAAGAAGTGGATGCGCCCCCTTCAGCTCCTAAAGGAACTGTTGCTGTTCGCGTTGTAGGTGATTCTATGTTCCCCGCTATCGAAGAAGGAAGTCTTCTCTTTTATTCTCACCATCTCCCACCAGAAAGCCTTATTAATAACCGAGCTATTATAAAAACTAAATGTGGGAAAGTTTACGTTAAAGTATTACGCCTAGGAAAAGAAAAAGGGAAATGGGTTTTATCCAGTATAAATAACAAATATGCTGACATCAAAGACGTAGAATTAGAATGGTGTGCGCCCATAGACTGGATTAAACCAGCTAGAGTGTAAATCAATATCCTTATATTTTTTTTCAAATAAAATAGTTTCCCTTAAATAAGTACTCAATGTGCCAGATTTTTAAAAATTTCTAAATTCGCTACAATTTTTTATTGACTTAGTTTCTAAATTCGCTACATTGTCTCTTCATAAACCACGCACAAAGAATTGCCAAGAGGCGTTTAGAGGGGAGCAATTATGAAAAAGCCACTTTTTATAAATTCAAATGAAATTCTGCTAGTGATGGGTCGTAATGAGCTAGACAGTATGGCTCAATCAGGACCATTCTACGAAGAAAACGACATTATCGACTTTATCAATAACGTTGATAACGCTGTCCAAATTTTCCGCATTGAACCAACAACAAACCGTTGTGAAGATATCTCAGAAGAGATTGCAGAATTCCATATTAAAAACCATGAAAATATGTGCTTTGAAAATGAAATATCTCACGACTTTATTCTAAACAGCGATGCATATCATGATTTGTTAGATGAAGTCGCTAAGAAAGAATATGAAGATATACTATACGGTACCTACGAACAACAGCACCGTCTACGCCTTTCTGACGTAATCTAATAGCATTCTAGAAAGCGCCCCTTCCAATTCAATAAATACAAAACCCACAATGAAGAGCTTCTTGCTATTCAGCACAATGAATACTGGAATTTATAATGCATAATCTTATAACCATCACAAAAAACACTGTTAATGGTGAAACCATTCAAACGGTAAACGCACGTGAATTGCACGCGTTTTTAGAAAGCAAGCAAGATTTTTCTACGTGGATAAAAAAGCGTATTCTTGCATATTCTTTTCTTGAAGAACAAGACTTTGTCCGCTTCCACAAAAAAATGGAAGCGAATAATGCTACAACAATAGATTATCACCTCACACTCGACATGGCAAAAGAACTTGCCATGGTGGAGCGGAATGAAAAAGGCAAACAAGCACGACAATATTTTATAGAGTGTGAACGGCGTGCAAAACAAGTAGCAGCACCTCAGATCGATTACTCGAGTCCTAAAGCAATGATTGGTTTTTTGAAACATCTACAAGGACAGATAGAACAGAAAGACACGACCATCGCTGAACTCAAACCAAAAGCAACGGCATTCGAAAGCTTAACCCGCTCTGATGGTTTGTTTGGTCTTACAGAAGCTGCAAAGGTATTGGAAGTAAGACCAAAGGATCTCATTGATTACTTACGTGGAAATGATTGGGTTTACCGGCGTGCTCCGGGGTCTCCATTGTTGCCTTATCAGGATAAAATCAAGAGAGGTCTGATGGATTGTCCAACCATTATAATTCAAAGACCCGATGGCACAGAAAAAGTTTTGCCTTCAACCAAAATCACAACAAAAGGCATCAGCATTCTTTCTCAAAAATTACAAAAACAAAGCATACATTAAGATAAGGAAGCAAAATTATGGAAAAGAAATACGAACTTGCCGATGAAAAAATCGAATCCAATGGGCTTGAACTGCACCGCATTAAGGCTGTTAGAGACTTTGGAGATGTAAAAGCAGGTGATTTAGGTGGGTTTATAGAGTGTGAAAAAAACCTATCGCATGATAAAAATTGTTGGATTTATGGCAATGCCGTAGTTTATGGCAATGCCAAAGTTTATGACGATGCCAAAGTTTATGGCCGTGCCAAAGTTAGTGGCGGTGCCGAAGTTTATGACGATGCCGAAGTTTATGGCAATGCCGAAGTTTATGGCTATGCCGAAGTTTATGGCAGTGCCAGAGTTTATGACTATGCCGAAGTTTATGGCGATGCCAAAGTTTATGACAATGTCGAAGTTTATGACTATGCCAAAGTTTATGGCCGTGCCGTAGTTTGTGACAGTGCTGTAGTTTGTGACAGTGCCAGAGTTTATAACGATGCCGAAGTTTATGGCAGTGCCGAAGTTTATGGCAATGCCGAAGTTTATGGCGGTGCCAAAGTTTATGACGGTGCCGAAGTTTATGGCGATGCCGAAGTTTTTGGCAGTGCCAAAGTTTGTGGCAATGCCGAAGTTTATGGCCGTGCCGAAGTTTATGGCGGTGCCAAAGTTTATGGCCGTGCCAAAGTTTATGACAATGTCGAAGTTTATGACTATGCCAAAGTTTATGGCTATGCCGAAGTTTATGGCAATGCCAAAGTTAGTAGCAATGCCGAAGTTTGTGACGATGCAAAAATCTCTGAGAATGAAATCGTCTGAAGATAAGAAATTTCTAATTTAAAAAACAAACTCACTGATAAGTGAGACAGTCTTAAAAGACAAAATTCTAACAGCATAAACAACCATTTTTAACAAAAGCGTGATTCACGCCACGAATGAATTGCGCTCAAATGAAGGATCTTAAATGACCAATTCTCCATTAACTGCCATGGCGCAAAAATATGGCTTCTCCTATGATGAGTTCCGAAAAACTATTATCAAAACTTGCATCAATTATAACTTCTCTGACGAAGAGTTTGCTGCCTTTATCTCTGTTGCAAATAGTTACGCTCTTAATCCGCTAACAAAAGAAATCTACGCACTGCCCAAAAGAGGTGGAGGCATTATACCTGTTGTGTCTATTGATGGGTGGATTAAGATCATTAAAGCGAATCCAAACTTTGACGGCATGACCTTCCAAGATCAACTCGATAACAATGGCAATTTGGTTGCTATCAAATGTGCAATACGTTTAAAAAACATTCAAGACCCTATAGAGGTCACCGAATATTTGTCAGAATGCAAACAAAAAACAGACACTTGGCAAAAATACCCTGCTCGCATGTTGCGCCATAAAGCGACCATACAATGCGCACGTTATGCTTTTGGGTTTTCGGGCATTTATGAAGAAGACGAAGCAGCACGTATTAACGGCACAAACAATAATGCACACAACCAGCTTATTTCAAATGAACTTCTTACACAAATCCAAGAATTAATGGATCAAACACAAACTCAAGAAGCAAATGTGCTTTCTTTTGCAAAAGTCGAAAGGCTTAGCGATCTGTCTTATGAAAAAGCTCAAACCGTCTTGAATGGTTTAAAGAAAAAACAACGCTTACAAATGACTGAAGCACAACAGTCCTTACCATCTCAAGAACAACAAGACGCTCCTATACAGGATGCTGAATATATTCATATCCAAGATATCGAATATGCACCAACACAACAAGAACAATCAACGGCAGTGTAATATGAAACAAAGAACAGCAGAATGGTTTCAAGCGCGGTTGGGAAAAGTCAGTGCCTCAAACGTTTACAGTGTCATTAATAGAACAGCCAAAGGACTGCCTACAAGCAAATATGACGAATACAAAATCAAACTCATTACAGAACGCTTAACAAGAGAAATAAGCCCACATTATGAAACTGAGGACATGCGATGGGGCATTGAGCATGAGAATGATGCCATCGAAGAATATAGCTTCATTTATGATGCCAATGTAACAAGATGCGGTTTTGTGCCTCATCCAACAATTGAAATGGCAGGTGCAAGCCCTGATGGACTCATTGGAGAGCATGGATTAATCGAAGTCAAATGCCCCAAATCAACAACCCATATACGCTTCTTTATTGATAACCAGATCAAGCCTGAATATGTCGCACAAATGCAATTCCAAATGGCTTGTACAAGGCGCGAATGGTGTGACTTTGTGAGCTACGATCCACGCTTTACCGACCAATCATCACATTTACGTCTCAAAATACGACGCATTCGCCGTGATGAAGAACAGATTGAACACATCAACAAAGCTGTTGAAGCGTTTTTAGAAGAGATAGAACAAGACATGGAACAAATCTCAATAAAAGCCGCTTAACGCTATGGGGGTGCTTTCTCCTCCTCGGCACCCCCGCCCTCTTTCATAACAACTTTTTATTAAATGCGTGATTCACGCCACAGATAAAATGCATCTAAAATTAGGAGAAAAGATATGGCACATCGCCCTCCCACCATAACACAGCCAGCCATTGCTCGTGCCCTAAGAGAAGCTAAAAAACAAGGCTGCGAACTAATAGAAATTAAGCCCACTGGTGAATTGTTAATCTACCTTAATACGGGAATCGGAGTACCTAAAACTGCTACCCATCCCGACAAATTATTAGATTTGCCAAAGAATGAATATTACGAATCTTTACTCTCTAAGATGTGAAGCCCCCATGCCAAAGCCACGTCCTCCTCATCTTGTTAAAGAAATTACACGCCATGGCAAAACTATATGGTATGTGCGTATTGGTCATGGGCAACGAATTAGAATCCACGGAATTTATGGAATGCAAGAATTTGTTGACAACTATAAAAGCGCCCTAGCCCAATCACAAGGGCTCATACTTCCTAAATCCAAACCAGGAAAACTTGTTGAAGGTTCCTTTGCATGGCTCCTCAAACAGTATTTTAATAGCGCTAATTGGCATAGCCTAGCTAAAGCTACACAAAGACAAAAAGAACTCATTCTTATGAAAGTATGCGATACCATAGGAAATATTCCATACAGAGAAATTAAAAAAACGCATATCATAGCTGGTGTTGAACGGCGAAAAGAAACTCCAGCAACTGCTAGAAACTTTCTAAAAGCACTGAATGGGCTTTTTAAATGGGCAATCGATCAAAATCTTCTAGAAGATAATCCAGCTTCGAGCATAAAAAGACCGCCTCTCAAAAACAAAGATGGATTTCCCGCTTGGACAGAAGAAGATGTTGAGAAATATTATCAACGATGGTCTATCGGTACGCATGAACGCGTCTGGATTGATGTTCTTCTTTATACCGGCTTGCGTCGTGGTGATGCGGTTCGTATTGGCTGGAAAGACGTAAAAGATAATACTATCCATCTAAAAACAGAGAAGAGTAAATTCCAAACAGATGTCTTTCTTCCCATTTTACCAGAACTGGCCGCAACACTTGAAATGGGTCCTATCGGAGATGAAGCATTCATTTGTGGAAAAGAAGGGAAGAAACTAATCAAGGAAAGCTTTGGTAATTTGTTTAGAGATGCTTGTAATGCAGCAGGAATAAAAAAGTCAGCACATGGATTAAGAAAACTAGCAGCAACACGTGCGGCTAATTCAGGCGCCACAGTTTCTCAAATGAAAGCGCTTTTTGGCTGGACAGAAGACAGTATGGCATCTCTTTACACAAAGAGCGCTGATCGTAAAAAACTTGCCCTTGAATCGATAAAAAAGCTTCAGAAAAGTTAGGGATAGAGACAAAAAAACATAATAGAATCAATGATAAAGAAATCCCTTACTATTACAGTAACCTATTGATTAAATTGTTATTTGTTTTGCTCTCATCGCCCACCACTTACTTTTGTAGTTGCGCTTATCTTTATTATTCAGAGCAGAAATTAGCATTAGGTTAGAACATAGGATGTTGTGCTTTTTCTGAGAATCAAATCAAGCTCACCTTGGAAATTGAGTTATTGTGATTAAGAGCAAAGTCGTTTCTTACACTATAAATATACAAAATAATAAATTTGAGATCAGTATGTAGTCATTTTACAGAAAAATTAGCAAATAAGAAATCCGTTGTGAAAGCTAATTTATCATTTGCATTGTCTATTGAAATAAAAAATAAGCAATGATTACTTTGCAATACGTGAACTTAAATATATCAAACCTCATCCTCACAGTACAACATTTTTATATATAGGTGTGAAATTGTCACTCTACATTAACATAATGTAAATAAAAATTATCAGCTTTAAAACCGCTACTTCATCTGCTACTAGCTATTTATACGGATAATGTATCAAATCCGCTTTTTATAATTTTCTATAAAAGAAAAAAGCGAACCAGAAATAAAAAAATTATTCTAGGAAAAGAGCAAGCTTGCTTAAGGACTGTTATTGTCCAGTATACAAATAAGGTGAAGTTCTGTTATGAAAATCCTACTAGCCTTTAATTTTTTCGGAAATGATTCTCTACCTTAAAATGAAATTATTAATTTAAGCACATTTAGGCGATTGACCTTTTACGAGAATTTTGTAAAAAAGCGTACTTGATTTGGAGGGGTGGCCGAGCGGTTTAAGGCACCGGTCTTGAAAACCGGCGTGCAGGAGACTGTACCGTGGGTTCGAATCCCACCCCCTCCGCCACTGGATTTTTATATTCATTGTAGCTTGCTGTAGCTTGCCACCTCGTTGTAGCTTGCCACTGTAGCTTGCCACTTCGTTTTGCACTATTTGCCACCTCGTTTTGCACCAATTGATTTTTTTTCAAAGGGTTTTCAAGGGGGCTTTAAAGGGACTTTTAAAGCCCCTCAAAGAGTCTTTATTTTCTGTTAAAAATGATGTTTTGGTATTATTTTTTTCTGCAAAAATAGCACAACCAAATTCATAAAGTGATTGGTACAGTTTTCTATTTGTAATCCCCTCAAGAATCTTTTTTACACATTGTTTATCTTCTTCAGTTGGCACTGGGGTTGTTGGTAAACAATCAGGAAAAGATATAGATCTTTGTTCTATTTTTATACGATCGATAGCTATGTATCCAAAAAAGCCATTAATCCTATGAAGAAATTCATCTTCTTCATGAAGTAATTTCAATGCAGTAAATCCTTCACAAGCCACAACAAGTGTTGCGGGTTGAAAAGGATCATCAACATTAACTCGATGCTTCCAAATAATTTTTAATGGCATTGTGTGCTCACCGATATCGGATCCCACAATCTGTAACCAATGCTCTATCAGAGCTACATTGATCCCTGTGCGCTTAGATAAAACTGGGTCAAGCATTTTAGATGCAGTCTCAGAAAGAGAATGAAAACGATGCTTTTGAAAGTATTGTGCCATTTCTATTATTTTCTCGATTAATGTTTTTCTTTCAATTTTATATCAATTGATTTTTTTTCAAAGAATTTTTAAAGGGCTTTCAAAGGGTCTTCAAAGGGGTTTTAAAGCCCCTTCAAAGAGTCTTTTTTCTTCTGTTAAAAATGGCAATTTGTGATGATTAGTTCTTTGGCAATAGCATTATTTGAGCTGCAACATGTATAAGATGTGGTGACCTCTTTTATATGGAATTGACTAAAGGTTTTCCGAATCTCTGGCACATCATTTAAAGAGAGAAGAAACTTGCCCTTTAATTGCGCAAGGAGCGCAGACATCGTCTGGTAATCCTCCCGCTTAAACAAGCCCTTTCCATAGTAATCCTCAACACCAAAATAAGGCGGATCAAGATAAAACAAGGTATTTGGCCTATCATAGCGCAGCATAAAGTCTGACCAATCTGTATTTTCAATTGTAACCCCTGCCAAGCGGCGGTAAAGAGGCTCTAATAACGCTTCGACTTTAAAAGGATTAAATCGTGCACCACGGCTCGTTTCAACGCAAAACGTGCGCTTGACCACCTTGCCGCTAAAACTCAACCGTTGTAAATATAAAAACCGAACAGCACGCTCCAAATCGGTTAAATCCTTTGGATCTTGTCGTGAGAGACGTTGAAACTCCTCACGGCTGCTGATCTGGAACTTTAACAGATCTATAAAGGGCTGATAATGGCGTTGCAACACGCGGAAAAGATTCACTACATCGCCTGAGCGATCATTGATGATTTCCGCAGCTGGTATCAATTTTCTCCTAAAGAAAATCCCACCCATCCCAATAAAAGGTTCGGCATAAACGTTGTGCGGAATCTCTTCAATGATTTTGACAACGGTTTTGGCTAACCTTCTTTTGCCACCAATATAAGCAGCTGCTGGTGTCACAGGAGCAACAGATTTGAATGTTTCAGAATAAATTGTGTCCATACTTTCTTAACTTCTTCCATCCATAATAGCCATCTTCTCATTGCTTTGAGTGATAAGAAGTGGCTGCGATGTTATGTTTTCTGGCATCGGACGGGTTTTGTCGCTAACTTATCCCCGTTGGCTGGAGAAACCAGCCCAGCCTCTATTGCTTGCTATTTCCCCTTTCCTTTTCTGGTGCTTCTAAGATAATTTCTGTGGTATAGCCGCTGGCTTTTTCATAGCGATGGGTCACCATAGAGGCTTTCCATTGTCCGTTCATTTCCCCACGAAACCCACGGAGCAAAAGAGGTTGATTGGCCATGATTTCTGGTTGACCCTCTAACAGTAACGAACCACTTCCCACAGCACGACAAAGCCTCTCTCCTTCTGAGGCTGCTGCTGCTAGAGCCTCTTCCTTACAGCTATAACAACCGCGCAAACGCCGCGTGGAACCTTTGTAACTTGTCTGATGTTGGATCTGTAACTGTTGCCCTTTGGCTCGATCAAAATAACTAGCTTCAACCACACCATATTGTGTCCGTGGTTCTACTCTAAACTCCCAGTGAGAACAGTGATGCTTATGGATTTCGAGCAGCGGTAAATTGTCATCGCTTAAAAACAAGAACTTATGATCTTTGATTAAGAAACGTGCCTGCATTCGATCCGCAAGACGTGTCAAAAAATCGAGTACCGATTGATCCGTGCACACAACATAAGACAAAGACTGTTGGTAAAACTTTGGGCTAACTTTTGCTTGATAACCATGACGCTTGGCTAATGTTTCAACAATATGCCCAACCGTTTGATTGTCAAAATGTTCACTGCTTTGTGCTTTGATTTCTTGACGCATGGAAGCGCTTTTGCCACAGATGCGCAAGATTTCTCCATCATGACCGCCGATACTCATGACCGATTCGATAACAAAACGCCCCATAAATGCACTGATGCTATCCTCATAGCCAAAAGTCACCTGCAGCGCACTGTTGCTGGCCGGAACCTCTAAATCATTGCCGCTATCATCAAACTCTGCTTCAAAATTATCGGATTCATTCCCCGCATGATCGATAAGGGTTGCTGTTAAAAGACGTTGGTAAAAAACCTCATGAACGGGCTTGTCCCCTACTTTTACCATAATGAAAGGGCGTGCATGTCTTAATCCCATAAGCGCTTCACCGTACTTTTCTTCTCAAGCAGGATAAATTCAGGAAGGACAACGCTTAATCCACGAGGCAAAAAATAACCATATTGAGCAAGACCTAGATTTGCCGATAAAGTGGCTTCTAAATACCCTTCTAAAGCTCTAACCTGAGTGCGATCCCCCAAAACAGAAACGGCATGCTCATAGCAAAGCAAATCAAGACTCATATCTTCTAATTCGACAAACAAACGTTTTTCAGGAATCTTCATTGATATTGCCCCATTTGATATTGTCCTTGTGGTTTTCCCCCATCAAAAAAGGGCAAAAGACTGATGGAATAGCGAATGCGCTGAGATTGGCCAGAGCGGCTGATATAGTCATGATCTTGACCGATATTGGTAATGACGACAGATCCATGCAGAAGAGCACTATAGGTAAAATCACTGATCCAACGGATCATGAGAACAGGCTTGGCCGCTCGAATGGTTTTGGTGATGGCATCGATTGCTTCACGATCCCCAAACTCCTCTGGAAATAACACACCATGAATGGTTTAGGATCATTGCCATAGCCTGTAAACTGCAAGCTCGGCGCCCTCCCAAAACGTGCCATCGAAACTCATGTGGCTGAAAACTCCTCCTCAAACGATTGGAAATTGAGCCAATCGACATAAAATTGATGTAGTCCTAGCATTATAAGGGGATCATTCATTCCGTCCCTCGTGCACGTTGAATCGCAGCACTAACGGCGCGCCCTGTCATAACAGGATCACGCGCACCATTAACATGCACTGTTACAGTTTGATTATGAGTGGTAGTGGATCGGTCTTTCTCTCTTGTCTTTGGTTCAGCAGAATATCTGTAATTGGCACTGGCCAATTGTGGGAGTGGCCGAACTTGCGCTTTCCCAGCAAACCAACTGGGCCAATGAAATAAATCAGACAAATCAACCTGCCCAATCCATGTCTTGATGCGGCTTGGCAAGGATTTAAAAAGCTGGTCAATTGGGTTATAGAGGCACTAAAGCCATCGATAATCCAGTTAGCAAAATCTTCCCCCACCTGCTCCATATCCGCTTTAGCGCTCTCAGAAAGTTTTTCACGTGCAAAAAAACTGCTGAACCAGTCCCACAAACCGCTTAAGCTTTGTTTAAAACCGTCCTATAATCCTTGAAACCACTGGAGAACTGAACCAAGACCTCGTTTGAACTTTTGCCAAATAAAAACCCATGCGAATATTAATTTATTCAAAAATGTTTTTTATAAAATTTAAAATACTTTTCCCAAAAAGGATATATCCTATATAGTACATAAAATAGCTGTGGAGATATCTTTATGCTA
Organism: Bartonella sp. B12(2025); assembly: GCF_053795135.1. Taxonomy (NCBI): domain Bacteria; kingdom Pseudomonadati; phylum Pseudomonadota; class Alphaproteobacteria; order Hyphomicrobiales; family Bartonellaceae; genus Bartonella; species Bartonella sp. B12(2025). Next base: position 583,680 of record NZ_CP200031.1, on the reverse strand, counting down.
AATATACAAATTTCTTCAATTACACTTATTTATTCTATAGTTAAAATGTTAAGACAATTTTCAACCGCTATTTTCTTGGCATTTTTAATACCATTTTTAAGCGGATGTGGATTTAATACAATACCAACAAATGAAGAAAAAGTACATGCAGCGTGGAGTGAAGTGCTGAACCAATATCAACGCCGTACAGATCTTATTCCCAATCTTATAGAAACTGTAAAAGCTTACGCAGTCCATGAAAAAGCTGTTTTTACTAATGTTATTGAAGCACGTGCCAAAGCAACGCAAATAAACATTAATGCCGATATGTTGAATAACCCAAAAATTATGCAGCAATATCTCAACAATCAAGTAAATTTATCAAGCGCACTTTCGCGTCTTATGGCTGTTGTCGAAAATTACCCTGACCTTAAAGCAAATCAGAACTTTCTTGCTCTTCAATCACAATTAGAGGGGACTGAAAACCGTATTTCTGTTGCGCGCCGTGATTATATCGAATCAGTACGTATCTATAATACTACACTAAAAACAATGCCTGCAATGATTTGGGCAAAATTATGGTTTCGTGATGCTAAGCCTATGCCGACTTTTACTATCGAGAGCAGTAGCCAACAAACACCGAAGGTCAATTTTAATTAATGAAACTATTTCGATACTCTGTGCACCGCAGTGTTTTTCTATGCTTAGTGGCTTTTTTGAGCACTCTATATTCGCTCATTGCATTGAAGAGTGTCGCTTACTCGCAGACTAAATTTCCCCTCTTAACTGGCTATGTCAATGATGTGGCTCATTTGCTTGATAACACAGCAAAGGAGAATCTAACAAAGAAACTGGCTGCACTCGAAGAGAAAACAGGAGATCAAATTGTTATTGTAACTCTCCCGACTCTTTCAGGAAACGATATAGAGACATATAGCAATTCTCTTTTTCGCACGTGGAGATTAGGCCAAAAAGAGATCAATAATGGTGTATTACTAGTCATTGCACCGAATGAACGCGAAGTACGTATTGAAGTAGGCTATGGTTTGGAAGGAGAGCTAACAGATGCTATTTCCGCAGTCATCATCAATAGCTTCATTATTCCAAATTTTCGTGAAGGAAATTATCAAAAGGGAATTTTCGAAGCAGTTCATGCAATTATCAAAGTTATTACAGAAAATGATTCTGATTTTTCTTTTCGAATCAAGTCAAAAGCTAAAGCTGTTGAAGAACAACGTAAACAAGCTGACAAAGAAGAAATGATAACCAATATAGCTATGTTTTTAATCTTTTTTATAATGCTTGGTTTACCCATTCTTGCAATGATTTTTGGTAAAAAAGTAGGTCCACAAAAGTATCTCTGGATGGGTATTATTTTCACACCTTGGTTTTTAAATTTAAATGCTGTTGGTAGACGCTCTGATGGAATCTTTAGTAGCCATTCAGGACGCGGAGGCTTCAGAGGTGGTGGTGGCTCTTCAGGTGGTGGCGGTGCAACAGGAAAATGGTAAAACGAGTACAGATTTTTGAGTATAGAGAATTTTCTTAAGATAAAATTCATTGCCATATTATTTCAATTTTAATAAACAATTTCATATCTTACTCTGTAATTCTTTTGCTGATTACAGCATAAACTCGAACACCAACATAAATATTGCTAATGACATGTGAACTGAAACATACTGATCGTAATCACTTACCGCATCACTTTAAAACAATCCCCTGTAGCCCACCAGTTGAATGGAAAATAAGTAATAACTTGGTCGAATATCCTGAAGCACTGCGTTATATGAAAGAGCGTGTAGAAAGCATTCTTGCTAAAAACGCACATGAACAAGTTTGGCTTCTTGAACATCCCTCTCTTTATACAGCTGGTACAAGTGCGAATGAAAAAGATCTTTTAGAACCTAATTTGTTTCCTGTTTATGAGGCGGGTCGTGGCGGTGAACTTACATATCATGGTCCAGGACAACGTATTGCGTATATTATGCTTGATCTTAAACGCCGAAAACGAGACATCCGTGCTTTTATTAGTGCATTAGAAGAATGGATCATACGAGTGCTTGCAAAATTTAATATTAAAGGTGAACGCCGCGAAGATCGAGTTGGTGTTTGGGTTAAACGATCTAATGGCTTATCAACACAAGATGAGAACTCTTCTGAAGATAAGATCGCAGCTATCGGCATTCGTGTACGCAAATGGGTAAGTTTTCATGGAGTTTCCATCAATGTTAATCCTAATTTAGCACATTATTCAGGAATTGTGCCCTGTGGAATCACAGATCACGGTGTAACCAGCTTTCTTGATCTAGGTTTCCCTGTAAGAATGCATGACATTGATATTGCTCTAAAACAAGCATTTGAACAAATTTTTGGTCCAACAATTGACGTATCCTAAGTGTATTGATTTTCAAATAAAAAACAGGCATAAAGTTTATTAGAGTGAAACGTTTATTCTAATGAGGTGGATAATCAAACGCCATGAGCGATAACAACAGCGATCTTTTTAGTATTTTAAATAATGCTCAATCTCGGATAAAAACAAAAGAAGAAAATTCACAAACTTTAGCGAGCTCAGAAGCGAAGACTTCAAAAAAAGATACGCAAGAAGACAACTATAGTGCCTTCTCTATTCGAGTGCTTGAGGGTCTAGAGCCTGTACGTCTACGCCCTGGAATGTATATCGGTGGAACAGATAGTAAAGCACTTCATCATTTGTTTGCCGAAATTATTGATAATGCTATGGATGAAGCCGTCGCTGGTTATGCAGACTTAATTGATGTATCATTAGATAAAAATGGTTATTTAACCGTTACGGATAATGGGCGCGGTATTCCTGTTGAAAATCACCCTCAAATGCCTGACAAATCTACTCTTGAAGTCATTATGACTCAACTCCATTCAGGTGGAAAATTTGATGGAAAAGTTTATCAAACTGCTGGTGGGCTACATGGAGTAGGAATTTCTGTCGTTAATGCTCTTTCTGATGACATGGAAGTCGAAGTAGCACGAGAACGAAGACTTTATCGACAACGCTTTTCACGCGGTATTCCTCAATCTGGATTGGAAGATTTGGGTGATGTTTATAATCGCCGTGGGACACGCGTTCGTTTTCATCCTGATAGTAAAATTTTTGGTGAAAAAACAGCTTTTGATCCAGAAAAAATTTATAAGATGACGCGCTCCAAAGCCTATCTTTTTGGTGGCGTCAAAATTCGCTGGAATTGCGATCCTGCCATACTCGAAGGAACAAAAAATATCCCAGAAAAAGCTGTTTTCCACTTCCCTGATGGACTTAAAGACTATTTACTCTCGTCACTAAAAGATGAATATCGGGTAACATCGGAAGTTTTTTCTGGAAAAACAAAACAATGTAATGGCCATGGCTCCGTTGAATGGGCTATCGCTTGGCATGGTGGCGATTCCTGTGTGCAGTCTTACTGCAATACTATTCCTACTGGAGAAGGGGGAACACATGAATTAGGACTGCGTCAAGCTCTTTTGCGCGGATTGAAATCCTACGCTGAGTTAATAGGAAATAAGCGCGCTGCTATCATTACATCTGATGATGTTATGATTTCAACAGCAGCAATACTTTCAGTCTTCATAAAAAATCCTGAATTTGTCGGACAAACTAAAGATCGATTAGCAACAATTGAAGCACAACGTATCGTTGAGAATGCAATACGCGATCCTTTCGATCATTGGCTGACAAGTTCCCCACAGGAGTCAACAAAACTTCTTGATTGGGTTATTGAACGTGCTGAAGAACGCGTTAGACGGCGCCAAGACAGAGAAATAAATAGAAAAACTGCTGTGCGTAAATTACGTCTTCCTGGTAAACTCGCGGATTGTAGCCAAAACTATGCTGCTGGTGCTGAATTATTCATTGTTGAAGGCGATTCTGCTGGTGGTTCTGCTAAACAAGCGCGGAACAGAGCAAACCAAGCAATTTTACCTCTTCGTGGAAAAATCTTAAATGTAGCCAGTGCCGCACACGAGAAAATGAAATCAAGCCAAACAATTGGTGATCTTATACTTGCCCTTGGATGTGGAACACGCTCTAAGTATCGTGAAAAAGATCTCAGATATGAACGTATTATCATTATGACGGATGCAGATGTTGATGGTGCTCATATTACCTCACTCCTCATTACCTTCTTCTTCCAAGAGATTCCCGATCTTATTCATCAGGGACATTTATACCTTGCCGTACCTCCCCTTTACAGAATATCGCAAGGAGGAAAAGTCGCTTATGCGCGTGATGACACCCATAAAGATGAACTGCTAAAGACTGAATTCACTGGAAAAGCTAAAATCGAAATTGGGCGTTTCAAAGGGCTTGGTGAGATGCGCGCTGAACAGCTTAAAGAAACGACTATGCATCCTCAAAAACGTACGTTGCTACGCGTTTCTATTGATGCAGTGGAAATGCAAGAAACTAAAAATACAGTAGAAAGCCTAATGGGAACAAAACCAGAAGCACGGTTTCGTTTCATACAAGAAAACTCCACTTTTGCTTCAAATTTAGACATTTAATTTTTTTCAAACAACTGCTGCGTCAATCACACGCAGTTGTGGATTAACAGTTCCATTCCAATAATTCAAACTAAGATTACCAGCCAAATGGATCATTTCACCAATATTTTTAGAAAGAAAATCACCAAGCGGTGTCCCCACAGCACGGAAAGCTATTCCTTGCAGTTTTGTTCCTTCAATATTAGACATAACGAGGCGCATATGCCCTTTACCAACCTCACACAGATTGACTAACCGATGAGAGGGAAGAGCAAAAACAGGCGCATTATTCCCTGAACCAAATGGTCCTGCTTTTTCGATCATATCAAAAAGCGCTTTATTGATACCAGAAGCAGAAAGGCAACCATCTATACTGAGAGACTTTTTAGTACGTAACTGTGAAACCATTAAAGAGACTTTTTCTTCAAACCATGCTCGAAAAGTTTCAACTTTTGTCGATTGAATTGTGATCCCTGCCGCCATACTATGTCCCCCACCCTTTTCTAATAAATTTAATGCAACAGCTTCACGGACAAGTGCTCCTAAATCTATGCCGCTAATTGAGCGTCCAGATCCTACGCCACTTCCATCTTCTTTTAAAGCAATTGCAAAAACAGGACAAAAAAAACGTTCTTTTAAGCGAGATGCAAGAAGACCGACGATCCCTGGATGCCATTCTTGATGAGCAATCACAAGCGACACTAGTGTTTCTCGATCTTGATAAAGAAAATCAATATAAGATTCCGCTTGTGCTAATTGAATGCTCTCCATTTCTTGGCGTTCTTGATTAAATTGATTTAATTGTTCTGCTATTTTATCAGCTTCATCTCTATCCTCACAACTGAGCAAACGCGCTCCCAAAGCTTGGTCACCAATACGCCCTCCTGCATTAATTCTAGGACCTAACAAAAAACCTAAATGAAAACTGTTAAGCGGCTCACCTATACGCGCAACCTTTGTTAAAGCCGCTATTCCAGGGTTATACATAGAACGAGCAACTTGAAGCCCTTTAACCACAAAAGCACGATTAACTCCCTGTAATGGCACAACATCACATATGGTCGCCAATGCAACAAGATCAAGCATACTTAGAAGATCAGGAAGCTTCTCTTCAAACTGCTTCTTTCTCAACAAATGATTAACCCATGCTAACGTAACAAAGACAACACCAGCAGCGCATAAATGCCCTTGTCCAGAAAAATCATCAGGGCGATTAGGATTGACAAGAGCAACTGCTTCTTGATGAACCTCTGACATTTGGTGATGATCTAAAATCACAACATCAGCGCCTGCAAACCTCACTGCTTTTACTGCGTCTGGACTGTTTGCACCACAATCAACCGTAATAATCAAACGGGCGCCTTCTTGCACTAACATCTTCATTGCTTGTTCGTTCGGGCCATATCCCTCAATGATACGATCAGGAATATAAATTTTTACTTCAACACCAAAATAACGAAAAAAACGCGCTACGAGTGCCGATGAACAAGCACCATCAACGTCATAATCACCAAAAACCGCAACCTTCTCTCGATTTAAAATAGCCTTGACGATGCGCTTTGCTGCACATTGCATATCCGTAAAACTTTCTGGATCTGGCATTAAGGTACGTAACGTTGGATTGATAAAAGCAACAGCTTCAGATTCATCCACATCTCTTGCCGCGAGAACCCGAGCTAGCTCATCTGGAAAACCAAACTTTTGAGAAATAGAGAGCGCATTATTTATTCCTTGAATATCAAGAGCATCTAACCAAGCCTGACCACAAGCAGAAGATTCAACATTGAGAAAATAATGGGACCGCTTCATTGCTGTTTATTTTACAATGAAAACCAACAAAATACAATCAAGAGTTAAAGTCCCCCTTTCTTAGCATCCACTCTGTCTAAAATGTGCATAAGCATTTCTCAATGCGCAGTATTATAATACCTTAATTATAAATCACTGTTTTATAAGTTTTTATTTTCTCTTGACGTAAATAAAAAGAAATTATATCAGAGCAGATAATGTGCGTTAAATATTTCACTGTGACAAAAATTTTCAACGCAAGACAATAAAAATACCCTCATATTAAAGGGTTTCAATAAAGGATACTTCTATGGCAACTTTTTCACAAAAGCCAACTGAAGTGGTGAAAAAATGGGTTATTATTGACGCAGAGAACCTCGTTTTAGGTCGTCTTGCCACATTTGTTGCTAACCGCTTACGTGGCAAACATAAAGCTACATTTACTCCACATGTCGATGATGGCGACAATGTTATTGTGATCAATGCAAACAAAATATCTCTCACCGGCAAGAAATATACAGATAAAAAATATTATTGGCATACCGGCTATATTGGTGGAATTAAGGAACGTACAGCGCGTCAAATTCTTGAAGGCCGTTTTCCTGAACGCGTTGTTGAAAAAGCTGTGGAGCGCATGATTCCTCGTGGACCACTTGGTCGTCGCCAATTAAAGAATTTACGTGTTTATGCTGGGAGCCAGCACCCGCATGTTGCACAACAGCCGGAAGCTCTTGACGTTGGTGCTTTAAACCGCAAAAACAAAAGGACTGCTTGATTATGGCTGAAGTTAATTCTCTTTCTGAGCTTAGCATAGTAACAAATGTTGCAGAAGCTAATGAAAATGTCGCCCCTATCCATGTGCAAAAGCTTGATTCACAAGGACGTGCCTATGCAACAGGAAAACGTAAAGATGCTGTTGCTCGTGTATGGATCAAACCAGGCTCTGGAAAAATCACCATTAATAATAAGGAATTCGACAAATATTTTGCTCGTCCTGTTCTTAGAATGATCCTGCGTCAACCAATCGTTGCAACAAATAGGGATACCCAATTTGATGTTATTGCAACTGTTGCAGGTGGCGGTCTTTCCGGACAAGCCGGTGCAGTACGCCATGGCATTTCCAAAGCTTTAACCTATTACGAGCCAGAGCTTCGTACAATCTTGAAAAAGGAGGGCTTTCTTACTCGCGATAGCCGTGTTGTTGAACGTAAAAAATACGGTAAAGCAAAAGCACGTCGTTCTTTTCAATTTTCAAAGCGTTAATTTTAACTTTTGTGCAGTGCATAGAGCCCCATTTTCGGTGGGGCTTTTTTATAATATAACTGCAATTATTTCATTAGCTTTTCAGTGTCTTATTCTACCATCATTTAGAAAATATTCAGTTTCAAAAATTCTTTACTCCAAAAAGTTTTTGACCATTGTGATAAAATGAGGGACAGAAATAGGTTTTGACATATATTCTTCACATCCACTTGCACGAATGCGTTCTTCATCCCCTTTCATAGCAAAGGCCGTTACAGCAACAACAGGGATAGATCTAAGTATTTCATCCTTTTTTAATTGTTTAATAACATCGATCCCCGATACCTCTGGCAACTGTATATCTACAAGGATGAGAGAAGGCATTGATGAACGAGCTAAGTCTAATGCCATAAGACCATTACGTGTTTCAACTGTTTCATAGCCACTCGCCTCTACAAGATCACGGAATAACTTCATATTAAGTTCGTTATCTTCCACGATCATGACTTTTTTTGACATTTAAATAACTCCATCCTTAGCCTTAATAAAATAGATAAATAGAAATTAATACGTATTACCTCTTGGCCAAGATAAAATGATAAAAAAAATTGTAAACAACAAATAAACTCAATCACTCCTGATAAAAGAAATTCTTCGCAACCATTCGTAACGCTAAGTTATGTTTTCATTTTATAAGAATGGAATCCGCAATAACCGTAAAGTTGTACCGTCACATATTTTAAAATTTATTATGCAAAGTTTACGGATACCCAATTTAACTTATACACCTTTTGTCGTATAAAAGATATACAACATAAAATTAGCTCAAATGCCAACTTTTGAATACGAAAAAAAGTAATTCAACAGCTTCCATAAATTATGCGCAGATTGTTTGAGAAACAATAACAATCAGCGCTTTGTATTTCTGTTCTATGTATACATAGATTTTCTATAAAAAAACGCATGTTTAAAGCAGATATTAAAGAATATTTTCTAATATGGATTTCCAAAAACTAAATGTAACTTGTTGGTTATATTTAGTTTTTTATAATTTTTATTATGGGAATATAATATAAAAACTGATACAGTTTTTATAATTCTCAAAAAAACTAATCTGAGAAGAATCTTTGAGGTTAATCGTAGCAATCAACTCTTTGATCTTTTCCTCAATAAAATGAATTTTTGTAGATTCAACTTTTTTCTAAATTAACTTTAAAAACGATAATGCAACCCACCAGAGAAACGAACTCCAGAAAAACCTGCCTTAGTAAGCTTATGTTGATAGATTAGATCACTGTGAAGTGTAATTTTTGACGACAATTGCGAATTGATACCCAAGCCAGCTTCTAAGGCAGAACCAAAGGAACCCAACCGGAAAGAATCTTTAAAATGCACAAATTGTTTTCCTCTAAAACGACTAGCAAGGTGAACCTTACCATAAAAGGAAACAACACGATCCTTTTCAGATGCTGTAAATGTTTTGGTTAAACGCCCACCAACGCGCACCAACCATTGATCAATTTTTTTCATCTCAATATCAAATCCGTCAATATCATAGGCCTTATGAAACTGAAGATGTTGATAAATAAACTGAACTTGTGGATCAAAAACAAGACCTTCATACCTCGTCATAAACAACTTACCAGCAGAAATTGAAATATTTAAGGGATTTCCTTTTAATGTTGCCGTCTTGCCCCGTGCAACAGTGATAACATCACCTTTTAACAGATCATAGGATAAAAGACCATCTACATAAAAACCAGTATTATCCTCCATACTACCATACGCTGTAACTGACCATTTATGGAATGTACTTTTTTGACTTTGTTCAACATCCCGAGGATGCAAAGAAATTTTTCCATAACTTCCCATGACTTCAAAAGACGTTGTGCTGCGCGCGCCCTCAATTCTTTTCAACAAAATACCTGCCTCTATGGCATTATAATCAAGGCTGCCTCCATAACCATATTCAAGTGCAGAAAGATCTGAAATATAACTATATCCTCCACCATAACCGTGAACAAATAAATCAGAGGCTTCATCGTTTTTTAACAATATACCAGAGTTAGTTCGCATAGCTTTTAACTTCTTGTTTTGACTGCTTATATCCATCAATCCAACATGAAACAAAGCATTTGGCAAAAGAAGATAGGTGGGAACTTGCGGAACAACATCCTTCATCCTTAGCTCAAAATTAGGTATAACAGATGTAATCAGAGCAGGCTGAACGTATTTACTCTCGAGGCGAAAATCCCAAAAATCTCCATCGCCTTTTGCCAGTCTTTGAGCAGTACGCGCATTTCCAAGAGAAGAACCTGGACTATACGCATGGAGGTAATATTGATAGGGCAAACCTTCCAATGCAATATAAGAACTACTCAACTGAAAAGAATTTTCAGCCGCTTTTCCAAAAACTTGAATAATCGAAATACTGTGATCATTTTCACCGTTTGCGAGCTCCTCTTGTTTCCCTCCAATAAACTGCACATAGACTGTAGTTTTTCCAGAAACATCACCATGAATCAACAACCGATCAGTCCTTTGATTATTGAATGAACCATCAGCATTGAGATACGTATTGAGATAAAGACGTGCACCATCTTGTGCACTATCAACTTCTTCCCTCCCCTTTCCAATATGAAGTGTCTGATACTTTTGGAACATTGGAGGTTCGAAAGCAATAACACTATCAGAAAGTTTTACGAATGAAATGAACGAAACTGCACGGTCCGAAAATTGCGGATTTATTTCTTTCCTTTTTGTCAAAATCCATTTTGATCCTCCCGTTAAATAAAGTTCAGCAATAGAATTATCAGTAACACGAGTTCCCCCTATAAGTGCAGAAGAATCAGCTAAAATTGTCACAGAGGCCTCATTTTCCGCTGTTAATAATAAATCACCAGAGATTTCTGTGCCTGCTGTTACTGCAATATAACTGGTACTATTATTACTATGAATAGCTGTACCATCTGGAACCTCAAAAGCTGTCTTTTTCAAAAAAACAATTCCTTGTTTGTGTTCACTATTTCCTTTCTCCGTATCAAAGTGCATGCCATATTTGTTACCTGTCAGCATAACTTTCGAATCTTCAATATTAATTCGCGAAACTAAGGTATTTTCTTTTTGGCTCACACTTGACTGTGCGTTAGCATCCAACCCGATCCAAAAACCGCTAACATCTGCGGCAATAACATTGGTACCCTTTAAATCAATAGAAGCGTTCTGGTTCACATTTAAAACTGCATGAACAATATCATCTTCTCTATTTGTATTTTTTTATCCTTCGTTTTTTCACTTTTTGAAATAACGGTAACACCATCTAAAGCTGCACTCCCCCTCCACGTAAACTGCAGCCGCATTCTTAACATCAATGGATCCACCAGTCATCTTAATATCCGCATCAACTCCACTGAAAAGAGCTGCTTCTTTGCTAATACCCTCACCTTCTACTTTAATTTTTGTATTAGTTAAAACAACAGATGTTTTTTGCTTCTCTGCATATACCCGAGCAGCTTCAACTATTCCACGATTTACCTCAATCATTCCACTGTCAGCTCTAAGACCTGTTGACACATCCTTAAAGGTTGAATCGCTCAAAACAATTTTTCCACCTCGCGATGCAACTACACCATAACCGCCTTCTACACCATCAGTGCCTTTAACTTGGACACGCATTACCTGGACAACTGTACCTAGCTCCTGTGCCACTATAACAGCAGACGGTATGAAAGAATTGTCTCTCCCACTTTCTTCTTCAGGGGATTTAAAGAGCTGATATACTTTATCAGTAATTGTATGTTTTGCACCATCACTGCATCTATAAGGTAATTTGCTTTCATCACACAAAACTGACACGGACGAACGAGAACGTGCCTCAACATCTATGCTGGATAAAAAAGGGAAAATAGCTGCTGTTAAAACACATAAATGTAAGTGACTTCTAGATACTCTAATCATCATTTCTCTTCAAACTTTCTTTTTCTCAACAAAAGAAAAAAATGTAGGCATAAAATAAATATAGAGAATCTACCATTTATGTAACTAATCGCATAGCGATTTAATCCGTTTCGGATTTTATGTAAAGCGGGAATACAAAATATGAAAAAGATAAAATGTACAAAAATGGAATAACGTGCGTCTCTCTAATAGCAGCAAAAGTCCAGAAAAAAGCTCCCCAATATACAACAGCCATTATATCAAATTTTGATATAATGGCTGTCAATGCTTAAAGTAAAGGCTTGGATAAACAAACAGAATTTTGAATCAAAGCAAAGACCCTTTTAAGCCCTATCATCAATACTTTACATTAAGGTAATAAAGCACTTCAAAAAATACTCTTTAACGCTGTGATCTTTTCCTCATAAAAAGATGAAAATGTTACACCTAAACAGAACGTAAGATAAAAAACTGTCCAAATAAAAATTATTTGCGTAATAGTGTGGATCTTCAGCTAGAAAGCAAGATACAGTGTGGCATTCACCATCCTGAAATTGAGAATAAGCAAACAAATATCTTACAAAAATTAGTTCTGTTAAAAATAAGCGTCTATGGTAGTAGTAGATATTTGAGAAAAACCATTTTTATATCGAGTAAGTTTCAATAAATAATAACTAACAGTTATACCCACACAGTTCAGAGCGACAATAATATGTCGATTGTTCCTGATAAGCTTCGCCCGTATTTTAGTTAAGTAAACTATTATTTTTTGGCTCCCTTTTCCATTAGCGCTTTTCACTTGGTTACTTCTCTAAGGATATGCGTGCCACTGATGCTATCTTTTCATTCTCAATACGCTTTATAAGTCGTGCTCATCCTTAGCCACATTGGTCACACCAAAGTTATCATTATCCATAAACTGCTGATATCTCGCTATCGTAAGATTTTCTAAAAACGAGTCGCGTCATAATTCTGCTGAAAAATAGATCCCTTTTAAATCCTGTAATTTGTACCTGTAGCTTGCTTTGGTCGACGCAATCATCAATTGATACAAATTCCTTATAAGGGAGGCAATATTGTCAACAAAAGAATAGATTGGTCGCTGATCACATTTTGAGAGTGCTTGTCCAAAAGGGCTACACCGGGCATCCTTCTATCCTGAAATCAACCGCCTTTTATTTTTGGCTTAATCTTTATTTCTACCCTGTATATCATCTTCTTTTTTGAAGAATAGAGTTTAAGTGCATAGAAGCAAATAACAAGTCCTATAATCCAACTCACACCTACGATTAATACCGGTCGCGTATCATCAAAAGACCATAACAAAATAAAAATAAATCCCATAAATAATATAGAGAAAATTGACCCTATTGGCCAAAAAAGAACAGGAAATTTTAAACTACACTGCACTTCTTTAGGAATTTTAAGACGCATACAAACTTGCGAAAATAAAATCATCATCCAAACAAAGACTGTTGCAAATGTTGCCATTGCTGCAATGAGAAAAAAAAGCCGTTCATGATAAAAATAATTGAGAACAACGCCAAGAAGAAAAATACAAAAGATCAATAAAATAACAAAAATTGGTATACCGTTTTTTGATAAATATTGAAACTTTTTCAACGCATAACCTTCTTGCGATAACCCATGTATCATGCGAGCAGCACCATACATTGCACTGTTCATTGCTGAAATAGCTGCTGTAACAATAACAATATTTAGAATATTAGCTGCTGATGAGATCCCAAGACTTTCAAAAATTGAAACGAAAGGACTATCCATAAGGCCAATTTTATTCCAAGGATAAAGTGACATTAAAATGGCTAAGGTCATAATATAAAAGAGCAAAATACGAATCGGAACAGAATTAATTGCCTTTGAAATAGTTTTATGAGGATCTTGTACCTCCATCACTGCCATCCCGATAATTTCTATGCCACCAAAAGCAAAGACAACAACACTAAAGCAGGCTAAAAAACCAAACCAACCATTGGGAAAAACACCACCATTTTTCCACAAATTATGAATACCAATAGCAGAGGAAACTGTATCTGTCCCCCAACTATACAAAATAATTGCTATTCCTAAAACAATCATAGCAATAATAGCAATAACTTTGATAGAGGATAACCAAAACTCTAGCTCACCATATACTTTTACTGCTGCCAAATTAATACCAGTAATAATCAGTGTAATGCTGAGTGCCCATATCCAAGGAGCAACATCAGGATACCAAAAACCCATATAAGTCGCAAAAGCCGTGATATCAGCTAAACCAACAAGAACCATTTCAAAGACATATGTCCATCCTGTTAAAAAACCAGCCAACGGAGATATGTAATTTGCAGCATAACGAGCAAAAGAACCTGGCAGTGGATTATAAATAATCATCTCACCGAGAGCCCGCATAACTATAAAAATAGCTAAACCAGCAATACAATAAGCAATCAAAACACTTGGACCAGCAAGCTTAATCGCTTGAGCAGATCCGTAAAAAAAACCCGTTCCAATAGCAGAGCCAATGGCCAAAAAGATAACCTGGCGCTTGTTCATACCTTGTTTAAGTTCATTTGTTACCATTTCTTTCCTTCTTCAATACAATGTCGACTAAAAACCGTAGCACACACGACGCCGGCTTCATAATGAATAAAACCTCACGTTTTCTCCTGAAGATATATTTTAAAAAGCACAGAACAATAGCCAGTCAGAAACTCTATCCTAGGCAATAAAAAAATACTTTTTGTGATTTATTCAGCTTCTTCACAGTTTGCAACTTTTTTATCATTTTATTTAAGTCAAATGGTAACGTAATTTTTTATAATTGTCATTTAAATCATTTTGACATTCTCTGCTTTTTTGCAGAAAAAATATTGAATTTAATGTAATATGAACATAATGTTTTTTCCACTTGCAAAAGTATAAGCTCAAAATTTTTACAGTGATATTTGAGATAAAATACGTTAAATTTCCTATTGGAGCTCTGAGAAAACCTATATTGCTTTTAACAAATTGTAAAAGGCATCTCACAAATAAACTTTTAACAAGCATGAAGCTAATTGAATGGTTTAAAATCAATGATAAAATGAAGCTCACCAAATTTCAAAGACCTGAGAAAGCGCAGATCCAGTCAACTTTTTAAAGAATCTTTCCACTCTCAATGCGAATTTTCCAAGAAACAGCTTTTGTGTTGGCAATAATAGCCTCTTTAAGTGTTTTCCCAATAATAGATCTATTTTTTAACGCTTTGATCTAAAATGTGAATGACAGCCATCCCTTTCCTTGTTTTTGCACCACTGTTGTAACAACAACAGTATCTTAGGATTTACTTCTCCAAAGATTATAATGAACCTTCACAGTTTGCTAAAAACAAAAAATAGTTATTGTAAAAATAAAGGAAATAAATTTTTAAAATCGCAAAGTGCCTTAAAAACAAGAAAAACACGCGACAAAATTGTCAATTTTACTGGATGCGATACACATAATCCACTGTTAATAAAGATACAATCATACAAAATATATACAAGATCACAAGCTATAATTTATAACTTTATAGAGGATAGGTTAAAATCGATGGTCTAAAGCATCCCTGAAAACAGTTCAAAAATACTATTTTTCATAATCTTGTACTGATAAATCAAACAATCATGAGATATGGTATTAGGAGATAACCGAGAAAGAACATCTAACACATATCATCCTAATAAATTGAGCAATGTTTATTAAATTGCTCAAACACACCATCGAGATCAAAATTCCGTATGAGGTATCTCAAGAATTAAGTGCTTCCTCTTTCTACTTGGTTTCAAAATAAATATCACTTTGAGTTTAGTTGAGGAAAAGTTTTTTCTGGTAAAATAGATAACAAATGCCCTTCACTGATAAGTATATGTCCCTTATGAAGATCTGGAGCCAAATAGCGATCTTCTTTAAGACTATCAATATCTTTGCGTAGATGCTCTATAACAGACTGCAATAAAGGGCTTGTTTTCAAAGGAGCACGATATTCAATTCCTTGTGCTGCAATAAGCGTCTCAATACCAATAATAGTAGAAAGGTTTTCACTCATTACCAATAACCGACGAGCACCATGGCAAGCCATCGAAACATGATCTTCCTGATTTGCTGAAGTTGGTGTTGAATCAACTGAAGCAGGATATGCCATTTGTTTATTTTCAGACATTAAAGCAGCTGCGGTTACTTCAGCAATCATAAAACCCGAATTAAGACCTGCATTTTTTGCTAAAAAAGCTGGAAGTCCATAAGAAGCTGCTGGATCAACCATAAGAGCAATGCGCCTTTGAGAAATCGATCCTATTTCACATAAAGCAAGAGCGATCTGATCAGCAGCAAATGCCACAGGTTCAGCATGAAAATTTCCACCCGATACAACCTCACCATTACTTAAAATCAATGGATTATCTGTGACTGCATTTGCTTCAATAATGAGTGTTTTTGCTGCCGCTGCTAAAATATCAAAACATGCGCCCATAACCTGTGGTTGGCAACGTATACAGTAAGGATCCTGTACACGGACATCATCACGCAAATGTGCAACCCGAATTTTTGAACCTTCTATAAGCTTTTCTAATGTCTTCGATACAACAATCTGCCCATAATGTCCGCGTAAAATATGGATATCAGGATGAAATGGCGCTGTTGAACCCATAACAGCATCCGTTGTCAACGCCCCTGCAAGAAGTCCACCACACAATACCCGATAACTACGGAAAAGACCTGCAAGAGCAAGTGCTGTTGATGTTTGGGTACCATTAATAAGAGCCAGACCTTCTTTGGCCTCTAAAGCAATAGGAGACAACCCAGCTTTCTCTAAAGCATCTGCCCCACTCATGCGAATGTTTTGAAAAAATGCTTCTCCCTCTCCCATCATAACAGCAGCCATATGAGCAAGCGGCGCAAGATCACCTGATGCACCAACAGAGCCTTTTTCAGGAATGACAGGAATAACTCCATTTGCAAGCATATTTTCTAGCAAATGCACCAACTCTAAACGAACACCAGAAGCCCCTTGCCCTAAAGAAAGGAGCTTTAAGGTCATTATCAAACGCACAATATTTTCAGCTAAAGGTTCTCCCACACCACAACAATGTGACAAGATAAGATTTCTTTGTAAAGTGGCTACATCGTTTGCATCAATTTTAATCGAGGCCAATTTACCAAAACCGGTATTGATACCATAAACCGGTTCACTTCCAGCAGCAATTTCAGCAATGCGCTCTGCTCCCTTCCTGATAGCTAGATGCGTATCACTATGAAGTTTACTCACTTCACCATTGAAATAAACAGCTTCAAGTTCGTTAAGTGTTACTTCACCCGGTTTTAGTATAATAGTCATAACTTTCTTTCTTACTTATTTTAAAGTATAATACTTAGCATTGTTGACTTTTCTATAAAATAAAAAGATATGCCTACTTTATAGAAGGATTAAAACTTATCAGACAAATAAATTCTGCTCATTCTTTAACTTATAAACAGCAAGATTGACCATTTGCCTTTTTAAGCGTCGTTTTATGAAAGAGCTCTTTTACACGTCCTTTTCCTCAGCTCGAGGTAGAGTTGGCTTTTTGTCGTTTGAAATATACATAATACAAATAGTACTTCAAGTGTATTAAATATGCTTTGAAATACATCAACAATAAGTATTAAAATCATATTTTCTTTAAATACAAGGTTAAGATGATGAAACTATCGCCTGTGATACTTAGAGCGTTTATAGCTTCTTCTCTGTACCAATGTTATTAAGGTGCACTAGAGTAGATAACTTAGAGCAATACAAAACCTTTATCAAAACTATGAAAATAAAAATTTCTAAGATTCAGAATAACGCCCAAATTTTAAAATAGCAAAGAACTTATAGAATACTTTAAGAAAAAATATACAACCTTTCATCACACATACAGAATATGATAATAGTTAGTTTCGGAGTTATTTAACAACGTTGCGAATAAATTCTCCAGAATTGATATTTTAAAGCATTATAACATATTGCTTATATCTTGTGGAAACTTTGCTGATTTGTGCAAGATAATAAAAGTGTGCTAACGTCAGTGTTTAACAACTTTAAAACTGAACTTAAGAATTTTAAGGCTCATGCAACGCAATATGATACTCCTAATTGGTTTTTTATAGCAAACCTTGAAACAAGCTTTAATGATCCAATTTTTGAGTAAGCAGAAAAGTTTTTGGGTACTCCAACTGACATATTAGCCGAAAAGAGCAAATTACTCATACCGATGAAATGATAGTACGCAATTAAATCACTCATTTTAGCAATACAGCTAGGATTTTCTCTCCCACTACAGATGTATACCGTACGATAATATCTAAAGAAAACATAAGACCACCACGGGATATAGCTATTTTGAAAATGGAAGCAATATTTAAAAAACGCAATACATGTCTTTAACCAATGAAAAAAGCACCCACTGCCCTGTCAATATAAAATCTATACATTGTGTTTTTTGATTCTTATTGTGTACCAAAGGAGACTTTTAGCTAATAAACAATTACATGTTTTCTTAAAAATGTTTCTGGAGAGCATAAAGAAAAACCCGCAAAATGATAAGATATGATAATTTTGATCTTCTATAACCAAATACTATAAAACAGCATAAGGATTTACTATTTATAGAGACGTTATGTTTCTTTTATCTCTTGATAGTGCTCAATTACTGTTTTGAATTCACTGTTTAAAACCGTTTGGATCTGTATTTGTAAGAGCACCATCATAAATAGCACTTGCTAAGCCTTTTACATATAAATAGTCACTTTTTACTGTAATACTGTTGGAGAGCATCATATTGCTCTTGAGCGTGATTACCTTGCAAACAAAGCCATCTGGTATAAGTGCCAAAAAGCCGTTTTTGCCTCTTATACGTTAAAAAAACGCTTTGCACGCCATTTCTATTGTCAACGAACTATTTAATGAGCTTACAAAAATAACAATACGAAGAGTATAGATTTATACCACTTTACAAATAATTTGTATGAAACATTCCCTTAAGCAAATAATAAAAAAATTCTTCACTCTGTTTACAAAGAGAACTGAAGACATTGAGAATAGGCTTTTTAAATTTAAATCCATTACCGAAACAACAAGATAAATTGGTTTTACGTAATAAATTCTTCCATTACGTATCCCTCTCCTTTATCTAAATACTAAAAATACTTAACAGAAAAAATTACATAACCAGCAATAAACTTTACTTCTCTAAAATAATTTAGTTATTCTGTGCATAACTTAACAAGCACCCCCAATAACCATCTTAATAAAAATAGCTTCGTCTCTTCTAGGTAGAATTTTCATAAATGATGCGATATAAAATTAAGAAGTTTGGTGCACCCGACAGAATTCGAATCTGTGACCTCTGCCTTCGGAGGGCAGTGCTCTATCCCGCTGAGCTACGGGTGCTTGCAACTGAACAGTGATCTTTTAACTGATAATACCCTCAGCTTCAATAATGAATTATCATTCTTTAAAAAATACTCGCTTATGATTTATATTTCTATACACTTTTTTTATCCCATTCTGCTATTACACACTATCTTAAACAGATCACTTTTCTTACAAAAACAACTTTCATATACAGCTTCAAAATTTTCAAGAAGTACGCTAAAAAATGAGTTGTGAATATCAGGATAACTCTTAATGATTACATTGCCAAACCGCTTTCATTTTATTTCCGCAGAGACTGAAGAAGCCGTTAAAGCTACCAGTAAACTAATTTCCATTTATGGACATTCTTCTCTTGAAGAAACCGATGTTGTTGTCGCAATTGGTGGCGATGGAACAATGTTACAAGCAGTGCGCGATGTGATGAATACAGGAAAACCTATTTATGGTATGAATCAAGGTTCTATAGGTTTTTTTATGAATGAATTTCATGAACAAAAATTGCCAAACCGTATTGCTATCGCACATAAAAAGGAAATTCATCCTTTGCGCATGATTGCAAAAGTAGAATGTCAAGGGCATATTGAAGCACTTGCAATCAACGAAGTATCTCTATTTCGTCAATCTTATCAAGCAGCTAAGATTCGCATCAGTATTGATGGTGACGTGCGCATGGAACAATTAATTTGCGATGGTATTCTCGTCGCCACACCAGCGGGATCCACTGCATATAATTTGTCAGCACAAGGACCTATTTTGCCTCTCATGGCTCCCCTTATGGCACTCACTCCTGTTAGTCCCTTTCGTCCTCGACGCTGGCATGGAGCATTGCTTCCTAATACAGCAACAGTATGCTTTGATATGCTCGAATCTGAAAAACGTCCTGTAAACGTCGCAGCCGACAATGTTGAAGTTAAATCTGTTCATTCTGTTGCTATTTCAACAGCAACAGAAGCAACAGCCACAATCCTTTTTGACTCTAACCATTCGTGGGATGAACGTATTTTATCAGAACAATTTCGCTATTAATTATTGTATTATACTTTCTATGCGTATATGGTTGTTATAGTTGACTTTTTTGTGAAGGCGCCTTAATCCTCTAGAATAGTATAAAATATTTAATCTCATAAATGATTTGGATAGCGAAATTAAAATCGCAAAGCAATTGATAGAATGATACCACCTTTAAACAGTTTTGATGATCTAGGTCTTTCTGCAAAGGTTATGAAAGCAGTTAAGTCAGCGGGATATACAGTTCCAACGCCTATTCAAAGTGGGACGATTCCGCATGTGCTTCAAAGAAAAGACGTTTTAGGAATCGCTCAAACGGGAACGGGGAAAACAGCCTCTTTCGTTTTGCCTATGCTCACACTGCTTGAAAAAGGCCGTGCAAGAGCACGAATGCCTCGTACTCTCATATTAGAACCAACACGAGAACTTGCAGCCCAAGTTGAAGAAAATTTCGATAAATACGGAATAAATCATCGTTTAAATGTCGCACTCTTGATTGGTGGCGTTTCTTTTGAACACCAAGATCGTAAACTTGAACGGGGAGCTGATGTTCTTATCGCGACGCCAGGACGTCTTCTTGATCATTTCGAACGTGGTAAATTACTCCTAATGGGAGTTGAAATTCTTGTTATTGATGAAGCTGACCGCATGTTAGATATGGGGTTTATTCCTGATATTGAACGTATCTGTAAACTAACCCCCTTTACGCGTCAGACCTTGTTCTTTTCTGCAACAATGGCGCCAGAAATCACAAAACTAACAAAGCAGTTTTTACACTCACCTGTGTCTGTGGAAGTTACAAAAGCATCCTCAACAGCCACTACAATTACACAGCGGCTCGTCAAATCTGGAAATAAATCATGGGATAAAAGGGCTGTTTTGCGAGAACTTATCTACAATGAAGGCAACGAGCTTAAAAATGCTATTATTTTTTGTAATAGAAAAAGAGACATCTCTGAACTTTTTAGATCGCTCGTCAGACATAACTTTAGTGTAGGCGCACTTCATGGAGATATGGATCAATATTCGCGTATGAGCACGCTATCTGACTTTAAAAATAATAAACTCAAACTTCTTGTCGCTTCTGATGTTGCAGCCCGTGGACTCGATATCCCAGATGTAAGCCATGTTTTCAACTATGATGTTCCTACACATGCTGAAGATTATATTCATCGCATTGGTCGTACAGGACGTGCAAATCGTAGCGGAAAAGCTTTTACGATCGTTACAAAAGCGGACAAAAAATACATTAGCGCTATTGAAGAAATCAGCAATGAAAAAATTGCGTGGCTCAATGGGGATCTCTCTACTTTAACGACCGATAATCATGAAGATGACATCGCTTTAAAGAGAAAATCTCCAAAACAGTTAAAGAAAACAGCTCAAAAAGAGCGTATTGTTCAAACCAAAAATAATAAAGCAAAACCATCTGAACGACATCACCCTCAAAAAAATAAGAATTCCACTTCCCCTGGATTTGGCGATGATATCCCAGCGTTTATGCTCATAAAAATCCGTAATTAAAGCAATTAACTAGAATCTTACTATCTTTGATAGTGCAAAAAAATAAACAAAGTGCTCTGAAAATGCTGCTCTTACTCCCCTTGAGTCAACAATCTTTCTATGACTTTCTCTCGCCCTAAGAGCTGCAAAAGTTTCCCCATTTCAGGTCCATGATCCATTCCAGTAAGTGCCTGACGTAACGGCATGAACAAAGCTCTCCCGCTACGACCTGTTTTTTCTTTCAATGTTGTCGTCCAAATTTTCCAACTTTCATCATTCAATACACCTTCAGGCAAAAAGTTGATAGACTGATGCACGAATGCACGATCTTCAAGCGCCACTGTATCAAAGCTCTGTTCATCATAAATAATTTTCCACCACAAGACAGCATCATTCACTTTGTCAATATTGCTTCTTATCGCGTTCCAAAAACACTCCGCCTTTTCTCCATCAATAGAAAAATTTTTAAGCCGCGTTTTAACTTCCGCATAGGTTAACTCATGAACAAGATGACTATTCAAAATAAAAAGATCAGCAGTGTCAAATTTTGCAACTGATTTTGACGTACCTTGCAGACTAAAGTGCTCTAAAAGCGCTGCTTGATTAGGATAGGGATGTACATTTTGCGATGTTCCGATCAAAACAGCAAGGCATTGAACAGCTATAGATTCCAATCCCTCCTCCCGTAAAGAACGAATAGAAAGATCATTGTTACGTTTTGAAAGCCCTTTTCCTAAAGCTGTAGTCAATAAATTTATATGGCCAAAAACTGGTAATTCTGCGCTGAGAGCTTTAAAAAGAGCGATCTGAGCGCCTGTATTTGTAATGTGATCATCCCCACGAATAATATGTGTAATAGCCATATCTATATCATCAACTACAGAAGGCAACGTATAAAGGTAGCTTCCATCTTCACGAATTAGAATAGGATCTGAAAGAGAGGATAAATCAATCGCCTGTTTTCCCTTTACTGCATCATTCCAGCAAATCTCCGTTCGCTTTGTTTGCAAAGGATCATTTTCAAAATTAGGAAGAAGAAAACGCCAATAAGGTTTACGACCTTGCTCTTCAAATGCCTTTTTATTTTCTTGGGTCAATTTCAATGCAGCACGATCATAAATAGGAGGCAATTTGCGAGAAAGTTGGATTTTACGACGCCGTTCTAATTCTTCCACGGTCTCATAACAGGGATAAAGAAGACCACGTTGTTTGAGAATTTCCGCAGCTTCATCATATCGACTAAACCGTTTAGATTGATAATAAATCTCATTCGGTTGAATACCAAGCCACTCAAGATCAATCGCAATAGCATCAATATATTCCTGCTTAGAACGTTCAACGTCTGTATCATCATAGCGCAAAATAAATGCTCCATTATGCGCTTGCGCATAAAGCCAGTTGAACAGAGCAATACGAATATTGCCAATGTGAATATAACCTGTTGGAGAAGGCGCAAAACGAACTTTTACCATAAAAATAATACTCAATTTTTATCGCGAAAATAATTGACAATGGGATAACGACGATCGCGTCCGAAATTTTTACAACTGATTTTTACACCGGGTGCAGATTGTCGTCTTTTGTATTCTGCTACGTAAAGAAGGTGCTCAACTTTTTCAACCGTTTCCCGTAAATACCCACGTTTAACAATATCACAAATACTCATGTCATTTTCGACAAGAAATTGCAAGATATCATCTAGAACAGGATAAGGAGGTAAAGAATCTTCATCTTTTTGATTTTCCCGAAGCTCTGCAGAAGGTGCTTTTTTTATAATGTTGGGTGGGATCACAACTCCTTCTGGCCCCATAAAATTTTGCAAATGGTTTTTATTGCGCCACTCCGCTAATGCATAAACCTGCATTTTATAAATATCTTTAAGAGGGTTAAACCCTCCATTCATATCACCATAAAGTGTTGCATATCCCACAGCCATTTCCGACTTATTCCCTGTTGTTACCACCATTGAGCCAAATTTATTCGAAAGAGCCATTAAAATAGCCCCACGTATACGGCTTTGAAGATTTTCTTCTGTAATATCAGATGGCAGCCCTAAAAAAACAGGTGACATTGTATTTAAAAAATCTTCAACAGTTTGCACAATCGATATTATTTCATAACGACATCCTAAAAGATGTGCACACTCTTTAGCATCTTTCAATGATTCTTGTGAAGTGTAATGATAAGGCATCATTACGGTGCGAACCCTCTCAGCGCCAAGAGCATCCACAGCCATTGCCGTACAAAGAGCTGAATCAATTCCTCCTGAAAGACCAAGGATAACATCCTTAAAGCGGTTTTTATTGACGTAATCTCCCAAACCCAGAACACAAGCTTGATAATCAGCAGCTAATTCATTGAAAAGACTTTCATTTGGACCAGAAACACATTGCCATCCAGTCGTTTTTCGTTTCCAATGACTTAAAGCAATATGGCTTTCAAAATGTTTCATTTGAAACACCATTTTTCCTTGCTCATTTAACGCAAAAGATCCTCCATCAAAAACGAGCTCATCCTGACCACCAACTTGATTAGCATAAATAATCGGTATGCCAGATTGAAGAGCTTGTGCACGAACAACTTCTATACGCTTTAATGTTTTGTTACGATAATATGGAGAGCCATTAAGAATGAGGATAATCTCAGCTCCTTTATTGCCAAGTTCTGCACAAAGAGAAGAGTCATTCCAAATATCCTCACAAATTACTATTCCTAATTTTATCCCGTGATAGACAATCGGCTCAGGGCGTGGACCAGGAGAAAATAATCGCTTTTCATCAAATTCGGCATAATTAGGTAAATCAAACTTCAAGCTTTCAGCAATTACCCGTCCTTCATCAAGAAGCACGACACCATTATAAATATTATTATTACGACTCAGCGGAAGACCAATTACGATTCCTGTCCCCCCTACTGTTGTCTTTGCTAATTTCTTAACAGCATCTTCGCATGTTTTTGTAAAAGCAGGCTTAAGAACAAGATCTTCCGGCGGATAAGCACTTATAAAAAGCTCAGTGAATAAAACAAGATCGGCACCTTCTTCTTTAGCCTTTTGATGCGCCATTACGGCAAGAGAAAAATTTCCTTCAATATCACCAACGATAGGATTTAATTGGGCAACTGCTACCCGAAAATCATTTTTCATAAGCCTTTGTATCATTTCATTAGTTTAGCAACCATAACTCTGTTTTATTTGTTGAATAATATTCCTTTTTCAAAAAGTTTTCTTCTCCCATAAACACTTAAAATAAAAAATGTTATGCAACCTTTTATCTACTCATTTGCAGCAAAAGCTAATGAATCAATACTACGATTTTTTTTAAGAAGTTCTGCAACAAGAAAAGCTAATTCTAACGCTTGATCTGCATTTAATCGCGGATCACACTGCGTATGATAGCGATCAGACAAGTTTTCTACAGAAATAGCATGTGCTCCACCTGTGCATTCTGTTACATCACGACCAGTCATTTCAATGTGAATACCCCCTGGATAAGTTCCTTCCCCACAATGCACTGAAAAAAACCTTTCTACTTCCTTTAAAACATAATCAAAGGGGCGCGTTTTATAGCCATTTATAGTAACCGTATTACCATGCATTGGATCACACGACCATATAACCTTACGCTTCTCGCGCTCAACTGCATGGATCAACTTAGGAAGATAATTTTCAACCTTATCATAACCAAAACGCGTAATGAGCGTTAACCGTCCCAGTTCATTTTCAGGATTTAGAATATCAATCAACCTCAAAAGCTCATCAGGATCAATGGAAGGGCCGCACTTCAACCCAATAGGATTTTTAATACCGCGGCAATATTCAACGTGAGCGTGATCAATCTGACGTGTACGATCACCAATCCACAACATATGGCCAGACGTTGCATACCAATCTCCAGAAGTTGAATCAATCCGCGTCAAAGCCTCTTCATAATCAAGCAAAAGCGCTTCATGACTGGTATACAAAGATGTTTCACGTAATGAAGAATTCGTCTTGGGCGTAATCCCTATGGAACGCATAAAATCAATAGCTTCAGAAATACGCTCTGCCAACAACTCATAACGCTCGCCCTGTGGGCTTTTAGAAACGAAACTCAACGTCCATGCATGGACATTTTCTAAATTGGCATACCCCCCTTGTGAAAAAGCACGTAATAGATTCAATGTTGCTGCGGATTGACGATAAGCCATAGACATTCGTTGTGGATCAGGAGTACGAGAATCTACATCAAACTCAATGCTATTAATAATATCCCCTCGATAAGAAGGAAGTTCAACTCCTTCTTTGCTTTCCGTATCAAAAGAGCGTGGCTTTGCAAACTGGCCAGCAATACGACCGATTTTAACAACTGGTTTAGAACTTCCAAAAGTTAAAACAATTGCCATTTGCAAAAACACACGGAAAAAATCACGGATGTTATCAGCCTTATGCTCTGCAAAACTTTCTGCACAATCTCCACCTTGTAATAAAAAAGCCTTCCTCTGTGCAACAGCCGCCAATTCATCTTTCAAATCACGTGCTTCACCCGCAAAAACCAAAGGAGGGTAGCTACGCAGCTTTCGTTCAATATCTGCTAACGCAGATTTATCCGGATAAGTTGGAACTTGTTTAATTGGCCTTGCTCTCCAAGAGTCAGGCATCCACTCTTTTATCATTGTACTCTCTCCAGAGCTTAAGCCTACAGCTTGTTGTAATAAAAGCTTCGTCGTTCACCATAACATACGCTGTTCAATTTTCTACTTTCTTCCCATTTTCATATACATAACTTGGTTTATACATCGTTACCAACTCTTCTGCCATAGTTGGATGCACTGCCATAGTTTCATCAAAGACATCCTTCGTTAATTTTCCTTTGAGGGATATTCCAATGAGCTGCGCTATCTCACCAGCGTTCTCACCTAAAATATGAGCACCCACAACAATACGGCTTTCACCATCAACAATAAGCTTCATAAACATCTTTTCCGAACTCCCGGAAAAAACATCGCGCATAGGACGAAAAACTGTACGATAAACCTCAAGACGCTTATAACGATGTACAGCATCTTCTTCTGAAAGACCTACTGTTCCAATCTCGGGTTGCGAAAAAACTGCAGTCGTGATTAAATCATAATCAGGTGTTGTGGGCGTATTCTCAAATGCAGTCTTAACAAAACACATTGCATCATGAATCGCAACAGGTGTCAATTGAATATGACCTGTTACATCACCAACAGCCCAAATGTGTGGCACATTTGTTGTCATTCTTTCATCAACAACAACTGCACCAAATTCATCCACTTTAACGCCTGCCCGCTCAAGTCCTAAAGCCGTTGTATTTGGTACACGCCCTGTAGCCAGCATAATTTTATCGGCACTGATCGTTTGCCCAGTTGATAAAACAACATCATAACAATTCCCTATAGCTTGCACGTTGGAAACTGTCGCCCCATAGATAATAGAAATCCCTTTTTCAATCATCGCATCATTAAGCAACTGTCGCAAATCATAATCAAAGTTACGAAGGATTAAATCACCACGATGGAGCAGCGTTGTTTTCACACCCAATTCATGAAAAATGTTAGCAAATTCAACACCAATATACCCACCACCAACAATTACTATTGATTGTGGAAGTTTTTCAAGGTCAAAAATTTGATTAGAAGTAAGGCATAAATCACTGCCTCTTATTGTAGTATTTGGCGCAATTTTTGCCCCCGTCGCGATTAAAATTTTTTCTGCGCTTACCCGCTCGCCTGTTGCTGAGAGCTCTAATGTATGTTCATCCACAAAAACAGCACGACTTTCATAAATATGAACATTATTATTTTGCAGTCCCTTGCGATAAAGCCCTTCTAATCTTGATATCTCTTTATTTTTAGCCGCAACTAATTTTTCCCAGCTAAAAATTGGATCAGCATATTCCCATCCAAAACCAACGCTCTTCCTGAACTCTTTTGCATATTGTGAAGCATAAACATAAAGTTTCTTTGGAACACAACCGCGAATAACACAAGTCCCTCCGATACGGTATTCTTCTGCTATAGCGACACGCTTACCAAGTCCTCCAGCAAGGCGTGCAGCACGCACACCACCAGAACCACTTCCAATAACAAATAAATCAAAGTCAAAAGATCCCACGAACTATTTCCTTCTCATATGTCTGCAAGAATAGGCTATGATCATTTATTATCAAATGAAAGCCTTTTTGTTTTTAAGCGCCACTTTTTCTATAAAGCAACATTCTAAAAAGACCTATTTTACTAAAAACGGCGGGAAAACCGCCGCTTTTAAAAATAAACTAGAAATTGCGTATTATTGTAATAGTATCAATAAAACTATTTTTTATTTTTTGAAGAGCTCGATTTCGCAGGCGTAATTGAGTTGTTCAAATTAAGCGTTCCAGACATCTCTTTTTTCACATTTTTCATAAGATCCTGCATAATAGAAGAACGCCATACATCAAATGTAGAATAAGCATCGCGTGCAATATTTGGAACTTCTGTCAAAAACTTTTTACCAGTATCAGAACTATAGAATGCCGTGATTGCATCAAGTTCTTTTTGAGTAAAATATTTTGCATATACATGAGCAATCTCTTTTTCCAAATCAGAACGCCGTTTAACCAAAGCAAGTACCTGCTTATCAACAATATCAGAAATAGCAGTTGCCAAATTTGGATCCTCGCTGATCAGTTCATTCTTGAGATCATGTGCCGCGTTTGGTAAAAAACTATCAAATTGATCAGTTGCATGAATGGCACTTATAGCCTTTCTAGCTGAATCTAAATGCTGATCGCTCACACCTTGTGCATAAGCCATTCCACTGTTTACAATAAAAACGACAATTGCACTAAAATATACGGCAAAACGCTGAAAAGAAAATATTGTTTTCATTTAATGATTACCCCGATGACTAATTATACTTTATAATTCAAATTCGTTATTTTATCCAAATTTTTCAACACCCTTTTTATCGTGCTAACATACCGTCATGTAAACTGCCTTCTCTAAAAATCAAATGATTCTAAAGCTTTTATTTGACCATCAGCCATAGCTACAATTGCACGCGAAGCCAATCCCAAAAAAAGACCATGCTCAACAACACCAGGAATTGCAAGAAGCGCATCCGATAATGGTTTTGGTTGCAAAATACACCCCCAAAATGCATCAAAAATAAAGTGACCACCATCTGTTTCAAAAGGTTTTTCTCCATTCATCCGTAATACAACTTCTCCAGAAAGCCCTAAATTATCAGCTACTTTTTCAATAGCTCTGCGTGTAGTATGCATGCCAAACGGATTAACTTCAATCGGCAACGCAAAAGCACCAAGCCTTTTCACCAGCTTTGTTTCATCAGCGATAACAAGCATTGCACGAGATGCCGATGCCACAATTTTTTCATGCAACAACGCCCCACCCCCACCTTTAATGAGAGTCATCGCTGGACCAATTTCATCTGCCCCATCAATATCAAGATCTAGTTCAGGTGTTTGTTCTAAAGTAGTGGTAGGCACCCTAAATTTACGACAGAGTTGTTCAGAATATCGTGAGGTGGTAACACCTGTCACACGCAGACCATCCGCAACACGCTCACCAAGAAGGCGAATAAACTCATTTATTGTCGAACCAGACCCGATACCAAGCCGCATATCATCTTCAACAGACTCAAGCGCTTTAATAGCCGCTATTTTTTTTAACTGCTGAATATTCATGGAATGCTTTACCTTTTATCAATAATAAGCAACATTCATTACAACTCGATAATAGAAAAGTAACATATTGCCTCAATTTTCCATAAATTTATTTGTCATCTTTTGGTTGAAAAGTGTTAACTATTATAAAAACATATGATAATAATAAAATAGAATAATTAACAATTTTGTCTCTTTTATAAAGTTTATTGACATTTTCCATATCCAATAAGCGTTTCTAGCTTATCTTTCATTATCAATAAGGTGCACAATATAAAATGCTTCTGCGACATTATAAGTTGTTCAAATATCAAAAAAAATTATTTGTTAAAAAGTATGAACAATTAGTCAACTCTAGTGGAATTTATACCCCTACAACACTGTAAGAAAAACGCCAAAGCATAAAATGCGGTAAGTTGTAGTTTTTTTGTGAATGCTGCCTGTACATATTCCATGGTCTATGAAACCCCATCGAAGACCAAATAATATCTCCATTTTTGGTTATCATAACACTCCCTTGTGATAATGATTGTTGGGGTGTAAATGTTAGTTGCGCCTTCTTGTTGCACGTTTTATTACTCGTTGCAAATGTCTTAATCATGATGTCTGCCTCTACGCATTGATCTGTTTTTCCACGTAAAACAACCACTCTTAATCCATTGTCTAATAAAGATGCACACACATGCTTATCACAAACAAACTGTTCATTAAACGAAGGGCCATATTTCGTTGGTTTGATAATCTCATTCACACGAAACGATTTTTCCCATATGAATGCCGTGAACTTAGAAATATGGTAACGATCAATATATAACTTCTTCTTATTGATAACACCCACGAGCTTCATATTATCTGCTATAATTAATTGCACAGGTGAATGCATCAAGCAAACATAAATACCAGCCAGAATAAAAAGACTAAACAAAAACCTAATAGATGTTTTGCAAAAAGTAAGCCCAACCAAACCTATACTCAATAAAACCAATACAGATAACGGTATAAACCCAGGATTCAAATCAGGAGAAATGGCACTTATAGCGTGAGCAATTTTTATCACAAGACCAACACCAAAACCCATAATTTGAAGCGGTAACCATTCAAGCCCCCAAAACATTGTAAGGACTGCGATTAATCCAAAAGGTATAATAATAATTGATACTATTGGAAAAGCTAAAGTATTGCTGATAATGCCAAGAAATGCAATATTGGAGAAATGATAAGCAGCATAAACTCCACTAGCAGTACCAGCCACAAACGAAGATGCGCTTACTGAAATAATCGATAAGAATGCAAAATAGATCACTCCACCTCTAACATAAGATGGTGTTATTTTTCTTTTACGAAAAAGTGACCTCTTATTCCACCAATCAAAAGACGCAATTAAAGCTCCGGTTGCGGAAAAAGACATTTGGAAGCTGGGACCTAATATTTCATGCGGTGCAATAGCTAAAGTTATCAAGCCAGCAATAACAAAATTATGCATTGTGACAGCAGAACGATTACACAGTATAGCAACCAACATAACAGCAACCATCACAAAACTTCTTTGCGCTGATACAGCTGCACCAGACAGCACCAAATAAAAAGCTGTCATCATTAACGCAGCAATGGCAGAAAATTTTTTAATAGGATAATAAGATGCAAAAACTGGAAAAAGTGCTAAAAAACTACGGCTACTCACAAGAACTATACCACTTAACAAAGCCATATGCAAACCTGATATTGATAAAATGTGTGCTAATCCAGCCGTACGCAATGCTTCATTTGTATCGCTTGAGATACTGCTCCGTTGTCCCGTTATAAGAGCAGCCGCAACGCTCCCCTTTTCTTGGTCAATCGCCATACGGATTCTTTGTGTCACGTTTGTCCGTAAATTTTCAATTTTCTGTAAAACTATACCTAATACGCTATCGGACTGCGAAACTGATATTTTGATTGGTTTTCCCAAGTAAACTCCCTGAGCACCAATTCCTTTAAAATAATTATGAAAACTAAAATCGTAGCTTCCTGGACGTACCGGCCCAGACAATGCACGCATCTTGACTTTTCCATATAGCCCGTCACCAATTGCCAACCCATATGGTAAACGCCTTGCCGACAAACGAACACGATGAGGACCATGGTGTAATACTGGTTTTTCTGTATTTAAAACATCCAGAACTAAACGAAATCCTCCTCTTTGCCTTGACTCAATAGAAACAATTTTTCCTGTTAACGTGGTAACAATATCGCTACTCAACATTGGTGTAGACATACGCCATGTTTCTATTTTTGCAGCCAAAGCACCCAATACAATACAAAACAGAAATCCTGCAATAATCCATACTCTCCGATAAAAGCGCAAAGTATATAGTATTCCAAGGCAGACACTAAGCAATACACAAAACTGCCACCAACTTGGCTCTCGCTCTAAATTAAAATAAAAAATGATGCCTGTGGAAAAAAAGACTAAAATCAACGAAAAAAGAATTCCAAAAGAGATTTCTTTGTTTATGCAATCTACCAACCACTTCCAGAAAAAAAATATCGCTTCTTTTAAAGGTGTAAATAAAATATTCTTTTGTTTGTTACAATTATCGTTATTTGGATCATAAAAGGTAGAAAAAACACCCGGACATATTAGATTCGATTTTTTCTTTCTGAAACACCGCTGATACATAAACCGTCTTTAACTTTATTTTGATTAAACATCCGCAAATCCCCACTTTAACTTGCAATGCGGCTGTTGCATACCCTATAACCTATGCTAACATACCCCTTCCATAAAATTATTATAAATAACATCTTAATTTCAAAGGAAGATATCCGTGCCCGTTATTACCCGCTTTGCACCCTCACCAACAGGCTTCCTTCACATCGGAGGTGCCCGTACTGCCCTCTTTAATTGGCTTTATGCAAAACATACTGGTGGCAAAATGCTTCTGCGAATTGAAGACACAGATCGAGAGCGCTCAACAGAAGCAGCTGTACAAGCTATTATAGATGGCTTGCACTGGATGGGACTTAGCTATGACGGTGCTCCTATTTCGCAATTTGAACGAGCAGAACGTCATCGCCAAGTCGCTGAACAATTGGTAAAAAATGGCAAAGCTTATTATTGCTATGCTTCTCCTGAAGAATTGGCTGAAATGCGTGAAAATGCCCGTCTAGAAGGTCGTCCACCGCGTTATGATGGCCGTTGGCGAGATCGTGATATTTTAAAAGCTCCTAAAGGGATTAAACCTGTTATTCGCATCAAAGCACCACAAGATGGAGAAACAATTGTGCACGATCGCGTTCAAGGTGATGTTCGCTTTCCTAATAAAGATCTTGATGACTTTATTATTTTGCGTTCCGATGGCTCGCCAACCTATATGCATGCTGTCGTCGTTGATGATCATGATATGGGGGTAACACATATCATACGTGGTGACGATCACCTTACAAATGCAGCTCGCCAAACAATCATTTTCAATGCGATGGGATGGGATATTCCTGTTATGGCGCATATTCCACTCATTCATGGTGAAAACGGCGCAAAATTATCAAAACGCCATGGTGCACTAGGTGTTGATGCCTATCGAGCCATGGGGTATCTTCCTGTTGCTTTGCGCAATTACCTAGTACGTCTAGGTTGGAGTCATGGCGATGAAGAATTGATTTCAACTGAGGATATGATTTCTTGGTTTGATATTGATGATATTAATAAAGGTGCAGCTCGTTTTGATTTCAGAAAGCTAGATGCTATTAACGGACATTATATGCGCATGAGCAACGATCAAGACCTTTTTGATGCTGTCCTTAACATTTTGCCAGAAATTGAAGGTGGATTGAAAATAATTGAAAGACTTGATAAACAACGCCGTGCTCAATTTTTAGCAGCCATACCAAATTTAAAAGAACGTTCCAAAACATTGCGCGAACTCATTGACAATGCCTCTTTCATTTTTACGCAACGGCCATTACCTCTTGATGAAAAAGCGCAAACACTCTTAGACAAAAATGGAAAAACCATCTTAGAAGGCATCTACCTTGCCCTAAAAGCCTGCCCCAATTGGGATGCAAAAACGTTGGATGAAACTCTTCGATATTATGCACACACACAGAATCTCAAGTTTGGGGCTGCTGCCCAACCACTTCGGGCAGCTCTCACAGGACGTGCAACATCCCCAGGAATTTTTGATGTTCTTGTTTTATTGGGACAGGACGAATCTTTGAATCGTATTAATGATCAACTTATCACAACCGCAAGCTAATTATATGTACCTAGGTAAATTTAACCGAATGGGCGTTAAAGTAAAAAATGCCTCAATACAAATTGAAAGCTATCTTTTAACTTGAACGATCGAAATATATATTTGATAAAATCGCAATATAAAAAATATTTTTATATTGCATGAGCCAGCTTTTAGAGTAAATCTACCCTCAACATAGATAGGAGCGGTTTTCGTTATATCCCCCTATCTAATGAAGCGGTATCTTGGTTTTTAGTGCGAAAAATCTGAAAGGAATATCTAATGTTTGAGAATAAAGCACACATTACCGTGAATGATAAAAAAATAGAACTTCCAGTGCGTAAAGGCACTGTCGGTCCTGACGTCATTGAAATTTCTTCCCTCTATAAAAAAACAGATACTTTTACTTATGACCCTGGTTTTTCCTCAACCGCTTCTTGTGAATCAAAAATTACTTATATTGATGGTGATAAAGGAATATTGCTTTATCGCGGTTATCCTATCGACCAACTAGCTGAAAAAGGAGACTTTCTCGAAAGCTGTTACCTTTTACTTCATGGTGAACTACCAACAAAAAAAGAAAAAGTCGACTTTGACTGTCGTATTATGCAGCATACGATGGTGCACGAACAGTTTGCACAGTTCTTCCACGGCCTTCCACGTAATTCTCATCCTATGGCTATCATGGTTGCATGCCTTGGAGCTATGTCTGCATTCTATCACGACTCTATTAATATTACAGATCCTCAACAGAGAATGATCGCTTCTATTCGTCTTATTGCAAAAGTTCCAACTCTTGCCGCTATGGTGTATAAATATAGCATTGGGCAGGCATTTATTTATCCACGCAATGATCTTGGTTACGCTGCAAATTTTCTTCGTATGTGCTTTTCCGTTCCTGGTGAAGATTATAAAATAAATCCAGTACTTGCTCGGGCTATAGATCGAATCTTTATCCTTCATGCAGACCATGAACAAAATGCTTCTACGTCCACTGTACGTCTTGCAGGATCATCAGGAGCTAATCCATTTGCATGTATCGCAGCAGGTGTTGCATGCCTTTGGGGACCAGCTCATGGTGGAGCCAATGAAGCATGTCTAAAAATGCTACAAGAAATAGGTTCCGTCAAAAGAATTCCTGAATTCATTGCACGTGCAAAAGATAAAAGTAATCCTTTTCGTCTTATGGGTTTTGGTCATAGAGTGTATAAAAATTATGATCCACGTGCAAAAATCATGCAACAAACCTGTCATGAGGTCTTAAAAGAACTGAACATTCAAAATGACCCGCTTCTTGATATTGCTATAGAACTCGAAAACATTGCACTAAATGATGAATACTTTATTGAAAAAAGACTTTATCCTAATGTCGACTTTTATTCTGGCATTACACTAAAGGCTTTAGGCTTTCCAACTGAAATGTTTACTGTTCTTTTTGCATTAGCACGCAGTGTTGGCTGGATTGCGCAGTGGAAAGAAATGATTGAGGATCCAGCACAAAAAATTGGTCGTCCACGTCAACTCTATACAGGTCATGCCATGCGTGAATACGTTCCCATAGATAAACGTATAAGCTAAAAAATAAAAAAACCGATCAATAAAGTTTCAATTTATTGAAGCTTTATTGTGAATAATCAAATGCTCCAATATAAAAATGTTTTGGAAAGCTTTGATCTCAAAGCTATTTTTATAGCTATAATACTACTACAACAGTCGTGATGAAAATTTTCTAATGGCCTTTAACAATGGGTAATTAGAACCCACAATGCTCTTTTTGCAAAAAATAGAGCATTTTTTCTGGAATATATGAAAAATCCTGACCTATTACTTTACCTAAATTAAATACGTACTCTCCATCATTCTATATACAAACTACTGGTTATTGTTACATAAGAGAAAACTAAACAATCAAGAGAACTTCACTCTCTGCCCCTAAAACAGTATCGCAAAGGCATTACCAAAATATTCTTTTAAACCATACACAAAAACTTCTTATCCCATTTCAGAAAATTATAAAAAAGATGAAAAATACTCTTAAAACTTTCTTACACAAAATGACGCTTTGCCAATGAAGCACCATTGTGTACCTACACATAACTATATGCACAAGCATTCTTCTTAAAATCATCTGTTAGCAATATGCTTTTTATAAGAAAAACATTCATAATTTATCAGAAAAGCGATTGACTTCGATGTTCCTCAATATTTAAACAGCTCACAATACTAGTGATAAAAATGAGAATTTACTTTTATCTTCCTAAGACCTAAACTCTCTTTGTGCTTAAATTGAGTAATCTTTTTTCAAAATAAAGCTCTGTATTTTCTTGAATAAAATGATGAAAATAAATTGCCTTATGATAAATAATAAGGCAGTATAATTAATGAGATATTTATTTTCCTGTATTTATCGTACTAGTACTTCTATAAAATGAGTATTTTTTGATAATGATATTCATCGTAATGATAGCAAAACAAATAGCAATAAAATTTTGCATTGCTCCCAAAAGAACTTACAGATTATAAAAACACATGATGATCTAATATTTTCCGCTTATTCAACAGGAGAACATAATGAAATTATTAGCAGCAGTTCTTATAATAAGCACAACACTGTTCGCCTCGGCCAATGCTAAAACGCTGAAAATTGCAAGTGATGCTTCCTATCCCCCATTTAGTTACATTGACTCAAATAACAAGCTCCAAGGTTTTGATATCGATATATCCCATGCACTTTGTAAAAAAATGAATGTCGAATGTACTATCATCACTCAAGACTTCGAGGGAATGATTCCCGGTCTTCTTGCAAAAAAATACGATGCTATTGTTTCTTCCCTTTCCCCGACACAAGAGCGCTTACAGAAGATCGACTTCACAGATCCTTACTATAATACAGCACTCGCTGTAATTGTTACAAAAGATTCAGAAGTTAAAGAAATCTCTACAGAAGCCTTTAAAGGTAAAAATCTTGGTGTACAATCAAACACAACACAAGCTGCATATGCAGAAGATCATTATGCTTCTAAAGGGGTAAACATAAAACTCTATCCTACAGCAATAGAAGTTAGTCGCGATCTTTTAAGCCGTCGACTTGATGTAGTTATCTTTGATAAACTGCATGCATTAAACTGGCTCAAAAATGAGGGAAAAAATTGCTGCCAGCTTCTAGGAACTCTGGAAAAAACGACGTTTCCTATTGCAATTGCTATACGTCAAAATAATAGCGATCTTAAAAATAAATTCAATGAAGCGATAAAAGAAATTCGTTTGGATGGAACCTATGATAAAATTGTGAAAAAATATTTCACAGTTGATATCTATTAGATATCAATATGAACTAAAATAAAACAAACTGTTTATTTCTAAAATAATATTACCTAATTTTTTGTGAGGAATGCAAAAATCATTGAAAATTTAACATTTTTGCCATTTTTTACAAGAAAAACATTCTTAAATTATCAGAAAAGCAATTGATTTCGGTATTCAGAAATATCTAAGCAACTCATAATACCAGTAATGAAAATGATATTTTACTTTTATCTTCCTAAAGCCTAAACTTTCTTTATGCTTAATTTTAATAATTTTTTTAAAGTGAAGTTTTGTATTTTTTGATAATGATACTTATTCATCGTAATGATAGCAAAACAAATAGCAATAAAATTTTGCATTGCTCCCAAAAGAACTTACAGATTATAAAAACACATGATGATCTAATATTTTCCGCTTATTCAACAGGAGAACATAATGAAATTATTAGCAGCAGTTCTTATAATAAGCACAACACTGTTCGCCTCGGCCAATGCTAAAACACTGAAAATTGCAAGTGAAGGCTCTTATCCCCCATTTAGTTACATTAACTCAAATAACAAGCTCCAAGGTTTTGATATCGATATATCCCATGCACTTTGTAAAAAAATGAATGTCGAATGTACTATCATCACTCAAGACTTTGAGGGAATGATTCCCGGTCTTCTTGCAAAAAAATACGATGCTATCATTGCTTCCCTCTCTCTCACACAAGAGCGTTTACAGAAGATCGACTTCACAGATCCTTACTATAATACAGCACTCGCTGTAATTGTTACAAAAGATTCAGAAGTTAAAGAAATCTCTGCAGAAGCCTTTAAAGGTAAAAATCTTGGTGTACAATCAAACACAACACAAGCTGTATATGCAGAAGATCATTATGCTTCTAAAGGGGTAAACATAAAACTCTATCCTACAGCAATAGAAGTTAATCGCGATCTTTTAAGCCGTCGACTTGATGCAGTTATCTTTGATAAACTGCATGCATTAAACTGGCTCAAAAATGAGGGAAAAAATTGCTGCCAACTTCTAGGAACTCTGGAAAAAACGACGTTTCCTATCGCAATTGCTATACGTCAAAATAATAGCGATCTTAAAAATAAATTCAATGAAGCGATAAAAGAAATTCGTTTGGACGGAACTTATGATAAAATTATAAAAAAATATTTTACAGTTGATATTTATTAGATATCAATATGAATTAAAATAAAACAAACTGTTTATTTCTAAAATAATATTCTCTAACTCTTCATGAGGAGTGCAAAATGATTGAAAGTTTGACATTGCTATCATTTAGCAATGGTGGATGGGGTGGGGTTATACTTTCTAGTGCGGGAATGACATTGTCATTGGCTTTGTGCTGTGGGCTCTTAGGACTTCCTTTAGGCCTTCTAGGTGCTGTGATGATTCGATCCAATATCAAGATAGCTAAAGCTACAGCAACCCTCTTTTCATCAGTGTTCCGTGGCTTACCAGAACTTTTAACCTTATTTTTAGTTTACTATGGCTTACAAAATATTATACAAATTATTCTTGATTATCTTAACATTGAAATAATGTTCAGTATCAACGCTTTTGTTGCTGGTGTTCTTGCACTTAGTATGGTTCTTGCAGCCTTTTCTTGTGAAGTTTGGCTTGGAGCATTCAATATTTTTGATAAAGGTCAATACGAAGCGGCTAAAACTCTCGGACTTTCAAACTCAACTACATTTTTTCGTATTGTCTTTCCTCAGCTCATTCGAAATGCCTTGCCAGGACTTTCTAATAATTGGCTTACTTTGCTTAAAGATACATCCCTCGTATCAACCATTTCACTTGTTGACCTTATGCGACAAACTAATTTAGCAGTCGCAGCCACCGATAAACCTATGCTATTTTATCTTGTGGCGTGCTTACTCTATTTGTTATTTTCAGCGTTTTTTTCTACAATCCTGCGCCATCTTGAAATATGCACTCAAACAGGATATCAAAAGGTGTTGAGCTAATGATTCCTGAGTGGCTTTATTTCCTTTTTAATCCTGCTATTTTGAATCGTTATGGACTAAAGTTTATTGATGGCTTTATTGTTACTTTTGAACTTGTTTCTATTGCTTGCTCTGTTGGTTTTTTTCTTGGTATACTCCTCGCGTTTGCGCGTTTATCAAATAATAAGTTTTTACGATATTTTGCGCATGTTTATGTCTATTTTTTCCGTGGATCTCCTTTATTAGCTCAACTTTTCCTTTTTTACTACGGCCTTGGTTCAATGAATAATTTCTGGCAACAGATTGGTCTGTGGTGGTTCTTTCAAAACGCATGGTATTGTTGTCTTTTCATTTTTTCACTCAATTCTGCTGCCTATCAATCCGAGATCTTTAAAGGAAGCTTTTTATCTGTAAAAATTGGACAGCGTGAAGCATCAAAAGCATTAGGGTTGAGCAGTTCTGTAACATTTTTTAGAATTATTCTTCCGCAAGCAATGATTGTAGCTCTACGCCCCCTAGGAAATGAGTTTATTTTAATGATTAAATCCAGTGCAATTGCCTCACTCATCACTATTTATGATTTAATGGGAATTGCCAAACTAACTTATTCACGTACATTCGATTTTCAAGTTTATATTTGGGCAGCTCTTATCTATCTTCTTATCGTTGAGCTAATTCATCGTTTTATTATTTTTATCGAACATCGTCTAACCCGACATTTACGGTAAATACAATGATCACAAAAAACTTTACCAAATCAAAATGTTAAATTAATTAACTTAGTTATCAATGAAAGAATACAACAAGATGAATTTGGAAAATAATAAATCTATTCATACCGCTAAAAAGCCCGTGATTTCTATTCGAAATTTAAATAAATGGTATGGAGATTTCCAGGTACTCTATGATATTAACTTCGATGTTAAAATTGGCGAACGCATCGTTATCTGTGGCCCTTCCGGATCAGGAAAATCAACTTTAATTCGTTGTATTAATCAATTAGAAAAAGCACAAAAAGGTTCAATTTGCGTCGATAATGTTGATATTCATGCTGCCTCTTTATATCAGCAAAAAAATGTTCTGCGTAAAATAGGAATGGTCTTTCAAAACTTTAATTTATTTCCCCATATGAGCGTTATGCAAAATTGCATTTTAGCACCTATGACAGTTCAAGGACTTTCTAAACAACAAGCAAAAGAAAGGGCAATCCGTTATCTTACAGATGTTGGAATTGAAAAACACTGTAACAAATACCCTTTACAACTTTCTGGTGGGCAACAACAGCGTGTTGCAATTGCCCGTGCACTTTGTATGGAACCTGAAGTGATGCTTTTTGACGAGCCAACGTCAGCTCTTGATCCAGAAAGTGTCGGAGAAGTTTTAGAAGTTATGGTTCAATTAGCAGATACAGGTATAACAATGCTCTGCGTTACCCATGAAATGGGCTTTGCGCGCGAAGTTTCAGAAAGAATACTCTTTCTAGAAAACGGAAAGATTATTGAAGATACAGCATCTGATAAATTTTTTACCAACCCTAAAAGCAAACGTGCTTGTAACTTTCTTGCTAAAATTAAACATTAACCATCAGCATTGTTTTATTTACACAATTTCAGTCCTGTTTTTTAGAAGAGTAATAATCGTTTGTGCACCAACAATCCCCGAAGGTACTTCAGTCTTCATTTTCTGTTCCACCATCTCAAAAGCATCGAGTTGTGCCTGTCGTAACAAAGGATTATACAAAAGTTGTTCTATCTGCCTTGCTAACATGCCAGGGCGTAGGAATTCATTAAAATATTCCGGCACGATAGGCTTATCAGAAATAATATTTGGAAGAGCGGCACTCCATAACATCACTTTGGAAAAAATGAAGAATTTAGATAAATAATCAAGCTTATAGCAAAGAACCATGGGAATTTTTGCTAACGCCAATTCAAGTGAAACCGTCCCAAGTGCCGAAAGTGCAACATCCGCATCCGCAAAAGCACGCCATTTTGCATCTTCACCAACAACAATTTCCACTTTATTTTTCCAGACCTGTACAAAATCACGAACTTTATCCACTAAATGTGGTAAGGTTGGCAGAATAATACGTAAATTAGGAATGCGTTGTGAAAGAATTTCTACTACCTCCCGAAAAATAGGCATTAAGCAACGGATCTCTAAATTTCGTGACCCTGGCAAAATAACCAATGTGGGTGATAATGTTTGTTTAGCACACAAATGTTTTTTTTCTGATTGTCGTCTTTTTTCTGCTTGAACGGCCAAAAGTGGAGGATAAGTTAAAAGACGATGTCCAATATAAGTAGTAGCAGGACCTTCTAAATCCTTCATAACCTTTTCTTCAAAAGGAAAAATTGCCAAAACATGGTCAACAAATTTACGCATAGCTTTAGCGCGCTCTGGACGCCATGCCCAAACGGTTGGTGCAATATATTTAATAATAGGAATAGAAGGCGCTAAAATACGCACCTTTTTCGCAACACGATGGGTAAAATCAGGACTGTCAATAATAATTAAACAATCGGGTTGTTCTTGTGCGATAAATTTGGACAAATTGCGAATACGCACTAGCAACGATGGCAGTTTTTTTAACACTGCACTTAAACCTATTAAAGAAATATCATGAAAATCAAAGACGCTTTTCAAACCCAATGCCTTTAAATGCCTCCCGCCTACACCAATTAAATGAATATCGCATCCTGTCTCCCGCGATAAAAAAGAAATTAAATCCGCTCCAAGAGCATCACCAGATTCCTCGCCTGCAATAACAGCAATTTTTAAGGAATAATTACTCATGATCAGCCTTTTCAAATGTTTCTATAAACAAGGAATATTGATTAGCTTTTTCTATTGTTGTTTTCATTGATAATATCAAACTTCTATTTGCCTCCACCGCAACACCAGACAGCCCACTCTTTGCAATATTCATTATCGTCACGGGTCCAATTGATGGCAAATCAACACGATGCTCTTGTTGTGGTTTTGCGCATTTAACAAGAACACCACCTTTAGGCGGAATTTGTCCTCTTTCTCGCATTTCACAAACCCGCCATAGCATATTATCAGTTCCTTCTGCTCCCTCGACTGCAACCACCCTCCCATTGATAGCCACAGCTGCTTGCCCTATATCTAACTTACCTAAAAGTTTTGCTGCTTTCGCTGCTGAGAAAATATCTTTTTTCTCTTTTTTAGTAGCTCGCCGCAATGTTAAATTAAACTTTATTGGGGCTAAAAGATCTGGTACTATCTCGTGGGCACCAATGACACGAAAACCGTGCGCTTCAATAACCCGTATAAAAGCTTTTAGTAACGCATCATCCCCACCCCTCAAAGCCAAAATCAACTTAGGTAGAGCTGAAAATGTTGTCCAATCAAGTCGCAACTGTGTAAGAAGTGGTCGTTTTTTAACGCCACCTGCCAAAACAATATTACAAATTCCAGCTGTTTTTAAAATTTTAACGAGCCGAGCTAACTCTACAATTGATAATTCGCAATGCTCATAACGATAAAGCACAGTATCTGCTTCATCATGCAAAAGCACAAGAAAAGGATTTTGTCCATATTTTTCAAGCTCCTGAGCAACAGTGATAGGTAGAACACCATTACCGGCTATGATGGCAGTTCGGCCGGAAAGAAAAACTTTGGCATCGGAGATAGACATCTCTTAATCCTTACTTGCTTTTATTTTGTTCCTTTAATATTTTGGTGTGCAATAAAAACGTTTTCCTTCTTCCTTAATAAAATTCACTACATCAAGAACAGATTGAGAAGCGGAATAGAAAGAAGAAACATCACTTACACGTTCTTTAAACGGTTTGCTGCGGTCAAAAAGCATGGCAACCGCATGACGTAATGCATGAATATCTTTACGCTCAAGACCTGCACGCTTCATCCCAATGATATTTAACCCAGCAAGCTTTGCTTGCACACCCACAGCTGTTCCATAGGGAATTAGATCGCCAACCAATGCAGATACACCACCGATAAATGCATGATGCCCAACACGAACAAATTGATGAACGGCAGAGCCACCACCAATAATAACATAATCATCAACAATAACATGACCAGCGATCATCACATTATTTGCAAATGTTACATGATTTCCTACATGGCAATCGTGGGCAATATGCGCATAACAAAAAAATTGGCAATTATCACCAACCACTGTTATTCCCGTACTCGAATCGGAGCCTCTATGCATTGTTACCCCTTCACGAATCGTGCAATTTTTACCAATAGAAAGAGTTGTATGGCCTCCCTTATGTTTATTATTCTGCGGTTCTGCTCCCAAAACTGCATGTGAAAACACTTTACTATTGGCTCCTAACGTTGTCTTCCCCATTATCACAACATGACTCATCAAACTGCATCCATCACCAATAACAGCCTCTGAACTAATATGACAAAACGGCCCGACTTGTACATTCTCACCAAGCTGCGCTCCCTTCTCCACAAGTGCAGTTGGATGGATTCTCGTACTGGACATTCTTAAATTCCTATTATATCGTTTATTTCTCTTTGATGACCATCGCAGCAATTTCCGCTTCAGCAACGCAGACATTCTCTACTTTTGCAACACACGAA
Source organism: Bartonella sp. B12(2025) (assembly GCF_053795135.1). Taxonomy (NCBI): domain Bacteria; kingdom Pseudomonadati; phylum Pseudomonadota; class Alphaproteobacteria; order Hyphomicrobiales; family Bartonellaceae; genus Bartonella; species Bartonella sp. B12(2025). The sequence continues at coordinate 540,554 of NZ_CP200031.1, read as the reverse complement.
AAACGCCTCATGCCAGACCTCTTTTTTAAAAGCCGAACATGAATCTTTAGCTGATCACCAGGCACAACCGGTTTACGAAATTTCGCATTATCAACAGTCATAAGATAAACTAAATTTGTTTGCTTATTACCTAATCCTAAAAGTGAAATTGCTCCCGCTGTTTGTGCCATAGCTTCTAAAATCAAAACTCCAGGCATAACGGGCTTTACGGGAAAATGTCCCGCAAAATATGGTTCATTAATCGTTATATTTTTAATACCAACAGCTTCTTGCTCACCATCAATTTCGACTATGCGATCAATCAATAAAAATGGATAGCGATGCGGTAATATTGATAGTAATTTCTCAATATCTACAACCTCTAAATTTTTAGTTTCTCCGGTGTTGATCATATTAGCGTTTCTCCTTTTTTACTTTGCCAATATTACGCAACGCCGCTACTTCACGGAACCACTGCTTAAATGGCCGCGCCGGACTTCCTCCCCATTTTTCTCCATCTGGAATATCATTCATAACACCACTACCAGCAGCAATCTGAACACATTTACCTATTACGATATGATCCGCTACCCCGACACTTCCGCCAAGTTGAGACATATCACCTATGGATGTACTTCCAGCAACTCCACATTGCGCGGCAATAAGGCAATAGCGACCAATCTTCACATTGTGAGCAATTTGCACTAAATTATCAATTTTGCTCCCTTCACCAATGATAGTGTCTTCAAATGTTCCCCGATCAATAGTTGTATTCGCACCGATTTCTACACCATCCTCAATGATAACACGACCAAGCTGTGGGATTTTTTCAATGCCAGAAACACTACCAACATAACCAAAACCATCTTGCCCAATACAAACACCAGGGTAAAGCTGAACTCTATCACCTATTAAAGAATACTGAACTGTTACCTTGGGGGCAATATAGCAGTCACGCCCAATACGACAATTCTCACCTATAACAGCGGTGGATGAAATAAGAGTCCCTGCACCAATCTCAACATTTCGACCAATAACAGCTCCCGCTTCAATACACACATCATGTGCAAACTTAGCACTTGGATGAATATGCGCATGCGGCGAAATTTCCCTTTTTCCAAACCAAGGCATTGGCTTAACAGAATCAGGAAATAAGATGCGACCAATCTGAGCAAAAGCACGCTGCGGTGTGGATGTTACCAAAATCGCCATAGATTCAGGAACTTTAAAAACAATTTCATTTGTACAAAAAACAGCAACAGCAGAACTACCTAATAGAGCATCAGAAAACTTCCGATGCTCCACAAAAACAAGAGAACCTTCCACAGCACTCTCAAGTGAAGAAAGAGTATTTATAACTGTGTTAGAGAACTCTGGATTAAGAAGTTTTGCACCTGTCAACTCTGCAACATTAGCAACCGTCAATCGCCGGGACGGCATAAAAAAAAATGTATCCGCCATCAAAACACTTTCTCTCCCAGCCTAACCCATTCTCTTCAAATTTCTTCCTTCTAAAGAAAACTCAAATCAGAACTTCGTAGAAATACCAAAGTTGAATTGCTGCAAACGGTCACCTTTCTGCTTTTTTATTGGCCAAGCATAATCAAAACGCAGCGGACCAAACGGTGAATCCCACATCAAACTTACACCTGCAGACGAACGCCATGAATTTTTGATGTGTGTAACAGACGCCTCACCCTGAAAAACAGGATGATAATTATTGCCATAGAGTGTTGCAGCATCTGCAAATAAAGCACCACGGAATCCTAACTCCTCAGGCACAAAGGGTATAGAAAATTGCACCTCAGCACTCGCATTCATATACGTCGTCCCCCCTAAGAAATAAACTTCACCTTTATTGGAAACCTGACGTGGACCTATTCCATTGTATCTGAAGCCCCGGATCATACTAGCATCTGCTTTAAACATATCGAAGATACGAACACCCTCTTGGCTCATTTTATGAATATAACCACCCCCGAAGGAAAGTAAACCAACAAGATCCATCTTCTCAGAAAGCGTCTTGTACATCATTGCTTTACCAGTTGTCTTCAAAAACTTTGCACTCCCACCGAGTCCTGCATACTCCTGAAGAACATGCACGTACCACCCATCATGGGGATTTTTCATATCGTCAATAGTATTATAGGTCAAACCATAACTAATTGATGAACGCTTCCAAGGGCTTTGCTTTGCAGCTTGAACAATTGCACCAGAATATTTTTCATATAACTCTCTTATGTCTGTCTCTTTGTTTAAATCATAATCCCCACCAAAATCGTATTCTTCTTGCACATAAGAATAGGCTAAATTCGCAGACAATTGACTATTAATAGGCACCGAAAAGCGAAGTGCCCCGCCTGTCTGTCGTACATCATATGCTTTATCAGCACGATAAGTACTACGAAAAATATCAACACCAGCAGATAAGCGGTATCCCAAGAAATAAGGAGTAACAAACGACAAATTGTAATTACGAGATTTTTCCTGTCCAGCTCCTAAACCCAAACGAATATACTGACCACGCCCTCCAAGATTACGCTCGGTAACAGATACTTCAAATGACATGCCAGGGTTTGTACCACCCGTTGTATACCCTCCAGAAAAAGAAAGATCTCCTGTTGGAGCTTCAACTACATCTATAACCAAAATAACCTGATCAGACTGATCCGTCGGAACCATTGAAATATTAACTGCTTTGAAAAAGCCCAAACTTTCTAAACGACGTTTTGCCCGCTGCACTAAGGTTTGATTGTAAGCATCTCCTTCATTTAAGTCAATCTCACGGCGAATGACATAATCACGTGTCTTTTCATTGCCACGCACTTCAATACGCTGAACATAAGCCCGCGGACCCGGTTCGATGTTATACAAAATTGAAATTGTATGATTTGCCAAATCACGATTTCCCCGTGGCTCAACTTTAGCAAAAGCGTACCCAGAATTAGTAACCTTATTATTGATAATTGCAACAGACTGTTCAATGTTCTCCGCACTGTAAACATCACCTGACTGAGTTTTAAGCATTCCTTTTACAGATTGAACGTCAATTCCATAAACATCGCTTTCAACCTGAATATCACCAATCTTATAGCGCACGCCCTCATCAAGAACAAAATAAATTTTATATGTACTACTCTCTTCATCAAAAGTTGCTCTAGAGGACACAACACGAAAATCTGCATAACCATGATTATAGTAAAAGCGACGTAGAGCTTCTTCATCAGAAGCTAAACGCTCTTCACTATAAATATCACCTCCCAATAACAACGAAGATAGTCCTGAAGGCTTTGTTGAAATCACATCACGCAAACGATGGCTTCCAAAAGCATGATTTCCCTTAAAAATGATATTGCTAATCTTTGTCTTCCGGCCTTCAGCAACATTAAACACTACATTTACGCGCCCTTTTCCCAAGTTAATGGTCTGCACTGTAACAGCAACATTATTACGACCAACAGTTTTATAAGCTTCACGAATCGTATTAACATCAGCTGAAAGCTTAGAAGAATTGAAAGGTTCATTCGGTTTCAAAGAAATAAACCGTTTAAGATCAGGATCCTTAAAAGATTTATTGCCCTGAAACAACACCTGATTGACTACCTCATATTCTTTGACATGCACAACTAATTTACCGCTAACATGATTTATTTTAACATCATAAAATAAGCCTAATCCAAAAAGACGCTTCACCGCAACATCGATATCACCACTGGAAAAATTATTTCCAGCTTTAATGCCCATATTGTCTCGAATTGCCCGAGCACTTACAAATTTATTCCCACGAACCTCAATAGAACGAACCACAGACGCTTGCACTTCTCCAACCATAGTAATCGACATAAAGATTGTTGTTGGAGCAATCACCCTCATCCCTAACACCAATACAGACACTGCATTTAAAAACTTCGAATTCCTACTCATTGGCTTTTTTACCTTACCCTATTCCCTTGAAACGATGCCTCAAAATCAAAAAGCTAACTGCCATAACAACTTCTTTTATTTACAACAAGACCTTCTTATCCCTTAATTACTTATTACAGCGCGCAACGCCACAACATTCTGTGAACACGGTAAACAACCATTAATTTATATCCCTCTACTATTACCCAATTTGGAAAATGTTTTCCATAATTTAATTAGCTAAACCAACAAAAATAATCATTAAAGAGTGCAAAAATCATAAATAGAAGAACAACAAAAAAACCTAATCGAAAAACAATTTCCTGAACTTTAGTTGATATTGGTTTTCCTACAAAGACCTCAATGACATGAAATAATAAATGCCCACCATCAAGTGGCGGAAGAGGAAAAAGATTAATGAGCCCAATGCCTATCGAAAGAAAAGCCGCAAAATTTAATAAAGGGACAAAACCTGTTTCACTCACTTTCCAAGCAATTTTAATAGTCTTAGAAGGCCCGCTTAGCCGACAATAATCTTCTTTTCCCCCTATTAAACGACTAATAAAAAAAACTGTTTGAGTGACAATTAACATGGCACGTTTTGATGCTTCTCTTACAGATCCAAAAAAACCATAGCGAATATGTTTTATATAAGCTGGATCTAAACGCGCAGGATTATCTGGATCAATAGGAGCACCCACACCTATTATTCCGCCTTGAACCCGATTACCAAATCCATCATCTCGCTCGATCACTTTTGGCGTAATCACCGTTGTAAATACACGCCCCATGCGCTCCATTTTAAATTCTATAGGACCTTCACCATGAAAGGTTACATAGTTAATCAAATCTTCAAAACTTTCAACTCGTTGACCATTCATTTCAACAAAACGATCACCTAATCCCAAACCGGCCTGAACAGCAGGAGAATCTTTAACCAAAGAACCAACAACAGGTTCAATGGCTACACGGCCATAAATAAAGAAAAAAAATGCTAAAATAACAATGGTAAACAAAGCATTGAATAAGGGACCAGCAAAAACCGTTACCGCTCTTTTCCAAGCATGTGCATTGGAAAATGAACCGTCAACTATCGGAGATAATTGGAATGATGGCACATCAGATTCTTTTTCATCCCCAATGAACTTTACATACCCTCCAAAGGGAATAGCTGCCAAACGCCACTGTGTACCATGCTTATCTGTATACCCCACTATTTGTGGTCCAAAGCCTAGCGAAAAAACAGACGCCTTAATACCACACCACCGACCAATGAGATAATGCCCAGCTTCATGCACAAAAATAATAACCATAACGACGAAAAGAATACTCAAACTTCTTAAAAGAACATCTCCTATAGCAGTCATATGATTTAAAGGTTCCAAAGTATCTTCTCCCAATTAAACCATATAAAAGAGATTAAAAGGTGTATCCATACCAAACATTAGCGAACCAATTAAATAAAGAAGAAAAGCAGCCCCAACCAACCCGTCCATACGATCCATAAACCCACCGTGTCCAGGTAATAAAGAACCAGAATCTTTAACAGAAAATCGCCTTTTTAGCCACGATTGACCCAAATCACTTATTTGCGAAAAAATTGATAAAACAAAAGCAAGGAACGGTAGAAAAAAACTTGCTAAATTTATATCAAAAAACCGAAAAGCAATCAATATACCCCCACAAATTCCAACAAACGTACCACCAATCGCCCCAGACCATGTTTTATTGGGAGAAAATTGTGGTGCTAGTTTAGGACCACCAAGCACACGTCCGATAAAATATCCAGCAATGTCTGTTCCCCATACTATCGTAAGTAAGAAGATAACAACCCAAAATCCTAACGCCTCATGCCCCCGTAAAAAGGATAAAGCTACAACCGGAAAAGATGCATATAAAAAACCAAAAAAAACCCAACCACTCTTTCTCACAGCCCCAATAGCCAACAGTGCAGCCAAAGCTATCAAAACACAAAAGATCAATAAAGCAGGTACATTCGATACCAAAAAGAAACCAAAAACCAAATAAAAAATACCCGCTAATATTTTTTGTGAAAGACGCCACTTCTCTTTAGTGATACTTATCCATTCATAAAGAATAAAACCACCAATGCTCCATACAAATAAAAAAAATAAAGTTCCTCCAAACCATGTTAAACACAAAGTAATAATGCCAAATACAAAAGCTGTTAGAATACGATAAACAAGATTAGACAAAACAAGATCCAAACAATAAAAATAGAAAGTATAAGCCTAAAAATTGACGCCAGAAAAACTCTACTGCGCAGTATTTTTATATTCATACTTTTGCAAACTTTTCTCACAATTTATCACAAATGATCCGATATACCAAGATACCGTTTTATAAGACCAATAATCAATGAAAATTAGCTTCAAAAATCTACGCATCAAGATAAACCCTAAAATACGTTTCCAAACATTTTACCAACAGTAAAAAATGAATAAACTTCTGTTTACTGCCTATGTGAATTATGAGACTTAGGTCTAATATTCGCTTCATATAAAAGTATTTTTCTATCAAACTATCAGTCATCTGCTCAAAAACTAAAAGGCTGTTGAAAATAAATTGCACAAAACAACAATCGTTTAACCTACCCCACCACCTCTCTCATAATGGAGAGTAATAGAAAGATTAGGATATCATTCTCTGCGCCATATTCCTCCCCAACATCTGCCGTGGAATATTTGAATAAATATTCAATAGTAAAAACATTTTATTATACAACTCAACAAAAATATGTTGCAAATTTTTTTCATTATCCTGTTAAATAACTTACTCTAACATATGATATTATTTTTCTAGCGATAACATCGCCTTAAACGTGCATAATTTCAGATTCTTTCCCAGCCAAAATTTTATCAATATCAGCAATAGTTTCATCCGTAAGTTTTTGAACTTTGTCAGAAAATCCATGAGCTTCATCTTGACCAATTTCACCTTCTTTTTCTAACTTTTTTAAACTATCCATACCATCACGACGAACATGACGGGTAGCAACACGAGCTTGTTCCGCATATTGATGCGCGATTTTTACGAGTTCTTTACGGCGTTCCTCATTCAACTCAGGTAAAGGAATACGTAAATTCATGCCATCAGTGATAGGATTTAAACCGAGACCGGAATCACGAATAGCACGCTCCACAGCTCCTACCATCGTTTTATCCCACACAGAAACCGAAAGCATCCGTGGTTCCGGCACAGAAATATTTGCTACCTGATTTATATGCACAACAGAACCATAAGCCTCAATTGTCAATGGCTCTAATAAACTGGCTGAAGCTCGCCCAGTCCGCAATCCACCTAATTCGTGTTTAAAAGCCGAAATAGCACCATCCATGCGGCGTTTCAGATCATCCATAATCGATGCAACACTCATTGTTTCCGTCTCCTTTAATTCCGCCTTGACGACTATCTTCATTCCGATACTATTGTAAACCGTCCTGTTCCCTTCAGTACTTTAGCTAAGCCGCCTTTTTCATGAATGGAGTACACAATAATTGGCACATTGTTCTCGCGTGCTAAAGTGACCGCTGTTGTATCCATAACAGACAATCCCCATTGCAAAATCTCTACATGCGTTAATTGGTCAAAGCGTTTAGCAGTAGGATCTACCTTCGGATCTGCAGAATAAATACCATCCACTTGTGTTCCTTTCAAAAGAACATCTGCACCAATTTCTGCTGCACGTAAAGTAGCAGCAGAATCAGTGGTAAAAAATGGATTACCCGTACCGCCTGCAAAAATAACAACTTTTCCTTGATTCATGTAACCTATCGCTTTACGTTGTGAAAAACTCTCACAAATTTGTGGCATAGCAATCGCAGACAATACAACCGCTTCAACACCTAATTTTGTCAATGATGTTCGCAATGCTAAAGAATTAATAGCAGTTGCAAGCATTCCCATATGATCACCCGTCACACGATCCCCACCACGCGAAGCAACAGCAACTCCACGAAAGATATTCCCCCCACCTATAACGACAGCGATCTCTCCCCCCATTGCCCGCACTTCAGCAATATCCGCAGCGATACGATCTACAACGGAAACATCGATTCCAAAGCTCTGCCCCCCCATAAGGGCTTCACCAGAAACCTTTAAAAGAATACGTTTATACTGTAGCGCTAATGTCACTGACAATCTCCCAAAAAGCACACTACTTTTTGCTTTCTACACCACTAAGGGCACCACTTTATCACGTGACGCCCCTCTCAATAACCACACTTATCTATCAATAATTTGTGATAATCAATGTATGATTTCAAGTCTCTGACAATATTAACAGCTACCCTTTTGCAACCGTGGCAACCTCTGCAGCAAAATCAGATTCCTCTTTTTCTATCCCTTCTCCTAGTGCAAAACGAATAAAGCCCGTGATTTTTGCCGGCGCACCAATCAGTTTTTCAGCGTTCTTTAAAGCTGCTTCAACAGTCACTTCAGGATTCATAACAAAAGCCTGAGAAAGCAGAACAACCTCTTCGAAAAACTTACGCATACGCCCTTCCACCATTTTTTCAATGATGTTTTCAGGCTTTCCAGACTGACGAGCCTGATCTGAAAAAATCGCTTTTTCACGCTCAACAGCGCTAGCATCAACACCTTCCGTTGTTAGCGCTAACGGATTAGTTGCAGCAATATGCATCGCAACTTGTCGACCAAAAGCAGCAGCGGCCTCCTTATCTCCTGTAGTTTCAATAGCAACCAAAACACCAAGTTTTCCAAGCCCTTCAGCCACACTATTGTGTACATAAGTAGCAACAACGCCATCTTCAACAGATAACTTAGCAGAACGACGAAATGCCATATTTTCACCAATGGTACCAATTGCATCTCTAATTGTTGCTTCAACAGTCTTTTCAGAACCAGGATAAAAAGATGCGGAAACAGCCTCAAGATTACCCTGCGTACCCAAAGCAGCTGTCGCCACATTGCGTACAATGTCCTGGAATACGCCGTTGCGCGCAACAAAGTCTGTTTCAGAATTGATCTCAACTAAAACCGCACTTGAATCTTTTGATACAACTCCAATTAATCCCTCAGCCGCCGTACGACCAGCTTTTTTATCTGCTTTAGCTATCCCTTTTTTACGAAGCCAATCAACAGCAGCTTCCATGTCGCCATTAGTATCTGCCAAAGCTGCTTTACAATCCATCATACCAGCGCCTGACAATTCACGAAGTTCTTTTACTTGTGCAGCAGTAATACTCATATTTGCCTCTTTGTTCTATAACGGTAAAAGTGTGCAAAAAGAAAGTCCTATGCACACTTATAACTTCTCCTAGAAAATAAATACCCTAATAGGCGTTTTTAAATTATTATTCAGAAACTGGAACCGCATTTTCCAAAACAGACTCCACAGGAGCGTCAGCTTGAGCCCCTACATCGACACCCATCGCACCTTGTTGACGAGCGATCCCATCAAGAGCTGCACGGGCAAAAAGATCACAATAAAGAGAAATTGCACGCGAAGCATCGTCATTACCTGGAATCGGGTAAGTAACGTTATCAGGATCACAGTTGGTATCAATAATAGCAATAACCGGAATACCTAAACGTTTTGCCTCTTGGATAGCGATATTCTCTTTATTTGTATCGATCACAAATATAAGATCTGGAACAGATCCCATATCCTTAATGCCACCCAGCGCACGATTAAGCTTTTCGCGATCACGTTCAAGATTTAAACGTTCTTTTTTGGTAAAACCTTGCGCTTCAGCAGCAAGAATTTTTTCCAGCTTACGCAAACGGTGTATTGAATGGGAAATTGTTTTCCAGTTTGTGAGCATACCACCAAGCCAACGTGCATTAACATAATATTGTGCCGAACGATTTGCCGCATCAGCAATAATGTCAGATGCCTGCCGCTTGGTACCAACAAAGAGAATACGACCACCACGCGCAACCGTATCTGAAACAAGTTTAAGCGCTTGGTGTAAAAGAGGTACAGTCTGAGCAAGATCAATAATATGGATATTATTACGCTGACCATAAATATAGGGAGTCATTTTTGGATTCCAGCGGTGAGTCTGGTGACCAAAGTGTACACCTGCTTCTAAAAGCTGGTGCATGGTAAAATCTGGTAGTGCCATAGCTTATCCTTTCCGGTTCAACCTCCGCGGAAAAAGTAGATAAAACTACTACCGGCGGACGCTTGCCAGATTTTCCTCGCAAACACCCAAACTCCGCGTGTGGAATAACTTAAACATACTAATATTTGATTCTTTTTCAAGTTATTTTCTGCAATCATTTAATACTTACATTTATTAAGATTCTTTTCAACCTCGAGAAATTCAAGACTGTGCAATTTTGCACGCACTGAAAAAGTTCCATAATCTATACGCAGGTCATGCATAACACCATTCTCATATAAGAGAAAACTGGTACGATAAACTGGCAAGCCATCTTTTTTTTCTACATCATCAAAATAAGAAATCGTAACGGGCCAATATTCTTCCTCATCCAATTTTCCTATTTTTTTTGCTTCAGCATTGGATAACTTCGTCTTCTTTTCCCCGATGAATACGCTTTCTTTTACAACTTTGTCTGCTTTATCTGTTCCATCAAATACGGTAACATGGTAAAAGTGATATCCTGCTTTTGCATGGCGAATGATATTTTTTAGTTGCATAATTGGAAACTCAGCCATTGCGAGCTTGTACTCTTTTTCCTTTGGCTTTTTTAGTTTAACTACAATCCCATCTTGAACACGCTCAGCTACCCCTTCAGTACGGTGTGCAGCCTCTTGTCCAACTTGATCTGTAACACTAAAATGAAATGTACGACTATCACCCGTTTCATAACTCGTCGTCTGTTGATCAGTTAAACGCACCGGCATATCTTCAATATGAACACGACTGATAAAACGAAAACGTGTAGTATAGCCCTGACATTCTGAACCTGTGAGCTCGTAAACCATTCGTCCTGACATCCCCGAAATTGCCATTTCATGAGAAACACTATCAAGATAAAAATCATAAATTGCCCGATGAGGTGCAATAAAAATGGATTCTTTAGCTCTCGCTGTACATAAAAAAGAGACATATAAAATTATTATAAATAATGATCTGAACATTCCCAACTTCCAATTCTATCCCCGTTGCATAACAACATACAATAAGGCAAAAAGGTTAAGTTCTCAATTCATCACACATTTCCTTAAATTGAAAAATAGTTTATGCAACAAACGTATTATAATTATAGTACAGCTATGGAGTTTAAATTATGACAAATGTGATTGAAAACCGCCTAAAAAATTTTGGAATTATTCTTCCTGAAGCAGCACAACCTGTTGCCAATTACATAACAACTTCACAAAGTGGCAATCAACTCTTTATCTCTGGGCAACTTCCTCTTTCCGATGGAAAACCAATAGCAATTGGTAAAGTTGGTGCAACCGTTAACGCCGAACAAGCGAAAAAATCAGCAGAAGCTTGCGCTATAAACATACTCGCACAAATCAAAGAAACTCTCGGTGATTTAAATAGAATAAAACGCGTGGTAAAAATTACCGTTTTTGTTGCTGTAGATCCTCATTTTACCGATATTCCTCTTATCGCCAACGGAGCTTCTGATTTACTTGTCAATATCCTTGGTGAAGCTGGGAAACATGCCCGTTCTGCTATTGGCGTTGCCTCTCTTCCTATGGACGTTCCAGTAGAAGTTGAAGCCATCGTAGAAATCTAATCCCTTATCAATACAGCACATCTACATAAAGCGATGATTGAGTGTGAAATCTTCTTTTTTAGCCCTCTACTCAACCTTCGCATCTCAGTTTTGAAATTAAAGTTCTGAATCAAAATTCATAAAAGGAGATATTTGTATGAAACAAGCTTATGACAATAACAATGTTTTTGCTAAATTGATTCGTAATGAAATCCCCTCCGTTCGTGTTTATGAAGATGATGATGTCATTGCATTCATGGATATCATGCCACAAGCACCAGGACATACATTGGTTATTCCCCGAAAAGGCTCTAGAAACCTACTAGACGCAGATACTGAAACACTATTTCCAGTTATTAAAGCAGTTCAAAAAATCGCCAATGCCGTCAAAAAAGCTTTTCAAGCAGACGGTATAACAGTTATGCAATTTAATGAAGCAGCTAGTCAACAAACCGTCTATCATCTCCATTTCCATATTATACCACGTATGGAAGGAGTAGAGCTTGCGCCCCATAATAATGTTATAACGCCTACAGAAATACTTGAAGAGAATGCAAAAAAAATCCGTGCAGCTCTTAAAGCGCTCTTAAGTCGTTGAGCTTTTTTTCCCCACACGTTTTTTTGTAAAGTGCGTTGTTTTGCTATTTTTTGAGCCAATAGACACATCAGAAGATGAAATTTTTAACTGCAACTTCGCTTTTTCCCCGTTTGATTTTTGTGTCAATACACGAACCATGCCACCATTGCGTAACTTTCCAAATAAAATTTCGTCAGCTAACGGCTTCTTAATATGTTCTTGTATAACACGACTCAATGGACGTGCTCCCATTTGAGAATCATATCCTTTACTGGAAAGCCAAACCATTGCAGTAGGACTTAATTCAAAACAAATTCCTCGATCAGCTAATTGTGCTTCAAGCTGAAAAATAAACTTTTGTACGATCTGATTGATAGTTAACTGAGATAAAGGAGCAAACGGAATGATTGCATCTAACCGGTTACGAAACTCTGGTGTAAATAGCCGATTAATTGCTTCAATATCATCACCATCACGACGTACTTTTCCAAATCCGATAGCTGATTTTGCCATATCTGAAGCACCAGCATTGGTTGTCATAATTAAAATGATATTGCGGAAATCAATTTTTTTGCCATTATGATCTGTTAACTTACCATAGTCCATCACCTGTAATAAAATGTTAAATAACTCTGGATGCGCTTTTTCAATCTCATCCAATAATAAAACTGCATGAGGCCTCTGATCAACTGCATCTGTAAGAAGACCTCCTTGATCAAACCCAATGTAACCTGGAGGAACACCAATTAAGCGTGATACTGTATGCCGTTCCATATATTCTGACATATCAAATCGTAACAATTCAACTCCTAAAGAAGATGCAAGCTGTTTTGCAACTTCAGTTTTTCCTACACCTGTTGGTCCTGAAAATAAATAACTTCCTATTGGTTTATCTGATTCGCGCAAACCTGCTCGCGCTAATTTTATTGATGACACTAATGCGGAAATTGCTTGATCTTGTCCATAAACAACATGTTTGAGTTCTCCTTCAAGCTTGCTAAGAGTCTTCTGCTCATCACCAGAAATTGCCTTTGGTGGAATCCTTGCCATAACGGCAACAGTCGCTTCAATTTCTTTAACACCTATACTCTTTTTCCGTTGTTTCTTTGGCAAAAGCTTTTGCGCTGCACCACTTTCATCAACAACATCAATCGCTTTATCAGGTAACCGGCGATCAATCATATAACGTGAAGATAATTCTACAGATGCCTTCATCGCCTGATCAGTATACTTTATCTGATGAAAGTCTTCAAAATAGGGCTTTAGTCCCTGCAAAATCTTAATTGCATCGGCAATAGAAGGCTCATTAACATTAATCTTCTGAAAACGGCGCTCTAAAGCACGATCTTGTTCAAAAATTTTACGATATTCCCTATAAGTCGTCGAACCAATACATCGAATATTTCCGGAAGATAATGCAGGTTTTAAAAGATTTGCCGCATCCATATTCCCTCCTGATGTAGCTCCAGCTCCAATTAAAGTGTGAATTTCATCAATAAATAAAACAGCATCTGGATACTGCTCAAATTCTTTAATAACTTGCTTTAACCGTTCTTCAAAATCACCACGATAACGTGTACCAGCAACAAGTCCTCCCATATCAAGGGAAAATATCGTTGTACTTGATAAAACTTCGGGTACTTGCCCATCAACAATGTGTTTTGCCAATCCTTCAATTATAGCGGTTTTTCCAACGCCAGGATCACCAACCAAAAGCGGATTGTTTTTCGACCGTCGACATAAAACCTGTATCATGCGTGAAATTTCTATTTCACGACCAATTAATAAATCAATTTTTCCATTACGTGCTTTACAATTAAGATCAACACAATAAGTAGTAAGTGCACTTGTTACCTTTTCACTATCATCCAAAATCTGCTGATCCAACTGCTCTTCAAGCCCTTCAAGCAACATGGATAATCCGTCATCCCGTCCATGTGAAATGAAATGCATAGCTTCACAGCGTGTCATCCCCATTTCTTGAAGGAAATACGCTGCATAACTTTCACGCTCAGAAAAAATTGCAACGAGAACGTTTGCTCCTGATACTTCATCTTTTCCAGCTGATTGAGCATGAATCACTGCACGTTGGATAACACGCTGGAAAAATGTTGTTGATTTTGTATCCTCATCATCTCTAATCTGCGCATCCAACTCTGACTGTATATAGTTGGTTAAGCGCTCTCGCAATTCTTCTACATCTACCTGACAAGCCTGAATAACTAAACTTGCATCTGCATCATCTAGCAGAGCAAGCAGAAGATGCTCTAATGTTGCATATTCATGCCGTGCTTGAGCAGCGATTGTTAATGCACGATGCAAAACCTCTTCAAGACTAGGTGTAAAAGATGGCATAACCCCTCACTTCCATTCCATTACACATTGTAATGGATGTTCATTTTGATGTGCACACTCCCTAACTTGTACTACTTTCATTTCAGCCACTTCACAACTATAAGTTCCGCATGCACCTATCCTATCCTATCCTATCCTATCCTATCTTGATAAACATTTTACATAATACGCACTGCTTCTTTGAAACAAAAAGTTTTTCAAAATAAAAATAACACAATCCATAAATGTGTAGTCATTATTAAGTAAAAGAACACGATACAACTTAGGCTTTTGCCACTCTTTAGATATTATAACAGTCTCGTTCCAGCTTTCATCCTAATTTTTGCCCTTTTCATTGTGCAATATGGGTCATAGAGTTCGCTACTAGCTTCTGTATCATCATCCTTCTTCTTGCAGTACATTTTTTATGAATCTTAAATTCCTTCATAACTATTGCAATACCTGCTTATGTAAAGAAGAAAACTTTCTTTTATGTTTAGGTTTAAGTCAAATACAGAAACTCACAAAATAACTTCTGTAAACAAATTAGTAACATCATTCGTCTAAATTGCATCAACAAGCTACAGAAAAAAGAGCTTTACAAGTTTTTCAAAGTAAATGGAGAAATAGGATACTGCAAGTGTATATTAACTGCCAAAAAATTGTGCACTGCTACAAAAAAGTAGCAGTTGCTTTTGTTGTTTTAGCTCTTTCTTACTCTTGGGCATCAGCTACTCCTCAAGAAGCTTATCCTGATAAGTATGCTGCTATCGTTATAGATGCAAATACAGGAAAAACTTTATTTCAAGCCAACGCAACGTTGAAACGTTATCCTGCTTCTTTAACAAAAATGATGACGCTGTACATACTTTTTGAGGCTATACATATACGTCGTGTGACACCAAATACACCTATCCCCGTCTCACGTTATGCAGCAATGCGCCCGCCAACAAAAATTGGATTTAAGGCAGGTCAAACAATTTCTGCAGAAGCAGCGGCTAAAGCGCTCATTACAAGATCAGCAAATGATGTTGCTACGGCTATTGCAGAGTATCTCGGTGGCAGTGAAAAAAATTTCGCTCGTATGATGACAGCTAAAGCCCGTAAACTTGGCATGCTACATACGCATTTTGCAAATGCTTCAGGACTTCCGGATGTGCACAATTATTCTACGGCACGTGATATGGCCACTTTGTCATTAGCCCTACGCAGACATTTTCCACAACAGTATAAGCTATTCAAAATAAAAAGTTTTACTTTCCATGGGCATACAATTAACAGCCACAATAAACTCGTCAAAGTAATGAAAGGCGTCGATGGAATTAAGACAGGCTACACACAAATGTCAGGTTCTAATTTAGCAACTTCAATGCGTCTTGAAGGACGCTCTATCATTGCTGTCGTTATGGGAGGTAAATCATCTACCGCACGTGATGAACATATGGCCAGCTTATTGAAGAAATATCTACCAAAAGCAAGCAGGATGAAAAGTAATGAACACTTAATAGCTTCTGTGCACTATAACTTACCTACTGGCGCAAATACTCCTATACCGATCGTTAAAGCTGAACCAACCAATTTTGATGACAAAATTTCCACTATGTTGACAGCGTTTGCAGAACAACCTAAAAATTCCAATACGGCAATAGCCGCTGTAAACCAAGCAATTATACCAATTCCTAATCCTCAAAGAGCTATACCCGTTGAGACTAATAAGATTGTTACAGCCTCTTTGTCCACAAATGCCGGATGGGCCATCCAAATTGGTTCTCTTCCTAGTAAAGAACAAGCAAAAACTCTGCTTTTAAAAGCAAAAAATATAGCTTACTCAACTTTAAAGCACTCATCTTCACATATGCAACTGTTCGAAAAAAGCGGACATCGCTATTACCGTGCGCGGTTTATAGGCTTTCAATCAAAAAAAGATGCATTCAATGCTTGTTCTACGTTAAAGAAAGCAAATTTTAACTGCTATACTATAGCTTACTAAAAGTTTTTGAATTCTGCGTTAAGGATAGTATCATGACACATAATGCTCTTGCTTCATCTCATGAAAAAGAAAAGTTATTGAAGCAATCATCTCTTCTCTCATTGCGTTCTCTTCACGATGCTATGACAAAACTTTCTGGTTTAAAATATACTCCAGCTACATTAGACACACAGTCCCTCGTCAACCTTCTCATTTGCCAAACAATGCGAAATCGTCGCCTTACAATGCCTCCTGTACGCATTCATTTACGCGTTGCAAGCCAAACTGATAACGTTCCTATTAAAATTCGTCTAGGTGCAACAAATATTTAGTTCTATAGATAATTTCTGCAAGAACTATTTTGTTAATGAGAGCATTCGCACATTGTCTACAGTCTTAAAAAAAAATCCTCTAACAAACGCATTTTTTCTTAGATTTATAAGAATCGCGCTTGCAAGTTTCTGTCCAACTATTTGATCAGCTTTTAAATAAAACCATTCCTTACAATACATAGAAAACACCAAATATTGTTTCACTTTTGTATTTAATATCAAAGATTATCCTTGATATTTTTCATAAGAAAAAAGTAATCTCCATTGGATACAAGCTTTTCTAACTGCTTAGATACTCTCATGAAAAATCTAATGAAGAAGACCCTCTTCTCAACAACACACAAATTCATCCAAGAAATATAAATATTGTACAAAGTTGTCTAAGCTACTTCTTAAATTCAACTTTTTTCAAAACATAAAGAAACTTTAAAATACGAATCTCTTATTGATGAACAACCCATAAAAAGTTTACTAAATGAAATCCGTTGCACGCTTTAACAAGATATAGCATTAACTGCGAGGCCAGCTTTACTTGTCTCTTTGTAGCGTTCACTCATATCGTGTCCAGTTTGACGCATTGTTTCTATACAAGAATCAAGAGAAACAAAATGATCCCCATTACCATGTAATGCAAGAGAAGAAGCTGTCACCGCCTTAACGGCTCCCATTGCGTTACGCTCAATACAAGGAATCTGCACCAGGCCTGCAACCGGATCACACGTCATTCCCAAATGATGCTCAAGCGCAATCTCTGCTGCATTTTCAATTTGAGCTGGTGTACCACCTAAAGCCGCAGTCAATCCTGCAGCCGCCATTGAAGACGCCGTCCCAACTTCACCTTGGCAACCAACTTCTGCACCAGAAATAGAGGCATTATGTTTAATGACACCACCAATAGCTGCTGCCGTCAATAAAAAATTATGTATTCCATCTTGATCTGAATCATCATTGAACTGAAGATAGTAACGTAGAACTGCAGGTACAACACCAGCTGCCCCATTCGTAGGTGCCGTAACAACACGACCACCGGCGGCATTTTCCTCATTCACTGCTATAGCATATACTGAAAGCCAATCGTTTGCACAAAGTGGGTAATTGTGATTTTTCTTTTGATTTTCCAAAAGCATTTCGTGCAACTTTTTAGCGCGCCTTGGAACACGCAGTCCACCTGGCAATTCACCTTCTTGTGAAAGACCTCTATCAATGCAATTTGTCATAGCTGAAAAAATTTTATCAAGCCCCGTATCAAGAGCAGAACGCTCCATCTTCGTCTCTTCGTTTAGGCGCTTCATTTCAGCGATTGAAAGTCCTGACTTTTCCGCCATTGATAACATTTTGCTCGCAGAATCAAAAGGATATGGCACCTCAAACGTTTCTTGTTGTCTATTAACATTACCATTTATATGGTTTAATTCATCTTCGGTCACAACAAAACCGCCACCGATAGAATAATAAATCTGCCGCAAAAGAATATTCCCATCAGCATCAACACCTTCAAACGCAAGTCCATTAGCATGCCCAGGTAGGATTTTCTTTCGTTCAAAAATAAGATCACTTTGCAAATCAAACTGATAAGCGGGATGGCCTTCTGGCTGCACCTTTTTTTCACGTGTAACTTTTTCTAACATGAATTCCATACGATCAGGATCAATAGTGGAGGCTTTTTCTCCCAAAAGTCCTAATATAATAGCTCTATCTGTAGCATGACCAATTCCTGTGAAAGCCAAAGAACCATAAAGATAAACACGTATACGAGAAATTTTAGTATCAGATAGTTGAGAAAAGTTTCGTGCAAAAATCTCTTGCAGAAACATATTAGCAGCCGTCATTGGCCCCATCGTATGTGAGCTGGAAGGACCAATGCCAATTTTAAAAAGCTCAAAGACAGATAAGAACACCTATCACCTCAACACTGCTTACATATTTGAGTACACACTTTTTTATCACGCTTGTTCCATTTAAAATCAAATTGCGAGATAAGCTAAAAAAATGATAGCAATAAATACGAATGTCGCTCGTCTTGCTACCACCCAACACTTTCTTTCTATAGCGCGTTCCATAGCTAACCTTTTTAAAAAAAACAATGATCCTACACGGCTCTAAAAATAACCACTCTCTTACTGCTCAAGACGTAGTAAAATAAGTGTTAACATGCAGCATTAAAATTCAATAAGAATGAGAGCTTCTCATCAAAATATCTTTATAATGCCCAAAGTTCTTAAAATTTATGCTCACTTACATAAAAAATATTCTATAAATATGATTAAACAAAACGTACAAAGTTCTCAATTGGTTCGCGTACAACTTCAACATTGTTTTCTGGAGCGTTCGCATCACGATAGCCAAGCGACATACCACAGATAATGCGTCGGTCAGAAGGCACAGATAAAAGTGTACGAATTTGTTTATGATAATCAGAAAAAGAAGCCTGAGGACATGTATCTAATCCAAATCCGCGCGCCGCTAACATAATAGTCTGCATAAACATGCCTAAATCAAGCCAACTCCCTACTTCCATATCGTAATCCATTGTAAACAAAATTCCTACAGGCGCACCAAAAAACGAAAAATTTCGCACCTTCTGGCGAAGTATTTTTTCCTTCTCATCTATTTTAATTCCAAGGCTCGTATAAAGATCCGAACCCATTTTTTGACGCCTTGAAAGATAAGGTTCACGCCACTCACGTGGATAATAATAGTAATCACGCTCTGTCTCTACACCTGAAAGTACAAGCTGTGAAAGCTCTTGCCCTACTTTTTTCAATGTATCTCCTGTAAGAACAATTGCTTGCCATGGCTGAATATTTGCCCCAGATGGTGCACGTGCTGCAAATTCTAAAATTTCTTTGATTATTTTCTGTGAAACCGGCTGATCGGTAAAAGCTCGAATTGCTCTACGTGATAGAATAGATTGAAAAACATCAATATGAGAATCATTTTCCATTATTTTACTTTCTCTTTGAAAATGAATTTGATACCGTTATCTGCTTATCTACAACTAAAGTGTTGTGGAAACACCTTCAGCAATTCTTTTCATTCAACCTACCCCTCCACAATAGCTCATAGATTCGATATCCCACCGACGCTTGTTATTAGAGGACAAGACAACAGGCCGTCTCCTTTAATGGAAAGTAAATCATTTAAAACGAATGAAATAAACTTTAAAATTAACAATTACCCCCCAACTCAGCTAAACTTTTTAAAAAGCTCTCCCGATGTCTTCTAAACTATATAGCAGATCATTAATATCGATCGCGCCGCATTTTATGTAAACCACCCCGCTTTTTGTCAATCCCTGCAATTGACTCTTTAAATCTCATTTTATTTTTAAGTGATTTTTCAACCATAGTCAACGTATCAAATATTTCAGATAAAGAAAAAATTTAATTATTTTAGCGTGCAGTATTTGTTTTCATTTATGATAATCCGTTTGTGTATAAAGCCCCGTATGCTCCCCAATCGAAACAGCACAAGAAGTTCTTACTCTTCATAATAATGCAAAATCCGAACAGTTATTGAAAATTCGTGTGTTAATTCACCAATTGGATAATACCCGTGCATTTCACCAATCTATTTTCATAGACCACACTGTTATCAAAAACATATCTGTTTTTATAAAACTTTAGTTAGCACTTTATACTCTGCTTTCCTGCATTCTTAAATATAAGAAATACAAAACTTTCTCGTCATGCAGCATTGTACAATAGAAAATAAATTATTTTTGGACTGCGGAAAAAAATTTTAATCATTGATTATGATGTTTTTTTCAATCTTTATAGAAGATATTAATCAAAAAATTCTTCTAAAAACATCCAAAACCAATAGTTACCTCGTTTTTAAATAATCTACTATCTTCTCTCAGCACATGATTACCTATTCCTTAGCACTTTTCGATTTTAAATGTATCTGAAAATAAATTTTTTATCTGGCTGCAAAAATAAGAAACTTTATAAATGAAGCAACAGAAAAAAATGGGTATCATTAAAGAAAATACAACAAGCTGCAAAAATTCTTAAAATAACGATCGCCTTAAAGTTTTTACAGTCATATTGATCAAAAACACGCAACTTTTATTTTTAAATCTAAAAAACGCCAAAACCCTAGACTCTGGCGCTTTTATATCACTTTTTACATACATTGAAGTTATTCAGCAACTGCTTCAGCTGTCATATTTGGCAACACAGCCTTAGCTATCTCGTTATTGCTAGACTTGCGCCGCTCATCTACGATCAAATCATCACGAATTGCAGCGATACGGCGGATTTGAGCAATCGTACCACCTGTACCCGCAGGAATAAGACGACCAACAATAACATTCTCCTTAAGGCCTTGCAAAGTATCAATTTTACCAGAAACTGCTGCCTCAGTAAGTACTCGAGTTGTTTCCTGAAATGATGCTGCCGAAATAAAAGATGGTGTTTGAAGAGATGCTTTCGTAATTCCAAGAAGGATGGGATTACCAGATGCGGGTCTCTTCCCTTCCGCAATCAAATTATCATTGATTTCATCGAGCTCAATACGATCAACATTATCACCTGGAATATAGCCAGAATCTCCAGACTCAGTAATTTCAACTTTTTGCAACATCTGACGAACAATCACTTCAATATGCTTGTCATTAATTAAAACACCTTGCAAACGATAAACTTCCTGAATTTCATTAACCAAATAAGACGCCAAAGCTTCAACACCTTTAATCGCCAAGATATCATGAGGGGCTGGATTTCCATCAAGAATATAATCCCCTTTTTCAATTTGATCGCCTTCTTGGAAGTGAAATAACTTACCCTTTGGAATCAAATATTCTACTGATTCAAGAGTTTCATCATTTGGTTCAATGATAATACGACGTTTATTCTTATAACCACGACCAAATCGAATTGTACCACTGACTTCAGCAATAATAGCGTGATCCTTTGGACGCCGCGCTTCAAAAAGCTCAGCCACACGTGGTAAACCACCTGTAATATCTTTTGTCTTAGCACTTTCCATTGGCAAGCGAGCAATAACATCGCCGGCCTTAACATGAGCACCAGGCTCAACAGAAAGAATGGTTTCCACTGACATCATGTAACGAGCTTCATTTCCTTTATACAATTTGGCGATTGTTTCACCTTTTTTATCTGCATGGATGATAATGGCTGGTTTTAGATCAGCACCACGCGGATTAGCACGCCAATCAATCACCAAACGCTTCGTAATCCCCGTAGATTCATCAGCTGTTTCAGTAACTGATAAACCATCGACCATATCTTCAAAGCCTACATAACCCTCAACTTCAGTTAAAATTGGACGTGTATAAGGATCCCATTCTGCTATACGTTGGCCACATTTAACCACGTCACCATCATCAACAAAAACATGCGCCCCATAGCTAACACGATGCACAACACGTTCTTTTCCGGCCTCATCCTTGATAAGAATAGCCATATTACGTCCCATAACCACCAAATGGCCTTCAGAGTTGCGAACTACATTACGATTACGAATCTCCACCGTACCTTCATAAGAGGCCTCTAAATGAGATGAGTCAACAACCTGCGCTGTTCCACCCAAGTGGAAAGTACGCATAGTAAGTTGTGTTCCCGGTTCACCAATGGACTGAGCAGCAATAACACCAACTGCCTCACCCTGATTAACCGGCGTCCCACGCACCAAATCACGACCATAACATTTGGCACAAACACCAAGGCGCGTTTCACATGTCAAAGCAGAACGGATTTGAACAGACTGAATGCCAGCTTCTTCAATCTTAGAAACATCAGCCTCCTCAATCATCGCTCCACCTTCAAGGATAACCTCTCCAGAAACCGGATGCAAAATGTCAACAAGTGCCGTACGACCAAGAATTCTTTGCCCAAGAGACGCAACAATTTGTCCTGCATCAACAATCGGCTGCATAGTAAGACCCTTTGCAGTACCACAATCAACTGCTGAAATAATAGCATCCTGTGCGACATCAACAAGACGCCGCGTCAGATAACCAGAGTTCGCTGTTTTTAGCGCAGTATCAGCAAGTCCTTTACGTGCACCATGAGTCGAATTGAAATACTCATTAACTGTTAGACCTTCCTTAAAGTTTGAAATGATTGGTGTTTCAATAATTTCACCCGATGGCTTTGCCATTAATCCACGCATACCAGCCAACTGCTTCATCTGATTAGCTGAACCACGCGCACCAGAATGCGACATCATATAGATTGAGTTCATTGGCCGCTGCCGACCTGTTTTAGGATCAAATTCGACAGCCTGAATACGTTTCATCATTTCATCCGCAACACGATCCGTGCATTTACCCCAAGCATCTACGACTTTGTTATATTTTTCACCTTGCGTAATCAGACCATCATTATATTGCTGTTCATATTCTTTAGCCAAAGCTTCTGTTTCTGCAACCAAACGCGACTTGCTATCAGGAATAACCATATCGTCCTTGCCGAATGAAATTCCCGCACGACAAGCATAAGAAAAGCCCAGCTGCATAATACGGTCACAGAAAATAACTGTCTCTTTTTGCCCACAGTGCCGATAAACCTGATCAATCATCTTAGAAATATTCTTTTTAGTCATTTCTTGATTGACAATATCAAATGAGATATTCGGATTTTTTGGCAAAAGCTCCCCAATAATCAAACGACCAGGTGTTGTATCATAAAGTTTAGAAACTTTTTTTCCATCCTTATCCATATTGTTAACACGGCCTTTAATCTTCGTATGAAGAGTTACAACCTTATTTTCCAAGGCATGATGAAGTTCACCTATATCAGAAAAGGCCATCCCCTCACCCGGCTCTTTTTCGGAAACAATCGAAAGATAGTAAAGGCCAAGAACCATATCCTGTGACGGAACAATAATTGGTGCACCATTGGCTGGATGCAGAATATTATTGGTAGACATCATCAAAACACGAGCTTCAAGCTGTGCTTCGAGAGAAAGCGGAACATGAACCGCCATTTGATCACCATCAAAATCCGCATTAAAAGCAGTACATACCAATGGATGAAGCTGAATAGCTTTCCCTTCAATCAAAATAGGTTCAAAAGCTTGAATCCCCAGACGGTGTAATGTTGGAGCACGATTTAGTAAAACAGGATGTTCACGGATAACCTCATCTAAAATATCCCAAACTTCTGGATGCTCTTTTTCAACAAGCTTCTTTGCCTGTTTTACAGTTGATGAATACCCCTTTGCATCAAGCCGCGCATAAATAAACGGCTTAAATAACTCGAGAGCCATTTTTTTTGGAAGACCGCACTGATGCAATTTTAATTCAGGGCCCGTTACAATAACAGAACGCCCAGAGTAATCAACACGCTTCCCAAGTAAGTTTTGACGAAAACGCCCTTGCTTACCCTTTAGCATGTCTGAAAGAGACTTTAACGGACGCTTATTTGCCCCAGTAATTACACGCCCACGCCGTCCATTGTCAAACAATGCATCAACAGCTTCTTGCACCATACGCTTCTCATTACGCACAATAATTCCAGGAGCACGCAATTCAATCAGACGTTTCAAGCGGTTATTACGATTTATAACACGCCGATAAAGATCATTAAGATCTGACGTTGCAAAACGTCCTCCATCAAGCGGAACTAATGGACGTAAATCGGGTGGAATGACTGGAATCGTCTTCATAATCATCCATTCCGGTTTATTACCAGATTCAAGGAAATTCTCAACGATTTTAAGCCGCTTAATCAGCTTTTTCTGCTTTAACTCCGAAGTGGTTTTGGCTAATTCAATGCGCAAATCATTCGCGATTTTCTCTAATTCCATGCCAGCTAGAAGCTCGTAAATAGCCTCAGCACCAATCATAGCTGTAAACTGATCTTCCCCAAACTCATCAATAGCAAGCATATACTCTTCTTCGGAAAGAAGCTGATGGAGCTTAAGGGATGTCAATCCTGGCTCTGTTACAATATAATTCTCAAAATAGAGAACCCGCTCAATATCCTTCAAAGTTAAATCTAAAAGTGTAGAAATACGACCTGGTAACGATTTAAGAAACCAAATATGAGCAACAGGTGCCGCAAGCTCAATATGCCCCATACGCTCACGACGCACACGCGAAAGAGTAACCTCAACACCACACTTCTCACAGATAATGCCCTTATATTTCATGCGCTTATATTTACCGCATAGACATTCATAGTCCTTAATAGGACCAAATATACGTGCACAAAAAAGACCATCACGTTCTGGCTTAAAAGTCCGATAATTAATAGTCTCAGGCTTCTTAATCTCACCATACGACCAGGACAAAATCTTCTCAGGGCTCGCAATAGAAATACGAATAGAGTCAAATGTTTGCGCTGGCGCTTGAGGATTGAAAAGATTCATGACCTCGTGGTTCATGCTGTTCTCCTTCAAAGATTCTTAGAACCTGTTGTAATATCTCACTAATTCTATCACAGATCTCATTTAAAACCTACTTCTACTTTTAAACTGTCTGCGCTACCTTAATGGAAGTTTCTTTATTTAGTCCTTCAAGACAATTAGAGCACACCCTTTCAGTGTGCTCTTTTAATCATTATTCTGCCGTATCAGATAATACCCGCTGTGCAATAAATTCACGCGCATCATCAAGTTCTACATTAAGAGCAAGTGAACGCATTTCTTTCACCAATACATTAAAGCTCTCGGGTATACCAGCCTCAAATGTGTCATCACCGCGCACAATTGCTTCATAGACTTTTGTTCGACCAGCCACATCATCCGATTTAACTGTCAGCATTTCCTGCAAAGTGTATGCAGCACCGTAAGCTTCAAGTGCCCAGACCTCCATTTCACCAAAACGCTGACCACCAAATTGCGCCTTACCACCTAGTGGCTGTTGCGTAACAAGTGAATATGGCCCTATCGAACGCGCGTGAATTTTATCATCAACAAGGTGATGCAATTTCAACATATAAATATATCCCACTGTCACCGGGCGATCAAAAGGCTCTCCAGTACGACCATCATAAAGCGTAACCTGTCCTGAACTATCTAAGCCTGCATCTTCCAACATCATGTTGATATCAGCCTCATGCGCTCCATCAAAAACAGGCGTTGCGATTGAAACGCCTTTTCTCATCTGTAGTGCCAATTTATAAATGCTTTCATTATCATACTGACGTACTGGTTCATTATGATCATTATCAGGCATGAGATTCTCGATACGCTGACGCAAAGGAAGTATATCCCCAGTCTCTTGATATAACTCCACCAAATCGCCAATCTTTCTGCCCATACCAGCACATGCCCAACCAAGATGTGTCTCAAGAATTTGTCCAACATTCATACGACTAGGCACACCAAGCGGATTCAATACGATATCAGCATGAGTTCCATCTTCAAGAAACGGCATATCTTCTACTGGAAGAATACGTGATACAACACCCTTATTACCGTGACGTCCTGCCATTTTGTCACCTGGTTGGATTTTGCGTTTTACAGCCACAAAAACCTTCACCATTTTCATGACACCAGGAGGCATTTCATCGCCTCTTTGAACCTTCTCAACTTTATCCATAAAGCGACGCTGTAAAGCTTCTTTTGATTCATCATATTGCTTGCGCAAAGCCTCAATTTCATTCTGAAGCTTTTCGTCCTCAACGGTAAATTGCCACCATTGTGAGCGCGGATATTGCCCCATTATCGTACTGTCAAGTTCCTTGCCGTTCGAAAAGCCTTTTGAACCTTCTACAACAGTTTTGCCCATCAACATATCAGCAAGACGTGCATAAACATTGCGATCAAGAATCGACTGTTCATCATCACGATCTTTAGCTAAACGCTCAATCTCTTCACGCTCAATTGCCATTGCACGTTCATCTTTTTCCACACCGTGGCGGTTAAAAACACGAACTTCAACAACAGTCCCAAAAGTCCCAGGAGGCATTCGCATAGAAGTATCACGAACATCTGAAGCTTTCTCCCCAAAAATTGCGCGCAGAAGCTTCTCTTCTGGCGTCATGGGACTTTCACCCTTTGGTGTAATTTTACCAACCAAAATATCACCAGGCTGAACTTCAGCACCAATATAGATGATACCAGCTTCATCAAGATTCCTTAACGCTTCCTCCGCAACATTAGGAATATCACGCGTAATCTCTTCAGGACCAAGCTTTGTATCACGCGCAGCTACTTCAAATTCTTCAATATGAATCGAAGTAAATACATCATCAGCAACGATACGCTCGGAAAGCAAAATAGAGTCCTCATAATTATACCCATTCCAAGGCATAAATGCTACAAGCACATTCCGTCCAAGAGCTAAATCACCAAGATCCGTAGATGGACCATCTGCAATGATATCACCCTTCTCTATCCGATCACCAACATGCACAAGGGGGCGTTGATTAATACAAGTGGACTGATTTGAACGCTGAAATTTCTGTAAACGGTAAATATCAACGCCAGATTTTGACGGATCCAAATCTTCTGTCGCACGGATAACAATACGGGTTGCATCAACTTGATCAACAATACCACCACGCTTCGCACTAACAGCAGCACCCGAATCGCGCGCTACTACTGATTCCATACCCGTACCAACAAATGGCGCTTCAGCGCGTACAAGCGGAACTGCCTGACGCTGCATATTCGACCCCATCAGCGCACGATTCGCATCATCATTTTCCAAAAATGGAATAAGAGCTGCTGCCACCGAAACCAACTGTTTTGGTGAAACATCCATCAAATCCACATGATCCCGCGGCGCCATCAAAACTTCACCCGCATGACGACAAACAACAAACTCTTCTGTAAAACGCCCTTCAGCGTCCAGTGAAGAATTGGCCTGAGCCACATAATGCTTTGATTCTTCCATAGCAGACAGATAAATAACTTCTGTTGTCACTTTACCATCAATAATTTTGCGATATGGACTTTCAATAAAACCATATTTATTAACCCGCGCAAATGTCGCTAAGGAATTAATCAAACCAATATTAGGACCTTCCGGAGTTTCAATCGGACAAATACGACCATAATGCGTAGGATGTACGTCACGAACTTCAAAACCTGCACGTTCACGAGTTAAACCACCTGGACCAAGAGCAGAAAGACGGCGCTTATGGGTAATCTCTGACAATGGATTGGTTTGATCCATAAACTGTGACAATTGCGAAGATCCAAAAAACTCACGAACCGCTGCAGCAGCAGGTTTTGCATTTATCAAATCCTGTGGCATAACTGTGTCAATTTCAACCGACGACATACGCTCTTTTATCGCACGCTCCATACGAAGTAGACCGATGCGATACTGATTCTCCATTAATTCCCCGACAGAACGAACGCGACGATTTCCAAGATTATCAATATCATCAATTTCACCACGACCATCGCGCAATTCAACTAACATCTTAACAACAGCAAGAATATCTTCTTGACGCAAAATGCGAATCGTGTCTGGACAATCAAGATCCATACGCAAATTCATCTTAACACGCCCAACTGCTGAAAGATCATACCGCTCTGGATCAAAGAATAACGAATGGAACATAGCTTCTGCTGTATCCATTGTTGGCGGCTCACCTGGACGCATTACCCGATAAATATCAAATAACGCATCTTGCCGGCTTTCATTTTTATCCACTTTTAAAGTATTACGGATATATGCCCCAATATTCATATGATCAATATCAAGAATATTGATTTGATTCACATTAACATCAAACAAAATCTTTAATATTTTTTCGTCAATCTCATCACCAGCTTCAAGGTAAATCTCACCTGTCTGGTAATTAACTATATCTTCCGCAAGATAGCATCCTAATAAATCATCCTCACTGACTTTAACCGCTTTGAGACCTTTTTCGGCTAAAGACTTTGCAGCACGAACCGTTAGCTTTTTCCCAGCCTCAGCAACAACTTCACCACTGTCTGCATCCACAAGGTCAGAAAGGAGCTTCATTCCCTTAAAGCGATCAACAGAATAAGGAATACGCCACCCATCTCCGTCTCGTTCATAACTAACTTTATTATAAAACGTTGACAAAATATCTGATGCATCCATACCCAATGCCATCAAAAGACTCGTAACAGGAATCTTACGCCTCCGATCAATACGGGCATAAATAATGTCCTTAGCATCAAACTCAATATCAAGCCAAGAGCCGCGATAAGGAATAACACGAGCAGCAAAAAGGAACTTTCCCGATGAATGAGACTTTCCTTTATCATGATCAAAAAAAACACCGGGAGAACGATGCATCTGTGAAACAATAACACGTTCCGTACCATTAACGATAAAGGTACCATTCTTCGTCATTAAAGGCATATCGCCCATATAAACGCCCTGCTCTTTAATATCTTTAATATCCTTCGAACCAGTATCCTCATCAACATCAAAAACAATTAAGCGTAATATCACTTTTAATGGTGCAGCATAAGTCAAATCACGCTGACGACATTCTTCAACATCAAATTTTGGTAAATCAAATTCATAACTAACAAACTCAAGCATAGCTGTACCAGAAAAGTCCGAAATAGGAAATACCGACTTAAAAACAGCTTGTAAACCTTCATCTGGTCGTCCACCTTTTGGTTCATCGACCATAAGAAACTGATCGTATGACGCCTTCTGAACCTCAATAAGGTTCGGCATTTCTGCTACTTCAGGAATCTTACCAAAAAACTTGCGTACGCGCTTACGACCATTGAATTGAGACATCATCGCTAGAGTCTGAGCCATCGTCGCTCCTTGATCTTTACTCTTCAAGGTAGACTAAACCTCGAAAGCTTTATATCATTAACCTGCACATGCAGACCAGTTCACTTGATACCCGATAATGAGCACCATCAACTTCCCTCACCAATACAAGTCATCCATTTACTTGACTCTGAGGGAACTAGGAGTAAAACCTGTGCCCTTTTACAGCTACTGGACTGCTAGGAAAAGGTTTCCACTGATCATCTCCCTTCTTTTCAAGAGAAAGGAAATCGGCGAACATAAATGTCCGCCAATAAAATAAAGTTTACTTAAGCTCAACCTTAGCACCAGCAGCTTCAAGTTGAGATTTAATTTTTTCTGCCTCGTCTTTAGAAGCACCCTCTTTAATAGGTTTAGGCGCCCCTTCGACCAGATCTTTGGCTTCTTTAAGACCAAGACCAGTAAGAGCACGAACTTCCTTAATGACATTAATTTTTTGTGCACCACCTTCAACAAGAATAACATCAAATTCTGTTTTTTCTTCAGCAGCTGGAGCAGCAGCACCAGCAACAGCAGCTACAGCTACAGGAGCAGCAGCTGAAACCCCCCATTTTTCTTCAAGCAACTTAGAAAGCTCAGCAGCTTCCAAAAGAGTTAGGTTAGAAAGGTCTTCTACGATCTTCGCTAGATCAGCCATTTTAAAATTCCTTTAATTAAAAGATTTGAACCATTATTTAAAACTTATTCAAAAAAACAGAAAAGCATCAAAGCTCTTCCATAAATGTGAATACAAAACAGCCTCAAGCCGCCTTATCCTCCTGAGCATATGCTCCAATGACACGTGCAATCTGACCAGCAGGCGCATTAACAACCTGTGCGATATGGGTCGCAGGAGTAGAAAGCATACCCACAAGTTTTGCCCGCAACTCGTTCAATGAAGGCAATGAAGCCAATGACTTCACAGCATCCACACTCAAACTTGTTGCACCCATTGAACCACCAAGGATGACAAATTTGTCATTACTTTTCGCAAAATCAACAGCAACTTTCGGTGCTGTAACCGGATCTTCTGAATAAGCGATAAGTGTTTGCCCAGCAAACAAATCCACTATTGATTCAGATTCCGTGCCCTGAAGAGCGATTTTAGCAAGACGGTTTTTAGCGACTTTAACGGCACCGCCAGCTTCACCCATTTTTGAACGAAGATCGTTCATTTGCGAAACTGTCAGACCGGAATAATGTGCAACAACAACAGAACCAGACTTTCGAAAAGCCTCGTTAAGCCATGTAACAAATTCGCGTTTTTCCGCTCTATTCACTGTCTCTCTCCATATAACAGATTTGCTTAAAACAAACCCATTGGTTACCTTTGATAACACAAAATACTTCATGTCACCGATGAGGATCCTGTCCCCTTTTTCACGCATAGCGATCAAAGGCAACCTTGGCTCAAACCCTTTAAGTCTTTAACTCTCAGTTTTTACCCCAGTCTCATGCAGGTTTTCTTTTGATTAAGATACTAAAATAGTATCACCCACAATCTCGGACAGGATATTCCGAAATTTCTTCCGGTATAACCCAAGCTCAACAAAGCTTAGATAGCCGAACACCAACAAAAATCGACGTTCTAAATATAATTTCGATATTCACACACCCCAAAATAAAATTATAAATCTGTTTAAACTTATTCTGAACGAACAGTCGCAGGATCAACTTTAACCCCAATCCCCATCGTCGAAGAAACTGCAACACGTTTAATATATTCACCTTTCGCACCTTGCGGTTTAGCTCTAATAACAGCAACAGCAAAAGCTTTAATATTTTCCACTATCTTCTCAACCCCGAAAGAAGCCTTACCGATACCAGCATGTACAATACCAGCCTTTTCAACACGAAACTCAACGGCACCACCTTTAGAAGCTTTAACAGCACTGGTAATATCAAGCGTCACAGTTCCAACTTTGGGATTTGGCATCAAACTCCGCGGACCAAGAATCTTACCAAGACGACCGACAAGAGGCATCATATCTGGCGTTGCAATACAACGATCAAAATTGATTGTCCCACCATTAACGCTTTCAAACAAATCTTCAGCTCCTACAATATCAGCACCAGCAGCCTTAGCCTCCTCAGCCTTATCACCACGCGCAAAAACAGCAACACGAATATTGCGCCCTGTTCCATTAGGCAAATGAGCAACACCTCGAACCATTTGATCTGCATGGCGAGGATCGACACCCAAATTCATTGAGATCTCAATTGTTTCATCAAACTTAGCAACCGCACGCTCTTTAACCATCAAAACTGCATCTTTTAAAGCGTAAAGTTCATTAAAATCAATATCTTTCCGGATATTTTTTATTCTCTTTGCTATTTTTCCCATAACATTAGCCCACAACTTCCAAGCCCATAGAGCGAGCAGAACCTTCAACCATGCGCATCGCCGACTCAATATCATTTGCATTAAGATCCTTCATCTTTGCTTCCGCAATTGAACGAATCTTATCACGAGAGATGCTGCCTACAGACATCTTACCAGGCTCTTTCGAACCAGATTTTAAACTCGCTTCTTTTTTCAAGAAAAATGATACAGGAGGTGTCTTTAAAGAAAACGTAAAAGACTTATCTTGATAATAAGTGATGATTACTGGAATCGGTGCACCCTTCTCCATTTCTTGCGTAGCCGCGTTAAATGCCTTACAGAATTCCATGATATTAATACCACGCTGACCAAGAGCTGGACCAATAGGTGGAGACGGAGTAGCAGCCCCTGCAGGAACCTGCAACTTGAGCTGACCTATACTTTTTTTTGCCATAACAATCTGCCTTTAATTTCACCGGTATGCTGGCAACTTACCTTACCCGCCACCTGCCGCAGTCGAGTGGTTCGGATCATCAAGCCGACAAAAGCCATAAATCACCTCCCACCAATTACTTAAAGTGATTAAAATCACTTTAAATTTAATCAGAGCTTTTCAACCTGACCAAACTCTAAATCAACAGGCGTAGGACGCCCAAAAATCAGCACCTCCACCTTAAGGCGAGAACGCTCTTCTTCAACCTCTTGAACAATCCCATTAAACGAAACAAAAGGGCCATCAGCAACACGAACCTGCTCTCCAACTTCAAACAATACAGAAGATTTTGGAGACTTAACTCCCTCTTGAACTTGTTTAAGAATCTCCTCAACCTCTCGATCAGAAATGGGAACAGGACGCGCATCCGATCCCAAAAAACCTGTCACTTTAGGAGTATTCTTAATGAGATGATAAACCTCATCTGTCAACTCAGCGCAAACAAGAACGTAACCAGGAAAAAACTTCCGTTCAGCATCAACTTTACGCCCACGACGAACTTCCACAACACGCTCTGTTGGAACAAAAATCCTCTCAAACAGATGATCAAGCCCTTTTTGCTTTGCCTCTCTGTCAATAGCTTCTGCTACCTTCTTTTCAAAATTTGAATACGCTTGAACAATATACCAACGAGCAGCCACAGTCATACTTCCTTGCACCATCAACTAAAAAGATATTTTAGAAGATCAATACCCCGCCAAATACCAAAATGCATAACTTGATCCACAACAAAAAAGAAAGCCGAAGCTAATGTAGTTACCAATAACACCATAGCAGTAGAGATCACCGTCTCACGACGCGTAGGCCACTTCACCTTAACTGTTTCTGCATAAACCTGCTTTAAAAAGGCTATTGGATTGGTTTTAGATGCCATCAGTCACACTACACTCTTTCTATTATTGTGATTTACACAACAAAATAAATACGACAAAAAAATGCGAAAAGCCACCCTCTAGCCTTACGCAACTTTATTCATTTCCTACTCAATACCGCTTCACACACAAAAAAACAAGCCCCATACAAAAAAAAGCGAAGAAGGCAATAAAAAAATCCGCCTCCTCACAACTAGAACCAACCCCCCTTGGCAGGGGCAGCAGGACTTGAACCCGCGACCTGCGGTTTTGGAGACCGCCGCTCTACCAACTGAGCTATACCCCTAACTCTCAAAATTAAAATACCTTTAACACTCCTCAACAAGCATTATTTACTCAATGATCTTAGAGACGATACCTGCACCAACAGTACGACCACCTTCACGAATAGCAAAACGAAGTTTCTCTTCCATCGCAATCGGAACAATCAAAGAAACATCCATAGCAACATTATCACCAGGCATAACCATCTCGGTACCTTCTGGAAGAGTAACAATACCCGTCACATCCGTAGTACGGAAATAAAATTGAGGACGGTAATTCGTGAAAAATGGAGTATGACGACCACCTTCATCTTTCGTCAAAATATAAGCCTCTGCTTTAAATCGGGTATGAGGAGTAACTGAACCAGGCTTTGCCAATACTTGACCACGTTCAATCCCTTCACGATCAACCCCACGAAGCAGTGCACCAATATTATCGCCTGCTTGACCTTGATCCAAGAGCTTGCGAAACATTTCAACCCCTGTAACTGTCGTCTTAGAAGTCGGACGGATACCGATAATCTCAATCTCTTCACCAACTTTAATGACACCACGTTCAACACGACCTGTAACAACAGTTCCACGTCCTGAAATAGAAAAAACATCCTCAATCGGCATCAAAAACGGCTGGTCAACAGGACGCTCAGGTGTTGGTATATAATTATCAACCTCACTCATCAAAAGACGAACCGCATCTTCACCAATGCTTTTATCTTTGTCCTCAAGCGCCGCCAACGCAGAACCCTTAATTATTGGTATATCATCTCCAGGAAAATCATATTTTGATAAAAGCTCCCGCACTTCAAGCTCAACAAGCTCCAAAAGCTCAGCATCATCAACCTGATCAACCTTATTGAGAAAAACAACAATCGCTGGAACACCCACCTGACGCGCCAGCAAAATATGCTCACGTGTCTGAGGCATCGGACCATCAGCAGCAGAAACAACCAAAATCGCTCCATCCATCTGCGCCGCACCCGTAATCATGTTCTTGACATAATCCGCGTGACCAGGGCAATCAACATGCGCATAGTGCCGATTTTCTGTTTCATACTCAACATGCGCTGTAGAAATAGTAATTCCACGTGCACGCTCTTCCGGTGCCGCATCAATTTGGTCATACGCTTTAAATTCACCAAAATATTTCGTAATCGCCGCTGTTAACGAAGTCTTCCCATGATCAACGTGACCAATCGTACCAATATTAACATGCGGCTTCGTACGTTCAAATTTGCTCTTTGCCATCGCTATCAATCTCTTGTTTTGTCTCTTGTTTTGTTAGCACCTGGAAACAGACCTGCAGGACTGAATCAAACTGGATCTCTACATTATCCCAGACATTATACCTCTTAGACGGGAATCCCCGACCAATTTATGATGAAAATATTTTCCACCACGATTATTTGCCCAATCATCAACAACTACTTGGAGCGGGTAGCGGGAATCGAACCCGCATATTCAGCTTGGAAGGCTGCTGCTCTACCATTGAGCTATACCCGCATAACCATCGTATTAATTCTCCTTCGATGAATGGTGGAGGGGGTTGGATTCGAACCAACGTAGCATACGCAACGGATTTACAGTCCGCCCCCTTTAACCACTCGGGCACCCCTCCATTCCATCGGCAAAGTTGCGTGATTGAGGCATCACTACAACCAAACTTATACCCATTCAATTTAAAATGGTTGCGGGGCGGTTATGACGATTACTATCGTATCTGTCAACAGGATAAATGCGATTCTGTACAAATTTCCTTCTAATAATTTTAAATAACAGCTTTTTTTCTATCTATTTCTGATATTAACACGCTATAAAGAAGCTATGAAAGAAAAAATATCGAAAAATGCTCATTATGCTCGTTTACGTCGCCGATATAGTGATACAAAAAGCTTCCCTTCTCGATCTGCCACACACCTGAAAAAGGAAGCTGCTCCTTTGAAACAAGGAACAATCCGTCTTTATGGTATCCATTCGGTTTATGCTGCCTTAAAAAACTCAAAAAGAATTTTTAAATGTATCCATATTACACCAAATGCATTAAAACGATTAAATATACCCGAATCAGATTTACCTTGTCCTGTCACATTATGCTCCCCAAAACAGCTTGATACACTTGTTGGAAATGATGCGGTTCATCAAGGTATTGTTGTGGAAACTGAACCACTCCAGCCATGCCAATTATCTGAACTAGAAAATACAGATCTTGTCATCGTAATGGATCAAATTACCGATCCACATAATGTCGGTGCTATTATGCGCTCTGCAGTTGCGTTTAAAGCTGGGGCACTCATCACTACTTGTCGCCACTCACCACAAGAGAGCGGCGTTCTTGCCAAAGCAGCCTCCGGAGCTTTGGAGCTGATTAATTATATAACTGTACGAAACCTTACCGAAGCACTACAAGAACTTCATAAAGCAGGTTTTATCAGCTTCGGACTCGATTCAGAAGGCGCAGATCCTCTAGAAACAGCATTAACAGGAACAAAAATTGCCCTTATTTTAGGGGCAGAAGGTAAAGGTTTACGCAAAAAAACACGTGAAACCGTTTGCGCATTAACACGCCTTGATATGCCCGGAGATATTAAATCATTAAATGTTTCAAACGCAGCAACAATAGCACTTTATGCAGCTCATAAATATCTTAGGTCGTAGTTTTTAATTTTTTCCGCGAAATATCGAAAAAATCAATCAACAAAAAGCCTGAAAAAAAACCACCAATATGAGCCTCCCATGCTATTGAAACACCATCTCCTTCAAACAGAAAAGAGGAAATAGCTATGATAAAATCAACACTCAGCCATATACTCATATAAACAAGTACCCCTCTTGAGCACAATGCTTTTTTGATAGACAATAAAGAGCCTAAA
Organism: Bartonella sp. B12(2025); assembly: GCF_053795135.1. NCBI lineage: Bacteria > Pseudomonadati > Pseudomonadota > Alphaproteobacteria > Hyphomicrobiales > Bartonellaceae > Bartonella > Bartonella sp. B12(2025). The sequence continues at coordinate 504,283 of NZ_CP200031.1, read as the reverse complement.
AATCTTTCATTCTGCGCACTAACACCAAAATAACCCCAAGGAAAACCATAACGTGCAATGGCACCCATCATTCCAGACACTACACCCGATGCACCAACAAGCGATATCGCACTATCTTGGTGAAGTGCAAAATAAGTCAACACAGATATAATTGCTGTTAGTACCCAAAAAACCAAAAAACGTAAACTACCAAGATGTCTGACTAAAAGAGATCCAAAAACTAAAAGCCAAGCCATGTTAATAACAACATGTTTAAAACTACCATGCATAAATGAATAACTAATAATGGTATGACAAAATGCTAACGGTTCAGCCTTAAACAACACTGGTATAAATGAAAAAAGTTCAAGGACTTCAATATAAAGCTGATTAGAAAAAAAATACTGAGGAATAAAATAAGTACAAAAACAAAACGCTATCAAAACAACTATAATAAATGGGACATTCAATAATGGCTCTTTAGGCTGTTTCGGCAAAAACGATACATTATTATATTGTTGATTGACATCTTTCATTGTACAAAGTTCCATGCTTACTGTATAATTGATAGTTCTTTCCACAAAACAGGTATATCAGTTTTGATAATGAGAAATATTTAATATCTATCCGGTTAGTGCTCCTAAACTTCAAATATTTCTACATGAAAATACTTGTATCCTCTACAGAATATTTAAAATACGGATATTAAGAACACCATCCACAAAATTGCCGCACTATATCAGTTAGCTAAAGTCTCTATTGTAGAGACCACATAATCTTAATTATCAAACTAATTAATACCCTTCTCAATAAAAAAAGACCTCTATCACTATGAGAACAAAATCCTATAAACTCATTTGTATCTTCTTTGGAGAATAATCTGTTTAAATACAAAAGAAAAATATACCAATAAGCCCTCACTTTCAGCATATAACCACTCTCGTTTTAAGAGCTGATTTAGCCACTTAGGCTGGAATTATAAGACAAATAAAAACAATGGCTTGTTTTAAATACATTATTTTATACAAAAGGTCATTGAAAGGGCAGATTCCGAGAATCCTGTTTGCAGTCTTTTAACCACACGTCATAGATAGGATGCTCTACAGCATTCAAGCCAGGGCTATCTGCAAACATCCATCCTGTAAAAATACGCCGCACCTTTTTATCTAACGTAATCTCATTAACTTCAATAAAACCGGTTGTGCGGGTTGGCTCATCCTTGGAACTCGTATAACATGCCCGCGGCTTTACCTGTAAAGCACCGTATTGATACACTTCACCAAGAGGAACTTCAAAACGCGTAGTCCTACCAGTAATTTTATCAAGACCAGCGAAAACAGCACTTCCATTACTAATACGTTTAGCCTGTATTCCACAAACTGAGAACAAAACCACTACGGTTCCCATGAAACAAACACAAAAAAAACGCCTCAATCCTAATACTAGAAAAGCTCTCATCACACCCAATCAATCGCATCTAAAAAATTCTATTTATAAAATTTAAATATAGCAAAATAAGAAAAAATACACATACGCATCAAAACATTTTATTTTTTAGGCGACCATGCATCATAATCTTCATGTATACAAGAACGCTCACCGTTATAAGTAATAGCCCCCTTTGGTCGATAAGCGTCACTTGTCCCTGTCATATTCGCAACATGAGGCTTTTCCCATTCATACATACGATAATCCTCCTGCGTTGGAGGGCTATCACAGCGATGATGAATCCAGCCATGCCAACCAGGTGGAATGGTAGAAGCTTCAGAATAATCTTTATAAATCACCCAACGGCGTGGATAACCATCCTTATGATAGCCCCCCTCATAATAAACATTCCCAAACTGATCTTCCCCTATGCGCTTACCTTTACGCCACGTAAAAAAGCGCGTGCTTATGGTATTACCACTCCACCATGTAAAGATTTGTTTAAAAAAAACAGCCATCTTTTAGTCCATTTCTTTAGTATACCTGCAAAATAAATTCTTGGAATAAATTTGTCATGACACCCGAGATTACTAAAAAATTTTACCGGTAAATCAGTCATAACTGCATTTAATAGCCTAATTCGTGTTCCTTAACACAAGAGCTATCATATTTATGGACTTTCCTCTACCCTATAAAACTTAATCTATACCAAGTTTCATCTTAACCAATTCATTAACAGTTTGAGGATTTGCCTTACCACCTGTTGTTTTCATGACTTGTCCGACAAACCAACCAGCTAAAGCAGGTTTTTGTTTTGCTTGAAAAACTTTATCAGAATTATTGGCAACGATTTCATCAACAACTCTCTCTATAGCCTTTATATCTGTTACCTGCTTCATATTGCGTTCTTCTACAATCTGACGTGGATCTCCACCTTCATTCCAAATAATTTCAAAAAGATCTTTGGCAATTTTTCCAGAAATAGTCCCTTCTTTGATAAGATCAATAATGGCTCCCAATTGATTTGGTGATACCGGTGTCTCTTCAATCTCACGATTATTTTTATTTAAGGCGCCTAAAAGATCATTAATCACCCAATTCGCAACTGTTTTCCCATCACGCCCACAAGCTACTTTTTCAAAATAATCAGCAATAGCTTTTTCTGTCACAAGAATGGAAGCATCATACACTGTTAACCCCATCTCATTGACAAAACGTGTTTTTCTTTCATCAGGTAATTCCGGCAATTTTGCCGCCAAAGCGTCCACAAACGCTTGATCAAATTCTAATGGCAAAAGATCAGGATCAGGAAAATAACGATAATCATGCGCCTCTTCCTTTGAACGCATAGACCGTGTTTCACCTTTAGCAGCATCAAAAAGTCGAGTCTCTTGATCTATTACACCACCATCCTCTAAAATCGAGATTTGACGACGTGCCTCATAATCAATCGCTTGACCAATGAATCGAATAGAGTTAACATTTTTGATTTCGCAGCGCGTACCAAACTTTTCACCAGGACGACGAACCGACACATTAACGTCCGCACGCATGGAACCTTCATCCATATTACCATCACAGGTATCCAAATAACGAACAATCGTACGCAATTTTGTCATATAGGCTTTGGCTTCATCTGATGAGCGCATATCCGGTTTGGAAACAATTTCCATAAGAGCCACACCAGAACGATTAAGATCTACAAAAGACATTGTTGGATGCTGATCGTGCATTGATTTTCCAGCATCCTGCTCAAGATGCAATCTCTCAATTCCAACTTCAATATCCTCAAAATGGCCATTCAAATCTGGACCAACAGATATAATTACCTTTCCCTCTCCTACAATCGGATAACGAAATTGGGAAATTTGATATCCTTGCGGTAAATCTGGGTAAAAATAATTCTTACGATCAAAAACAGATTTTAGATTAATATTAGCCTTTAATCCTAAACCAGTTAAAATCGCTTGACGAACACATTCTTGATTAATAACAGGCAACATACCAGGCATAGCTGCATCAATAAGCGATACATGATTGTTCGGCTCAGCACCAAATTTGGTTGACGCACCTGAAAAAAGCTTTGAGTTTGATATAATTTGTGCATGAACCTCCATGCCAATGATGACTTCCCAATCACCTGTAACTCCAGAAATGAAACGTTTAGAATCAGGAGTGCGCGTATCAACGATGTCCATTGCCAATCCACTATCAATATTTTAAGTACACCTGATGGCTAATTCAAAACCATTCTAAACGCAAGCCTAGAATATAAATCGCACAAAAAGCCCGACTTCATCGGACCTATTCTGTTCGTGCAAATATTAACCTTTTTTAGGTGTTCTTTTCTTAGCTGGAACTTTTTCTGTAGCTTTTTCTTTCACTGCAAATTTTTTCTTTGTCGGTTTTTTTTCCGTTAAGTCTGTTTCATCATATTCCTTCATCAGCTCTTCAACTGTCACTTCTTTATCTGTGACTTTTATCCGTGTCAGCAAATAATCAATAACTTTCTCTTCAAAAATCGGAGCACGTAGATTTGCAACAGCTTCCGGAGTATTACGAAAAAAATCCATAATTTCTTTTTCTTGTCCAGGGTACTGGCGAACTTGCTCAAAAACCGCTGCTTTTAGCTCATCCTCACTTACGTTAATACCAACCTTCATTCCAATTTCAGAAAGCACCAAACCAAGACGAACGCGACGTTGCGCAAGCGCACGATATTCCTCCCGTGCCTGCTCCTCTGTGACACCTTCATCTTCAAAACTGCGCTCAGCCTTTTTTAAATCGTTATTAACTTGAGCCCATATATTGTTAAATTCAATTTCTAAAAGTCCTTCAGGAATCTCAAAATTATAATCAGCATCTAAAGCATCAAGAATTTGACGCTTAATTTTCTGACGTGTCATTAAACCATATTGACTTTCAATCTGCCCACGCACAGCTTCACGTAAACGATCTAGAGATTCTAGACCAACTTTTTGTGCTGCTTCATCATCAATCTTGAGCTTATCCGGTTTAGAAACAGCTTTAACAGTGATATCAAATTCTGCATCCTTACCAGCCAAATGTACTGCATTGTAATCATCAGGAAATTTAACAGAAATTGTTTTCATATCACCTGCTTTTACGCCAACCAATTGCTCCTCGAAACCAAGAATAAATTGCTTTGATCCCAGAATCAATTGCGCGTTACTATCTGCTCCACCCTCAAATGGAACACCCTCAAGCTTACCAAGATAATCTATCGTAACGCGATCACCTTCTTCAGAGAGGCCATCTTTTAGTGAATAATTACGCGTCGAAGAAAGGACGCGCTTTACTTGATCATCAATCTCTTGTTCAGGAATAGCTGCAACTTCACGGGTAATTTCAGTATGTTCAAAATCTTTAATTTCAAATTTTGGCAAAACTTCATACTTTAAACTAAAAACCAAATCGGCTTTGCCATCCAGAATCTGTTCATCTTCATTTATATCAATTTGCGGCTGCAACGCCGAGCGTTCATTGCGGTCAGCTAGAATAGAACGAGGTGCATCGCTGACAATTTCATTGAGAATCTCCGCCATAAAAGACTTGCCGTACATTTTTCGTAGGTATCCAGCTGGAACCTTACCAGGACGAAAACCATTAAGCTTGATCTTACCCTTGGTATTATCTAACCGTTCATTCAACTTTTTTTCTAAATCGCTCGCCGGAACCACGATCTTAATTTCGCGCTTCAGTCCTTCATTAAGCGTCTCGGTAACCTGCATTAAACAACCTTCATTCTTCTGAGGAGAGGGGAAAACCCACTCTGATAATAACTACATTCTAACACTTGAGTGTTAAATCACCATGAAGCGGAATTCCAGACACATAGAAATCCGTAGTGTTCAAAAAATTCCTTTGGTGCGGATGGAGGGACTCGAACCCCCACGGTCTCCCGCCAGAACCTAAATCTGGTGCGTCTACCAATTTCGCCACATCCGCTTTCAAACTCACAAGCCAATAAATAACCTTACATAAGCGGCGTTTCTATACCATTAATTAAAGAAAAAAAGCAAACAAATATATTAAAAAATCCAAATATGCCTCATTCTTCATAAATTACAAAAATAAAATCTACGCTTTTCATACAGAGCTACTTCCGCTAAAAGCAGGTTATGTTAAATACATTCAATACTCCAATCCATATCATCGGCGGCGGCCTTGCAGGCAGTGAAGCAAGCTGGCAAATCGCCCAATCAGGAATCCCCGTTATTTTGCATGAAATGCGGCCTCAAAAAAAATCTGAGGCCCATAAAACAGGTGAGCTTGCAGAGCTCATTTGCTCAAACTCATTCCGTTCTGATGATTCATCAGCAAATGCCGTAGGCCTTTTACATGCTGAAATGCGATTGGCAAAATCTTTGATTATGAGTGCTGCAGATGCCAATAAAGTACCAGCCGGAAGCGCACTTGCCGTTGACCGCGATGAATTTTCAAAAACCATTACGCTAGCACTTAAAAATCATCCTCTTATAACGATAGAACATGAGGAGATTCAAGAGATTCCTGAAGACTGGGATCACGTCATCATTGCAACTGGCCCCCTTACTTCACCACCACTTGCTCAAGCAATACAAGCAATAACCGGAACAGAAGCGCTCTCTTTTTTTGATGCTATCGCACCTATCATTCATACCGATAGTATTAATATGGACATTTGTTGGTATCAATCTCGTTATGATAAAATCGGCCCCGAAGGAACAGGAAAGGATTATCTTAATTGTCCCCTTGATAAAGAACAATATGAAGCATTTGTTCAAGCATTGAAAAACGCAGAAAAAATAGAATTCCGCGAATTTGAAAAAATACCCTACTTTGATGGATGTCTACCAATTGAAATTATGGCTGAACGCGGAATTGAAACTCTAAGGCATGGTCCTATGAAACCTAAGGGATTAACCAATGCCCATAATCCCACAATCAAAGCCTACGCCGTCGTTCAATTACGCCAAGACAATAAGCTTGGAACTCTTTACAATATGGTAGGATTCCAAACAAAACTGAAATATGCTGAACAAGTCCGCATTTTTAGAATGATTCCTGGCCTTGAAAAAGCAGAATTCGCACGTCTTGGTGGACTTCATCGCAATACCTATCTCAACTCGCCAATCATTCTTGATCAAACCCTTCGTTTGAAAAAAAGGCCTAGACTGCGTTTTGCTGGGCAAATCACGGGATGTGAAGGTTACGTAGAATCATCGGCAATAGGACTTCTCGCTGGGCGCTTTGCCGCTTCTGAATATAACCATAAATGCCCTTCCACACCACCACAAACCACAGCATTTGGAGCTCTCTTGAACCATATTACTGGCGGACACATCGTAGATGAAAAAGCAGAAAGGCAATCCTTTCAACCAATGAATATCAACTTTGGACTTTTTCCACCTATTGCTGTTGTCAAGCGTTCAGAAAAACACCTACCAAGCAAAGAAAAAAAATTAGCAAAAAAACAATCTATAACTGCTCGAGCCTTAGATGACTGTATTCAATGGTTAAAAAGATAGAGAACAACATAGCTTCTATTTATGAATATATATACTATTCGTTTTCAGCCTATTCAGCAGATCTTAATGATTCTCGCACAAAAATTATCCTAAAATCTTTTTATGAGTCCGACAACTGCAACTAATAAATACTACTCTACATTCTATTATTTATTAAGCAGCATAGGAACTTTAAAAGACTTTTTTAATATAAATAAAAGCCTTCACCACCATAAAAAATCTCAAATATATTTTAATTACTTAAAATGAATAATGGCGTGAAACAATACTACAGCAATAGGAATCGAACATATACAAACTTCCCCATAATATTTTTTTGATCACTGTCATAATCTTGCACTATACAGAATACCCCAGCATTCCAACATAGCAAAACTAAAGTCACCCTTTTTACAATTTATGCGAACATCTACAGCCACACATTTTATTGAAAATGCTGAAATAAAAACATTTTACACATATAACATTTGAAGAAAATATATGCTGCAAATCTCCATGTGAAAAGCACGTACAGAATATTTCTAAAAAACCCGCTCATAAATCAAAGCGGGTTTTTTTTATGCAGCTCAAATTATTTTTTATTAACAGCTTCTTTAAGACTTTTTCCTGCAGAAAATTTAGGCACAGAACGCGCTGGAATATTAATTTCAGCACCAGTTGAAGGATTACGCCCCTTTGTAGCGGCACGATGAGAAACTTCAAAAGAACCAAAACCTGGAAGACGAACATCTCCCCCTGAAGCCAAAGCTTCTGTTACAGAAGCGATAAAAGCATCAACAAAAGAGCCAGCTTGCGCTTTTGAAATACCTGCCTTTTCAGCAACGGAGCTAACCAATTCACTTTTATTCATGGAATATTTCCTTTTCCTATATTACCGGATAACACAAATTAACCGTGTTACCGGTCAGTTTATTGAAAAGTACAGCAAACAGAAGTCTTATTTTTATCCAAAGCATTGTTTTTTAGCAATAATCACAGTTATTCACGGAATTTTTTACTTTTTTTTCAAAATAAACAGAACAACAACCACGAAAACACCTTTTACTGCTTTGAAAATGCAGCTGCAAATTAGATTAATGAATCAGTGCGCAATCTGTATTCCTTCACTATCGTTCTCTTTTCTAATAGGCACAGGGACTGCGGAAGGCTCTGTCCATTCAATAGGATCAGGGAAACGAACCAAAGCATGTTTAAGGACTTCACTCACGTGATTTACTGGAATAATTTCCATATTATTTTTGACATCATCGGGAATATCAATCAAATCTTTTGCATTTTCTTCAGGAATAAGTACTTTTTTTATACCTCCTCGAAGAGCTGCCAGTAGTTTTTCTTTCAATCCACCAATCGGTAAAACACGCCCACGTAAAGTAATTTCGCCAGTCATTGCAATATCTTTATGTACCGCTATCCCTGTTAGTACTGAAACAATCGCCGTCACCATTGCAATCCCAGCTGACGGGCCATCTTTTGGTGTAGCACCTTCTGGAACATGAACATGGATATCGCGTTTATCAAAAAGCGGAGGTTCAATACCAAAATCAACAGCACGAAACCGTACATAAGATGCTGCCGCTGAAATTGATTCTTTCATGATATCGCGCAAATTTCCAGTTACAGTCATCTTTCCCTTACCTGACATCATAACCCCTTCAATGGTCAATAGCTCTCCACCAACCTCTGTCCACGCAAGCCCAGTAACAACACCAATTTGGTTTTCTCCTTCAATCTGGTTATAGTGGTAGCGTTTAACCCCCAGAAAATCATTAATATTATTCTCTGTAATCTTTACGGACTTTTGATGCGTTTTAAGAATTTTTGTAACTGATTTACGTGCTATTTTCATCAATTCACGCTCAAGGTTACGAACGCCTGCCTCACGTGTGTAAAATTGAATAATCGACTTTATAGCACTATCAGAAACGCTGAACTCTTTTTTAGACAAACAGTGATCTTTAAGTGCTTTTGGTAAAAGATGCTGCTTAACAATTTCCATTTTTTCACATTCAGTATAGCCAGCAATACGAATAATTTCCATTCGATCCATTAATGGCCCTGGAATATTAAGCGTATTCGCAGTTGTAATAAACATTACATCGGAAAGATCATATTCAACTTCCAAATAGTGATCAATAAATGTACCATTTTGTTCAGGATCAAGCACTTCTAATAAAGCCGATGAAGGATCTCCGCGGAAATCTTGCCCCATTTTATCAATTTCATCGAGCAAGAAAAGCGGATTAGACTTTTTAGACTTTTTCATAGACTGAATAATTTTTCCGGGCATAGAGCCAATATAAGTTCTGCGATGTCCACGAATTTCTGCCTCATCCCGCACCCCTCCTAATGAAATACGAACATATTCACGCCCCGTCGCTTTTGCAATAGAGCGAGCCAATGATGTTTTCCCTACACCAGGAGGACCTAGCAAACAAATAATGGGACCTTTTATCTTTGAGGCTCGACTTTGTACTGCTAAATATTCAACAATTCGTTCCTTAACTTTTTCAAGACCAAAATGCTCATTATTCATGACTTTTTCAGCAAAGTCCAAATTGTTTTTAATCTTCGACTTTTTGCCCCAAGGCATTGCTAATAACCAATCAAGATAGTTACGCACAACTGTTGCCTCTGCAGACATAGGAGACATATTCCGTAATTTTCTCAATTCCGCCCAAGCTTTTTCGCGTGCTTCCTTCGAAAGTTTTATCTTCTTGATGCGCTCTTCTAACTCAGAGAGCTCATCACGGCTATCATCACCCGCTCCTAATTCCTTCTGAATAGCCTTCATCTGCTCATTGAGGTAATACTCCCGTTGGTTTTTTTCCATTTGCCGTTTAACATGCGAACGAATACGCTTTTCAACCTGCAAAACAGAAATTTCTCCTTCCATGAAAGAAAGAACACGTTCAAGGCGATCGCGTACAGGTAATAGCTCTAATATTTCCTGCTTTTCTGAAAGCTTAATCATCAAATGAGAGGCAATAGTATCGGCAAGCTTAGAAGGATTATCAATCTGTCCAATAGCATTGACAACTTCAGGAGAAATTTTTTTATTAAGTTTTACATAATTTTCAAAATACGCAATCACCGACCTCGAAAGAGCTTCAATCTCAACACCATTCTCTCTAGGTTCCTCTATAATAATTGCACAAGCCTGATGATAGCCTTCATGTGCAGCAAATTGGCTAATTTTCGCACGTGCAATGCCTTCAACCAAAACCTTTACAGTTCCATCAGGAAGCTTTAAAAGTTGAAGAATATTAGCAAACGTACCAATGTCATAAATATCTTCTGATTTTGGATCATCATCAGAAGCATTTTTTTGCGTAACCAACAGTATCTGTTTATCAACCGCCATCGTTTCTTCAAGAGCACGAATTGATTTTTCTCGGCCCACAAAAAGTGGAACAATCATATGTGGGAAGACAACAATATCACGAAGAGGTAAAACAGCGTAAAACTCCTCTCTCACCCCATCTGTCTTTTCATCAATATATTGCATAATTCTCCTTTCTGGAGCCTATGGATCTATCCAGTAGTACACAAGCCCGCGCTTAGAAAACCCTTCAGCTCTCTACAATATATGAAGTGGTAATTGCGAACATATAAATCAAGCACTGTGACTATAATATCCAGAAACGTCCATCCATGAGGTTTATTACTACTTCTCATATCGTACACGTCATGCCGATACATTTTCTTTATCTTCTGCACGTTCTGAGTAAATATAAAGAGGACGCGCTTTCCCATCAACTACGTCGCTCGAAATAACGACTTTTTGAACACCTTCAAGAGCTGGCAGCTCAAACATCGTTTCAAGAAGTATCTTCTCCATAATAGAACGTAAACCACGCGCACCGGTTTTACGCTCAATCGCCTTCTTAGCTATAACCTGTAAAGCATCTTCATGAAATGCTAACTCGACATTTTCCATCTCAAAAAGACGCTGATACTGTTTCACCAACGCATTTTTTGGTTGCGATAAAATTTGAACAAGGGCGTTATCATCTAAATCCTCTAAGGTGGCTACAACAGGAAGACGGCCAATAAATTCTGGTATTAAACCAAACTTTATAAGATCTTCAGGTTCTAAATCACGAAAAATTTCACCAACACAACGTTCATCAGGTGCTTTAACGGTAGCAGAAAAACCAATAGAAGTTTTTTCACCACGTCCTGAAATAATCCGTTCCAAACCGGCAAAAGCACCCCCACAAATGAATAAAATGTTTGTTGTATCAACCTGAAGAAACTCTTGTTGCGGATGCTTACGCCCACCCTGCGGGGGAACAGAAGCTATCGTTCCTTCCATAATTTTCAACAATGCTTGCTGAACACCTTCCCCCGAAACATCTCTTGTAATAGAAGGATTATCAGCTTTACGAGAAATCTTATCAACCTCATCAATATAAACAATGCCACGCTGTGCACGTTCAACATTATAGTCAGCAGCTTGGAGAAGCTTTAGAATAATATTTTCAACATCTTCACCCACATACCCTGCTTCAGTCAAAGTTGTCGCATCTGCCATCGTAAAGGGTACATCAATAATACGCGCCAATGTTTGTGCTAGATAAGTTTTACCACACCCCGTTGGGCCAACAAGGAGAATATTCGATTTTGCCAACTCAATATCATTACTCTTAGACTGATGCGCAAGTCGCTTATAATGATTATGGACAGCAACAGAAAGAACACGCTTTGCATGCTGCTGACCAATGACGTAGTCGTCAAGAACTGTTATAATTTCCTGTGGAGTAGGAACACCATCACGCGCCTTAATCCCAGAAAATTTATTTTCTTCACGAATAATATCCATGCAAAGCTCCACGCATTCATCACAAATGAATACAGTAGGCCCCGCAATGAGCTTACGCACCTCATGCTGACTTTTGCCGCAGAATGAGCAATAGAGAGTATTTTTTGATTCGCTCCCGCTATTGCTAATTTTGCTCATTTTTCTTTCCTTTCACCACGATATATGAATACTTTACCTTGCCACAGGAAGTTTTTCATAAAGAAAACTAAAAGACATATAAAAAACCTGCGTGTCACAATACTCTTAGGCGTTTTTCTCTTATTTTCGCGATATTCTTACAAAATTCTTTATTTAAAGTAGCTATTTTTTCTATAAAAACTCTTAATCTTTTTCGTCTTTTTCAGTTTCTGCGCGATATTGTATAACTTCATCAACTAAGCCAAATTTCTTGGCCTCTTCCGCTGTCATAAAATGATCACGATCAAGGGTTTTCTCAATAACCTCATAATCTTGGCCTGTGTGTTGAACATAAATTTCATTTAAACGCCGTTTCATCTTTATAATATCTTGCGCATGCCGTTCAATATCTGAAGCCTGACCTTGAAAACCGCCAGATGGCTGATGTACCATAATACGTGCATTCGGCAATGTAAAACGGTGACCTTTTGCTCCAGCCGTTAAAAGTAATGATCCCATAGATGCAGCCTGCCCCATACAAAGCGTAGAAACAGGTGGGCGAATAAACTGCATAGTATCATAAATTGCCATACCAGATGTCACGACACCACCAGGCGAATTAATATAAAGACTAATTTCTTTCTTAGGATTTTCAGCTTCCAAGAAGAGCAGTTGTGCACAAACAAGCATAGCCATACCGTCTTCAACAGGACCATTAATAAAAATAATCCGCTCTTTTAAAAGACGAGAAAAAATATCATATGCCCGCTCACCACGATTAGTTTGTTCAATAACCATAGGCACAAGGCTTAATGCTGTTTTCACTGGATTACTCATGTTTTTACTTTCCGTTCATATAACAATCGCTCTTTACGTGTTCAATGCTTTTTCCATAAGCTAACACTACTCTCTTATGCAAGCCACAATCAATGCTCTTTAAAAAAGATTAAAATCTCAGTGGTTAAAATAACGATAATAACCCTGCCTGAATAAATCATGAACATCAGAAATGGCAAAACGCTGCCCAATGGTAAAAGCTTCCTTCCTGAAGTTTTTGAGCGACCTTTGTCTTTCTGTGAATATGAAGTCCTACCAAACGTGGATCTACAACCGGTTTAAAACCAAAAGCGGGATCAAAAATATATTCAGTCTTTCTCACCGTCCAATAATAAAGAGTTTCCTTTTCTTCATGATAAAAACATATCGTTTGGCTAATCGCGAAATACTATCATTGCCAAATATTGTAACTCCAAGGCTTTTCAGTAAAATCGACATTTCCTCCTCTTTAATCAGAATAGTCTCCAAACATGACGTTTAAATCCAAGCCTATCAGAAACATTTTTTTCTACCCAATAATCTTCAAACACTTTTATAATAGGGTTATCAGACGGAAAATAAAGCGCAAAAAAACCCATCTCTACAGCATTTTTTCTTGCAAGCCAAACCTTATCCGCATCTGGATAAAATTATTTAATCAGGTAAACATTTGCATCTCACCAAACATCTTGCTGATATTTCACCAGAATATCATAAAAAAATTTAAAAACTGAACAATTGCATATCTTGATTGATCGTCAGAAAACTGGGATCAAAGCGGCAGATTGCTAAATGTAGTAAAATTGATTCGGCTTTATACAATTCAGCACCAACGGGTAAATTTTCTACTTTCTCGTAGCTAAAGAGCTTAATGCGTCGTCTAATCTTAATTGTTCACTATACAAAAAGTACAAATGTACATAGGCAATATATCAAAAATATTCTAAACTTACACGAAACAGTTGCTCAACATCACGAACACACTCAGAAAGAGCAAAAATCACTATCCGATCGCCAGATAAAATACGTATATCTGCCGAAAGTTGTATTATTGTCTTATTGCGACAAATTGCGCCAATTCTCAATCCATCTGATAAATTGAGCTCTGACAGTGATTTACCAACCAATGAAGACGTCTGCATAACTTCAGCTTCGATAATTTCTGCCCGCCCATTAAAAATTGAGTGAACAGCACGAATACGACCACGACGCATTTGTTGCAAAATTTTTGATATAGTAACACTGTGTGGATTAAGATACGCATCCACACCAACTGCACGGCTGAACTCTTGATAAGCAACATTATTGATCAATACCATATTGGCTTTACATCCCAATCTTTTAGCAATAACAGCACTTAAGAGATTGACCTGATCCTGATTGGTCAATGTAATCATTAAATCAGCCTGATCAATTCCAGCGTCCTGAAGAATCACTGGATCTAGTACATCACCATATAAGACAGTCGTCTTTTCGAGTTGATCAGCAATTGTTAGCGCTCTTTCTCTATGCGATTCTATAATCTTTAACCTTAATTTATGGAGGCGCTTTTCAATAGTCTGAGCAACATAAAGACCAATGTGACCGCCTCCCGCAATAATCATACGATGAGCATCTTGTTCCTTATGACCAAAAAGCCCAACTGCACGACGCATCTGATCACGAGCAGCAACAAGATAGGTCACATCACCAACGCGCAATTGCGTCTCTGAATGCGCAACAAATAGTTCTGAGCCACGCTTAATAGCAGTAACCGTCGTGCGAAGATCTGGAAAAAGCTCCGTTAATTGACGCAAAGGTGTATTAATAACTGGACAATCTTCCATACACTCTAAGGCTAACGCAACAATATCATCATTGCAAAAATAAAGAACATCTATTGCACCAGGCAAAGCAATACGACGCAGAACCATTTCCCCAACTTCAACTTCTGGTGAAATAACCACATCAATGGGAATATTCTCTCTAGAAAAAAGCGTTTTATAACGTGGTTCTAAATAAGATTGTGAACGAATACGTGCTATTTTCGTTGGAACATTAAATAGTGAGTGTGCTACCTGGCAAGCCACCATATTAACTTCATCAAATAAAGTCACTGCAATCAACATATCAGCTTTGTCTGCATCGGCAGCTAAAAGAACCTCAGGCCGTGAACCGTGACCAATAATACCTCTCACATCCAACGTATAGCGAATTTTTTCAATTAATTTCGTTTCAATATCAATAACAGTGACATCATGATTTTCAGCCGCAAGACGCTCTGCTATCCCATAACCGACCTGTCCTGCTCCGCAAATAATAACACGCATAATCTACGAAACTCCAAGCGCCTTAAGCTTACGGTGCAAAGCTGAACGCTCCATACCTATAAATTCAGCTGTACGCGATATATTTCCACCCAAACGCCCAATCTGCGCTACTAAATACTTCTTTTCAAATAACTCCCGCGCTTCACGCAACGGTAAATCCATTATACTCTCATCTGCATCCATTTGAATGCGTGGCAAAGAATCGTTCACTTCACTAGGGAGAAACTCCGCTGTTATTGGGCCATCACCGTCACGCACAAGAATGAGAAGACGCTCAATATTGTTGCGTAATTGCCGTACATTACCCGGCCAAGCGTGCGTTTGTAAAATAGCTATCACATCATCACTGATTTCACGTGGCTTAATACCAACCTGCTGGGATATTGTTTTAACAAAATGACGCACAAGTTCCGGAATGTCTTCACGACGCGCTGAAAGTGGTGGAACAGCAATGGGAACAACCGAAAGACGATGAAAAAGATCCTCCCTAAAACGCCCGTCAGCAATGAGATTTTCAAGATTTTGCGCCGTTGAGGAAATGATACGAACATCCACCTTGACACGTTTTGTTCCGCCAACCCTCTCAAATGTCTGTCCCGTTAACACCCGAAGAATCTTACCTTGAGTCTCAAGTGGCATATCAGCAATTTCATCAAGATATAATATTCCACCATGGGCTTCCTCTAGTGCACCGATCTTGCGTTCTCCCCCTTCCATTTCATTGCCAAACAATTCTATTTCCATTCTTTCCGGGGTGATCGTTGCAGCATTTATTGTAACAAATGGTCCATTCGAACGCGTTGAAAGCGCATGAATAACACGTGCAACCATCTCTTTTCCCGCCCCCGAAGGGCCTGTAATCATGACGCGACTATTGGTCGGTGCTACTTTTTCTATGATTTGGCGCAAATGTTTTATAACTGTCGATTTTCCGAGAAGTTCCAATGTCTCACTTGAGCGCTTTCGTAATTCTAAAAGCTCACGTTTTAAATTTGAGTTTTCAAGAGTCCGTTCTGTAACCAATACAAGACGATCAGCTTTAAAAGGTTTTTCAATGAAATCATATGCCCCTCGTTTTATAGCAGAAACAGCCGTCTCAATATTACCATGACCAGAGATCATAACCACTGGAAGAGTAGGATATCGTGTTTTAATTTCATCTAGAAGAGCTAAACCATCGAGACGACTTCCTTGTAACCAAATATCTAAAAAAATAAGCTTTGGAATACGCTCACTAATTTGCGCTAACGCTTCATCAGCATTACATGCAACACGCGTTTCATAACCTTCATCATCTAAAATACCAGCAACAAGCTCGCGAATATCCGCTTCATCATCAACAATTAAGATATCTGATACCATTCTATTCCCCTAACTTATGACTTGTGGCTTGTATGATACTACCCTGCTTAGTTCCATCCGCTGGAAAAATCAAACGGATCATTGCACCACGACCTTCATAAAAACTCTTCGGCGCATCATGTAACTCCATGGAACCACCGTGATCTTCAATAACTTTGCGCACAATGGCTAAACCGAGCCCTGTTCCTTTTTCCCGCGTTGTTATATAAGGTTCTAATAATTTTTGCCTTTGTTCTTTAGGCAGCCCTCTACCGTTATCAATAACATCCACAACCACATATCCTTCTTGACGATAAGAACGTACAAGAATATGACCGCGGATACTTTCTTCTCGCATGACCGAGTCTATAGATTCGCTCGCGTTTTTGATAACATTGCAAAAAGCTTGCACAATGAGACGATTATCAAACGCACCGATAAGTGGTACACTTCCTAAGTCTTGCTCAAAATAAATATCATGTCTCGTAACTTCTATCAAAAAACATGCTTCACGCAGAAATCCGCGTATATCTAAAACATTCATTTGCGGTTTTGGCATACGTGCAAAAGAAGAAAACTCATCAACCATACGCCCAATATCTCCAACCTGTCGAATAATCGTCTCAATACACCGCTCAAAAACCTCTCGATCCTGTGTAATAACTTTGTTATAACGTCTGCGAATACGTTCAGCCGACAACTGAATAGGTGTAAGCGGATTTTTAATTTCGTGTGCAATACGGCGTGCAATATCTGCCCACGCTGACGTGCGCTGTGCTGCAACAAGGTCTGTAATATCATCAATTGTTAGAACCCAAGATTGCCCCTGTCCATCATCTTCTTCCATTGTAATTTGCACATTACAAACGCGCTCTTGTCCTGCAACACTTAAAGTTACCTGCTCACGATGATTCTTACGATTTAACGAACGCGCAAATTGAAAAACCTGCCAAATTTCAGCACTTAACGATAAAAGACTACACCCAATAACTTGTTCAGAGCGAATATCAAACATCGTTTCAATAGACCGATTGATAATTGTGATATCACCATTATCATCGATACCAGCAACACCCGCTGTTACACCAGACAAAACAGCTTCAGAAAAACGCCGTCTCTCATCAATTTGATCGCGGACTGCAATCAACTCATTGCGCCGACTTTTCAGTTCACTAACCATGTAATTAAAAGTTTTCGATAGCTGTCCAATATCCCCATCCCTCGCGCGTACTGGCACAAAAACCTCCATATTCCCAGAAGCCACATCATCGGCAGCACCAATAAGAAGACGAATAGGACGTACCAAGCGATCAGCAACAGCAATAGCAGCCCAAATAGCTGATAAGAATAAACTAAAAAAAAGGCATAGATAAAGCATACCAAATGCAATTTGCGTTAGCATACGATTTTCATTTAAATCACGATAACGATCTGTATTAATTTCCGTTAAACGCAAAGCAGATAAAACCTCTTTATCAACGTCACGCACCAAATACAAGAATGTGTTCGGGATATTAGTGAATTTTAAAACAATACCAAAATAATCATGAACCCCCGGTTGAAAAGAAAAAGGCCTCGCGCTAGTTGCACGCTCGATAAGATTGGAGGGGGGAATCGGCAGCTTATCCTCATCACCAAGGTCGCTCGATATAAAAACAGTTCCGCTAGAACTTAACAAAAACGCACCACGCAGATTGCGCCCTATAGCGTGCCGCGTCAATTGCATCCTATATTCAGCTGGATTACGCTCTAAAAGCTTTTTATTATCAAGTGCAAATGCCATAGCGTAAGATAAATTTTTTAAATTTTGAAGCATTTCATCCGCATAAGCATTCGCTAAATCGATAGAAGAGCTCACAATTTGCCGTGTTGTTGTATCAAACCATCGATCGAGTCCTAAATTTAGTGCAGGCCCCGATACAAGAGCAACAGCAACAGCCGGCATTGTTGCAACAAGTGCAAACAACGAAATAAGGCGCACATGAAGACGGGAACCTGCACGCCTTGAGCGCCACGCACGAATGATGGGGATCATCTCATAACAAACAATGATCACAAGCCCTAAAACCCAAATACTATTAATCCCTATAAGAATAAGGGTTACAGATCTACTGGGAACAACAGGAGTTAATCCAATGAGAATGATAAACGAAACAGACGCTGTTAGCAAAGCTAACACAATAATTGTGATACCTAAAAAGATGTACACCTTACTTAAGCGATACAATTCCTCATTATAGGTATCTTGATCTATATTTTGAAGATTCATCATAGACAGTGTATTCATGATTAGCTTACATTAACCTCATCCCATTTTTCCCATATAACTGCTTGTGACAAAAATTGACAATATCAATACCATATTTACAATACAGCCAATCTAGCACATGAAGAAAAAACTTCTACATTTTGAAAAATATCTTTAAAATAAAATGCATTCAGCAATAGTTTACAGAGGAGATGAAATGCGCTTAACCAAACAGACAAATTATGCTCTTCGGATGCTCATGTACTGTGCAGATAATCAGGGGTCTTTAAGTCGTGTTCCAGAAATTGCTGAAGCATATGCTATCTCCGAGCTTTTTTTGTTTAAAATCCTTCAACCACTTGTTGAAGCAGGTTTCATACAAACAGTACGGGGACGCAATGGTGGCGTTAAATTAGCTAAACCTGCAACAGAGATTTCGGTAGCTGATGTTGTAAAAGTAACAGAAGATAGCTTTTCCATGGCAGAATGTTTTGATACTGCAGAACCTAATTGCCCATTAATAAATTTTTGTGGCTTAAATGCTGCGCTTCAAAAAGCATTAAATGCTTTTTTTGACGTGTTATCAGTGACATCTCTTGCTGATCTACAACAACTATCCTTTCAAAATAAAGTAAGGATTAATGATCGTAAAATAATCAACTAGCACGAAAGGAAATTAAACATTTCTATTGCAGCGATAATATTAGCCGCTGGACGCGGCGAAAGAGCAGGATCTCCACAACAAGGTCCAAAACAATACCAACTTTTAGGACAAAAGCCGGTTATTTATCACACTGTACATTGTTTTTTGCAGCATCCAGCCATCACAACACTTATCCTCGTTATTCATCCAGAGGACCATGAGGTCTGTGAACAAGCTATAGATGACTTTAAAAAGCACCTTATCATCGTTGAAGGAGGTGATACACGCCAAATGTCTACTTTATGTGGGCTTCGTGCACTTAAAAATATCAAACCCAAATATGTTCATATTCATGATGGCGCACGCCCCTTTATCAAAAAAAAGCTTCTCGAAAAAATCCATTCCACTGTCAACCATCAAGAAGGCGTTCTTCCCGTTCTCGCCATTTCTGATACCCTCAAACGTGCAAATAAGACACACTATGTTGTAGAAACAATTCCACGTACTCATCTTTATAATGCACAAACTCCACAGTGTTTTCCCTTTGAGCGCATCTTAGCTGCCCATGAAAAAGCAAAAAAAACTTGCAAAAAAGAGTTCACTGATGATTCTGAAATTGCCGAATGGTTTGGGATTCCTATGCGTACCGTCCCCGGAGACCCTAACAACATAAAAATTACTTGGCACGAAGATTTTGATACTGCACATTTATATCTCCAGAAAAAAATGCAAATATTTCCTGATATCCGCACCGGCAATGGTTATGATGTTCACCCTTTTGAGGAGGGAACTTCTCTTATATTATGTGGCATAGAAATTCCTTTTCATAAAAAATTAAAGGGACACTCCGATGCTGACGTCGCTCTTCATGCGCTAACAGATGCCATTCTCGCTACACAAGGTGCAGGAGATATCGGTACTCATTTTCCCCCCTCTGACCTTCAATGGAAAAATGCATCATCAGAAATTTTTTTACGTCATGCTGTTAATATTATTAAACAAGCAGGTGGTCGTATTGCCAATGTTGACATCACACTGATTGCCGAAAAGCCTAAAATCACTCCTTATCGACAAAAAATGACAGAAAATCTTATGAAGATCCTCACAATTTCATCCGATCGAATCTCCATTAAAGCTACAACAAATGAAAAACTCGGATTTATTGGTCGTGAAGAAGGCATTGCAGCTCTTGCAACGGCCAGCGTCCTTTATCCAGGAGAAGTTCCAAAATGACATATTTTTGTGAAAAACAAGCACATGCAGTCCTTACAGCTTGTCGCCAAAAAGGTTTGCTTTTAGCAACTGTTGAATCTTGCACAGGAGGGCTCATTGCCGCAAACCTTACACATATTGCAGGATCATCAGATGTGCTCGATTGTGGATTTGTTGTTTACTCAAATGAATCTAAAATGCGCCTCGTTGGTGTATGCGCTGAACTTATAAAAACGTATGGTGCTGTCTCAAAAGAAGTTGCTCTTGCAATGGCCGAGGGCGGATTAAAATATTCACAAGCTGGAATTGCAATTTCTGTAACAGGAATTGCTGGACCGGGAGGAGCATGTCTCGGTAAACCTATAGGGCTTGTGCATTTCGCAATTGCTTACAAGAATCATAAAACCCTGCACACAGAAATGCACTTTGGGAACCTTGATCGTAATGCTATCCGCTATGCAACCGTTGAAAATGCTTTGAAAATGATCTTAGAATTTCTCAACTAATACTCCCCTGCTTCCCATATCCAACTTTCAGATTTCATACTATCAGAATTATAATCCATAATATATGATGCATGCTGTATAACAAATCAACTGAATAAATTATGTTACTGGAGAGCCATAAATCCGATGCGCACGCATTTCAAAAGCATCGGTAAATTTATGAAAAGCAATATCAAACATTGACCCCATCACTAATCCAAGCATTTTGCTTTTAAATTCATAATCAATAAAAAACTCTACATTACATGCATTAGTATTTTCAACGTGATGAAAGGCCCAACGGTTTTCAAGGTATTTAAATGGGCCATCAATATACTTAACCTCTATCAGATTTTTCTTCGGTCGAAGAAGAACTTGGGTTGTGAAAGTTTCTCGAATAACTTTATATCCAACTGTCATGTCAGCAAGAAGCAATATCTTTTCTTCACATTCTTTGCGAGAACGGACTATTAAAGCCTCACACATTGGTAAAAATTCAGGATAACGTTCAATATCTGAAACAAGATCAAACATTTCATTGGCGCTATGGGCAACCTGCCGATGTGTTGTAAAAGTCGGCATAACTATCTCTGTAAGGCAAATTTTTCAGCACGTGCTTTTTGCAAAATTGCGAAATCATCCCCTGCATGATGAGAAGAACGCGTCAAAGGACTAGAAGCCATATGCAAAAAGCCCTTTACTTTACCAATTTTGGAAAAAGATTCAAATTCTTCAGGAGAAACAAAACGAATGACTGGGTGATGTTTTCGCGTAGGCTGCAAATATTGCCCGATTGTCATAAAATCAACATCAGCAGAGCGCAAATCATCCATCAATTGAAGAATTTCATTTCGTTCTTCTCCAAGACCAACCATAATTCCTGATTTTGTGAAGATTGTTGGATCAAGTTCTTTAACGCGTTGTAATAACCGAATCGAATGGAAATAACGCGCTCCCGGACGAACCTTTAAATATTTAGAAGGAACTGTTTCCAAATTATGATTAAAAACATCAGGCTTAGCAGTGACAACAGTTTCTAAAGCGCCATCCTTATGGCGAAAATCAGGTGTGAGGACTTCAATTGTTGTCTTGGGAGCTTTTCGACGAATAGCATAAATAACTTTCGCAAAATGCTCTGCACCACCATCAGCAAGATCATCACGATCAACCGATGTAATTACGACATGTTTTAATCTCATCTGTGCAACGGCATCCGCCACACGTTCAGGTTCGTTATCATCAATGGCAAGTGGAATACCTGTTGCAACATTGCAAAATGCACAAGCCCGCGTACATATTTCACCCAAAATCATAAAACTGGCATGCCGCTGGCTCCAACACTCACCAATATTTGGACAACCTGCTTCCTCACATACAGTCACTAACTTATTGGTGCGTACAATACCATGTGTTTCCTTATATATTTTTGACGTTGGCGCTTTTACACGAATCCAATCTGGTTTTTTCTGAATAATTGTATCTGGACGATGTGCCTTTTCAGGATGACGCAAACGCCTATTCGTAACTCTATCAACAACTGTAACCATTTAAGCCTCTGTCTCGTAGATATGGAGTGCCAATGAACAATCAAAAAATACAAGATTTTTCACAAAATACAGTTACTAAGCATTTAGAACTTGACCATAAGCATCTAATACACTTTCTTTCATCATTTCCGATAATGTCGGATGTGGAAAGACGGTATGCATCAACTCTTCTTCGGTTGTTTCGAGATTCATGGCTATGACAAAACCTTGAATCAGTTCTGTTACTTCTGCCCCTACCATATGTGCACCAAGAAGTTGTCCCGTTTTTTTATCAAAAATGGTTTTAACTAACCCCTGATCTTCCCCCAAAGCAATAGCCTTTCCATTAGCTGAAAAGGAATAACGACCAACACGGATATCATAACCTGCATCTTTTGCAGCCGCTTCTGAAAGTCCTACAGAAGCAACTTGCGGTGTGCAATATGTACATCCTGGAATTTTTTTCTTATCGAGCGGATGAGCACTTTTCAAGCCAGCAAGACGTTCAATACATATCACGCCTTCTTCTTCCGCTTTATGTGCCAACATAGGAGGACCGGCTACATCACCAATAGCGTAAATGCCTTCCACACCTGTCCAACCCCATTCATCAGTTACAATGCACCCGCGATCGGTTTTTATATCTAACGCTTCTAATCCAAGATTTTCAATATTACCCTGAACCCCAACCGCTGAAATTAATCGATCAACTGTAATTTTCTTTGTCTTACCCTTAACATCAATATGCGCAACAACAGAATCAGAAGCTTTTTCAACCTTTGTTACTTTTGCTTCAGTAAAAACGCGGATGCCATTTTTTTCTAGCTGTTTTCGGGCAAATGCTGAAATTTCAGTATCTTCAGCTGGCATAATATGGGGCATCATTTCAACAACTGTTACCTCGGTCCCCATATCATGGTAAAAAGAGGCAAATTCAATACCAATTGCTCCAGAGCCCATTACCAAAAGTGATTTCGGCATTGTACGCGGAATCATAGCCTCAAAATAGGTCAAAATAAGTTTTCCGTCTGGTTCAATGTTGGGGAGAGAACGAGGACGCGCACCCGTTGCAATAATTACGTATTTTGCCTGATAAGTCCCCTCTCCCAATGTTCCCTTAGGTACTGGGTTTTGTGGTTGCATAATCGGTTTTGACGATGGAGAAACCATAATCTCCGTCAGCTGATTTCCTTTAGCCGCCTTAGTGAGCTTTGCCTCTCCCCATATGATATCGATTTCGTTTTTCTTCATTAAAAAACCAACACCAGCATTTAAACGCGCAGAGACTCCGCGCGAACGTGCCACAACATCCTTGATATTTGTCTCAACTGAACCGTTAAGCTTCAAGCCATAATCTTTCGCATGTTCAGCAAAATGCTTCACTTCCGCCGAGCGCAAAAGCGCCTTTGTTGGAATACAACCCCAATTTAAACAAATCCCACCTAAGTGTTCACGTTCAACAATCGCAGTTTTGAAGCCACACTGCACTGCACGAATCGCGGTTACATATCCGCCAGGCCCCGAGCCAATCACAATTACATCATAAAGATTTGCCACAGTCATTCCTCCATGGATATACAAAAAATGGACATGTACTTTCCAAGTTTAAGACCAAGAGCAAATATAATTCCCTTGCGTCCCTCATTCTAAGCCTCACATAAATGCTTTTACCAAATTAGAAGAGGTGATAATGCTATCATTCAAGCTCTTCAAATTCGCTTTTATTACATTAACATACCACTATCACACACAATTATGTGAAACACATTTAAAGTACTCAAATTAACATTGCCAATGGATTTTCAATCATTTTTTTAAAAGTTTGAGCAAGCTCTGCTGCTAATGCACCATCAACGGCACGATGATCCGCTGAAAGTGTGACCGACATAACTGTTGCAATAGTTAATGCACCATCCTTAACAACTGCACGTTGTTCACCCACACCAACCGCAAAAATTGTCGCATGTGGCGGGTTCAGAATAGCAGAAAAGTTTTTTACACCATACATTCCCATATTTGAGACAGCCGTTGTACCCCCCTGATATTCCTCCATTTTTAGCTTACGTTCACGTGCGCGCTTTATAAAATCTTTCATCTCATTTGAGATCATTGACAAAGATTTTTCTTCTGCATGGCGAATAATTGGCGTAATTAACCCATTCGAAACAGAAACAGCAACTCCAATGTCACAATGTTTGTGATGAAGCATTCCTCCTTCAAGCCAAGATACATTGGCATCAGGAATAGCCTTTAAAGAAAGTGCCACAGCTTTAATAACCATATCATTAACTGAAATTTTATAAGCAGGCTTAGACCCCTCCTGCGTCTTAATCATCGGAGCTGCAGCATTTAGTTGCGCACGTAATCCCAATAACGCGTCGAGTTCACAATCTACTGTTACATAAAAATGTGGTACGTTTTGTTTTGATTCAACCAGACGTCTGGCGATTGTTGCACGCATATTATTATGGGGTGCAAAGGTGTATTCATCCTCTTTAAAGAGCTTCAGTATCTGTCTATCAGAAGAATCTGCAGCTACCAGCTGTTCAATTTGTGATGCAGAAGAGTATTCCAAAATACCATCTTTCAAGGCTTTTTCTATATCACGCTTAATAATACGTCCATGCGGACCGCTACCAGAAATAAGCGATAAATCAAGATCCGCCTGAGCTGCTAATCGCCGCGCTAGAGGAGAAGCAAAAAAACGTATGACCTTTTTATCTTGCTGTATTAACTGCTGAGCTGGTGATAAATGGGATACCTGTGTCACTACTTTTGAATCAGCCTGTTTCATATTTTCTGATTCTTTTACAGCAAAAGAAGTAAGTTTTTTTTCTATAACTTTTGCAGCTTCAGCCACGCCTTCACCCTCTTCTGCTAAAACAGCGATTAAAGTATTAACTTTAACTCCCTGTGTTCCAGCAGGAACAACAATCTTAGCAACCGTTCCTTCATCAACGGCCTCTACTTCCATTGTTGCTTTATCCGTCTCAATTTCAGCAATAACATCCCCAGAGGAAACCTTATCTCCCTCTTTAACATTCCATTTCGACAAATTCCCCTCTTCCATTGTAGGAGAAAGCGCAGGCATCGTAATCTTAATGGGCATAATGCTTTCCTCCGTTACGCTTTATAAGTCACAGCCTTAACGGCTTCAAGAATTTCAGCAGTGCTGGGTAAAGTCAATCTTTCAAGATTAGCAGCATAAGGCATAGGGACATCTTTGCTAGAAATTGTAGCAACTGGCGCATCAAGATAATCAAAAGCCTGCTGCATAACCCGCGTTGCTATTTCAGTCCCAACAGATGATTGAGGGTACCCCTCCTCAATTGTCACCAAACGACCTGTCTTTTTGACTGAAGTAAGAATCGTCGGAAGATCCACCGGGCGAATGGTTCGCAAGTCAATTAGCTCTACGTCGATGCCAAGCTTTTCAATTTCCGGCAATGCTTGAATAGCATAATGCATTCCAATCCCGCACGCTACAATTGTAACGTCTTGGCCAGGCTTATGAATACGCGCCTTACCAATAGGCAAAACAAAATCATCTATTTTGGGAACATCAAACTGATGACCATATAAAATTTCGTTTTCAAGAAAAATAACAGGATTATCATCACGAATAGCAGCTTTTAGCAAACCTTTTGCATCTGCAGCACTATATGGCATAACAACTTTAAGGCCTGGCACATGACTGTACCAAGCTGCATAGCATTGAGAATGCTGAGCACCAACACGCGCAGCTGCACCATTAGGACCACGAAAAACCATGGGAGCAGACATTTGTCCACCAGACATATAACGGGTTTTTGCTGCAGAATTTATAATTTGATCGATCGCCTGCATAGCAAAATTAAATGTCATAAATTCAACAATGGGACGTAACCCTCCAAATGCAGCACCAACAGCCAACCCCGCAAAACCGTGTTCTGTAATTGGTGTATCAATAACTCGGCGCGCACCAAACTCTTCCAACAAACCTTGGCTAACTTTATATGCACCCTGATACTCTGCGACTTCTTCCCCCATCAAAAAAACCATTTCATCACGTCGCATCTCCTCAGCCATAGCTTGATTAAGTGCTTCACGAACCGTCATCGTAACCATTTGTGTCCCCGTAGGAATATCAGGATCAGAAATAACATCAAAAGCAGGGGGCGTAGGCATTGACGAAGAAAGAGATGAAAATTCTTCTCCAGATTTTTGATGAAAGTTTACAGAATCGGCAGCCTGTGAAATGTCCTCAGCACTTTCACCTTCTTCTAACAGTACAGCAATGACACTATTAACCTTCACACCTTCAGAGCCTTCAGACACAAAAATTTTACCAATAATACCTTCATCAACAGCTTCTACTTCCATCATTGCTTTATCAGTTTCAATCTCAGCAATCACATCACCAGAGCTAACTTTATCACCTTCTTTTTTGAGCCATTTAGATAACTTACCTTCTTCCATCGTTGGCGAAAGTGCTGGCATCAAAATATTAATAGACATATTCGCTCCTCTCGCATCAAACTAAAACATCAGTATAAAGCTCAGAAGCATCTGGCTCTTGATCACTTTGCGCAAAATCTGCTGCATCAGCTACAACCGCGCGCACCTCTTTATCAATAGACTTCAGGTCGTCTTCGCTTGCCCAACCCTGTTTCAAAATCCGACTTTTTACCTGATCAATAGGATCATGCTCCTCTTTTATTTTTTGGACTTCTTCCTTTGAGCGATATTTTGCTGGATCAGACATGGAATGACCACGATAGCGATAGGTCTGCATATCAAGAATGATCGGCCCTTTACCTGAACGTGCCCAAGAAATTGCTTCATCAGCGGCTCCCTTGACCACGCGAACATCCATACCATCAACAACAATACCTGGAATTTCAAAAGAAAGACCCCGACGAGAAAAATCTGTCTCTGCAGATGCACGCGCAACTGACGTCCCCATAGCATACTGATTATTTTCAATAATATAAACAACAGGAAGTTTCCAAAGCGAAGCCATATTAAAACTTTCGTAAACTTGTCCCTGATTTGCAGCACCATCACCAAAATAGACCAATGTTACTTTATCTTTGCCAAGATATTGATTCGAAAATGCTAAACCTGAACCGATAGGAACCTGTGCACCAACGATACCATGTCCACCATAAAAATTCTTTTCTTTAGAAAACATATGCATCGAGCCCCCTTTCCCCTTCGAAAAACCACCTTGACGTCCTGTTAACTCTGCCATTACACCGCGCGGACTCATGCCCACCGCCAACATATGACCATGATCACGATAAGATGTGATAACCTGATCACCTTCTTTTGTTGCCTTTAATGTTCCAATAACAACAGCTTCCTGCCCTATATAGAGGTGACAAAAACCGCCGATAAGTCCCATTCCGTAAAGTTGCCCCGCTTTTTCTTCAAAACGACGAATCAAAAGCATTTCACGGTAGGCATCAATTTCCTCTTCTTTTGTAAAATTAGCGGCTTGCGCTGTTTTTGTGGTATTTGATAATGCAGGATACACTACCGACGCAGAATTTTTTTTAAGTTGTTCTGCCATATTAAACTCCCTTTTATGATTACTCAGAAATAACCTTTACGGACAAAAGTTACAAGCGTTATCACCAAGCTCAAATGATATCATAGGTAATTATTTCAAAATACTCTTTGAAATTAAACGATCTCTAATCAACTTTTAATATCATTTACAAGGAGTTAAGATTGTCAATTCATTTGGCTTGGAAAAGTTTAAATTTCCCCGAATATACTCATCTAACATATCCTTTTCAATATGCCCGTCGCGTAAAAGAGCAATACGCTTTTCAATGAATATTCGTTCAGATTCTATTTTATGAAGTTCATCTTCTAATTCGACAATATATCGATTAACTTCACTACGTGAATACAACCCGTACTCACCATGATAAATATGATAACTGAAATAACTCAAAACTCCCACTGTCATAAGTGGTAGTATAAAGCGCACTTTGATCGATCTGCGTTTTTGCTTTGTCCACATAAAATAGCACAGCCTTTACAGCACAATCATTTTAATATTTTGCCCGACTATGCACAAGTTTGATTAATACCTTATTACCAAATCCACACACGCAAATAGCTTGTGTTATACACTGAACACACCTACCACAATAAAGCTATGCCATATTACCTACTTTTAACTACAATATCCGGTATTCGTTAATTTGTGTTTCTATTCCCATTTTGTCAGTAAAGTCCCCTGCTAAAATGATTATAAAATCAATAAATGTTCAAAAAACAGTCCCAATTAATCCAACAACTGTTACAGATAGAGTAAACTTAAGATACCTGTCCAAACTCTACCAACCATAAAGCAGTGGACACCCAATATACTCAAAAACTAACAAACAGTCGCTAGCAATACTCCCGATCATTTCTGCTGTCATCCACTCAAGAAAAGAAAACCAGAAATAATAACATCACAATTATGTAAAAAATCAACGGGCTTCACAAGCCCTCGCTAGAGTTTTTCCTAACCAATCCTTAGTTGCGAATTGATAACGCTTACCATCATCCAAAACAAGATAATGTATTGATTAACTTCACTGCGTGAATATACAATCTGCATTCACCGCGATAAATACGATAACTAAGATAGCTTAAAAAACCTCACCACAATAAGTGGTAATGCACATCATGCCTCTATCAATTTGCACTTCTACTTTGCTCAGATAAAACAACACAGTGTTTTAAAATATTTTTATTCTTATTAATATTTTATCATAAAATACATATAAAAGATATTTTTTACCATAAACTTAGTATACTTATCAAAAACAAAATTAAATAATATCATTTACACTTCATTTTATATTATAATAATATTTTATTTATAAGTGTAAATACATAAATTCTACCAATGTGTAATTTGATTCCCGTTTTTGTCAGTAAATTTTCCCGCCACAATAACTACAAAGTCAATAATTGCCCAAATCCCAGTAACCATCAACCCAGCAAGAGATAAAGATAAAATAAGCATTAAAGCACCAGTTCCCACTTTACCAACCATAAAGCGATGAACACCAAATATACCAGCAAACCAACAAATGAGTGCAAACATTATTCTTGAGTGCTCTGAATTTTGTTGCAACAGTGGAAAAACAGAATTGACAACATCACCCTCACACACAAAATCAACAGTTTCCCCTACCCTCGGTGGAATCTTTCCTAACCAATCCCAACTTGCAAACTGATAACGCTTACCATCATCACCTGAAACGAGGTACGTTCCTTGATCCTGACTAATAATTACGCCTCTCATTTTACCACCTATAAAACATTGTCCATCTACTATAAAAATAACAGGTTAAGCTAATAACTCTTTTAACTTGTGATTTTATTCCCACTTTTGTCAAATAATTCTCCAATCGCAATAAGTATAAGATCAATAATTATCCAAAACCAACTAATAGTAAATCTGAAAAATGTTATAGTTTAAATAAACATCAAAATACCCGTTCCAACTTTACCAACCATAAAACGATGAATACCCAATGTCCCAAAAAAGAAAGAAACAAGAAAAAGTACTACTTTTAAGTGCCCCGACTACTTACTACTCGATAACGGAACAACAGAACTAATAACATCATCATTGCACACAAAATCAACAGTACCGCTAATTTTCGGTGGAACTTTTCTTAACCAATTCAAAAGCACAAATCTATAACGCTTATCATGATTACCTGAAACCAAATAAATTCCCTGCTCTTGGTCAATGGCTATCTTTGATTTTTATCCCCTATACAACTTTTTGCTAAAATTATTTATCAGTAAATTAAATAATAATGTAGAAATTAAGCTTTATACTTATAATAATTAATGATGGAAATGACCAACATAACGTGCTTGATCTCCTAGCATTTCTTCAATGCGAATAAGCTGATTATATTTTGCCAATCTATCTGAGCGTGCAAGTGAACCAATTTTAATTTGCCCACAGTTCGTTGCAACTGCAAGATCAGCAATGAAAGTATCCTCTGTTTCACCTGAACGATGAGATATAATAGCACGATAACCTGCTTTATGAGCTGTTTCTACGGCATCAAGCGTCTCACTCAGCGTGCCAATTTGATTAACTTTAATGAGAATAGAATTGGCAACACCCATTTTGATACCATCGCGCAACCGAGCCGAGCTTGTAACAAACAAATCATCGCCAACAAGCTGACATTTTTGGCCAATGGCATCAGTAAGCAACTTCCAGCCTTCCCAATCATCCTCGGCCATTCCATCTTCAATCGTAATAATTGGATAAGTTTTAATAAGTTGTGCCAAATAATCTACCTGCTCTTGAGCATCACGACATTTACCCTCACCTTTATAAAAATACGAACCATTTTTATAAAGCTCTGTTGAAGCACAATCTAAACCAATAGCAATTTGCTCACCTGGCTTATATCCACATGCTATTATAGATTCCATAATACAATCAATTGCTTGATCAGCACTTTTAAATTGAGGCGCAAAACCGCCCTCATCACCAACATTAGTGTTATAACCCGTATCCTTTAAACGTTTTTTTAATGTATGAAAAACCTCAGCGCCATAACGTACGGCTTCTTTCAGTGTAGGTGCTCCCACAGGAATAATCATAAATTCTTGAAAATCAATAGAGTTATCAGCATGGACGCCACCATTAATAATATTCATCATTGGTGTCGGGAGAACATGCGCCTGAATACCACCAATATAACGATACAAAGGAAAACGCAACGATTCTGCTGCCGCTTTTGCAACGGCCAATGAAACACCAAGAATAGCATTAGCACCAAGACGCTCTTTATTTGGTGTTCCATCCAAAGCGATCATCGCTTGATCAATGGCTATTTGATTCCTTGCATCTCGTCCACCAAGTTCCTCAAGGATTTCTCCATTTACCGCAGCAATCGCTTTTTCAACACCCTTACCTTGATAACGCATACCACCATCGCGCAGCTCTACAGCTTCATGCGCACCCGTCGATGCCCCAGAAGGAACAATGGCACGACCAAAAACCCCATTTTCCAAGTGAACGTCAACTTCTACCGTTGGATTACCTCGGCTATCAAGTATTTCACGCCCAATAATATCAACAATGATAGTCATGTAAGTTTCCTTATCCAACAAAACTCTGCTTCATCTTCAATTCCATAATGATGGAATATTCTCTATAATTGTGTATTCAACTTACCTTCTTCGACAAGTAATCAAATTCCATTAAAGTCTCAAGCAATCTCTGCAACTTATCAATTTCAACCATATTAGGCCCATCAGAAGGCGCATTATCTGGATCTTGATGCGTTTCTAAAAAAATACCAGCAACCCCAACAGAAACAGCTGCACGCGCCAAGACTTCAACAAATTGACGCTGCCCACCAGATGAATTTCCTTGAGCACCTGGTTCCTGAACAGAATGCGTTGCATCAAAAATTACAGGAGCCCCAAATGAACGCAAAACAGGCAATGAACGCATATCAGAAATAAGTCGATTATAACCAAATGAAGTGCCCCGCTCACAAAGCATAACGTTAGAATTACCACTTTGAGTAACTTTTTTTAAGACATTCTCCATATCCCATGGAGCTAAAAATTGACCTTTCTTAATATTGATAACACATCCCGTTTTGGCTGCCGCTACCAAAAGATCTGTTTGACGACACAAAAAAGCGGGTATTTGCAAAACATCTACCGTTGAAGCAACAACCTCGCATTGCTCTTCTGTATGCACATCAGTCAATACTGGACAACCAAATTCCTTCTTCAAATCAGAAAAAATAGCCATTGCTTTTTCAATGCCAATACCACGTGCCGCACTCAAGGACGTTCTGTTAGCTTTATCGTAACTAGATTTATAAACAAACCCAATACCAACCCGATCCGTAATTGTCTTAATCTGGCCAGCCATTTCAAAAGCATGGTCCCGACTTTCCATCTGACACGGCCCCGCAATTAATGAAAGAGGTGCTTCATTCGAAAAAACAATATTTCCAACTTTCACAACGGCATTTGGTCCAGACATTTTATCCCTCAAAAAAGAAAATAACCTAAATTATCCACTAAACTAATCGACTTTGTTCTACAGCAGCTTCAATAAAAGAAGAAAAAAGCGGATGTGGATCAAATGGACGTGACTTCAGTTCTGGATGATATTGAACACCAATAAACCATGGATGATCTGCATATTCTATTGTTTCTGGCAAAACACCATCAGGAGACATACCAGAAAAAATCAAACCACACTGTTCTAGCTTGTCTTTATAATCAATATTTACCTCATAACGATGACGATGTCGCTCACAAACCCTTGTCACCCCATAAATTTTTGCAATATGGCTATTTTCTTTTAATTCAGCAACAAAAGCACCAAGACGCATTGTACCACCAAGATTGCCACATTGTGTGCGTTTTTCAAGAACATCTCCTTTGAGCCATTCTGTCATTAAACCTACGACCGGATTTTTTGTTTTGCAAAATTCACTTGATGAAGCATTCTCAATCTGTGCAATATTGCGCGCAGCTTCTATACAAGCCAATTGCATTCCAAAACAAATACCTAAAAATGGAATTTTACGCTCCCGCGCAAATTGAATTGCTCGAATTTTTCCTTCTGCACCACGAGCTCCAAAAGCACCAGGAACCAAAATTCCATGAACTTTTTGTAAATAGGATGTAGGATCTTCTTTTTCAAAAAGCTCCGCATCAATCCATTCAATATTAGCTTGCACTTTATTAGCTAAACCACCATGCGCAATCGCTTCGATAAGAGATTTATAAGCATCCTTTAATCCTGTATATTTCCCAACAACAGCAATTGTAACTTCCCCTTCAGGATGATGAATCCGATGCGTAATACCTTCCCAACGATCCATTTTTGGTTTAGGTGTCGGATCAATTCCAAAAGCGGAAAGAACCTCTGAGTCTAATCCTTCTTTATGATACGCCATGGGAACATCATAAATCGTTGGCATGTCCAATGCCTGAATAACTGCGCTCAGACGAACATTGCAAAAAAGTGATAATTTGCACCGCTCTGTTTCTGGAATAGGTCGATCTGCGCGCACCAATAAAATATCGGGAGAAATACCAATTGATTGTAATTCTTTAACAGAATGTTGTGTTGGTTTGGTTTTTAATTCACCAGCTGAAGAAATATAAGGCATTAATGTAAGATGTATATAAACGGCATTTTGTCTTGGTAATTCATTGTGAAGCTGACGAATCGCTTCCAGAAAAGGCATTGCTTCAATATCACCAACCGTTCCACCTATTTCACACAAGACAAAGTCAAATTCCTCATTTTCTGTAGTAATGAATCTCTTAATTTCATCCGTAACATGAGGAATAACCTGAACTGTTGCCCCCAAATAATCGCCACGTCGTTCTCGTTCAATGATATTGCGATAAATACGCCCTGTTGTAATATTGTCTTGGCTATTCGCAGAACGTCCGGTAAAACGCTCATAATGACCAAGATCAAGATCGGTTTCAGCACCATCATCGGTCACAAACACTTCACCATGTTGATAAGGTGACATTGTACCTGGATCAACGTTCAAATAAGGATCAAGCTTGCGAAGCCGTACACGATACCCACGAGCCTGTAATAACGCAGCTAACGCAGCTGCTGCGATGCCCTTCCCAAGGGAAGAAACCACACCACCAGTAATAAAAACATAACGTGCCATGGGCTTATGGTGATAAGCACTTTATAATGATTTTTCCAGTAAAAAATGCAAAAAGAAACAATTTTCTTCTATAAAGTAAAAAAGGTGAAAAAATCACCTTTTTAAAAAGCTATACTCTATACTTGAAAGAACTACTTTGTACCGTTATCCGGAATTGGATTTTCAAAGATTGGTGGAACTGGAGTTTCAGCTTCAGGATCTGTAGGCTGTTTTTGTCCCTGAGGTGCAACAGGAACACCTCCTAGTTGATCAAGAATAGAAGGTTGAGACTCACCAGGGGATGATGGCGCTGTTCCTGAAATCCCTTTATTTGTAGAGTTTTTCTCTGAATTAACTGGAATACGCTTGAAAATATCAGAACTGGAGTTTGATACACTCCACACTACAGTAAGTCCAATGGACACTACAAAAAAACAACACGCCAAAATAGCGGTCAAACGTGTTAACGGATTTTGGGATCCACGCGTTTTCATCAACCCAGAGCCACTGCTAACACCAAGACCACCGCCTTCCGAAGGCTGAATTAATATAACGACAACCAAAGTAATAACAACTAAAAAATGGATAACAATAAGTACTGTTTGCATAAACTCTGCTCTTCAAATAACTATTTATAGCTATTTACACATAAATAGCGCATAATCCAAGAGGGAACTAAACTTCCTCTTATTATAATTTACGATAAACATCGCAAATAGCTAAAAAATCAATCGCTTTTAAACTTGCTCCACCTATCAGAGCACCATTAACATGATCAATGCTCAAAAGTTCAAATGCATTGGATGGTTTTACTGATCCGCCATAAAGCAAACGCATCTTATTCCCTTCATCACCAAAACGAGAGCGCATCTCATCACGAATAAAATTATGCACTTCTGCAATATCTTCTGAACCAGCCGTATTGCCTGTACCTATAGCCCATACAGGTTCATAAGCAATAATAACATTTCCTGCCGTTGCATCATCTGGCAAAGATCTCTCAAGCTGTCGTGTAAGCACATCCAGCACTTTATTGCTTCTGCGCTCTTCCAATGTTTCACCAATACAAACGAGAGCAACAAGACCTGCTCGCCATACTGCTTGCACTTTAGCACAAACAATTGCATCACTTTCCTGATAGACTATGCGACGTTCTGAATGCCCAATAATGACATGACTTGCTCCTGCTTCTTTAAGCATAAAAGCTGAAATATCTCCAGTATATGGACCATGATCATCAAAATGACAATTTTGTCCTCCTAAAAGAAGGCTTTCACCACCCAACGTATCAGAGGCACGCGATAAAAGTGTTGCGGGAACACAAATAAGCGCTTCAAACAAACGGCCTAAATCAGAGCTAACGCCAGCAGCAATGGCGCGTAACTCTCCAAGCGATTCACTAGTTCCATTCATTTTCCAATTTCCAGCAATAAAAGGCTGAATATTTGGAGACATATTTTTACCTCAAGAGCTATCACAACACATTATTTGTCTTTAGGTATCAGATTATAAAACTAAAGCAAATATTTAAGCTTGCATCTTTCATATCTTTATTGCAAGTTTCATTACCGCTTTGATAATAACTTATGCAAAAAATGGAACTAAACGATGCTTGACATCATAAGAAATACTACAAATTCTTGGATTTTCAGGATTTTCCTCGCTATTTTGCTCTTATGCTTTATCCTTTTATGGGGAATACCACAGTTATACACAAGAAGTGAAAGGGATCTTATTACTTCTGGAAAATCCACAATAACTGTTGATGATTATCGTCTTGCACTCGTCGATCAAAACTTACGTTTAGCGCTCGCATATCGTTTTGGACGAATGTTCACAGAAAATGAAATGCAGCAATACAACATCCCCTCTTTTGTTTTCAGTCAATTACAACAAGATGTGCTATTAGATGAACAAGCACGTAAAATGAAAATTAATCTTTCAAAAGACGTAATAGCCCGTATTCTTTCTACTAATGATATGTTTAAAATAAATGGCGTCTTTGATCAAAATTTGTTTCGTAACTATCTTCAGAATTTACGTACAAGCGAAAGTAATTTTTTAAATTATTACATCCAAAAAGAGAAGCGCAATCAGCTCATTTCGGCTTCGCTATCTGGAATGAAGGCACCAGATCTCTTTTATAAAGCATTAGCTCTTTATCAAGGAGAAACCCGTACCGCTGATTATCTCGTTATTGATCTAAAAGAAAAAAAAACAATTTCCGATCCCGATCAAAAAACATTGCAAAAGTGGTTTGAAACTCATAAAAGTGAATTTCGTGCTCCCGAATACCGCACCGTTTCTTTATTATCTATGACATCAGCTGAGCTTGCAAAACCCAAAGATATCTCAGCAGATGAAATTAAAACTTATTATACACAAAATGCCTCATATTTTATTGCTCCTGAAAAACGCACAATTGAAGAATTGCGCTTTCCTACACGTGAAGCTGCCGATAATGCAGCAAAAAGAATGGCCGATGGATTAAGTTTTGACGAGCTGGTTAAAGCCGAAAACAAGACTCTCAATGAAATAAAAAAAGGGCCTCTAACAGAAAGTGAACTTCCTAATTATCTAGCATCTGAAATTTTTGAACTCAAACAAGGGCAAGTCAGCGCTGTGATCAATGATTTACAAGGTCCTGTTATTATTCGTGTAATACATATTGAACCTTCAGCCTCTATTCCCTTTGAAAAGGTAGAAGAAAAGATTCGCCAAACACTCGCCCAAAATCGTGCTATAGATGATATGCATACCAATTATACAGAAATCGAAAATGCGCGTTTTGAGGGAGTTTCTCTCAAAGAACTTGCTGACCAATACAAATTACCTATACGCACAATCACTATTGATAAAACAGGAAAAACAATCGAAGGTGCGATATTCACGGATTTACCCGAAAAAGATATTTTACTGAACTCTATCTATCAATCAGACGAGGGTATCGATCTTGATCCTCTCTCTCTTCAAAAAGGTGGGTATCTTTGGTATACGGTAGATAAAGTTATCCCTGCCCGCGATAGAACACTTGAAGAAGCCAAGCAAGATGCTATTTCGCAATGGAAAAGTGAAGAAGTCCAACGCCTTCTTGATGAAAAAGCCCAAAATGCTCTCAAACAGCTCACTGAAGGAGAAAGTCTTGTTTCTCTTGCCCGTACGCTTGGTGTCACAAAACAAACAACACAGATCCTACGACGCCAAGACTCATCTGAAATCCTCGGAGCTGAAGGTGTTAAAGCATTATTTTCTGATCCAAAAGGTCATTATGGTATAGTAAAAGGTTCAGTTGCAACAAACCGTATCATTTATCAAATAAAGAGCGTAACAAAGCCTAAAGATATCAGTCCTCATACCCTTTCACCTGATATCCGTACCAATATGAATATGAAGATAAAAGAGGATCTAAAGTTAGAAATACTACAAATTGCTAATAAAGAGCATCCTGTGGAAATTAATAATACTGCTTATGATCAAATCCTCAATACTCTCCAGTAAAAATGTCGTAAATAATTTATGGGTATTTATTTAATAAAATCGCAAACAAAGCTTCTTCTATTAACTAGAAAAGAGGGATAAATTTCTTTTTCGTTATTATCGGGATAAACAACATCTATGCAAATGATAAGATTTTTTCAATTCACAAGTTCGCATAAAAATAATGGATACAATTTGGAGAATCATTTTTTTTGTGCATAAAAATATTATCCGTCCAAGCTAAAACTTGTAGATGTTTTCGTGAAAAACAATCATTAATTATGGCTTCATGGTTTACCCATAGCTAGAAATTTTTCTGTAGCCTGCAAAGATAAGTTCTTTTATAAAAACAGGGAGCACACTTCATCAGAAAACGATTCGTTCCCTACGTGTTTAAGTGCTGAGTATCAAAATCCCAATATGACCAGGAAATAAGCTGATGCACTTCATAAATTTAGTCTTATTTCTTGCGTTCTCTAAATCATCTACCAATCTACAGCGCTAA
Source organism: Bartonella sp. B12(2025) (assembly GCF_053795135.1). Lineage (NCBI taxonomy): Bacteria > Pseudomonadati > Pseudomonadota > Alphaproteobacteria > Hyphomicrobiales > Bartonellaceae > Bartonella > Bartonella sp. B12(2025). The sequence goes on along the minus strand of NZ_CP200031.1, from coordinate 466,169 downwards.
AAAATGAACAACCAGTAAGAGGAATACACGATATCTTCAACCTCATAATTCCAATGTCTAACTTTTCTAAGACCATACTAATCAACTCGTTAGGAGTATTTCCCGGATGATAAAAGAATTTAGATTATAATACCGCAGTAACTTTAACATGTTTACTGCTTCTCCTATTCCTGACAACATTCTTTTATCCTTATAATAACTTTGGACAACCACCGCTTATTGCTGCCCTTGTTATCAACCAACAACGATGAATCAATGGTAAAGTTGCGCTTTCTTGAAAAAGTGCAGCTCCCAACTGTACCGCTTTTTGAAGAGATGCTGGAATAATTGCCAATGGAAGAAATGCTGGTTTAAGCAATCTAGGCAAAGCACTAGAATGCTCGTAAAATTTTGTATAATGATCCCGCGATAAAGCTACCATAGATTCAACAATGTGACACTTCTGTTTATCATCAACACAATTAGACTCTAAATCCTTCCTATCCACCCCCATAGCCTTTAGCATATCAGCAGGTAAATAATATTGATATCGTGATTGCATAAACGATAAAAGACGTAACACACCACTTAGTCCTTGAGCAATTCCTCCATATTCACAGACATTTGTAAAGTCTTGTGCCGCATCAGGATCCAATATATGGCAAGAAAGCTGTAAAATTATACTCGCTGTCTCGCCACAATAGAACTCGAGATCATGAAGAGTCGCTATCGGATTGTGATAAAGATTTGAAATCTGTGCATCACAGTAACGTAAAAAAGCTATCTTAGGTAAATTAAAAAGAGTCATTGCTGTAAACAAATCACTTAAAATCGGATTATTTTTACTATTTTGCATCTCACCATTAGCAATAGAATCATACCACCAACGTAATCGCATCTCACCAATAAGCGGGTCGTGTACACTTTCGCGAATACGAGCAACCTCTACATTAAAAGCGTAAAGCGCAGCCAATGCTCTGCGCTTTTTTTTAGGCGCAAATAGAACCGATATATAGCGATCACGATCCATAGCACGTAAAATATTAAGACAATAAGGAAGAGAATCTATCATTCTATGACACCTATTTAACTTCCTTTTTTAACAATTAACATTCTATTTTTATTCATATTTAAAATGATGAATGAGCGAACAAAGATAATGGAATAAAATTTTCAAACCTCTATAATGTATTACGAATTAAAACCTCTTTTCTAGGCATTTTTTCACCTGTGCCCAAAACCTAAATTTTTACTTCTCAAAAGTTGACTTAGAACTATAAGGTAGCCACTTTAAAACGCAAATTAATAAATAGAGAAGAGATCACGAAAACTCTTGCTTGCACCCATATTCCTACTGAAGTGGAAAAACAGACAATGATCGCCTTGGAGTGACGATTTAGTTGCATGCTGAACCGCGTTAATAGCTGCCTCATCTGGAGTTGTAAAGATTCCATTAAATGAAACATGGATTTTACCATCAGAACCTACTTGTAAATGTTCCTTTTCCTCAGCCGTTAAATAATGATATTGAAAAAACAACCCCGCACATTCATGCTAAAGCAAAAAGGATGCGAGGAGGTTTGTTCATCACCACATCAAAACTTAAGGCCGGCATTCCGTTGCGTTTTTATATTTTTTACAATAAGAGCTATTCAAGCGCTTCTTGACACTGCGTCTAGGAATCACAGCCCCAGGACGACAAATCGGGAGATTATCCTCTTTATGATTTATACACCAGCTTCCTTGATCTATCGCGGAAACCATCTTGGATCATGCAAGCCTCAATGGATGCCATGTCATTGTAACTGAGTTTTTTCTTTTCTGAATGAAGAGGAAGAAGGGTTGGCCTTCCACATTCTAACGAGGTTTTGCCTACCTCATCCCAATCTGCACCAGGCTTCTTCCATAGAGATATTTCTCCTGGAGGAAGCTTGTTAATATTTTGAATACCGCATCCTGCTATAGTTAATAGAACGAGCACACGCAATAATTTTGAAACTGTTTTCATTTTTTCCTCCTTGAATGATTTGAATAAATTGGTACACGATGAGATGGTCCATAAGCTCGTTGACATTTTTTTCCCGCATGCCCAAGGCAAGCATGGATACTGGGATAGCTTCCCATTATTTTCCATGCCTCTTTCCACCTATTACTGCCAGGAAGCACCTGGTCAAAAGTCGCTTGATTGCCCCCAATCAATCTACCAACAAAGTCATATTTATGGTTTTCCAAACCAACATGATTTTGCTTGCCATCACTCAGTTTTTCTAACGTATTTGCCATAGATTGAGCATTAAAAGCTGGGGCAAAAAAATTGATCTCTGTTTTGTCTGCTATGCCGTAAAAACCCTGTTTGTCTAAGGATTGTAGGGCATTCCCAACGGTCATGCTGCCACAGCTATGCGCACCAATATGCAACCCATCATTGCCATAACGCTGGACAAGAGCCTGGGCCTCTTGTGTTGAATTGGTCAGTCCACCCAAATTCCCCTCCAGAAACTTCTGATATCCCGCAACCATAAGCTCAGATATGGCTGTGTCAGCTTAGGGGAACACAACAAAATAGAGCGGCTCATTCTTATTGTCAGCATGCTGAACTGCATAACCAGCTGCCTCATCTGGTGATGTAAAGATCCCATTAAACGAAACATGGATGTTGCCATCAGAGGCTGCTTGTAAATGTTCCTTTTCCTCAGCCGTTAAATAATGGTATTGAGGTATTGGTTTTCCATGACTGTCTTTTATAGGATTTTCATTTTCATCTGTTGCATAAAGCACCTCACCATTTTTGTCATGCTCCACCACAGCGATGGGGTGCTCTTTGATAAACATGGTTTTAAAGGCTTCATCGCTGTATTTAAAACCTTCGTTCAGCAATTGCGTTGCCATCTCATGGTTCTCACGCGCTATACGCTCTAGCTTGGCTACGTCTATTGGCGATACACCCTGGTGAGCTTCGACTGTGTTATGGTTAAGGGAGGTTAGGGTTTGTTCTGCGCTCCTTGCCCCGTCAACTCCTGCCCAGCTTCATCGCTCAGGATGATCGTGCCAGGGCTGATCGCAGATTTGGTTTCCCCTTCCTCCGAGCCATGCGCTTGCCCATGATCTAAAACATCTTTGATGACGTTTTTCACAACGCCGTATTCCCCTTGTTGCAAGGCACCACCCGCAGCTATGCTCAAGCCATAATTACTGGCTTTGGCTTCAGCACTATTGTTTATATCACTGGTAACGATGGTTGCTGTTGTCAGGCTGTTGTTGTCCGCTGAGGCTGTGCTGTCAATGATGCCTCCGGTCAGTGTTGTATTTCCCTGTAACAGTTATCTCAAAATCTTCCTCACCCGCTTTGATCCCGGATTGCTCCACAACGCTCTCATAATGGCTAGAAGATTGGTCCTTTGCTATAGATATTTTCAGCTGCAATGCCCCCTTCCACGCTTTCAAGATTAACACCACCTTGGGTACCAAGGACAATAAAACCTGCAGCTTCAGTGGCTGCCATATCAACACCACCAGCTAAAAAATGCGCCTGTATATCCCCACCAGCGTGCGCCTCTAGCTTTCCCGCAGCTAAAACAGTACCATCAATCGTAAGCTTGCCCCCTGTTGAAAACGCTAAATCAGAACCCACTCCCAGTTGGGAAACTTTTATGGCATGAAGCGAAGACAACTCTATATCACCACCCGTCGTTGCTGAACCTGTAATAGATAAAAGCCCACTTTGTGCATCTACCATCAAATGACCATCAGCACCCACTATTTCTAATGTGACACCCTCAGAAGCAACAATATCAATATCCTTATTTGATGTGATGCGCTTAGCCAACACGCTCTTGCTTTTCGATTTGATATCAACACCTTTATGCCCAAAAACATTCTTCAATGAAATTTTCCCATCAGAAGAAAGCTGCAACTGCCCAGAATTCGCTGCCATATCATGACGCATTCGGACTCCAACTCCCTTTTCTGTCGCAATCAGCTTGATGCGATCCGCCTGTAAAGCACCAAATGCAGAACCATCTATCGCATATTCCGGTGTGCCGGAAATCTCGGTGAGTTCTTTCATTGCACGAGAAGCGTAATCAAAAGTACCCGCACCAACGGTCACACCAATCTCCCTACCTGCGACAGGCCATTCAAAATAAACCGTCTGGGAAACAATATCCAGGATATCAACAGAACCATTACCAGAAAAAAATTCCCCCCGTTACGACCAAACGTGATATCCCCTCCTCTCACAACAAAACCTTTAAGAAAACCAGAACCATCAATTTCAGGAACTCCTGTGGTTAATGTCGCATGAGGGGTGTTAATAAAACCACAGCCATCACAGGTTTATCCCATTGGGATTGGCAATAATAACATCTGCTTGGCGTCCAAAAACTTCTGCAGGACCGTTAAGAGCACTCCTTTTGCCGCTTGTCACTTCATTTAAAATAACTTTAGCAGAACCAGAAAAATGCAAATGCGGATTGCTACCCATAATGCCTCCCAATTCCGATTGTCCAACCTCACCCGCATAATTGTTTAGAATAATGCCGGAACTTCCAATATTAAAATCGTAATATTGATTGTGGGATAAACCGCTGCTGTTGGGTGTGACGATATCAATCGCGGGAATACCATTGGGTGCAGAAACAATATCAGGGCGATGAGTTGCAATGGCTCCAGGAGCAAAAGAAATTTGTGCTTGTAACTTTGGAGACTGTAACAAAAAAGTAAAACCAATCCCGCTTAACAAAACTTTTTTGAGCATAGTACTGGACACTAAAACTCCAAACCAATCAGTTCTTTTTTCTCTCTTATCATATGTCATACCTTAACTCCCCATAGATATGCTTAAAAATCCATTGTTAATGTCATAAAAAATGTTCCCAACTTTTGGTGCTTAACTGTGCTCCACAGAATATTCGAATAGCGCGCATCAAGAGAGACAATACCCCCAGAAAGCTTTACCCCTGCTGTCCAACCCACAAGCTGTTCACTCGAAAAATCATATAAAGGTTGCGAAAAAACACGACCATAATCCAAACCAATATAAGGGCGAAATTCACCCAAAAACCTTTTGAGAGTAGCATTGTTTCTCCACGGAATGGTTCGTAGCAACAAGTCATTACAGATAAAAAAACCATTATTACCAAAAATCAAACTATCGCGCGTCCCACGGACATTTGAAGCTCCTCCTAACGAAATCTGCTCCGCGCCCAATAAATTATGAGGCGAATATTGCCCACTCAAAAGATTACTCAATACGAAGTTCCATCCTCCTAGCTTAAGGGGTGTCATTGCACTGATCGTGCCAGTAAATTTTGCAAATTGAGGCTCCGCATCCCCCGCTCCTGGATCATGTTTTTTGACAGAATAAAACAAATGAAGCCCTTGCAAATAACTTGCATCAAATGTCCACGTTCCACCAAGCATCTGGCGAGAATACGAAATCCCAAAATTTGCAACCGTATATTGGCGACTACCAACCTCAATCTTATTTCCAAGAAGGTAATTGTTGGTTCTTTTGTAAAAAAGACCAAAATTCAGTGTTGTGAGAGAAAGACTATCACGGTGAAGGACATAACTGGTGCTGCCGTGTAATTCACTGGAATCACCTGTTGTTTCAATATCTGTTAAGTTGCCCTTTATAATGCTTTAATAATTATAGACATAGCCGCTAAGGTAAAATGTCCAATAACCGTAGGGAATACTAACACTCGCAGAAATGTTATTGCTATGCCCCTCCTGCTTGCTACCGCCCCAATAATCTGGCTCACTGCGTTGATAGCCAAAATCCCACGAATCATTGATCCCTAAAATATTTTCCAGTTTTAAACCCGCATTATAACGCGCATAACCCGTTGAAGATTGTCCTAAATTATCATGGAAAACAGTCACCCTTAAAGCTTTATCAGGCTGATTGTTAATATTCAAAATTGTGCTACCATCTTCACTGCCTGGCAGAAGTTCGCTTTTAGCATGCGCTGAAACAAGCCTGTTTATCTGATCAAGCCCCTGTTCAATATCACGCATATTGAGAATGTGGCCTTCAAGACCCGGAAAAGCACTCCACACAATATTATTGTAAGGAGAAGCGGGATAACCATTATAGTAAATATCTGAAAGCCTCCCCTCAACAACAATAAACTTCAACTCCTTACTGTGTTTTATATCCTGCTCAGGAATATAAAAACGTGCCGTCACATAGCCTTCATCCAGATAAACCTTGGTTAATTGTTTGATTAAAACTTGTATATCAGAAAGGCTTATACATCTACCAATGTAAGGATCCGTAACTGTTGCAATCGTGCGCTTTTTTATATGATGCACTCCCTCAACAAGAATACGATTAATTGCGAAGCAAAATCCACCACTAAGAAGTATTCCCTCATTTCCTTCAGACGAAGTTTTAATTTTTCGGGGTGTTAAAGCTCGTAAGTCCTCAATCTTCTGTAATCTTTGCTTCTCAGAATGTTGACGAGAAATTTCATCTGTTGGTAACTGTGGATATAAAATAACTGACGACTGTGCATATACTGTGAAGATATTTAAAAAGCCAAACAATAGAATAATGGCAAAAAAAATTCTTAATAGACGACCTTGGTGTAATAATATAAAAAACACAGAAAACTTCCCCCGCATTTAAATTCATTAAACGTTGCTGAAAAACCGCTTCATGAACTTTTTATAGTGATAGAATGCCCATTCTAATATGGTAATTGTATAGTGTGTGTGTTGGTCATAAACCAAGATGTAGAATATGTGGAATGCAAGAGTTATTAAACTAAAAAGATGCGCTTGCCTAATTCCAAAGATTCCTACCTAAATCTAAACTGAAAAAACTTATTGAAGTTTCATTTACATGGCTATTTAAACAATATTCTAACAACGCCAATTAGCATAGCCTCCTTAAAGTACAAAAAGATAGAAAGAACCCATCCTTACGAAGATGCACGATTCTATAAGGAGCATTCCATCTCAAAGCAATCGAAAAAAGAAATGTCATAGATGCTATTAAACGTCATAAAGAAACGCCAGCAGTGGCTAGAAACTTTCTGAAAATACTTAATGGACCTTTAAAATGGACAAGTGAACAGGGACCTTTGGAAAATAATTCAGTCTTAGGAATAAAAAAACCATTTCTCAAAAGCAAAAAACGGAACTCCTATTTGGACAGAGGAAGACATTGAGAAATATTATCACAATAGCATAACGGTACGCATGAACGTGTTTAAGTTGACATATTTCTGTATAGAATCTTATGATGAGGTGATCCCATACAAATTTGAAAGATGAAAAAAATGATATCATTCATCTAAAGATAGCGAAAAGTAAACTCCCAATAGATATCTTACTTTCTACTTTATCTGAACTGGTAGAAATCATTAAAGTTGGTCTTATCGGACTTTAAACATTTATTTGTGATAAAAAACGGCAAAAAGCTAACCAAAGAAAATTTGGCCTCCTATTTTACAATACTTGCACCCAAGAAAATATAAAAAATCAGTACAGAGAATAAGAAATTTAGCAGAAACACTTACAGCAAACTCAGACGTGAAAGTATCACAACTTAAAATACTTTTTAACTGTACAGATGACAGTACACTATCTCTTTATATAAAAATTCCTTAATCATAAAAGATTTGTTTTTTAATCGATAAAAAATTTCATAGAAATCAATAATCATAAGATTCCTTCATATTAGACTAAGGCATTTATTTTATTAAATAGCCTATCATTCTACCGCAAATAATAATGCAGCAACTGCACGATCTTCAGCCAATAAAACATTAAATGTACGCACTGCTGCTCCCGTACTCATTGTATCTGATGAAATACGCTTTTCTGATAAAAGCACCCGTAACTCTTCAGGCAATCGCAATAATTCAATTCCAGTACCTATTAATAAAACTTCAATTTTAGATGATTCTTCTAAAACACGAGATATATCTCCTCGAGTGGGAATAGGATCTGCCATATCAATACCATAAATACCTGATGGCACACAAATAATAGAACCTCTATGTGACATATCAGCAAAACGAAATCCACCATTTCCATAAGCATCAATAGGTACGCGTCCTGGAAAATGCGCTTCACGGATTTGAATTGCATGAGACATAAGTAAATATCCTTTATTTTAAAAAAACCGATTGCATTTTTCTTTCCCCCCTAAAAAACAGTAAAGGATTTATAATAAATATTGATATATTGTTCATAACACGTATAACGTTGATGCAAATTTTTTATACAGAATACTACCCTAGCAATACAAGAAATATACGAAAAATTCGCAATAAACCGTAGCGAAATGCTACGTTCGTTTAAACAGATCCATCTCTAAAAGAAAAATTTACTTCAGCCTATTTGCTCAAAAACAAAAAACTTCTCTCATACAAAAAAATAACCTTATTCAAAGGATAGGAAACTTCGCAGAGATATTCCACAAATGAAGTAACTATTTTTTAATAGTCGCAGGGAACAAACAAATTATTATGTCCTTTTATCAACTATAAAATTATCCATCCAATGAAATCGTCTTTTATACAAAAGCTACCAATTTTTATAAAAATACGTTATAAAAAATGTACTAAACTGCAATTATATTTTAAGATTCTTGTTCCTTTGATATAGCTTTTTTCTCTTTAGATACACCCATATTTTCCTTCATTGCAATTTTAGATTTAGATTTTCGTGGAGCTTTTGTTTTAGCATTAAGCTTTGATTTTTTTTCCGTAATCGGCTCTCCTTTAACACGAACATCAGCTAATGTTGAACGGATAATGCGAATATGCATACCATCACCAATTTCAACTTCTAATTCACCACTGTCATCGTACACTTTCATAACCTTGCCGATAATACCACCGCCCGTTATAACTGTATCACCACGACGCACAGCATTAAGCATTTCTTGCCGCTTTTTCATTTGCGCACGCTGCGGGCGAATCATAAAAAAATACATAATTGCAAAAATCAAAATGAATGGGGCGAAACTAAGAAGTGAGGTTCCATTGGAAACACCGTCTGCAACTTGAGCGTAAGCGTTAGTAATAAACATTTTTATCTCCTATATTAAACTTCAGGTATTTCCCACTCTACAAAATAAACTCTTGGTTCAAAAAAAGCTTTTCTAGAGGATCTATCATATAAATCGATAACTATACAATGTAATTACAACTTTATAGAAAGGCAATAAATCCTTAAAAAGCAGAAGACAATGAGAAAAAACTTAAAAAAACAAATTTATTTTTCTATATAACATAAGCATTCTCACTAACCAGAAAAATAAATGATACAAAACAATCTTTTCCCCTTTTAATGAGCTCACCTAGTCACTCTCCTAAGACGTATAATTTTGTGCTGAGATACTATTGATTCAAACAAATTGATTATTTTTTTAAAATCCATATAAATCAAAGATTTTAAAAATACAGTTACCATGAGTTAGTTTTCCAAATATTTGATAGGATCAACAGGTAACAAATCCTTATACACCCCAAAATAGACACGTGGAGTTTTAATATTTCCTGAAACACCAGACTTAGCGATCTCATCACCCCGTTGTATCCTTTGTCCCTTGTTAACAACAAGCTTACTGTTAGATCCATAAACAGTAATAATATTGTTCTCATGTCGGATCATAACAACGTTGCCGAGCTCTTTTAACCCATCACTCGCATAGATAACGATACCATTTTCCGCAGCCTTTACCGATGAACCTTCAGGCACAGAAATGTCTATTCCTCGACTAACTGTTGTTCCTTTTTTTTGGCCAAACTGGCTTAGTAAACGCCCTCGCACTGGCCAACGCATCTTAGCAATTCCTGTGACTTGCGGAGTAACAATATTATCCGTATTCGCAACAGTATCTGATAAATCGGTCTCATGTCTCAATTGCATCATCTGGTTAGAAGAATTCTTTTCAATACCTGATCTGTTCATCGTTGCAGAAGATGCGGTTGTTGCAGGATCTTTATAATGTGGAGTTCTCTTGTATCCTATGGAGGACGTAGGTTGAGACTGGAACGAAGATTTTGTCGTTGGTATCGCCCAATCATCATTGTGGGTATTCGAAGCTGCTTGTGTACGCCTGCTTGGGATCATAAGTACCTGACCAATATAAATGGAATTACTGCTTATACTATTTGCTAATTTTAATGCCTCAACACTGCTCCCTGTTTGCCGTGCAATGCTTAACAGTGTATCTCCACTCTGGACAATATAAGAGCTTCTCCGAAAAATAGGAGAATTATCCATTTGTGAACGGGAAAGTGTTCCAAGATTGCGTGGCGGTGCTCCCATAATTCGACGACCAGAAGAAGGTGCCCCACCTTGTCGTGGATAATTATACGAATTATACGGAGTATTGTTATAAGCCCACGAATCACCACTCGGCTCCACAGGTGGCAATTCAGTGCTTTGTATCATACCACCACCGTACGATAGCATTCGCGTATCTTCATGCACAATTGTAGATGCATTTGATCGAGTAGATCCCGTACGATTAGGAAAATGACTAGTGAAACGCTGCGTACCGGAACTACACCCCGAAAAAATCATTATCACTGCTAAAAAAGCTATTCCCTGAAAATTATGCCAAGAAATATTACCCAAAACTTTTAAACACATAGTTTTGCTCACTCATCAATACTCAACCCACTGTATTAAAGCTTTTTAATATTACCTAAGAGTTAAAATTAGATATTTTATTCATAAATATCTTTACAATAAGATCAAAATGAATTTTTTATAAAAAAGGTAAAATAGTTTTTGCAGTACTTTGAAATTTAAAAGCTAAAGTATTTCTGCGATGCCTTTAATAAAAGGTTGATAACGCACTTGAAACATTTCTAAGCACTCAAATCGACTGCCGATTTTTGTATAACGTGTCACCTTTTGTACCCCTTCATCAGGTCCTATAGCTTGAATGAGAATCCCATTTTCAGCTAAAAGTTCTAAAAACTCCTTTGGTTCATCAGAACGTGATGGCCAAATAAGGATACGATCAAATGATCCAAAATCTGAAACAATACGACTTCCATCAATCTGCTGTACAACAATATTGTCAATTCCCAAGGTTTGAAATTTTTGGCGCGCTAAATTAATAAGTGTTTTATAACGATCAACTGTTGTCACACGGTCACTCAGACATGCCATAAGCGCAGTAGAAAAACCAGATCCTGTACCAATTTCTAAGACGCGATGTTTTTTTTTTAACGATAACGCAGAAAGAATCAAGAGCTGCTCTTCCAAACGCTCAATATATTCACCACACTCAATTGGAATAACTTTATTATCATAAGCACTGTTGAGCCAAGGAGCAGAAACAAACTGTTGACGCGGAATTTTCTCAAATGCCGCAAAAAAGCGAACATCATCAATTCCTTTGCTGCGCATTTTCAGTACAAGGCTGGCCAATTCCTCACGAAATCGTAAAATATTCTTTTGCCCCATAGTGTCATTCGATCTCCAATGGAGTAGCTACTTTATTGTTGTACGTACAACTCATTTCCTTTAAGATGGAAAAACCCCGCATTTGAATGTCATCATCTGCCAGCAATAAACGCATATCGGTTCTCCTTTTGCAAAGTTAAGCAGTAATACAACGTACACCCTTCATATAGGGTTGTAAAACATCTGGAACAATAATTGATCCATCCGCTTGCTGATAATTCTCAAGAACAGCGATAAGACAACGTCCAATAGCCGTACCAGAACCATTCAGACTATGAACAAAGTGCAATGTTTTATCACCTTCTTTACGATATCGGGCATTCATGCGCCGCCCTTGAAAATCTCCACAGATTGAACAACTAGAAATTTCACGATAACATCCCTGGCCAGGAAGCCAAACTTCAATGTCATAAGTTTTACGTGCAGCAAATCCCATATCACCAGTAGAAAGAACCACCGTACGAAAAGGTAAACCAAGACGTTTCAGCACCTCCTCTGCACACTCTGTCATACGTTCCAGTTCCATTAAAGACTGCTCTTCAGTGGTAATTGATACCATTTCCACCTTCCAAAACTGGTGTTGACGCAACATACCACGTGTATCACGGCCTGCAGATCCCGCTTCCGAACGAAAGCAAGGATTCAAAGAAGAAAATCGCAGCGGTAAATCTGATATCTCAAGAATTTCATTGTTTACCAAATTAGTTAACGGCACTTCTGCTGTAGAAATAAGCCACCGACCATCTGTCGTCCGAAAAAGATCATCAGCAAACTTCGGCAACTGGGCTGCTCCATAAACAATCTCATCACGAACAAGAAGAGGTACAGAAACCTCTGTATAACCATGTTCATCAACGTGCACATCAAGCATAAATTGACCCAATGCGCGTTCAAGCCGTGCCAATGCCCCTGAAACCACTGTAAAGCGTGCCCCTGATAAACGACTTGCTCGCTCAAAGTCCATCTGTTTCAGATTTTGACCAAGATCAAAATGTTCCTTTGGTGTAAAATTAAATGTCGGGGGTGTGCCAAAATGTCGAATAACAACATTATCGCTTTCATCTTTACCTTTTGGAACATCATCCAATGGAATATTTGGGAGTCCTGAAAGAGCCTTCTCAAAACTTTCAGTCAACCGCTTTTCTTCTACTGTAGCAGAAGAAAGAAAGGTTTTAATCTCCTCAACTTCAGCTCTAAGACGCTCAACCATTTTCTGATCACACGCAGCTAAAGCCTGTCCTATTTCCTTTGAAATCGCATTGCGACGCTCCTGTGCCGATTGCACTTTAGCAACATGTGAACGCCGTTCAAAATCAAGTTTTATTAATCTCTTCGCTTGCGGCTCAATACCCCTATTTTCCAGCGCTTCATCTAATTTCTCAGGGTATTCACGAATCCATTTAATATCAAGCATCAAAATTCCTCATTTGTGTCGTTTCTATTCGTTTCCTATCACATAAGTAAACTTCTTTTAAGAGGATTTTTTTCTCTTTTCTATACAGTAAGAAATCAAAATTGAGATCTCATAAAGAGCCATAGTTGGTAAGGCTACTGCAAACATAGTAAAAAAATCTGATGGAGTTACTATCGCTGCAATTATAAAGGAGATGAGGATAGCCCACTTTCTTTTAGATACCAAACCACGAGAAGTTAAAAGTCCAACTTTCGTTAAAAGACCAGTCACAAGAGGCAATTGAAAAATCAAACCAAAAATCAGGATAAACGATGTCATAAAGCTCAAATAATCGGAGATACGAACTATAAACTCTATTTTTAAATGAACATCCGGAAGAAATTGCTGAGAAAGGCTAAACCAAAGCATTATCGGTGCCAACAGAGCGTAAACAAACGCCGCTCCAATACAAAATAAAATTGGTCCACCAATGAGAAATGGCAAGAAAGCCATACGCTCATTTTTATAAAGTCCTGGTGCGACAAAGCTATAAAACTGGAAAGTCGTGTAAGGAAAAGATAAAATAACTGCCCCAAAAGCAGCAAGTTTCATCTTCGTTAAAAAAGTTTCCCATACTTGTGTTGACTGCAGACGAATAGTCTCAGGATTACCACCTGATATTTTTATTGCCCATTGATAAGGCCATATCAAAAAATTTAATATACAATCTTTGACAAGAAAACATATAATAAAAGCTATTAAAAATCCAATTAGGGTAGCAATAATTCGCTGACGGAGTTCAATCAAATGCTCTAAAAGTGATGCCATATTGGCGTCAACTTCATCTTTCTTAACATTCATGACACATCTTCTTTATCTTTAGAAGTTACAGAAACGCTCCCAGAACTATGAGGACAAACGGATACAGTTAAATTTTCATTGGCTTTATTCTGATCACATTCCAAAATTTCTTTATCGTTTTCTGTTTTATAATGCGTTGTATTTACATCAAAATTATCGCGGATATCCCCTATTGCATCATGAATGGAATTAAAAGTCTCTGTTAACTCCTTGCGTGGACTAAAATCACTGATATCTGATAATGTCTTTTGCAAATCATCAAGCTCAACCTGCTTCATTGCATCATCAAACTGGTGACGAAATTCATTCGCTGTTGAACGCACATAGGCTATTGCCTTTGCTATTGTCTTTAGCATTTTAGGCAAATCTTTTGGTCCAACTACGACGATGAGAACAAGTAAGATTACGAGAAACTCTGGCCCATCAATCCCAAACATCACTTATACTCAACTTCCTCATTAAAAAAATAACGTACATCACGATTGCACCCTTATCACTTTACACGCTGTTTTTTAGTGGCAGATGTCTTACCTCCTTTAGGGGAAGCAGAAGCTTTTCTACGCGCTGCTGTACGTTTCACTGCTAACGGTTCAGATTGTTGAGGCTCCACATCAATTGTTTTGGAGTAATCAGTCATTTCAAGCTTATCCTCAATACTGTTCTCTTCTTCCTTCATATTCTTTTTGAAAGCTTTAATCCCCTTAGCAACATCACCCATTAATTCAGAAACCTTACCGCGCCCGAAAAGTACAAGGATGATTAATAAAATTACAATTAAATGCGTTGGTGAAAAAATATTACCCATCACTCTCTCTCACTGATTTTGAATTTGATTTCGTTTGTTCATGCTCACTTTGAAGGAATGTACAAAATATAACCATATTTTACTTGTATATTTTTTTTTCAAGTTAAAGGCAATTGCATGCTTTTTATTGCAAATCGACTTTTTAGCATCCTTTTTCTTTTGCTTAGCGTATTACAGCAAACGTAGATAAGTCAAAAATGATAACCCGTTTCAAACAAAATTCAAAAGGTGTGAAAACTCTTCTCTTAAAGCATTCTCATCTGATCTATCAGGTTGCGAAATCCTACTGCAAGCACTATATGCACGTTCCAATGCTTTACCTTTTAAAAACGGTGTCATCTGCGTAATCGCAAACATCTCTTCCAAATTACCATTACAGTGAAGGATGATATCACAGCCTGCCGTAAAAACTTTACGTGTTAAATCTGAAAAACTCTTCGCAAGTGTAGTCCCTGAAAGAGCTTTCATTGATACGTCATCTGACATTAAAAGCCCGTCAAAACCTATCTTCTTACGAACAATATTCTCAATAACCTCCTTAGACAACGTTGCAGGCACTTCACCGTCAATTGCTTCATAGACAATATGCGCAGTCATGGCAGCTGGTAAATCAGCCAAATTTTTAAAAGGCATAAAATCATACTTTTCCAAAATCTCAAGCGACGTACCAACACGTGCTAACTCAAAATGCGTATCAGAAAACGCTCGTCCATGTCCAGGAATATGTTTTATTACTGGTAAAACGCCCCCATCCAAAAGCCCCTTAGCAGCTGCACATCCCAAAGCTGTAACTGTTTCTAGATCTTGGGCATAAGCACGCGTTCCTATAACATCATGTGCTCCCCTCACAGGAATATCTAAAACAGGAAGACAATTAGCATTGATGCCAAACTTTATTAAATCAAAAGCAAGAAGTCGAGACATAATCCATGCAGCACGAACTCCCTTATCTGGATCCCTTTTATAAAGCTTCCCCAATGTTGCAGCTGCTGGATAACGAGGTACCAGAGGTGGACGCAAACGTTGCACCCTTCCTCCTTCTTGATCAATAAAAATAAAAATATCATCACATCCGCTTACCTCACGTAAAGATGTAGTAAGCGCTTTGACATCATCTGCCGACCCTATATTGCGTGCGAACAAAATAAAAGCCCAAGGCTTATGCTCCATAATGAAGGCTTTTTCTTCATCTTTTAGAAAATAACTGGAGATACCAGTAATCATAGCTTTTATTTCTGACATTATAGCAATTACCTCAATGCTTATTTTACTCAACACTCTCTCATTTAATTGAGACAGCTCGTATATCTCATGTCAATTTTTTAAAGCTATACTTCAAATATCATATACAACAATATAACCATTTCACACACAAACATGAAACTTGCGCTCTAACTCACAAAAATCATTACTTAAATGCTCGCGTTAGAAATCTATCCGCATATCATGCCAATGTTTTTACTGCCCTTGCTCATAGTTTTATATCAGCTTTGTTTAAGGGAAAAGTTTAGTTTAATAACATTTCTATTAGGAACTTTAAAAGGCGTCTAATGTATAAATCTCCACATTATTAATAAGTTTATTGTTCAATGTGAAAATTTATCTTAAAATTTTCAGTAACTTTTACTGGTGCTTCACGCTGTTTATGTCTTCTATGATTTTCCTTTTAAGACAGCGATGCTAAAAAAACTCTCTCACGAATATAAATGAAACCGCCTCAGTTGAAGTTTTTTCTCTGTCTATACTCTGGTAAAAGATTTGCAGTTTTAATAATTAATCCAGTTAATACAAATTGTATCGTACTAAAAATATAGTGAATAATTACCAATCCATGGCATTAATATTCTTTTGAATGTACATATTTTTTGATCTCTACAAGAAAACTTTTGTTGATAAAAGGTCGTTATTCTATGTTAATAGAAAATTTAATGAGCAGTCATATATATGATAAAGTTTATTCATGAATTATCGCCATATTTATCATGCTGGCAATTTTGCTGATGTTTTTAAACACATTATTGTCACCCGTATTGTAGAATATCTCAAACGTAAAGAAAAGGCTTTTCGCGTTATAGATACGCATGCCGGAATCGGTATTTACGACCTTTCTTCTTTGGAGGCACATAAAACGGGAGAGTGGCGCGAAGGCGTCCAAAGACTTTTTTTATCTCCTATCCCAGAAGATTTAAAAGCACTCCTTTGTCCATGGTATGATGTTATTGATGCACTCAATAAAGGGGAAAAAGAAATCTTATTCTATCCTGGCTCTCCTGTTTTTATCCGCCAATTATTGCGTAAACAAGATCGGCTAACCGCAATTGAATTGCATACTGAAGACTATCACATTTTATCAAAAAATTTTTCCGATGATTATCAAACAAAAGTCCTGCATTTGGATGGTTGGCTTTCTTTAAATGCGCATTTACCACCAAAAGAAAAACGTGGATTTATCCTTGTTGATCCTCCCTTTGAAAAACCTGGTGAATTTTCCCGCCTTATTGAGGGATTAATGAAAGCATATCGTCGTTTTCCTGGAGGAATCTACGCTTTATGGTATCCTGTTAAGTATGACAAAGAAATTGAAAATTTTCTTCACGCACTCTATAAAACAAAAATTCCTAAAATTCTACAACTCGAAATGCGTATTCGAGAAAGCTCAATACCGCCTACCATGAGTGGAAGTGGTATGATTCTTATCAATCCCCCCTACCTCCTTGAAGAAGAAATTAAAAAACTTAGCCCCTTTCTTATCAACCGTCTTGGGCAAGATAAAAATGCACGAATGACTCATAAATGGCTCCAGAAAGAACATTCATTATGTTAGACTTTTTTGCTTTATATCCACATTAAATCAAAATCTTCTTTGTAAGAATCAAAAGCATTAAGCTTCTTAGAAATATTACAATACTAGAGAGGCTATCGGTTTTTTGAGCCTTACCATATTAGCGCCAAATACACATCATAATCAGCAGCACAGATTTATCATTCTCTTCATCAATAGATACAATTGGTTAACTCGCAAACTATTTTTAAAGATCTTCTTCATGTTTTTTATGAAAAGTAATAACTCTAAAATCGAATGAGCTCATGTCATAATACGTTATTTATAGGAGTAATAACTATAATATATAAATGATAGTGCTTGATGGATAAGAAAATTTCACATGAAAAACATAAAATATTCTTGGATCAACTAAATGCTTTTGAAAAAAAACACAGCTTGTCATCAGAGTGAACGAGATCCCCCTCTTTTTTTCTCTCACATTACACGAGATAATGCCGATCAAGAAAATGATAAAAAACGATTCAAAGGTGCCGAACTCATACAAGAGTTTGTTAAACACCTTCCGCATAAGCCTGGAGTTTATCGGATGATTGATGAGAATGATGATGTTCTCTACGTTGGCAAAGCACGTAATCTCAAAAAACGCGTTTCAAACTACACCCGTGAACAAGGGCACAATAACCGTATTACTCGCATGATTCGTGCGACATGTCATATGGAATTTGTCGTTACTCACACTGAAACAGAAGCGCTACTTTTAGAAGCTAATCTCATCAAAAAATTACATCCGCGTTTTAATGTGTTACTGCGTGACGATAAAAGCTTTCCTTATATCATTATTACTGATGATCATCGAGCACCTGCACTTTACAAACATCGTGGTGCCCGAACACAAAAAGCTCATTACTTCGGTCCTTTTGCTTCTTCAGGTGCAGTTAGACAAACAATAAGCGTTTTACAACGTGCCTTTTTATTACGTACCTGTACCGATTCAGTTTTTGAAAATCGTACGCGCCCCTGTTTACTTTACCAAATTAAGCGATGTTCTGCACCCTGTACACATGAAATTAGTGACAGCGATTATAGAGAACTGGTTAGAGGAGCAAAAGCTTTCCTTTCAGGGAAAAGCCAATACGTTAAAAATGAGATAGTTAAAGCTATGCATAAAGCCGCAGAAAAGCTTGATTTTGAACAAGCAGCAGACTATCGTGACCGATTATCTGCTCTCTCTCATGTGCAAAGCCATCAAGGTATTAACCCTCAAACGATAAAAGAAGCAGATGTATTTGCAATTGCGCAACAGGGAGGAATGACTTGCATTCAAGTGTTTTTTTTCCGCATGGGACAAAATTTGGGAAACAGAGCCTATTTTCCTAAAGCGGATCCATCTTTTTCTCGTACTGAAATTTTAGCGAGTTTTCTTGCCCAATTTTACGATGATAAGCCACTTCCAAAACTCATCCTTTTATCTGAAAAAATTGAAGAAAAAGCACTTCTCACGGAGGCATTCAATCTCAAAACAAATCGTAAAATACTCCTCTCTTTACCAAAACAAGGTGAACGAAAAACTCTTGTTAATCACGCCTATATCAATGCTCATGAAGTACTTGAACACAAGCTTGCTGAAACAATTACACACACAAAATTACTTCAAGGTCTTGCTGAAATATTCCAAATGCCTCATATTCCATGCCGTATAGAAGTCTACGATAATTCCCATATTATGGGGACAAATGCAGTAGGTGCGATGATTGTTGCAGGTCAAATGGGATTTATTAAAAATCAATATCGCAAATTCAACATTTACTCGACTGATATCACACCCGGCGATGATTTTGGCATGATGAAAGAAGTCATAAAACGAAGATTTTCACGTCTTATCAAGGAGCATGGTCTGCCTAATAGAAGAAAAAATAGAAAAGATCAATACGATGATTTTTTCCCTATTTGGCCTGATCTTATATTAATCGATGGTGGTGAAGGACAAATAAATAGTGTGCATACAATATTATCTGAATTAAAATTAGATGATCTTATCACGGTCGTTGGGATCGCTAAAGGCGCTAACCGTAACGCGGGGTGTGAACGGTTTTTTGTAAAGGGAAAAACACCTTTTACACTTCCCCCACGTGATCCGATCCTTTATTTCTTACAACGTCTACGCGATGAAGCGCATCGTTTTGCAATTGGAACTCACAGAGCAAAACGAAAAAAATCAGTATTTAAAAATCCGCTTGATGAAATCGCAAATATTGGTCCAATAAGAAAGCGTGCGTTACTTCATCATTTTGGAAGTGCTAAAGCTATTGCCGATGCTTCACTCGAAGATTTAACAAAAGTCATGGGAATTTCCATCACCATTGCACAAAAAATTCATAATCATTTTAATCAAAAATAGGCTTGTTTCATAATCTTTGCCTTGTTACCCTTATGAAATAAATCATATTTTATAAAGAATTGAAAATGCCTCTATGAAAAGTCATACTTTTTCTTTTCCAAATATTCTAACTTATGCACGGATCATCGCGGTACCAATGGTTGTTGCGTGTTTTTTTGTAGAAGGACAACTGCAATCAAGCGATATCGCACGTTGGATTGCTGTTTCCATTTTTGTTGTTGCATCTATTACTGACTTTTTTGATGGCTATCTTGCCCGTATTTGGGAACAAACATCCAATATTGGTCGCATGTTAGATCCAATTGCAGATAAGCTTCTCGTATCTGCCTGTTTGCTATTGCTTGCCGCAAACAGTACTATCGCTGGATGGACACTATGGGCAGCTATTATTATTCTTTGTCGAGAAATTCTTGTATCAGGATTACGTGAGTATTTGGCTGAATTGAAAGTCAGTGTTCCCGTTTCTCGTTTTGCAAAATGGAAAACTTTCGTACAAATGGTAGCCATTGTTTTTCTCTTAGCAGGACCGGCTGGCAATAAAATTTTTCCTTACACAACGGAATTCGGCATCACTATGCTATGGATCGCTGCTCTCCTCACATTGTGGACAGGATGGGATTATTTTCGTGCAGGCTTAAAACACGTTATCACATGAAAAATTGTGAGCACCACACACCCTTTCAAAAAAATATATAACCTTATGAGAAAAATCCCAAAATACGTTGTTTTGGGATTCTCCATCTTTTATACATGCTTTGATTAACCAACAATTTCCATTTCGGAAAACCAAAAAGCAATTTCTATTTTTGCGGTTTCAGCGCTATCTGAACCATGGACAGAATTTTCGCCAATCGACAAAGCATGGATTTTACGAATTGTCCCTTCCTGTGCATCCATAGGATTAGTAGCGCCCATTACTTCACGGTTCTTAGCTATTGCATTTTCACCTTCTAAAACTTGCACAATAGTTGGACCAGAAGACATAAACTCAACCAATTCGTTAAAAAATGGGCGTTCTCTATGAACCGCATAAAAACTTTCAGCTTCACGCCGGCTCATCCAAACACGTTTAGACGCAACAACACGCAGCCCCACATCTTCAAGCATTTTTGTAATCGCTCCTGTCAAATTACGACGCGTTGCATCCGGTTTAATCATTGAAAAAGTACGTTCTACAGCCATTTGACTACCTTTATTGCATAACATTATCTGACCGTTCTATAGCGAGCAAGAAGCCTTTTGCCAAGAGACTATGGAAAAAACCTGCAGGCTTTCAAAAATGTACATTGGTTAGTGCAAACTTCAGTAAATAATAGAAATGCCCGCGGCACTTGAGCTCCTCATAACAGTACTACCCTCTCTTACAAACTCTGAACTACTTGCATAACCCTAAACGCTTCTCCTCAAAGTTACTATTTAATAGAAGAGAAGATACAAGAAAAAACAACAAGCAGTAGAATATATACCTTTATGAAAAGCTCTCTTCTTTGAAAAAGTGCTATACAATACCGCGGGTCTAACGTCCAAAGTTCCCCACACGCTAAGACCTATCAAAAAACGATTACATACTTAGAAACTATAGCGTACCCCTAAAATACCCTGAAGTGACTGTTTCGTCTTATGCCCTTTGACATAATGTGCTTCTGCATAAAGCTTTAATTTATCACTGACTAAAGTGCTTAAACCAACTCCTATTTTACCTGCATTCCCTGATAAGTCTGTAGCAAATTGATACTGTTGATTAATCGTTGTATGATGGTTATCTTTATTCTTATGCAACCATGCAGCCGTAATGTAAGCTAGAGATGAAGTATCTATCCCTGATCCAAATTCATACCCTAAAGATAATCCAAACTCACTGCGTAACGAAGTAAATGAACTTATATCACCTGTCATATCATTAGAAAGCTTTATTTTTTTACCTTCAACTTGCAACCACGTTAATTGCGCATAAGGCTGCAACCAACTGTTTTCTGCCATCTTAATACGATAACCCGCCTCAAATGATGTACCTACAGCCCACTGTTGATAATTTCCTTCAATAGCTACTCCATTCGTTGAAATAGCCTTCAGATTACTTTGATAACGATTGTATTTAAAAACACCATCTAGGTACCATCCATTATGATCAAAATAAGTTGCATAAGCCCCAATACTATAGATATTTATACTGCTAGTACCACCTCGTGCATGTGCAACACGTGCTTGATCATAACTGCCGAAACCACCGATATAAAACTCTCCATTCGTCAACTCACTTAATCCACTGATACCTAAGACTATTCCCGTCTGCTCAAGCCTAAAATCTGTATGATCTGTAACAATGTTTTCTTTACTCTTGATCGCATACGTCCATAGAGCTGAATCTTTCTTACTTCCGTTTAAAAGTCCTCTCCCAAAACGCACAGTTTGCAGCTCATTATCAAAAATAAGTCCGGGAGTAACGGACATAGACAACACTGCATCCGTAGAAGGAGTGGTTAATAAATTAGAAACCTGTAGCTCTTGCCTCATTTGTAGAGGAAGTTCACCCTGATAGCTTGAGAGCATAACCATCTGATCGGCTAGCAATAAAGCATCTGCAGAAACAACGGAATTCTCTTTTTCATCAGAAGGATGGTGGTGACCAGCTGGATGTGATATATTAATAATCTGATTCTCTGGAGATGAAGCTGCTGAAAGGATAGGAACACGCTGAACTTCTCTCAAGTGCCGGGGAGGCCTTGGCTTAGATGTCTGTTCATTATTTTTCTTACCTGTAGCATTTCGACGCGTAGAACCTTGCTTCTGAGAAGAAGACCTCTGTTTAGAGTGTGCATCCACATCAGTAGATGAAGAAGCTGTAAAAGCGATAGCCTTCGGCCTTCTATTCTTACGCTGAGGGAGAGTTCCTGAACGTTCTGAGTTTTCAGTACCCATACCTAAATACCAAATTGTGAAATCACCACTAGAATCGGCACTCCTTTCCCTCTTATATAAACGGTACATATAAGTGCCACCATCAATAGCTTCAATTTTTTCACCAGAATGGTTTGTCAGGGTAAAATTAGCTCCTCCGCTTTGGCTTCTATCAGTAATTAAATTGAATTCGGTAACAATACCATTCCTTTGCGAGATAGGACCTGTAATTTCAACACCAGAATCGGCTATGCTTATTTTATGATCACCTGAACCATTACCTATCAATAAGTAATCGCTATTACGGCCACCCGAAGCACCGATATCGAAATTAAAGTGTAGACTTCCTGAAAGCTTCTCAACATAAAGTGAAATATGACGTGGATCATACGGGACAGATGCAAAACTAATAGTCCCTCCATTACCACTTAAACCTTCAATTTCAATTTGAGATTTTCCTTTTTTATCCCGCTCACCAACAAAAAATAGTGCTTCATCACTTCTTCCCGTTACAGAAAGCTTTTCTTTTGTAATATGTTCTGTAACATCACCAGCAAACAAATAAAGGCGTCCTTTATCATTGACCTTTACCTCTCCAACTACTTTTTCTGCACCAACATGAAGCCATGAGCTAGCAGAATTATTAATCGTTAGAGTATCCACAAATCCTCTAGGATATATAACTTGAATAGCTTGATCATTCAAGATAGTATTAGAGGATCTTCCTCCTGCTAAGACGTGTTGCCTTCCATTCCCAGAGACCTCAGTATTCTCTGCCGAACCACCCTCTTTTCTGTTTCCCGCATAAAGATTTTGTTCTCCGCCCATCATAACTTTCGTATTCCAGGCCTTTCCACCATCGTACACATTCTGCTGCCCAACAACACCATCACTACCAAAAACCATAGTATCATAAGCATTACTTTTCCTCCCCAAATCTTTAAGATTTACAAGTCCCCCCTCCTCGAAAACAAATTGTGAGCCAGCGAGGATTTTAGTGCTTATTGCATTTCCCCCACGCGTAACTACCTGCCACCCACCTTGCATAACAGTAGTACCCATTGAACTATAGCCATTTTCAACAACCTCTGCACCACCATCGCTGATCGTAATATTAGTGTTTGGAATTAGAAGTCTAGTAATCAATGCTGAACCTTTTTCTACCGTATTTCCACTCATTATACGTGTTAGCGACCGACTCCTGTTTTCATCCGCACTTGCAATTTGCACAAGATAACTACTGATCATCAATACTGAAAAACTTAATTTGCATTTACGCTGCATAATATACACTCCACTACCAATAATTAGACAAACATCCTGCAACTACACAGGTAGTCTATTTTTGATTGTATCGTAATGTGTTTTATTTATGTTGCAACATATATTTTATGGTGTATTTTAAAAATATACACTTATAAGTTGTAAAACCAAAAGACTATTCTCGTCTCAGGCAGGAAGCACTGCATAAAATTTAAATTATACCTCTGTACTCAAGGCACAATTTGCAAAACTTGCAATAATAAATAAAAGATGATACCCGCCTTTAACAGAACATAGAATTACCCTCAATGTCTTTATGCTCTCAAGAGACATTATCTGAGTATTGAGCGTTTAATTTGCAAAAATAATGACTGAGGTCAATTAGCACATAAAACGCATATTAGAAGCATAGTACAACCCAAAAATCCCTTGAAGTGACTACTTAACCTTATTTTCTCTCAAATAATGAGACTTCTGCATAAAGCGTTAGTTTATCGCTGATGAGACTGTCAAAACCAATTCCCAATTTACCTGAACTTCTATATAAATCCGTGATAAGTTTACTCTGGTTACTAACCATGGTGTAATTATTTTCTATATTCTCACGCAACAAAAACTGCCATAATATAAGCCATTAATGAAGTTTCTACACCCACATAAACTCATATCCTGCAGTTAATCCAACTGTACTACGAAATGAAATCAATGGGCTTATATCGCCTGTCACTCCATTAGAAAGCTCGTTTTTTACCTTCAACCTAACCCCTGTTAGTTTGATATAAGGTTGCATCCAAGCGCTTTGCGCTAATTCAAAACAACAGCTAATCTCACATGACCCACCAATCACCCACTGTTTATAATCACTTTGAATGGCTAGAGCATTCGTTGAAATGACTTTTAGATTATCTCGGTAATGATTACATTTAAAAACACCATCCAGATACCACCCGCAGTTATTAAAATATGTTGCATAAATTCCAATGTGCCACTTTTATATCACTCCGTGCATGTGCAACACGCGCTTAATCATAACTGCTGAAGCCACCAATATACAACTCTCCATTTGTCAAATCACCTAATCCACTGATACCTAAAACTATATCCGCCTGCTCAAGCTGCAAATCTGTATGATTTATAGCAATGTTTTCTTTGCTCTTAATTGCATATATCCATATGTTTGTTTCCATAATCATTCCATCATCATACACACTTTGCTATCCGAGGATTCCATCTTGATCATAAAACTTTGATATTACAAGCGCTGCTCCCTACAATCCAAGCGTTTACATAGCAATCTCCAAAAACAAGCTGCTCACTGCCATAGATTCCAGTTCTCAATGCTGTCCCTTCCTCTTCACTCTTTGTTTTCCACCTTCATAAAGGATAGTACATTCTGAGATTCCCTATTCCCCTACAATCTCGGAACTCCTCATTCTTAATTATAACACTCTTACTGAAACCACCAACTTCAACGTGGAGTATTCCAGCCTTCTGCACTATATTGTTAATGATCCTTTAGGATTGTCCATATTTTCATTATCAGAAATTATAAACTATGTGCTCATCACTGAGCACGAAAATTTGCAAAATTCCTTTATCCTCACCAGTACTGAAATCATCTACATAAAAACTGACTATAGAATCTTGCAAAGCCGTAATCCCCTCTTCTTCCCTAAAAGAGCTAGCTATAGGAAACTTCGTATTATACGGAGTGATTAAAGAGAAATAGTAATTTTTTCCGCAGCAGTCAAACATCAAATCTTTCCGCCTTTATCATCTTTCCGCCTTTATCATCTTTCTGCTCTAGATCATATCTATCAGCTCCACCATCAACAGCCTCATTATCGGAAGCTTTTTTTAAGTAAAATGAGCTTTTCCATTTTTAGCAGTAATTAAATCAAATAGATAAAAGGAAGAATTGGTAATTTCAGCACCAGAGTCCATAACATTTATTATATTGGTGAGCCGCCTCTCTTTCTCAATGAAAAGGTAATCACCATATCCCTGAGAAAAATTAACATTCAAATTGCAATTTATACGGCTCGAAATATCACCAATATAAAGTTAGAGAATAGTATAGACTAGCCCCTGTATAACCAGAATCTATAGAAGAAAAAAATAACACCAACCTCACCACTTAAAATCTGGATCAGAAAGTTTTCCTCATCAACTTTAGTAGCAATAAATTATAATTAAGAGTCTTTTAAATAAGAAAACAATCTCTTCTATTGTAGTTTGATATTTATCCATCGTCAGCATAAATCTGAAGCCACCCAGAGCCATTAACCTTTACTGCTCCTTCTAATATCGCACCACTGCTCCACTATTAATCATTAGAGTTTTTACATGCCACCAAAACGGACACTTGAAGAGAACCATCTTCCAAAGTAACCAGTGCTCGCCTTACCTCTGGTGTTAATAATCTCTCTCTTGGCGCAGTTACTCCATGTGCTTGCATTGCAATCTTTACAAAAAAGCACTGGTCATTAATGGCCAAAAAATTAGCCTTAATTTGCGTTGCATTATTTACAGTCCATCATTTCAAATAAAAAATTTCGCATATTTGAAAAAAGCGCATATACATAAATAGCACGTGCACCCGCTCGGTCTCACGCTCATCAAGGGGACAAATCATCACATACAAAGCACTCATTGCACCAAACTCTGACCAATCAAACACTACATTATATGGTTTAAAACTTATCCACAATTAAAGGACGAAAATACTTCATTAACACACCTAAAAGTGTTATAATTATAACCTATAAAAAGATTTTTTAAATGTTTTTTTGAGATATAAAACAGCTTAAAATAATATCGTGTGTTAAAGGAAAAAGAATTATGAGATTGCATCGTTTATAGAGATATATTTCCATCTTCTACAGTATTTAAAACGATATACTGAAATAGTGTTTTTATTACATTCAGCTTGAATATATATAGTACAGTCATTTATGTTTATTATGCTGTAATTATTGTTCTAATGCATTAGAAGAATAACGATATCGACTCGACACTAATTTGAAATTTTTATAATTATAAAAAGTTAATTTCATAATTTAATTTGCCATATACTGAAAGGAACATTCTGTTCATGTCTACAAACTCAGGAATACAAGGTATAAGTAAAAAAAATTCTCCTTGCCGAATTTTGTTTGCAAGCCTTATTGGCCCGACAATTGAATTCTTTGATTTTTATGTTTTTGGAACTGCCGCAGCTCTCATATTTCCCCATTTATTTTTTCCGATGCAAAATGATCAACTTGCCATTTTGCAATCTTTCCTGATCTTTGGAGCAGCCTTTTTTTCGCGCCCCTTGGGATCAATTGTTTTTGGGCATTTTGGAGATAAAGTTGGCCGAAAAGCAACACTTATTGCCGCCCTTCTCACGATGGGCATATCAACAGTTCTTATTGGCTTTCTTCCTACTTATGAAACAGCTGGATGGTTTGCACCCTTCTTCTTAACGCTATGCCGTATTGGACAAGGAATGGGATTAGGAGGAGAATGGGGTGGAGCTGTTTTGCTCGCAACAGAAAATGCTCCTCCAGAAAAGCGTGGATGGTATGCAATGTTTCCCCAATTAGGCGTTCCAATCGGTTTATTCTTATCTATTGTTGTTTATCTAGGTCTGTTGTACTTCCTGGATCATGATGAACTTTTAGCATGGGGATGGCGCATTCCGTTTATTGCTTCAATTGTTCTCATGCTTGTGGGATTATGGGTTCGTCTTTCAATCAATGAAACCGTTGAATTCAAAAAAACACTCGAGCATAAAGAGCGTGTCCGAGTTCCTATAATAGATGTCTTTTTAAAATACCCACGAATCTTATTTCTTGGTACGTTTTCTGGTATGACAACATTTGTTTTATTTTATCTGGTCACTACATATTTGTTAAGTTATTTAACAAACCATCTGCAGTTTCCATTTTATAAAGCTCTTCAAGTAGAAGTCGTGGGTGCTATTTTTTGCGGAATTTTTACTGTCCTAACCGGAAAACTCTCTGATCGTATTAAACGCAGAACTCTGATGATCTTGATCACAATAATTACCGGTATCTATTCCTTTGCAATTCCTTATTTCTTAAATTCTGGAATTATAGGAATCTTTGCAATGTCTATCATTGGCTTATCAATTATGGGAATGATCTATAGTCCTCTTGGTGCTGTTTTAGCTTCACCATACCCAACAGCCATTCGATACACTGGCTCTTCTATAACTTTTAACTTATCTGGTATCGTAGGTGCATCTCTCGCACCTTATATTGCAGAATATCTGGTACAACATTTTGGTACTTCTTATATTGGTTATTATTTGCTTCTTTCTTCTTTTATTTCACTAATTTGCTTCATTGGATTTACAGAAGACGAGATATCCAACTAGAATACAGTAAAGAAGAACAAAATAAGTGCTGGCGGCAAAAATGCCGTCAGCTTCATTTTCCAAGGCATTGGTTGAGGAATTTTCCACCACAATATTCCAGCAAATAGTGCACTCAAAAAAAAGAATAAAATATCCGCGATATCGCTAATATAAGCGACAGCAAACATTCGTGATAAGATATGCGTTGAACCCAACCATGAAACGCAAAAAAAAGCTAACATCACAGCCCATAAAACAAGCAAAATACGGTCAATAATCATCATCATTACCGTTTAATTCTTGTGATTACAGGCCACATCTTTACAGCTCCTAAAAGAAAAATTATAATAAAAACCCAACGACCTCCTCCTGATCCTTCTGCAATGAAGAGTGCCGGATTCACTATTCCCATCAATCCTATAAAAATTAAAATAACAGACGCTACACGCATTAAACCTGTTTTTCCCAACGATGATCTGCAGT
This sequence comes from Bartonella sp. B12(2025), assembly GCF_053795135.1. Classification (NCBI taxonomy): domain Bacteria; kingdom Pseudomonadati; phylum Pseudomonadota; class Alphaproteobacteria; order Hyphomicrobiales; family Bartonellaceae; genus Bartonella; species Bartonella sp. B12(2025). The sequence continues at coordinate 437,496 of NZ_CP200031.1, read as the reverse complement.
CTGCTGCCAATAAGTTAAATTATAATTTTCCATTTTATATTTTTTCCACTGTGCACGAACAAGATTCAACTGTTCATCATTTCGACCATCAAATATTACCACAAGCCGTTGATAAACATCGATATCCGAGCAAGCCGCTCCCTCTATAAGGAAACGTATTTTTGAATCATTTGGATTTTCCTGTCCTGTGGTAAGAAATACAGGCTGAAAGTTTGGATATTGGTCACACTCAGTTCCATGTCCAATAAATGCTTCATCAGAATAAACCCATAAACGCGTATCCATAGCATCGCGTTGCTCTTTACTCACACATTGTATTGTTACCTTACCAAAACGAACCAGTGCACGTTCTACAAGCATTGGCAAAACATCTCCCAGCGTTGACTGCGTCAAATGATAGAACAAAATATCCATCTTCTTAGCCCTCATCACACTTTATAAAAAATATCTTTTTGGAGAAACTTCTATCGTCTAGCACAAAAGGAAATGGTTTAAAATACAAGGACTTCCTCTTTTTTCGATTATACATATTGCTTTTTAAAAGATAGAATAAAATAAATCATTATTTTCTAAATTAATAAAAAGGTTTGTTTTAGTTCGTTTTCTAGCTTCTCTATAGACTACAGTTGAAATTAGAATATAATGTATGGTATAATAAGATGGTATTAATTATACTCTACATTTAGCAAAAGTGCGCAATAAATATGAAAATATTTTTAAAATTTTAGCTATATTTTTAATCCAAGGCAGTGTAAAATACCTACTCTCTAGTTAAAGATCGAGGATGTTACCCAATTTATGCGTATTATTGAGTTTTACATCCTGAAGCGTGTTCTTGTCCTGTTTAGTGCTGTTATGATTGCAGCAATAGGTATCAGTTGGACAGTACAAATCCTTGCACGGATAAACTTTCTCACAACAAGTAGACAAACACTTCTAACAGTCTTGCAGTTTTCACTCTCATTGGTTCCTTCTGTTATTTTTCTTGTTATCCCATTTGCGTTAGTGATTGCAATTACAAGCACCCTTTCAGCAATGAATCGAGACTCAGAGCTCGCTATCATCAGTGCCTCTGGTTTTCCCAAAAGTACTGTTTGGAAACCAATTCTTTTTCTCGCTATTATTGCATCATGTGCCTCGTTTTCTATAGCTAATTTTGTTGTTCCTCAAGCACGTCTTAATATGCGACAAATGCTAGCAAGTGCCCACTTTGATCTTATTAATCTTTTCATTACTGAAGGCAGCTTCCAAAAACTAGCTAATAACCTTTACATAGAAATTGGCGAACGGAATCCCAATGGAACGCTTGAACGTCTTTTCATTGTCGATCAGCGCAATCCTAAAACTGATCTTTTTTATTATGCAGCAGAAGCATCAATTGTAAACAATAAGAATGGCAGTTTTTTAATCCTCAATAACGGTGAAATAGAAAGGATCAACCATCAAAATAACAGCGTTTCAATCGTTCAGTTCAGCTCGTATACTTTTAGCCTAAGTGAATTCATCCCCAACGATAAAACGCCCACTATTTATCCAAAAGATCGGCCTCTTTCTTATTTACTAAATCCTGATCCGAAAGATCCTTACTATCAGCAAGGACCACTCCAATATAGAGCTGAGTTTCACCGCAGACTTACAGAATGGCTCTATCCAATTGTTTTTTCATTAATTGCATTAGCAGCAGCAGGAGATGCACGCTCATATCGACAAGCACGAATATCGGCCAACTTTTCTGCAATTGCCTTTTCCTTGCTGGTGTATTGGATAGGATATTTTTTCGCCGAAAAAGCAAAGAGCGGTTTTGCATACATTCCTCTTCTTTATGTTATACCTATAGGAATGAGCGTGCTTATTTTTTTCATGCTCTTAACAAATCATAAAATTCGTATCCCCACAAAGCTTAACGAAGTTATTCAAATAACTTTTCAAAAATTTTTAAACAAATTTGAATATCGAAAATCTCAATATCCCTCGGATGAGGTATCATGATTGGGTGGACGCTTGGACGATATTTTTTTATACGTTATCTTAAAACAACCTGTTATTTTTCTGGGGGCATTTTTATTCTTGCTCTTTTAATCGACTTTACAGAAAACGCTGGTCGGCTATCTCACCTTCCCCATTATACGGCAAAAGATGCATTTTTCATCTCCGTTTTACGTATCCCCTTTATCATGCAACAACTCATCCCCTTTATTGCACTCTTTTCTGCAATGGTAATGTTGATCTCACTTAATCGAAAACTTGAGCTTGTTGTAACCCGTTCAATCGGTGTTTCTGCATGGCAATTTCTCATGCCTGCTTGTTTTGGAGCTTTTCTTTTTGGATTATTTTCAATTCTTCTCATTAACCCACTTGCCGCATGGGGATTTTCTGAAGCAGAAAAAATGATGACTGAGGGGCGCAGTAATAATGTATTGACATCCCTTCACACGCGTATCCCATGGTTAACACAACGTACAAATTCAGGTAGAACAACCATTGGTGCTAGATCTATCACCGATCAAGGACTTTCTCTTATCGATGCAACCTTTGTACAATACAGCGACAATGCAACAATCAAAAATTGGATTCATGCCAGAAAGGCAAAATTGACACACGGTGCTTGGCTGTTAACAAACGGAACAATCTATAAAATAGGACATCCTCCTGAAAAGTTTGCCGCATTTCAAATAAAAACTAATCTAAAGCCCGAATTTTTAACTGAACGTTTAACAAACCCCGCGACTATCCCACTTTACCAATTGCCAAAAAAAATTATGATTGCACGTTCATTTGGTTATTCTGCCAATAAATTGGATATGTATTTGCAATCTTTGATTGCATTACCTGTACTGCTTGTAGCAATGACTCTCATTGCAGCAACTGTATCTTTAAACTTCACACGCTTTGGACAATCTGGAACGTTGATTCTTGGTGGCGTAATAGCGGGATTCATGCTTTATGTTATTTCCGTACTCGTTCAGGCTTTTGGTAACGCTGGACATATTCCACCAATTATTGCAGCCTGGACACCAGTTGTTATTGCATTATTTTTTGGAATCTCTTTTTTACTTCACAAAGAGGATGGCTAAGTGAAAGCATTAACAGGTAAGAGAATAATTTTAACAAAATTAACTGTATTCACTTTAAAACATGTTGTTGGATTTATCTTAGGTGTCCCCTTATCCTGTTATGCACTCGCGCAAAATCATACCCTAGATTCTGCAGACCCTCTCTTACTATCTGCAGATAAACTCATCTACAATCGTGATGCAAATACTGTTTCTGCCCAAGGCAATGTCCAAATCGAATATGATGGTAATAAAGTTATCGCTAAAAAAGTTACTTATAATCAAAAAACAGGACGAATCATAGCACAAGGAAATGTTGAAATTATCCAAAAAGATGGTAGCAAAATTTATTCCAACAAAATTGATATGACAAAAGATTTGGGCGAAGGCTTTGTTAATGCCTTACGCATCAATACAGTAAATAATATCCATTTTTCAGCTGCAAATGCTACACGCAGCAACAACCAGATAACAGTCTTCAACAATGCCACCTATACAGCATGTGAACCTTGTATTTATAAACCAGATAAAGAAGTTCTGTGGAAGATTAGAGCAAGAAAAATCATATGGAATAGCACTACTCAAAAAATTCGGTTTGAAAATAGCCGTTTTGAAGTTTTTGGTATACCGATTATATATTTTCCAACTTTTGAGCTCTATAATCCAACTGTGAAAGTGAAACGCGTTAGCGGTTTCCTTGCACCTGATTTTTTTTATGCTGATTATCTCGGCATGGGCATAAAGAATTCTTATTTTTGGAATCTCGCTCCCCATTATGATTTCACACTTTCTTCTACGATTTATACCCAACAAGGACTTTTAACCGAAGGTGAATGGCGTCAACGTTTGAAAACGGGCAATTACAACATTCGTTTTGCCCATATATACCAAATTAAACCACAAAACTTTGACGATGATACAATTGATGCACAGTATAAAAAACGTTATATGCTATCAACAAAGGGTGATTTTCGTATTAATTCACGCTGGACTTATGGATGGGATATTGTCGCACAGTCTGATCGACATTTTAGCCGTACCTATAAACTTGAAAACTACAGCAATCCAACACAACCTTCTCAGCTTTATTTGAAGGGTCTTGCAGGTAAAAACCACTTTGACATGCGCTTTTACCATTTCAAAGTTCAAAATTTAACATTGAATAACTCCTATTATGAACACCACTCTCGGCAAGCGCGGGCTCTCCCCCGCATTGATTATTCTTTCACACCAGATAAGTCAGTTTATACTGGAGAATTCACTCTTCATAGCAATATGCAATCAATTTATCGTCCTTATAGTGACTCCAATTCTAGCGACTGGAATGGCCACCCTCTCAACGCTGCTAGACTTTCTGGTATAGCTGGAAATAGTTTACGTTTCACAAACGAGGTAGAGTGGAAAAAGCGCTTTAACACGCGTGATGGACTCATATTAACCCCTATTCTCTCTCTACGTGCTGATATAATTACAACAAATACACACGAAAATCATACTGCTCATATAGCAAAAGGCTCCTCCACTATCCGTGGTTCAGCTATACGCGGCATGGCAACAGCAGGTTTGGAATTACGATATCCCTTCCTCATTACATCTGACAACTCTACACATATTATAGAACCAACAGCACAAATTTTTATACGCAATAATGAACGATATATCGGACAAATCCCTAATGAAGACGCACAAAGCTTCGTATTTGACACAACAACTCTCTTTCAACGTAATAAATTCTCCGGTTATGACCGTGTAGAAGGTGGAACAAGAGCTAATATAGGCCTAAGGTATTCTGGGAGTTTTAACAATGATTGGTCTTTTTATGGACTTATTGGGCAATCCTTTCATCTCGCAGGAAGAAATTCTTTTGCAAAAAAGGACTTTGTTAGTGTAGGCACTCATTCTAGCCTCGAAGCAAAACGTTCCGACTACGTTGCAATGTTTAGTGCAAACCATAAGAGTGGTTTTTCTCTGGAAGCTCGTGGACGTTTTGACAAAAAAACAGGAGAAATCCGCCGTAGTGAAATTGAAGCATCACAGAAATGGCAAAATTTGGAAGCGGCTATACAATATGCTTATATAGAAAGCCAACCAGATTATGAATATCCAAAAGAACGCCAAGAGATTTCTTTTCAAACCGGTATTAAACTGGCCAACTCTTGGTCTATTAACAGCAATGCCAGTTACGACTTAGTATCTGGTACATTCGTAAAGCGGGGAATCAGCTTAAATTACATAGATGAATGTTTAAGGCTAACATTCAGTTATCATCAGGTAACTAATCCAGGAAAAAAAACACTTTCGCAAAACTTTAATTTTTCACTTTCATTGCGGACTTTGGAAAAAAGATAGACTCAAATTTATAAAGAGAATGTGTAAGTGATTCAACTTATCATTGTTTTTATGAAAAAAAACGTATATTTTAAGCAGTCGATGGGAATTAACAGACAATGCGAAGGCCTATTTACATGAATAAATTGAAAAAGCGTATTCTTGCTTTATTTTGTATTGCACCTTTGAGCATAAACAGCCTGCTGGTAAATGAATCTTTAATTTCACCAGTTTTCGCACAGACTGTCATTGTTGTTACAGTCAATGGCAATCCTATAACAAATTACGATATTCAAAGGCGCGCTGCTTTTCTTAGATTACAACAAAAACAGGGTAATCTTGCTGAGCAAGCGAAAAATGAACTTATCAATGAGATACTTAAAAATACCGAAATAAAGCGCCGTAATATTGAGGTGAGCAATAATGAGGTTGAGAGTACTTTTGAAAATTTTGCAGCGCAAAATAATATAGCCGTTGATCAGCTCAACCAGATTCTGATTCAAAATGATATCACAGTGCAACACTTTAAGGATTATATCCGTGGACAAATAGGATGGAGTCGTCTTGTTAATGCACGCTATCAAGCTGAAAGTGGTATGATTACAGAGCAAGAAGCTGTACGCAGAATATTAAAAAATGGTGGTGTAAAACCTTCAACCAATGAATATACATTACAGCGAATTATTTTTGTCATTCCTGCACGTCGTCGTTCAGAAATCTTTGAAAGACGCTTGAGAGAAGCAAATAACTTCCGCGCACATTTCCGTGGATGTACTGACGCTCAAAAACAGGCAAGAGGTATTTTAGATGTTACTATCCGCGACCTAGGAAAGTTTCTAGAACCCCAGCTTCCCAGTGCGTGGGAACAGGCTATTCTTGCAACACCTGCCGGAAAAATGACCCAATTTCAAGAAACATCTGATGGAATCGAAGCGCTTGCTGTCTGCAAAATAAGAAGAGTTTCCGATGATTATGTAGCTCGGTTGATATTTTCTATTCAAGATAACAAGCAAAACGGCTCGCAAAAACTTGAAAAATTAAGCGAAAAATATTTAGAAGAACTGCGGCAGGTAGCGCGTATTCAAAATTCATAATGGCTGTACTTGTTGTTAGTGGTGGTGATCCTGCTGGAATTGGTCCTGAAATAGTGATAAAAGCGTGGAGTTTGCGTGTTACGCGTCAAATTCCACCTTTTGTTCTTTTTGCTGATCCAGATGTTATTCGTTCGCGTGCTCATTTTTTACAGATAGATGTGGAGGTAGAATCTGTTTTAACAGATAATCCTGCAAAAAACTTTCAAGCCGCTCTTCCTGTAATACCGTTAAAAAATCGACAAAGCGATCAATTAGGCTTACCCTCACCGAATAATGCTGCTGGAATAATTGAAGCGATTAAACGTAGTGTTCAATTAATTCAAAGCGGTCATGCGTGTGCACTCGTCACTTGCCCTATTGCAAAAAAAAATCTTTATGATTCTGGGTTTGAATTTCCAGGACATACAGAGTTTTTAGCTGATTTGGCTCATCAAACCTCCAATAAACGTTATCATCCGGTTATGATGCTATCAGGACCTCGATTAAAAACGGTACCAGTCACTGTTCATATTCCATTCAAAGAAGTGCCTTCACACCTCACTCGTCATTTAATCATTCAAACGGCACTCACTACTAAACATGACTTAAGAAAGCGATTTAAAATAACTTCACCCCGTCTAGCTGTTGCTGGACTCAACCCTCATGCTGGAGAAGAAGGTGCAATGGGGAAAGAAGATATTGAAATTATCACTCCCGCTATTGAATATCTTAAAAATAAAGGATTAAATATTGTAGGCCCGTTTCCTTCCGATACAATGTTCCATGAATGTGCAAGAAAAACATATGACGTTGCCCTTTGTATGTACCATGATCAAGCCCTTATCCCTGTTAAAACATTGGATTTTGACACTACTGTCAATATTACTTTAGGACTACCTTTTATTCGTACTTCTCCAGATCATGGAACTGCTTTTGATATTGCGGATAAAGGGATTGCCTCTCCCGAAAGTTTTATTGCTGCTCTTAAACTTGCAAATCAACTTGCAGAAAATAGTTTGATATCATGCCAATAGATAACCTACCTCCTCTACGTGAAGTAATCGATATATATGAATTACAGGCTCATAAATCCTTGGGTCAAAATTTCCTTTTCGACCTTAATTTAACATCTAAAATTGCTCATCAAGCAGGAAATATAGAAGGAAAACTTGTGGTTGAAGTGGGCCCAGGTCCTGGAGGTCTAACACGCGCCTTGCTTGCAAAAGGTGCCACTGTAATAGCGATAGAGCGTGATGAGCGTTGTATACCAGCTCTCCTAGAGATAGAAAAACACTATCCGCAAAAACTAAAACTTATTTGTAATGATGCACTGAAGCAAGATTTCTCAAAACTCTTTAAAACATACCAAGAAAAACCGCGCATTATTGCAAATCTTCCCTATAATATTGGAACACAACTCTTACTAAATTGGCTATTGACTGAACCATGGCCTCCTTTTTATGAATCAATGACATTGATGTTTCAACGTGAGGTTGCCAAACGTATTACCGCAAAACCTCAATCCGCCCACTATGGACGTCTTAGTGTCTTAACCGGATGGCGTACCACTGCTAAAATTGCTTTTGATGTGCATCCTCAAGCCTTCATACCGGCACCTAAAATAACTTCTTCCGTTGTTCATATCATTCCACGAACGCAGCCTCTCATCTGCTCCGCACAAAAATTAAGCTTTGTAACAAAAACTGCTTTTGGACAAAGACGAAAAATGCTTCGTCAAAATCTCAAAACTATTGGAGGAGAAATGCTTTTAGAAAAAGCTGGAATTGATGGAACCCGCCGTGCTGAAACGCTTTCAATTTCCGAATTTGTGACTTTAGCTAATTTGATAATCTAAAAAGCATAACTTTTTGCTCATTGCTCCTTTTCAAAACAATAAGGATATTAATCAATCTTTTCAGCAATAAGCTCATCAATAAAAGGTTCAAGAAAGGAGCATCGCTCGCGTTTTGCTGTTTCCGCTAAATAAATTGATTTAATAAGCGACATGGACTGATTTAGATCCTCATTAATGACAATATAATCGTAAGAGCGCCAGTGCTGCATTTCTGTTCGTGCATTATCCAATCGTAAATTAATGATATCTTGGCTATCTTCTGCTCTACGATGTAAACGCGAAACGAGCTCTTTCATTGATGGTGGAAGAATAAAAACAGATACAGTATCTCCTGGCATCTTTTTTTGAAGTTGTTCAGTGCCTTGATAATCAATATCGAATAACATATCTCGGCCAGCACTCAACGCATTTTCAACGCTTTCACGTAAAGTTCCATAATAATTTTCATGAACTTTTGCCCATTCAATAAACTCATCACCATCACGCTTACGTTCAAACTCTTTTTTTGAAATAAAATGATAATGAAGACCATCTACCTCACTAGGACGTCTTTGCCGTGTTGTCACACTTATAGAGAGCTCTAATTGTCCATCCTTTAAAAGTAATCGAGAAATAGTTGATTTACCAGCTCCTGAAGGCGAAGAGAGAATAAATAAAAAACCGCGACGTTGATCTATTTTTTTAGTACTCAATTCATCTTCACAGAATGTCATCATACTGTTCTACTTTTTCTTAAATTTTTCTTCAAAACTTCAAGAATACGTTTTCTACAATTCAAAAAATTAATGTGTTGCTTTTAACGCACGCCACTTACGAACATTCATATTATGTTCCTCCAAAGTTCTGGAAAAAACATGCCCTCCCGAACCATCAGCTACAAAATAGAGCACATCACTTCTTGGTGAATGTGCCACCGCTTTCAAAGAATCTCGACCTGGATTTGCAATAGCTGTTGGTGGCAAACCGTCAATTTTATAAGTATTATATGGTGTTTTCTTCTCAAGATCTGAACGGTAAATTGCACGACCGGATGGCATTCCTTTTCCACCAAAGAGACCATAAATTACCGTTGGATCAGATTGAAGACGCATATGCTTTACCAGACGGTTATAAAGTACCGCAGCAACCTTTGGTCTTTCTGCAGCAACTCCTGTCTCTTTCTCGACAATCGATGCCAATATGACAAATTCATCAATGGACTTTATTGGTAAATCAGGTGAGCGAGTAGCCCATATAGCATTAATTAATTTTGTCTGTCCTTCACGCAGTCTGTTTATAATTTCTTTACGCGTTGTTCCTCGGATAAAACGAACAGTATCCGTCATCAAACTGCCCTCTGGAGGCAAAACCTCTGGAAGATCCCCAGTCAAAATTTCATTAGCAGCTAATCGATCAAAAACTTGTTGAACCGTTAAACCTTCTGGCACTGTAAACGTATATTCAATAGATTTTCCTTTCACAAGAATATCCATAATATCCCGCATCGAAGCATGCGCTGGAATTAAATATTCACCAGCCTTAAGATGCGTTGTTTTTTTATGATAACCAACCCCATAAACAAAAACATCAGATGATCGAATGAGACCAGATTTTCCAAGTAGTGAGGCAATTTCACGAATTCCTGTTCCAGGATAGATGAGAACAACTTGCTCTTCCTCCGCTATTCCTTTTCCTTCAAAAATACTTTTTCCAATATAAAGAGGAACGCTTATGGCCAAAATAACAACCACAATTAGCATCAGAAAAAAATGACCGAGAATGACCAAAGGATTACGTACGACTAACGACTTCTTTCGTTTCTTATGTGCTAACATACCATTATTATCTATTACACGATTTAAAGAGTGATTATTTACATCCTTCAGCGATCTTTCATTTTTCACATCGGACATAACTATCAACCTCAATACTTTTTAGGTACTATAACTATAATCTCTCAGTTAAACTTATTATATTTATAACAAAATAGAAAACTCAGAAACAGAAAAAATAAATAAAAATGTTTATTATTCCCCAAAGCGCCGCATTACTAAAGACGCATTTGTTCCACCAAACCCAAAGGAATTTGAAAGAATCGTATTAATCTTTCGTTCACGCGGTTTATGCGGGACAAGATCAATTTTCGTTTCAATTGATGGATTGTCAAGATTAAGTGTTGCTGGAGCTATATTATCCCGTATAGCCAAAACACAAAAAATAGCCTCAGCTGCACCAGCTGCACCAAGTAAATGCCCCACAGATGACTTTGTTGATGACATGGATACTTGTGGTGCACAATGCCCAAAAACACGCTCAACAGCTGCCAACTCTATGACATCAGCCATCGTTGAGGTTCCGTGGGCATTAATATAATCAATATCGCTTACATTTACTTGTGCACGCTTAAGAGCAGCAATCATACTACGCTGTGCACCTTCACCACTCTCCGAAGGAGCGGTAATATGATAAGCGTCACCAGATAAACCATAGCCAATAATCTCAGCATAAATACGAGCACCCCGTTTTTTCGCATGTTCCAGCTCTTCTAAAACGACAATCGCAGCACCCTCACCCATCACAAAACCATCACGATCAGTATCATAAGGACGTGATGCTCGTTCAGGATCATCATTACGACCAGTAGAAAGCGCTCTACAAGCAGAAAAACCAGCAAGAGACATTCGGTTTATCGGAGATTCCGTGCCTCCCGCCACCATTACATCTGCATCACCCAACGCAACCAAACGCGCTGCATCACCGATTGCATGCGCACCTGTCGAACAGGCCGTTACAACTGAATGATTAGGACCGCGCAAACCATATTTAATAGACACATAGCCAGAAGCAAGGTTAATCAAACGTCCTGGAATAAAAAAAGGAGAAATACGCCGTGGACCTTTATCACGAAGCGTATAACCGGCCTCAACAATGCCTTCAATGCCACCAATACCCGAACCAATTAATACACCTGTACAAATCTGCTCTTCATCACTCTTAGGAAACCACTCAGCATCTGAAAGCGCTTGATCTGCAGCAGCCATTGCATAAACAATAAATGCATCAACCTTGCGCTGTTCCTTGGATTCCATATACAAATCAGCATTATATGTACCATCTGTTCCATTTCCCAAGGGTATACGAGCAGCAATTTGACATGGCAAATCGGACACATCAAATTCAGTAATGCGTCGAACACCACTTCTCCCTTCAAGAAGTCGCTTCCAACTATATTCGACATCACCAGCTAATGGAGAAACCAACCCTAAACCAGTAACAACAACACGTCTCATAACCTCTAACCTTAAATTGAGATTCAACTCTCAAAGCTTTATTCTCAAAATAGCTAAAAAATATAGGCAAAAGTACTTTATGCTTTTGCCTTTTAATAATCATGCAGAAGCTTTATCGATAAACTTTACTGCATCACCAACTGTGAAAATCGTTTCAGCAGCCTCATCTGGGATTTCTATACCAAATTCTTCTTCAAAAGCCATAACAAGCTCAACCGTATCAAGGCTATCTGCTCCTAGATCATCGATAAAGCTTGCATTTTCCACTACCTTATCTGCATTAACTCCAAGATGCTCCACGATAATTTTTCTAACGCGCTCTACTGTATCACTCATGTTGAAATCCTCGAATTTATATTGTTTTCCTATAATTTGGTTAGCCATATCGGGTCATCTAATCAAGCAATAGATATATTACTTTGAAGATTTTAGCAGCGATTTAAAACATCCTGTGGATATCCCTTGCAAAATGAACCAATCTGACACTCCGACATAAATTGATAAACTTACCATGTTAGAGAAATGGATATATTTTTCCATTTCATTTATTACCGTCTAGAATAATACGGCTTATAAATCAATGTTGAATGAAGCAAATACTCAAATCATTGCCATTCCACCATTGATATGTAATGTTTGCCCCGTTATATACGCCGCCTCATCGCTCGCTAAATAAACAGCAGAAAAAGCTATCTCTTCCCCTGTTCCCATACGCTTCATTGGAATCCTCGCCATAATAGTTTCTTTTTGTTTTTCGTTAAGTTTTTCTGTCATTGCGGAATTAATAAATCCTGGAGCAATACAATTGACAGTGATATTTCGTGAAGCGACTTCTTGCGCCAATGCTTTAGAAAAGCCTATCAAACCAGCTTTTGCAGCAGAATAGTTCGTTTGTCCAGGATTTCCGACAACCCCAACAACAGATGTTATGTTAATAACCCTTCCATAGCGACGCCGCATCATAGAGTGCGTCAATTCACGTGTTAAAGTAGAAGCAGCTGTTAGATTGACCGCCAAGACATCATCCCAGTCTTTATCCTGCATACGTACAAAAAGGCCATCTCGGGTGATTCCAGCATTATTAACCAAAATATCAACACCATCCATTTCTTTTTCCGCTGCTTCAGCCAATTGCTTAATGGATTTACGCTCAGAAAGATCAGCGGGAAATACAAAAACATTTTTTTCCAGGTCTATTGCCACTTCTTTAAGTTTGTCTTCACGTGTTCCATGGAGCCCAACAATTGCTCCCTGCGCATGGAAGCAACGCGCAATTGCCTCACCAATCCCTCCTGATGCTCCCGTCACAAGAGCTTTACGACCTGTTAATTTAAACATTTTTTCAGACTCCTTATAGATTAAACGCCAAGCACTTGTAGTGCTGTTTCTATTTCCTCAGCTGTCCCTATCGTTAATCCCTTTATATCCTTGTTAATACGACGTGCTAAACCTGTTAATACTTTTCCAGAACCAACTTCAAAAAGCGTATCAACCCCATTAGCACTTATCCACTCTATCGTTTCACGCCACCGCACTCTCCCCGTCACTTGTTGGACAAGAAGCGTAACAATACGCTCTGGATCATTCTCTGGTGCAACAGAAACATTGGCAACGAGAGGAACAATAGGAGCCATTTTGTTAACAGTCGAAAGTGCATTTTCCATGGCATTAGCAGCAGGCTGCATTAAAGACGAATGGAAAGGTGCAGAAACCGGAAGAAGAAGCGCACGCTTAGTGCCTTTTTTTGACGCAAGCTCTACTGCTGCCTCAATCGCCTTTTTTTTACCTGAAATCACAAATTGCTCTCCCCCATTATCATTAGCAATCTGACATATTCCTTCTCCAGAAACAGTTTTGCAAATTTCTTCCACATCCTGCTCACCCAACCCAATAAGTGCTGCCATAGAGCCTTCACCAACAGCAACAGCAGCCTGCATGGCATTTCCACGAATGCGCAAAAGCCTTGCTGTATCAGCAAGACTAAATGCACCAGCAGCGCAAAGAGCTGAATATTCACCTAAAGAGTGGCCTGCAACAAATTTTACTTTTTCTTTTATATTGAGCCCTAATTGTTCCATCACACGAATCACAGCCATGGATACAGCCATTAATGCTGGTTGTGCATTTGCTGTTAACGTCAAAATATCTGCTGGCCCTTCAAAAATGATATCTGTTAATTTCTCACCTAAGGCATCATCAACTTCTTCAAAAACCATCCGTGCTGCAACAAATTGCTCTGCAAGCACTTTCCCCATACCAACAAGCTGACTTCCCTGACCTGGAAAAATAAAAGCTGCCACCATTAACCGACTCCTAAAACTGTGCCATTAAATTATCTTCTTTTGATCTTATTCATAAGCACAAATCAAGATACAGTACCTTATTTAAAACGAATATCTCTCTTAAAGTTATATTTTAATGGTGGAATTTTATATAAAAACTTGGGAAAATATGGCGCTATAAATTGAATAACGCCCCAACTTATAAAACTTCCCAAAATTATACCAACTAAAATATCAAAGGGATAATGTACACCAACAAAGACGCGCCCCCAACAGATCAAGCATAAAAACACTGCTGCAAACTTAGAAGCAACTTTGTATCGATAAAAATAAAGACTCGCCATATAAGATGCAATAGTCAAGGCATGATTACTAGGAAGAGAAGCTGTTGCACGATGCTTAATCAGGGGTGTCGTCAAATCCAAAACAAACGGACGCGGATGAAAATAAATAAGAGAAATGAGATAACCTATAAAAAGAGCCATACAAATGCTCACGCAGATGCTTAGCACTAAGCGTCGTTCTGTATTTTCACCGCAAAACCATAACGCACAAAGATGTATAGGAATAACGTAAATCAAAAACTTTGCACAAAAAATACCAAACAAAACTAAAACTGACCAAGATTGATGAGTGCCAGCAAAAATTTTTAAAAGTGCAATATCAATCCGGTTTAAAAAATCCATTCTTCTCTCCTTCATGTTTACAACTTTACAGCATCGTCACTTTGTAAAAGAGTGAAACGCATAAAGAATATGTCAAGATTCAATAAATCATTTTTTTACGTGCATAAACTTGCTATTTTTAAAGATAAGCTGTAAATGTCAAATGTTTGTTACCGGCACTTTAGCTGGAGGTTGAACGGAGGGCTGAAAACCAGTAGGAGACGCAATGTTTCCGACCTCCTGTGTCTCCGCTCTCGGATGTCTCGAATTGTAAACGCGTCCTTTCTTCTTTGGATTTCCAAAAAAGACAAGTCGCAGAGGCTTTGCGCTAAAACCGGTAAAGTTTAATTGAAGAAAGGCAAAACAATGGCTCTTTATGAACATGTGTTTCTTGCCCGACAGGACATCGCGCCGCAACAAATTGATGAGCTTTTGAATGTTTACAAAGGTGTTATTGAAGCGCACGGTGGAAAAGTTGGGCGTATAGAAAACTGGGGTCTTCGTCCCCTCGCTTATCGTATTCGCAAAAACCGCAAGGCTTATTATGTACTGGTTAATATTGACGCACCTACTGAAGCAATTGCTGAAGTTGAACGCCAGATGCGCATCAATGAAGATATTTTGCGTTACATGACCATTCGCGTAGAAAAGCATGAAAAAGAGAAATCTGCTATGCTCTCGCGTCTTGATCGTAATAGTCACGTTAGCCAAGATGAAGAGCGACCTCGTTCCCCGCGCCGTCAACGTGAAGATGCCGTGGAAGGAGTAAAATAATGACAGATGTTAATCAAACCGCAGCACGTCGTCCTTTTCATCGTCGTCGCAAAACATGTCCGTTTTCAGGTCCAAACGCTCCAAAGATTGATTATAAAGACGTCAAATTGTTACAGCGTTATATTTCAGAGCGTGGAAAAATCATTCCTTCACGGATTACGGCCGTCAGTCAGAAAAAACAGCGTGAATTGGCGACTGCCATCAAACGAGCTCGTTTTCTTGGCTTACTTCCATATGTTATAAGATAATATCAAAATACTATACGGCTGGGGTATCTATCCCCCCAGCTACCTTTCTTGCATAGTTCAGCAACATATCTGATTGCATACTATACGGAGATATGTAGAATAACCAAAGTTGGAGTATTATAATGCCCCTAACTGCAAAAGGCAGGACAGCGATAAATGAGAAACTTTCGTACTTATGAGATAGTAACGGGTATTTTAGCAGGGCTGTTTGCTGTTGTTATAGGCATGGCAATCATTAGTGCCGCAAATATCGCACCCTACTTTTCGCTTCTTCTTGGTTGCTTCCTTTCACTTCCAATTTTTACTGTCGCATTCAGCCGAGGAACATTAGCCAGCCTTGTTGCCTTAATAAGCGCCACTGTTGTTTTTGCTGTAGTCACTAATGTTTATATTAGTTTTGGCTTTATGTTATTGCTCTTTCTTCCTGCTGTCTACGCTTCTTGGCTTCTTGGACTTGCACGACCAGCGCAAAAAGAAAATTCGCTGATATGGTATCCATTATCGTCAGTCATTTTTCATTTAACTAACTTTATCGCTCTTATATCAACCTTTATTGGGCTCTATATTCAAACTCTTCCATCTACGCCTATTATTGCAAAAAAAGTCACTGCAAACATAGCACAAGCTATGCAGCAATCACAGTCTATAAAGGAAACTAATATACTCGCTTTTAGCGAACTTTTAATGATGAATGCTGCAACTTTGACAGCTATTGCCTTGACCATTTATAGTTTGATTTTTCTCATTGGCAATCTTTATTTTTCGGTGATAGCAGCACAACATATGAAGTGGCTAAAAAGACCCCGTGATGATTGGAGTCAAACTCTCCGCCTCCCAATTTCTGGAATTGTTGTTTTTATTGTTGCCTGCATA
This sequence comes from Bartonella sp. B12(2025), assembly GCF_053795135.1. Taxonomy (NCBI): domain Bacteria; kingdom Pseudomonadati; phylum Pseudomonadota; class Alphaproteobacteria; order Hyphomicrobiales; family Bartonellaceae; genus Bartonella; species Bartonella sp. B12(2025). The sequence continues at coordinate 421,076 of NZ_CP200031.1, read as the reverse complement.
GCATCAATGCTTGAATTGGGCTTTACTCTTAATTTGAGTACGCGTGTCTTTAGCACTGCATATACTGTCGTTATATCAATCAGTGGTCTAGCATATCTTCATAATATTACAAAAGGAATAAACGGTCGAAGCATTATACTCTCTCTTGTTTATATTGCCATTTTAACCGTTGTTTTTGCTGCACCTATTTCTTTTATGATGCTTTTGATGGGCATTTGGGCAGCTATTCAATACAACTTTCAATCACGCAAAAAACTTCACTAAATTTATTTGTTCGAAAGGAAAAACTATGGATATTATTTTACTTGAGCGCATTCCTCGTCTTGGTCAGATGGGTGATATTATCTCAGTTAAAGACGGTTATGCACGTAACTTCCTCTTGCCTCAGGGTAAAGCTTTACGTGCGAATGAAGCTAATAAAAAACATTTTGAAATACAGCGTGCACAACTTGAAGCACGTAACCTTGAACGCAAAAGTGAAGCACAAAAAATTGCTAAAGAACTTGATAATAAATCATTTATTGTCATACGTTCAGCTGGTGAAACAGGGCAACTTTACGGATCTGTATCAACACGTGATATTTCTGAAATTATAACAGTTGAAGGGTTTTCTATTGGGAGAAGTCAAGTTGAACTTAACCATCCAATAAAAACTATCGGCCTTCATACTATTACTCTTAACCTACATCCTGAAGTTCAAATTTCTGTGATCATTAATGTTGCACGTTCAGCCAGTGAAGCACAACACCAAGCAGAAGGTAAAACTCTTACTTCTACTGAAGAAATATATGATATTCAGGAAAAAACGTTAGAAGAAAATCAGGAAGAACTATTGGACGAAGAAAATAATGAAAACGATGTAAACGGTATTAATAAAGAGGCTTAATTGCTATTTTTATTACCTTTCTTGCATTTTTTATTTTTCTGTCGTTTAATACATTAAATATTATAAAACACTCAGCCTAAAAGGCTAAGTGTTTTGTTGTTATTATCATTAAAAAACTGAATCCTTCTGGAAAAACAATCTTTAGCATATTGTATAAAGGCATTACATACTAGAAATTATAAATACAGTGAGGGAAAATGCTTTCATATATATTTTTGCTAAAAGTTAGAAATAAAAAATTCTTAAAGTACTACCCTTTAAAAGAGTAAGATTTACTAAAAGATAAATTAATTACATCTCCACATCATCTGAAATAATTTCAATCATAAAAAAAGTAATTTTATGCGTCCCGACATTGAAATTAGAGTCTAAAAAATTGAATGCGTAATTTTAACTTAAAATAATTTTTAGCTCTACTCTTTTGATGTAAAATGTTTGACTTATTGCCTAAAGTCGCTAAACGCAAAATTTTAGTGGAAAAAACTGTTATGGAAAAAACAAGCGTTATCAATGTTAGCTCTTCACAAAAAGAAGCCTCCTCTTCTTTTCAACAACTCCCGCATAATATTGAAGCTGAACAAGCATTGCTCGGAGCACTTCTCATAAACAATGATGCTCTCGATCGTGTTTCTGATTTTCTGAAACCCGCACATTTTTTTGAACCATTGCATCAAAAAATCTATGATCTTTTGTTTCACATTATCGAAAAAGGAAGGCTAGCAGATCCCGTTACCATTAAGCCTTTTATTCCTGCTGATGAAAAAGTTGGGGATATCACCATATATAATTATGTTGTTCGTTTAGCAAAAGAAGCAGTAACAATCATTAATGCCGAAGATTATGGACGAGCTATCTATGATCTTTTTATCCGACGATCTTTGATTAATCTTGGAACTCAGATTGTCAATACAGCCCTTGATGCTCCTATAGAGCTTACGCCATCTCAACAAATTGAAACTGTTGAACAACAATTGTTTGAGTTAGCAGAAAAAGGAAAATACGGAGGGGGATTTGAAAATTTCAATGAAGCTGTCAAAAAAGCTGTTGATATGGCAAGCGCTGCCAAAAAACGTTCTTCACGGTTGTCAGGGATAGCTACTCATATTAAAACACTTGATGAAAAAATGGGGGGATTGCAACCATCTGACTTAATTATCCTCGCTGGGCGCCCTGGTATGGGGAAAACATCACTTGCTACCAACATTGCCTTTAATATTGCTAATGCTTGCAATCGTGGTGCTAAAAAACAAGAAAATGAGGGAGGCATTGTTGGATTTTTTTCGCTTGAAATGTCATCGGAACAGCTCGCAACCCGTATTATTTCAGAACAAACGGAGGTCTCTTCTTCTGATATTCGTCGTGGAAATATCTCAGAAGAACAGTTTTCAAAAATAATCCGTGCAATGAATCGCTTACAAAAAGCACCACTTTATATAGATCAAACTGGTGGTATATCAATCACGCAACTGGCTGCCCGTGCGCGTCGTCTCAAACGGCAACATGGTTTGGATATTTTGATTATTGACTATATCCAGTTAATGACAAGCAACTTAAAGCGTTCATCTGAAAATCGTGTTCAAGAGGTTACAGAAATTACCACAGGATTAAAAGCATTAGCTAAAGAACTTAATATTCCTATTATTGCTCTTTCACAGCTTTCACGCCAAGTCGAAAATCGCATAGATAAACGACCACAACTTTCCGATTTACGGGAATCTGGTTCAATTGAGCAAGACGCTGATATCGTTCTTTTCGTGTACCGTGAAGAATATTACCTCAAAAATGAAGAGCCTAAGATAGGCACTCTTGAATATGAGAAATGGCAAAATACAATGGACAAAGCTTTCGGGAAAGCTGACGTTATTGTTGCAAAACAACGCCATGGCCCAACAGGAACCGTTCACCTTGCCTTTCAGTCTGATTTCACACGCTTTAGCGATCTGGCAGATAACAATTATCTTCCAGAACAAATTGGTTAAACCATCATGGCACGCAGCCGTACTCAATTTATCTGCCAAAATTGCGGAACCGTCTATTCACGTTGGGCTGGAAAATGTAATTCTTGTGGCGAATGGAATTCCCTTATCGAAGAAAGTATGAATAGTGGTATTGGCAGTGGCCCTACGCAAAATATCCGTAAAGGACGTGTTGTCACACTAACATCTCTTTCTGGATATATTGAAGATACTCCACGTATCCATTCTGGCATAGCTGAACTTGATCGTGTTACCGGTGGGGGCTTTGTCCGTGGATCAGCATTACTTGTTGGTGGCGATCCAGGTATTGGTAAGTCAACATTGCTCACACAAACAGCAGCTGCTTTGTCGCGAAAAGGACATAATGTTATCTATGTTTCAGGCGAAGAAGCTATTGCACAAATCTGTTTACGTGCTCAAAGACTTGAGGCTGCCAACACAGAGGTTAAGCTTGCCGCTGAAACTAATGTTGAAGATATTCTTGCAACCTTAAATGCGCATAAAAACCTTGATATGGTTATCATCGATTCTATTCAAACTCTATGGTCAGACACAGCTGATTCAGCACCCGGCACTATCACACAAGTGCGCATCGGTGCTCAAGCAATGATCCGCTTTGCCAAAAAAACAGGAGCAGCTGTTGTTCTTGTTGGCCATGTTACAAAAGATGGACAAATTGCTGGCCCCCGAGTCGTCGAACATATGGTTGATGGTGTTCTCTATTTTGAAGGTGAAGGCGGGCATCATTATCGAATCCTTAGAACTGTAAAAAATCGCTTTGGACCAACTGATGAAATTGGTGTCTTTGAAATGTCTGATAAGGGATTACGGGAGGTAATCAATCCATCCGAGCTTTTTTTAGGTGAACGAAATGAAAAAGCGCCAGGAGCTGCTGTTTTTGCAGGAATGGAAGGCACACGTCCGATACTAGTAGAAATTCAAGCGCTTGTTGCTCCCTCTTCACTTGGAACACCACGACGAGCCGTTGTGGGATGGGATGGAAATCGTCTTTCAATGATTCTCGCTGTTTTAGAAGCCCATTGCGGCGTTCGCTTTGGGCAACATGATGTCTATCTTAACGTTGCAGGCGGGTATCGTATATCAGAGCCAGCAGCTGACTTAGCCGTTGCAGCAGCTTTGGTATCCTCTCTCGCAAACATTCCTCTCCAAACGAATTATGTATATTTTGGTGAAATAAGCCTTTCAGGGGCTATCCGCACTGTTGCACATTCAACGCAGCGTATCAATGAAGCAAAAAAACTTGGCTTTCAAGGAGCTGTTCAACCCACTACAACACCCGAAACGATAAAATCATTAGCTTTTGAACAAAAAACATTTTCTTACCTTCCTGAGTTAGTGGCCTCTATTGCTGCAGGCAAAAAATGCTCTGTACCACACGCCTGATAATATAGAAAAAACTCTACAAAATATAAAAGATCCTTGCTATAAGGACAAAAAATGGCATAACCAAAAACGTATTTGTGTACTAACTTAAAAGAACACAACTTTATGTATAAGGAGGCAAACAAATGAGCATAACAGTCCTTGATGGAATTGTCGTAGTAATCATCCTGTTGTCCGCTTTTCTTGCTATGCTTCGAGGGTTTTCACGCGAAGTGCTATCGTTAGTTTCCTGGGCAATTGCCGCTGTTGCTACGCTGTTTTTATTCAAGCCTGTATTGCCCTTTTTTGAGCAATATCTCTCTAACAAAATGATAGCCTTAATCACAACATTGATCACGATTTTTATTATTGTTCTCATTATTACTTCAATCATTACAATGAAAATCTCCGATTTTATTATTGATAGTCGAATTGGCATACTTGACCGTACTATTGGTTTTGTTTTTGGAGCACTCCGTGGTTTATTTATCATGGTCATCGGCATGTTGCTTATCAATGCGCTTATTAAACCCGAAAACCAAGCTAACTGGTTAAAAAATGCAACAACAAAACCCATCTTAGATTCATTGGGACAAAAAGTTTGGGAAATACTTCCCAAAGATTTTGATACTGTTTTCGAAAAAGCAGAAAAATTTTTCAAAAGAGATGATGCTAATACAAAGGCACTCTTCTGAAAAGATGATTCAAAAAATGGAGAATAGCTCTTTATAAGCCGAGAGTTTTAAATAACATGTGAAGTATGATATAATCATTCCTCATATCACGACTGAAAGAATATGATGACAAAAAGCGACATTCCCTGTAAGGAATTTTTATTAGATGACGATACCCTTCATGAAGAATGTGGGGTTTTTGGTATTCTTGGGCACGAAGATGCAGCAACATTAACAGCTCTCGGGCTCCATGCACTTCAGCATCGTGGACAAGAGGCAGCTGGAATTGTTTCCTACCATAATAAAATATTTCATCAAGAAAAGCATCTAGGTCTTGTGGGCGATCATTATACAAACCCCGCAACACTTGCCCGCTTGCCGGGAAATCGTGCTATCGGACATACCCGTTATTCAACAACTGGAGAAATAGCATTACGCAACGTTCAACCGCTTTTTGCTGAATTAAAAGCTGGAGGTATTGCTATCGCTCATAATGGCAATCTTACCAATGGTCTTACATTACGTCGTGAACTCATTGCTTCAGGTGCTATCTGTCAATCAACATCAGATTCGGAGGTTTTTCTTCATCTTATTGCCCGTTCACGTTATGAATCATCATCTGATCGCTTTGTTGATGCTATTCGGCAAGTTGAAGGTGGATATGCTATGTTGGCGCTCACACGCACCAAGCTCATTGCTGCACGCGATCCAACAGGTATTCGACCTCTCGTGATGGGTGAACTTGATGGTAAACCAATCTTTTGTTCCGAAACCTGTGCACTTGATATTATTGGAGCAAAATATGTACGCGATGTTAAAAATGGGGAGATTATCATATGTGAAATACAAAAAAATGGGGAAATTACTAAAAAAATTATAAAACCAGAAATAGAGAAATCAGAAAAACTTTGTCTTTTTGAATATGTCTATTTTGCGCGTCCTGATTCCATTGTTGGAGGACGTAATGTTTATACGGTACGTAAAAATATGGGGATCCATTTGGCACAAGAAGCCCCTTGTGAAGGTGATGTAGTGGTTCCCGTTCCTGATGGCGGAACACCCGCCGCAATTGGCTATGCACAAGAAATTGGAATTCCCTTTGAGCTTGGTATTATTCGTAATCACTATGTTGGCCGCACTTTTATCGAACCAACACAACAAATTCGTGCTTTTGGAGTAAAATTAAAGCATTCTGCAAATCGTTCTGTTATCAAAGGGAAACGCGTTATTCTGGTTGATGATTCCATTGTACGTGGAACAACATCCCTAAAAATTGTGCGAATGCTCCGCGATGCAGGAGCAAAAGAAGTTCATATGCGTATTTCTAGCCCTATGATTTTCTATCCCGATTTTTATGGCATTGATACACCTAAAGTTGAAAACCTGCTGGCTAATCAATATCCAGACTTAAAATCTATGTGCAATTTTGTTGGAGCTGACTCATTAGAATTTCTTTCAACGGACGGCCTGTATCTTGCTGTAGCAGGGGAAAAACGAAATAACGCTGATCCACAATTTACAGATCATTATTTTACCGGACATTATCCTACACATCTGGTTGATCAGGAAAGCCTCCCCCAAATTCATCGATCATCTGTTCTGAAAACAAGAGATTAATGATGAAAAAATTTGACTTTAGTCTCCATGGACGTGTTGCACTTGTTACCGGCGCGTCGAGAGGAATTGGCTATTATTTAGCGTTAGAGCTCGCAGCACGCGGCGCTCATATTATCGCTCTTGCACGAACAATCAGTGGACTCACTGAACTGGACAATCAAATCCGAAAAAAAGGTGCTCGCGCAACGCTCATCCCACTCGACTTACATCATATGGAAAACATTGATGCTCTTGGTGTTTCAATTGCTAAGCAATGGAAAAAACTCGATATTATGGTCGCAAATGCAGGAATCCTTGGAACACTCTCACCAATAGCTCATGTAGAGAACACTGTATTTGAAAATATTTTTCAAATAAATCTTATCAGCCAATGGCGCTTAATGAAAGCTGTTGAACCTTTATTGCGCGAATCTGATGCTGGACGAGCCATCTTGTTATCCTCAAGTGTTGCTCATGTTCCACGCGCCTTTTGGGGGCCTTATGCTGCCTCTAAAGCTGCTTTGGAAATTGTTGCTCGCTGCTGGGCAGAAGAACTAAAACAAACCCCTATCAAGATTAATTGTGTTAACCCTGGTGCAACACGCACTACCATGCGTGCACAAGCCATGCCTAGCGAAGATCCTCAAACTCTCCCTTCACCGCAAGAAGTCGCAGCAAAGATAGCATATTTATCCTCACCCGATTTAAAAGAAACAGGAAGACTCTTTAATGTCCGCAAAAACCGGTTTACGGATTATCATGCACCTGACTAATACTGCCTATAACAATTATCAGCCTGAGTTAAGTTTCTCCATATTTTTCTCTGCTGACAAAAAGAAAAACATAAGCCTCTATGATTGGATAGCTTTAATTCTATTTCTTTTTTCTTCTAAAGCAACCCGTTTATTATAAGCCACAAAACTACAAGGTAAAAAAATTATATATCCAACAGCTGTAATTAATAAAGTGTACCATGTGTAAGTCGCAAGAAAACCTACATAAATAACAATGACCAGCATACACGGTACAACAATATCACGCCTCAAATTCTGATCTATTGTTTTTGCATTCCATACTGGTAAACGACTAACTAAAAGAAAAGCAATAATCACAGTATAAAGACTAAAAAATAATGCCCAGCTCCAACTTGGTATCAAACCGAGAGCCCCTAAATAAATAGGTAATAAAAGCAATAATGCCCCTGCTGGTGCAGGAACACCGACAAAATAACTTTCCTTCCATTTTGGCACATCCGTGTTATCTAACATCACATTAAAACGAGCTAATCGCAAACAACAAGCAACACAATAGACAAGCGCTGCGATCCAACCAACCTGATGAGCTTGAGTTAAAATAAAAGAATAAACAATAAGTGCAGGTGCAACACCAAAATTCACAACATCAGCAAGAGAATCCATTTGCGCTCCAAAAGATGAACTTCCATCCATCAAACGAGCGATACGCCCATCAGCGCCATCTAGAATTGCTGCCAAAAGCACCATTAAAATAGCAGCCTCATAGCGATGTTCAAAAGCCAAACGAATACTGCTCATCCCCGCACAAATCGCCAAAATAGTGATAATGTTAGGAATGACATACCGCATCGGTGTAGGTGAACGCCACCGATTTATAATATCATCATGCTGTCCCTCAGGATTAAATGAAGAAAATAGCGAAAAATTTCTCATTGTTCGTCCTAATCAAATCTGAAGTTAATTGTAGCACTCTTATCATCAAAAGAACCTAAAACTGTTTCTCCAGCAATTGCTGTTTGGCCAACTGCAATACGCAATTTTACTTCAGTTGGTATATAAATATCAAGGCGAGAACCAAAACGAATCAATCCAAATCGTTCTCCACTAATAACTGAATCATTTTCTTTTGACCAACAAACAATCCGGCGAGCAAGCATCCCAGCTATCTGTACCATACCAATTTTACCATGCTTGCTGTCAATCACCATCCCATTACGCTCATTAAACTGACTAGCCTTGTCAAGCTCAGCATTGGTAAACCGACCTGGACGATAAACTATAGACTCTACTGTACCACTTATGGGAATACGGTTGATATGACATGAAAAAATATCCATAAACACGGAAACACGAATCATCTCTTCTTTACCTAATCCCAATTCTTCAGGTGGAACACATGATCCAACGAATGAGATACGCCCGTCAGCAGGAGATAGAACCCAATTTGAATTCAAAGGGATCACACGATCTGGATCTCGGAAAAAGTATATGCACCACACAGTGAGAACAAGACCACACCAAAATAACGGACTCCATACCCAACCAAGAATGAGCGAAATGATAAAAAACGCTACAATAAAAGGATAACCTTCTTTATGAATTGGCACAAAGCTATTATGGACAGATTGTAGAATACTCATATAATTTCCTACTCATAGTATAATTTAAACAAGCAATAAATCTTTTTGTTCCTCATTGTTCTTTTGTGTACTTAATCAATAACTCCATAAAATTTATAGGTCACATTTTGCGCAGCTTATTTTTTACGATTAACAACGCCCATCTCATCTTCTTCACGCATTTTACGTAATTTTTCTTCAGCTTGCGATGCTTCAAGCTGCTTATTCCACATTGACGCGTATAAACCTTTCTTACGTAAAAGCTCTGTATGCGTCCCATTTTCAATAATACGGCCATTTTTAAGAACAAAAATTTCATCAGCATTTATAACAGTAGAAAGGCGATGAGCAATTATCAATGTTGTACGCCCACGACTTACGATATCCAACGCTTGTTGAATTTCTTGTTCCGTCGTTGTATCAAGAGCTGCGGTAGCTTCATCCAGAATAAGAAGTGGGGGAGCTTTTAACAATGTCCGTGCAATAGCCACACGTTGTTTTTCACCACCTGATAGCTTGAGGCCACGCTCACCTACTATAGACTGAAAACCTTCCGGAAGCATCTCAATAAATTTTGATATCTGTGCCATTTCAGCAGCTTTACGCATTTCTTCATCTGTCGCATTTGGACGCCCGTAACGAATGTTATATGCAATTGTATCATTAAATAACACCGTATCCTGCGGCACCATACCGATAGCCTCACGCAAACTTTTTTGAGTTACGTCACGAATGTCTTGTCCGTCAATTGTAATGGAGCCCGCATCAACATCGTAAAAACGAAAAAGTAATCTAGAAATAGTTGATTTACCAGCACCTGATGGACCGACAATTGCAACTGTTTTGCCTCCAGGGATCTCAAAATCAATATCTTTAAGAATCTGACGAGTCGAATCATAGGAAAATTTTACCTGATTAAACCGAATGGTAGCGTCACCCACCTCTAATGGTTTGGCATCTGATTTATCAACGATTTCCTGTTTAACATCTAAAAGATCAAACATAGCTTCAACATCAGTCAAACCTTGCCGAACATCACGATATATTGAACCAATAAAATTCAGTGGAATGGAAAGCTGTATTAAAAGCGCATTAATAAAAACAAAATCCCCTAAAGTCTGCGTCTCACGAAAAACTTCGTAAGCTGACATCAACATCAGAATAGTCATTCCAACACCAAAAATAAGAGCCTGACCAAAATTAAGCCAGCTTAATGATGTCCAAATTTTTGTTGCTGCTTTTTCATAACTTGCCATAGAAGAATCAAATCTATGTGCTTCCAGAGTTTCATTGCAAAAATATTTAACCGTTTCAAAATTTAAAAGAGAATCAACAGCACGTGTATTGGCTTCAGTATCTGCCATATTCATTTCTTGTCGAATACGGATGCGCCAATCACTCGCCTTAATTGTGAACCAAATATACAAACCAACCATTATTACGACTATGAAAAAATAACGCCATCCATAGTTTATGTAAAATACAAGTGCTGTTAACACAAATTCTAAAACCGTTGGTATTGTATTAAGAATTGAAAACCTAACGATAGCTTCAATTCCCTTCGTACCACGCTCAATCACACGAGAAAGCCCACCAATTTGCTTTTCCAAATGAAATCGCAAAGACAATTCATGAATATGTACAAAAGTCTTATAGGCTAACCGGTGAATCGCATGTTGACCAACAGTTGCAAATAGATAATCGCGTAACTGATTTAATGCAGATTGAACAATACGCGCAACATTATATGCCAAAACGAGCATGATAGGAACAACATAACTGGATGGGTTCCACGCAGATAACTTAGAACTTAGATCAAGCGTATCTGTAGCATATTTGAAGAAATACGGTACAGATATGAGAGTTAGCTTGGCTAAAACAAGATAAAATATTGCCCATATAACCCGTACTTTTAGATCATGCCGCTCTACTGGCCACATATAAGGCCACAAATTATAAAGTGTACGCAAAGTCTGACCTGTATCTGACGATACAGTTTTTATTATTTTATTCTGTTTCATAAAGCTCTTACTTCTTTATCATCCACTCAACAGATATTACAATGTTTCTCCTCTTGTCGTTTACAGCTTATATTATCTTTTCTATATGTTCTCTGTAAACGATGCGTATTAATCTTTAAGGTTAGACTTTTTTTGAAAAAGGGACAAGAAATAATCCCTTATACAGTTTATTATTTTGGTCTGTACGTTCATACCATTCTGCTGCAAATAAACTCTCAACCTTTACACGCTTTTTTTTCAATTCTGCTTGAAGCCATATCTTTGATTTACCAATTTCTTTAAGCCCCTTATCGAAAACTTCACCATCTTGTACTAAAATCACAGACCTCTTCCCCTCCTCTTTTTTTACAACAGAACAATCGCCATTGGTTTCTAAATGAACAAAAGCTGCTTCATGTAAGCTACAACCTTTAATTCGCAACATCGTAATCAAATCATCTACGCTAATACCCAAACCCTTAATCTGATTTACTTGAAATACACCATCTAAAACCAATGCAACATTCTGTCCTGCAATTAAACGACGAAAAGAAACTGAATAACGTGCAAAAAAATTAAGAGATGTAATCAAGGCTTGCCAAATACACAAAACAACCAATAATTGAATACTACTAATATTCGGATTATAAATAACGCCTCCAATAATACCCCCCATTACAAAATTGCTTACCAAATCAACTGGTGTCATTTGACTAAGACTACCACGACCGGTTGTTCTTAAAATTAATAGAAAAGCGACAAGACCGACGGCTAGCTTAAGTGCGACATATCCATAACTATATACAAATTCCATCACATTCTCCCTTTTTTATGAGAGCCGCTGGAATACGGAAATTATAATCGCTTTACTTCCCATATAGTCATACGCTCACCAGTCTGTGGGTCTTTTTTATCTTTTAAAACAACCCCCTCGGCCGCAAGCTCATCACGAATTGCATCCGCAGCTGCCCACTCTTTATTATGGATAAGTCGTAGCCTTTCGGCAATGCGTTGATCAATAAATTTCGAATCAAGGGAAGCTTTTCTCATAAACAATGGGCACTCTACATCTCTAATCCACTCTTGCCGTAATAACCCAAATAAATTCATCCCATTTGCGAGGGATACAGCATCCCCTATTTTGTAAAACTTTCGCAAAAGAGCAAATGCATTCGGAGTATTAAGATCATCACTTAGTGCGTTTATCAAAGAGTCATCAAGAGCTTCATCTTTCTCCACACAGCTACTCTCACAGCGAAGCAATTCATACCACCGATACAGTTCGCTACTAGACTGTGCTAAACGCTGAGCTGTCCAATTTAACGGTTCACGATAATGCGTTTGTAACATCGAAAAACGTGCTGCCAAACCAGCCCAATTTTGCTTTATTTCGTCTTTTAAAACACCATTAAACTCAAAAAAATCACTCTCTAAAACAGAACGAATAGTAATGAAATTCCCAAGGCTTTTAGACATCTTTTTGCCTTCAACTTGCAAAAAGCCGTTATGCATCCAAAGATTGGCCATTCGCTCAGTTCCAAAAGCTGAACAACTTTGCGCAATCTCATTTTCATGATGAGGAAAAATCAAATCAATACCACCACCATGGATATCAAAAATATTTGCTGTGGGATCATCACAGATCAAGCCACCACCATAGGGTGTTAATAGTTTTGCCATTGACATTGCAGAGCATTCAATATGCCAACCCGGACGCCCCAAAACAGAAATTCCTGCCGGCGATACCCAACCTGGTTCCCCCTCTACAGAAGGCTTCCATAAAACAAAATCCATCTCCTCCCTTTTATAAGTAGCAACATCGACACGTGCACCAGCTCTCATTTCATCTAAGGAGCGTTTTGCAAATGCACCATAACGGGGATGATTCTTTATGCTGCTTACAGAAAATAATATATGATTTTCTGCTTTGTAAGCATGCTCCTTTTCAAGCAACCTCTCGATCAAAGAGCGCATCTCCTCTAAATGATCAGTTGCACGCGGTTGACTGGTTGGCAATAAACAACCAAGTGTTGTTGTATCTTGTTGAAATTGAGAATACGTGCGCTCAGTTAATTGGCGAATAGCGTCATTAAGTTCTAGCTCTGGATACTCGCAAGCTGCTCGTGCATTAATCTTATCATCCACATCTGTAATATTACGAGCATATACAACATGATTATTGCCGTAGACATAACGCAATAAGCGAAATAAAATATCAAAGACAATCACAGGACGTGCATTACCTATGTGGGCATAATCGTAAACCGTCGGACCGCAAACATAAAGGCGTACTTTCTTCACATCTATCGGTGTAAAATTTTCTTTTTTACGTGTAAGCGTATTATAAAATCGCAACTCTCTCATAATTATACTCCGTTAGCGATATTACCCGCCGCTCTTCAAAGTGAATCTTACTAAAAGTCATTGCATTATGCGGTTTAAGTGAAAACTTTCGTATATCTTATGTAAAATTCTCATATCTACCCCATTTCATTTAGGCTGTATCTATCATCTATCACAAAAACAACCCATTTTATTGGATTAGATAAGAGTGTACTACCAATCAAAACTATCTCAGGAGAAAATCTGCAATGCGCCAGCACAAATTTATATGAAAAAAATCGCATACCGGAAACTAAAATTTTTAACTACCTAAAGCTTAGTTAGAATTTTCAATATCCCCATAATGGTTTTCTTACTATCTTTCACGCCCTAAATTTTATAACACCCCGCTATTAGTAATGATGCAAAAACCATTTTCGTTCTATCTTTTAACATATGCTCTACAACAAAACCATTTTATCCGCGAATGTAATCTAAAAAATTTATTTAACAGGAGTAATAAAAACAATGCGTAATATATTGATAAATATAGTTTTTTTAATATCTTCTTTAGCTTCAACACCAATTTTTGCGCAGCAATCGCCGCCCTATGAGATAAAATTGCTACGACTAGCAGAAATTTTGGGATCCCTGCACTATCTACAAAATCTTTGCAGTACTCCTACCAACCAATGGTATGACTACATGACCGCACTGATTGAAGCAGAACAACCAATACCACAAAGACGCGCTCATTTTTACGAAGCATTTAATGAAGCGTATCGTGCTTTTTCAGAAAATTATCATCATTGTACACAATCAGCAATTGAAGCAAATCAAAGATACATTAAAGAAGGAAGAGCCTTATCTGAAAGCCTTCTTATACAGTATAATAATTAATCTGTACAAAAATCACCACCCCCCAATTTAAGCCATACCAATAACGGTGCTCTCAAAAATGAATAGATCAATAAATCAGCTCTGACATAAATACGGAAACTTTTGAAAAACAAACCCTCGACACGTTTTTATTTTCATATGATAAAATCACCATGAGCACCTTTTGCACACGTAAAATTATTCCATCAAACCCATCAATTTTATCTGGTTATGTCAAAGCTTCTATAAATTTAACAGACTCACCTTGCGAAGGTGTAACAATTTCACCTTCCCACATAACGCGGATACCGCGAATAATAGTTCCAACAGGCCAACCTTTAACCTTTTTACCATCATACGGTGTCCAACCTGCGCGTGAACCAATTAACGCATTCGTAATAGTTTCTTCCCGCTTAAGGTCAACAATGGTCAAATCAGCATCATATCCAACAGCAAGGCGTCCTTTACAGCTTATACCAAAAATGCGGCTAGGACCGTGCGACGTGAGATCAACAAAACGTTCAAGAGATATCTTTCCCGCATTTACATGTGTCAGCATAATCGCTGCTGTTGTTTGCACACCTGTCATCCCTGAAGGTGAAGCGGGATAAGGTCGAAGCTTTTCCTCAAACGTATGAGGAGCATGATCAGAACCTAAAACATCAACAATACCTTGCTGAACACCATACCAAAGAGATTCACGGTGGCGGCTCTCACGGATGGGTGGATTCATTTGGATCAATGTACCAAACCGTTGATAATCATCAGCGCTTAAAGTCAAATGATGTTGCGTAACTTCAATCGTTGCCACATCTTTATGTTTTTTCAGAAAATTAATTTCTTCCGCAGTAGAAAGATGTAACACATGAATGCGCGCTTTCATTTCATGCGCGACCTTTACCAAGCGTTGCGTGCATTTTAATGCTGCAACCTCGTCACGCCAAACCGGATGCGATGACGCATCTCCTTCAATACGCAACATTTTACGTTCATTGAGCCTTTCCTCATCTTCAGAATGAAAAGCCGTACGACGGCGTGTGTTCTTCAAAATAAGACGTACACTTTCATCATCATCTACCAAAAGATCGCCGGTAGAAGACCCCATAAACACTTTAACTCCAGCAGCACCAGGAAGCCTTTCTAGTTCAACCAATTCATGTGCATTTTCACGCGTTCCTCCAACCCAAAATGCAAAATCACAATGCATCCGATGAAATCCGCGTTTTACCTTATCAGATAATGCTTCTTCCGATGTGGTTAATGGATTAGTATTAGGCATTTCAAACACTGCAGTAACTCCCCCTAATACCGCAGAATACGAGCCACTTTCTAAATCCTCCTTATGTTCATGTCCTGGCTCACGAAAATGAACTTGGCTATCGATAATCCCCGGCAAAATATGAAGTCCTGTACAATCAATTACTTCACCAGCAGACGCACGTGTAAGATCGCCAATTTCAGCAATACGGCCATTTGTAACACCAATATCACGCTTACTACTTCCATCATGATTCACAACTGTTGCACCTTTAAAAATTGCATCAAATGTTTTAAACATAGCCGCGCTCCTTGCATATCCTTTCTTTGATTATGTAACTTTGAGCAGAAAGGCAAGAACCATGATTGAAAAACAAAATGCCATTCTCTTTAAAAACCGTAGAATTATTAAAGTCACCGGTGAAGAAGCAACACATTTTTTGCAGGTTCTTATCACGACAGATGTGACAAAAATCGGTCCGCAAGAAATTTTCCCTGGAGCCCTCTTATCCCCACAAGGGAAAGTTATTGCTGATTTTCTTATCGGCAAAAGAAACGATAGTTATCTTATTGATATTGTTACATCTTTAGCCGATATCCTTTATAAGCGCCTTCTCCTCTATAAGCTGCATACAAAAGTAGAAATTATACAACCATTACAAGAACTTGTTACAGTTTCTTGGCATAATGAATCAGATACTTTAAATTCTGATTCAACTTTTATTGATAAGAGATTTCCACAAAAAGAAAAAATAGTACGAATCTATGGAAAAATACCCTTTTTTGCTCCAGAACATCATGACAATTGGAATCGACTGCGTATTCGTTATGCAATCGCAGAAAGCGGTAAAGACTACGAAATAGGAAAAGTCTTTCCCCATGATATTAATTATGATCAAATCAGTGGACTAACATTCAACAAAGGTTGCTATATCGGACAAGAAATTGTTTCACGAATGCATCACCGGCGCACAGCACGTCGCCGCACTTTAGTTGTAAAAGGCCAGCATGAATTAATTCCAGGCTCCAGCGTTGAAGCAGGAACAAAAGTACTTGGTTACTTGGGAACATGTGCTGCAAACGAAGCTCTTGCTTTAATGCGTATTGACCATGTAAAAGATGCTATGAATAATAATATCCCACTTATAGTAAAAAATGCTCCCGTCACCATCAGCATTGCTGAAAATATGAATTTTACCTTTCCTGAAAGCACTGTGGAAACTCACTAATGGCTAAAGCTGAATTGTCACATAATGGAGAAGCACGTGCTTGGCAAAGAATGCTTTCTGGCCGGCGACTTGATTTGCTAAACCCTTCCCCTTTTGATGTTGAAATCGAAGATATTGCCCATGGACTTGCTCGTGTTGCACGCTGGAACGGCCAAACACAAGGAGAGCATGCCTATTCTGTTGCACAACATTCTCTTTTGGTAGAACAAATATTTCAAAAGCTTTTTCCTAAATCATGTAGAAATGAATGCCTGTGTGCTCTTCTTCATGATGCAGCGGAATATGTCATTGGTGATATGATTTCGCCCTTTAAAGCTATCATAGGAAAACAATATGAGCTCATCGAAAAACGTATACAAGATGCTATACACATGCGCTTTTCTCTCCCCGTTGCCCCTTCTCAAAAACTCTTAAAAAAAATCAAACAAACCGACCGTATTGCTGCGTTCTACGAAGCTATAACGCTTGCCGGATTTAATACAAAAGAAGCCCTTCGCTATTTTGGCTCTCCAAATAATATTCCATTCGATGAACTCAATTTACAACCACACTCTACACAACAGGCTGAAAACGCCTTTTTAATTCGTTTTAATGAGCTTGATGCTCAAAGATAGCACTAATATTCTCTTTGCATCATCATTCACTCTTTATCATTTTAGTTGAAAAAACAAATATATTAGATGATCGCCTTCTACTCCATACTTAAGTGCAACCATAAAAAGAATACCCCCCTCTTTTATCCATTATCCTATGTATTTGATACTCTACAATTTCTGCCTTTATAATAACGCTTACTAATTATCAAAACTCCGTAATAAATACCTTCTTGTCAGGCTTTTCATATTAAACTGATTTTATTTCAGTTTATAAACTTCTGCATCAGCTGGAAAAGCACGTGATGTGACATCCTCTGCATAGTTCTTAATTGCGGTCTCCATCGCCTGTTTAAGAGTACCATAACGACGCACAAATTTTGGCACATAAGCGCTATAGCCTAACATATCTTCCATAACTAACACCTGTCCATCACACTGATTGGACGCGCCAATACCAATCGTAGGAATAGAAAGTTCTTCTGTAAGTTTCACCGCTAAGGGTTCTACAACCCCTTCCACAACAACAGCAAAAGCACCAGCCTCCTCAATCGCTACCCCATCGGCTTTAATCCTTTGCCAATCACTCTCCTTGCGCCCTTGTGTCTTGAAACCACCAAAACGATTTACCGCCTGTGGAGTAAGACCGATATGCCCCATAACTGGAATGCCGCGTTTACACAAAAAATCAATTGTTTCAGCCATATAAACACCACCTTCAAGCTTAACTGCACCACACCCTGTTTCCGCAAGAACACGCGACGCATTAGAAAAAGCTTGTTCTGGACTTTCTTCATAAGAACCAAAAGGCATATCAACAACTACAAGGGCTTTCTTAGACCCACGCATAACCGCCTGTCCATGCAAAATCATCATATCTAAATTAACAGGGAGTGTTGTTTCAAATCCATACACAACCATACCAACGCTATCACCAACCAAAAGAAAATCGCAATATGGATCAGCAATCTGTGCAGTATAAGTCTGATAAGCCGTTAAAGAAACAATCGGCTGTTGTCCTTTTCTTGATCGTATTTCAGAAGAAGTTATACGTTTCATAGTTTTATTATGTACACTCATTTTCAGTTTTCTCTTCCAATATATACTGGTCAATAAGCCTCACTGTACCAAAGCGGACAGTAAGGAGTAAAACTGCAGGTTTATCTAATTTTCCTTTGACAAGGCATAAAGTTTCCATATCCCGTAAATCTATTGATTCAATGATCGCGCGCGATTCTTGTTGTAAAATATCGCGAACAGTTTTGCATAATTTATTAACAGATCGCTCACCTTGACGATAAAGTTTTTCAGCAGTTTTACCACTTTTAGGAATAATTTTTGCAGCTTTGCGATCTTCTAATGTTAAAAACTGATTGCGTGAAGAACCCGCTACACCATCTGCTTCACGTAAAATAGGTACTCCAACAATTTCAATAGGAAAAGCCAAATCTTCAACCATACGTCGAATAATCAAAATTTGTTGAAAATCCTTTTCCCCAAAAAAAGCCTTATCTGGCTGAACAATGTTAAAAAGCTTAGCAACAACGCTGGTCACACCACAAAAATGCCCTGGACGTAACCTCCCCATCAAAATACGTGACAATTTTTCCACCTTCACAATCGTATCATTTCCCAGTGGCCACATTTCTTCCACAGAAGGTGCAAAAACATATTCAACACCCGCTTTTTTCAATAAAGCGCAATCTCCTATTAAATCTCTTGGATATTTATCAAAATCTTCATGGGAATCAAATTGCTTTGGATTGACAAAAATAGAAACCAATATTCGATCACACATTGCCCTTGCTTTCTGTACTAATGCAAGGTGACCGTCATGCAATGCTCCCATAGTTGGAACCAAACCAATCGAAAACCCTAAACGTCGTTCTTCTGCGATATATTGGCGTACTTCAGCAATTGTTTTTAAGATTCTCATCTTCATATTCTGTTCATTATTTATCAAATTAACAAATTAATGCTTGCACACGAAACCGTCTTTCAAATAATCGTATCAAATTCATACGCACTGATGGTTGCTTTATATCCCGTGGTTCCAAGACATGACGCATTAAAAAGAAACCTGTTAGAATTAAACCATCTATTATGTCATTAAAATCTACAGGACGTGTGGTTCTTTGCACAAGAAACTGTGGTAAAGTTAGAAGTTTTTCTTTCCAAGGACGACCTGCTTCCTCACATACAGCTCGTCCCGACTTTGGTGATACATAACAAAGTTTTTCTCGGCGACCTGTTGCAGCACAATGAGATAAATCAAGGCCAAAGCCAAGTTCTTCAAGTAGCCGCATTTCAAAGCGCACAAGCAATTCCGCATTGACAGACGGCTCACCAAAATTCTGCATAAAAAGATGTAAAATATCATATAAAATAGGATGTGGATCACGCTCTGGAAGAAGACGCAAATGAAAAGCTATCAACTGCAAAGCATAAAGCGCCTCTGGCAGAAGTATTAACCGTGCTGCATGTAAATCAATTGCTTCAAGCCGAAAAAGTCCCAAATGTTCATCTAAACGTGCCCACCATTCAGCCTCAACAAAATTCCCAGGCTGAAGAAGAGCTGCCATACGACGCGAACGTCCTCCTTTCACTACCCCCATATAACGACCATGTTGACGCGTCATAATTTCAAGAATAACACTTGTTTCACCATATTGGCGTGTACCAAGAATAATGGCTTGTTCTTTCCATTTCATTTTATTTTAAAAAATCCAATCCCATTTCGCGGTAACGCTCTGGATCAGCATCCCAATTATCACGCACTTTCACAAATAGAAAAAGATGAACCTTCTGATCCATAATTTCCATTAATTCCTTACGTGCTGCCTGACCAATCGCTTTAATTGTATCGCCTTTTGCTCCTAAAACAATTTTTTTCTGACTATCACGCCCTACGTAAATAATTTGGTTAATTTTAACTGAACCATCTGAACATTCTTCCCAATTTTCTGTTTCGACTGTTGAAAAATAAGGGAGTTCATTGTGAAGACGAAAAAAAAGTTTTTCACGCGTAATTTCAGCAGCAAGCTGACGCATAGGCATATCTGAAACTTGATCTTCTGGATAATGCCACGGCCCCTTTTGCATCATTGTACTTAACGCATAAAGTAAATCTTTACAACCAGAACCATTTAGAGCGGAAATCATAAATGTTTGCAAAAACTGCACGCGCTCATTAATTTTGGCAGTTAATGTTAAGAGAGATGATTTAGCAACTGTATCGATTTTATTAAGAACAAGAATTTTATCCTGTTTAATCTTTCCTACAATATCTAACATTGTACAAACTTCATCCGAAAGACCACTCTGAGCATCAATCAAAACTAATAAAGCATCAGCACTCTTAGCGCTCCCCCAAGCAGCAGATACCATAGCACGTTCTAACCGCTTATTAGGACGAAAAACCCCCGGCGTATCAATCAATACAATTTGCGCATCATCATGAATGACAATGCCGCGGATCACAGTACGAGTCGTTTGTACCTTATGCGTTACAATTGAAACCTTCGTTCCAACCAACTGATTAACTAATGTTGATTTACCAGCATTAGGCACCCCAATGAGCACTACAAAACCAGAACGCGTTTTAATCACGTCATTCATGATCATTTTTTCCCATTGTTTCCCATATACCCTCTCGTCGTAAAACTTTCTCAGCTGCCATTCTTTCAGCACATCGTTTAGAGTTTCCTTGCCCAATCTCCGGCGCAAACCCCAAAATACTCACCTCTACCATAAAAACAGGATCATGATCTGGGCCTGAACGCTTTATAACCCGATAATGTGGTTGAACACGGCCTTGCACATGCGCCCATTCCTGCAGCTCTGTCTTAGCATCACGCCGACCAGCATCCATCTGCTTTGCCCGACTTTTCCAATATTTCTCAATAAAAGGGCGAACACTTTCCAATCCTCCATCAAGATATATTACAGCAATCAAAGCCTCAATCACATCAGCATATATATTCGTAAGCCGACGCCCCTTTAAGCTTCTCATCTCAAAACCGACGTGTATCATATCGGGCAAACCTATTTCTAGTGCAATATCGGCACATGTCTGCGCGTTAACCAAACCGTTTAAACGTACGGACAACTCGCCTTCACTGGCTTGTGGAAATAATTGATACAACATTTTTGCAATCAAAAGCCCAAGAACCCGATCACCTAGAAATTCCAAGCGCTCATAATTTCCCTGTTCCGAATCTTGTACACTAGAATGTGTTAATGCTTTTTTTAATTTCTCTTCATCTTTAAAATGGTGCCCTGTCAATCTTTCAAGCTGATCAATCACTGAACGATTCATCGTTGATCTCCTGCTTACTAAGCGGCAAATCATGAACGGTATTAATAAAAGAAAACAAACGATTCCAACGCACATCAAACGGCCAACGCCAAACCTGCCAAGCGCTTGAACCATTACTGATAGAGAAAAAAATCAAACTTGCTCGACCAATAAGATTTTCCTCCGGAACATAACCCACATCCAAACGACTATCATCCGAATTGTCACGGTTATCACCCATCATAAAATAATGCCCTGGTGGAACTTCAAAAACTTTTGTGTCATCAACTTGCGGGATAAACGCTAAATCAAGTGTATCGTAGCTAACACCATTAGGCATTGTCTCGCGATAAACATCAACAGGGTAATTAACCTCTGTTATATCAGAATTGTCAATCTTCCCCATAAAATAGCGCGAAACAGCCTCACCATTAATATAAAGGACACTTTGACGAACTTGTATACGATCACCCGGTAGCCCAACAACACGTTTTATATAATCAATATCTGGATTACTCGGTAAACGAAAAACCACGACATCCCCACGCTGAGGCTGAGATGCCCAAATACGCCCGGAAAAAATGGGAGGGGAAAAGGGTATAGAAAAATGAGAATACCCATACGCATATTTAGAAACGAACAAATAATCTCCCACTAATAAAGTAGGGCGCATCGAACCGGAAGGAATAGTGAAAGGCTGAAAAAAAAGTGTACGAATAATCGCTGCTAAAAACAGAGCCTGTATCAAAACAAAAATAAATTCAAAAATTCCGCCTTTTCCTTCCTTTTTACGTATTTTCTCTTTCTGGATCATTACAGATAACCTTCCCATTACAGATATAATTTATCTTTTATAATAATATTCAAATAACAAAAGCACAATCTCCCACAATATCTATCCACGCGGAAGTGCTTCAATAATAACAAATGCCTGCGCCCAAGGAAAATCATCCGTTATGCTAAGATGAATGACAGCTTCATAATGAGGAGGCAATAACTTTTGTAACCGCATTTTTGCACGATCTGTTAGTTCCATGATTGGTTTGCCAGATGGTAAATTGACCACCCCCATATCTTTCCAACCCACACCACAAGCGACTCCTGTCCCCAAAGCCTTAGCACATGCTTCTTTGGCAGCAAATCTTTTGGCGTAAGAAGAAGATCTTTTTTGGAGATTTTCAGATTTATTTTGCTCAATGTCAGTAAAAATACGTTGAACAAAATGATCACCATAACGAATCAACATTCTCTCAATGCGTCTTATATCAATAAGATCATTTCCAAGACCAATAATCATAAGATATCACTCGAATTTCTTTGCCACGAACGCTTTTTTTTTATAATCTTTTGATATCGCTTTTGCTGAAAGCGGGCGATTGCTCTGTAAACACCTATATAAGATAAGCCACCAAAAATAAAACCCAAAAGAGCACCACCTAAAATCATCGGCCTCATGATTAGATCCCATGTGCCCTTAAAAAGCAGAGGTACATTTGACAATGTCAAGCCATTAAACAGAACACGAATTTGAGAAAAAGAAATCTCATTTACATTGCTAAAAAGCGATAAACAGAAATAGCCTACCTTATAATCGGCCATAACAATGAGCAAAAATGTGAGTGGATTAGAAAAAACCGTCCCGATAATCGCTGCAGCAAAATTTCCACGCAAAATCCAAGAAAAAAATATTGCCAAAATAATATGCATCCCAAAGAGAGGTGAACAAGCTAAAAAAATGCCGATAGAAAACCCCAATGCAACTTTATGCGGCGTCGCTGATATACGCAAAATACGCTTATATATGTAGCAAAATGTGCGAAAAAATGAACGACGTGGATATAACCAAAACCGCATACGCTTTACAAAATCTATTAGCTCTCGACGACAAAAAAGCATATGATTCTCAATACACATCTTATGAAAATAAAAAACTCTTATGGTTCAAATTAATTTCCCCAAGTTTCCGTATAAAAAATAGAAAGACATTAAATATTTCGACTTCCTGGTTTGATCGCTGGAAGCATAGCGAGTTCAGCAGGGAGTGCATCACTAGCATAAGATGCTATCTCGTATTCAGCAAGTGCAATCAATGGAACTCCTACATCAGCCTTACCACCAGAACGATCAAGAATACATGCACTTGCAAGCACATCCGCTCCTGCTGTAACCAGAGCCTCAACGGTCTCACGAATAGAAAGACCTGTTGTCACAATATCTTCAACAATCACAACCTTTGCACCCTTCTTGATTTCAAAACGACGCAACTCAAATATACCATTTACACGCTCTACCCAAAGAGAAGGAATACCAAGGTGACGTGAAGTTTCATACGAAGGAATAAGACCACCAATCGCAGGACCAACCACATAATCAATTTTTCCCTCGACAGATTTTTTGATTTTTTCTGCTAATCCACAACACAACTTTTCTGTCAAGTCAGCATGCATGAATACTTTCGCTTTCTGCATATAAGTAGCACTATGACGACCTGATGTTAAAATAAAATGCCCTTCCAGAATAGCATCTGCTTGTTTAAAAATATCAATCACATCTTGTGTATTCATCGCAAAATCTCTCTTTTTCATCCATGAACTCGCCGTACCGCACTAACCGAACCAGCCTCTTTTAACTGAGAAAAAATACGATTCAAATGTTTTAAATCCCAAACTTCCAGATCAATCATAATTTCTGTGAAATCTGATGCCGTACGGAGAAAAGATAAGTTTTGTATATTAGCATCATTGGCAGAAATAACTTGCGTAATTTCTGCCAATGAACCAGGACTATTAACAACCAAAATATTAATTCGAGCAGGAAAACGCTCACTCATTTGGGCATCGATATCCCAACGGACATCAATCCACCGCTCTGGCTGATCATCATACGCCATCAAGGCCGAAGACTGTATCGGATAAATAACAATCCCTGACCCTGGTTGCATAATGCCAACAATCCGATCTCCCGGCACTGCCCCTTCAGGAGAGAATCGCACGGGAATATCTCCACGGGTTCCTCGAATAGGCAATGCTTTAGATTGGCACTTCTCCGCAGTTGCATCCTTTTCATTTTCCGGAACTTTAAAAATCATACCTTGAGCATTTTCAATGTTAAACCAACCTTCTTCCCCAGGTTTAAAAGATGACTTTTGTACTACACGGTGATCTTGATAATCAGGATAAACCGCTTTAATCACATCAGCGGAAAGCAATTCACCACGCCCGACAGCAGCCAATACGTCTTCCACATCTTTACGTGCCAAACGTGGCAAAACTTGCTTGAGAACATCTTTTGAAAATTGTTTCCCCATATATTCAAACGAACGCTCGAGTATACGATATCCCAAGCCCGAATATTGCTTACGTACCGCTGCGCGGCTTGCTCGACGAATAGCTGAACGTGCTTTTCCTGTTACAACAAGAAACTCCCACGCTGCTGGCGGAACTTGAGCTTGTGAACGTATAATATCAACTTCGTCACCATTTTTTAATTTGGTCATTAAAGGCATAATACGACCATTGATTTTCACTCCCACGCAAGAGTCACCAATGTCAGTATGGACTGCATAAGCAAAATCGATAGGGGTAGCGCCTTTTGGAAATGCAATCAATCGACCTTTCGGAGTAAAACAAAAAACTTGATCTTGAAAAAGCTCAAGTTTTGTATGTTCTAAAAACTCTTCTGGATTGTCCCCATCTGACAAAGACTGAATCGTTTGACGTAACCATGCATAGGCATTGGTTTCGTTTGATAACTTCGAAGTCAAATAATTGGAACCGCGATCTTTATAAATGGAATGTGCAGCAACGCCATATTCAGCAATTTCATCCATAGCAGCAGTTCTAATCTGCAGTTCAACACGCTGTCTTGAAGGCCCTACAATCGTTGAATGAATGGAACGGTAATCATTCTGCTTTGGTATAGAAATATAATCTTTAAAACGACCAGGTACCATTGGCCACGTAGTATGGATAACACCAAGAGCACGATAACAATCGTTCACTGTTTCAACAATAACACGAAATCCAAAGATATCAGATAATTGTTCAAAAGATAACGCCTTACTTTCCATTTTGCGAAAGACTGAATAAGATTTTTTCTGACGGCTTTTAACATCTGCTTTAATGCCATGTTCAAAAAAAAGTTTTGTAAGTTCGTTTTCAATCCTAGAAAGCAAATCACGGTTGCGCTTCGATAATTCAGAAAGCCGATTGGTAATCGTACGATAACCTTCTGGATTTAAATAAAAAAAAGAGAGATCCTCTAACTCCTCGCGCATATCCTGCATACCCATACGACCCGCAAGTGGCGCATAAATATCCATTGTCTCCTCAGCAATTCGCCGACGCTTGTCATCGCGCATAACACCAAGTGTGCGCATATTATGAAGACGATCGGCAAGTTTGACCAAAAGAACACGAACATCATCAGAAATAGCGATAAGAAGTTTACGAAGATTCTCTGCCTGCACTGCCTTCTTCGATACAAAATCAAGCTTATTAAGCTTAGTGAGCCCTTCAACCAACTTACCAATTTCAGATCCGAAAAGCTGATCAATTTCTGCTCGTGTAGCGCTTGTATCTTCAATCGTATCATGCAAAAGAGCAACAGCGATTGTTGCTTCATCCAACCGCATATCTGTCAAAATAGCAGCTACTTCTAAAGGATGAGAAAAATAAAGATCACCTGAAGCACGCTTCTGATGACCATGCTTCCGCATCGCGTAATCGTAGGCCCTATTTAACAGAGCCTCATCCACGTCAGACTTGTAACGTTGAACACGCCCAACAAGCTCACACTGACGCATCATACGAGCATATCCTTTATCTTTTTTTAACCCTTATTGAACATGAATATTTCATCAATAAAAGACAAGAAAAATAACCATTATCGCATGACAACGTATATCTGCTCCCGTAATATAAACTGTCACAATTAATAATCGTCACTTTTCTCCGGAACGACCAAGCCTTCGATACCTGCTAAAAGCTCTTCTTCTGACATATGATTAAACGAACTGCTCTCTTCTTCCGACGATGCTCCAAAGACATCTTCAGATTCACCTGAATGAGAAATAAGCTCATTTTCCATTTCTGGCTCATCCACTTCCACATGCTTTTGCAATGAATGAATAAGGTCTTCCTTCAAATCAGCAGGCGATAATGTCTCTTCCGCTATTTCACGCAAAGCAACGACTGGATTTTTATCATTATCACGATCAACTGTGATCTGCGCACCCTGTGAAATCTGACGCGCCCGATGCCCAGCTAAAAGCACCAACTCAAAGCGATTATCCACTTTATCAATACAATCTTCTACCGTTACGCGGGCCATTTATGCCTCTTTCTTAAAGATTAAAAAACTTCATAGCGAAGATAGAATATATACAATAAACAAAATAAAACACAAGAAAAACAATACAAACTTTAATACTTTTTGCTCAAAGAGCTTATTAAAAAACTCTTGGAAGCTTTACAAAAAGCGCATAATCCACCCAAATCAGTTATCGATACCCTAAAAATAAAAGCTTTCAAGAGTACCGGATTCAAACAAAAAAGTACACTCATCTGATAAAATCACTCTCTACTCTAGAAAATTTATCCTTTAAAGTTATACCAACCCTTCAAACTTATTAAAAGTCTTTTGCAATAACGAAAGTCTCATGCACACTGTTTATGATAATGTACAAAATAAAAAAAACTTTGTCCTATTAAATGTCGTATTCATTACTCTCTTATTCACCAAATAAATCACTGAAAGATTGTCACTCTTCAAAAATTAATCAGCAATCATTTTATGTAAACTATGTTATTAAACAGCTTATTTATATTTATCATGGTTGTTTAAAAAGACATAATCCGTCATACACCCCATAGATAACTTTAAAAATTTTTATAAAAAATGATTAATATCTGCTCATGAATAACCAATTAACATCGCTTTGCCCAGAACCGCCGAAAAATTGTAATTTATGCCCACGCTTATACAAGTTTATCTCCGACTGGCGCATGAAAGAACCGAGCTGGCATAACGCACCGGTGCGCCCATTCTTTCCCTATAAAGGTGCAGCCACAACACGCCTTCTCATCGTTGGTCTTGCTCCTGGATTACGCGGAGCAAATCGAACTGGACGCCCATTCACTGGTGATTATGCTGGACACTTGCTTTACTCCACTTTAAAAAAGTTTGGTTTTGCCCAAGGCACCTTTGAAGAAAAAGCAGACGACAATCTTGAACTGATTGATGCAGCAATTGTTAACTCAGTTCGTTGTGTTCCACCAGAAAATAAACCTACTGGTGCAGAAATTAACACTTGCCGATATTTCTTTTCACCTCTTTTAACAAATCTTCCCAAACTTAAAGCTGTTATTACCCTTGGCACTATTGCACATCATTCAACTATACGTGCCCTCAATGCAAAAGTTTTAGCTCATCCTTTCGGACATGGAGAAATAAATAACATCGGCAGATTGCGCATCTTTTCAAGCTATCACTGTTCACGCTATAATACTAACACTGGACGCTTAACGAATGCTATGTTCCATCAGGTTTTTGAAGCAGCCAAAACATATCTTGATCAATGCTGAAATCTCCTTAGAAGTACTGTAAAGAGATATACAAACCGCCTCTATCATCCATGTTTTTTTAAAAGTCTTGCTTTTTCGCGTCCCCAATCACGTTTTTTTTCCGTTTCGCGCTTATCATGAAGCTTTTTCCCACGTGCCAAAGCAATTTCTAACTTAGCACGTCCTTGTCCATTAAAGTAAAGCTTGAGAGGGACAAGTGTCATTCCTTCACGAGAAGTCGCCTTAAAAAAACGTACCATTTCGCGTTTCGAAATTAATAATTTACGCAAACGACGTGGCTCGTGATTAAAACGATTAGCCTGCGTGTATTCAGGAATATAGCTGTTCACTAACCATAATTCTCCATCTTCAAAGCTGGCATAACTTTCAGCAATATTTGCATGATTAGAACGTAAAGATTTCACTTCCGCTCCTTGAAGTACCAGGCCAACTTCAAAATTATCGAGAATTTCATAATTAAAACGAGCTTTACGATTGTCAGCAATTATTTTTCGTACTGGCGCGTTCTTTTTTTTGTTCATGGCTGCACATCGTTTTATTCTTTAAGCAGACCCGCATGGCGCAGAGCTGTATCAATAATCTTCTTTGTGGTATCCGCTAGTGGCACAATTGGTGAACGAACAACATCGCGACAAAGCCCTAATTTTGCAGCAGCATATTTAATACCAGCAGGACTGGGTTCAATAAATACTGCACGATTGAGAGGCATCAAACGATCATTTAATTCTAGTGCTGTTTTATAATCGCCACCGAAACAAGCGGCATGAAACTCTGCACAGAGTTTTGGTGCAACATTAGATGAAACCGAAATACACCCTACACCTCCATGTGCATTAAAACCTAATGCTGTACAATCATCACCGGAAAGCTGCACAAAATCCTTACCACACTTTTCACGTTGTTCACTAACACGCTCAACTTTACCCGTAGCGTCCTTAATACCAATGATATTTTTAAAATCACTACAAAGGTCTCTCATAGTTTCCACAGTCATATCGATAATAGAACGACCAGGAATATTATAAATTATAATAGGTATAGAAATAGCTTTCGCAATGGAAGAAAAATGTGTGTATATACCAAACTGATTAGGTTTATTATAATAGGGCGTGACAACCAAAACTGCATCTGCACCTGCCTTTTCCGCGTGTTGCGCAAGCTCTACAGCTTCATTTGTGCTATTTGATCCTGCTCCAGCAATAACAGGAACACGCTTAGCAACTTGCTCAACGCATAACTCTATAACCCTTTTGTGTTCTTCATGACTTAAAGTTGCTGATTCACCCGTTGTTCCAACAGGGCTTACACCGTTAATACCTTGTGTAATTTGCCACTCAATAAAATTGCAAAATGCTTTCTCATCAATAGCACCCTTATCATCAAACGGTGTAATAAGCGCAGTCACAGCACCCTTGAGCATGATAAACTCCCTATAATATTTTCTTTATTTTTTTAAAATAGTCTTTATAAATTATCAACAATATAGCATAATCTTGCTCTATTATTGAAGCAACATGAATTTCACAATAGCTCTCATAAGATTTAACATGAACCTCCTTCAGTTCCGAATATTTCTTTAAAGGAATATTTCTTTAAAGCATTAGCCTACATTAACCCGTTTTTCATGCTTCTGTTCTAGAAGTTCTTGAGTGTTTTCAAAAAGCAAGGTCTCAAGGTTTTTTTCTCTATGCGTGCATCTCCTACCTCCTTTTTTGTACAAACCTTCACTGCACTTATACTGGCAAAAACAATTTTATTTTCAAGTGCATGTGCACAAACACTACTTCTGCATAGGAAGGCACCAATCCCTTTGGCTCGCCCTACCCCCTTTGTCATCAAAAAAGAATCTAAGAAACCTCTTAGACAGACTCACACCACAAACCAAAATACCCCTGCAATCAAACAACTTAAAGCTGGGCTAGATGCACTTTTAAACAACGATATTGCAAAAACAATAAGCCTTCGAAATTCAATGGAAAAGAATAGCCTTAATCGCCATATTTTGACATGGGCGATCGGTATATCAAGCCACACCAAAATACCAAGCTCTGAAATATTAAATGCAATCAACGAGCTAAAAGGATGGCCAGGCATAGCCACTATGCAACGCAATGCTGAACGTGCTTTTATCAATGAAACAAACTTCACACACGTAATCCTCCAAAAGTTTGCTCATCATCCCCCCCTAACAGCACAAGGTATGGCTATATTCGCTAAAGCACTTATCGCAACTGGACAAACCGCCCGTGCTCGACAAATCATTGCACCTTGGTGGCATAAAGAAAAACTCAATGTAGAAGAAGAAGAGCTTATTCTTAAAAATGCAAGTGCTGCGTTAAAACCCTTTGATCATCTGAAACGCATGCAATCTATGCTTTATGCACATCGCTTCGCTTCAGCTGAGCGTGTTGCAAAATTGGCCTATGCTCAATCTCTTTTTAATGCTTTTGTTGCCGTTGAAAAAAATGATCCTAGAGCCACGCAAAAATTACAAGCTGTGGAGCGATCATGGCAAAAAGATCCTCTCTTACAATTTGCTCGAATTCGCCATCTTCGACGAACTGGACAATATAGTGCAGCTGCAGCACTCATGATGAGAACACCAAGAAATGTATTGAGACTTGTAAACCCGCATACATTATGGAAAGAGCAACGCGCCCTTTCCCGCGAAATGCTCGATTTAAACAAACCTAAAATTGCTTATCAACTCGTTGCCATGCACACTAATATGACATCTTTATTGACAGTCGATGCTGAATTTCATGCAGGATGGTATGCACTACGGTTTCTTCATGATCCTAGATTAGCAATGCACCATTTTTCGCGTATTCCTCAATTATCTTCTGCACCTCTTGCTGCATCGCGCGGATACTATTGGATGGGACGAACAGCAGAAACTCTGGGTGAATATAAAAATGCCCAGAATTATTTTCATCGTGCAGCTCATTTTAGCGCCACTTATTATGGTCAATTAGCAGCTTCACGGCTTAACCAAAAAAAACTTAAAGTCTCCTTTCCAAAACCAACGACTGCTGAGCGAAAACGTTTTAGTGCACGAAAAGCCATTCAAGCAATTCAACGCCTTGAATCGGCTGGCTATGCTAGCTTTGCGAAAATTTTTTATAGAGAACTGGGAAAAAAAATAGAAAGCCCCGGTGAATTAGCTCTTCTAGCTGTTATGGCAGAAAAAAATGGAGACTATTATACCAGCCTTAAAATCGGAAAAACTGCTGCTTTTCAGGGTAAAACTGTTGGTGCACTTTCCTACCCACTCGGTGCTATACCATCCTCTGCCAATATTCCTGTAGCAAAAAAAGCGCTCATTTATGCCATTGCACGCCAAGAAAGCGAATTTAATCCAACAGCCATATCAAAAGCAGGCGCACAAGGTATACTCCAGTTGCTCCCTACGACAGCAAAAGCACTTGCAAAAAAGCATTTTATCGCATGGTCACAAAAAAAATTCAGCAATGATGCCAGTTATAATGCTACGTTAGGTGCTTATTTTCTAAGTGAACAATTAGAACGTTTTAACGGATCCTATATATTGACTCTTATTAGTTATAATGCAGGAACTCGTCGTGTTAACGAATGGATAAAACGTTATGGTGATCCTCGAAGGAAGTCTCTTGATAAAATCATCGATTGGATTGAACGCATCCCCTATACAGAAACACGTAATTATGTGATGCGTGTCATGGAAAATTATGGAGTTTACAAAGCAAGACTCACTGGAAAAATAGACATAAAAGCCGACCTTCTTTCCGGTCAATGAAAATAATATCACCTCGATATACCCCAAAGGAATTTGTTCTATTTTCTCAACTCATAAACCACAATATCTTAGCAACCATAAACATAAAGTGTACAAAATTAACCAGAAAATCCATGAAAATCAGCTAAATATCAATGATACTCTGAGCACTTTGTTCACTTTTGATGGTGGGG
Source organism: Bartonella sp. B12(2025) (assembly GCF_053795135.1). Classification (NCBI taxonomy): domain Bacteria; kingdom Pseudomonadati; phylum Pseudomonadota; class Alphaproteobacteria; order Hyphomicrobiales; family Bartonellaceae; genus Bartonella; species Bartonella sp. B12(2025). The sequence goes on along the minus strand of NZ_CP200031.1, from coordinate 389,078 downwards.
GAGGAGGAAAAGAACCTACACGTTGAAGTGCCGCCATAGCTAATCGATCAAGTTCCGGATCACCAGCAGAGACTACAACACGGCTAGAAAAAATACGCCCTTGCTCACGCACCCTAAATTCTAACTTTACTGTTCCTTTTGCATGGCTGATACGTTGTCCCACAACATATTTTTTCTGCATTTCTAATTGCGCTTGTACCTTTGCTAACCATTTTATTAACAATGCATCCTCAATTGCTGCTGCATCGTCACCCTGACTAGGAATAGACGAACGTTCCACCTTTCCAGTGTGTCGTTTTATCACAGCTTTTGGCACCGGTATTGGTTTTTTATCCAGTGCTTTATGCTCCACTTTTTGAGGAAGAGATTTTTCCAAAGACCTGAGAACTTCAAAATCATCTTCTTCCACAGTATGCCAAGGCTCTTCCAATTGAACTTCATCCACTGGTTCCAACTCTGACTCCTGCTCCGAAAAATCAAGCTGTGATACGTCTTCTGTGCTAACATTCGATAGATCTGTATCAAGATCCTGCGGATCTGTGTCGACAATCGAATGCACAACATCTTGGGCAAAAGTCAGCATAATTGCAGTTGAAGGCGTACCATTACTTACACCAGTACTGTAAAAATAAAACTGCACTCCCAATGCTATATGCAAAGAGAAAGCGCAAATAAACGCAGCAATCCAAAGAGTTAATAACTGCCTCGTATTTGCAAAATTCATAGTTTTTTCCGCCGCTATTCTAAGCTTAATATCGGTGTTCAGATTCATTAAAACAGGTTGCTTTTAAATTGCAACTTTTTTCTTGACTGATTTCATCATGTTTAATATGGTTTCTTTATGATTTTGTATTGAAGTCAGATCATTTTTGCTCGGTTGGCTAGTTTGTAGTCGGTGAGTCAGACGTTTTTATATGTAAAGTTTCAAGTGAGAGAGGGGATGTTTAAGAAAAGGTTATGATTTGTTATGCGAATAAGGCGAAAAAATATCCACAAAAGCTGCGTGATTTTAAGTGCGTTATCAGTTTGTATACCTTCATTTGTTTTTGCACAAAATAATAATAAAGGCATTGTAACTGAGCTGAAACCGATTATTATTAAAGGAAAAAAAATAGAGGATGGTTCAGATTTAGTAACCGTTCTGACCAATCGTAAAACCGCTAGGGATATTAGTGAAAAACAAATAAGTGATGTCCATGATATTAACCGTCTTGATCCGTCTATAACCTACAACACAAGCAATAACAGTTTTGTGCTCCGTGGTTTAGATGCAGACCGTGTTCTTACAACGATGGATGGTATTGTTCTTCCATGGTTCTCAGATATAGTACGGGGAAACAGTGGGAACACAACGTTTGACTTTGGAACACTTTCTACACTCGATATTATTCAAGGATCGGATTCTAGTCTTTATGGATCTGGTGCTCTAGGAGGGGTAGTTGCTTTGCGTACCCTTGATCCTGAAGACCTTATTACTGGAGAAAAGAACTGGGGTAGCCTTATAAAAAGTGGTTATCATTCTGTCGATGACAGCTGGCGCATAAATCAAGCTTTTGCTGTGCGTAGTTACCAAACATTCTTACTTTTTCAGGGATCTTATGTAGAAGGTCATGAGCGCAAAAATATGGGAACTGTAGACGGTTATGTGGAACGAACACGTAAAAATCCCGCTCATTTTGACCAAAATAATTTACTTTTTAAAATTCATCAGTATTTTAACGACAACCATCGACTTGGTTTTACAGCAGAGCGCTTTACTTATAGCAAAAACACGCATTCATTAAATGCATCAGCAAGATACGCTCCTGGTTCCGTTTACGATCAGGACAATAAGCGCCGTGAACGCCTTTCTCTTTCTTATAATTATAATGGTAGTGAAGACACACTTTTTGATACATTTCATGGGCAGCTTTATTGGCAAAGGCAATTAAATAATAACATTATGAGTGGATTTCGCGTTCGAGCACCAGAAGGGGATTACTTAAGGGATAATGTGGTACGCGATACCAATTATGGTTTCAATGCACATGCTCTTAAAAAGGCGAATATCGGTACGACAAGTCATACATTAAAGCTCTCTACTGATGCTTTATTATCTAAATTTCACCATTATATGTTAGGGAAAGACAATTGTCATTTGAAAGAGAATGCACAAGGATGTGCTTTTTTGCCTGCTAATCGATCAGAAACACCAGACACGAATAGCTATAATTTTGGTCTTGTTTTCGGGGATGAAATTGGTTTGGCTAATAACCGTTTTCGTGTAACACCTGGGGGTCGTTATGATTGGTACAAACATACCCCTCAAAAAACAGCCTCTTATGAGAAAGCACTAGGTCCTGACAAATATCCTCCAGAAAAAAGTGCTTCACGTTTTTCTCCTAAATTACGGATGGAGTGGGATGTTCGTAATCAAGTAACACTCTATGCCCAGTGGGCTCAAGCTTTCCGCGCACCACGAGTTTCGGAGCTTTACCTCTCTTATACCAAACCTTCTCTTTATTACGTAAAAGGAAACCCCGACCTTCAGCCAGAAACAAGCAATGGGTATGATGTTGGTATACGGTATGGAAATGTAAATTTTGGTGGTTCTTTCAATGCTTTTGTCAATCAATATAAGAATTTTATAGATACCATAGACAAAGGTCCATCAGAAGAATTCAGGTTTTCTCGTCGGCATTATGTAAATCGTTCACGTGTGCGAATTTCTGGCGTTGAAACAAAAGCGCATTTGCTTCTTAAGAATGGTTTTCATAGCAACTTTTCCCTTGCATATTCACAAGGGAAAGATCTTGACAAAAATGAGTATCTTAACTCAATTCCAGCTCTGAAAGCGGTTATAGGATTGGGATATATGAGAGATACTTGGGGAACAGATGTTGCACTTACTTTGGCAGCCAAACGTGACAAAGTTGCTGAAGGATCTGATTATCAAAAAATTCCAGGATATAACGTTGTTGATATGTCAGGTTGGTGGAAACCATTTGGTGAGAACGGACCTGTTATAAGAGCTGGTGTTTATAACCTTTTCAATAAAAAATATTGGAATGCATCAGATCTTCCTTCCGGTAAAAGTACAACACCAAAGGATTATTATACTCAGCCTGGTCGTAACTTTAAAGTGTCGTTCGTGCAGAAGTTTTAATCACTTTTGTCGGCCATTAGATCAACATAAAATTGTATCGGTAAAAGGATGAGTTATTGTGTTTCTATTCTCATTGCTTTTGAAATCACAAAGACTTGAAAGAAAATCTTCGATTAAATTTGGTTTAACGGTTTTTGATTGTTCTGCTGTTGATAATAAAAGCTTATTTGGTGGTGGAAGCAACCTATCGCCTTGGATTTGAAATTATAAAATTTGAAAAATTAACCCTCGAAATAACATAGGGAAAATCCGTGTCATATACAGCCGAAATGATTATTAATCTACGCGAAGAAAAAAAAGAGATGCAAAGTCGTAACTTTGCTGCTTCGATTGGCATATCTGAAGCAGAAGTTATTGCTGCTTATTGTACAATTGGAAAAGCAAAAAGGCTACAAGCTGATGTTGCTACTCTCCTAGAAAGTGCTCCCAAACTCGGAATAGTTCTGGCGTTGACACGTAATGAACATGCTGTTCATGAAATAACAGGGCGTTTTGAAAAGATTATTCAAAATCAACATGTTCCTCTGACACTCGGTGAAATTGACCTGCGTATTTTTTCAAAACAATGGAAATTTGGTTTTGAATATGACGTGATTGTTTTGGGAAAACCTACGAAAAGCTTGCAATTCTTTGATCAATCTGGCGTTGCTATCTTCAAAATCTATTCTAAAGATACAACAAACATGGAAGAATGGGACAAACTCGTTGAAAAGTTGCTTCATGAGGATCAATTATCTGCTCTTAATATCCTGGCTGCTTCTACTCCAATCCAAAGTAATACTAAAGAGTTGGATATTAAACAATTCCGGAACCGTTGGCGGAAAATGACTGATGTGCACCAACTTCATGCGATTATCTCTGAATTTAAGATTAATCGACATGATGCTGTAAAATATGCTGGTGGTGAATTTACCGACAGATTAAAGATAGAAGCTGTTGAAATGATGCTTAACCAAGTTGCACAACAAAAAGTGCCTATTATGTGCTTTGTTGGCAATAAAGGATGTATCCAAATTTTTAGCGGGCAAGTAAAAAATATTAAGCAAATGGGACCTTGGCTTAATATTCTCGATCAAAGATTTAACCTGCATTTACTCGTTTCCGGTATTAATAGCGTATGGTGTGTTCGCAAACCCACCAGTAATGGTTACGTCAGTTCACTTGAAGTTTTTGATAAAAATGATGAAATGATTACTCAATTCTTTGGTATGCGAAAGGAAGGTCAAAAAGAACGTGAGGATTGGCGATCTTTGTTGGATAATCTCCCCTCATATCGAGAAGTTGCTTAGAAAGGTAAACTTGAACATGCTTATACTTTTTTTGCGTAGATTAGCAAGCCTTTTTCTTATTTTTATACTGCTTTATCTTCCCTGCTTTTCTCAACAAGTAATCGCTGAACCTACAACACATTTTTCTAAAAATGCACGCATCGTCTCTATTGGTGGATCTCTTACAGAAATCGTTTATGCATTGGGAGCTCAAGATCAACTTGTCGCCCGTGATAGCACGAGTGTTTATCCACAAGAAGCACTCAAACTTCCTGTACTTGGCTATATGCGTGCTCTTTCACCTGAAGGCGTTTTATCACTTGCTCCGGAAGGTATATTGCTCGTTGAAGGAAGCGGCCCTCCTTCAACAATTGATATTCTTAAAAAAACATCGATCCCTATAGTAATCGTACCAGAAAATTACTCCCGTGAAAGTGTTATAGAAAAAATTCGCCTCGTTGGAAAGGCCATTCATCGTGAAGCGCAAGCAGCTGCATTAATTAAAAAAGTGAGCCGTAATTTTGTGGACAATGATGCACTTTTAGCAAAAGTAACAAAACCAAAGCGCGTCCTTTTTATTTTATCCGTACAGAATGGGCGTGTTATGGCATCTGGGACAGGTACAGCTGCCGATGGCATGATAAAACTTTCAGGTGGTATCAATGCCGTCACCGATTACAAAGGGTATAAGCTTTTAAATAGTGAAGCATTATTGAAATTAAATCCTGATGTTATTTTGCTTGTGAAGCATAGTGGAAAATCCACTAACCTTGAAAAGATTTTAGCTATACCAGCGATTCAAGCAACAATTGCAGCGAAAAATCACGCTATTAAGCAGATGGATGCTATGTATCTCTTAGGATTTGGTCCACGTGCTGCAGATGCATCAAGAGAGCTTATTAATATATTTTATGGTGTAAACCAAAATGGTAAGAGCTGATAGAAATGGCAGATAGTACATCCACAGTGTATGCAGCTGAAACAAAAGAGAATAAAAAAATAAACCGTGCAAATTTGAGAAAGATTGTATCATTAAGTTTAATAATATTTCTCATCTGCAGCATTTTTGGCGGACTTTCGAATGGTGCTTCGAACGTTTCTTTCTTTGGTTTCCTTCGTGTAATGCTTACACAAGATTTTTCAGTGAGCAGCAAAACGCGTGATTATCTCGTGCTTATCGACATTAGGCTTCCCCGTATTGTCTTGGGATTATTGGTTGGGTCAGCTTTAGCTGTCTCGGGTGTTCTCATGCAAGGGCTTTTCCGTAACCTTCTTGCAGATCCTGGAATTATAGGTGTATCTGCAGGTGCAGGTCTTGGTGCTGTTTTAGCGATCGTTGTCGGTATTGCCTTCCCTGCTTCATTGGTACCTTTGTTAGAGCCTTACAAAGTTATCATAGGCGCCTTTCTGGGTGGTCTTCTATCAACAATTGTTCTTTATATAATAGCAACACATCATGGTTTTACCTCTATAGCAACAATGCTTCTTGCAGGGATTGCTCTTGGCGCTTTAAGCAGTGCTGTTATTGGAACATTAATTTTTATTGCAAATGATCAACAATTACGTGACATTACTTTTTGGAATCTCGGTTCTCTTGCAGGTGCAACATGGTTAAAAGTTTGGCTTGTTCTACCTTTTATTTGTATTGGTCTTCTTTTTTCGCCCCTTTTATCACAAGCACTTAATGCTCTTGCTCTTGGAGAAGCCGTTGCTGGCCATATTGGTTTTCACATTCAACGGGTTAAAAATATTGCTATTCTCCTTGTTGCCCTTATGTGTGGTAGCGCAGTTGCTATCAGTGGTGGTATTGGTTTTATCGGTATTGTTGTTCCACATATTTTGCGTCAGCTGATTGGTTCCGACCACCGTTATCTTATTCCCTGTTCTGCCCTCTTGGGGGCGTCATTACTTATTTTTGCAGATACCTTTGCACGCTTAATTGTTGCTCCTGCAGAATTACCAATCGGAATCGTTACAGCGCTTTTTGGTGCACCCTTTTTCCTGTGGATCCTTATATGCAAACGAGGAACAAATTTTTCATGATTGAGGCGACTAATATTTGTGTTCAACGCGGGAAAAAACAGGTTCTTAACCATATAAACCTTCAAGCTAAAAGTGGTTATCTCACCATCATTATTGGTCCAAATGGATCTGGGAAAAGTACTTTCATAAAAGCACTGAGTGGAGAAATTTCTTACAGTGGGAAAATGACCTTAAATGGTTATGACATTAGCCAGACAAAAACTTATGAAATGGCGAAGATGCGCGCAGTTCTACCACAATCAACAATGCTAGCATTTCCATTCTTGGTTCATGAAGTTGTAGGACTTGGTCTCTCCGTAAACCAATTCACCATTGCAAAAATCGAATTGCAAAATCTTACCCAAAAAGCTTTAGAACGCGTCGGTCTTTCTGACTATAGCGACCGATATTATCACCAATTATCAGGTGGAGAACAAGCTAGAGTGCAACTTGCTCGTGTACTTTGTCAAATCTGGGAACCCGTTTATCATGGAACGCCTCGCTGGATGATATTAGATGAGCCTATTGCTAACCTCGATATCCAACATCAAATTGTTGTTATGAATATTGCTAAAAGTTTTGCCTATTGTGGTGGTGGCGTTCTCGCTGTTCTCCATGATCTCAACCTTGCCGCACATTATGCAGATAAAATGATATTGCTAAAGCAGGGAGAAATTTATTGCGAAGGAAGTGCATCTACCGTTTTGACAACACAAAATCTACGCGATGTTTATCATTGCTCCTTAATCGTTTCTGAATTACCTAAAGAAGATATTCCATTTGTATTGCCTCAAACGGCATCCTGCCTATGAAATAGTATTGCTTTCTGGACATTAGCTCTTTCTTATAGAGATCAACATTAGAAATATGTTGCTTTTTTACCCCGCATTTAAAATATTATAACTTAACACGCTCTAGAAGACACTTTGCGAAAATACACATCATACTTAATGACAAACTCCCAACAATTTTACTAAATTTTTCTGCATTAGACATATTTACGAAGAAAATCACTTTTGACAATTCTTTTTATAATAAACTGCATATCACCACTATAGAGATCTAAAATTTCTGATATAAAAAACCATTCAAATACTGCTTTTTATATTTTAAATATCTTAGTTAATAATATATAAATCATATATCACTTGCATAAAGAATGACGCAGATTTTTCCGCGTCAATAACATCATCTAACAACAAATCATGATTTACTATTATATGATATAAGCCTTACGATTTTATGGCATAAACAACTGTTGCATTCACAGGCCGCGTTTCTGCTTCGCCCGTTGAAGAAATAGTAATCCCATGCGTATGCGCACCAGCAGCTTCTGTCTGTCCTATCTCTTTTGACAAAAAAATTCTAGAACTTATACTATTAACGGTAATATTATGAGAAAAACCCGTATGACGATATTTATGTGTATGCTCACCTGCCTCTTCAATGGTGCCAGAATGCGTGTGTGATTTAAGACTATCCTGTTGCACATCGGCAAATTTTCTATTTGGGTCTATACCACGACCATCATCAAAGCCACGTAAAAATATTCCTCTAAAATCAGGAACTTTAAAGGTTGTATCGCTGTATTTTCCCCATTTGTCGCCTATTGCCTTGAATAATTGCGGATAATCTTTGCGTTCATAAGTTGCACCATCACACAAAAGCCAACCGCTTGGCACTTCTTGCATAGCAAATGCCGCAATAAATCCAGAAGGAAAGGTTTCTACCTTTGGTGGTGGAAGCGGTGTAGGATTTAAGAGATACCAGCCATCGTGATCCTTTGTTGACACATCACTATTATAAACTATTTCATAAATACCGCCTTTTTGTAGTTCACCACCTTCTAATGGCATGATACCCATGTTTGTGGCTTTATAGAGTGGTTTCGCTCCTATACTATTAACATTTACCGTCGTAGAACCAGTATTCACATCACAGGCCTTAAAACGTACAATGATATCATTTTTGTATTTTGCTATGGGCGAAACCGTTGTCAGCGTGATTGATGTTGTTTTTTCTTTTGCATTTGCAATAAAAGTTGAGTTAATAGAGCCACCATTATCTGCAAGATATTCACGCACACGCTGCATCATCGCACGCGCACTATCATTGACAGAACTAGGAGGCTGCCCTTCTGCCCAATTAATGGTATTATCTGAATTAGCATTTTCATTAGCCTTTAGCGACCAATCGTAAATATCAGACATCATAATCCCCCGTTATTCTTAATAATTTTTCTAGTAATTTCTCTTCTGTGCACCAGAATGCGGCTCCCCCGCCACTATTAGTTGATATATCATCTACTGCTGCACTATCCGTGTTTACTAATTTTATTTTTCTTCACCCCCTCCAATTAAATCAACTAAATCCACCACACCTTTTTCATAACATCAGCATCAATATTTTAACTTGAAGTGTAACCACCCCATCTAACATTGCTTACATATTGTTGCTTCACCGTGGTTATACGGTTGCATTTTCAAATTTTCCATCTTACCGCAAAGTATTACAAATATTGTTCACAAAATCCCTTGCTGTGGATTTAATATGTCCATAATTGAATGTAATAATCTATCAGATTAATAGAAAATTTTCTGACGTATTCGAATTCTTAATGAGGGCTTCTGTATTTCTTAGCACTTTCAATATCTTAAAATTATCGAGTCAGAAATACTTTACACTATCTCTGCTTATGTCTTATTTCTGTACTTTGAACAAATACCCTGTGTCTCCTCTGTGGTTGCAAAACTTTCATAACTTGTTTTGCTTCATCTTCATTTTAAAGAGGCTATAATCTCTTTTAACTGTTGTCTGCATCAAACAAATTTCAAAAGTTTTTACGGATTTTTTGCACTACCCATCATGTTTCTATTTGCCAAAAATATCTCTTAAAACATACCCTATTTCATTAAATTTATTCCTGAAAACTGTTACTAGATAAATACCAGCACTCTTTTTGAGTACATCATGTTCCCAATCTAACGCACTTAGAGGGTGCACCCAATAAGGTACATTCTCCACGCTTCAACTTAATCTTGAGATGATATCTCCAAATATGCCAAAAATGCATCACATACCTTCATCCGGCCTGAAGGATGTACCTGATTTCTCAACATAAATTTTAAAATGCAAAGGAGTGCTCCCCACTCTCTGTAAAACGCGCATTGTTGATTTTTGGAAACCAACTTGCTGTAACCGTCTGCTCCCCTCCTACACTCATCACGGCCACCTTTTTATGTATTTTATTATATATAACTTTTTTTTGCAAGGGCAATAAATCCTTCCAAACAGCAATTTGTAATTATTGGTATTTTCCCTTCTCATCACAATATCAGAGTAAGCATTCTCCAAACTGTTTTGCTACCCAACTCTGCCTCATCAAACCCACATAGAAAAACACGCTCCATCACACACCAATCTAATCTTACACTATCGTGAGCAAGATCTAAAAATTAAAAGAATATATGGTCTTTTAAAGATTTAATCGACGATTTACAAATCTTAATAATACTCCTTTCAAAAATTATAGTTTTCAATCACATGTTTAATCATTTTTCTAAAACTCTTGAGAAGTGAACTCTGAAATTAACAACGCGCAAAGAGGTGTATTCAATATCCTCCCATGCTACGCTTATAGCCTTGCAAAACTATCATTAAAGTAAAAGCTCTTGTTTTTTCTCGAACCACCATTCCTTTTCAAAGCCGCACATTACTGATTTTCCCACAAAAATTGAAATAAATTTTGGAATAATTTTAATTTGTTTCCTCATCATGTACTTAAACAATTCAACACACTCTGCCATTTTTATGATAAAAACATTTTTAACATTTAAAGAAGCAATACTTAACTAAGTAATACTAAATAAACTTCTTGGCATACTTATAGTCTACTTTTCCAAATAAAATATCAAACCCTCATTTCTTATTTCATTACCGACAATCTCAACAACTTTAATCACCACTTCTTAAAAAACATACAAGTACACATTTTTTATTTCATAATTAAAAGGAGTATAAATGAAAAATATTATTGTATTCAATGCTCTAACTTAATACAGGAAAATTCAATTATCACTATGAAGCAATACGCTGATAGAAAAACATAAATAAAAATACTGCAAACAATGGCTTCTAGAAACTCATGAACATATCTGGATAATGTTCTTTTTTACATAGAATTACGGCGTAGCAGCACCGTTCATATTAATTGGAAAAGTGTACAAAAATACCATCTATTTCAAAACAAAAAACAAGTTCTAAACAAATATTTTTCTATTTTATGAGCTATCTGTAACATTTCAAGCTGATTTCATTGGATATAAAACGGTCATATATGATAAAAGCGACAAAATACTCACTCAAAAAAAGCATTAGGGACATACTTTTAAGGTTTTCAACTAGGTAAATAACAAAAAATTAGCATGTAGATTAAGACAATGAGCAATAATCCGCCCTACGATTTCAAGGGCAACAATACCACAACCCAAAGGATTTTTCGCTAAATAGAAAATGATATGACATTTCTAAATATTAAAGAGTACTGACTGTTGAAAACAGACCGCTGAATCAGACCAAGAGTTACACAAAAAGAAAAATAAAGATAAAATTTTAATAAAAGCAATAAGCATAAAAATCCTTACTTTAGCAATAATTTTTTTAACTTACTATTTGCTTATAAAAAGTTATTATTGTAACAAGCATTTAAGCTAACCATCTTATTGCAAGTAAGGTTTTTTAAGCATAGAATAATGCAAATATTATTAGAAATATTGTGTCAATTTTCTTAATAATATTTCTTGATTTTATCTAAGGTTTTTTAGTATAAAATACCATCATATACACTCCCTAATTCAAGCACACCCGACTGATAACTTGAATATATCCCCATTAACAATCGCGATCTGTTTTTAAATTATGTGTTTATAAGGAAAAAGTTTATGCAGAAAAAGATTCCATCAATCAGTTGCGGCCCCTTTCCCGCCTCACGCAAAATTTATCAACAGAGCCTTCTTTTTTCTGATGTGCATGTACCATTCCGTGAAATTTCATTGACAAATGGCAGTGGAGAAAAATCTTTAAGTGTCTATGATACTTCCGGTCCTTACACCGATAAAGACATGGTCATTGATATTACAAAAGGCTTGCCAGCAATTGGCTTACCTTGGCTCTCTAAACGCGCTGATACTGAATCTTATCCTGCACGACCAATTAAACCTGAAGATAATGGATTAGCTTATGATAAAAATCCGGCACAAGTCTTTGAGAAAAAACGGCCTATTTTGCGAGCAAAAGATGGCAAAGCAATAACGCAGATGGCTTATGCACGTGCAGGTATTATTACCGCAGAAATGGAATATGTTGCTATACGAGAAAATGAAGGACTAGAAGTAAAAGATCAGCAAAAAGTGCACTCAGATAAAACAGTTGGTGGATCAATACCAGAAATTTATACTGCAGAATTTGTTCGTAATGAAATTGCATGCGGACGTGCCATTATTCCCCAAAATATCAATCATCCAGAATGCGAACCAATGATTATTGGACGCAATTTTCGTGTTAAAATTAATGCTAATATTGGCAATTCAGCAGTTACTTCCTCTATGGCAGAAGAAGTTGATAAAATGGTTTGGGCTATTCGTTGGGGAGCAGATACAGTTATGGATCTCTCAACAGGGCGGAATATTCATAATATTCGGGAGTGGATTATTAGAAATTCGCCGGTTCCGATTGGAACTGTTCCTCTTTATCAAGCACTCGAAAAAGTACAAGGTATTGCTGAAAATTTAACATGGAATATCTTCCGCGATACCCTTATCGAACAAGCAGAACAAGGTGTTGATTATTTTACCATTCATGCAGGATTAAGATTACCATTTATTCCTCTAACTATTGATCGTGTAACAGGTATCGTCTCACGGGGCGGTTCAATTATGGCAAAATGGTGCCTACATCATCACAAAGAAAGTTTTCTCTATGAACATTTTGATGAAATTTGCGATATTGCACGCACTTATGACATTTCTCTTTCATTAGGAGATGGACTGCGCCCTGGTTCTATTGCCGATGCCAATGATGAAGCCCAATTTGCCGAACTTAAAACTTTGGGAGAATTGACAAAAATAGCCTGGGAAAAAGACGTACAGGTTATGATTGAAGGGCCTGGGCATGTCCCAATGCACAAAATTAAAGAAAATATGGAGCAACAATTAGATCACTGTCATGAAGCACCCTTTTACACTTTAGGTCCTCTTACTACTGACATCGCTCCTGGTTATGACCATATTACATCAGCAATTGGTGCCGCTATGATTGGATGGTTTGGAACAGCCATGCTGTGTTATGTAACGCCTAAAGAACACCTAGGACTCCCCGATAAAAATGATGTTAAAACTGGCGTGATCACTTATAAAATTGCTGCTCATGCCGCTGATCTTGCAAAAGGTTTGCCTAGAGCGCAACTGCGTGATAATGCCCTTTCACGTGCACGATTTGATTTTCGATGGCATGATCAATTCAATCTTTCTCTTGACCCAGAAACAGCCTGCACCCTTCATGATGAAACGATGCCTAAAGAAGCCCATAAATTGGTGCATTTTTGTTCCATGTGTGGACCAAAATTCTGTTCTATGCGTATTTCTCATGATATTCGTGAGACAGCAGCAATGAGAAAAACAAAAGATGAAGGTATGATTGCTATGGCCGAGAAATATCAAAAGAGTGGTGATCTTTATGTAGATGTTACTTCTGCTCAAAAAAAGAGAGTAAACAGTTGAAGAACATTCTTATTAAAGGCGCAGGTATCGGGGGATTAACGGTTGCCTTTATTTTACAACAAAAAGGTATTTCTGTTACTATATCAGCTCCTCCTCATTCTCCTATAGGGACTGCCAGTTGGTATGCGGGAGGAATGCTAGCACCTTACTGTGAAAGAGAAAATGCTGAACAAATTATTGAAGATCTTGGCATACAAGCCATACAATGGTGGTGCGAAACACTCCCCAATCTTGTAATGAAAAAAGGTACTTTAGTTGTCGCACCTACACGGGATAAGGTAGAACTTGAACGGTTTTCAGTACGTACACATAATCACAAAACCATAAACGGTGCAGAGATAGCTCATCTTGAACCGGATCTTGCGGAACGTTTTAATTGTGCACTATTTTATGAAAGTGAAGCGCATATTGATCCTCGCAAAGCACTTATCACTTTAAAAGAAAACCTTATAAAAAATGGAGCACGTTTTGTCGATACAGAAACATCTGAAATAAATTTTGATATTGTTATTGATGCGACTGGAATAGCGCGTTTAGGAAAAGACAAAAATATACGAGGCGTACGTGGTGAAATGCTTCTCGTACGCAGCACAGATATTACAATTTCTCGTCCAATTCGCCTTCTCCATCCACGTATTCCTCTCTATATTGTACCTCGACAAAATAATATTTTTATGATTGGTGCAACAATGATTGAGAGTGACTTTGATAGTGCCATCTCGGTAAGGTCAATGATGGAGTTGCTCAATGCAGCTTATACTTTACACCCCGCTTTTGCTGAAGCAGAAATTATTGAATCTGGCGTTGGTATACGACCATGCTATCCTGATAACTTCCCTTCTGTATACAAATATGGTAACCGTATTTCTATTAATGGATTTTATAGACATGGTTTTCTTTTATCTCCAGAAATGGCAAAACAAGCAATGAAATTGGCATTGGAGTAAAGCATGCAAATATTCGTCAACGGTGAAACAATCCAAACAGAAGTCATCACTCTCAATCTATTGCTTGAGGAATTAGGTTATGAAGGAAACTGGCTAGCAACCGCTGTTAATGCGGAAGTTATTCCTGTAGATGCACGCAGCAAATTTATCTTGTATGAAGGAGATAAAATTGAAATTTTAAGCCCAATGCAAGGAGGCTAAAACTATGCTGAATCTTTATGGACGTAAATTTTCTTCTCGTCTTATGTTAGGTACAGCTCAATATCCTTCACCAGCAATCCTTCGTGACGCTATTGATAAATCAAATACAGAAATTGTAACAGTTTCATTGCGCCGAGAAACCGCAGGTGGAAAACAAGGTGGACAATTTTGGCAATTCCTCAAAGAACTGGATATAACAGTGCTTCCAAATACTGCTGGTTGCTATACTGTTAAAGAAGCTGTTACAACTGCAAAACTCGCACGAGATCTCTTTAAAACGTCTTGGATCAAACTCGAAATTATAGGTAATTCCGATACCTTACAGCCAAATGTTTTTTCCTTAATCGAAGCAGTACAAATTTTAAACAGTGAAGGTTTCAAAATTTTTGCTTATACAACAGATGATCTGATTGTTGCTGAAAAGCTTTTGAATCTTGGATGCAAAGTCATTATGCCTTGGTGTGCTCCTATTGGATCTGCCAAAGGCCCCCATAATACCGATGGATTGCGTTCTATTCGCGCTTACCTTCCTGATGTTACCCTTGTTATTGATGCCGGCATTGGACGCCCATCACATGCTGCCGTTGCTATGGAGCTTGGTTATGATGCAGTACTTCTTAACACCGCAGTTGCCAAAGCAGGTAATCCTATCTTAATGGCTGAAGCATTTTCTAAAGCTGTTCAAGCAGGGCGTATGGGGTATAAAGCGGGAATTCTTGAAGCACGCAATCTAGCAGTTCCTTCAACACCCGTCATTGGGAAAGCAGTATTTTCATGAAACTGGATCCATTTTACCTCATTGTTGACAATGCGGATTGGGTTGAGCGTTTGGTTCCTCTTGGAATCAAGCTCATACAATTGCGTATGAAAAATGAAAGTCCGAAAGTAATCAGTCAACATATTAAGCGTGCAAAAAATATATGCGATAAATTGGGAGCACAATTAATTATTAATGATCATTGGAGAATAGCAATTGATGAAAAATGCAATTTTATTCATCTTGGGCAAGAAGATCTGAGCAATGCTGATCTTCACGCAATTCGTAAAAATGGTGTAAGACTTGGTCTTAGCACACATAGTGAACATGAGTTAGATATCGCGTTATCGGTTAATCCTGACTATATTGCACTTGGTCCTATTTATCCGACAATCTTAAAAAAAATGAAATGGAAACCTCAAGGATTAGAAAAAATCAAACAGTGGCGAAAGCAGATTGGCGCTTTACCTTTAGTAGGCATTGGTGGCTTAACACCAGAACGCGCAATTGGTGTTTTAAAAGCAGGAGCGAATAGTGCTGCTGTTGTAACCGACATTATTCTCCATGAAAAGCCTGAACAACGTGTCCAACAGTGGATAAAGATGACAAAAGCATGGCGTTAATTCCTTCTATTCTGATTATTGCGGGAACTGATCCAACAGGAGGCGCTGGTATTGTTCGTGATATAGAAACAGCTGCATATTTTCAAATAAAAGCAAATTTAGCCATCACCTGTGTTAACGTACAAGATGATAACCACGTGGCTGAAATTGTTCCAATGAGTGAAAAATTCATTGCCGCACAGATGCGTGTAGCCCTAGAGGCCAATCCAATAAGCGCAATAAAAATTGGTATGACAGGAACCAAAGAAATTATAGCAGCAATCTGTAATGTACTAGAAGACTATCCCCATATTCCAGTTATTCTTGATCCTGTACTTGTCGCTTCATCAGGAGGAAAACTGACAACAGAAAAAATCATAGACATTATGACCAACAAACTCCTCCCTCACGTTGATCTTTTAACACCGAATAGAGAAGAACTCGCCCTTCTCAGCCAAAGTCCATTGGCGTCTCATCATGAAGAAACAATACAGCAAGCAAAAAAGCTTCTGTCATTTGGTTCGCGCTCTATCTTGATAAAAGGTGGACATGCAGATGGCCCCCTCGCAACGGATAGCTTAATTGATAAAACTCAAATCATAAATATTTCCACTCCCCGCTTAACAGGAACAATGCGTGGAACAGGTTGCATTCTTTCAAGCGCCATTGCGGCACATTTAGCTTTAAATGAATCTATGACTCAGGCAATAAAAAATGCAAAAGCATATATTCATACACTGCTGTTAAATCATAATCAAAAAGGTTATTAAAAGCCTAATATTATTTCATGGTCCGATAAAATATTTTTACTGCATTTTTCAGTTAATATGATTATTTTTCCTTAAAATACATGCATCTGTATAGACATATAATTATTAACATTAGTATAAAAAATATTTATAATAGAAATATTTAATTTTTATTTATATTTAAGAAATATAATACTATAAGATATATTTTTATAACTTTATAAAACGATAATATCACTGTTAGAGTATCTCAATTTATATCACTTGCTTTTGATAAAAAAATTTTTTATTGTGGGGAAATTCTATATATCTTAACTTATAAGATAATGCATTGAAAACTGCAAACAACCTTATATTACAGTTTTTCTTTTTTGTCTTTGTCGTGAAAAGAGGCTATCATTGTTTCATATTAAATTACTAACGAATACAGCATAAAGCTTTAAGGATAATGCTATTTGGTCTATTCATAATAGATAGATCATCAGAAGACATGAAATGTTAAATCAAACACCACACTCAATCTCATATGAAGAACTCTTAAGCTTTTATAAAGAAAGTGGTGCGGATGCTGTCCTAACAGATTCACCTATTGACCGCTTTAGTCAATCTGCTTCTTTAGAGAAAAAATCAACACAAGTAGTAAATATTTCTCATAACCAGCAGACATCACCAACCATAAAGCTACGCAATCATCCGCTGCCTCATATCGGTACCACACAAGACGAACTTTCAGCTATAAAGATAGCAAAAAGTGCAAATACACTTGATGAACTAAAATCTGCTCTCCTCGCATTTAATGGTTGTTCATTAAAATTAACAGCGAAAAATACCTGTTTTTCAGATGGAACAGCGGGAAGCCCACTCATGCTCATAGGAGAAGCGCCAGGACGAGAAGAAGATATACAAGGAACTCCATTCGTAGGAAAAGCGGGAATGTTACTTAATAAAATCCTCGCATCAATTGGCTTAACAAGAAATAATGTTTACATAGCCAACACTATTCCTTGGCGTCCGCCAGGAAATCGCACACCAACACCAAGAGAAGTCGCATTATGCCGCCCTTTCATTGAACGGCAAATTCGTTTAGCGAATCCTCGTATTCTTATAGCACTAGGGGGAGTTGCTATGCAGTTTCTTACGAAATCTCAAAATGGAATTATTAGAACCCGAGGAAAATGGCTCACCTATGAAAGCGAAGACAACATAAAAATACCTGTTATGCCAACCTTTCATCCTGCTTACCTTCTCCGAACTCCTAGCCAAAAGAAGCTTACATGGACAGACTTTTTAGAAGTAAAAAAGCGCTTAGATAGCTTTTTGTAATTTCTTAATCTTAGCTGTCTCAAAAGATAAATACTCTTTCAATCCGTAACTCTTAAAAATACTAATAGGAAAAAATTATGCAACAATCAACAGTATCCGTTTATCGTCTAGAAGACTACCAACCAACCCCTTATGCTATACCAAAAACACAACTTCACTTCCGTTTGGCACCAACCAAAACCTATGTTACAGCAGTATTGTCTATTGAACCTCGTTGCAATACAAAAGAATTAACACCTCTTATCCTTTCTGGCGATGATCTTACATTAATTTCTGTTTCTATTAATGGCGAGACATTGTCTGAAGATGCTTATAAAGTCACTCCTTCACGTTTAGAAATTATAACCCCACCAACAGCTCCTTTTACATTGCAATTGATCACGGAACTGAATCCTGAAAGCAACCGCCAACTCATGGGACTTTATCTTTCAAATGGTGTCTATTGCACACAATGTGAAGCAGAAGGTTTTCGTCGTATTACTTATTTTTATGATCGTCCCGATGTCCTTTCCACCTATACGGTAAAAATCGAAGCAGATTCTCAAACCGCTCCTATCTTGCTTTCCAATGGGAACCTTGTAGAAACAGGAACACTTGAGGAAAACCGTCACTTTGCCATTTGGGAAGATCCTTATCCCAAACCATCTTATCTCTTTGCTTTAGTTGGTGGCAATCTTGATAAGTTAGAAGACCATTTTACTACCGTATCTGGTCGACGTATCAAGCTTAGTATCTATGTAGAAAAAGGAAAGACCAAACGTGCAACCTACGCAATGGATGCCCTAAAACGTTCCATGCGTTGGGACGAGCAACGTTTCGGACGCGAATATGACCTTGATATTTTCAATATTGTTGCTGTTTCCGACTTTAATATGGGTGCAATGGAAAATAAAGGGCTTAACATCTTTAATGATAAATATGTTCTTGCAGATTCTGAAACAGCAACCGATCATGATTATAGAAATATCGAACGCGTCATTGCTCATGAATATTTCCATAACTGGAGCGGCAATCGCATTACTTGTCGTGATTGGTTCCAACTTTGTTTAAAAGAAGGCTTAACTGTTTACCGTGATCAAGAATTTTCTTCAGATCAGAATGTACGCAGCTTACAACGAATTGAAAATATAAAAACATTAAAAGCTATGCAATTTACTGAAGATTCTGGTCCGCTTGCTCACCCTGTACGCCCTCGTCAATATAGCCAAATCAACAATTTTTATACCACAACCGTTTATGAAAAAGGTGCAGAAATCGTTCGCATGGTGCATACTATTTTAGGCTCCGATCTTTTTCGTAAAGGAATGGATCTCTATTTTCAACGCCATGATGGGCAAGCTTGTACAATTGAAGATTTTATCGCCTGTTTTGCTGAAGTCTCTGGTCGAGACTTTTCACAATTCATGCTGTGGTATGAACAAGCAGGAACGCCCAATGTGGAAATCAACCACCATTACAGCGATGGTGTTTTAACGTTTCATGTAAAACAACATATTCCAGCAACACCGCAACAAAGCATAAAAAAGCCTATGCTTATCCCTATCACTTTTGGGCTCTTAGGACATAACGGAGAATCTCTAACTTATGAAGCTGATGCAGATATTCAATCAGATGTCATGCTTCTATCCAAAGAGACCCAAACGTTCACATTAAAAGGGCTACGTGAAAAACCTGTTTTGTCACTTCTCAGAGACTTCTCTGCACCTATCAACCTACAAACTCCATTCAATGAAAGTGAACTTATCTTTCTTGCACAAAATGATAGCAATCAACTCAACCGTTGGCAGTCGCTTAACCATTTGATGACGCAAGCTTTGATTAAAGCTATTCAAGACGAAACACAAGCACAAGAGGGCATGCCTTCTCCTTTGTTAAAATTGATTGAAACCATCATTAACGATGAACGCCTTGAACCAGAGTTTCGCGCATTTTGTTTAAGTTTACCTAGCGAGGTTGAGCTTGCTCATACAATCGGTGAAAATGTTTATCCAGACCGTATTCACCATGTGCGCAATCAGTTTTTAGCTTCTATCGCATATACGCATCAAGAACTCTTAACAAAAGTTTATGAGCAAATGCAAAACAAAGATCCCTATTCACCAAATACTGAGCAAGTTGGAAAGCGAGCATTACGGAATATTATGCTAGACTATCTTTCCATTGCAGAAGCCAAACCAAACCGTGCTGCCACACAATATGCAACAGCTAATAATATGACTGATCGCATGGCCAGTATAACCATCTTAGTGCAGCGCTTTAACGAAAGTGAGCAGACGCAAAATGCCTTAAATGATTTTGAAAGCCGGTATCAACATGATCCTTTGGTTATGGATAAATGGTTCTCCATTCAAGCAATGGTCGCGGGAGCATCAACACTTGACCATGTTCAAAAACTCATGCAACATCCGCTTTTTTCACAAGATAATCCCAATCGTGTACGAGCCTTGATTGGTGTCTTTGCCTCTAACAACCTAACAGGTTTTAATAGAATTGATGGTGCATCCTATCATTTTCTTTGCCAAACCATTTTGGAAATTGACAAAAAAAATCCACAGCTTGCTTCACGCTTATTAACAATGCTGCGCTCTTGGAGACAATTGGAACCTATTCGACAACAAAAATTTAAAACTGCACTAAAAACAATTGCAGAAACTCCAAAATTGTCAAGCGATGTAACTGATATCATCAATCGTCTGCTTGCTTAAAATAAAAAAATGATTTTTAATCAATATATTATAATACTTCTTACGAAATAAGCTCAACGAGCTACTCGACAATAATATAGACCTATAAACAGGTAGTTTAAGCTTGTTTATAGGTCTTTTTTTAAGGCTCCTTTTCATTTTCATACTCCAGGCTTATAAAAGTACAACTACTTTTCTAAAAAAAGACTGGACAGAAGACTCCTGTTTTGATTCATTGCACCCTATGGGGTTACCATGAATATCAAAACAGTTTTAAAAACACATCATTCCATAATTAAAGGAACTAGAAATGGCTAAACTGGACGCATATAATGCGCCAACAGAGGGATATGCTGATTCAAAATCGAGCGCTCAAAATCATAAAGCGCGGGTAAAGCGTATTAATCTGTTTTCTGGCTCAGCCTATCAAAAGCTTTTATTTATTGAACCTTGGCTGCGGCGCTCTATTCCATTTGTCATTATTGCATTTCTTGTTGTGCTGGCAGCAATTCGTTTCATATCAATCTACGATTGGCGCCATGCGATTGATAAAAACACACGTTCCACCATCACTCTCTTAGCCTCTCATATTACCAACACAATTGATCGTGACTTACTTGCCGCTACCCAGAAAGGCAAAGTCGCTGCTTTTTCTCACAATCATTTGCAAAATATTCTTACCAGTTTTCGTAATCAAGGTCTTATCAATCCCAGCACTATTATTGCCATAGTCGATCAAAAAGGTAACGTTCTAGCTTCATCCAGTTCTGAAATCATTTTAGGAAAACCCTTATGGGATTTTATCTCTGAGAACACTGCATTACGATCTCTCGGAAAACACGCTGGAATCATGAAAATCACCATAGGCGAAGATAAACCTGCTCTCGCTTCTTTTCACCAAACAGAAAATGGGCAATATGGTGTATTCATCAGTGAAAAAATGCAACATATTTACATAGAATGGCGCAAAATTTTCTCATTAAATATGACCCTATTTATAGGGACTACGGGTGTTATTTTAGCTCTCCTCTATGCTTATTACAATCAAATTGTACGAGCACGCAATACAGATCTTATTTCAGAAAAAACTCAGAATCGCATTGACATGGCAATGATGCGTGGACGCTGTGGACTGTGGGATTGGAATATGGCAAGCGGACGTGTTTACTGGTCACGAGCAATTTATGAAATGCTCGGCTATGTTCCTCAAGATGCATTGCTATCAATTTCCCAAATTGCCGCCATTATTAACCCAAAGGACGCTAACTTTTTTGATCTTGCTCAGGAATTAATGAGTGGTAAAAAAAGGCATATCGATATTAATGTCCCCATGCGTCATGCCGATGGTCATTATGTATGGATGCGCATTCGTGCTGAAGTTACGGATGAAGAAGAACCTCATTTGGTTGGTATTGCCTTCGATATTAGTGAACAGCGTCAACTCGCCGAAGAAACAGCGCAAGCCGACCTTCGCATCCGTGATGCGATCGAGAATATTTCAGAGTCTTTTGTATTATGGGATTCAGAAGGACGTTTGGTCATGTCTAACAGCAAATTTTGTGAATATGCAGCTATCCCTAAACAAGTTTTACAATCAGGTATCCAACGTGCAACTGTTGAAGCTATGGCTCGTCCTGCAATCAGTGAGTACCCACTCAAAGATGATGGTACTGGTAACTTAACCAGTATTCGCCAAACTGCAGATGGTTGTTGGCTTAAAATTAATGAACGGCGCACCCAAGATGGAGGGTTTGTTTGTATTGGTACAGATATTTCTGAACTTAAACAACAACAGGAAAAATTTGAAGACAGTGAAAGACGCCTTTTTTCTTTTATTCAAGAACTCAAACGTGCACGAGGAAATGCTCAGCAACGTGCAACAGAAGTTGAAAAACTTAATAAAAGCCTGAAAGCAGAAAAGGAGCGCGCTGAAAGTGCTAACAAAGCGAAGTCAGAATTCCTAGCCAATATGTCCCATGAATTGCGTACTCCACTTAATGCTATTCTCGGCTTTTCAGATATCATGTTGCAATCCACCTTTGGACCTCTTGGTTCGCAACGTTATAAAGAATATATGCACGACATTTACAATTCAGGAACCCATCTTCTAACCCTTATCAATGATATCCTTGATATGTCCAAAATCGAAGCTGGAAGATTTACCCTTAATTGTAAAAATATTGATCTTGAGCCCATTATCAGCGAAGCAGCACGAACACTTACGCCGCAGGCTCAAGAAAAAAATATTTCTGTTACAACAAATATTGCTCCAGAACTACATGCTGAAGTTGATGGCCGTGCCATGAAACAGATCTTTCTTAACCTCATCTCTAATGCTGTTAAATTCACACCTTCTGGCGGAACCATTGATGTCTGCGCTTTCAAGAAAAAAAATAAACTTGTTTGTAAAATTAAAGATACAGGAGTTGGTATTCCCCAATCAGCAATCAAAAAACTCGGACAACCTTTTGAACAAGTTGAAAATCAACTCACCAAAACCCATACTGGCTCCGGTCTTGGATTAGCCATTTCGCGCTCCTTGCTAGAACTACATAAAGGAAAACTTGAAATTATCTCCAAAGAAATGAAAGGTACAACTGTAACCATTATAATGCCAATCAAACAAAGTTAAATCCACTTTAAATTTCCCCATTTTTTTCCCGTTGTAGCAAAATTTGTTTCCGCTTGATACCCCAACGATATCCGGAGATAAAACCATCCTGGCGCACCACACGATGACAAGGAATGATTAATGCCAATTCGTTACGTGCACATGCATTAGCAACTGCGCGAAAAGCGTTTGGCATAGCAATACGTTGCGCTAACGTCTGATATGAAATTGTTTCACCACACGGCACTTCACATAATACTGTCCATACTTTCTGTTGAAAGACTGTGCCATTTATATCCAAGGGAAAATCATATTTCCTTACAAACTTAGGATTTTCTACCATTGCTACAATATGTGCAACTTCCCTCTTAAATGTGTTGTCATCAGTCACTTGTTGTACATCATCAAAGCGCGCTGTAAACTCCTGTAGTAATTGTTCTGTAGTATCCCCCAGCGCTATATTACAAATTCCTTTATGAGACTTTGCTACCAAAAGCCCTCCTATTGAGATATTTTTTAGACAAAATATTTTCCTTTTTGAAATATTCAGCATTTTGACTTTTTTTAATCCTTTCAAGATTTTGAATATCATCAATAAAATAAAGAAAGGAAATTTCTCATCACTATCTTTACAAGGAAAATTCACCCTAGAATCATCTTCTCAGCCATTAACTCAAAATCATACTTTAACCATTTTATGGAATAATGAATCAAACAATAAGAAGCTGAACTATCTTTTATGCTTGAATCCTAATAATTATAAGAAATTAAATGGTGAGCATCTTAAAGCGTAAAGCCCTAGCATATCAGAACAAATTCTGTGAATAGTTTTACCTAAAATTCAAGAAACTGTTTATCTTTTGACAGGAAGATATCAACCTTCTCTACATAGAGAACATAAAAGTTTTCTGAAAGAATGAGAGTTTCCAGAACGCATATATATCAGCTATGCCGAAAGAATAAATACTTTATACAATCAGCAAAAAATTTTTATAACAATATAATAAATGATGCAAACATCTGAGCAGAACTTTTTTACAAGTTTGTACTAATTAAGTCTCTGTATAATATCTTATTATTGTTTTAAAAAATTATAATATCAAGCAAACGATTTTTATATTAATAATAGCTTAAAGAAGAAAGTATTGCTGTATCAAATGATTCCACAAAATATGAAAAACTATGAACACTTCTTATAAATCAATGTATTTTATATTATATGTAATTATATAAAACTTAATTATTGTAATTACTACATAATTATTATTGTATATTTTAAAAATCTAATTTAAAATTATAATTTCTATTTTAATAGATTATAATATAACAATGCTTTCTCTGTTTTTGTCATCTCTTGAATTACTATCTACTTTTTCCTATTAATCATTTCGTAATGTTGTTTAACTAATCAATTTCAATAGTATTATAATTGTCTTGTTTTCTGTTATAAAACATAAAATATTCAATAACAAGATATGCTATGGAAATCAAAAATACATGATATAGATTTTTTTCTTCATGCATCTGTACAAATCGTATCTAATGCTATCGTATTCGTTAAGCTATGTCGTGAACATGATCTTATTAGCTCAAAATGCTCTGTATTTGTGCTCTTTTCTGTTATTTAAATAAAATGTTCATGACAACAAAAAAATAGAAAACTCTACCATCACCAAAAACACTCCAAATAAGATGGTATCTCCCTTTTTAAAAAGGCTCTACAGAATATATCTGAAAAATAAAAGCCCTATTCGAAAATAGGGCTTTTTGATAATTTAATCTTACAGCAACTTAAAATTTGTAAGCTACACCAACGCGGAAATCATTCGTCTTGTAACCCATTTCAATTTTTTTATGTGCGAATTTTTTCTTACCAAAATCTAAGTAACGATATTCTGCACGCATAATAATATTATTAGTCACTGCAAAATCAATACCACCTCCAAAGGTATAACCAACCATCACCTTTTTTTCATCATGCGACAAGTTAGAAAAATCAATTGCTCTATTTTCTACATCATCTACTTTAGAAACAATACTTCGAAGTTGCGTATAAGCAACCCCCCCAGCAACATAAGGCATCATACGATCAACAACAAAACCAACTCGTACCCGCGTAGCACCAGCCCATTTTTGTTTTAAAGTATAACACACAGCTTTAGTATATGTCGCCGGAGCATCATCTCGAGGCTCTAACTTTAAACTTGTTCCTTCTAAAGCTTTTGATGCTGCTTTACTTTGTTTTTTTTTCGATGAGCTGACATATTTTGTATCTTTTTTATCAGACCATATTATATCCGTATCAATACCTATAATAAGAGCACTATCGATATCAATATTGGAACCTGCATAAAGACCACCTACAAAACCGGAAAGTTTAGGTAAAAGCTCTTTTTTAACTAGACTCTCTTTCCCTGCACTTCCATCTCCTAAATAACTTGCGGTCGTTTTACTTGAAAAATTACCAATTTGGCCTCCAACATAAAAACCTGTCCAAGAAAAAGTAGAAGCTGTAATAGCAGATGCAGGATATCCTGATGTAACAGCACCTGCTGTCTGTACTACAGAAATTAAAGTTAAAGAAAAAATAGATGTTGTTATTAAGTATTTTGTAGCCATAATTGCTCCCCTAAAAGCTAATGTGACACATAATGATCGAATAGTTTCATATTTTTTTCAAAAAATCTGTAGTAAAAATGATACATTTACAAAAAAATAAAATTTTTATTGAAAAATACAAGTAAACTTATAAATAATGTTGTAAAGTTATTTAAACTTTCTATAATTTACATTTAAGTTATTATTTTTATAAATTTTTATTCTCCTCATATTTCTCGCATTCCCTAGAATTATGCACATAATCGTAACACCAGTAAAAAAATGAAGTTACGTTGTCAGTAAAGCTTCTTATCTCATTTTTCCCAAGTCCGTTATAGCTGTGGTAACAACAATACGGACTCTACAAACTCTGTAAGACCCCATCTAAATTTATGCAATAAAGACACCATTGCCCATACTCTTCTGAATAGAATATATCTGTTTTGATATGAATCGTATAAACAGGTGATGTAATACTGTAATATACGTTGACTAAAAAATCTGACAAATAGCAATCATTCATAAAAAGGTAGAAAAAAGCTCATTTTAAATTGCTGAATAAACAATAATACCTAGAATTAGCTAGTTTAGCATAGAGGCTTTCCACACAAAAAGTTGACCGAGAACAGCTTGCACTGTCTGCTTTCTGAAATGCATAATTAAATAAAACATTAAAAATTCAATATATAGAAAAAGAGTAATAATACCTACAACTAAATTTAAAATAAAAATCTTATAAATAAAAGTTCTTTTAAAACAAATAAATAATATTACATAATCACTCGATATAAAGAAAGATGAACAACTAAATTGCTTTTAATTTTAAAAATAAATATATAAAATTAACAATTATAAAAACAAATTTTTCAATAACATATTTATTGTATACTTTTACTTCTCATTATTCAATAATTTGCATTCTGCATATTCTTTGTCCTGTTATGGTGCTTTTTTACATTTTATCTAATACCGACATGCAATGCTTCCATAATATCATTATAAAAACACACTCAATGTTTCATTACTTGTGTAAAAATCGAACATACGGATTGCCCAGTTTCTTCGATTAACTTTTCAACGCGAAGCAAATCAGGTTCTCCAACACTACTTAACAAAAGATCGCTTAATCTAGGTGGCATATCATGGGGATTGAGAGAATTATTTAAGCAAAGTCGTATAATTTGGCTCAAATTTGTATAGAGGCCATAGGCATGATGTAAATCAAAAACAAACGATTGGCTTAAAAAGCTGTTCGGTAAGTTGGCCAAAATATTCGCTGTAGTCTCTCCAATTTGAAACTCAATCACGTGAGTAATAAGAGCAAATTGGGCAATAAACTCCAAATCCATGATACCACCAGGCATTGTCTTCAAATCCCATCGATTTTCTGGCGGTTTTTCTTTTTCAATCAAAGTATGCATTTCACATACTGCTCTTGCTACATCGTCCTTATTACGAGGAAAAGAAATAATTGTACAAACTTCATTTTCTAACTTTTGTAAAAAATCAGGATCTCCTGCAACACCTCGTGCCCGTGTTAACGCGAGATGTTCCCATATCCACGCTTCCTTGCGATAATATTTCTTAAAAAACTGAAAAGAAACAGCGACAGGTCCCTTATTACCTAATGGCCGCAATCTTAAATCAACAGTGTAAAGAATCCCTTGGCTTGTAAGAGTAGATAAAGCTGCAACCAAACGCTGTGTCAACCGGGTATAATATTGAGAAATATAGAGGGGCTTTTCTCCATCAGATATTTCCGCATCCTCATCATGTTCATAAAGCAAAATAAGATCAACATCTGAACCAGCAGTTAATTCACGACTTCCAAGCTTACCCATACCCAGTATACCAACACGTCCTCCTTTAATACTGCCATGAAGACGTGAAAATTCTTTTTGAACCGCAGCAAAAGTTTTCGTGATCATAAGATCAGCAAGCGCAGTAAACGCAAACCCTGCTCTCTCTCCCGTAATTGCACCATTCAAAATTCGAATACCAATCAAAAAACGTTGCTCATCAGCAAAAACTCTTAAATGATCGAGAATTTCTTCATAAGAAAAAACACCTTCAAGAAAACACTCAAGCCGTTTTTTTAGGTAAGTTTTTGTTGGCAATTCTGAAAAAATGGTTGGATCTAACATTCCGTCAAAAACATGCGGTTTACGTGTAATAATTTCTGCAAGACGTGGGGCAGCCCCCATAATAAGCACCAACATATCCAAAAGGGAAGGATTAGACTGCAATAAACTAAAAAGCTGAATCCCCGAAGGCAGGCCCTGTAAAAAACTATCAAAGCACAACATTGCTTCATCTGCCCGTTTGGTAGCACCAAAAGCTTTCAAAAGCGCTGGTGTTAATTCCGTTAATCTTTCACGCGCTTCAGCAGATTGAGTAGCTTTATAACGCCCACAATGGAGTGTGCGCATAATACGACAAATATCACTCGCCCTTTTAAAACCTAAATGACTTAATGTTACTAATGTCTCTGGATCATCTTCTTCACCTGTAAAAACTAAATTGCCAATTTCTAAACCAAGTTCTTGCTCGTTCTCAAACAGTGCAGCATAATGTTTTTCAACAACCTGAAGCGTTTTTAATAAATCGCGAATAAAGCTGTTACTCTCTTGATAACCCATCAAATATGCAACACTCGTAAATTGAGAAACATCATTTGGAAGAAGATGCGTTTGTTCATCTGCAAGCATCTGAATACGGTGTTCCACATTTCGTAAAAAAGCATAACTCTTTACAAGGTTATCTCTCGTTTTTTCACTGATCCAACCAAGCGTGTAAAGTTCTGCTAACATTGCAATTGTCTGACGTCCACGTAATTGAGGGAAACGCCCACCAGCAATGAGTTGTTGTGTCTGGACAAAAAATTCAATCTCACGAATACCACCTCGCCCTAATTTTATATTATGGCCATAAGCAGCAATTTTACCATAATTTTTATATGAATGAATTTGACGTTTAATCGAATGGATATCAGCAATAGCAGCATAATCTAAATATTTCCGCCACACATAAGGAAAAAGCTCTTTGAGAAAGTTAAAGCCTGCCCTTTTATCGCCAGCGATTGGACGTGCTTTAATCATAGCTGCCCGCTCCCAATTTTGGCCACGCCCCTCGTAATAACGCAATGCACTCCTTACTGGTAAGGCCAGAGGAGTTGAACTTGGATCTGGTCGAAGTCGAAAATCAAGACGGAAAACATATCCCTCCGCAGTACGTTCTTGAATGATACGGATCAATCGACGCACCATTTTAGAGAATACATCGATGCTCTCAGAAAGATTACCAATATGAGGTGACATCTCATCAATGAAAACAATAAGATCAATATCAGAAGAATAATTAAGTTCTCCTGCCCCTATTTTTCCCATTCCTAAAATGATTAAACCACAGTCTTTTTCTGGATCATCACGGCTCGACAAACTTATCTTACCATGATCGTGCTCCTCTCTTAAAAGAAAACGTAGAACTACACCTAATATGACTTCTCCTAAACGTGTCAACCAAGAGCATGAAATTTCGTAAGTAAAAACACCACTCAAATCAGCTAAAGCAATGAGAACATGCGCTTCCCGTTTTTTACGCCTTAAAGTAGCCATTAATGAAGCTTCATGTATAGCTTCACTTTTATCAGTAACTGCAATATCATTTATAATTTCGCCCAACCTTGTTTCTATATCAATGTTCAATAAGGGGCTGAGATACGATGGATTAGCGATCAAAACCTCACGCAAAAAAGGGGATAAAGTCATGATCGCACTTATAAAATCAATCTGCTTTCCCTTATCTGAAATATAAGCAACGAGCGATTCTAAATTTTCTTTCTTCGCTTGTTCTTCCATATCTTTTAGCCATTGAGAACCACTCTCATCAAGGGAACGTAAAGGGAGAAGCTGTGTTTTTAAAAAAGCGTTTTTCGCTTGCACTCCCTTGAAAAGCATTTTACCTTCCTTTCCATTGCATTATACTCATAAAAAAGTTATTATGTGTAAAAAAATGAAGCAAAATACCTTTAAGGAAATAATAAAATAGCCCTCAGCCCTGGGTTTGCATTTTCGAGTAACAGTTCACCTCCATGAAGTTTCATAACAGCTTTTGCTATACTTAAACCAATACCAAAACCGGGCTGCGTACGACTTTCTTCGAGGCGAACAAATCGTTCTGTTACTTTTTCATATTTATCCGCTGCAATTCCTGGGCCATTGTCGCTAACGACAACCAGTAAATGTTCACCACGATATTCCATCGATAAGCAAACCTTTGCTTTTCTTCTGTCTTTAGACGCATATTTAATCGCATTATCAATAAGATTAAAAATCGATTGCGCAATAAGCTCACGATTTAACTTCAGCTCTTTATCAAATGTATCCCCTAACCGAAGCAAAACACCTGATTCTTCAGCAAACGGTTCATAAAGTTCAACAGCATCTTCAAGGATTCGCTTCATATTCATAACCTCAAGATGCTCAATTGCACTGCTGGCTTCAATACGTGAAATCATTAAAATAGCGTTAAAAGTACGAATAAGTTGATCTGATTCAGCAATGACACCATCCAGTGCCTGACGATATTCAAGCTTTGTCTTTTGCCCAGAAAGCGCTTCTTCAGCACGATTTCTAAGGCGTGTCAGCGGTGTTTTTAGATCATGAGCAATATTATCCGATACTTGACGCAAACCAATATTTAATTCTTCAATGCGGTCTAACATAACATTAAGATTAGCAGACAATCGATCAAACTCATCACCTACTCCAGAAACAGGCAAACGCCCACTAAAATCACCATCCATCAAACGTTGTGATGCGGCTGTAACATGATCAATCCTTTGCAATGCTCGCCTACCAACAAAAAACCATATTAATAAAGCACCTCCAACCATTGCTGCAAGAGCAATCATTACTGCTTTACGGATAACTGCAGCAAAACGCTCTGGTTCATCCAAATCTCGTCCTATAAGAATCTTCATAGCATTGGGCAGATCAACAACAATTGCCAAAGCGCGATGTTCATTTTTTTTGCCATGTTCTCCAAAACGTGAATACAAAAAAGAATTCGCAATAAAGCCATTATGATTCAAAAGACCCAACTCAATACGTGCAACATTGCCTGCCAAAATGCGCCCCATAGGGTCAGTAACAAGATAAAGAAAAGCCCCTGGTTGTCGTGAGCGATAATCAATAGTGCGCATTAATAAAGGAAGCCCACCGTAATTATAAGCATTTTCTATATATTTTAATTCTTCATGCAATGCTTGTTGAGTTTGCTCAGTTAATAACGAAGCAGAAAATGCCGTCATATAAATAGAAAGCCCTGTTGCAACTAACCCAAATAATAAAATATAAAGTGCGGAGAGCCTTAATGCAGTTGTGTGCATTATATTGATTAGGCGCTTCATGTTTTACTATCTGGTGCTTTCAGCATATATCCAGCCCCGCGCACAGTGTGGAGAAGTGGAACATCAAAATCCTTTTCAATTTTTGCTCTCAAACGGGATATATGGACATCAATAACATTTGTTTGTGGATCAAAATGATAATCCCAAAGATTTTCCAAAAGCATAGTGCGTGTGACGACCTGGCCAGCATATCGCATTAAATATTCAAGTAAGCGGAACTCTCGTGGTTGCAATATGATATTTCTATCGCCTCGTTTTACTGTATGTGCTAACCGATCGAGCTGAAGATTGCCTACGCAGTAAACAGTTTCTGCCTCTTTAGGATTTTTCCGTCGTTGCAATACTTCAACACGGGCAAGAAGTTCAGAAAAAGCATAAGGCTTTGTCAAATAATCATCACCCCCTGCACGTAAACCCGTCACACGATCACTCACTTGCCCTAAAGCTGAAAGAATGAGAACTGGTGTTTCATTACCTTTAGTACGCAATTCAGAAATAATAGAAAGACCATCACGATGCAAAAGCATTCGGTCAACAACCATAACGTCGTAATTTTCCGTTTCAGCTAAAGCATATCCCGTCTCTCCGTCATACGCAACATCAACTGAATGTCCTGCCTCAAAAAAAGCTTTTTCGAGATAACGCCCCGTCTCATGATCATCTTCGATAACGAGTATCTTCATAAAACGCATCTCCATTATTTTATCAAATTGCGTTGTAGGGCAGAAGTCTACAAAACCTCTGCCCTATCATCAATAAAGTATTATTTTTTGAAAATTGGAAGCGCAACAAAACGATTTTGACCATTTGTTCGTACTTGTAAGAGTATAGCTTTCCGTCCAAGTTTTTGGGCATTCTTGATTGTATCAGTAACATCAGATATCTTTTTAACAGATTTATTGTTAACTGTCACAATCACATCACCAGGACGAATTCCCTTATCTGCAGCATCTGAATCCGAATCTACATCAGTCACGACCAACCCTACACCATCATCAGAAAGAGCAACAATCAAACCATAATCTTCTAATGTTTCATCTGAATTATTACGCCCACTCGAATCTTTTGATCTCTCTTTCATACCTTCATCTTCAGGCATTGAAGAAAGCTTTATCTTGATATGATCCTCTTTACCAGATCTCCAAATACCTAAAGTTACTGTTTCTCCCGGTCTAATACTTGCGATACGCTTTGCTAAATCACGAGCATCTATAATTTTTTCACTATTCACTGAAATAATCACATCACCCGTCTTGATACCAGCTTTTTCTGCTGGCCCTTTTAACGGATCTATAACCAGAGCACCTTTGGCTTCTTTCAAACCCATTGATTCAGAAATTTCTTCTGTCACAGGCTGAATTTGAACTCCAAGCCAACCACGTTGAACTGAACCTTTTTCAATAAGCTGTTGCACAACCTGTTTCGCTGTTGCTGCTGGAATAGCAAAAGCAATCCCAACATTTCCCCCAGAAGGAGAAAAAATTGCTGTATTAACTCCAACAACCTTTCCATTAAGATCAAAGGTTGGGCCACCAGAGTTTCCTCTATTAACAGCAGCATCAATCTGAATAAAATCATCATAAACACCAGTGCCAATATCACGTCCACGTGCCGAAACAATACCTGCTGTCACAGTTCCACCAAGGCCAAATGGATTACCAATAGCAACAACCCAATCTCCAACGCGAAGCTTTAGATCATCACCAAAATCAACATATGAAAACTTTCTTTTGTCGTTTACTTTCAGCACTGCAAGGTCAGTTCGCGGATCTGTCCCAATGAGCTTTGCATTCAATTCTGTACCATCATCAAGAACAACAGAATAGCTTGTGCCGTCAGAAATGACATGGTTATTGGTCACAATATAACCATCAGACGAGATAAAAAAGCCCGATCCAAAAGCTATAGGACGCAGTCCACGTGAGCGCGGTGGAAATTTATGTTTAAGTTTATCAGAATCATAAAACTCTTTAAAAAACCTTTTCAAAGGATGCTGATCTGGCAATTGCTCAAAACCCGGACCACTAAAAAAGTTTCTAAAGAACCGTTCTTCTCTCTTTTTATTGCTCTTCACTTGCACTGAAACAACTGCAGGTTTCACTTGAGAAACAATATCTGCAAACCCCTGCTGTTGCATTAATGAAGTAAATACAGAATTTGCATGAGCCGCTGTCGTCCACAAGCTTGATCCATGTTCACTAAAAAACAGTGCACTTCCCAACACCGCAGAAAAACTCGCTGCGACTAATGTTTTAAAGAAAGTTTTTTTAACCATTTGGTATATGCTCCTATTTAATTATATTTTATTCAGATTGCGCTCACTTATAAAACAACAGACCTTACCGTTTTCTGTCTAAATTGTTAAAGTTTCGTAAGATTTAAATACGTAACAATATATAATTTATCAATAAAACTGAATTACCAATTTAAACGTACTAAACTTCCTTTATATAACACCTCTTTTAAAACAACAGTATTTTTGGCTATTTTTCTTCATCAGCATTCAAAATAAATTTTCTGTGCTTGCATCGTCTTACCTGAAAAAATATGGTGCTTGCACCAATGGTGATAATTATCAAAGGCGACAACCATAAAAACCAAGTTGTTTTATTAAATGGCGGTTTCAAGAGAATAAACTCCCCATATCGCTCGACAAGAAAATCAATAACTTGCTGATTAGTATGACCCATTTTTAATCTTTCTCGAATCAAAAGCCGTAAATCACGTGCTAGAAAAGCATCTGAATCATCAATTGATTGATTTTGGCAAACTGGACAACGTAAATGTGATGAAATATCTCGTGCACGCGATTCAAGAACTGGATCCTTCAAAATTTCATCTGGCTCCACTGCTATCACTAATCGCAAAGAAAAAATCATGATTAAAAAAGATAAAGCCCAAAGCAATACATTTTTCATCTCAATGTCTTTCCAAAAAATTTAAAAACAAAAAGCTGCCTGTTGCGCGCCCCAATGCGGAACCAATAACCAAAAAGAGAAAGACAGCCTCCCATAGCCATCATGAATGCCCCTAACCAAACACAGATTATGTAAGGCTTCCACCATATATGCAAAACAAGTCCCCGTTCATCTATACGTCCCGGCACAATATATAACTGAGATAGACCATAGTTTTGAATACCAATTTCTGTTGTTGACGTATTTTGACTTGAATAAAATCGCTTTGATGCCATTACGTTGCGCACAGTATTTTTATTTTCATATACTGTAAAATTAAACTCCACTGTAGAATAATTCGAACCAGCGCCATCACGCACTTCATTTAAATGAAGAGTTTTACCTGCTATTGTAACCACATCACCAATGTGCATGGTTAGAATACGCTCTTGCCCAAAAGTCGCGACACAAATAATACCAAACAATGTAACGCCTAACCCCATATGCGCCATTGCCGCACCAAAAACAGACCACGGTAATCCAATCAATCTCTTAAACCGCACCAACAAAACTGTCTTGCGATGTCCACTCTTCTCCCAAAGATCAGCTAAACTACCTAAGAAAACAAAAGCTGAAAGTCCAATTCCTAGAGCAGCAAAGATATCACGCAAAGATATAGCATAAAATGTTATAAAACAGATTGCACAAACTAATGCAAAAACAAACCACAGCCGTTCAAAAACTGCGATAAAATCACCACGTTTCCATGCTATCATTGATCCAAATGGAGCCAACAATAATAATAACATCATTAAAGGCCCACAGGTAAGGTTAAAAAAATTGGCTCCTACAGAAATTTTCTGCCCTGTTAACACCTCAATAAAATAAGGGTAAAGCGTACCAATCAATACTGTAGCTGTTATCGTTGTGAGTAACAAATTATTTAAAATAATAAAACCTTCACGTGAAATTGGCTGAAAGAATTTTCCTATTGTCAAAATAGGTGCTCGCAAAGAAAAAAGAAGAAAGGCCCCTCCCGTGAAGAAGAATAAAATGGCCAAAATTGCTCGCCCTCGTGCTGGATCAACAGCAAAACTATGAACAGATATTAAAAGACCCGAACGAACAAGAAAAGTTCCCATAAGAGAAAGGGAAAAAGTAAGAAGAGCCAAAAATAAAGTCCAACCTTTTAATGTTTCCCGCTTTTCAAGAACAAGAGCAGAATGCAGAAAAGCTGTTCCTGAAAGCCAAGGCATAAATGAAACGTTTTCAACTGGATCCCAAAACCAATAACCACCCCACCCTAGCTCATAATAAGCCCAATAAGATCCAATCATAATACCTAATGTCAAAAAACACCAAGAAAGTAAAAGCCAAGGGCGAACCCAACGCGCCCAAAGCCCATCGACATATCCTATAATCAATGCAGCTACTGCAAAAGAAAAACAAATAGAAAAACCCACATAGCCTAAATAAAGCAGTGGTGGATGAATTGCTAACGCAATATCCTGTAAAAGAGGATTAAGATCATTTCCCTGCAATGCTGGTGGATTAACACGTAAAAATGGGTTGGACACAAAAAGAATAAATAAAAGAAAAGCGCTTGTAATCCAACTTTGGCACATTAACACTAATGTCTTAAGGTGTTCTGGCAAATGTTGACCACATAACGCTACCAATGTACTAAAAAAAACGCAACTTAAAACCCATAACAACATGGATCCTTCGTGGTTTCCCCAAACACCAGTGATTTTATACAGCATTGGTTTTTCTGAATGAGAGTTCTCAACAACATTCAAAACAGAGAAATCAGATACGATATAGGCATGAATAATAATCAAAAAAGATAATAATAATAACGTAAAAGTAATATACGTTAGGGGAACAGCTGTTTGCATTAATGAACGCTTCCTCTGCAAAAAGCCTAAAGCGGGTAAAAATGACTGCAATAAACTCACTGCAAAGGCTGCGGATAAAAAAATATGACCCAATTCTATAAGCACAATCGAATTATTTCTCCACACTGTTATTTTTTTTCAAGCGATCAGCTGTTTCTTTAGACATATAAGTCTCATCATGTTTTGCTAAAATGCGTGTACCTATAAAAAAACCCCGTTTATCAAAATATCCTTCTACTATAACACCCTGACCTTCACGAAAAAGATCCGGTAAAATACCATTAAAAATCACTTTTTCGTGTTTTGCGTTATCGGTTACAAAAAAAACAACCCCCTTTTCTCCAAAATATTCAACAGTCCCCTTTTCAACAAAACCACCCAAGCGCAAAGGACGCCCCATTAAAATGTCTTCTCTTGTAATTTCAGACGGCGTTCGAAAAAAACTTACCGTATTACGCATTGCATACACAATAAGGCTTGTTGCAATTGCTATAACCAAACAACACGATAAGATTATCAGCAACCGTTTTTTTTCACGCTGCTTTAAAATGATTTTCAAAGAAGAAGGATTATTGAAAGACCGATTGTTCATAAACTGTCTACAAAAATTCTTTTTATAAATGCGGCATATAAACATTCATTATTCACATGCCTTATCTTTTAAAGATTCTTGGCACATCTTGCATATGGGCGCAACCTTTTATCGAATATCTTGCTCACTCTTTAATACTCTCTTTGTTTTAATAGCTTGAAACTGTATACAATTACTTTCTGAATACTCTAATTGGATGTATCATGTAACTGAATTATCATGGCTTCAACACGTGATCGTCCTGTAAAATCCTTAGGCATTGTATCAAGAAAATTTTGTAAAAGCTGCACTGCCTGCGCAGACTTCCCCGCCTGATAAAGCGCTTCAGCTAACAATAAATGAGGATAAAAATCTTTTGGCGCTAAATTTGCCGCTTTTTGAAAAGCATTTTGTGCTTCTTGCGTAATCATTCCTCCCTCATACCCAACCAATGCCAATCCATATCCAACAAGTCTTGGAGCCGATTCTCCATTCAAGCGAAGTGCATCTAAATAAATGTTCACTGCATCCTGAAAATAACCTTCCTCTAGGTATCCTACTGCTAGTGCATCTGCTAACTTGCCGTCATGAGGCGCACGAAAAAAAAGTACTTGTAGACGAACAAGCTGTTCAGATTTACTGAGCATCTCTGGATTCTTATCCATTAACTCGCTAAAAAAATAACTTTTAACTTTTGGACTGCCTGTAAAACTGTAAATGCTCCATGTTATAAAAAGAACAAACAAAACACTGAGAGCTCTAAGAATCTGTCTATTTTTATGATGTGTGTAAGTCTTCTCAGATTCAACAAAATACATATGACTTTTATAACTATCAATGGTTTGAGCTTCCCACTTTTTTTTTGTTCCACAGTTAAAATGTAGCAAAAGAAAAAGAACACTCGCCAGAAAAATAAGAAAAAGCGCTGCAAAAATTAGCAATAGCATATTATTTGAGTACCAATACGAAAATCAAAAAACGTAACCAATTTATCCTCCCCCCTTATTCACGAAAACACTAATGTAAAACAATAGAGCCCCATTTTTCTTATAGACAACATCGGAAAGTGTATCATTAATTTTTCTAATACGTATCAAGCGCATAAAAACAAAACTTTATTCTATATTTTGACCATAAAAAGATATGTTCCTTAGAATCCTGAAGTGACTTCTCTGCTCTCTATACTGTGTAAAACATTGCTGCATACTTACAAACTTCAATACACATGTTCTAAGTAAAGAGAAAATAATTTACCTCCGTCTTGGTAATAAAACTTTTGCACACAACCCACCTAAATCAGAACGCGATAAAAAAAGATTTCCACCATATTCATTGGCCATATCTGAAACAATCGCTAACCCTAAACCTGTCCCCGGCTTACTTTCATCAAAACGCCGACCTCTTTTTAAAGCTTCCTCAATTTCGTCTTCTGTTAAACCAGAACCATCATCTTCTACGAGAATGCTAAAATATTCTGTTTCTTCAATATTTTCTTCTAAACGACAGGAGATAAAAACTTTTGTACGAGACCACTGAGCAGCATTCTCAACTAAATTCCCTATAATTTCCTCTAAATCTTCTCTTTCACCAGAAAAAACAATATCATCAACATCCATAACAAATTGGAACTGTTTTTCAGGGTTAAGCTTTTCCATAACCCGCACCAACCGATCAACCACCCTGCGAACAGATGTGTGATAAATGATACTGTCGCATTGTGCTGCAGTTCGTGCACGCTGAAGATAATGATTTATTTGAGCAAGCATTATTTGCGTTTGCTCTCTCAATAAGATAGTCTGTTCTCCACAACACATCTTATCAACCTCATTCATAATCACAGACAGAGGCGTCTTCAATGAATGAGCAAGATTACCAACCTGTGTACGAAACCGTTCAATAATACGCTGGTTGTTGTTGATGAGAGCATTCATCTCTTGTACTAGCGGCATAACTTCGCTTACTAAATCCGTATTCACGTAATGAATCCTGCCCTCACGGATATCATTCAATGCACGTCGAATAAGCTTCAACGGCTGAAAACTAAAGAAAATAATAGCAATATTGATAAGAACACTGCCTATACCAAAACTCCAAAGAAAAATTTGTAAAGTCCGCTTAAATTTCTGCACTTGTGCATGTGCCTCATCTATATTTCCAACAAGGCGAAAACGTGCAATATGATTCTGATTGTCAAGAACAACATCACTCTCAATTACTTGTAACCTCTGACCGTTATCCCCTTTTATCCTATAAGAGCGAAAGAACTTATTATCAAAAGGTATCTCTACATCACTTGGTGAAAATATTCTCCCTGTTCCTAACGATGGAGATGTCAATCTTCCTTGTAGATTATGTGATATAGCAACGACTTCCCAATACCATCCTGTTGTTGGATCTGAATAACGAATATCATCAATCCCAACACTTCCACTCAAATTCCCCTCTGGTGAAACCGTCACTGTCGCAATGAGATTGTAAAGTTGAGCAGAAAGGATACGCTCTAAGCTCTGTTCACTCGAGCGTCTATAAAATAAAATACTAACTGCAGAAATTGAGGAGAGCGAAATAACAACCCATAATGTTGATAAAATCATAACGCGTAAACTGAGAGATCTACTGACGAAAAAAAGTAGCCTTCTAAGCTGGTTGTTGTTCTTGCAAACACTCATTGATCACCTAGCGCTCTCACGCGATAGCCCATCCCCCGAATAGTCTCAATTAAATCCACTCCAAGCTTTTTACGTAACCGACCTACAAAAACTTCAACCGTATTGGAATCCTTATCAAAGTCCTGCTCATAAAGGTGTTCGATAAGTTCTGTCCTTGAAACCACCCTATCACAATGATGCATGAGATATGAAAGAAGTCTAAATTCATAGGATGTTAATTTAATCAACTGATCATCAACAAAAACACGAGAGGTCTTAGTATCCAACAAAACACTACCACAGCGTAACGTGCTTGTTGCATGTCCCGTAGTTCGACGAATTAACGCCCGCAACCGCGCCATCACTTCCTCCAAATGAAATGGCTTCACAACATAATCGTCAGCACCTGCATCAATACCAAGCACCTTATCTGACCAGCGATCTCGGGCTGTTAACATTAATACAGGCATAGAATATCCTTCTTGACGCCATTTTTCAACAACACGAATTCCATCTATACGTGGCAGACCGATATCAAGTATCACAGCATCATAAGACTCTGTACTTCCTAAAAAATAAGCTTCTTCACCATCAAAAGCACTATCTGAAACATATCCCGCACTCCTTACAGCTTCTGCTAATTGATGGTTAAGATTCCGATCATCTTCGACAATTAAAATACGCATCACAACATCTGCCAAATACTAATCGGCGGGAATAGAAACCTCAACACGACGCAGCTTCTCACCATCACGAGCAGGCACAACAACCACAATCATGCACATATCCTTTCCATCCTGAACAACCAGTTTTGAACGTACTAATACCCCATTCTCTTGGGTAGCAACCTTCCTACCCACTTCGACACAACCGGCAGCCAAAACAGAATCCGCCCCCAAAAAAACTGCTATCATCACGAACAAGAAAACTCTTTTCATCATAGATATTTTATAACCTGTTCTATCTGTTCTTTTGAGCATAAAATGAATAATGATTTTTTACCTATTCAAAAATCACATGGTGAATAACGTACCATCTTTATAAAAGAAAGACACGTGAATATTATCCCAAAATTTAGCAATTTCAAAACAAAATATTTTTAGAGATTATAAAAATAACTGAAAGAGAAAAGTTTTTTAAAAAACATAAAAAACAAATACATAACTTATAATAACTAAATTGTCGTAATCCTAAAATAAACTCTTTCTCTGTTAGTTCTATAGCAAAAAATTACTTTTGCTCCATATAGTTATTATACATTTTTTATTGCGTTACTTTGGTATAGGCTCTCTTTAAATGTTTGAAATTTTTAAAAAAAAGAAAGGACAATATAATAAGTCATTTCACAGTCCTGCACTCATTGAACTAGATGCACTGTTCGACACAGCACTTTATCATATTCGCTCTGCTAACAGTTTCTTCTGGAACAAGGCAAAAATCACCTCACAATATTTTCATATCCAAGGATGGAAGCGCTTCATAGTAGAAATTCTCAATGAAATACTGACATTAGGATTAATTGGTTTTACTCTTTTCACTATTGTCGGCATTTCCATTTTAGAATTAACAAAAAAAGATTGGTATGTGCCTAAAAATTTTTCTATTCTTTTTCTAGATCGCTACGGAAATCCTATCGGTCACCGTGGTGCATTGCCAACTGTATCTGTCCCCGTTGAAGAAATGCCCGATTATGTTATTAAAGCGGTTCTTGCGACAGAAGACCGTCGTTTTTTCGATCACTGGGGCATTGATCTGTACGGTCTCACGCGGGCAATCTTGCAAAATATGCAAGCCAAGAGTGTTGTTCAAGGTGGCTCAACCCTTACACAACAACTGGCTAAAAATTTGTTTTTAACAAATGAAAGAACCATAACACGCAAAATCAAAGAAGCCTATCTTTCCCTTTGGTTAGAAGCAAACTTCAGCAAAAAACAGATTTTACAACTTTATCTTGAACGCGCATATATGGGAGGAAGCAATTTTGGTATCGCAGCAGCAGCAAAATTTTATTTTGGTAAAAACATACGCGATATATCCCTTAGCGAATCCGCTATGTTAGCAGGACTCTTCAAAGCCCCAACAAAATATGCTCCTCATAGTCACCTCTTTACTGCCCAAAAACGTGCCAATGTAGTACTTTTTAATCTTGTTAATAGCGGCTTCATGACTAAGAGCCAAATTATCAATGCTCATCGTCATCCTGCTAGGGCTATTACAAAGATAAAAAATGATCAGCCTGATTATTTTCTTGATTGGGCATTCAACGAAGTCAAAAAAATAAGTGACCAACTTCCAAGCCATACTTTAATCATTCAAACCACTCTCGATCCAGATATTCAAAAAGCAGCAGAGGAATCAATCGCGTATCATTTACACCAATACGGTCAACAATATCGCGCAACACAAGCAGCCACCGTCATACTCGACAATAACGGCGCTGTATGTGCAATTGTTGGAGGGCTGGATTATAACAAAAGCCAATTTAACAGAGCAACACAAGGCGGCCGACAACCTGGTTCTTCATTCAAACCTTATGTTTATGCAACCGCAATGGAACATGGTCTATCTCCCTCAACAATAGTCTTAGATGCTCCCATCAATTGGGGAGGTTGGTCACCCAAAAATAACTCCGGTCGTTATCTCGGTAAAGTTGATTTAGCAACTGCTTTAGCTTTTTCTATTAATACAGTGCCTGTCTATATTACCTATCAATATCTTAATCGCGATACCCAACCCATAATAGATCTGATCAAAAATATGGGGATTCATGCACATATTTTATCACATAAAACTATGGTTCTAGGCACATCCAATATGACACCAATGGATCAAGCCACTGGTTTTAACGTCTTTGCTAATGGAGGCATGGCTGGGAATCTTCATGGTTTTACACAAATCATGACAACAGACGGCCATGTAGTATGGAACTTCGAGCATAATGGGAATAGGCCACATCGGGTTCTCAGTGGACAATCAGCAGCTTATATGAACCAAATGATGGTTGGTGTCACAACACGAGGATCCGGTAAACGTGCTGCTCTCCCTATGACCCTTGTTGCCGGAAAAACTGGAACATCACAATCCTATCGCGATGCGTGGTTTGT
This sequence comes from Bartonella sp. B12(2025), assembly GCF_053795135.1. Lineage (NCBI taxonomy): Bacteria > Pseudomonadati > Pseudomonadota > Alphaproteobacteria > Hyphomicrobiales > Bartonellaceae > Bartonella > Bartonella sp. B12(2025). The sequence continues at coordinate 346,867 of NZ_CP200031.1, read as the reverse complement.
TGGCTTTACCGGTAATTATACTGGAGCTGTATGGATGGGCAATGATGATTATTCACCGATGAATCGCGCTTTTGGTGGTGGTGTTCCTGCCATGATATGGCACCGTATCATGCTCTATGCACACCAAAATATCATGCTCAAACAGCTCTATGGCGTTAAAGATTCTCTCCTCCATTATCAGCCACATACACTCCCTTCCCACAATGATTCTGAGCTTGCACCCAAAATACCCTACACACTCTCCCCTAAAACATTGAATATTGTGCGTCTGATTAACAAAGATCTGAAACGACCATCTGCAATTTCTTTGAAAATAAAGACTACTGGAGTTTCAACACTTTGAATTCGAGATATTCTCTAATGTTTTCTAGTATCGTTGTTCCCTTTTTCATCTTCGCTTTTTCCATTTTATGTGGAACATTAAGTGTCGATTATGTACTCAATTCCTTTAATTATTTTGGACGATTCACAATTGGAGAATGGAGCACTTACCCTCACGTGGGAACAGCAAACACTGATCCCTATACTCGTGCACGCACTGCCAAAAGAGGCGATATTTCACTCGGACGCACAGAGGGCCTTATCTTCCAAGTTTGGAAAGATAACCACGGGCATCCATTACGCCCCCACTGCCATTATTTGCTCAAAGGCCATATCCCTGAAGCCCGTCTCTTTACCCTTTATACAGCTGATAAATCCCTCAAACCATATACTTCATCAAAGGAAACACCTTTTGAACTCTACACCGACAATATTACCTATGAAAATGATGGCTCATTCCACATAAACATTTCACCAATACCGCAAGCTGGTAATTGGCTTGCAACAGTCAGTCAAAAAGAATTCGGACTTATTCTTACTTTATATGATACCTCAATCATCTCCGCAACGGCACTGCAAAAGCTCACAATGCCATCTGTAGAACAAATTTCATCAGGACAAAAAAACTGTGGCTAGATTCATTCACACCGGACTTCTTGTGGGTATTGGTGCTATTATTGTTCATATTTGCGTTTTATTTTTAACGCCCTATTGGACACAAAATAATATATGGATAGGACTTAAAAAATCGGGACCTCCTTATCAATTCGTTGACTTGAATGCCGATAATCCTATTCAGCAATCTACTGATCCGTTCTTCCTTCTTAAAGTCTGCAGATTTAATCTTGAAAATGGCCCTGTTCATTTAAAGGCTTTAAAGACAACACAACTTTGGTCACTAGCAGCCTACACGCACGACGGAATTATTTTCTACAGTCTTAATGATCGAACAGCTCCTGATGCTACACTCGATCTCATCATTGGAAAACCGATACAAATAATAGAGCTCAAACAATCAAAGCCTAAAAACAATGCCAATTCAGTTTTGGTCGCTCAAAACTTGAATAAAGGTTTTGCTATCTTACGCATTTTTGCCCCTTCTTTACTTGCAAAGAAAGAAAGCGAAACCTTTTTTTCATCCGCAACCTGTCACATGTTTAATGGATAAAAGCACAACGATCTCTAATCTCTAACTGCACAAATGCTTTCCTTCTATAAGAGGGAATAAAATCATTAAAAGTGATACCTATAAAGATAGTTACAAACTCAACCCTTAATGATGTACCCGGTATATTTAAATTAGCGCCAAAATGGGCAGCACCATCACCAATAATTACCATAGCTGAGCTCTTCCTTGAATACTCGACAAAAACTACGTCTCGTGAAATTGTAACTGAGAAATGAGCGCTATAATAAAATAAACTTTGCTTATCACTGCTAGTAATGTTGGAGTTGTTATACCGCCTTCCTAAATTTTGCTAATCTTTGTAACCAATTTCTATCCATTCACCTCACCGTTAATTAGTATATAGGTACAATCAGTCCTTTAATGTTTGGATTAAAAATCTCATTTTAAAATTTAAAACATACCACTGCAATAATACAATAGCTACCGTAAGTATAACATTTTTCATTATGGAAAGAGCCCCCTATTGAATCAACCAAACGCCCCCACCCTCTCAATTAGGGTTTAGACAGAATTTAATTTTTTTATCAAAGCAGCAACGTCAATTAATGCCCATTCAGCACTTGTTACATAATATTATAATTGTCAAAAACAAACTCGTTTTTTTCATTAAATATAACAAAATATACGATGCCATACCTCCTACACCATTGGTAAATTTAACATTTTTCTATTGGTATATAAATCTTCTATACAAATATATGGAACACACCAATACATTAATTATAAATATGAAACCAAATAGGCTCCCATTGTACCAAAATCGTATTATTTACAATAGAAAAACTCAACTTCGGCCAAAATATAATAAAAATGCAATTCAACAAAAATAGATAATCAAAAGTTCTGGACTAAGAACATACATATAAACCGTAAAGTTTATCATCTGCATTTATTCTTACGTGATTAAAACCATTACCCATAAAATTCAATCAACCTATAGAAAAGGTGAAATTTCCCACATAAATTACTAGCATAATTACCGAAAGTTGGTAAGACACAGAGTGTCCTTGACCTTAAAAGTAAGTGCTTTACTTTTGTCATATGACCAGAAGCTTTTTGTAAGATATGAAATCTGAAGAGAATTTTGCTTATGGTTTAGAATCGAGGAAAAGAGAACTTCATGAAAAAAAAATATGTTCGGTTAATTTCAAGGACAGCGGTATGGTCCCCTCGTTTTGGTGGATTAGCGTTCTTTATCTTGTTATTTTCAATAATTTTGCAGCGCTTTTCCGTAATTGACGTTGTCGATTTCATAATTTTAATAGTAATTTCTGCCTGCTGTGTTACTGTTTCTCTTTTTTTTGCTATCAAAGCACTTTACAGTTTGTGGATATATGGTGCTCTAGGAGGAATGAAAGCTCTAAAAGGGATCCTTTATTCGTTGATCACTGCCACACCATTAGTGTTATTTTTTGGATTTTGGTTTGCCTTTCCAGCTCTTCATGATATTTCGACGGATACACGAAGACCACCAGCTTTTTTTCGCACGACACGTCCCAGAGATGCTTTACCACTTAAGAGTGTTTTGATTGAACAAACGGCACTACAAATGTCGCAATGGCCGAAAATATCTGGACGTCGTTATGATGGCTCACCTGATCGTATTCGCAATTCAGTTCTCAATGTTTTAGCTGCTTACGGTTGGCCTGTTGTAGCTCAACGAGAAGTTACAGGTGAAGAAAATGAGATTTATATTGAAACGATAGCAAAAACTTTTTACCTTGGTTTTATTTCAGACATTGTAATACGTTTAACCAATGAAAACGATACAACTTTTGTTGATATGCGCTCTGCTTCACGCTATTTGCCAAGAGATTTTGGTACCAATGCTGCATTTATTATCGATTTTATGGATGCGCTTGACACAGAAATAGCTTCACTACCTCTTTCTCAAGATGATGAGTAAAAAATTAAAAGTATTGCGCGCTATATTTAGCAACGCAGGATTACTCCTAAAATAAAATTTTCAACGTACGGAAACAAACAAATACTGCCTCTCAACTCCCTAAGCATATTGACAAGCCCTTACCAATCCCAGAGAAATCTATAAAAAATTTCCAGCGCGTGGACTACGCTTAAGATACCTGAATTCGAATTCTAAATTTAAAAGCTATAATAAATTGAATTTAATTATATTGTGAAAGGTCTTATCACAAAATTAAGGAATGGGGCTTCTACAATAATATACACTTTAAGCATCTTATACAGGTTTACTTTTTGCAACGAAAAAAATAAACTTATAACTTAATCAATACATTACAATATATTTATATAAAAAATTATGTAAAGTAATGTATTAAAATAAATAATGAAAAATTATAATATAATAAATATTATAATCATATTGCAATGTTATATTTATATTATACTTAAATTTATAGTTAATATAACTTTTAAATATATTACTACAGCATTATATTATCTCAAAGAGATATTTAATTTAATATTTTATAAATACCACAAGACCCCGTAGATTTTATATACAATACATGCAAATTCCCCTGTTCCGTATCCAACGATTCCATCCATTACAGCCTCGCAAACTATAGCTGCTAGTCCATCAGCTATACCTCTTGAAATTATCCCGATAATCAATCCTATACATTGTGCTCCATGTTTCCCATTAAATTCATTTTATGTAAATAATCCTAAACTGAACACTGTACGCCTTACATAAATTTCCTATATGAATTCTTCTTAATTAGCTGTTCATGGAAAAAGCGTATCACACTTTCCTTTTAATAAAATAAAATGAGCAACTCATCCGAAAAGTTGACATCCTTCCCTTGATTCACAAAGCCACAAAAAATATTACTATGTTATTAAAATTAGTCTTGTTGCAATTGTCTTGCGCTTACTTGGCTTGATGAGCTTATTTATTCTTCAGGCGATTATCGACCGCATCTTACCCTTCCAGCGCACGGAAAGCTTTTATGCCATAATTATCCCTTATGGCTACCATGCTGTTCAGCTCGGCTGATAGAAAGCAGCTAGCAATGGAATCAATCAAAAAAACAAGATAGGAAAAATAAATTAACAGTGTCAAAGAATTAAAGATTTCCAGGGTTTAAAATTCTTATTCTCTATTTTAATTTACTAAACCTTGGCTGGGGTACCTGGATTCGAACCAGGGAATGCCGGTACCAAAAACCGGTGCCTTACCGCTTGGCTATACCCCAAAAAATATGTTCACAGCTACTTTTGCACTTTATAACGATTCCCATGATGATGCGCAATATCTGAAAATTAAAGCCCTCACTTTTTATTATAAAGTTTTGATATTTCACTCGTATCACGTTGATGCAAATTTTATAACAGAAAATCCTATTTCTTTACAACTTTAACACAAGTAATAGCTATTTATCCATCGATTATTTTACATTTTTCATATTTTTCTATTTTATTTATTCAATTTATAGCTGCATAAAATGTAGATTTTGCACTTTACAATATATTTAATAGATCATCATTAACCGCATTTTTCTTGATGTATTCAAATCTAAACTCTTTCAATAGGACAAAAGAAAAGAGGAACTTTGCGTGTCAAGGATTTTTGTCTTCTTAATCGCATTCTTGATTTTTGGTTGTCCAGTCTAAAACAATTCATCTTCCCTCACTTACAGATTGAGGCAATAATGCGTGACAAACATAATTAACTTAACATGAAAAATCTTACTTTTGTCGATATAGGCAAACTACGAGTTGTAATTGACTTATAAAATGTTTCTAAATTCTGTGCAAAAACAATATATCTGCACCGCCAGTACTCCGTTGCAAACACCGTGATAAAAGCAACGATACACTCATACGAATAAGCTGGGAAACTTTTGCAAAAATTGAAGACATTTTGTATCATATTTTAGGTAACAAAAACAAAAACTAATAGCTATCTAAATCTACTTTTCATTCTTAAAAAAGATAATCGCATTTTTTCTAGCCTACAGCTATAAATTTTTTGCAGAAACAGTATTATATAAACCAATGATATTTTGATTGATTAAGCGTATATTCAGAAAAAGCACCTTTATGAAGAGATGATTATCAAAATTAAATTAATACAAATAAGCATTCAACATTTGCTTTTAGAAGCTATAAATGGCAGACTAGTTTCGTGGAATGAGCTTAACAATTAGAATCGAGGAGATTTTAAATGGCTTTTGAATTGGCTGCTTTACCTTATGATTATGATTCCCTTTCGCCTTATATGTCACGCGAAACACTAGAATATCACCATGATAAGCATCATCTTGCTTATCTTACAAATACTAACAATTTTGTGAAAGATTTAGGCTTAGAAAATAAAAGCCTTGAAGATATTATTAAAAAAAGTTTTGGAAAAAATACTGCTTTGTTTAATAATGCAGCACAATGTTACAATCATAATCATTTTTGGTATTGGATGAAAAAAGATGGTGGCGGTCAAAAGCTTCCTGAAAAATTAGCAAAGGCTGTTGAAGCTGATTTAGGTGGTTATGACAAATTCCGCGCTGATTTTATTACTGCTGCCAGTACCCAATTTGGCTCTGGATGGGCATGGGTTGCTGTTAAAGATAGCAAACTTGAAATTATGAAAACATCTAATGGTGAAAATCCTTTAGTTCATGGTGCTCAACCTATTCTAGGTGTTGATGTGTGGGAGCATTCTTATTACATTGACTACCGCAATGCACGCCCGAAATATCTCGAAGCTTTCGTAGACCATTTAATTAATTGGGACTATGTTTTGAAGCTTTATGAAGATTATGGATTTTAAGCTGTCTGGACGGTTTTTCATTTTATACTCAAGGCTCCATAATCTAATGAATTATGGAGCCTTTCAAAAAGAAAAGATGTTTAAATTAACAGCAGTTTTTTTCCGCTATTTTTAGGATATATGCATAGATATATGCGATTTCTTCTAGCTTTGAAAAACGTCCAGTCGCACCTGCATGGCCTGAGTCCATATTAATGCGTAATAAAATCGCGTTATCGTCTGTTTTTAAGTCCCGTAATTTTGCCACCCATTTTGCAGACTCCCAATAGGTTACACGAGGATCTGTTAATCCTGCAATTACAAGTATAGGGGGATATTTTTGAGCTTTAACGTTATCGTAGGGGGAATAGGAAGCGATAAGGTTATAATCCTCTTCTGACTCAAGAGGATTCCCCCATTCAGGCCATTCTGGAGGCGTTAGTGGCAGTGAAGCATCTAACATAGTTGTTAAAACATCAACAAAAGGAACATTTGCTACGATTCCAGCAAAATCCTGTGGAGCTATATTAGCGATAGCACCCATTAACATTCCTCCCGCTGAACCACCATGAGCGATAAGTCGGTCATGAGAAGTGAATTTATTGTTTACAAGGTAGCGCCCACAAGCAATAAAATCTGTAAATGTATTGTGTTTAAAGAGGTGTTTTCCTTTCTCATACCATTCGACTCCCTTTTCTTTTCCTCCACGAATATGAGCAATGGCATAAATAAAACCTCTGTTAACTAAAGAAAGTACATTGCTATTAAAACTGGCTGGAATAGCAATTCCATAGGCGCCATAGCCGTAAAGCAAACAAGGTGCACTGCCATTAAGAGCAGTAGTCTTGTGATAAAAAAGCGAAATAGGGATTTCCTCACCATCGTCTGCTATTGCTGTAATACGCCGTGTTACATACTCATCTTTATTATGCCCAGAAGGAATTATTTGCGTTTTTAAAAGCATTCGTTTGCGACTTTTCATTTCATACTCAAACACTTGCTCAGGTGTTGTCATCGATGAATAAGAAAAGCGGATGGTTTGACTGTTATATTCTGCAGCACCCTGCAAACCTAAAGAATAAGCCTCTTCAATAAAAGCAATAGAATGGATTTGTTTAGTGGTACGTTCCATTACTTTTATGCGAGGAAGCCCCTCAAAACGTTCGAGCCAGATAAAAAAATCTTGATAAGCATCATGGGATAATATCAGGCACCCAAGCTGATGTGGCACAAATTCAGACCAATTTTCTGATTGTGGAGATGTGTAGGGTGCTACCATAATTTTGAAGTCTTTTGCGTTATCCAGATTGGTCAGAATATAAAAGACATCACTACCTTCTGTCAGTGAATATTCAATACCTTTTTGTCTCTTCCGTACACATTGGGGAACAGTAAGAGGTGCTTCAGCAGGGATTAACCAAATCTCTGACGTTTCATGATTATGAATATTAATATAAATAACGTCATTAAGCTTAGAGCCACTTACGTATAAGAAAAACCCTGGATTATCTTCACGAAAAATAAGCTTATCTTGCGATTGGTCAGTGTTTAATCGGTGATAATAGAGCTCTGAAGGCCGATGGCTTTCATCCATCTTAGTATAGAAAAAACCTTCAGATTTAGCATCCCACACAATCTGTCCGGATGTATCAGTAATTACGTCCTTACAGTCAGACAATGTTTCCAAATTACGAATTTTAGCTCTGTAGAATTCTGATCCTTTGTCATCATAGGTCCATACAACATGTTTGTGATCAGGAGATTCTTGAACTGAACCGAAACTGAAATATTCTTTACCTTCAGCCAAAGCATCACCATTAAGGTAAACGTTTTTTTCTCCACCATTCCTTGGTGTACGAAAATAATGTAGTTGCTGACCTCCAGTAACATAAGAGAATCCATAAGCAAAAGGTCCATGTTTTATAGGAATGGAACTGTCATTCTCCTGGATACGGCTTTTCATTTCGTTAAAAAGCAAATTTTGCAATGACTTTGTATCAGCCATTTGAGCAGCCTGATAAGCATTTTCCTTTTCGAGATGATGTCGAATATTTGCATCAAGACAGTTAGGATTTTTAAAAACATCTTGCCAATTATATGCACGTAACCAATGATAGGGATCATCACGACAAACACCGTGATACATTTCTTTATGAAGAATTTTTGATGCTTTGGGAGGAATTACAGAAGAGCCAGTCATGCACAATCCTATGTTAAAAGATATTGATAGTTTCGTTTATATATTAGAATCACATTATTTATGTAAGTTTGTAAATCTGAAATTTCTGCTCACTTGCAAAAATACAGCTGCGATAGTTTCCACAATTACATTATGCGCTTCTGTCTATCATATATCACAGGCATAATCTTCTATTAGTATAATGCCACTTTCTATAAAATATAAACAAGCTAAGAAAACTGGACTATTTGGTAGAAAAATTGGAATTTTCTTTAAATGGTAGAACTAACTTTTGGAGATACACCATAAAATTCAATTTAAGAATATATTGAGAATATTGGTATCACGTGCTGAAAAGAAAAAGATCTTTCTGTACCATAATGACATGTGATAGTTTCATAATTTTTTGTTTTAGTATTTTACTTTTATAAAAAAGTTCTCTCTTTTTTTGTAGATGTATATTATTCCATGATATTATGTGTATCTTACATATGTTGTGTCTTTTATTTTATTCACCGACTTTTTGAATTTTAAAAATCATTTAAACTACTTTTTATACTCAGAAAAGATACTATTACTATACAAAATTTAAATTCTTCATGAATAATACTAAATTATAAATATATAAAATAAAATTCTTAATTTATAGATTACATTTTTATATTTAATAGTTTTATTTCTAAATTTGCTAAAAAATAAATAACTTTACGATTATATTATTTTTTTATATTTATGATATGTTTTAAATTATGCATGATGTTTTATAGAACAATATTATATTTTAATATGTAAAAAGTTGGTTTTTCTTATTGAATATTATGACCAAAAATAGGTATTTATTTGATTTTTTTGTGTTTTTACAATTTTATAGAATAATTGAATTGACAAAAAAGATTTTTGTACAATATGAAATCTATACACATAAGATCTCTGCATCATGATTATATACACCATATCTCGATTTTAAATTAAAGGAAACAAGAATGGAACATCGTCCAGTCTTAGAGACTGAAAGCAATTTAGTTATTACATTGGTTGCTGATATTGTTGCTGCCTACGTGAGTAATAATTCTATCCGACCGACTGAAGTGCCAAGTTTAATTGCCGATGTTCATGCCGCTTTTCGTAAAGCGGGGAATGTGGAGTTAACAGAAGTCGAAGTTGAGAAGCAAAGGCCTGCCGTTAACCCAAAACGTTCAGTTTTTCCAGATTATCTCATCTGCCTTGAAGATGGGAAAAAGTTTAAATCTTTAAAGCGTCATCTTATGACACATTATGGGATGTTGCCAGAAGAATATCGTGAAAAATGGCAATTGGACAGTTCTTATCCTATGGTAGCGCCTAATTATGCAAAAGCACGTTCAGCTTTGGCAAAAGAAATGGGCCTTGGGCGTAAAAGCAAACGGAAGAAAACAAAGTAATCGCTTTTTTGAAAAAGTATACAACTCTGATATATAAAGGTGCTTTAATAGGCGTGTTTTTGTGGGGATTTTATATAGCTTTTTCTACAAGAGATTAATTTTATACATAGCTCTCGTTACGAATCCGTTCAATCATTGATTTAAGACCGTTCGATCGTTGTGGCGTAAGGTTTTCGTTTAAACCAAGTGTCTCAAAGAGTCCTTCAGCATCGGCATTGCGAATTTCAGAGGCTTTTTTACCTGAATAGAAAGCAATAAGAATGTAGATAAGCCCACGCACAATATGAGCATCAGAATCACCTTGAAACGTTAATGTTGGATTTTCTGAATTATCACGTGAAGATAAAAACCATACTTGACTAACACAGCCAGGAACTTTGTGCTCATCATTTCGAGCACTTTCAGGAAAAGGTGGTAGTTCGTAGCCAAGTTCAATCACATAACGATAACGATCTTCCCAATTATCCAAAAGAGAAAAGTTTTCTATAATATTATCGATTGTTTCTACCATATTTTCAGTCCTGTTTTGTTTTTATAATCATGTTGAATGCAATTGGTGGACAGATAAGTGCTTATTCTTCTTAGCATAATACCAATCATGAAGGTTAAAAGCTTTTATTTCAAGGTAACATCATATGTTTCTGTTTTGGTATAGACTTTTGTGTCTCTACCTTGGGAGTAACATTTTTGGAATCCAATACACGTCCCCAATATTCATAAGCTGCTCTTGCACCATAATGTGCACGTTCACCAAGTGAATTTAAAAAGGACTTTCCAACTTTGCAGGCTTTTATATTACGGTCACAGAATGCTCCAAAATCATTTAAAGCTTCCTTAAAAGCAACAATCACATCACTCGTTGCTGTCTCACTATTTCTTTGGGTAAAGGAATAATCACTATTCGGTTTTGTTACAAAAAATGAAATGATGACAAAGATAAAAAACAAAAAAAACAACAATTTGATCAAAAAACGTATCATGGGCAGCCAACGTACCGCAATTGTAAATGGAACAAAAGTAGTAGTCTATGTTCTTCTTCTTTATAAAAGATTTATAAAATTAGTATTTTATGAAACTGCGTATTTGTTTATCAACTTTGTATCATTAATTATGTTACAATAATATATGATGAGGCTGTACAAAAATGAGATGTATTATCCTTTCGTTAAAAATTAACGTCAAAATCGCACAGTAAAATAAGAAGCGTTGAAGATATACAAGCTTGCACTCTTATTGCTTATAATGAGGAAAAACGCACTGCTACAGAAAAAACTATGAGTAATAACAATGATAATGCGTGAAAGTTACGATACTGTACAGCACATATTGCAATTTTTTTGTTTCATAAAAACGCACAATAAAATTACAAAGGCTAAGCAGGTAGCTTATTCTCTTGCACATATTGTCAAAATCACTACCATTAATATTTATAAAATTAATCACATATTAATAGGACAGATTTATACTAGAATACATATGATATATTTGGAAGGGATACGCACTGCTATCAACTCTGTAGCGCAGTAAATAAATGTGTTTCAGCTTTGATTTCAAGCACTACCCAATATATGCAGAAAAATGATGAAATAACGTTGCACTTCTAATTTACACGATGATATGTGACAACGTGGCTTATAAGTGCAAAAATGATGTCGCATAGTTGGAAGCTCTTTTTATACATACCCAAAATGTTATAGAATATTAAAGTATGAAAAGTAGATGAGGACTCTTGCTGATTTATCAGCTTATAAATTTATATAACACGCTTATTCATTTTAGCAATTGGAAAGGAGAAAGCAACAACATAAATACATCTCTCTCACTGAAAATGAATATAATTTATGCGTTTCTATGTAGAAAACGATTGCAATTGAACTTAAAATAAGAATAATGACAAAAATAAAGACGTACAAAACAAAAAACATAAAACAGCGTAAACAATATAGTAGTATTGTTATAACAATTATTCTTATAATTTTCTGTTTTATTTTTTGGATAGTAAAAACACTTTATTTTTACACACGCAAAAACACTTTATTTTTCGTTGGATTCCTTCTCTTTGCCATTAGTTTTGGATTTTTTTCGTTTAATGCTTTATTTTCACAAAGAACAATGCATGAGGATGTCTTTACTAAAATAAGATTCACATTCTCTCCAGATGTAGAGAAAAGCTCTACTCTGTCCCAAAAAAAAGACAAACTTCATACAGCTTCTCATGTCGCTTCTGTGCCTTTTTCAAACCACCTGCATAAAAATCCATCTTCACATTTTCCGTCAGAAAAAACGCTAAAAGTGCAAAAGAAGCTGGCAAAACTAAGACTTTATGATGGTCCTTTAGACGGATTGGAAGGACCTAAAATGCGTCGTGCCATAGCACTATGGAAACAACAAACCGCTCATGGAATGCAAAATAATATTTTATCCAATCCCGCAACAGATAAGATTGCGCTATTAATTAAGCAGAGCGAAATGGAAATGGCAAATGAGACAACAAAGAAAAAAGATATGCCACGCTCAAAAGAAACTGCTTCAGCCGCTCCTGTTGCAGATATTATACAAGTGCAAAAAGCTTTACGTATTTTTGGTCATCAGGAGGTTATTATCACAGGTGTAGAAGATCAAAAGACAACAGAAGCCTTAAAACAGTTTCAAAAAATGTTTGATCTTCCCACAACAGGTAAGGTTAATCGCACAGTTTTGATGAAAATGCGTGAAGTTGGGTTGTTGAATTGAAAGTAACTATCTGCCTTATAAAGAAAACGTTCAAAACATCTAAATAATATACTATCCTATTTTATGCTTTTTCTCATAAACACATCAAAGACATGCTTTCATCTCTCCTAAGCATAAAGCTCAATAATGTATCCTAAAAGAATTTTCTTTTTCCTTTTAATGGAAAAATAAAGAGCACGTATAATTTATTCTGCGTACTGTTGCAATCACATAATGAGAATAGTTTTAAAGCTTTATGTCTTTTTTGCAATTGCCGACTGCGCTGCTGCTAAACGTGCAATTGGCACCCGAAAAGGAGAACATGAAACATAATCCAGATTATTTTCTTCACATAAAGTAATAGAGGAAGGATCGCCCCCATGTTCACCACAAATTCCCAGTTTAATTTTTCCACGCTGTGAACGACCACGCTGTGCAGCAATAGCAATGAGCTCCCCTACTCCATCACGATCAATGGATACGAAAGGATCTTGTTCTAAAAGACCTTTTTGGAAATACGTTGTCAAAAAAGGAGCAGCATCATCACGTGAAATTCCAAAAGTTGTTTGTGTCAGATCGTTTGTTCCAAATGAAAAAAATTCTGCAGTTTCTGCAATTTCATCTGCCCGAAGAGCTGCCCTTGGAAGCTCAATCATCGTCCCCACCATGTACTGAATATTGCTTCCCTTTTCCTTCATCACTTCACCAGCTACCTGATCAATACGAGATTTTACAAAATCAAGTTCAGATTTAAGCGCAACAAGTGGCACCATAATTTCAAGCATAACAGGAGATCCAAATTTTTGAGAAGTTTCTGCTGCTGCTTCAAAAATAGCTCGCGCCTGCATTTCTGCAATTTCGGGATAAGTAATCGCTAAACGGCATCCCCGTAACCCAAGCATAGGGTTAAATTCATGCAACTTCTGCGCACGTTCAGCGAGCATTTCAGCAGAAACTCCCATAGCCGTTGCAACATCAAGAATTTCTGTATCCGTTTTTGGCAAAAATTCATGTAATGGTGGATCTAGCAAGCGGATAGTAACAGGTAAACCACGCATAATTTCAAACAGTTCTCTAAAGTCTAAACGCTGCATTGGCAAAAGTTTATCCAATGCTTTACGACGGCCGCTTTCATCATTACTTAAAATCATTTCACGCATAGCAACAATACGTTCACCAGAAAAAAACATATGTTCCGTACGGCAAAGTCCAATACCTTCAGCTCCAAAAGAACGCCCCGTACGTGCATCAGACGGTGTTTCAGCATTGACGCGAACTCTTATACGTCGCAGTTCATCAGCCCACTCCATCAATTTTGCAAAATCTCCACAAAGCTCAGGTTGCAACATCGCAACCTCTCCTTTGAAAATTTCTCCGCTTCCACCATCAATCGTAATGACTTCGCCCTTTTTAAAGCTTTGCCCTGAAGCAAACATTGTGTTTGTATTATAATCAATCCGCACACTACCAGCACCAGAAATACACGGCTTTCCCATACCACGCGCTACAACAGCAGCATGGCTTGTCATACCACCGCGCGTTGTTAAGATCCCTTCTGCAGCGTGCATACCATGAATATCTTCTGGACTTGTTTCTATGCGTACCAAAATAACTTTGCGGCCTTCTGCCAATGCAATTTCTGCCTCCTCTGAAGTAAAAACAATTTCACCAGTTGCCGCTCCTGGAGAAGCAGGTAAACCACGTGCGATAACAAAACGTGCTGCTTTTGGATCAAGTGTCGGATGTAAAAGTTGGTCAAGCGATTTTGCATCAATGCGCATCACCGCCTCTTCACGATTTATTAATCCCTCCTCAACCATTTCAATCGCCATCTTTAAAGCTGCACGAGCCGTTCGTTTTCCTGAGCGAGTTTGCAATATCCATAATTTACCTTTTTCAATTGTAAATTCAAGGTCTTGCATATCCTGATAATGCCGTTCAAGCTTCTGCGCGATCTGACACAAATCCCCAAAAGCCTCTGGCATAATCTTTTCTAAAGATGGCTTATTTGAAGCTGCAACGATACGCGCATTTTCTGTAATATTTTGGGGAGTTCGGATACCCGCCACAACATCTTCACCCTGCGCATCCACTAAAAATTCACCGTAAAGCTCTTTTTGCCCAGTTGATGGATTGCGTGTAAAAGCAACACCCGTTGCCGAATCTTCACCCATATTGCCAAAAACCATAGCTTGCACATTAACTGCCGTTCCCCAACTTTCAGGAATGCTATGTAAACGGCGATAAGTAACCGCACGTGCTGTCATCCAACTTGAAAAAACTGCTCCAATTGCCTCCCACAACTGTTGTTCAGGATCTTGCGGAAAAGGCTCCCCTAACTTTTCTTCAACATATGCTTTATAAGAAATAATAATATCTTTCCAATCATCTGCTGTCATTTCTGTATCAGTAGCATAACCATTGCGCAGTTTTGACTCATCAAGAATCTTTTCAAAATACGAATGATCTAACCCCAGAACAACACTAGAATACATTTGAATAAAACGACGATAACTGTCACAAGCAAAACGTTCATTATTGGCTTGTAAAGCAATTGCTTTTACAGTCTCATCATTCATACCAAGGTTAAGAACTGTATCCATCATCCCTGGCATAGAAACCCGAGAACCTGAACGAACAGAGAGTAAAAGTGGCCTTTCTTTATTACCAAATTCACGCCCTGTTTGCTCACCAATACACTTAAGTGCTTGCTTAACAACTTCTCCTAATTCTTCTGGATATGACCTGTCATGTGCATAATAAAAATTACAAACTTCCGCTGTAAGGGTAAATCCGGGAGGGACAGGCAAACCAAGATTACTCATTTCCGCTAAATTAGCCCCTTTGCCACCGAGAAGATCGCGCTTACTCACACTTCCTTCTGCACTGCCATCCCCAAAACTATAAACCCATTTCGCCATCGCACAAGTCCTCTCATATCAGTATAAAAACATTACTTTGTTCGAGTTAATCATCAAAAGTAATAACTTGATTCAAAATTAACCTAACAAAAAAAAATACTGCTTCACAAATGCGCAAAACTAACTCTCCCAAAAGGGAAATGAGCACATGTATTAATACCCATTTTCTGTAGGAAAAATTTAGTTTTTAAGAAAACTATCAATCACCGAAGAGAAAGCTTCTACTGACATGGCACCTTCATACTTATTACCATTGATAAAGAAGGTAGGTGTTGCTTTAACACCAAGTTTTTTACCACGCTCAAAAGATGCGTTTACTTCATCTAAAATGCTCTGATTTTGCAGACAAGCATTAAAACTTTCATCCGTAAGTCCTGCCATTAAGCTAATTTTCTTCAACGGTGTCAGAGCATCTTTCTCCCAAACCCACTCATGTTGTTTCTGAAATAAAACTTCTATCACAGGGAAATAGCGATCTTCTGGAACACATCGCGCCAACATAAAACCTGCTGTTGCACGAGGATCAAAAGCATACTCCCGGAAAATAAGTTTAACTTTTCCCGTTTTGATATATTCTTTACGAATTTTGGGAAATATATCATTATAAAAATGCTTACAATGAATACATGTCAACGAAGCATATTCAACAATTGTTACCGGTGCATCCGCCTCACCCTCAAACCGATCCTTCACTCTTCCTGATTGAAGAACCTCAGCCATATCGACAGTTGCAACTGGTTTAATGCTACTAGTTGAAGCAATAGCTGTACTGATTTGTACGGTTACTGTTAAAAGAAAAATTATCCCGAAAGACAAAAAAGAACGGCATTTTATCATAAATAATACTTTTCTACTGTTATTAAACGAATAAGAATCCAAACTTCTCTCATATACTAAAGAAAAATATATAAGTTAACTTGCTAATTATTATTTTTTTTCTGCAAAAATGCAACAGCCAAGTTTGTAAAGTGATTGGCGTAAGTTTTCATTTTCAACTTCCTCTAGCATCTTTTCTATACGCTTTTTATCTTTTTCATTCAGGTTTGACTTTACCGGAAAATGATTTGTCAAAGCAGACACGCACCTTTGCTCAATCTTGATGCGATCAATAGCAATATACCCAAAAAAAACATTAATTCTATGGAGCAATTCATCTGTTTCATGCATCAATTTTAATGCAGTAAACCCTTCACACGCTATAACAAGTGTTGCAGGTTGGAAAATTTCATCTTGAGCTGCCCGACGTTTCCAAATAATTTTAAGCGGCATTGTGTATTCACCGATATCATAACCTACAATCTGTGGCCAATGCTCTATAAGCGCGACATTAAGCCCTGTTCGTTTACGTAAAACCGGATCAAGTATCTTGGATACCGTCTCAGAAAGAGAATAAAAAGAGCGCTTTTTAAATTGTTTTCTCATTTTTCTAGGTCACATCGTTCCGTCATGTATTAAATTATAATAATTTTTTCCTTCATCTAAAAGCTATGACCAAAAAATTCATCAAATATCAACAAAGTCCAACCCTTATCCAATCAGAGTCTCTGCAATAAAGAGACAAAATAAACTATGAATTGCAAAACAAATGCTTTTTTTTTTGCATTTTATATCTCCTTGTGATTGAAAACAATCATGTATGAGATTTCTTCGCGCCTCCTTTCTTGGTACGATCAAAAGCATCGACATTTACCATGGCGGATTACCCCCGAAAAACGAATACAAGGTATCAGCCCTGATCCTTATCAAGTTTGGCTTTCTGAAGTCATGCTTCAGCAAACAACTGTCAAAGCCGTTAAACCTTATTTTCAAAAATTTCTGAAACTTTGGCCTGATCTCTCTTCTTTAGCAAAAGCCTCTCAAGACGATATCATGAAAGCATGGGCTGGCCTTGGCTATTATTCACGCGCACGAAACCTTAAACATTGCGCCCAACAGCTAATTGAAAACTACGGAGGGCAATTTCCACAATCCGTAAAAGCATTGCGTACCCTATCCGGTATTGGAGATTACACTGCCGCAGCTATTGCCGCAATTGCTTTTAACCATCCTGTAGCAGTTGTTGATAGCAATGTTGAACGCGTGGTAACCCGCTTATTTGCTATCACCTCAACATTGCCAAAAGCAAAAACCGAAATTAAAGAAAAAACACAAAAAATTACTGCCTTAGATCGCCCTGGCGACTTTGCTCAAGCGATGATGGATCTGGGGGCAACTATTTGTACACCGCGCAAACCATCTTGTCCACTCTGTCCTCTTCAAAGTTTGTGCAAAGCAGAAAAGATGCAAATAACAGAGTCTTTTCCAGTTAAAGTCCCTAAAAAAGAACGCCCTTCAAAAACTGCTGCTGCTTTTGTTGTACTTAATGAAAATAGGCAAATTTATTTGGAAAAACGACAAGGAAAAAAATTACTCAGCGGAATGACTCAAATTCCCAACAATATTGGAATAAACGAAGAGAACGGACTCCAAAATGCACCCTTTACTGCCAATTGGCAGTTCAAAGGGCAAATTACGCATGTTTTCACCCACTTTTCTCTGAAACTTGACGTTTACTATATCGACAGTATTCGCGAAATGAATTGTGAAAATGGCTGGTGGTGCGACATCCATCACCTTGCCGAGGAAGCACTCCCGACTGTTATGAAAAAGGCTATTTCCATAGCGATTCCTAATTCTTTTAGATTTAAATAACTTTCCTCTGAAAAAATGAGTTTTTCATTTCAGCGCGAACTAATTTATCTTTCATAGAACACCAGTTTTTAACATCTGTGAACGTATTATCATTCTTAAGTTATCTATTGACCTCAATCGTCCGTTTTCCTCATAATACCAAAAAGCCCAACCATTACAGCTCTGTGAATCTTGAGCCTTTCGCCCCATTGCATGAATAGAACCAGCTTCACCACCATGCATAACCGTACCGTCTGCCCTTATAATAGCAGATACTTGTTTCTTCCGATCATAAAGAACTTCTCCAGGATGGAGTAAACCAGCTTCAAGCAAACTGTTGAATGCTACACGCGGCTCTGCTCTTTTTCTATCCGAAATCGCTAATTCTGGTTTCTCTAAAGGTTTAACCGCAGCGATCCTCTCACATGCCGCGTCAATGTAGTGTTGCTCACGTTCAATACCCACAAAATCACGCCTTAAAAGTTTAGCAACAGCACCTGTCGTTCCTGAACCAAAAAACGGATCAAGAATGACATCACCAGGCTTACTAGAAGCCATAATAATGCGGGCTAATAATGCTTGTGGTTTTTGTGTGGGATGTAATTTACGCCCTGACTTATCTTTTAAACGTTCAGCGCCAGTACAGAGAGGGAAAAGCCAATCTGAACGCATTTGTAAATCTTCATTTGCAGCTTTTAAGGCATCATAATTAAATGTATACTTTTTATCCTTTTGATCTCGAACAGCCCAAATAAGCGTCTCATGAGCATTTTGAAAGCGACGCCCCCGAAAATTAGGCATAGGATTATTTTTACGCCAAATAATATCATTAAGCATCCAAAAACCTAAATCTTGTAATGCTGTACCAACCCGAAAAATATTATGGTAAGACCCAATAACCCAAAGTGTCCCGTTAGGTTTCAAAACACGACGACAAGCAAGCAACCATGCGCGCGTAAAAGCGTCATAAGCAGCAAAACTCTCAAACTGATCCCATGCATCATCAACCGCATCAACAAGCGAATGATCTGGACGATATAAAGCACTATCCAACTGCAAATTATAAGGAGGATCTGCAAAAATCATATCAACGGAATGTTTTGGAAGTTTTTCCAATACTGCAACACAATCCCCCTTGAAAATTTTATTGCGCCATGGCGTCTGTGAGGGAGTACGAACGAAATCTTTTTGAAGTTGAATAACTGTCATGAAAAACCCAACGAAATAAACCGAATTTACCTTATAATCAATCAGAATGGTTTGTAGACCCGCATTAGCACTCCATATTCACAAAATAGAGTAAATGTATCGTTAAACTCCTGCAAAATTGATATTTGTTTTTGCTCTTTCAAGGAAAATAAAGAAATTGCATACTGATAAATTCTTATTTTTCTTTTCTTCAACATGCTGTTCACATATTCTTTATTACATAAAATAAATTAAGAATCATTGTTGAAGCGTATTTTTATAAAATAAAGCCTTTCAATATCCTCTTCGTGCTAATTCTCACGCCATAAACAACAAATAAAGGAATATCTTATGCCTCAGATAGATCTCGTTATTTTTGATTGTGATGGAGTTCTGGTAGACTCTGAATATCTCGCAGCAAAAATTGGATCTCAATTACTTAAACAAACAGGATATGAAATATCACCTGAAGAATTAAGTGAACATTACGCAGGACTAGTCTTTGTTGATATCCTCAAAAGAGTCGAACAGGAAACAGGAAAACCAATTTCTGCTCATCTCATAGATCAAATGTCAGATCTTTTTCGAGCACAAATAAAAACTGAATTACATGCTATCGATAGTATAAGGGAAGTGCTAGAAATCATTCGAACTCGCTACCCTTATTGTATTTGTTCCAACGCAGCAAGTATAGAGCTTAAAGAAATGCTTACCATCGTTAATCTCTACGATTTTTTTGATGATAAAGATAAAATATTTTCTGCCCCTGAAGTTGGAACAAAAAAAACTAAACCAGACCCTGATGTTTTTCTTTTTGCCGCACAAAAATTGCACGCAGAGCCAACAAACACGATTGTTATCGAAGATTCTATTCATGGGGTACATGCTGCAACAGCAGCAGGCATGCGCGTCATCGGCTTTACTGGAGGATCACACAGTTATCTTGGCCACTCTAATGCACTTGCAGAGGCTGGTGCTGAAACGGTTATCGCCAAACATGCGCATTTACTAGAAGCCTTAGAGGCAATGGCAATATGGCGAGATGTATCATAAAAAGATCTCTTGGATATATATCCGTTTATAGGCTCTCTCAACAACACTTTTATCAAGATGCCTTACCTCTATATTAAGACATATTTACAAGAGCTAAGACACAACTATATTGGCTACGATAATGATAAACAATCCGTATGCACCATTATCATAATCCATGAAATCTACCCAATTGGGATTCTGCTTATTGTGGAAAAACTATACATTTTGCTTCATATCCATAACAAAACACGAAACTGATTACACTTGAGAAAGAACCACGCTCTTTCCTTCACTAATAAGGGCACGGATAAGAGCAAAATACAGTCTTCAGAGTACACGATCTGTAACAATCATAATCATGGATAAAAATCCACAAATATTTCATTTATAAGAACCTATTGATTAATTAGCCTATCACAATTTTCATATTCCTTCTTTATTACATACCGGATAGTAAACAGAACATCATTCAGCAATTTATCTCATAAAGAACTGGAAAAACAACTTTTAAAAATCCCTTTTATAATTTCTAATTAGGATTTTCTCATTGTCTGCTACTGTTTTTTGATACTAAAGCCTACTAATATGATATACTTATCCATAAAACATAGAAAGAATATTTCAAAAAACGCTGACCATAAGAACAGTACAAAAAGCCTTACCCTGATAGTTTTCTTCTCTTACAAACTCATCTAGCTATCACTTTTAAAATCAGCCTTTTTAATAAATTATACCATTTTTACACATATCCTTAGTAAATTTTCTAACATACTTGTAGTAAATAAAATATAAGTTACAGTTCTATTATGTATTTTTATAAAAATACATAATAGAACATTATTTCTTATTGACTATAAACTCATAATGGAATATTTAATATTACATAATGTGATCTATAGATACGTTTTGTAATTTATTTTATTCAGAAAGCATCTATGGATACACTCAACTATTATATATTAGTAAAGTAGAGAATATTTGAGGTAAAAACTATGGTTAAAATATTTAAAATTTACGTGTTAAATATTTTTATAGCGGCTACTTTTTTTCTTTCACAAGTTGAAAATGTTAATGCAAATCATTTGAAAAACACCCCTCAAAAAGAAGATGCTGCTAATTACGTAATAAAACAAGTCAAAAATGTGAAATCTAAAGCAGTCGGCATAGCTACTCTTTATGTTCCAGCTGTAAGTTACGACGCGGATAATAAAGCTACTGTTGAAGGAAAAGTCGAAAAGGCAGCCGATCCCCTCACAATAGGAATGGGGATATTGGTTACTGGATACGTACTAGACCTTATAGGGACAATAATAGGATGGGTAAAGGACATCGTGTCAATGTTTAAATAAGGCTGCTTAGTGTAAAGTTCTAAAATATACCATCATTATGTTCTTTAATATTTATTAATAAGTACATAAAGAACTTTATTATCGTTACCATAAATAAAAATATAGGCAATACATCTTAGCATCAATGTCTGTCTATTATACTAATGCATTCACTTGCTGATGCTAAGAATAGAAAGCATTTGAGGTAAAGTTATGATCAAAATATTTAAAATTTACGTATTAAATACTTTTATAGTGATTGTTTTTTTTCTTTCACAGATTGTAAATGTTAATGCAAACTATTTGAAAAACAACTCTCAGTCAAACAATATTTCTTTTTCTGTAATGGAACAAGGAAGGAAGAAAACAGTCAATATGTCTGCCTATGTACCAGGCTTAATCCATGAAGCAGAAAACAAAGCTGTTACTGAAGGGAAAATTGAAAAAGTACTTGAGCCCGTTACACTAGGGACTTTTGGTCTTGGAGTATTTATTGGATATGCATCAAGTGCAACAGGCATGCTGATAGGATTGATAGTAGGCAAAATAGTAAAACTTATCAAATCCTCTATTAAAAGTTGAAATTTCATAAGAATAAGATCTTTTAGTATAAAATGTAAGCAGTAAATGCAATTATATATTTGTCAATTATCAATAATAAAAAACGTTAACTATCATAATACAATAAGAGCTTTAAACACTTCTGTCTTTCTCAGTACATTCACTGCTTCCACTGATGCGTTTACTCATCTTATGCTAAAATAGAAAATATTTGAGGTAAAATTATGATCAAAATATTTAAAAATCACGTGTTCAGTATTTTTATAGTACTTGCTTTTTTTCTTTCACAGATTGTACATGTTAATGCAAACTATTTGAAAAACAGCCCTCAACCGAAGAGTGCTTCTTTTTCTGTAATGAAACAAGGAAAAAAAGAAACAGTCAATATGGCAGCTCTCCATGTACCAAGTTTCATACATGGAGAAAAAAATGAAATCGCCATTGAAGGGAAAATTGAGAAGGTGTTTGAACCTATTACAATAGGAGTTTTTACTACAGTGGGAGCTTTGGGTTTTGGAACCTTAATTGGATCTGTTATGGCTATAGTTACTGCGATAATCGGGTGGGCAATAGGTAAAACTCAAAGCAATTAATTCAAAGTTATTCAGTTACTTTCTCTGTTTTAAAAGTAGTATTTAAATTGCAGTCTGCCTCATACAGTTGAGCAGACTGTTCTTGTGTTTTCTGCGGATAACCTGGCTCATTAACCAATAATACTGTGTAGCATAAATATAATACCTATTAGCATGAAAACTGATAATTCAAGCTGAACAAAGATTACTCCAGATGCACCGTTTATGCACAAAACTCCATGAAATTATCTCATAAAATATTCAACGTAAATCATAGTATGCTATTTTGGAGAGATTAATGTCATATGAGCTTTTGCAAGAAAGATTTTTGATAAATACTGTCCTGTATATTAATACCAATATTCAAGTAGGTGCATAAGTTAATACAAATTATAAAATAAGCGAATAAATAAAAAAGAAAAGCTTCTTAATTATAACAAATTTTTCATAAATATTCAATCTATTATATCTCAAAACCTGAAAAGGTTAATAGTATTGCTTTTCATTATTCATAGGAATAAGCAACAAATCTCTATTCATTTAATAATTTAAGTATTATTAAAAACATGAAATAAATAACTTCACCAACTTGCCGGAAATAAATGAAGGAAAAGACTTATGAAATATATCAGCACGAGAGGTGAAGCTCCTGCTTTAGGCTTTACTGAAACTATCATGACGGGATTGGCTAGTGATGGTGGACTTTATCTGCCAGAAAAATTTCCCCAATTATCATTCGATGCATTAAGAGCACTCCGCGGTCAGTCCTATATGACAATCGCTAAAACCGTTCTTTGGCCTTTTGTGAATAACGAGATCAAATACACTTCTTTTGAAAATATGATTGCTGAATCTTATTCTTCCTTTCATCATCCAGCAATCTGTCCGTTACTGCAAACTGGAGAAGATGAATTTATCCTTGAGCTTTTTTACGGACCTACTTTGGCATTTAAAGATGTCGCAATGCAATTGCTTTCTCGACTGATGGATTATATTCTGATTAAAAAAAATAGGTACGCAACGATTATTGCTGCCACATCAGGTGATACAGGTGGCGCTGCAATACAAGCCTTTGCTGGAAGAGAATACTCAGATGTTTTTATTTTATTTCCTAAAGGACGCATATCACCAGTTCAGCAGCGGCAAATAACCACCAATCAAAGCACAAATGTTCATGCCATTGCCATTGAAGGAAATTTTGATGATTGCCAAGCACTCGTCAAAGCAATGTTTAATGACCATAATTTCCGTCAAAAAAGAGCTCTTTCAGGAGTTAATTCTATAAATTGGGCACGTATCATGGCGCAAATTGTGTACTATTTCTCATCTGCACTTTCCCTAGGTGCTCCTGATAGATCTGTTTCATTTACTGTTCCTACTGGAAATTTTGGTGATATTTTTGCAGGTTATGTCGCTGCTCGTATGGGACTGCCCATTGCGCAACTGATCATTGCAACGAATGACAATGACATCCTCGCACGCACATTAGCCAGCGGCACTTACGAAACACGACCGATAACCCACACAACATCACCCTCTATGGATATTCAAGTCTCTTCTAACTTTGAACGCTTGCTGTTTGAAAGTAGTGATCGTGATCCAATGTGGATTCGGAATGCGATGGAAAACTTGAGAAAAACAGGATGTTTTAACCTTAATAAAAAGCAGCTCAAGAATATCCGTTCTCTATTTTCTGCTGGAACGAGCAATATAGCTGAAACAGCAAAAACAATTGATAGTGTTTATAAGGAAAGTGGCTATCTCGCTGATCCACATACAGCTGTTGCGCTTAAAGTAGCGCGCGAAAACAAGCAGCCACACATTCCAATGATCGTCCTTGCCACCGCTCATCCTGCAAAATTTCCTGATACCATCAAAAGTGCCTGCGGATTTAATGTCCCATGGCCTTCTTGTCTCAACGATTTAATGGAACGCGAAGAACATTTTATAGGTCTTGCTAATGATGAAAAAATAGTCAAAGATTATATTTCTTTAAAATCACGTGCATCTTATTAAATTTAGCTGCATTAATTCAAATCAAGAACATTCCAATACCCTTTAAATAAGGTATTTGGCTCGTTTAATGGAGTCGTAAACACATGGGTGTAGATATCAGTCGCCTTAGTAACGGTTTGACGATCGCCACACATACAATGCAACAAATTGACAGTGTAGCACTCGGAATATGGGTTAAAGTTGGCTCACGCAATGAGACCTCCACACAACACGGTACCGCCCATCTTCTTGAACATATGGCTTTCAAAGGAACCGAAAACCGTACAGCCTTTCAGATTGCAGCCGATATTGAAGATGTTGGCGGTGAAATCAATGCCACGACTAGCACTGAAACAACTGCCTATTTTGCGCGCGTACTCAAAAGCGATATCCCACTTGCTATTGACATTCTGGCCGATATTTTAATGCATTCAAAATTCGACGAAGATGAACTAGAACGAGAAAAACAAGTAATTCTTCAGGAAATTGGTGCTGCTCATGATGTTCCCGATGATATTGTTTTTGATCACTTTACTGAAACAGCCTTTCGTCACCAGTCGCTCGGTCGCTCTATTCTAGGAACACCAAAAACAATTCAATCATTTACATCTGCTGACCTTCATAATTTTATGAATAAGCAATACAGTGCTGACCGTATGATCGTAGTTGCGGCAGGGGCTGTGCAGCACGAAAACTTTCTGCAAGAGGTTGAAAGCCGTCTTAGCACTTTTCGTTCCCATTCCACAGCGCCCCTCACCAACCTTGCAAATTATGTCGGCGGTGATTTTCGTGAATATCGCGATTTAATGGATACACAAGTTGTTCTGGGTTTTGAAGGACGCGCTTATCATGCACATGACTTTTATATTGCCCAAGTTCTTTCTATTATTCTTGGTGGAGGCATGTCATCACGCCTCTTCCAAGAAGTAAGAGAGAAACGTGGATTATGCTATTCTATTTATGCTTTTCATTGGGGGTTTTCAGATACTGGGCTCTTTGGAGTCCATGCCGCCACAGGACAAAAAGGACTAAAAGAACTACTTCCTGTCATTCTTGATGAACTTTCTAAGGCAAGCAAAAATATTCACGCCAATGAACTTCAACGAGCACAAGCGCAATATCGTGCTAACCTTACAATGTCGCAGGAAAATCCATCTAGCAAAGCGCATCTCATTGCCCGCCAAATGCTTCTTTACGGTCGACCAATTCCAATATCTGAAACAATTGAATGCTTAGATCTCATTACTCCTGAAAGATTAACTGATTTAGCTCATCGTCTTTTTATTAATTCCACTCCAACATTAGCCGCTGTCGGACCTGTTGGCCCCCTCATGAATTTTGATGATTTAACATCAATTCTTTCATAAACAGCAAAATAAGATTAAACAAAATTTTCCCAGAATGCTTTTGTGCATATTGGAGATATAAAAAATTGTTTTTAAAAGCAGTAGCATAATAACGTGTACAGGTTTTATAATAAAATTTACCACAAAAGTTCTTTTCGCTAAATAAGTTTAGAAAATATTTATCAAAGTAGGTGTACAAAACTATCCAATTCCCACTTCATATGATAAAGTTTTTGATAAGCAAAGGTATATCTGTGAAATCTGAAAACTCATGGTTTATTTTTGCCTCACAAAAATATAAAACTCTATCAGCTTCAAGCTTCATTGAGGCAAATGAGGGTTTGATCTATTTTTGTATAAAATCGTACAACTTTTCAAAAAAACATGATAACCGCTTTGTTATACAGAACAAATTAAATGAACATTTTTTCTTGAAAGTCTAAATTAAAATTAAACACCCTAAAATACTGAGAGTGCGACATTGTGAAGAGTTTGCGTAAAATAATTGGCATCATTTTTATTGTAGCCATCAGTTCCTTTATCCACCTTACGTCAGCACAGGCAATTGAGCCAGTTAAAATTTCTTCTCAAGATGCAGCTCTTGACCTTTCAAAAGCAATCAAAATTTACCATACAAACAACTCTATCTTTCAAACAAGTACAGCACCAGGACCAGATGGTATTGTATGGCGCATTGAAGTGCAGGCAAAAAGTGAAAAATTTTCTGGAAACTGGGCAGTGTTTTCTCTTGCAAACCCAACAGACGAACAAATCGACCGTCTTATCGTTGCACCACATTATCGCATGGCTTATTCAGGCTTCCTTTGGCCAGATCTTGGATCAGCCCGGATTCAATCCATAACTCCAAGTGAAGGTTTTTCTCTCGATCGTCAAGCTAGTGCAAACTCTGATATCTTTCGTATTACACTTAATCCTGGTGCTGTCGTTACGTTTGTTGCCGAACTTAACTCTGCAAATTTACCACAAATTTATTTATGGCAACCTGAAGCCTATAAGAGTGCAATAAATTCTTATACGCTTTATCATGGTATTCTTCTTGGTATATCAGGTCTTTTAGCACTCTTGTTAACTGTTCTCTTCGTCGTTCGTGGAACAGGCCTCTTTCCTGCAACAGCAGCTGTCGCTTGGGCGGTACTCTTTTATATTGGCATTGACTTTAACTTTTTAAACAAATTCTTTGCAGTTACTCTAACAACGCAACCGATTTGGCGTGCTAGCACAGAAGTAGCGCTTGCTGCTACACTCTTCATTTTCCTTTTTACCTATTTATGCCTTAACCGTTGGCATTATCACTTCAGTTATGGTGCAATTATATGGACTATCGCTCTTTGTGGTTTGGGAACATTTGCTATTTATGACCCAACCAGAGCAGCTGGAATTGCTCGTTTGTCATTTGGTCTCACTGCTGTGCTTGGTATAATTTTAATTAGCTATTTTGCGATCCGAAGCTATGACCGTGCAATCATGCTTATCCCAACATGGTTGCTCATTAGCTTCTGGTGTGTTGGAGCTTATGCCTGCATAGAAGGATATTTAAACAACGATATTATCCAGCCAGCATTAGCAGGGGGACTGGTGCTCATTGTTCTGCTTATCAGCTTTACTGTTATGCAACAAACTTTTTCTAATGATGCTTTCCATGAAGGAATATTTTCCGACCTTGAACAACAAGTGCTTGCAGCAAAAGGAGCTGGAAATATTATTTGGGACTGGAACGTTGAACGTGACCGCATTGTTGTACACCCAAACATGTCAACCCTTTTTGGCACTGAAATCCACAAACTCAATGGTTCTATGCACAACTGGATTTCAGCCTTGCACCATGATGATCGTGAACGCTTTCAAGCCATATTGGATATCATTCTTAAAAACAAAAAAGGACGTATCGATCAAGTTTTTCGACTGTCTTCTGGTGGTGGCTACTATCATTGGTTTTCTCTCCGCGCACGCCCAGCTATGCAAAAAGATGGGAAAATTACGCGTGTCATTGGAACCATTGTCAATATTACCAATCACAAAAAAGCCGAAGAACGCTTATTGCATGATGCAATTCACGACAGCCTAACGGGTCTCCCTAACCAACAAATTTTCTTCGACAGATTACAAAACTATACCTCTTTGGCTAAAGCGAATATCAAAATTAAACCAACCGTCTTTATGATTGACTTTGACAATTTCCGTCAAATTAATCGCAAGTTAGGCATAGCTGTTGGTGACACTGTACTGCTCATCATAGCACGCCGTTTGAGCCGCCTTATTAACTTTCAAGATACCTTATCACGTCTTTCTGCAGACCGTTTTGCAATCATTTTACTCAGTGAAACTGAACCACAGAAGATTGCAGCATTTGCAGATTCTCTGCACAAAACAATCTCAGCACCTATTGCACTTACAGAAAAAAGAATCACGCTTTCAACATCAATTGGACTGGTCACATGGAGTGAAAATAGATCGACCGCTCAAGATATTTTAAATGATAGCGAACTGGCAATGATCCGCGCAAAACAAATGGGTGGCAACCACATTGAACCTTTTCGCCCCAATTTCCGTACTTTGGGTATTGAGCATAACACTATGGGGAAAGATATTCATTATGCCATAAAACGCAATGAAATAAAAATCCTCTACCATCCTATTCTTAATTTATCAGATGGACAAATTATTGGTTTTGAAACGATTGTAGAATGGCATCATCCAAATTATGGAGTTTTAAGTATTTCTGACTTTATAAAGATTGTAGAAAATGAACAAACCGTTATGGATTTAGCACAATTCATCATCGAGAATGCCGTTATTGACCTTACAAATGTACAAGAAAAATTTTCCCAACAATCTTTCTTTATTTCAATCAATTTACCAAGCGCGGAAATGATTCATCCTAGCGTCATCAGTCAATTGCGCTCCACTTTACTTCGCTACCCACTCAAAAAAGGGAGATTGATGATAGAAATATCCGAATTTGTCTTAAGAAAAAATCCGGAACAATCAGCACACTTTCTTGAACAAATTAAAGCACTTGGAATGGATCTCGCACTAGATAATTTTGGAACAGGTTATTCGTCACTTGCCTATCTCGTGCGTTATCCATTTGACATAGTTAAATTGGATCGTTCACTTATCTCGATCGACTCTCTCAAGAAAAAGCTTGTTCTCAAGTCCATTATTAATATGGCAACTGACCTTAATTTGCAAATCATCGCAGAAGGTGTTGAAAATGAGAAAGAAGCGATTTTCCTACGCCAAGAAGGCTGTAAATATGTTCAAAGCACACTCGTTACTAAGCCAATTGCCATCGGAGAGTTAATCAGTCTCGTTCAAAATCATTTTCCTTATACAATTAAAACATAGCAGATAAGATATTCTAGAATAAAAAACTCGGAAAATAGTGAAACTCTACGCGTGCCCCATTTCAGAAGTGAGATAGGCTGGATCTATCCCCATGCGAATTAAGCTTTCATCATATTTGCGATTTAAATCACTTTCAAAAAGAAAACTAGGTGACGTAGAACTGATAAGCCAACCGTTTGCAGAGATTTCTGCCTCGAGCTGTCCCGCTTTCCATCCAGCGTAA
This sequence comes from Bartonella sp. B12(2025), assembly GCF_053795135.1. Lineage (NCBI taxonomy): Bacteria > Pseudomonadati > Pseudomonadota > Alphaproteobacteria > Hyphomicrobiales > Bartonellaceae > Bartonella > Bartonella sp. B12(2025). Next base: position 317,105 of record NZ_CP200031.1, on the reverse strand, counting down.
CCTAATGCTATCAATGCATGTTTTGGACCTTGTTCACAACTGATCGCTTTTAATATATCAATTGTTGCAGTAAAACAGATCTCATTTGCAATAGAAACAGTTTCTTTACAAATATAATCATCTGAATGAAGTACAAAACCACGCGAAGGATCAACAGGTCCACCATGACGTACTGGAAACTTTTTTATTGGTTCAGAAAGAGTTTTTCTTTGTTCACTGTTTATGACCCCGAGATGAAGCAAAAGCTCTGGAAAGTCAATATGATGCAATTGATTGAGAATAATCCCCATAGCACCAGCATCAGAATGCGCACAAACATAAATAACAGAACGAATAAAGCGTCGGTCATTCATTCCAGGCATTGCTATGAGCAACTGTCCACCTAAAAAGCCATTACACTGCTTCATCAATCTGCTACTCTCCATAATTACATGATAAAATTTAATTCAGTTAGTATAAAAGGAAATTAAATCTCCAATGAAAAAAATTCAAATATTTACAAAATTACAATATATCGTAACTTTCTTTTATAAAAAACTTTTAGTTATTTTAAGCTTAACATGCATAATGTTAGAATTACTTAACATCCCTATCAAAGCTCAAACAAAACAGAACTCATATCTTTCTGCAACATCTTGGTATGAATCAGATGGTGGCCGTATCAGATTAGCTATTACCGAACCATCTCTTTCTGGAATAAGGGACGGAATTATTGAAATTGTTCTTAAACCAGGATGGAAAACCTACTGGCGTAACCCGGGTAATTCAGGCATGGCACCATTTTTTAACTTCAATCAACAGATTTCTTATGAAATCTTTTATCCCACACCACAACTTTATAAAACAGAAAATGACTGGTCATTAGGCTATAAAGATAAAGTAGTATTGCCTTTCACTATTTCTGGTTCAAACGAAAGTTTAAGTGGTGCGTTAACTCTTGGATTGTGTAATAAAATCTGTCTTCCGTTTACTGTTAACTTTGATTTTTCATCACCTGCACTCAAGAACAAACGTCTTCCTGCTTCCTTATTAAAAAACGCCCAAACTGCTCTACCTGATACAACACACAATGAATTTAAAATAACTGCTCAAAAAGATACAAATAATCTTTTCATAAAAATACAGAATAACAACAAACTCACACCTACTTCTCTCTTTTTAGATGGAGGAGAAATGCAAATTGGGCCAGCAAAAAAAGTAAGTGAGAACACAGAGTATACACTTTTTAGCGCTCCACTCTATTTCATACCAGATGAAGAAAACCACACAATTTTTTATACAGTTTCCTTTAAAAGTCATGCTTTAAGTGGAAAATTCACACTCTATACGCAACCAACCCCTCTTTCTAATCCACTATAAAAGAGAAAGTCTTGCAAAAAAGATTATTTCGAAAACCATCCGTTTTCACGGTACTCAGTAATTGCTTTCCGAGCAAGTGCATCCGCACGCTCATTATCGGGATGGCCAGCATGTCCTTTTACCCAATGCCACCTGATAGTGTGACAAGAACATGCATCCTCAAGAGCTTGCCATAACTCCATATTTTTCACAGGCTTTTTTGATGCAGTACGCCAATTATTTTTTTTCCAACCTTCAAGCCATTTACATATACCGTTGCGCACATAAACTGAATCTGTATAAAGTTCGACCAAACAAGCTTCTTTAAGTGCTTTTAATGCGCAAATTGCCGCCATCAATTCCATTTGATTGTTTGTCGTATACACTTCTCCACCACGAAGCTCACGTTCATGGCCATTCCAGCGTAAAATTGCCCCCCACCCTCCAACTCCAGGATTTCCTGAGCAAGCACCATCTGTATAAATTTCAACGACTTTTTGCTGATTTAACATACAATCAAAAACCTAACTCACTTAATGAAACTATACTACTAAAAAAACAAAGTTTATGCCAATATTCCCATGGATCTTTCTTAATTACAAAACTATCAGGCGGTGTATTGAACCAATCATAAAGACGTGTAAGTAAAAAACGTAAAGACGCACCACGTGCCAATAGAATAATTGCATTCAATTCTAAGGGAAGCAATGGCCTTATTTTTTGATAATTTTCCAATAACCTACGTGCTTTGGTAAGATTATAGGAATGATCATGTTCAAAACACCAAGCATTCAAGCAAATAGCCAAATCATAAGCAAAAAAATCATTACACGCAAAATAGAAGTCTATAATACCAGAAAGACGATGGTTCAAAAAAAACACGTTATCATTAAATAAATCCGCGTGAATAATGCCTGTTGGTAAATTTGACGGCCAATTTTCTTGTAAAAAAGCCAATTCTATATCAATTTTTTTCCCAAACTCCTTTAACAACGCATCTTTATTCGTTTGACAATGTTCCCACAATAACTTCCAGTCCATAACAGAAAGAGTATTTTTACGGCTGAGTGTAAAATCCTGCCCCGCTAAATGCAACTGTGCTAAACTAGTCCCCACTTCTCCACAATGATATATATTAGGCTGACGAATCCACATTCCTTCCAAAAAAGTAATAATAGCAGCGGAACGTCCTGATAATTCACCGATTGTTGTTCCATCATTTTGCACTACTGGTTCAGGACAAAGAATTCCACGCCGCCTTAAGTGCTGCATAAGACTGCAAAAAAAAGGCAAATCATTTTTTAAAATACGTTTTTCATAAAGTGTTAGAATAAACCTCCCTTCTGTCGTATACAGTATGAAATTAGAATTCTCGATCCCCTCCGCTATGCCTTGATAGGATAAAAGCGAACCTATCGAATAACGTGTCAAAAATACCTTCAAATCATTTGGATGAACATCTGTATGAACTGCCATGTTTCTATTTCATTTTCAGCCTTTTATGTATCATCATGTTCATTTGTTAATTTCTCTACTTGACCATTAACAAAAGCCATATCTTCAGGGGCTAAAATGACATCGCGTAATTCACGATTAACTAAGAATGTCTCTGTTTCTACTGCAGTTTCAGTTAATTCTATTTTAACGTTATAACGCTTACGAAAAGCTGTAATAATTTCATGAACAATAATTTCAGGAGCAGATGCCCCAGCTGAAAGGCTTACAACAAAAAGAGCTCCAAGGCAGTCAAAATCAATGTCATCAACCCCTTGCACTAGTATAGCCTGCTTCGCCCCAGATCTCTCAGCAACCTCGACCAAACGTCGTGAATTAGAAGAGTTTGGTGCACCAACAATCAAAAATAGATCGCTCCCCAACGCCGCCGCCTTAACAGCATTTTGGCGATTAGTAGTAGCATAGCAAATTGATTCGGCAGTTGGTGCCTCCAACGTAGGAAAACGTCTCTGTAATACAGAGAGAATCCCTGCTGTATCCGCAACAGAAAGTGTTGTTTGCGTTACAAATCCTAATTTATCTGGATCATCCGGCTGATAATGCAAAGCATCTTCTATCGTTTCAATCAACGTAACAGCCCCTTTTTCAAGTTGTCCCATTGTTCCTACCACTTCAGGATGACCAGAGTGACCAATCAATATAACATGACGACCATAACGTTGATGTCGTATCGCTTGTTTATGAACCTTAGAAACCAAAGGACATGTAGCATCAAGATAAAATAAATTATAATGACGAACCTCTTTTAGTACAGATTTTGGCACACCATGGGCAGAAAATACAACAGGTTGACCACGATGTTCTTCTGGAATCTCATCAAGTTCTTCAATAAAAATGGCTCCCCGTTGCTGCAAACCCTCAACTACATAACGGTTGTGCACAATTTCATGACGAACATACACTGGAGCTCCATATTTTTTTAATGCAAGTAGAACAATCTGAATAGCACGATCAACCCCAGCACAAAATCCACGAGGATTACAAAGACGCATCGTTAAAAGGGGAAGTGCAGACATAAACCATCCTTAATATCTATGACTCTTACCACAATTTCAAACAGGCTATCGTTATACTCACACAAGCAGTGTAAAGAGAAAACTAGAAATACCATCCTTTATAATAACATTATACTTATGGTATTTTTCCATGCAAAGTTAATTTAGCTTTTATCTTTAATTTTACTGCACCAGGGGATTAATAAAATATTAAACAAGCCATTCAATCAAAAGAATTCCAAATACGGCAGCTAAATAAAATAACGAAAAGAAAAACGTTTTTTTTGCCATAAGAACAGTTGCGTCATGCGTATTAGCTTTCCACAAACGATAGGAGAAATAAACAAAGATAACGCTCAAAATTGTCGAGAAAATACCATAGAAAATTCCTGCAAAACCAGTAATGCATGGTCCAGAAGCACATATTGCCATAAGAATAGTATACAATAAGATCTGTTTTTTTGTTGAGTGCTCGCCCTGTACATTAGGCATCATAGGAATACCCGCTGCATCATAATCAAGAGATGAAAACAAAGAAAGAGACCAAAAATGTGGTGGTGTCCACATAAAAATGATTAAAAATAATAAAAAACTCTCAATACTCACTGTACCTGTTGTAGCAGCCCATCCAATCATTGGTGGGAAGGCTCCCGCTGCACCACCAATCACAATATTTTGTGGCGTTATACGCTTTAGCCAAATTGTATAAATAACGACATAAAAGAAAATTGTGAATGCAAGAAAAAGTGCTGCAAACCAATTAATGAAGATCCCCATAACTAACACGGACAACACGGAAAGAACCATGCCAAAGACAAACGCCTTCTTGGAACTTATTCTACCAGTAGGAATGGGACGATTTTGGGTACGTTTCATCACTGCATCAATGTCAGCATCATACCACATATTAAGTGCTCCTGCACCACCACCACCTACAGCAATACACAAAATTGCTAAAAACCCATAAAACGGATTGATAGGAACAGGCGAAACCACCAATCCAACTAGAGCTGTAAATACAACAAGTGACATAACCCGTGGTTTTAATAACGTGATATAATCACCAATCCCAGATTTTAGCGGAATTGTTTTACCACTTGCAGTCGACAATTCTCCTGAAATAGACATTCCACTCAAAGACCTTTTTCATTTCTGTCATTCACAAAAAATACTGTCTGGCATATGGGAATGACCAATTAATGTAACATGTTTTGAGAACATACAGAATACCTCTCTTGTACGTCCTCCCTAAAAACAGGCAGAAGTATCTGCAACAAAAATATACTTTTTAAACACACATTGCTTTTATACTATAACTCTACCATAAAAAACACATCATACCAAACATTATAAAGCAATGCTACAAATCTTGCCTTATGTGACATATTGTTTTTCTATTTTTTCTTTATTTTGTGCATACAGATTAATATGTTTGGATAGATAATGGTTTTGTGTTATAATTTCACTTTGAGAATTCATTTTTATGCAGAGTTTAATAGTGTAATCCTGATCTAGTTAGAGCTTCCCATGGTACTTTATAAATTGCTAAAAAGAACTTTTTTTGTTGGTGCTGTTATTTATACACTCTATAATATTTCTACCAATCATGCTATCGCACAAACATCTCATGTGCAAAATATCCCTGCTCCACAAACGTACGGCGCGTGGACAAAAGTTTGCTCCCTACCACCAGGCACACCTAATATACAATGTGAAGTTGTACAAAATGTGCATGCAAAAAACCGCCATGACATTACTTTCCGCGTTACATTTTATAAGCTCCCTAAAAATCGAGGAGCTTTGATGCGTGTTTTCACTCCGATCCGCGTTGAGTTGCGTCCCGGTGTTGAATTGAAAATTGACGATAACAATATGGGAAGAATAGAATATCATCGTTGTCTTGGTGATAATTGTGTTGCTGAAGCTTTTCTTAAAGAAGACGCACTACAGCTCTTTTTAAAAGGTAAAATGGTAACTTATTTTATTTTTACAACTCCCGAGCAAGCAGTTGAAGGTCTCATTGATCTCCATGGTCTTAGTGATGCTTATGCAACCTTACCAACACAATGAACTTTACGTGCATCGAATGATTAAGACCCCATAGTATACTTCACAGCTTCTTAAACAAGATAAATGGGAATCTTTCAAGCACCCATCAAATAGGATAACCACTATGAAATCACTGATTGACTATTTTGATATTGCTTCATCTAAAGTGCAATCACTTGTACAAGAAACGCTTCGTCATGCTGATGATGGTGAACTTTACCTAGAGTATACAGAAAGTGAAACCCTTTTATTTGATAATGGACAGCTTAAAAATGGCTCATTTCATCAGGATATGGGATTTGGTCTGCGCGTCGTTGCTGAAGAAGCTACTGGATATGCACACTCTAGTGAATTATCAGCTGCTGCACTCAAACGTGCCAGCGAAGCAGCAAAAGCTGTTACTTATAATAATCATGCAGGACCTTATAACGCAGCACCTCAACACACAAACAAAAGACTTTATCAACCACATAACCCCCTTGATGCTCCATCATTTGAAGAAAAAAGCGCACTTTTGCAAAAAATTGATGCCTATTTACGTGCAAAAAATGATAAATTGCACCAAGTTACTGTTTCTCTTTCCGGTTCATTACAGCATGTTGAAATTTTACGCGCAGATGAGCATCTGGTTCGTGATATTCGTCCTCTTGTACGGCTTTCTATATCTGTAGTTGCTGCTGAAGGAAATCGGCGTGAAAATGGATTCTACGGATGTGGTGGACGGCAAGCATTTAGCCAATTCATTAGTGAAGAAAATTGGAAAAAGGCTGCTGATGAAGCCTTGCGTATGGCTTTAATAAACTTAGAGGCAGAAGCAGCACCAGCAGGAACATTTGATGTTGTCTTAGCTAATGGATGGCCTGGCGTTATGCTTCATGAAGCCGTAGGTCATGGTTTAGAAGGTGATTTCAACCGTAAAAAAACCTCTGCTTTTTCTGGACTTTTGGGTCAACAAGTTGCCGCCAAAGGTGTGACAGTTGTTGATGATGGTACAATCCCTCAGTGTCGTGGCTCACTCACTGTCGATGATGAAGGAACTCCATCAGGGTGTAATGTCCTTATTGAAGATGGAAAACTTATTGGTTTTATGCAGGACAGGCTAAATGCTCGACTTATGGGGGTTAAGTCAACTGGAAATGGACGGCGTGAATCCTATGCACATGCGCCAATGCCGCGAATGACAAATACGATCATGCTAGGAGGAGACAAAACACCTGAAGAAATTCTATCTTCATTAACAAATGGTATCTATGCTGTCTCATTTGGTGGAGGACAAGTTGATATCACTTCTGGAAAATTCGTCTTTGAATGCACCGAAGCTTACAGAATAAAAAATGGCAAAATTGTAGCGCCAATTAAAGGTGCAACCCTTATCGGAAATGGACCAGATGCTATGAAACGTATTACGATGATTGGAAATGACAGCAAACTTGATAACGGTGTTGGTATGTGCGGAAAAGCAGGACAAAACGTTCCTGTTGGTGTCGGACAACCTCATCTGCGAATTAATAATATGACAATTGGTGGAACGGCACTTTCATAAAATATACTAAATCAACGTGGTTTAAAAAACTCTCAACGGAATTCAAAAGAACTCTTCAATTTAGGTTAAAGCTTCCAGCTTTTCTTTGTTTTGCGTTTGCTCAAAACAGCAACAATTTCAACATGTGGTGACCATAAAAATTGATCAATCGGTGTGATTTGTTCTACTGTATAACCACCTGCCACAAGAAGAGATAAATCACGAGCAAATGTAATAGGATTGCATGAAATAGCCACTACACGTGGTATTGTTGCTTTAGCCAATTCACGTACTTGTTCCTCTGCACCAGCGCGTGGAGGATCAAAAATGACACTATCAAAGCACTCAAGTTCCTTCGTAGAAAATGGACGTCGAAAAAGATCACGCTTTTCACAAGTTACTGTTCTTAAACCGGTTGCAATTAGCCATGCGCAATGTGAAGGTTCCAACTCCTGAAAATAAATCAGCAGCATTCTTTACTTTTTTAAAATGAGTCAAAATAATATTGCTTATGATATTCTCAGCTTCATAAGTCGCTTGGAGAAATCCACCAGCCGGAAATTCAACACAAACATCTCCAAAGTAAACCAATGGCTTTTCTTATTCAACCAAAACTTCACCTTCAACAGACAACCGTGTAATCCCGCATGAAAGGGCTGCAGACACCATTTTCTGACGAATAGACTCATGGTGTATAACACAACCACTTAAAGCAACATCTAAACCATTTTCAACGTGTGTTATTGTAACATGAAACCGCTTTACATGATTGCTTAGAAAAGCACATAACATTCTAATATTACTCAACTGAGATATAAGCTCTGGACAGCTCACTGGACATTCCTCAAGAACCACAATATCATGAGAGAGATGACGATTAAAACCGACTCTATAACCTTGTGGTGTCATGGATGCCGTTAAAGTAATTCGCCGGCGGCTATAGAGCTTACATTCAATTAAAGGTGAAACAACAACATCAAGTCCATACCCTTTAAGCACATCAACAACCAATTGCCGTTTCCAAGCACGATAAGCATCAGCGCGCCAATGCTGGAGAACACACCCTCCACAATTCTCAAAATGTTTGCAAACAGCATCAATGCGTTCTAGCGACTTCTTTTCTAAAGCAATAAGTGTTCCATATTTTCCACGAAGAGCGATTGTAGCAACCTCTCCTGGTAAAGTAAAAGGGACATAAATAGGGCCATGCGGTGTGTTGGAAATACCATGACCATTCATGCCAATATGATCGATTGCAACCTCATTGCTCACTCTTTTTCTCCGAATAACAAATATTCTAAATTGCCGTCACTACCTAAAATAGGTGAAGGCAATAAACCTTTTGCAGTCCATCCTGTTTGAGTATTTAGCCAATCAAAAAGCTCTTCAGCGATTTGTTTTGCTGCTGATAGGTTTCTCAATACCCCACCCTTACCAAGGCCTTCTCGACCAATCTCAAATTGTGGTTTTATCAATAAAACCGCTTGAGCTCCATTTTTGGCTAAAGACAAAACAGGAGGTAATGCAAGCTTAAGAGAAATAAAACTGACATCCGATACTACGAGATCAATTTCCCGCCCGTCTAAATGTTTCCGCTTAAAATCTCTAACATTTAAACCTTCTAATAAGGTTATAGCACTATTTCCAAACAAGCGTGCATCAAACTGATGATGACCAACATCAACAGCAATCACATGAGCTGCCCCACGCTCTAAGAGAACCTGTGTAAAACCACCTGTCGACGCACCAATATCAATGGCAGTCACTTTATCCGTTACAATCGGAAATACATCAAGTGCACTGATCAATTTTAACGCTGCACGTGAAACATAATTCTGCGCTAGATCGCAAACTACAATTTTTGCATCATCAGAAATGATCTGTCCAGCTTTTAAAATTATTTCGCCGCCAACTTTAACGGTTTTGCGCACGATAGCATCACGTGCCCGTGAACGAGTCGTAAAAAAGTTTTTTTCAACTAAAAGAATATCAAGCCTTTTCCTAACGGCCATCTCATACTCGAATTTTCTGTACTGTCTGAATCTCGCGTCCCAAAGCAGTAAAAACGGTATTAACAATACCAACAGCATCAAGTCCGATACGCGAAAGAACTTTCTCTGGTGGACCATGGTTTAAATATTCATCAGGAAGTTTTAATGTACGAACTTTCAAACCATGTTCTAAGAGTCCTTCTTGCGCCAAAAATTGTAATAAATGCGCTCCAAATCCGCCTATTGCACCTTCTTCAATTGTTACCAATACCTCATGCTCACGTGCCAAACGACGCATCAAGTCCTTATCCAAAGGCTTTGCAAACCGTGCATCCGCAACTGTTGTAGACAACCCCTCTGCCACCAACTTATCAGCAGCTATCAAAACTTCTGACATCCGCGTTCCAAAACAAACCAAAGCTATCCTAGTTCCCTCACGCAGAACACGTCCTTTTCCAATCTCTAATAGCTCACCGCGCTGCGGTAAATCTATACCAACACCTTCACCACGCGGATAACGAAAAGAAAGTGGTCCCTGATCATAAGCTGCAGCGGTACGTACCATATGCATCAGTTCAACTTCATCAGAAGGCGCCATAACAACAAATTCAGGAAGAGTTGCCAAAAAAACAATATCAAAACTACCTGCATGAGTTGCGCCATCCGCCCCCACAAAACCTGCTCGATCAATTGCAAAACGTACCGGTAATTTTTGAATCGACACATCATGAATAATCTGATCATAAGCACGTTGTAAAAAAGTAGAATAAATCGCGACAAAAGGCTTATACCCTTCACAGGCAATGCCCGCAGCAAAAGTTACAGCATGCTGCTCAGCAATACCAACATCAAACATTCTTTCAGGAAACTTTTCAGCGAAAGCATCAAGACCTGTCCCCGTTGGCATTGCCGCGGTTATACTAACAATCTTATCATCATGCGTAGCTTCTTCTATTAAAGCCTTAGAAAATACCTTAGTATAGGGAAGAGCACCGCTTAGTGCTTTAACCTGTTTTCCTGTTACAATATCAAAACGATTAACACCGTGATATTTATCAGATGATGCTTCTGCAGGTGCATATCCCTTACCTTTATGCGTAACCACATGTACCAAAACAGGACCATTAGGATATTCACGAACATTTTTTAAAACAGGCAATAAATGCTCTAAATTATGGCCATCTATTGGTCCAACATAGTAAAAACCAAGCTCCTCAAACAAAGTTCCCCCAACCAAAAAACCACGTGCAAATTCCTCTGAACGACGTGCTTTATCTAAAAAAAACTTGGGCAGTTTTTCGCCTAATACCTTTACACGTTCGCGCAAACTACGGTAAGCAGGACGAGAAACCAATCGTGCAAGATGAGCACTCATAGCACCTGTAGGAGGTGCAATAGACATATCGTTATCATTAAGAATAACAATCAAACGCGCATCCAAAGCACCAGCATTATTCATCGCTTCATAAGCCATACCAGCAGACATAGCACCATCACCAATCACAGCAATGATGTTCCGCCTTTCCTCTGCTTTCAAAGCACTAGCCACCGCCATGCCAAGGCCAGCTGAAATAGAAGTCGAAGAATGACCTGCACCAAATGGATCATACACACTTTCTGAACGCTTCGTAAAACCTGACAATCCACCCTCTTGACGCAATGTGCGAATTCTATCTCTACGTCCCGTTAAAATTTTGTGTGGATAAGCTTGATGACCAACATCCCAAATAATCTTATCCTCAGGTGTATTAAAAACGTAATGCAATGCAACAGTGAGCTCAATAACACCAAGCCCCGCGCCAAGATGACCACCTGTTACGGAAACCGCATCAATTGTTTCCGTCCGCAATTCATCAGCTAACCTTACCAAATCAGACTCCGGCAATGCCCGCAAATCATGTGGGAAACAAATACGATCAAGTAGTGGCGTCAATATCCGAGACAAAAAAAGCTCCTTAATATTACCTTACCAAAAATGTGCAAATTCTATCTCTATGCTCTGTTAAAATTTTGTGCGGATAAACTTGATGACCAATATCCCAAATAATCTTATCCTCATGCGTATTAAAAACATACTGCAATGCAACAGTGAGCTCAATAACACCAAGCCCTCGCATCAAGATGACCATCTGTTACGGAAACCGCATCAATTGTTTCTATCAGCAACTCATCAGCTAACTTTACTAAATCAGACTCTAGCAATGCCCGCAAACTATGTGGAAAAAAAATACGATCAAGTAGTAGCGTCAATATCCGAGACAAAATATGTCTTCTCCCCTCTTCCATTTATACTTTCACCTAATTTTTACTGAAAAACGTTTTCTATAGGTGATGATTTAAGGAAACCGATAAAATTCGTACCCTTAAATTAAATTACTGCATCTCCTATCTTGCAATAAATATATCAAAATTACTTAAACTATTATTCAGAATCAAGAAGCTCTGTCCCTACTGGAGAACCTCCCTCTGAAAGCTGAATTTTCTCAACTTTAACTTCAGCCATTTTCAAAAGTTTCTCACAATGTTTTTTAAGAGACTCACCACGCTCATAAATCTCGATCGACTGCTCTAAAGGAACATCTCCACGTTCTAAATTCTCTACAATCACTTCAAGTTGCTTAAGCGCTTCCTCAAAACTTAATGCTGTAACATCCCCTTTTTTTATCTCTTGTTTCATGCAATCCTCATAAAATATCTGCTCTGAATATACGAATTCCAAAACCTTCTAAACCTGCATAATGATGCTCTTTAGAAGCGTAAGCAACAATAGAACTAATTCCTAAATGTTTCAAAATTTGTGATCCTAAGCCAATTTGGCGCCATTCTTCTTCACGTTCAATTGCCTGTAAGTGGTTTTCCAAGCCTTCTCTCGCCATCTCTTGAGTGCCAATAGCTGATTGTACAACAGCAGATTCTTCACGCAAATAAACAAACACACCACGTTTTTCTTTTTCTATCATACGCTGCATAATAGCTGTAATATTTGAAGATCGACAAAAAATATCCTTCACAATATTTTCACGATATAAACATACAGGAATATCCTCACCGTCACAGATATCACCAAAAATGATTGCAATATGTTGAATTACTTCCCAAGGGAGTTGATAACTTTGCACAACAGCTGGTCCTATTGGTGTTTCAATATGCATTTCTCCAACATGCCTAATCAACACTTCCTTACGTTGGCGATAAGCAATCAAATCTGCAACCGTTATTATATGCAATTGATTATCTTGTGCAAATTTTGTAATTTCATCCCCATGTTTAACGCTTCCATCATCATTGACCAGCTCACCGATAACACCAACTGGCGATAAACCAGTTAGTTTACATAAATCAACAGCTGCCTCCGTATGCCCTGAACGCATAAGAACTCCCCCGTTATGCGCGATCAAAGGGAAAATATGTCCTGGACGGATAAAATCATTTGCATCAGCATTTGAATTAGCAAGATTACGCACAGCTAATGTACGGTCGTGCGCTGAAATCCCCGTTGTTATGCCATGTTTAAAATCAACACTAACAGTAAATTGAGTACGATGCATGGAATTATTATCTGACACCATAGGAGCAAGATTAAACCGTTGCGCTTCTTCTTTTGGCATAGGTGCACAAATAATGCCTGTTGTATGGCGAATGATAAACGCCATCTTCTCTTCTGTACAATGGGCAGCAGCAACAATCAAATCGCCTTCATTTTCACGGTCATCATCATCGGTAACCACAACAACTTCACCGCGTTTAAAAGCTTGCAATGCAGAAATAATTTTTTTTTCATCATATGCCATTATTCACCTTTTGCATCATCCGACTTGACCGCGATGCCTTAGATAATGATCAGCAATAGCACAAGCGACCATCGCTTCGCCAACAGGAACCGCGCGAATCCCAACACATGGGTCATGACGTCCCTTCGTTGCAACATTTACATCATTACCATCAACATCAACTGAACGACGAGGTGTTAAAATTGATGAAGTAGGCTTTACAGCAAAACGTGCAATAATTGGCTGCCCACTTGATATTCCGCCTAAAACACCACCCGCGTGATTGGATAAAAAGAATGGTTTTCCATCACTTCCCATCCGCATTTCATCTGCATTTTCTTCTCCAGTCAGGCGAGCTGCTGCAAAACCATCACCTATTTCTACCCCCTTTACTGCATTAATCGACATGAGTAATGATGCAATGTCCTGATCAAGTTTTGCATAAATAGGTGCTCCCAAACCTGCCGGAACATTTTCTGCAACAATCTCAACAACAGCACCAACAGATGAACCATCTTTACGTACGTTGTCGATATAATCACTAAAAACCTGTATCATCTCTGCATCAGGGGTAAAAAAAGGGTTGTTATCAACCTCTGACCAATTCCAACGATCGCGATTAATCGTATAAGGACCAATCGCTATCACAGCTCCCCGTACAATCAAACCAGGAACAATTTTACGCGCGAGAGCACCTGCCGCAACACGTGCTACTGTCTCACGCGCTGAAGCACGCCCGCCACCTCGAAAATCACGGATGCCATATTTAACATCATAAGTATAATCTGCATGACCAGGACGATACTGATGAGCAATTTGGGCATAATCCTTAGAACGTTGATCCGTATTTCGAACCAACAGGGAAATTGGTGTACCCGTTGTCACCAATGTCATCCCATCATCCTGAACAATAGTCCCTGAAAGCACCTCTACTTGATCCAATTCTCGACGTTGCGTTGTATATTTGGACTGTCCCGGCCTACGTTTATCAAGATAAGACTGAACATCTAAAAGAGTAAAAACAATTCCTGGAGGGCAGCCATCGATGACGCACCCAAGAGCAGTTCCATGGCTCTCTCCCCATGTCGTTACACGAAACAAATGACCAAATGTATTATGCGACATAAAAAATGCCCCGTTTCTCCGTCAAATATATGCAACCACAGCCTATGTAAAACCGTGCAAATAAACTGTCTCCATCCCAGAATACTGTTTGACCGCTCTAAATTTGGTCAAGCCACCACTATAAACCAAAAGTCATTCTTTAACGACGGAAATATCTGGTGCATCAACAGCCTTCATGCCTATGACGTTATAACCTGAATCCACATGATGCACCTCACCGGTAACAGAACGAGACAGATCTGAAAGAAAGTAAAGCGCAGAATCACCAACCTCTTCAATTGTTACCGTACGACGCAAGGGAGCATTATATTCATTCCATTTTAAAATATAACGGAAATCACCAATGCCAGAAGCAGCCAAGGTTTTTATTGGCCCAGCAGATATGGCATTAACACGAATATGTTTAGGACCTAAATCCACCGCTAAATATTTCACACTCGCTTCAAGAGCCGCTTTAGCAACCCCCATCACATTATAATTGGGGACAACCTTTTCTGCACCATAATAGCTCAATGTCAAAATCGAACCGCCATCTGGCATTAATTTTTCTGCACGCTTCGTCAGAGCTGTTAAGGAATAAACAGAAATATTCATGGTCATCATGAAATTCGACTCGCTAATATCAACAAAACGGCCACTTAATTCGCCCTTATCAGAAAAACCAACAGCATGAACCAAAAAATCTAATTTGCCCCATTTCTTCTCTATTGCTCTAAAGACCGCATCTATAGATGCGCTATCAGAAACATCACAATGACCGCAAACAAACCCTTTTACTTCCTCAGCCAAAGGCTCAACGCGCTTTTTCATCGCCTCACCCTGATAGGTAAAAGCGAGCTCTGCCCCCGCTGCACTCGCTGCTTTAGCGATCCCCCAAGCGATAGAACGATTGTTGGCTAGCCCTAAAATTAAACCACGCTTGCCGTACAATAAACCATTACCTTTAGCCATCAGCACTGCCCTACTGCTCCTTGAAATTAATATTACTTATTTGCCTATGACATAGGTCAACTTTTTCTTCAAGTAATTGGTTTAATATCAAACAAAAATTATGTTTTTATATAACTCAAAAATTAACCTTTCTGCATTTGCAAGAATTGTTCTAATGCAGCGTCTCCATCTTCCGGCAACATGACACGAACATGCACATAAAGATCATCTCTTTTGCCGTTTTTTAAACGAAGTCCTTTCTCTTTCAACCGTAAAACACGATCAGAACTCGACCAAGCAGGAATAGTTAAGACCACACGCCCCTCCAAAGTCTCAACTTCTTCTTTGGCTCCCAGAACTGCATGTTTAAGGGGAACTGGCAAATCAAGATGGAGTGCCCTTCCTTCAACCCGTAAACGAGAATGTTTCTGAATGTGAATGGTTACCAACGCATCTCCCGCTTGACCGTAAGCTACCTCTTCTCCCTGACCTTTTAAACGAATGGTTTGTCCATCTTCAACATAGTCTGGAAGCTTAATTTTTAACTTTTTTCCATTAGGAAAAACAGCTTCTACCTTTTCTGCACCAACCATCTGCTCCAATGTGACGGAAAGATTGGCACGAACATGCGCTCCTTGTTGAGACCGACTATATTGTGCAGAATTCGAAAAGCTCCCTCCTCTCCCAAATAGATCGCGAAAAATATCGCTCGCATCAAAACCTGCACCGCCTGAAGAACCAAAACCAAATCCTTTTGCCCCTCCTGAAAAAGGATTGTGGCTATTGCTAAAATTTTCACCCGCGCCATAGGCTTGATAGAGCGGCTTTCCTTCTATATCAATTTCACCGCGGTCAAATTGTGCTTTTTTGTCTTTATCACCTATAATCTCATACGCTTGATTAATTTCAGAAAATTTCTCTTTAGCCTTTGCATCATCCATATTGTGGTCTGGATGATATTTTTTTGCTAATCTTCTAAATGCCGATTTAATTTCTTGCGGTTTTGCGGTACGTGCCACACCCAGAATCGTGTACGGATCACGCATATTGCCCTCTTTTCATTTTCGTTTTCAAAATATCAACTGAGATGTTATTCAATGTTTTTCACAGCTCCATCAGTCTATCTTAAAGAATGGTTTCTTCTCTTTATATGTCTATCAAGAAACTAAAATACCAGATAAAATAGACAATTTATTTAATATAGCTCATTGCATTCTACGCTAAAAACAAAAATGGTTAAAACACTATAATAGTACATGACAGCATTAGCTTTTTAAAATAAGAAAAAACAGCTCTTTATTGTCTTGGTAACACAGTAAATTAAAGAGTTCCTCACTCATACTCACTAACATTCGGAGATACTATGAGCAATAAAGTACAAACAGACGACGATTTTACGCAAATGCGAAAACCTTTTGCACTTTTTGCAAAGTGGCTTGAAGAGGCAACAATAAGCGAAATAAACGATCCTAACGCTATGGCGTTAGCAACAGTTGATGAAACGGGTTTGCCTAATGTTCGCATAGTTCTTCTAAAAGATTACAACCTCCAAGGCTTCGTCTTCTATACCAACTATGAAAGTCGCAAAGGACAAGAAATTTTAAAATCAATGAAAGCTTCCTTAGCTTTTCACTGGAAATCGCTCTGCCGTCAGGTCAGAATTCGAGGAATTGTTGAAAAAGTTAGTGATCAAGAGGCAGACACATATTTCCAATCGCGACCACGTGGTAGTCAAATTGGTGCATGGGCATCCAAACAATCTCAACCATTAGAGAACCATCTTACCCTCAAAAAGGCAATTGCTCAATATACTACACGTTATGCAGTAGGAAATGTCCCACGCCCACCTTATTGGTCCGGTTTCCGCGTTACCCCCCTTTCTATCGAATTCTGGCGTGATCGCCCGTTTCGTTTACATGACCGCCTGCTCTTTACACGCGATTCCGTTGAAGATAACGGTTGGCGAAAACAAAAACTTTATCCCTGATTTTTCAAACTCTAAAGTATGAGACTTTATCTTTATAATAACGATTAAACAGCCCTTTACAAAATTAAAAGCAGATCATTAAACCAGTTTAAATTGGAGAGTCACATCTGCCTACTATACCACGCGAAAAAAGGTTGCAATTACAAAACCATCGAGACAAAAGTATAGTTCTGAAAAAAACTAGTAAGGTGGTCAGCGATGCTAAAACGAAGCGTAAAAGGTAAAATGGTCTCACACATTTCAACCCTAATGGAATAGCAATTTGGATTAAGGCAAAGGTGGATGAATTCGGACATCCTCACTAAAATCTTTTTTAGTTTATCCTAGAAATAATCAAAATTTGACAAGATTGCAATTTTGTATGGGAAAGAGCTCTAAGGCTGTAATAAAAAAGCTTAATCATAGAATGCGAACAGACTACAAAAATCGCAAAAGACAAGAACCTTTAGGTTTTAATTCCCTTCACTTTCAGCATCATATAGCACATGATTTTGTTTTTTAATTTATTGTTGGTTAAACTATAGGATAAATTATCATCCATATACCACCACATACTAAACCAGCGAAAACCACAAAACCAACAAACGAATTAGATTTGAAAAGCTTTAAGCATTGCAAACTGTCATCTATATCAATAACTTTAATTTGAATAAACATGTGGATACTTGCCGCAAAAAGCCCCAAAAAACTAAGAATGGGAACTCGTGCCAAATAAAATGCCAAGCCGACAAGCACTACAAAACCACCATACAAAAACACTAAAGCACGTTTAGTGCCTTTACCAAAGAGAAGTGCTGTGGAACGTACACCAACAGTAGCATCATCCTCTTTATCTTGATGTGCGTAAATTGTGTCATACCCTATCGTCCACAAGATAGATCCCATATAAAGTAAAATTGGTGCCAAACTCAGACTTCCACACACAACTGCCCAACCCATTAATGCCCCCCAATTAAACGCAATACCTAAAAAAAACTGTGGCCAATATGTCACACGCTTCATAAAAGGATAAAATGCAACCGCTACTAACGACGAAATGCCTAGGAAAAAACTGAACTTATTAAACTGTGATAAGACACCTAAACCAACCAAACATTGCACCAATATAAAAACTTTTGCCTGAAATCGACTCACATGGCCTGTTGGCAATGGACGAGAACGTGTTCTCTCAACTTGAGAATCAATTTTATGGTCAACAAGATCGTTCCAAGTACATCCTGCGCCCCGCATAGCTATGGAACCTAGAAAAAAAAGAAAAAGGTACCAGAACCAATGAAGTAACATTGGTAAAAGAGGCAATCGATGCATTTCATAAGAAAGAAAAGCCATCGTTGCTGACCAAAAACAAGGCCACATCAACAATTGCCATCCGATAGGCCGATCCCAACGTGCCAATTGGGCATAAAACCATAAAGAACACGGAAGAAATTGATAGACCCATTGTTTGGAGGATGCATCCACAACCCGTCCCTGACTCTCACAGGATTGAATATGTGCAATATTTTTACTTTTTTTCATCAAATAATTTTACCTTTAGTCTTGCGATAGAGGCATTTCATTCTTATGACAAGAAAACTCATTTAATCATCTTCTGTGATAGGAGCAAACAATGAACATCCTTCTTATAGGCTCAGGCGGACGAGAACACGCTTTAGCATGGAAAATAGCAGCGTCACCACTGCTAACAAAATTATATTGTGCTCCTGGAAATCCTGCAACAATGGAACTTGGTGAAAATATTGATTTGAACATTGATGACCATCCTCTTGTCATTGAATTTTGTAAAACACATTTTATTGACCTCGTGGTTGTTGGGCCAGAAGCACCTCTTGTTGCAGGTATAACAGACGCCCTTAATAAAGCTAATATCTGTGTATTTGGACCTACTCAAAAAGCTGCTCAGCTAGAAGGTTCAAAGGTTTTTACAAAGGATTTATGCTATAAGAATAACATTCCTACGGCAACTTACCAATGCTTTAATGATGCTTTAAAAGCTAAAGCCTACATTCGTCAACAAGGTATTCCTATTGTTATTAAAGCCGATGGGTTAGCTGCCGGTAAAGGCGTTGTTGTTGCAACGACAATGGAAGAGGCATTTAACGCGGTTGATACCTGCTTCAAAAGTGCCTTTGGTAATACAGAAAAAAAAGTTGTTATAGAATCTTTTCTTGAAGGTGAAGAAGCAAGCTTCTTCTGTCTTTGTGATGGTAAAATTGCTCTCCCCTTTGGATCTGCTCAAGATCATAAACGTGTAGGTGATGGTGACACTGGAGCAAATACCGGCGGCATGGGAGCTTATTCACCAGCTCCCATCATGACCAAGGAAATGATTAACCGTACCCTCAAAGAGATTGTTGAACCAACTCTATACAACATGAACACAATGGGAGCTCCCTTTAAAGGTATTCTCTTCGTTGGATTAATGATAACGCAAAAAGGACCTGAATTAATTGAATTTAATGTACGATTCGGCGATCCTGAATGTCAGGTTTTAATGATGCGTCTCAAAGATGATATTCTTCCAATTCTTCTTGCAGCAGCTCAAGGAAATCTTGAACAGAAACCCCTTCAATGGTCTGAAAAAACTGCTTTAACTGTTGTTATGGCCGCTAAAGGTTACCCAGATTCTCCCAAAAAAGGCACTGTTATCCGCAATCTTGATAAGATAAATGCTCTCCCTGATGTGAAAGTTTTTCAAGCTGGAACAGCATTACGCAATGGAGAACTCATTGCTAATGGTGGACGCGTTTTAAATATAACAGCAACGGGAGAAACTGTTATGCAAGCGCAAAAGCGCGCCTATGAAGCTGTTGATTGTATTGATTGGCCAGAAGGCTTTGTTCGCCGCGATATCGGATGGCGAGCCATTGCGCAAAAAAGCTAAATTTTTTGAATATTCCTTTTTATAATTTAATAATTCCATGTGAATCTGCTAATTGTTCCATATTTTTCATAGTTTTGAAAAAATGTTGTCTGAGTATAACACTGTAATTGCAGCCACGTGATTATCTTGTTGCTATATTTAAACTCATTTGCTCACCACTTTTTACAAACAACCTTTTGCTTATTAAGCTTGAAAACAAGCATCATGTACTGCCATTGCCCTTGCATAGAAAAAACTGTGAAATTTTTTCTATTATAACTTACCAATACTTTAATGATTTCTACAAAATCAAAGCTTACATTAGTCGATAAGGTTCTCTCATTTTCATTAAGACTGAATAGTTTAGCTTCCTTGAAAAAGGCATGTTATTGCAACCACAATGGAAGGAATATCTAACGCAGATGCCTACTGCAAATGTATGTTGTCAAACAAAGCTCTCATTTACAATCAATAAGATGCAAAAATATAGCGAAAACAAACGCGTATGACGGCACAATAGCAAAATGAACTATATCAATACTTCTGTAGCACAATCCGATTTGCGATCACCAAACGCAAACCTAAAGGATTGCTATAACGAAGTAAAAAGCGCTTTTGTTTAGAATGCAGTGTCGTACAAAAAAATCGGCGTAGATCAGAACGATCTTTGACAACTATAACGCGATTATCCTCATTGATCATAAGCATAGGAAGGTCATAAGTATCCGCCCATAGTCTCCAATCCAAAAGAACATTATTCAAATCTCTAGAAACTAAAAGCGGAATGCAAGCTTCCTCATCTGCATGAAACAACTCTAATGCAACAGCTCTTTCTCCTGAAAGAGTTTTTACAGTGCGTGCTGCAATTCCTTTGAAATGATAAGACAGGACTAAACGTGATAAGCTTGAGGGAGTATCCGTTTTTAAAAAAACACCACGCTCACTTAACGAACAAATTATTTGACTGCCCGTTTTTGGTGAAAAATATGCTGTTGTTTGTGGCAAATGGCACGGATCTAACCGAAATTCAAGCACCGCTTTTGCCTGATTAAAGCATTGATTAGCCATATACAATGTCCCAATTTATTTTAATAACATGTACCCTTTAGCAACTTTTCCTAATTGGATTATTAAAATATTGAATAAAAAACAACTGGTTTATTTCTTGGTTATTTAAATCTAAACAAAAACACGTAAAAAATTACCTCTCTTGAACTATAATATTTTTCCAGGATTCATAATCCCTAAAGGGTCGAGCATGTTCTTAATCCCTCGCATAATATCCAACGCAACAGGTGATTTAAAAGTGCGAAGTTCCTCACGCTTAAGCTGACCAATTCCATGCTCAGCAGAAAACGCACCTTGATAGTGCATCACTAAACTATGAATGTGATGATTCATTCGTGACCATAATTGTAAAAATACTGCAGTATCAGCTCCTACGGGCTGTGTAACATTATAATGCAAATTTCCATCACCCATGTGGCCAAAACAAACTACCCGTGAGCCTGGAGCAATATCTTCAACAATACGTGCTGCCTCAGCGATAAAATCAGGAATAGAGGCAATAGGCACCGCAATATCATGTTTTATGGATCCTCCTGCTAACTTCTGTGCGGATGATATACTTTCACGCAATTGCCAAAAAAAATCTTGCTGCTTTAATGATTGTGCAATAACTGCATCCTCTATCACAGCATCCTTTAAAGATTCTTCCAAAATAACACTTAACACTGATAATGCCTCATCATCGTCCTGAAATGATGAAATATTGATTAATACATACCATTCATGCTCGTGCTCAAGAGGAAAACTCTCACACATTTTGTAGTCTAAAGCCATTTGCAAGCTGAGCTTTCCCATAAGCTCAAAACCAGTCAACATCCTCTTTCCATAAGATTGAGCAAGAGATAAAAACTCAAGAGCTCTAGCTGGATTACACAATCCCACCACAGCAACTGCTGTTCCTTTAATCTTTGGAAAAAGCTTTAAAACCGCTGCTGTTATAACTCCTAAAGTACCTTCCGCACCAATAAAAAGATCTTTCAAATCATACCCGCTATTGTCTTTCTTTACAAAACGCAAATCATCCAAAATACGGCCATCGGGTAAAACAACTTCCAAACCAAGACAAAGTTCACGCATATTGCCATAAGCTAAAACAGCTGTCCCTCCAGCATTAGATGAAAGGTTTCCTCCTATCTGGCAGGAACCTTCCGAAGCCAAAGAAAGAGGAAAAAAACGACCTGATTCATCCGTTTTTTTCTGTAAGTCCTGCAAAATAACACCAGCCTCCACCACAGCAAAATCGCCCTCAAGATTAATACATCTAATCTTGTTTAATCTTTCCATGGATAAAAGAACGTTGTCCCCACTCTCATCTGGCTGTTGACCACCTACGAGGCCTGTATTCCCCCCTTGAGGTACAATCGGTGTATGTGTTTGGCTGGCTAACTGCATAATTGATGATACCTCTGCGGGAGAAGATGGCCGTAAAAGTAATGGTGTTTTCCCATGAAAAAATTTGCGTTCTTCAAGCAAATATGGTGCAATCAACGCCTGATCTGTTATAGCGTGCGCAGTACCAACAATTTTTCTAAATCTCTCAATTAACTCCTGCTCCATTTTCATTTCTCCTTTGGAGCCGCAGCACGTATTAAACGATCATTAATAGCCTCACCTAATCCGTATAACGGAATAGGCTCTACCGCAATACATCTCACCTTCAATGAATCCAATTCCTTCATGTATTGAAATAAATGAGAAGCAGCCTCTTCCAACTGCCCATTCTCGCTAAGATTTAAAATAGAAACAGCATTTTCAATACCCATGATGCGTTTGGGACCAAATGCTAAAAGTGCTTCACCGGTTTCCACTTTTTGCACATTCAAACGAATTGCAGCATTAGGTGCATAGTGCGATTTTAACATACCTGGCGCCTCAATCGCAGCCTGCTGATCTATCCGTTTCAGCGATTTCCCCGCAAATTCTTCAATCTCTTCAGCTGCAAGCCCCCCAGGACGCAACAGATAAATATTTTTACCACAAACCTTAATAATTGTTGATTCAAGCCCTATTTTAGAAGGCCCTCCGTCCAGTATCAAAGGAACAGATCCCCCTAAAGATGCCAAAACAGCTTCAGCCGAAGTAGGACTAAGACGTCCAGACTGATTCGCACTAGGAGCAGCAAGAGGTCGACCAAAACATTGTACAACTTCTGCAAAACAACTATCTGGAAAACGAACAGCCAATGTATTCAAACCAGCAGTAGCTAAAGGATGAATATTATGCTGTGCTTTTAAAGGTAGAACTAATGTCAAGGGCCCTGGCCAAAACGCCTCCATTAATCGACGTGAAAGAAAATCAATTTCAACGTAACGTTCCGCCATGACGATGCCACTTACATGAGCAATAAGAGGATTAAATTGCGGACGCTTCTTTGTGGAAAAAATAGAAGATACCGCCCTCCCACTGGTTGCATCACCCGCCAATCCATAGACAGTTTCCGTCGGCAAAGCTACTAACCTCCCCTGTTCAAGAAGTACAACTGCCTCCTTTATTGAAGCGCTACTGAGAGGCAGAGTTGTCATGGCACATCATCCCTGTAGTGCTTTTTGAGCGGTGCAAAACTATAACGATGCAATCTCACAACTGGCCCATATTTATCAAGAGCCGTACGATGTGCTAGCGTTGCATAACCTACATGCTTCTCAAAACCATAACCTTTATAAACTTGCCCAGCACATTCCATCATCCGATCTCGCGTTACTTTTGCAATAATGGATGCAGCAGCAATTGAAACCGAACGCTGATCACCTTTAATCAAAGCAGTTGCCGGACATGGTAACTGAGAGGGGATATCGCATCCATCAATGAGTACATACTTGGCTGGAACTACTAATCCTGCAATACAACGACGCATTGCTTCTAAAGTTGCTTTTCTAATATTAGATTGATCGATCGTACGTGCGCAAAGACTAGCGATTGAAATCGCTAATGCGCTTCGCAAAATTTCATTGTACAGTTTCCTACGTTGTAGGATAGAAAGCTTTTTTGAATCATTCAGCCCATCGGGAATATAGTCTTTATCCAAAATAACTGCTGCTGTTACTACAGGCCCAGCAAGAGGTCCACGTCCTACTTCATCAACGCCCGCTATATGAAAAAACCCCTGTTTCTGCAAATCCAATTCATATGAAAAATCTGGCTGAAGCGGTAAATTAAACATCTTTTATAAATCATAAATACAATAAAACATACACTCATTTTTATAATCTGTCTATTCTTTGCAAGCCCTATAGTAAAAATAGCTTACCAAACATCCTAGTGCACTCTTGCACAAGCACAAAAAAAGGACATTCATTTTATTGATGAATGTTCTTTTTTGCACATAACAGAATCGTCACCAAATAAAATTTTTTACCTTTATGTTTATCTTTCAAATTTTTCCTAAAGTCATGATAGGTTTCACAAACCAATTTGGATGCATTGATTTTATGAAAAAAGCTGCCCGCTGCGCTGCTTGCTGATCTTTAAAAATACCAAAGCAAGTCGCTCCCGCCCCAGACATACGAGAAAAAAGAGAACCACACTCATCTAATGTAGATAACACTTCGGCTAATTGAGGTGCAATTTTTAACGCGGGAGAAAAAAGATCGTTACGTGTTTCTTGTAAAGCTTCAACCAAGGAATAAACTGTTTTCAGAGCTTCTGGATCAATTTTCAAGGGAGGACGATCATGATTCTCCAAAGCCTCAAAAATAGCTTTCGTCGCAATCGGCTGACCATGATTCACTAACACCATTGCAAGAGAACAAGCCTCTTTTAGTCGTATAATATCTTGGCCAATTCCTTTCACAAAAAGCGGCTGTTGATATTCCAATGCAAAAAGACACATTGGCACATCAGCACCAAGGACTAAGCTCATCTCTGCTAATTTCTCAAAAGAACAATCAAGATTCCACTGTTGACGCAATATACTTACAACACCAGCTGCATTACCCGAGCCACCACCAATGCCTGAAGAAACAGGTAACGTTTTAACAAGTTGAAAAAAAGCCGGTTTAGCACTTTCAGGAAAGGTCTCACGCATAAAATCACGCGCTCGAACAATTAAATTGTCTGAATCAGAAGTAAGCCTATTCGCAAACGAGCCCGTTAAAACAAAACGATCACTTCCACAAGGTGCATAGCCTAGACAATCACCGCTGAGACTAAAATAAACCAAACTTTCTATTAAATGATAACCATCAGCGCACTGCCCAACAACATGTAAAGCTAAATTCAACTTAATCGGTGTAAATACATAAGAACGCCCTTTGAACAAAACTCGTACATCCGACATCATCCGACGTAATATTCACCTGTACACACATCTTTTACCAATATGTTCCTTTTTATCATATTTGGCTTAGATTTTGCACGATAAACACCCTGTAATGCTCTCTGTAATCGTTTACTAAACAAACAATAAACATGAAAAGCTATAATACACAATAAACTGAATACAATCATCCGTATCCTTTCGAGCTTTTTCCTTCTAACAACTGTTTTAAGAAAAATTATTAATCCCATTGAGCATCTATCGAATTATAGTTCCAATCATAAACCATAACGCTGCCATAGTGCCCGTTCTTGTGCGGCCATCAACACACCATCAACTGCTGTATAAACCGCATGAGCAGATACTCCTGAAGGAATCTTAGGTCCTAAAAAACTTTTTGGAGGTGTAATTAATCGAAGCTTTGTATCATGACCAAACCGCTCCTTAATAACAGAACTTACATCATTCAATCCATCAATCAAACCAAGTTTAACACCTTTCTTTCCGCTCCAAAACATTCCTGTAAAGATATCCGGATCATCGGATAGTTTCGCTGCACGTCGCTCTTTAACCAAATCAATAAAAGTTTGGTGAACTTCGAGTTGTAGAGATTTCAAATGCTCAACATCTGCCTTCTTTTCTGGCTGAAATGGATCTAATGTAACCTTGTTCTTTCCTGCTGCGTAAACACGCCGCTCAACACCAATTTTCTTCAAAAGTTCAGGGAAACCAAAGGATGCTGAAACAACCCCGATAGAACCAACAATCGAAGAAGGGTCAGCAAAAATCTCATCCCCTGCACAAGCAATCATATAGCCACCTGATGCCGCTATATCTTCAATAAATACAATCACTTGTTTATTTTTTTCCTCTGCCAAATCACGGATACGCTTGAAAATAAAACGTGATTGCACAGGTGAGCCACCAGGAGAATTGATGACAAGTGCAACAGCTGGTGCTTTTTTGTACGAAAAAGCCTTGTCTAAAAGATTCGCACACCTACTTAATGAAAGTGTACGCGCTATCGATGTAGTTGAATCCATAATCATCCCATGAAGACGCACTACAGGAATTTCAAGTTTACTAGAACAAAAACGATGCGGAACAAGATTTTTGATAAAGCCCATCAAAACAAAACCTCCTTATAAATTAAGATAAATCAAATAAGCAAAGAAAAGAGAAAGGAAGAACGTTATAATATTTAAAAACACCAATCAAACCCTACGTTGCAACCATAATAAAACTTCATACAAAGTTAAAGTCTGCCTAAAAAATAAGCTTTTGATTTAAATTTAAGCAATAAACTGGAAAACACAAGATATCATTTAAAAAGTTCCCACAAACTTATACGTCCATTTCCCACAAACTTATACGTCCATTATTGATTGCGTCAATCCGCGGTGAGAAAGTTTGACTATCACCCTCATGCATAATCAATGCTGGTAATACAGATAAAGCCGCTCTGCTTCCCCGCCTTGCATAAATTAAAATACGAATTGCCGCCTTTGTCGCGCGTGCATGAACGGGAATGATACAGATATCACCAAAGCGCCCTTCTAAAGCGTGCAAGATATCAGTCAATGATTGTGGACGTGCGATTAATCCTAAGTATCCACCTGGCTTAACAATTGCTGCTGCACTCCGCAACCAATTATCAAACATAGCTTCAGACATAACATGTGCCTCAGATTTTTGTTTATCAGGTGTTTTGCGATCTGCAGGACTGTTAAAAGGTGGATTCATAATCGCAAAATCAAAAGAGTTGTCTGCCAATCCTACTTTTAAACGATTTTTGCCTTTGAAAGTAACATCTGCTTCTAACAAACAAATCCGCTCAGCAAGTTTTTCATTTTGTTTTAGCATAAGCGTTTTTTGAGCATAAGATACCATAAAAGCTGATCGTTCAACCAATGTAACATGAACTTCCAAACAACGCGAAGCAACAGCTAATCCTGCAGCACCAGCACCAGCACCTAAATCAACGACCTTGCCCTTTAAATTATTGGGAACCAAACTGGCTAATAACATAGCATCCATGCCAGAACGATGACCATGTTTACGTGGTTGAACCAAATAAAACTTCCCACGATGAAACCTGTCAATTGTTTCATCACTATGATTCGTTATTTCATCCATTCGAAAACCTAATGTTCATCTTTATAAATCACACTTTTGTTTATCGGATACTATTCAAACAAAGCTGTTTCAAATTTTTTCCCATACATTTTCATAAAAGAATAACATTGCTTGCCAGTATCATCCAAACTTCTGTTTTAAAGCGGTATCAAAGACTTGTGTCACAACAAAACCCCCTTTATGCTATTTGCAAAAATAAAATTCGTATCTGTCCATTGCAATACTCTGGGAGTAAACACATTGAGCGCTGGCACACAATCAAATCAAACAAGAAATAATCAAATTTCTCTCCAACCCCTCATCAACCTTACCAAAAATGATATGGAGCGCGTTAATCAATTTATCCTCTCTATGGCAAAATCAGAGGTTGAAATGATCCCTGAAATTTCCAACCATCTTATTTCATCGGGAGGAAAAAGATTACGCCCAATGATCACATTGGCTTCCGCTCATATGTTCGATTATCAAAGTAACGGACATATAAAACTTGCAACAGCCGTTGAATTTATGCACACGGCAACCTTGTTGCACGATGATGTGATTGATGAAAGTAATTTACGACGCGGAAAATCTACTGCACGAATGATTTGGGGGAATCAAGCAAGTATACTTGTTGGTGATTTCCTGTTGGGACAAGCTTTTAAAATGATGGTTGATGTTGGTTCTATAGAGGCGCTCTCTGTCCTAGCTAATGCTGCTGCAATTATTGCTGAAGGGGAAGTCATGCAACTTTCTGCTGCAAAAAATATAGAAACCAATACTTCAGACTATCTCAAAATCATCAACGCAAAAACAGCCGCACTTTTTTCAGCTGCCGCTGAAGTCGGGCCAATTATTGCTGGCTATAAAGATAAAGAGCGTTCTGCATTGCGTGAATATGGAGCATTGTTAGGACTAGCTTTCCAATTGATTGATGATGCACTCGACTATGGTGGTACTGCTCAACATTTAGGAAAAAATATAGGGGATGATTTCCGAGAAGGCAAAATCACAATGCCTGTTATCCTCGCATATACACGTAGTAATACAGTAGAAAAAGCATTCTGGAAACAAGCTCTTGAAAACGGCAATAACAATGACGAAGCCTTTGCGTACGCACAACACTTAATGAAAAAATATGGTAGCCTCACAGATACAATAGAACAAGCACGCATCTATGGGAAGCGTGCAATAGATTCTCTTTCTTCAATGAACAAAAGCCCTGCTTACAATGCTCTCATCGAAACTGTTGATTTTTGTATTGCGCGTGTAAACTGATTATTTGTAAGAATTATAATATTTCTCAACAAAGTAATAGAATATGTTCTATAAACCATACAGTCGATTGATTATCTTGAAAAGGATTAACTCTATGTGCAGTGCAACAGTATCCCGCTTTTTTACTCTCTTTATCGCGGGTAACATGCTGATACCACAAGCCGCCTACAGCAAAATAAACGCTACTACAAATTCATTTACAGGCGCCTATTTAGCTGGAAGAGTTGCAAATCATGAAAATAAAACAGATCTTGCCATTAATTATTTTAAACAAGCACTCATTCATAAACCTGATAACATTGAAACACAAAAAGAGCTCCTTGAGGCTATGCTTTCTGTTGGAGCCTTCAAAGAAGCTGTTCAGCAGGCCAAAAAACTAAAAGAGCAAAATGTTATAACTCCCTTTGTTTCCTTGACATTGTCGGTAGAAAGCCTCATCAAAAAAGACTACAAGAATGCCAAGCTTCTTTTGCAATTAAAAAAACATCCTGCTACAAACAATCCAATAAGTGAATTAATCGGTGCGTGGATTACATTCGGATCTGGACAAAAATCTCAAGCAATCGCTGACCTTGAAAAGATCAAAGGACCTATCTGGTATGACCTTTTCATATGTTATCATCTCGCACTTATGAGCGACCTTGCAGAACGTACGCAAGATGCAAAAAAATACTTCATGCAAGCGCTTAATAATAAACAGGGTACTCTTATAGCTCCTAATACCTATGAACGTATTATCATAGCCTACGCCTCATTCCAGTTGCGCCATAACATGCACAATCAAGCTCTTCAAACTATTACGCATGGCGAACAAATGTTGTCAGGCCGAAAAGTACTCAAAAAAATCCGAGAAAAAGTTGAAAAAAGCGCTTCCTTAGAAAGGTTGGTTAAAACACCTCAACAAGGAGCAGGCGAAGTATTGTACAACTTTGGAACAGCACTAAACTATAAAAACTCAGGACGAATTGCACGTATTTTTAAACAATTATCTTTCGCCTTGTACCCTCAAAATGATGCAATATTATTTCATCTAGCACATATTTCTGCTCAATTAGGTGATCCTAATCAAGCAATTAAACTTTACCACGCCTTACCACCTCAATCCCCTTATTATAGAGATGGGCAACTCCAGCTTGCATTTCTTCTTGCAAGTAACAACGATTACAGTGGAGCTATCAAATTACTCACGTCATTAAGAAAAAGATTCCCAAACGACCGCCCTATTCTGATAACGCTAGCTGCTTTTTATATGCAAGACAATAAATTTGTTGAAGCTACCAAAACTCTAGATCATGCTATTGCACAGATAAAAAATTTTCAACGGGATGATTGGAGGCTTTTTTATCAGCGTGGTATCGCTTTCGAGCGTTTACATCAATGGCCAAAGGCTGAAATCAACCTGCGAAAAGCACTTGAATTCTTCCCTAATCAACCGCAAGTCCTTAATTATCTCGGCTATTCACTTGTTGATCGTAATCAAAAACTTGAAGAATCACTCCATATGCTGCAAAAAGCCTCTGCGTTACAGTCGCAAAATGGTTACATCCTAGATTCTCTAGGATGGGCTTATTACAAACTCAAACAGTATAATAAAGCTGTTAAGGTATTGGAAAATGCTGTCAAATTGCAACCTGAAGATCCAACATTAAACGATCATTTAGGCGATGCCTATTGGCAAGTTGGACGTAAACGTGAAGCCATATTTCAATGGAATCATGCAATTGATGGAGAAGCAAAAAATTCCGATAGAATCCGAAAAAAATTGAAATTTGGCTTGCAATAAATAACAATGCTTGACCATAACCCTATGAATAAACAATAACAAGTATAAAGGCTGAAGTTCCTTTAGTTTCTGTCTATTGGTTAAAATATTAAAGAGTATAAAGCGTGAAACTGCCTGAACATCTCAATCCCAAACGTTCTTTTCAGGGACTTATCTTAACTTTGCAAAATTATTGGGCTCATTATGGATGTGCAATTTTGCAACCTTACGATATGGAAGTCGGAGCTGGAACCTTTCATCCGTCCACAACACTGCGTTCATTGGGACCACGTCCTTGGAAAGTAGCTTACGTCCAACCCTCTCGACGCCCAACAGATGGACGATATGGTAAAAATCCAAATCGTTTACAGCACTATTATCAATTCCAAGTGCTTCTCAAACCCTCCCCCCAAAATTTACAAGAGCTTTATATCAAGTCACTACAAACCATCGGTCTTAACACAAAACTTCATGATATTCGCTTTGTTGAAGATGATTGGGAAAGTCCAACCCTCGGCGCTTGGGGACTTGGGTGGGAATGCTGGTGCGACGGAATGGAAATTTCTCAATTTACTTATTTTCAACAGGTTTGTGGCATTGAGTGCGCTCCAGTTTCAGGAGAGCTTACTTATGGACTTGAACGTCTAGCAATGTATATACAAGGTGTTGATAACGTCTATGATCTTAACTTTAATGGTTTAGATGGCGAAAATAAAATAAGTTATGGAGATATTTTTTTACAAGCAGAGCAGGAATATTCATACTATAATTTCGAGTTTGCTGATACCAAATTGCTGCAACAGCATTTTATCGATGTAGAACGTGAATGCATTGCACTTCTTGAAGCTGGAAAACCAAATAAAGAAAATGGCCTACATCTGTGTGTTTTCCCAGCTTATGACCAATGTATTAAAGCCAGCCACATTTTTAATCTTTTGCAGGCACGGGGCGTTATTTCTGTGACTGAACGACAAAGTTATATTCTTCGCGTTCGTGATCTTGCACGCCGCTGCGGAGAAGCTTTCTTACTCACAGAAGCTGGCCAAGTGTGTACTAAAGGAAAAGCCTAATGTCTGATCTTCTTCTTGAACTGTTCAGCGAAGAAATCCCTGCTCGCATGCAACGAAAAGCTGCGTCTGATCTAAAAAAATGTGTTACGAATCAACTTGTGAAAGCAGGCTTGACCTATAAAGCTGCTCGGGAATATTGGACACCCCGTCGACTAACATTGGACGTACGAGGCCTTTCTATATGCTCAAAAGATATCCATGAAGAACGTAAAGGCCCCAGTACAAAATCACCGCAGCATGTGATTGATGGCTTCCTACGAACAACAGGATTGAGCGATATTTCTGAAGCAGATATTGCACATGATAATAAAAAAGGTGATTTTTATATCGCTAAAATCATCAAAAAAGGCCGGAATGCAGAAGAAATTATTGCTGAGATTTTACCAAGTATTATTCATAATTTTCCATGGCCAAAGTCTATGCGTTGGGGAAAAGATTCAGTAAAAAGCGGAGCACTAAAGTGGATTCGACCCTTACAGAACATTCTCTGCGTCTTCGGACCAGAAATTGGTGAAACACATGTTGTTCCATTTACCATTGGTTCTCTTAAAAGCAATAATCTGACTTATGGTCATCGCTTCTTAAGTGACGGAGAACCACTTCAAGTTCGCCGTTTTGATGATTATATTACAAAACTTGAAACCCATAAGGTCATTCTCGACGCGGAAAGGCGAAAGAATATTATTTTGGCAGATGCTCAAAATCTTTGCTTTGCGAACGGTTTAGAACTAGTTCAAGATAACGCCCTCTTAGAAGAGGTCGCAGAACTCGTTGAGTGGCCTGTTGTACTTATGGGAAGTTTTGACAAATCTTTTCTTGATATTCCTCCAGAAATTATTCGCTTGACCATTCGAGCTAATCAAAAATGTTTTGTAACCCGCAAACAAGGCGAAAAAGTCAAACTCTCTCATCATTTTATTCTCGTTTCTAATATCCTTGCAAACGATGAAGGCAAAGAAATTTCTAAGGGAAATAGTAAAGTTGTCTGTGCTCGTCTTTCCGATGCGCTTTATTTTTGGCAAACAGACCAGCATAATTTGCCCAATATAAAATATTTTGAATCCTCTGTAAAAAAATTCGATCTTGATTTAAAGAAACCTCTCGATCAAAGAATGGCGCAACTTGATCATTTGAATGTAACTTTCCATGCAAAATTAGGTACGCAAAGCGCAAGAGTAGAACGCATTGCTGCCCTAGCACAAAAAATTGCTCCTTTGGTGCAAGCAGATCCAAAATTAGCTAAACGTGCAGCAGTACTAGCAAAAGCTGATTTGCAAACAGAAGTTGTCGGAGAGTTTCCTGAACTACAAGGACTAATGGGGCGAAAATACGCCCTTCTTCAAGGAGAAGATCCTCGCGTAGCTGCAGCAATCGAAGACCACTATAAACCCCTAGGACCAACAGATTGTATTCCACAAGAACCTCTTGCTATAACAATTGCGCTGGCTGATAAAATTGACATGCTCGTCTGTTTTTGGCTGATTAATGAAAAACCAACTGGCTCAAAAGATCCTTATGCATTAAGACGAGCAGCATTAGGAATTATTAGACTTGTGCTTTTGCATGATTGGAAAATTAATCTTATGCCACTGTTTAATCTAGCAACGAATCTCTTTTCACAGCAAAAAGCCAAATATGTGACATCCAAAATAGAAAATACACAGTCGCAAAATCTATTTCTGAAAAAAACAGAATATATTCTATCAGATCTGTTACTTTTTTTTCATGAACGTTTGAAAATTTATCTAAAAGAGGAAGACGCTCGTTATGATGCTATTGAAGCAGTCTTAAATAAAGATGCTGATGATTTTTTGTTAGTCGCACGTCATGTTGAGGCACTCATCGCCTTTATCAATACAAATGATGGAAGCAGCTTTTTAGCCGCTATAAAACGCACCGTAAACATCCTTGAGAATGAACTCTCAAAAGGTACAATAATAGCAAACGACATTAACCCTGAACTCTTTATTGGAACAGAAGAAGAACAGCTCTATCAAGCAATCATTGAAGCAGAAAGAAAGATTCGTGGCCATATTAATGCAACAAACTTACCACTTGTACTCAATACGCTAGCTCCACTCGGAAAATTTATCGATACATTTTTTGAAAAAGTACTTGTGAACGATAAAAATCCCAATATTCGTACTAACCGTCTTGCTCTTCTTAAACGTATCCACACCATTACAGAAGCGATAGCAGACTTCTCAAAACTTGTAGTTTAAAACTTAACACGCCCTATAAATTGAAAGAATGATGAAGATAGAATTCTTCTATTTTTAGCACTTTTATCATTGCTCATAAAAAAAATATTATGAGAAAACTTCAGCACGAATCTTGAGAAAATTTTAAGAAGTTGTAGAATTTGTAGCGTAGTAAATGGCTTTATAACAATTGAACAAAAAGTTGAGTAAATCATAAAGCAGAAATACATTGATTCATAATGATAATTTATCGTTTTACATATTGTAATTAAAACATCAAATACAGTAAGCACCTCTCATTATGACTACAAAATCATCTGCCTGCACGTCACAAAAAGGCTTAACATATGTAAAAAAACTGTTTGAGAAAGAAGTAAATCCCGCTCTAATAAACCATCTAAATACAAGAACAGCTGCAACATTTTAAGCTGATAAATAAAATGATAATACCAGCTTATGCTTTCATGATCATAAAGGTGACAGTGTTCCGTCGATCTTGCGTTATACCCTTCATGAACAGCGCCAAAAGATGAGCTTGAAAGTTAGTAGAAATATCTCTCTAGACTAAGTGTATAAATCAGCAGTACAATACAAAGCTGAAATAGATAAAGCTATCACTCTATAAAAGGAGCTGCGCTGCTAAAAATCAGCTCTTTGAACGTCTCAAGCTGCCATTAATTGAGATATGTTTTCATTTTTGCAAGAGATTCTTCATCAAGAGAATCCTTAACGAGTTTATTCGCTTTATCAGAATCTAATTCTTTTGCGATAAGCGTACGTGCAGCAGAAATCGCCAAATCGATAGCAGACGCAGAAACCATATGTATCGCATCAGCTTCTGCTTGAGCAATTTTTTGCTCTGCTAATTTATTGCGATTCTTTACATATTCTTCTGCTTTTGTACGAGCCTCGGCGATAACAGCTGCAACTTCATGCTTAGCTGCTGCAATAATCTCTTGTGCATCCTTCTCTGCTTCCGCATGTCTTCGCTGATATTCAGTTAGCACTTCCTGTGCTTCTTCACGAAGACGAAGAGCTTCATCAAGCTCATCTTTGATACGCTTCGCCCGCGCATCAAGATGGCGTACAGCCATTTGCGGAATTTTGAAATAAACCAAAAGAGCCAAGAAAAGAACTAACCCAACAAAAGCCCAAAAAGTATCAGACATCCTTGTATTCCTCAGTAATCCGCAACTTTAATAACTGAACGAACAGCCTCTTCGTTAACATTAACATCAATCAATTTTTTTACGATTTCAAGAGCTACTCCTTCGGCGATAGAACCAATATTCTGCATAGCCTTATCCCGAATTTTCGTTATCTGTTTTTCAGCATCTGCTAGCTTTTTTCCTAGACTTTCTTCAACTTCCTTTCGTTCAAGCTCAACCTTTTCTTTTAACTCTTCACTAGCTGCTTGCGCCATAGCATGAGCTTGCAAACGAGCTTCTGCTAATTTCCGCTCGTAAGTTTCAACCACAATATCTGCTTCCTGCTTCATACGCATTGCCTGATCCAAATCAGACGCAATCCGATCTCGACGTGTTTCAATAACACCACCAATACGTGGTACAATCACACGAGAGATGAAAAGATAAAAAAAACTGAAAGAAATCACTAACCAAAAAAAGTGCGAACCAAAATGCACAAAGTCAAAAGGCGGAAACATACGATCTGCATGCTCTGCCACATCCTTGATACGTCCTATCGGCATTTCAGTGCTCTGTGCATAAGCGCTGGAAACAAACATCTTCTTTCACCCTTCAAACAACCTACTAAAGCCCCCTACTCAAAACCGATAAAAACTGACTAACGTTCTTTTCGTTAAAAGACAAAAGGGTATCTCCACCTCTCATACAGAAACAGGCATACCCTTTTGACGACAACTAAACCCCAAAAAGAAGCAATAAAGCAATGAGCAATGAAAAAATACCCAAAGCTTCTGTCACAGCAAAACCAAAAACTAGACGACCAAACTGACTATCTGCTGCTGATGGATTGCGTAACGCACCAGAAAGATAGCTACCAAAAATATTTCCAAGGCCCAAAGCTGTCCCCGCCATACCAAAGCAAGCAAGACCAGCACCAATATATTTTGCTGCAAGCACTAATTCCATATTATTCTCCTTTAAAGCAAAATTGCACCATTCGACGGAAAACCGCCAGTTTTGTTAATGTCCTGGATGAACTGCATCATTAAGATACATACAAGTTAAAACCGTAAAGACGTAAGCCTGAAGAAACGCAACCAAAAATTCAAGAGCAGTAATCGCTACAGTCATGATAAGCGGCAAAACTGAACCAGCAACACCTACAATTCCTGCCCCAATCATGGAGACAACAAAACCAGAAAATACTTTGAGGGTAATATGGCCAGCAAGCATATTAGCAAAAAGACGAAGCGAAAGACTAATAGGACGAGAGAGGAAAGAAATAACCTCAATCATTGTAACTAAAGGTAAAACTACAACAGGCACACCACTAGGAACGAAAAGTTTTAAAAAACTAACCCCATGCTTATAAAAACCGTAACCAATTACCGCCAAAATCACCACCATCGCCAATGAAAACGTGATCATAATTTGAGAGGTAATCGTATAAAAATAGGGGAAAAGACCAATAAAATTAGCAACCAAAATAAAAGTAAATAGGGAAAAAACTAAAGGAAAAAACTGCATTCCTTGCACACCAGATGATTCTCGCAAAGTCGACGCCACAAATTCATACGCCATTTCTGAAAGAGACTGCATCCGTGTTGGAACTAACCCACGACTTGATGACGAAATAAAAAGAAAAGCTGAAGTCACAACAACCGTAGCTACTATAAAAAACGATACATTTGTAAACGACAAATCCATATTTCCTATGGAGATCTTAATCAGCCGTGAAACCTCAAATTGATGGATAGGATCTGGAGCGTGCGATGTCACTTCAACCTCATTTATCGGACCCCTTATCGGCCCCTTTATCTTGGCACAATACGCCTTTTTTCCTTAATTGACTGGGAGCAATATACCCCACAGAACGAAGAATACTCAATACACCAGCAGCAAACCCAAAAAAAAGAAAGAACACCAATCCCCATGGCAATGAACCTGCTAGCTTATCAAACCCCAATCCTAAAACAACACCGACAATGATACTTGCCAGAAATTCACTGGAAAGCTTAATCGCACGTGCCATCCTTCCTTGTGGCTCTCTTCCCTCATTCTCGTACCCACACTCCTTTAATGCCTTCTTATGCATTAAAGCCCTACCTAAGTTTTTACTACGACATTCCAAATCCTCTGGATGAAAACAATCTCTTTGCCTTTTTTCTTTATCTTCCTTCAGTGGCACAACGGATCTGCCGCCCTTCGCCATAATTGGCTCCTTAGTCAAAAAGCAAAGTAAAAACGTACCTCATAAAATCGTAAGTATCATATTGTTCCGGAATTTATTCGTCAAGACGCTAAAAGAAATCTATCACAATTTATCGCAATAAATAAAATGTCTTTTAATTTCACGCACCCTAACCCCTAATGCACCTTAAAATAATCATCCCACTTTGCGGTCAAGTCCTTGCTGCTTTACCTTAGTAAACCATATCTGTCCTAATGTCACAACTCTAGAAATACATCGAAAAAATACCTTCTGAAATAAATTAATTGTTGTATATTTTTCCCCACAATTAGTAAATAAAAAATGGCATCAATGAGGCTTTTTTACTTTTAATGTGCAGCATAGACCTACAGTTCAATATCTGTCGTTCAGTAAGACTAGTAAACATGACAACTACACCTCTTTGTGCAACTATAATTAACTTTTTGAGTTTTCTCCTTACACTTAAATATCGGTAGATTGAGCAAATATTTTTCACTTTTTATTTGAATAGACTAACGCAAAATTAGCATTTCTAGTTAATAGGACCTCTTATAGAAAGAGACTCAAAGCTTTCTTTACACAAGCCAGCACCATAATTATCTTCTCCTACCCCAAGTTGCTCCATTTGCTCTTACATTAAAACGATTCATTAAAAGGATTGTGTCCTTTTTTAAACTATTTTTATGCAAACGTTGATTCCTCTTATAATACGTGAGTAAACAATTTTTTGGGAATCTGGATCAGAAAAATTGAAATAAGCAGAGTATTACTGCATCCAATATCTAATTTAATATAATGATAAATTGTTTTTATATTTTTATGTATTGCTCAATAAAAAGTGTTTTGCTTTATTGAAGTAACTAATTAGTTTTCAATATTAAACCGCAATAATTTATGAAAAAGCTTATTTTTAGAACTGTTTTTTAATGTAGACTTTATTCATTAAAAAAATAGAGAAGAATCATTTTTTTCTGGAACGTGCTGCAAAAGGATTATCAGATGCCCGTAATGATATACGAATTGGTACACCAGGCATATCAAACGCATCACGTAATTCATTGGAAAGATAACGCAAATACGATTGAGGCATGACTTTGGGTCGCGCACAAGAAATCACGAAACTAGGAGGACGCGTCTTAACCTGTGTTATATATTTAACTTTAAGTCGGCGCCCTGAAACTGCAGGTGGGGGGTGATGTGCAACGATAGCTTCAAGCCATCGATTCAATTTTCCCGTAGAAACACGGCAATTCCACACACGATGCATCATCGTGATATTTTCCATCAGCTTATCAATCCCTTGACCATATTGACCCGATAAAGGAACAGCTCTCAAACCACGAACTTGAGGAAGAAGACGGGCACATTTTTCATGCAGATCAACCAATGTTACCTGACTATTTTCAATAAGATCCCACT
Source organism: Bartonella sp. B12(2025) (assembly GCF_053795135.1). Taxonomy (NCBI): domain Bacteria; kingdom Pseudomonadati; phylum Pseudomonadota; class Alphaproteobacteria; order Hyphomicrobiales; family Bartonellaceae; genus Bartonella; species Bartonella sp. B12(2025). The sequence goes on along the minus strand of NZ_CP200031.1, from coordinate 278,492 downwards.
TATTAAAAGCAATAATCGGAACCCGTCCTTCACGAATCACAAGATTAGCAATTTGTAAATCCTGTTTTTCAAAAGGTGCGGTTGCATCAAAAACAATCACCACCACTTCTGCAAAACAAATTGCACGTAAAGTATCTGCAACAGAAAGTTTTTCTAACTTTTCTTGAATTTTCGATTTTCGACGCAGACCTGCAGTATCAAAAAGTTTGATATGACGGCCGCGCCATTTCCAATCTACAGAAATAGAATCACGCGTAAGTCCCGCTTCAGGACCTGTTAACAACCGATCTTGCCTCAACATACTGTTGATGAGGGTTGATTTTCCTGTATTTGGACGACCCGCAATTGCGATCTGAATGGATTTACTTTCATCATAAACAAGTTCCTCCTCCAAATCATCCACATTGTCACCAACGGATGCAGGCTGTACAGCAATATACTCTTTTTCATTCTTGCTCCCAAAAGCGAGTTCTCTACCAACAGCATTCATAATTGCATCACGCAGATCTGTAAGCCCCAGACCATGTTCAGCAGATATTGAGCAAGGCTCCCCAAAACCTAATGACCACGCTTCATATCTTTCCCCTGTAGCTGCTTTTGACTCAGATTTATTGGCAACAAGTACAATCGGTTTTCCTGATCTGCGAACTAATGCAGAAAAATTTAAGTCACTCGTCGTTATTCCGCTCTTCGCATCAAACACAAATAAAATAAGATCCGCTTCATCAATAGCAGCTTTTGTATGAAAACGCATACGACCTTCAAGTGTATGATCACCCGCTTCTTCTAGCCCAGCCGTATCAATCACATCAAAGCGCAAATCTTGAAGTCTAGCCGCATGAATACGCCGATCACGTGTCACGCCTGGCTTATCATCAACCAAAGCCAATTTTTTCCCAACCAAACGATTAAAGAGCGTTGACTTCCCAACATTGGGGCGACCAACTATGGCAATGGTAAGGCTCATAAACTTATTCCTTATTTGCCTTGCCCTCAGCTTGCATAAGCTCAAGCATAATTCGCGCCCGATCCGTTACTTTTAATTCTAGAGCATTTTCTTCAGAAATTTTCTGAAAATAATAAATCGCCTCATCCATCTTATCAGCTTTATATGCAGCTAAACCCAAAGTCTCTCTTGCAGACATACGCATAGGATCAATATCATTTGCCATATCTTTGACGCGCTTTTTAACATCATCGAAGGTTCCTATATCAACCAAAATATATGCTGCCCGAATTCTTGCAACTTTTCGCAAAATTTGCGGTGCTTTTTCATCAGCCGCAACTGAATCAAAAACCTCCACCGATTTAGTAGCATCACCCTTTTCCATGAGCAAAGAAGCCTCACGTAAACGAGCAAGAAATGGATACCCACCAAAGTTAGAGACTTTAACAATTTCCAATTGCTTTATCGCCTCATCAAAATGCCCTGCGTCCCCAAAATCAAGTCCTTTTACGAATACATCACCAATATGAGCAGCTTTCTTTATTTGCTCATGATGGTAAATTTGATAAGCAGTTACCATTAGTATAAAAAGAACAGCTGCCCCAATAGCCCAAAAGCCGTAACGTCTCCAAAAAGCAAGAGCCTTTTCCTGACGGAGTTCTGCATTGAGTTCAGCAATAAAACTATCATACGACATGTATATCATACCTTGGAAAAATTTACTTTCTGTGCTTTTACGCATAAATGGACAAAGATGGTAGCCCTAATTAATTAAAAACCTTAAAATTTATAGCTTATTAGTTTCAAATCAATATGTATCCGAATCGCTTAGACTTTTGCAACTGCATCAATCAAAAGCAACGTAATTATCTTTTTCTTCATATTACAGTTTTTATATCTCTTTGATTTTTCTAAAAAAGTTGTCATTTCCTTCATATCCATCATCCCATGTTTGCCTATAAGAGTTATTAGTAGCTTCCCTCCCTATCTCTACGGCGACTACCTTAGCCCCACGGTAAAACTCAATCCAAACCCAAACTCCAGGCAAAGCTCTTTGCGCAAACTATATCTTTTCAACTTATCTTTATCCAATTGATGGCCTTTTGTGACTGATACTTGCAGTTTCTAAAAATATTCTATTGTAATGGCCAAACCCACATGAGCATTGGAACAGCAACAATAACTATCAATACTGCCAACGGAGCACCAAAGCGTGGGTAATCGCTAAAACGATATCCCCCTGGCGCCATCACAAGCATATTACTTTGATGTCCAATAGGTGTGAGAAACTCACACCCCGCACCAATTGCAACAGCCATCAGAAAGGCCTCAGGTTTATAGTGAAGAGAATGAGCAAAACTTGACGCAATTGGTGCTACCATCATAACTGTTGCTGCATTATTCAAAAATGGCGTTACCAACATAGCTGTAACCAACATAAGTGCTAATGCACCAGATGGTGGAAAAAATACCGCCAATTGGCTCAACCATTGGCCTATGAGATCTGTACACCCCGTTTTTTCTAGCGCTTCACTCACTGGAATAAGAGACGCTAATAATACTAATATTTGGCCATCTAATGCTTGATACAAGTCACGCGCTGGCAAAACTCGAAAGATAACCATTGCAGCAGCAGCAGAAAAAAAAGAAAATGCGACTGGAACGATATGAAAAGCCGTAAAAATGATCGCTATGAATAAAATAGTTAAAGATATTAAACCATGTCGTAAATTACCAAACACAATATTACGTTTTGCTAAGGGCAAACATTTCAGTTCTCGTAATAAATTTGGAATAACTATATCCTGCCCCTGCAAAACAATCACATCTCCAAGATGGAAAACAATATCACCAAGCCTCCCTCGAACCCTTTCGTGCTGACGACTTAACGCAAGCAAATTTACACCATAGCGATCAAATAGCGAAAACTCTTTCGCACTGATGCCAATAAGAGGCGAATTATGTGTAATAACTGCCTCAACAATATCAACCTCACTATCCTTGTCACCCGTAGAAATAGTTCGACCGGTAGAAAACTCTAAACGAGCAGAATTCATCACACTATCTAACCCTGTATGCGAACCTTCCAACAAAACAATATCATTTTCAGACAAAACAAAATCTGGCAATGGTGGAATAGATACTTTGTTTCGGATGACTTGAATCACCATGACATCACCACCTGATGGCTTAACAAAATCAACAATGGTTTTTCCCACAATCGGTGAATTGGTTGAAATACGCACTTCCGAAACATAATTACGAATATCAATAGCATCATCAAACGACACACCTGAACGTATACGCACAGGTAAACACCAAGAAAAAAAGATCAAATACAATACACCAACAGCAGCAACAACTGCACCAACCGGTGTAAAGTCAAACATCGTAAACGGAGCTCCCGCTAAACGTTCTTGCATAGCTGAAACGACAACGTTGGGGGAAGTTCCTATCTGTGTCATAAGACCACCCAATAAAGAACCAAATGCCATTGGCATCAAAAACACAGACGGTGAAACCTGAGAACGACGAGCAAATTGAAAGGCAATAGGAAGCATTATGGCCAAAGCTCCAATGTTTTTAACAAACATTGATAAAAACACTACAGAAAGAACCAAAAAAGCCAGTTGAAGGCGCACTGATTTCACGTCTGGCCAGATCCGTTGGATAATAAACTCCATTATACCAGAACGTGACACAGCCGTACTGACAACAAATACACTCCCCACAATAATAACAATATCATTGCTAAAACCGCTAAATGCCTCCTTCGGGCTAACAAGCCCAACGGCACATGCAATCAATAATGTACAAATAGCGACAAGATCATAACGGAATCGATCCCAAATAAAAACAATCATCATGAGACCAATGATAGAAAAAGCCATTATTTGATTTTCTGTCATGACACTCATCTCTCCCCTTTAAGATTATAATGAACAACAACACATCATTTTATGTTTTAACTATTCATATAAACAGCGGCAAGACAAAAGCAAACATAGGCACACTTTAGAATGATTTAAAGTGATAAAAATGACGATCAGCATATACTTCCCTCTGCTTGTTATTGAATGCTTTTTTTTAAATACTGAAACCAAAGAAAATTGGTGAAAGTTGATAAAAACATATTGCAAAAAAGATTAGCATGACTCTACATGTAAAAGTGGATAACTGTTTGAAATTAATGTATGCTATATCTTATCATTTGTCGTTGTTTAAAGAAATTTATCTCCACTCTCATATAGAATGGTAAAAGTGAAAGAAAAAATAATGGTCAATCTTAATAGGAGGTATCAAGATAATCTAAAATACTGGCTCACATGTATTATTGGATTTGCTGCTATTCTGACAATTATAGTTATCAGTGTTTTTTATATGGCAAAACCCTATCTCGACAATTTTGTAAAACGAGAAATAATGCGCCATGCTATAATAGCAGCGACATCTGAAGTTAGTATCATAGGAAAAGTCAATTTGACGAATGTTACACTACCAGTTCCTGCCGGCACATCGCTTAAAATTGGTGCTATTTCTGCCCGTCCTCCGATTTCCTTTATTCCTGGGAGTTTCACACTTTATGATGTTGATTTAAAGCATAATAATATTCATGTACAAATTCCCAAAATCTCTCTCAAGAGTGTATCCTTAAAAGAAAAGGATACTACGATCACATCACGTCTTTTGCAATCAATTATGCGTATTGAACTAGCCTCAATTGTTGCACCAAGTATATCGCTTTCTGTAAAAAATAAACCAACCGAAAAAGTTGAAGTAAAGAACTTTCAGCTTTCTGATTTTAAAAATGGTTATATTCGTTCTGTTAGCATCAAAAACATGGATCTTACAACAATAGCCGCAAATGGTGACAAGAAGATGTATCTTATTGCCAAAAGTGATATAATAAAAGCGCATAATATCGACATCAATTACGCCTATTCTATCATTTTTGAAAAAAACAACACTTTCAATTTCAATCAAGGAAAAACCGTTACTGGTCCCATTTCTTTGAATGAGGTAAAAGTAAATATTTTTGAAGAAACAGGCAAAAATGCTTCTTTCTCTCTCGGCCAATTTAAAACATCTGGTCTAAAGATGAAACCTCTCGAACAAACACCCGAAAAATTGTTCAAAGCTTACCTTAATGCAAGAAAAAAAAATAATCAGGCTGCTGAAAAAACAGCACGAAATGACATTTTCCTAAACACGCTTCTCGCAATTACTTCAGCTGATGCTAAAGTTGATAATGTCACCGTTGACATACCGCAGTTAAAAGCAACGTTTGAATCATTCCAATTCAAGCCAAGCCTGTGGGAACAAGCTATACCGAAAAAACTTCTTCTTTCTATCGATAACTTTTCGATTTCACCTAAAAAAACAAAAGAAAAATACCTAGGTTTTCTCAAAAAAATGAACTTTGAACACTTGGATGCCTCAGGAAAGCTTGATATTTCTTATGATAAAGGAAAGCGCACGCTCTTTCTTAATGCAATGTCTTTCAACGTAAAAGATATTGGTTCTGGAGAAATATCAGCTAAAGTTATTGATGTTGATGAAAAACTTTTCTCTGGTCAGAAAAACGTAATGATCGCTGCCTCTCAAGACATTGGCATCAATGAAATCAATATACACTATACGGATGCTGGTTTCATTAATAAGCTTTTTTCTTATCTTGCACAGAATCTTAATGACAGAAAACATGATCTCAAAAAGGAACTCTACGATGATTTCTATCTAATAATGACGCAAAGCCCAAAAATATTGTTTAAAAATCGTGATGAAGCTGAAAGTATCTCAAAACCTTTTGGTAACTTTGCTAAAAACCCCCAAACGTTAACCATTAAAATAAAAGCGAAAGACAACAAAGGTCTCACAATAGTTGATCTCGAATCCGTCCTAAAAAATGGTTTGTCCACGGCTTTGAGTAAAGTACATCTAACTGTCAAGAACGAAAAATAACCTTTAAAAACATATTCAACTTTAAACATGGTAATCTTATCATAAATTAGGAGCTTTATTCTCTTTTTCTTTTGTATAAACAACAGGGTACTATGTATAACAGTAAATACATATTAGCAGAATTGTTGATACTTGGAGTTGCTTATGTCTTCAAATCGCTTACCAAATCGCGCCTCTCTTGTTACAAATCGAGCATTTTCTGCTCTTGAGCGCTTTCTTCATATTGAGGCTCTCAGCGGCATTGTTCTTTTATTAGCTGCTGCTGCTGCACTCATTTTTGCAAATTCTGAATACGCTTCTCTCTATGAATCCTTCTGGCATACGCCTTTTGGCTTTAACTTTGGCCATTTCACCCTCTCATGGGATTTACATTTCTGGGTTAATGATGCACTCATGACTATTTTCTTTCTCGTCGCAGGAATGGAAATACGGCGCGAAATTCATGAAGGTGCTCTTGCTGATTTTAAACAGGCAATTTTGCCAATTGTTGCGGCAATAGGTGGGGTCTGTTTTCCTGCAATTATTTACTTTAGCTTTAACTTAAATAGTGGGCATACGCACGGTTGGGCCGTGCCAACAGCCACAGATATTGCCTTTGCTCTAGGCATTCTTGCTCTTCTTGGGAAAAAAGTTCCAGCTAACCTTCATATCATTCTCTTATCCTTAGCAATTATTGATGATATCATCGCTGTTCTTATCATTGCTTTTTTCTACTCAACGAACATCGATCCTAGTGGTTTAGTCACTGCAGCAGCAGGTATTGCGTTGGTATTATTTTTTCAATGGATCGGAATCGCATCAGCATGGCTTTACGTTCTACCTGGTGCAATCATCTGGTGGGGCTTAATGGTAACAGGTGTTCATCCATCACTTGCTGGCGTAATTTTAGGCATGATGACTCCAGTTTTCCCAACTCGTACCCTTGTAGCGCCGCTCACCATGTTAAGCAATGCAATGCAAGTTCTTCAAGAAAAAAACACAAAAACAGACCTGCATCACATCTCGACTGCATTAAAAAAAATGCGCAAAGGACAACGCGATATGATTGCGCCAGTAACGCGTGTTCAGAAAGCATTGCATCCATGGGTCGCGTACGGTGTGATGCCAATTTTTGCCTTTGCAAATGCTGGTGTTAGTTTTGAAAATTTTGACCTTTCTTCTAATGAATCATTTCTAATCGTGCTCGGTGTTGTTATTGGTCTCTTTATTGGTAAACCTTTTGGTATTATCATCACCAGTTATCTAGCAGTAAAATCAGGGTTATGCCGCCTTCCTCCTCATATGACATGGACAGGTGTTTTGTTAATTGGACTTTTAGCAGGAATTGGCTTTACAATGTCTATCTTTGTTTCAATGCTTGCTTTTAAAGATATGATCCTGCTTGATTCTGCAAAAATTGGGGTGCTTTGTGGATCTGGTTTATCTGCTCTTGTTGGCCTTGGATATGGACTCGTTTACATCAAGCACAGCAAAAAAATTTCCCATAGTTCTCAATAAACTAAATGAAAATATACCTTTATGCTAAACTTTTTAAAAGTAACTTGGCTTATTTCTTATGCTATAGTTTACTATAATTATAGAAACAAATAAGAAAAAACATTCTAAAGTACTTTATCTTTTTATCAATGAGTAAAGCTCATTCCCTTTTGAAACCTATTTCACTCCACTGGTAAACTTTATGAAAGGGATTTAATTAAATTAATACGTAATTCGCGTGCAGTAGTACGTCTTTATCTAACTGAAACATTAAAATCTTGATTCGCAAATACAAATGGATAATGCATATCGAGATAATCAACGGACAAGAAATACAAAATAAATTTCTCATTGCAAGTGTTTGTACCAAAATTGTAGATGGAAATTTCAAGCACTTTAGCTCATTTGTCACTATAATTACGCAAATTGTGATTTCCATAACAAAGCGCATGTCATTTGGTTCATTGAGAACTATAAAAAACTTTTTTGCTGTGCTTGATGTAAACGAGTCCATATCCAAAGCCAATAAGAGCAGACAAACCGAGAATCATAAAATCGGGATGCAAAGGGAAAAGAAGGCTCTGGTGTGTTCCCTAAATTGAAAGTATTTCTTTATGAGAAATTGCCGCACCAAATTTTTACTTTAGATTTTTATTCACCCTAACAATAAAGAATAAAATTAAACCCATAGGATACCCATAAAGTTCCAAACAATTATTTGAAAAAAGTACAACATCAATGGAGTGTATCTCATCAACTCTAATTTTGCCAACCATTCATTCACAAAGATACTACGTCACATGCCGTATTTGAACGAGTGGGCACAACTTTCCTTCTCCCACTAAACGCTTAGTAGGGAGCTCTCCATTCCCCTATATATATGAATACTTCATATTATTTGAAAATCTTTTTAGAGTTAAAAAATGCTTAACCTTTATCAAGTCCATAAACAGCATGCAATGTTCTCACTGCAAGTTCAGTATAAGCGCTATCAATCAAAATAGAAATTTTAATCTCTGAAGTAGTGATCGCTTGAATATTAATACCCTTTTCAGCCAAAGCCTTAAATGCTGTCGCCGCAACACCTGCATGGCTGCGCATTCCAATACCAATAACAGATACCTTGGCAAGATCACTTTCAAATTGAATAACATCAAACCCAATCTCTTTACGATTTTTCTCGAGAAGTGCAACAGCCTTATCTACATCCGCTGATGGTACAGTAAAAGTCATATCGGTTTTTGAGCCATCTTCAGAAATATTTTGCACAATCATATCGACATTAATTCGCTCTTCAGCCAAGGGACCAAAAATTGCTGCAGAGATTCCTGGACGATCAGCAAGTCGACGGAGCGAGATTTGCGCTTCATCTTTAGCAAATGCAATACCAGTAACATTTTGTTGTTCCACGATTTCATCCTCATCGCAAATAAGTGTTCCAGAAGAATTCACTAGATCACCCATGCCTAATGCATCGGGATCCTCAAAACTTGAGCGCACGAAGGTACGGACCTTATGAACCATTGCTAATTCAACAGAACGAACCTGTAAAACTTTTGCCCCAAGAGAAGCCATTTCCAACATTTCTTCAAAAGCAACTTTTGGTAAACGACGTGCTTTAGGTTCTATGCGCGGATCCGTTGTATAAACGCCATCTACATCTGTATAAATATCGCAGCGATCAGCTTGTATAGCTGCTGCTATAGCAACAGCGCTCGTATCGGATCCCCCACGCCCCAAGGTAGAAATCCGATTATCTGGAGCTAACCCCTGAAAACCAGCAATAACTGCTACCTGACCTTCCTGAAAACGCTGTATTAAAAAAGATCCATCAATATCTGTAATACGTGCACTACTATGCGCACTATCCGTATGAATAGGAATTTGCCAACCAAGCCATGAACGAGCATTTACTCCCATTGCTTGAAGAGTGAGAGCCAGCAAACCAGCCGTTATCTGCTCACCAGAAGCGACAACTACATCATATTCGTAAACATCTTTATGTATTGGTGAAGCGTCATATGTCCACTGAACAAGCTCATTGGTTTTCCCAGCCATCGCGGACACCACAACCGCAACCTCATTGCCCGCATTCACCTCTCTTTTGACATGCCGTGCAACGTTATGAATACATTCAATGTTTGCTACAGATGTTCCGCCAAATTTCATAACAATTCGCGCCATCAATAACACTCTTACCTTTAGATCTCTTATCTCAAACGACAGTGGGAATAAGGTCTTACTACCGTATCAACAAACCACTTTTCACATATAGAATATCTATCATTTGTGCAAGTTTAGTTATGTTTATGTTAATTTCTCTTGACTTTAGATAAAATCCACCTGACTTGATCATTAAAAATAAAAGGAGAACGACATGATGAATGAAACACAGACCACAATTGATCAGAGTGAAATTGACCACTTTTCGCGTATTGCTGCTGAATGGTGGAATCCACAAGGAAAATTTCGACCACTTCATCAATTTAATCCAACACGTCTTACTTACATCAGAGAAAAAATCTGTTTAGAATTTAATCGTGACCCTATTTCACTTATGCCCTTCAAAAATTTGAAAGTTCTCGACATTGGCTGTGGAGGTGGTTTACTATGCGAACCAATAGCACGTCTTGGTGCTATGGTTGTAGGAGCTGATGCTGCGCAAACTAATATTGAAGTTGCAAAAATCCATGCAATCCAAAATGACCTTTCAATTGATTACCGTACCACTACTGCAGAAGCACTGGCTAATGAGGGGGAACAATTTGATATCATCCTTAATATGGAAGTTGTCGAACATGTGGCTGATGTTAACTTCTTCATAGCGGCTACAGCAAAAATGCTCAAACCACAAGGGTTGATGTTTATCTCAACACTCAACCGCACGTGGAAAGCATGGGGACTAGCTATCGTAGGCGCTGAACACATTTTACGTTGGCTTCCGAAAGGAACCCATGACTATAAGAAGTTCCTAAAACCTCAGGAACTTAAAAAGCTTTTATCAAAAAATGATATGACTATCATTGATGAAATAGGTATTACTTATAATCCATTAAACGACAGTTGGAATCGCTCAAAAGACATGGATGTTAACTATCTTCTTCTTGCAAAACGATCTGAGTAGAACGTAATCTACATAGCTATTGTACACCTTGCAACAAAGCATTGAGCTTTCCCTCAGCTTCTAAAGAGTAAAGATCATCGCAACCACCAACATGATAATCACCTATAAAAATTTGTGGAAATGTATTGCGCCCATTCGCTCGCTGCACCATTTCCTGACGAAGAGAAGTTGATGCATCAATATCTGTGTATTTTACACCTTTTTTATCAAGCAGATCACGTGCTCTCGTGCAATAAGGACAGTTAGGACGTGTATAAAGTGTTATCTCTTTCATAGTGTTATTCTCCAATGTTTGAAAAATAGTGTCAATTTTAAGTTCCTATCAAGAATCAGGAAATACAGAGGCTTCTTTTAGCACACGCGAAAATGTTAGCACATCAACCTGCCGCGCACCTGCATGTTTTAATGTTGTAGCAGCTGCGGTAACGGTTGCACCCGTTGTAAAAACATCATCAATCAGCAAAACAGAACATCCTTTTAGGTACTTTTTAACTTCATGGGAAACCTTGAAAGCATTCTGTACATTAAGCTTTCGTTCTTTCGAAGAGAGATTCACCTGCGGACGTGTATATCGACAACGAACAAGCCAGCCAGGTTTTAAAAGTTTTTTTCGTGATGCTGCAATATAACGAGCAAGTTCCGCAGATTGGTTATAACGTCTCCCCCAAAAACGACGAAAATGCAATGGAATGGGAATAATAACATCACAATCATCAATAATTTCGCGTCCAGCAAAAACCATCCAATTAGCCATAAAAGATGCCAATTCCACACGATCACCATATTTCAACCACGTCACTAAAGTTCGTGCAAGCCCCTTATGAACAATAGCAGAGCGAACACGCGAAAAAGGAGGGGAGTTTTGAATAGCTTCACCACTGAGAAAACCATCCCCCATATCACAAACAAAAGGAATCCCCATAACAGGACAATAAGGTTTTGTAATAAATTGAAGATCTTTCCAACATTCAGAACAAACCGTACCGTAAGCAGAAACTCTTTGTTTACATCCAGGGCAAACTGGCGGATATAAAACTGTTATCAAACGCTTAATGAACTTACTCAATATACCCCCGCTATTTAAAGCCATTTCTCAAAAGCACAGTATTATCAATTTAGGCTTTTATAATTTTCCTATGCAAGAAAATCTTTTTACATTTTTTAATATATAAAACTTCACTCCTCTCAAAGCCCTTACTGTTTATAAATCTGCATTTCTTTTACATGATAAACTTGATATAACTTAATATAAAAATAAACCTTCTTAAAATATACCATATTACAGATCGAAAGTAGTAAACGATATGTCACATCAGTCCATTTTTGATCATAACCGCATTGAACAATTCCGCAAACGTGCTTTCCAAAAAGCAAAAGAGGGATATGACTTTTTACTATCCCATATGGCCGAAGATCTCTGTGAACGTCTTAGTACTGTTGATCGTATCTTTCCATTAGCTCTAGATTTACACAGTCATACAGATCTTGCAGCGCAAACTTTACTACAATCTGGAAAAGTTCATTCCATAGAACGCGTTGAAACTGACATGCTTTATCAAAGCCATAACAAAAAATTTCATTTACGCCATCGAGAGTTTCTTGATTTCCCTCAAAACTATTGTGACCTTATAGTTTCACTTCTTTCATTACAATTAACTAATGATACCCCTGGTGTTCTTAGTCAAATAAAAAATATCCTTAAACCAGATGGCTTATTTTTAGCTGTTATGGTTGGAGCTGGTACGCTAGTAGAATTACGTGAATGCTTACTACAAGCTGAAATTGAAATCTATGACGGAGCAAGCCCTAGGATATATCCTTTTGCCGACATTCGTGATGTAGGTGCTCTTTTACAGCGTGTTGGTTTTGCCCTACCTGTAGCAGATATTGAAGATATCACAATACGCTACAATACAATGTTTGACCTTATACATGACCTTAAAGCTATGGGAATGCAAAATGCACTCATCAATCGCTCACGACGCCCTGTATCCAAACGCTTTTTTATCCGCGCAGCTGAAATTTATGCACAACGATTTAGCGATCCTGATGGCCGTATTCGCGCACATTTTTCTTTCATCTGGCTCTCTGGTTGGGCTCCTCACCCAAATCAGCAGAAACCTATACAACCAGGCTCAGCACAAATATCTCTTGCAAATGTTTTACAATCGAAAAAAACATAGCTTCATAAAATTATTTTTCAAAAACACTTTTATCCGTTGTCCGTAACATCTGGCTAGTTATAACTCCAGCTAACATTGAGTCACTTACGTTTAGAGCTGTACGCCCCATATCAATGAGAGGCTCAATAGAAATAAGTACAGCAACTAAAGAAACAGGAAGTCCCATAATTGGCAACACAATTAATGCAGCAAAAATAGCACCGCCACCAACACCAGCAACACCTATAGAGCTCAATGTTACAACACCAACAAGAATAGCAATCCAGGCAGGATCGAGAGGATTAATACCCATAGTTGGTGCTATCATGGTCGCAAGCATCGCTGGATAAAGACCTGCACAGCCATTTTGTCCAATCGTTGCCCCAAAAGAGGCTGCAAAACTCGCAATTGATTGCGGTACACCAATCCACTGGGTCTGCGCTTCAATATTCAAAGGAATACTTGCAACACTCGAACGACTGCTAAAAGCAAATGTCAAAACTGGAAAAATCTTTTTGAAAAAACGAAACGGGTTAATCCCTGATATGCCAAGTAACAGGCCATGAATTCCAAACATAAAGATAATACCAACATAGGAAGCGATAACAAAAACCAATAAATTTAAAATATCTGCAATATGGGAAGTTGCTCCTACCTTCGCCATAAGCGCAAAAATACCATAAGGTGTAAAAGAAATCACAATACGAACTAAGTGCGTAATCCAAGATTGTGCAACCTGAATAAATAAAAGCGCCTTTTCCCCTTTATCTGGATCATCTTTTTTTAAAAGAATAACTGCAGCCCCTAAAAATGCCGAAAAAATAACAACACTGATAATTGATGTACGCTTAACTCCACTTAACTCAGCAAATGGATTTTGAGGAATAAAAGATAAAATCATCTTTGGGATACTCATATTTCCAAGCTGAAAAACATGAAAACCAGGAATAGAAGAAGCATTGTGCCCTTCATGTACCAAACCGTTCGCTGTTAATCCAAAGAAGTTAACCACAAAAACGCCAACTAACGCTGAAAGAGCAGTTGTAAAGAGCAAGATTGAAATTGTCATTATACTTATTTTGCCAACACCATAAACAGAATGCAAATGACCGACTGCTGAAACGATAGAGATAAAAACCAGTGGCATAACAATCATTTGTAGCAACAAGAGATAACCATCACCAACAATGTTAAACCATTTTACAGATTTCAACAAAGTAGTGTCACCCTCTCCATAAATAACTTGCAAAACACTTCCAAAACCCAAACCAAGGATAAGCCCCAGCATAACACGTAGTGAAAGGCTCCATTTCATTCTCTTACTTTGAGCAAGCCATAACAAAAAAATAACAAATAGAAATAAATTGATGAAAAAATTAAATGTCATTGTTTATGCTCACTGTTATTATGCTTGATATTGAATAATACACATAGCTCAAACTCAATGTGTGATATCTAGAATAAGATATAAAGCTTACGAGAATTTTACAAAATCATTATTTTTTAATTTATGGGTTCAAAAAGAATTTTTTATCTACAAATAACTGTTTAAATAAATTTAAAAATTAAATTGAAATTATTTTCCTATTATTCATAAAATTCTATTCTAATTTAAAACGTTTCCAACACGAAATAAAATATAAAAAGTTCCTATTAAATTTCCATATTATAAGGAATAATTTAAGTATATCTTATTATGTGAATGATGTTATCATTCCATCCTGCTACTTGTACTTGAAAAAATAAATAAGCTTCTAGCCAATCGACTTATTTTTTAAATTACAATACCGAACCACCATTGCCAGTTTTGTTATTGACATTCTCAAAAGCTTTTATCACAGCTTCTTTTAAAGTAGCTCTCATCTTATCACACGTCCTTTCCACGCTTTTGATGGTATTCATTTTCTATTGTTTTAAACGTACGCTGTGAATTCTCTGCTGTTATAACATATTCTTTCCAGACAATAAAAAAACACAAATGCAAAGTTTTTGGAATTAATAATGCCACGTTAGAACGCAATACGATATGCTGCACCATGCATATCATTAAATATAATTTGGAACATACTATCAACAAAAACAATACATATCTTATGATTAGTATAAGTTAATTAAGCGACATTCATCATGCGTTCTATATTTATAGCTTTATCTTTTGTATTAATGTCATTTGGATGTACTAAAGTGAACGATCTCAATCAGTATGATAAGCTTTATCAAACATATATAAATAAAAACTACAACAATTTAGAGTACGGCGAAAAAGTGAAAATAGCAACAGAATACATAAAATTGTATTCGAGCGATATAAAACCTGTCACACCTACAGAATATGATAATGGGAAGTTTTGGAGATATTTAATAGAATTGCGAATTGATCCCCCAGAATTCGATATTTTAAAGCACTATCATATAATGCTTGTTTTTTGTGGGCGCTTTGCCGATTTGTGGCAAGGAGATAGGAAAAGACCAACGCTAGTGTCTAACAACTTAAAAACTAAACTTAAGACTTTTCAAGCTAATGCAATCAAATACAATGCTGATTGGGATAATTTAGAGGGACCTTTTTTCCTAGCAAAATTTGCGATAGACTTTTACGATCCAATGTTTGAGCATGCAAGAAAGTTTCTAGATTCTCCAACTGGTATTAGCCAAAAAGAGCAAATTATGAGTGCAGAGAGAATGGTAGCACGCAATTCTATTATCCGTTTAAAAAATACAGCTACTGTTTGCGCTCTTGCTGTACAGGTATACCGTATCATAGCGCAAGATAATTCCAAGTAAGATTGCTATTTAAAAGATGGAAGCAGCGGTCAATATATGTCTTTAGCAAACAACAGAAGTGTTTGATGGCCTCATCAGTATAAATCTAAATCTTGTGGTTTTATTTCAAATAACAGAACATCTTATATTCATAACGGCATGAAAAAATACGTCCGATTTATAATAATAATTCATCGTCTTGCAGCTTAAATGAAAACCTTGAATACAATAAAACTCCCTCATTTCAAATCCATCTTATGGTGAATCAAAAAAATCGTTTGCTTGCACATTACAAACGGAATCAGTGTATGGGTAAACCATTTAAGAAAAGGCTAAATACATCTCTTATGAACCGCCTTAGTGCAAAAATAGATTAATATTGAGATAGGATAAGTATCATGATGATGCTGATTCTGTTATTTCATAAGCGTAAAGATGACAATGCCCAATAACATGCATTATAGCCTTCATGAATGACACTGCGAGATGGGATTAGGATCAAAGTACAATATCTCTTTAAAGAAAGTCTGTGAATGAGTAGCAATAATGGTATGTTCTTCTTCGGAAATGCAAAGTGATTTTTTTGCTTCAAAATTTAATAGGCACATTCTAAAAATAGAGGTTCTACAGCCTCACTCCAAATAGAATGATAAAGAGACAAAAATTTATCAGCATCTGTTTGGCCCATTGCGATTACCTCTTCCAAGGGGGTCAGAAAGTTTGTTTCATCAAAACCATTAGCATCATACTGCCGACGATTTTTTAAGCCCTTGCGTGAAATGGCAACAGCCTGACGGGCTATTTCTAAAATTGTAGTTCGACGAAAAGATGTTTTTAATCCTTCTATTGGAACACGTTTACGCATATCCAAAACCTCTTCAAAATACCAATCTTTTGTCAAAGCCTCTGCTTCATTAAGCGCTTCACTATCATAAAGAAGCCCAACCCAAAAAGCTGATAACGCACAGATGTTCTTCCAAGAACCGCAATCAGCGCCTCTCATTTCTAAAAATCGTTTCAAGCGCACTTCGGGAAACAAGGTCGATAGATGATTAATCCAATCTCCCATGTTTGGTATTGAATTTGCAATCTTCCCTTTTAATGCCCCATTCATAAACTGACGAAAAGTTATATGTGTACAATCGTAATAACGGCCATCACGCACAACAAAATACATTGGTACATTCAGCGCCCATTCAACATAATCCGCAAAACCAAAACGCTCAGAAAATATGAAAGGAAGGATTCCGCACCTCTGATTATCAGTATTGCGCCAAATTTCAGAACGCCAAGATAAAAAGCCATTTGGCCTCCCCTCCGTAAAAGGTGAACTGGCAAATAATGCTGTTGCAATGGACTGTAACTTCATTGATACTTGCATTTTTCGCCGCATATCAGTTTCAGATGAAAAATCAAGATTAACCTGAACAGTCGATGTGCGATACATCATATCAAGACCACTATGACCAACTTTTGGCATATAATCGGTCATAATCTGATAACGTGACTTAGGCATTCGTGGAGTTTCAGCTAAAGTCCACTTTGGACTAGCCCCCATACCGAGAAAACCAATACCCAATGGCTTTGAAATTTTTTTGAGAAGAGCTAAATGCTCCATCACTTCGCAATAAGTATGACCAATCGTTTTCAGCGGTGCACCAGATAATTCAAATTGCCCTCCAGGCTCCAAGGAAATAGCACCTTGAGCAACTGATCCTACAAGCCCAATAATATTCCCCTTATCTAAAATAGGCTTCCATCCTAAAGCTTCTTGCATTCCCTCTAAAAGTGCGCGAATTCCCCTTGAGCCTTCATAAGGAACGGGACGAAAATCATCTATGTAGAATGGAAATTTTTCATGTTCTGTACCAATACGCCAATCATGCTCTGCTTTACACCCCCCTTGGAAATAGCTAACCAAAGAATCTAAGTTATAAACTTCACTTTCATCATTTATATCAAGCGCCATAACTTATTGTATCCTATCATCAATTCCATCATTTTAAATGAATCACTTAAAATGGCTTTACGAATTTCTCAATTAATTGACCAATCCTCTAGGACAACATTAAGAAGAGCTAAAGCAGCAACAGCTGCAGTATCAGCACGTAAAATACGTGGCCCCAAAGATATCGGAACCACAAAAGGATGTTTTTTTAAAAAGTTCCGCTCTTCTTCACTAAACCCACCTTCTGGTCCAATGAGGACACCACACGTAGTAATTTCGCACTTTTTTAAAAAATGTAACGGATTATGCAATTTATGCGCTTCATCACAAAAGAATAAAGGTTGTGTCTCATCCCAACGTGCTAAAAGTTCTGCTAATGAGATAGAAGGTACGCATTCAGGTAGAGATAAAATGCCACACTGTTCAGAAGCTTCAACAACATTAGCCTCCATACGCGTCATATTGATACGCGTAACCTGTGTGTGATGCGTTATAACAGGCTGCAAAACCGATACCCCCATTTCAACAGCTTTCTGCACCATATAATCCAAACGCGCATTTTTGAGTGGAGCAAAGCAGTAAACGATATTCGAATGCGCCGTTTGCAATCTTTCTTGATGGATCAGCTGAACTACAACAAACTTCTTCTCAACGGCAATGAGTTTAGCAAGCCACTCACCATCCTGTCCATTAAAAAGTAAAATTCCGGCCCCTTCTTTCATCCGTAAAACACGTACAAGATAAGAAGCTTGCGCCCCTTTTATCATTATTTCTTCATTCAGAGCAAGTGGCTGTCGGATAAATAATCTTTTAAGTTTATAATTTATACGCATAAAAAACCATGCTAAATCTAGCTATAATTATCGAGGAAATGAAGAAAAACATATAACAAAAAGAAAAAATTATATCTATAAAACTATAACATATTAAAGAATTATAGAGTTTTTTAGCTTTATGAGATAATATACGGAACAAATGAGACACTGAGTGATTCTGCTTTCATATAATTTTATAAAACACACTATTCACCATTTCATTCGGCCATTGATCGCATGATTGGAGGGAAAATATGTCTGCTAAAAACGCCACAATTATTACTGTTACTGCCCTCTTAGCCTTTATTCTAATTACCGTAGGAATTGGCTCTGTTGGAGCAGATGGAAAGCATACAGTCGCTAAAGATGGTTATGGTATTTCTTCTGAATTTCAATGAGTACCGGCCAACTTATTCCTAAAGTTTTATAACAACACAATATTCGTTAGCAGTTTTTTAAAATTCTCAC
Source organism: Bartonella sp. B12(2025) (assembly GCF_053795135.1). Classification (NCBI taxonomy): domain Bacteria; kingdom Pseudomonadati; phylum Pseudomonadota; class Alphaproteobacteria; order Hyphomicrobiales; family Bartonellaceae; genus Bartonella; species Bartonella sp. B12(2025). Next base: position 259,828 of record NZ_CP200031.1, on the reverse strand, counting down.
CAGTTCTAATAATAAAGAACAACGATTAATCTGCATCGGTATCTTTTTTAACCAAAAAATTGTCATGATCTTGTCCTTTAGAGTTAAGAAAAAAATAAAAGACCGTGCAAAGGCTTGACTGTTAGCAAAGCATTGAACATTCTACATAAAGTTTCTGAGCTATGGCTTTTCACAATTAGTCTGCACTATGAACTCATTTTGTCAATCTTACATGACAGCATATGTAATTACCTCCAAAATGGACAAACTCCAATCCACCGTACGCGCAATTCTATTATCTTTATCGTACCATCTGAAAAACTTGTTTGAATATCCCAGAGATCAAAGACTGTTGAAAGGGAATTGCAACATATTAAAAAAATTATTTATTTTTTGAAAACCTTATATGTAAACCAGACAAGTCATATCCTAATAGTCAGCCAGAAAACGTACTCATTGCTAATTCCCCCTGCGTTTGCGTAAAGATTTTTAATCAGGAACTGGAAAGCGTTTACACCATCACGGTAAAGTGCGCTTTTATTTGTGCAAGCGGGACAATTACCAGAGCCTCTGAAGCAGCTTGCATGTCAACGGAAGTACTTAAAGCTCATCCTTCAATACGCACTTTCTAACAAACTAGTGTAATTTCGATATTGTTTTGAAGTGATCCACCAAAAACATTTGCATACCCAAGATCAAAAATGCTAAAGATCCAATTACAATCGGTACATAGTCCTGAAAATCAAGCTATAAAGCTCCACACGCATTTGCTAAACCCATAGTAAATGTAACATTATTCATTTGGATATGCATTGGCTACGTTAAAAAACGAGATTTCCATACAATAGGTGCTCTTAATCTATGCCTCAAAAATTGATTGCCCCCAATCCAATTCAATGTCTGCCTCCAATCTGGAAACGCATCGGTACCTTTCCATAAAATATATATTCAGACAATGGTGCCTGCCCTATAAAGGCTACAACACCACCACACACAGAATTAAGACTTGCCTTAACCTAGCCTTTCCTTTCTGCTAAAAGCAGCAACGCTTAATCGGCACCAATTGATAATTTTGTTAACTTTCCGCACCAACGAGCATCCGTACGAAACCGTGCTTCCTGCGTCTATTCAAGCTAATCTAAAATCGCATGTAATTCTTTTATTTTCTATGCTATTCCAAAAATACTATCATGATATACAAGCACACCATTTTCAACCACAATCCACCAAAAGATTGGTTTAAAAAACGCTCTATATCTAGCTAATAAAGATTATGCTCCAATATTTCACGAGCGTTGCATATTGCCAATCCTAATGCATCTTGTGATCACAAAAATCTATCAAAAAAAATCTGCAACTGTTTTAATGGGCTTTTCCATAATAAATTGTGGATGTATGATTTATGTCTTTAAAAAAGAAACATGTTCCCAAAGAAGATCCACTAAAGATAGATCAACTTCTATTGATTCAGCTTCCATAAACAGTACAACATTATTAATTTTTGATGTTCAAGTAATACCAGAAAGATATACTTTAGGATAAGGAAAACATTCAACCGTGCTGGATCACGCAATTGCACACCATATCCGTCCACACACTTAAATCCTGTGCTAAACGAATACAAATCGTATTTGCAAACACAGAATAAGGTAAAACGAGAATACCGACTCTAACTAAAAAAATAATTGTAATAAAAATTTTGCCAAAAAATTTTATTATCTTAGTGCGTATAATGATTCTCTACACTCTCACCCCTATAACAGACTAAAATAAATATTAAGCAATCGTTAAAAAGCTTCTTATAATCCTAAATTTTGCCATGTCTTATTTAATAACTTAATTATTCTTGTTCTTATCTAAAGTTTATTAGAACAACAATGTTGCTACTTCTTTACAAAGCAATTAATTTGAAGCCTTTTAAAAAATATAAAATACACAACACTATCAAGCCGTTCTTACCGTTCTCATATCAATATTGCTATAAAATTCTATTGTATTGTCAACAAATACTTTGCAAGAAAATAAACAGCTCTACCGAAAGGATCTCTCTCATGAATAATATTATTGACGGGAAAAAGCTCGCTGAAGAGATTATTGCGAAAATTAAGACTGAAACAATAAAACTTCGCAATAACTATAATATACAACCTGGTATAGCTGTTATTATTGTTGGAGATGACCCCGCAAGTCAGGTGTATGTCACATCAAAGAATAAAAAAGCTGAAGAATGTGGTTTTTTTTCAATTAAACATATGGTTTCTAAAGAAATACAAGAACAAGAGCTCCTTGAACTCATTGCAACATTAAATTCTGACCCTAAAATCCATGGTATTTTGGTGCAGCTTCCCCTCCCTGACCATATTAATACAAACCGCATAACGCAAGCCATTGCTTTCCAAAAAGATGTTGATGGTTTTCATTATATCAATGTAGGAAAACTTGCAGCCAACGCACTTGAGGACGCCATCATTCCCTGCACACCAGCTGGTGCCATGGTGATGATTGAACAACAATGCGGACGAGATTTATCTGGCCTTGATGCCGTCGTCGTTGGTCGCTCTAACATTGTCGGCAAACCTATGTCTGCTCTCTTAACGGCAGCTAATGCTACTGTAACGATCGCACACAGTCGTACCCGTGACCTTGATGACGTATGTCGTAGCGCTGATATTTTAGTAGCAGCTGTAGGCCGTCCCAAAATGATTAAAAAAAACTGGATTAAAAATGGTGCCATTATTATTGATGTTGGCATTAACCGCATTGCAGCACCAGAAAAAGGTGTGGGAAAAACACGTCTTGTCGGTGATGTTGATTTTGAAAAAATAAAAGAAAAAGCAACCGCTATTACCCCTGTTCCAGGAGGGGTTGGACCTATGACAATTGCTATGCTCATGGTTAATACACTCAAGGCAACTGCTCGAGCACACAATTTGCCCGTACCAAAATTTTAAGAAATTTTACGCATACTCATTGCATAAATCGCCTTAGTTCTTTTCTCACTTTACTCATATCATAATAACATATGCCCCTTGATCTGCACGATTAACTGACTGGTGTAAAACACGAAAAAATTCATACAAAACACTGTATTTATATTATTTAGAAAGATCGGAAAGAATGAGCGTTCATGCGTTAAATTTTATCAAACCGCCCCAAAAGTTAATTTCTACATAAGAGTATCAAAACAAATGATATCATCACTCTGCATGCAAACGCACAAAGGGATCATTACCCAAGGCTTTTGGTATTACGTGTATTGCAGTGGGAATTTTTTCTAATGCACCTGGTATACAACTTCCCGTTACCAAGACTACTTTGATTCCTATCGTAAAAAACATCTAAAATTGTCTTTATTTTATGAAACTCTAGCATACCATTTGCTTTTGACTATTGATAAAGAATGACAGCGATAAAAATTTTTATCATTCAACACTTCACAACCTTAAAAGCCCTTTGTAGTCTATTTTGATCATTAAATACAAAAACCTGGTTTTCAATATGCAAATGCTCAGACTCAACGGATAAAGTTTTAATAATAGCTGTCTCAAGTCTTTCGACAAAACATAGGCCACTATCAAGCTGAAACAGCTTCCTCAAGCTAATAGCGCGTTTATGGTTACCACTTTCATTATAAAACAGACTCATGCACAGTACTACCATAAGGGCAAGACTTTGCTCCAATTGCATAAACATTGAGATCTTTGCTAAAAACTGTACAAACTATCTTCATGCACTAAACCTTCCTCATCAGCTCACTAATAATAAATCCTACACCAACATACATAAGCCGCATTTAAATGATTTAATACCAGCAAAATCAGTAGGATAAATACGTGCAAAAAGAAGAGAAATTGACGGAAATTCTGCAATATCATACTGCGTCAATCAAATATTGTAAGTAGCAGCTATAACAATCGAATGAATCGCATAATTGAAAATCACTCCCACTGCTTAACCCTACAATAGCATTAACAAAAGACATTCATTGATAGTATATCAATAGGTGTATAATTATCACCAAAAACTGTAATTTCAAGTACACATTTGGTTAGCTTTATGTTTTATAGAATCACGTAAAGTTCTGTTAATGTTGATAAAAATAACTCAAAGCATATGTAGCCCCACCATGTTTAGCATCACCTGATTTGAATTAAAAACTCCATAGAACTTACATATTCCTAGCTCGTGATAAGAGCATGCTTCCAATTCCAGAAATATCTGCTAATTTATCTTATTTTCCAAGTAAAGCTGGTGTATTTTTACTTTTCCGTCATTCCCTTGACTGCTTGTCACGAGAACCTATGGGAAAAAATTTCCTAGTAAAAAAGCAAATGTTAGTAACCAATCATCAAATAAAGTATGATTTTATCATACTCCCCTGAGATACAATATCGCATCAAACATATTATGTGATAGCCTTATAACTTTCACTATACAATCACTTCAGGGAAAAAAGGGAAAATTTTTATCCTGGCAGACCCTTTGTTATACCGCCACACATCGCAAGCACATCGCCTGCCACCTGTGGCAACCATACGGGCAGCCTCTTTAATTAAAGATAAATCTCAAAAAAATTGAAGTGTCAACAGTATATCATTATATGTAAAAATAGTGTCAATATTCCCAACAATATCACGCTTCAAACGCTCTTTGCCTATTGGAATGCAGGCAACATACCTATAGGGTCTGTAGCATATTCTCAAAAAAACTGTGCTTGGGATGGTTTTTTGTATCTTTGTAATAAATCTCCTGCATTTCTAGAGAACACTCATAAATTCTTCCCATGACCTTAGAAATTATCTTTGAAAGCACCATCTTTATTTATGTGCATCTCCCTTCACTAAAGGGAGATTAATTATCTCCTGCACCCGTATCATGTTCTTCTTCACTTATTTCATTTTCTGCAGGCGACCAATAAACCTGAACAAGATGATGGGCATTCTGTAAAACTGCCCGAATAGGCATTTCCATTTCAGACCCGTCCCGACAAACCGCTTCAAAACAATCACGTTTCTGAAAACCTTCAAAATGAAGCACAATGAAACGAGATTGCATTATGACTGGCAAAGTCAGCGTAAGTCTTGGCTCAAGAGCACTCTTCGCATGAATAGGTAAAACGATTGCCTGCGTTTGAAGATCAAGCGCTTGCTTCAAGCGATCAGCATCAGGAAAAAAGGAAGCTGTATGTCCATCAGCACCCATTCCCAAAACAACCACATCAAATGGCCTCGGCAACGTATTTATACGATTAGCTGCTGAAAAGGCTGCAAGCTCAGCAGTAATTGCCTTATGATACAGTCCTACAAAGCGTGCTTTAGCCGCAAAATTTTGTAACAAATAGCGCCGAACTATATGCTCATTTGAGCGCTCATGATTAGCAGGTACAAAGCGTTCATCTACCAAAGTGATGATAATATTTTGCCAGTCGATATCAGCTTTTGACAAATAATGAAAAAACAGTTCTGGTGTTTTACCACCGGAAACTGCTAAAATTGCTCGTTTACGCTCAAGAACAGATACACTAAGCTCTGCCGCAACTCGATCAGCCAATGCCAAAGCTAAAGCAGTAGGTGTTTCAAAATTTAAACGGTCGATATTCATTCCATGCATTATTATTGCTCTAAACTAAATTTTTCCATATATGCCCATCACTTCCATCAAAGCAGTCGAAACATATAACCTCCATGTATCAGCGCTATACTTAAGAACAGACTGCTTTATTGCTTGCCATCCCTTAAAAATCGGATCAATCCAACGCCAAGCAGCTACAACTTCGTTACGAAGTATCAACAGTGTTTGATCTCCGCGAATAACATCCATCAATAATCGCCCATAAGCGTCGAGATTACGTTCAAAAAACGCGGATGCAAAACTCATGTCTAATATAATATGATGCAATTGCATACCGCCAGAACCTGAATCCTTAATCATAAGCCATTGTTTTACACTTTCATCAGGTTGAAGATGAACAACTAGCCAATTAGAAAAAACTTTATCTGGATCCGCATCAAAAATATTATAAGGTATAGGTTTGAAAACGACAATAATTTCAGACTTTCGCACGGGTATGCGCTTACCAGTTCGTAAATAAAAAAGCGTATCTGCCCAGCGCCAATTATCAATTTTAACCTTAAATGCTACAAACATTTCTCTCTTACTGAGCTTTTTTCTCAGATCATCAAGATAAAATCCCACAGAAACGCCATCCGATATACCAGCAATATACTGCCCACGCACAGTATATTGCCCAATATTATGAACATCGAGAAACATTAAAGAATGCAAGACTTTAAGTTTTTCATCACATACAGCATTTGCACTATTGGTAAATGGTATTTCCATGGCAATAAAAAAGGGTAATTGCAGCATATAGTTCTGTATCATATCGCATAGCACACCTGCACTATCATAATATTCTACACACTCCTCCGCTCTTAAAGACTCGGCAACCGTTATCTGAACATGATCAACATAGTTGGAATTCCATAACGGCTTATAAAGTAGTGTATTAACAAACCGCAATACCATCAAATTTTGAACAGCTTCTTTGCCAAGATAATAATCAATGCAGAAAATTTTATTTTTATCAAATACTCCTGCAAATATACCATTGAGTTCAACTACTGTTTTTACATCATGGCCAATGATTTTTTTAATGATAATCCGTATTTTCTGCATCACCACGCTATTTTGCCCTAACCTCATTACGATATCACCATAAAGCAGTGAACTAACCGCTAAGTAGAAAGATCGAATATCAGCGGAATCTTTCGATAGAAGTAGAACTAACTCTTTCCATCCCCAGTTTGATGCGACATCAACAGAAACATAGGTTAAACGTGCAGGAAAACGATTAAGTTCAACTCGGTTGAGATATTTTGGGTGAACATATTTTTCCAGAGAAGCACAAACAAAATTTTGATACTCTTCACTACTCAATAAAAAGCCAGAAACCCCAATAATACGTGTTGGCTCACTCACTTTCCCAACACACTGACAACGATATAAAGCGGATATAAGTTTGCGTGATATTAAATCGCCACTAGCACCAAAAACAATACAATCAAAGGAAGAGACTGGAATAATTTCACTCACCATGAACTCGTCTGTCTTCCCATTCAATTTTAAAAGCTTAAACAATTTATAGAAGCTACAATCATTAAAGCAGATAAATACTAAACAAGCCATTAATTTTCTTCATTTCAAACAGTGTCCAGTTAAAAATGATCCATTAAAGAAAACCAGTGCATTGCAAAAAATACAAGCGGGTAACGCAAAAGTTTTCCACCTGGAAAAGACGAAATTTTTAAGTCTTGAAAATACGCAAAACGCTCACGCTTCCCCATCAACCATTCAGCGTACAATTTTCCCATAAAAGGAGCAAGCATAACTCCATGACCCGAATAACCACCACAATAAGTTATACTCGAGAAAAGTTGGCGAACATAGGGCATACGTTCAACCGTGATAGCGACCGTTGCTCCCCAACGATGTGTCAGATTTATAGACTGCAAATGAGGATAAATTTCAGTAATCTGCCGTCGTATACGTTCATCTAAATTTGCAGGATGCTGATTATCGTAACTTTCTACTCCGCCAAATAATAAACGATTATCAATGCTTTTGCGAAAATAGCGAACCATAAAACGAGAATCATCTACCGATTCGCCCCCCCGAAGAATCGGACTATCTTTTGATAACGGTTCAGTTGCTCCAATATAAGAACGGATAGAAAAAATATTTTTCTCAACAAAGCGCTGAAGTCCAAGCTTATACGCATTGGTCGCCAACAAAACATGCTCAGCCGTTATATTGCCCCGTTCTGTTATCACTATACGATGGCTACCATTACTATCTACAGCAGTTACTTGTGTCATCTCATAAAGTTTAGCGCCAGCATTTTTTGCTTTTTTTGCCAACCAAACAATCAGCTTTAAGGGATTTATATGTCCAGTGTCCGCATCATAAATACCACCATAATAAAAAGACGATCCAAGCCGCTTAGCTGTTTCATCCCTGTCCATAAAAGTAAGACCATAATAGCCATAACGCTGCATTGCCTCAATATGTCGTTGATAAAATACAACCTCACGTCTTTTATGGATCACGGAAAGCTGTCCTTCCATAAAGTCGCACTGACAATCAGGCATAGCACACCAAGATAAAATATCCCTTTTAGCTTCTTCAGCTAAATCAAACAGTGCCTTGCTTCGCTCAAAACCATACTTTTTCTCTAATGTTTCTACCCATTGTCGTTGCCCCGTTCCCAGTTGCCCACCATTGCGCCCCGAAGCACCATCACCGAAACGTGAAGCTTCAAGCAAAACAACACTCACTCCAGCATTAGCTAAATGATAGGCAGCTGAAAGCCCGGTAAAACCACCTCCAATAATAACCACATCACACTGTATCTTTTCACTACAAAATGGATAAGAAGGGCGTTCTTCTAAAGTATCTTCATACCAAGAAATTCCTGGAGAAATCGAATTATGCTCAACCATCGTGATAAACCTCAAACATTAAGCAAGAGATATTCGCGCTCCCACGGGCTAATCACTTCCATAAAAGTTTCAAACTCTTGTCGTTTGATTGCAGCATAAGTACTCACAAATACATCTCCTAGAATAGCACGTATCGCTGCATCTTGTTCAAATAAGCTGACCGCTTCAATAAGTCCACGCGGTAATTCAATATTATCAGCATTCACATTACTTGTGGTTGGCTCATCAGGTTCAAGCTTTTGCTGCAACCCAATGAGACCGCAAGCCAAAGAAGCCGCAAGAGCTAAATAAGGATTAGCATCTGACGAAGGAATCCTATTCTCAACACGTCGTCCCTGTGGAGAAGAACGTGGCACACGAAAAGCTGCAGTACGATTATCATATCCCCATCGCAAATTAACAGGTGCTGAAATATTAGGCATGAGACGTCTATAAGAATTCACATAAGGCGCAAGCATTACAAGCACCCCCGCCATATGTCTTTGTAATCCACCAATAAAATGGCGAAAACAGATGCTTTCTCCACCATCCTTTTTTGTAAAAATGTTCATGCCTGTTTTTTTATCAACAACTGATTGGTGAATATGCATAGCAGAACCCGGCTGCCCTTGAATAGGCTTTGCCATAAAAGTTGCATACATATCGTGCTTAAGCGCTGCTTCACGAATGGTTCGTTTAAACATAAAAACTTGATCAGCTAATTCAATCGGATCACCATGACGTAAATTGATTTCAAACTGACCTGCCCCTTCCTCATGAATGAGTGTATCAATTTCTAGCCCCTGCGCTTCTGAAAAATGGTAAATATCATCAATCAGATCATCAAATTCATTCACACCAGCAATCGAATAGCCCTGCCCCCCACCAATTGAGCGTCCAGAACGACCAACCGGCGGATCTAAAGGATAATCAGGATCGGGATTTTTCTGTACTAAATAAAACTCGATTTCTGGTGAAACAACTGCTTCTAAACCCATTTGCGTATAACAATCAATCACTTTTCGCAAAACATTTCGTGGTGTATAATCTACAACTTTCCCATCTTGATATACAAGATCACAAATCACCTGTGCAGTAGGGGCATCTTCCCATGGCACAATGCTTAACGTAGAAAGATCAGGCTCCAGCCGTAGATCACCATCTGTTTTTGGGTATTCAAAACCATGACCATCTTCAGGATAATCTCCTGAAATTGTTGTCATAAAAACAGCTGATGGTAATGCCAACGATGTTTCCGATATAAATTTTTTAGAAAGCATCATCTTGCCACGTGCCACACCCGCTTGATCGGGCGTAATACATTCAATATCTTCTACATTACGGAAAGCAAGCCACTGCGAAACTTGCTCCCAATTAGTTACACCACGTAAATTTTTGAGAAAACCAGAAACAGACTTAGAATCCTTGCTTTTTATTCGTTTACCACTTTTCATAGCCGTAACACACCAACTTTAAAAACAATCAAGAGCCGCCATCATGGTATTATCCCACACATAAATATCACGAAAAAACTTTATCAACTTGACTTTAAAGAATGCCACAACTTCTATCAAGGTAAAATAGACCTTGAGATCATTATAAGCTGCTTATCATATCAAATCACAGTGAAAAATTGGTACGGTTGGTGGGGTTCGAACCTACGACCTCTGGTGCCACAAACCAGCGCTCTAACCAACTGAGCTACAACCGCATAAAGATAAATGTATCATAACTGTTCAATATTTCATAAACACTTATTCTTTGTTTGTGTGACATAAGGAAGATCAGAAGAGTTTGCAAGCCCCTTAAAAAAAATCTCGCACTTTTTATTAAGAAAAAACAGTTTTGTCACACAGGAAGCGCGCGTTTTGCCCAATACTCAACACGATGGTCACGATAAGTTTGTATAGTATCAACACCATCTTGCTGCATAACCTGCAAAATCCCTTCCAGAATAGTTACAGCAAGATCTGAACCTTCATAAACCATCCCACTATATAATTGAATCAAGTCCGCACCAGCTTTAACTTTTTCCAAAGCCGTTTGTGCATCCTTTACACCCCCAGTGCCAATGATTGCAATCTCCTTACCTAATTTTTGACGCATTTTTGCAAGCACAATAGTAGAAAGCGCGAAAAGTGGACTCCCAGAAAGCCCTCCCTCCTCAGCACTCAGTGAGCTATTTGTAAGGCCTTGGCGCGAAAGAGTGGTATTAGAAATAATTAAACCATCAAAATCAGAAAGTTTCATTTCTTCAGCCACATCATCTAATTCGTTCTCTGATAAATCGGGCGCAATTTTTAAAAAAATGGGAACGGAAAATCCATACTTTTTCTTTTGCTCATTCCGTACTTGCGAAACTTCATTAATTAAAAGATGCAAACTGTTACGAGCCTGTAAATCTCGTAACCCCGGCGTATTAGGCGAAGAAATATTAACTGTAAAATAATCAGCAATATCATAAAAACAAGCAATACCCGCAGTGTAATCATCAATCCGATTAACCGTATCCTTATTGGCACCAATATTGATTCCTACAATACCAAGTTTTTTACACGCGCGAAGTCTGCTGTAAACAACCCGGTGCCCATCATTATTAAAACCCATCCTATTAATAATCGCTTTATCTTCTCTTAAACGAAAAAGCCGTGGTTTAGGGTTTCCGACCTGAGGTTTTGGCGTAACTGTACCAATTTCAGTAAAACCAAATCCTAAACGAAAAACAGCATCGACAACCTCTGCATTCTTATCAAAACCCGCAGCAAGGCCTACAAAATTTTCAAACTCAAGACCTGCAACAGTCACACACAAACGTTTATCAACGACCTTTCGATAACTTTTCAATCCACTTTTCAGCCCAACAATCGCTAAATGGTGTGCGTGCTCTGGGTCCAACATAAATAAAGCAGAACGACCAATACAACGAAAAAAACTCATCAACCCTTCTCCAAACATAAAACTGATCCACTGCACCTTACGTAAATCTTTTAACACAAAAGATCACCCATAAAGATAGCACATCATCAAAATAAGAACGTCCCACTACTACAAGAAAGTTTACCATATAATAAGCCATTCACATTTATGTTTACATACACTGATCAGAAAAAGAGTTTTTTGGTCTTGCAAAAACTTTCTTTACTTTTTCGCAATTGCTCAGACATTAAAAATTGAAATTATCTGCAAACTAAAGAAACAAATGTCCCATAAAATAGCGTTCCTTTTCCAATATTTTGTCATAAAGACTTTGTGATGATCTTATAAATCAAGCACTGTTTTCCGCTTTTAGTTGAAAAGCAGACACCGTTTTTATTTAAAAAGCTTTCCACCACTCCAAACTTTACGAGATGCTCCTGCATCAGGTCAAACAGAACCCTTCGTTAAGCTTTTTAACATGTTATAATACTCTTGGAAAAGAACTTTAGTCTTTGCAATATAACACTACAAGAAAATAAAAACCGCCCTTTCCTTTTTCCTCAAAAGCGATAACTAAAGCTATCGTATATCTTTTATATAAAGGGGAAAATGCAATGCTTAAAGAATTCAAAGAATTTGCCCTAAAAGGAAATATGATTGATCTCGCTATCGGCGTGATTATAGGGGGAGCTTTTGGTGGTTTGGTCAATTCAATTGTTAATGATATTTTTATGCCAATCATTGGCCTCATTACAGGTGGGATTGACTTTTCCAACATGTTTATTCAGCTTGCTGGTGAAAAACAAGCTACACTGAGTGCTGCTAAAGCAGCTGGAGCGACTATCAGCTATGGAAATTTTATAACTTTACTTATTAATTTTCTTATTATTGCTTGGGTTCTTTTCCTATTTGTTAAAGGTATGAATAAAGTACGCCGAAAACAAGAAGAAGAAAAAAATCTCCCAAAAATGTCTCTAGAAGAACAGTTTCTAAAAGAAATCAGGGATCTGTTAGCTAAGAAAAAATGAATTGATGCGTAGCCTTATTCATGGAGCACAGGAAAAAACATTTCTACAGTTGTTCCATGATTGCGTTTTGAAAATAACAAAAATTGGCCACCACTTTCTTCCACCATTGTCTTACACATCGGTAACCCCAAACCAGTTCCAATAAAAGCGCTATCACCAGATCGACCATCTTTGCGCTCTACCTGGCCATAAGGTTGCAGTGCCTGTACAATCTCTTCATCGTTCATTCCTACACCGTTATCACTTACTGAAATCTTTACACGCTCTTTTTTTCCATAAGAAACATGAACAATAATTTGCCCACCCGATGGTGTAAAACGAATGGCATTGGAAAGAAGATTCCATATAATTTGCCGAAATACTTGTTGGGATACACGAATCAATGGCACATGAACTGGAGCGACAATACGCATGATAATGCCATTATGATTAGCCTGTGTTTCAAGAAAAGCCATACTAGCACGCAAACAAGATATCACATCAAATGCCTCAGCTATAAGAGACGTACTGATCTGGTTATTTGAACCAGAATAATTTGCTTTCGAGCATTCCAGTAATTGATTAACCAACGATAATATATGTTTTCCAGAAGAAATAATATCACGCAAATATCCACGATAACGCTCATTATCTATCACACCAAAACGGCCATCTCTCATAATTTCTGCAAAACCAATAAGAGCATTCAAAGGTGTCCGCATTTCATGAACAACCCCAACTGTTTTATTCTCTTCTTCTTTTTTAACAGGTAGAGCCGTTCCTGTCATATCATGCAGCATAACAGCATAATTGTCTTGTCGTACCAAAGGTACAATCGTCATAGAAACCGTTATATTTTTATTATTTTTCGTCACCAAATCAACTATTTCACCGCGATTAAAAATTTGACTCTTTCCCTTTACACGGATCAATTCAAAATATTTTTTAACCAAAAACTGACTTTGCAAAGTAAACAATGACGATAATGGCTGTGCCAATAATTCATTTATTTCATAACAAGTTAATGCCAAAGCAGCACTGCTGACCGATTGAATAAGACCCTGTCTATCCAACCAAAAAACACCATCAGTTGCCGTATCCAACAATGATAAAACCACTGCTGGTTCTTTTATGAGAGTTTGTTCTATAGCATTTTCCGGCAATGTCTGTACACCCGGCAACTGAACCGCCGTTTCTTCAACCAAATGACCAGATCCTAGAGATGAGTGTAATTCTCCGCGCAATCGTTCTGCAATCTCACGAAAAGCTGAGCGCTCTATCTCCGAAAGGTTCAATGTTTTTGTATCTGACTTTTCGTCTTTTTTCTCTTGTCCTTTTTCCTGCATCTTCAAAACACCAAAACCACAAAGCTCCTTAAACCACTGTTTAGCTTTCAAAACTGGCAAAGCAGAAAATTCAACATCAAGCCATTCTGAACAATCATCAACAGATCACTGAAAAACTCTTTGTCTCCAAGACAAAGCTGCTTCAATAAAACCGCTGAATACTTGATACCACTCATCATTAAATCTATTGGTAAGTTCATGAAAATCAGATCCTAAAAATAGAGGAAGATAAACGAAAAGATTCTTGGACACTCTTCAACTTATCCAATTTTAATAGCACACATAAAATCGAAAAACTTACGGCTTTCATCTTTAAGCGAATAATGCCAGCTTGTATACTAACACATGCTGTGAATAAAATGGTTTTGACTGGCATCTTATTATCAATTATCTGTAGCAGAATTTTGAACGTCTCATCAACAAAATAAAAATGATATGAAGCCTCCAACACCGTTGTGTGTTCATTAATTACTGCAACGAATATTGTTTCATCATCCAAACTGGCGATAAGAGAAATATTTTCCTCCAGAAAAAAAGGCCTTGCCTAAACCAATAAGATCAACAGAAACTACAAAATTCAGCGTAGCGCTCTAAACCATCAAGTACAATAGAATTGCACACTGAACACCCTTCAATATCTTGTGATACTCCACTTGGCCAAAAAAACTGTTCTTTAACCACAACTGCCACAGAAGAAAAGCCTAAAAATACGCCACAGCCCCATCTGACCAAAGAATATTTCTACAATCAGAGGAAAAGATAAAAGCCACCTCTCATCACATGAAGGCTTATTTAATTTCTTTTCATTCTAGATAATCTAAAAATGTCTAAGACATCTCCAACTCTTCTTTGATTACCCTATTCTACGCACCATCAACCTTAATAAAAAATATCGCTTCTATTTTGTAACTCCCCATTCAATATTTCTAATATTTCACAGTAAAAACACAAGTACGGGACAACATGTGTGCTCATAAAATAGAGCAAGCATTACCCACTAAAATAATAACTGTCAGATACTTTAAAAGTCACGTATTTTTAAAATTGTCTTGATCATTATTGTACTCATTGAGCAAAATCTCACGTTTCCCAACATGATTAGCTGCTCCAACAATACCTTTTTCTTCCATTCGCTCAACGAGAGAAGCTGCTTTATTATAACCAATTGCAAGTCGACGCTGAATATAAGATGTCGAACATTTTTTATCACGCATGACAATCTTTACAGCTTGCATATAAAGTTCCTCACCATCTTCACCAAGATTTTTTGCCGTAGAAATTCTAGCAACTGAATCAACAGACTCATCTTCTTTGTTATCGTCTTCACTATCCGTCACTGTTGCTAAATAATCAGGTTTTCCTTGTACTTTAAGATGTGCAACCACGGATTCAACTTCTTCGTCAGACACAAAAGGCCCATGAATGCGTACAATGCGTCCACCACCCGCCATATGAAGCATATCTCCCTGACCCAAAAGTGTTTCAGCGCCTTGTTCTCCCAAAATTGTACGACTGTCTATTTTTGATGTTACCTGAAAAGAAATACGGGTAGGAAAATTCGCTTTAATCGTACCAGTGATAACATCAACAGAAGGACGCTGCGTGGCCATAATAAGATGAATACCTGCCGCACGCGCCATTTGCGATAAACGCTGAATGGCGTTCTCAATTTCTTTACCAGCTACCATCATGAGATCGGCCATTTCATCGACAATCACAACAATATAAGGAAGCTGTGTTAAATCCATTGCTTCTTCATGATAAAGCATTTCCCCACTTTCTTTATCAAAACCCGATTGTACAGTACACATAATCGTTTCGCCTTTTTGTGCTGCGAGCGCAACTCGTGCATTAAAACCATCAATATTACGTACACCTAACTTAGCCATTTTGCGATAACGCTCTTCCATTTCTCGAACGGCCCATTTTAAAGCTGTTACCGCTTTCTTTGGATCAGTCACAACAGGCGTTAAAAGATGTGGAATGCCATCATAAACAGAGAGTTCTAACATTTTAGGATCAACCATGATCAAACGGCACTGCTTTGGTGTCATTCGATAAAGAATAGACAAAATCATTGTATTAATCGCAACAGATTTTCCCGACCCTGTTGTTCCTGCAACCAATAAATGAGGCATTTTCGCTAATTCTGCAATTATAGGCTTACCATTAATCCCCTTCCCCAAAGCAAGAGCTAATTTAAATTGACTTTCACGAAAAGAATTTGATTGGATTAATTCCCGTAAATAAACAGTTTCACGAACCGCATTTGGCAACTCAATTCCAATAACATTACGTCCAGGAATCACAGCAACGCGTGTAGA
The DNA here is from genome assembly GCF_053795135.1 of Bartonella sp. B12(2025). Classification (NCBI taxonomy): domain Bacteria; kingdom Pseudomonadati; phylum Pseudomonadota; class Alphaproteobacteria; order Hyphomicrobiales; family Bartonellaceae; genus Bartonella; species Bartonella sp. B12(2025). The sequence continues at coordinate 243,776 of NZ_CP200031.1, read as the reverse complement.
AATAGCAGACATAGAACGAGCAATATCATCAGAAAGATTAATGACCCGGGATGACTTTACCCCAGCTGCAGGCTCAAATTCATACATTGTCACCACTGGCCCTGGATGAACATGGATAATTTCACCCTTAATTCCAAAGTCTTCCAAAATATTTTCCAAAAGCCCAGCACCACGCTCTAATGTTTCCTGTGGAATCATCGTACCTTCATGAAAAACAGGTTCCTGCAATAAATTGATCGGAGGAAATTCATAAGTGCCGTAATCAAGAGATTGAGTATTTAATGTAAGAGCAGAATCATAATTGCCTAACGATGCGCTAACGGATCGCAATGCTTTGCCTTTCTGTTCTATTACAGAAAAACCTTCTGAATTCTTTGCAATACCTTTTGTTGCACAACCAACAGCATTGTTGTTATTTTGGGTTTCTATAGTAGCCTCTACACTGCTTAACGTATCCGCAAAATCTTCAACAGCAAACTCAGAATGACACATTGGAGTTTCTTTAACAGTATCATTCTTTGCGTGCACTAAATCAGAAGTTTGTTCAATTTTCTGAATCTCTTCTGCTGGAGATTCTGATGTAATAGAATCGTAAAATTGTGGAAAGCGGTACTCAAGAACACGGTAAAGAGCAGTAATTGACTCATCAAAGGCAGAACTAACATCAGATGTAATCTCATTACTCTTGCAATCAATTGATGTTACATCTCCTCCTGAAATTTTAATATCAACCTGTTCTAACATAAAGGATTCACACTCAAAAAATGCGTCATCAGAAAGATGAAAAACAGGCTTTGTTTTTTTCACCACATTTTCTGCTTGTAATTTATGCTCCCCTATATCCTCCTCAAGCGGTGCATTAATAGCTTTCTGTGACACCTGCTTCAAAACCGTTGAATAACAAATTGACGCTTTATTCTCTATTGATTGAGGATTAACGACTCTTTTTGTCGATGAGAGATTTGTTGTTTTCTTGTTATGCTGTATAATGTTTTTAAGATTTTTTTGCTCTTGCTTCGTATAAACTTTAAACTGTTTTGCAAAAACTGGATCCGTTTCTATGCGACGACGCAAAATCTCAACTTCTGGCGTTCGCGTAAAACGTACATTTTGTCCGAGGGTGAATGCCTTTTTCCATACTTCCGGATAAGGAAATATCTCAATAATCTTAGTAGATGAATTCCCTTCTAATGCACTTTGTGCACTCTCATCAGAAAAAGAAGATGTAGAAATGGATTTTGTTTTCGAATTATGCATGGCACCCAACAAACTTATAGCAATGAGAACAATTACCTCTTCAAAAAGAATGCATGGATATTATAATACGAAAGTTAATAACCTTTTGCTAACTATCGCTTTTAAACGAAAAAAATAATGCCATAATTCCTCTCAATAAGATTTTCTCTACGAATATTGAGTAAACTACAAAATTCACGGTGTCATACAGCTGTATTCCGTGCATTTTGAAGAAAATTTTATGATAAAAATTTATAGGAAAATTGCTAATTACTCTCTTTTTCATTTTTATTTTATAAAAATGATTATTACAAATAGTACAAACTGTTAGTAATAAGAAATACTCTTTCAATTCTCCGTGCTTTGTTGTCATAAAACGAAGCAATCCCCTTACCTTGGATAAGATTATCCTTGTTATTCTTGTTTAAAAAGACTCAAATATGACAAAATCTAATAACACAAAAAATAGGGAGTGAATCATGTTTAATAAGCGGACATTTTATATCAATGGTCTATGGGAAAATCCAAGCATTCCTCATGATCTGCATGTCATTGATCCATCAACAGAAGAGGCTTGTGCTGTCATTAGCCTTGGCAGCATAAAAGACGCAGATAAAGCAATTAACGCTGCTAAAAAAGCTTTTCAAACTTGGAAAACAACCCTGCCTAGTGAACGTCTTAGCTTCGTTGAAAAAATTTTAGAAATCTATGAAAAACGCTCAGAAGATATGGCAAAAACCATTTCAATGGAAATGGGAGCACCTATTGATATGGCGCTCAATGCACAGACAGCAAGCGGCAGTTCCCATATCCGCAACTTTATTAAAGCTTACAAAGAGTTCTCATTCCAAGAAGTTTTAATAAAGGGAAACGAGCAAGCGATTCTTCATTACGACCCTATCGGCGTTGTAGGGTTGATTACTCCATGGAATTGGCCCATGAACCAAGTGACTCTTAAAGTTATCCCTGCTCTCTTAGCTGGCTGTACTATGGTCTTAAAACCTTCTGAAATTGCTCCTCTTTCTGCTATGCTCTTTGCTGAAATTTTAGATGAAGCTGCCATACCAGCCGGCGTTTTTAATTTAATTAACGGTGATGGTGCCACCGTTGGCTCTTACCTCTCTTCTCATCCAGATCTGGAAATGATCAGCTTTACCGGATCAACAAGAGCAGGAAAAGATATTTCTAAAAATGCCAGTAGCACTTTAAAACGAGTCTCTCTGGAACTTGGAGGGAAAGGAGCTAACATCATCTTTGCTGATGCCGATACAGATGCTATTCAACGTGGTGTAAATAAGTGCTTTTATAATAGTGGCCAAAGTTGTAATGCGCCAACACGTATGTTTGTGGAAAAATCTATATACGACAAAGCCATCGAAATAGCTAAAGATGTTGCAGTAAAAACAAGAGTAGGCCCAAACCATCAAACAGGAAATCATATTGGTCCTGTAGTTTCAAAACAACAATACGAAAAAATTCAAGAACTTATTCAATCTGGAATTGATGAAGGTGCAACACTTGTCGCAGGTGGGACTGGTTTGCCGATGGGGATGGAACGCGGTTATTATGTACGCCCAACAGTCTTTGCCGATGTGAAACCTAACATGCGTATTTTCCGAGAAGAAATCTTTGGTCCAGTCCTCTCGATTATTCCTTTTAATACAGAAGATGAAGCCGTAGCATTAGCCAATAACACCGAGTATGGTCTCACAAACTATATACAATCGCAAGATCGCAACAAATGTCGTCGTATTGCTGCGCAAATACGATCTGGTATGGTAGAAGTTAACGGACACAGTTTACCTGATGGTAGTTACTTTGGAGGCGTAAAATTTTCTGGACGTGCTCGTGAAGGAGGTCACTGGGGAATTAAAGAATTTCTTGATAGCAAAGCAATTTCATACTGGTAACAAATCTTAAAGCTTCATAGGAATTGTATGATAACACAGCGAATAACGGATGAGAGTGCTCTTGGGCAACGGGTTGATCAGTGGCTTGCTAAACAATATCACAACGCCCTGTCACGTTCACGTCTGCAAACTCTCATCCGTGAAGGCTATCTTAAAATTGATGATCAGTTAATAAAAGAGCCGAAAACAAAATTAAAACCCAACCAAATGATCGAATTGACAATGCCTATCCTTCGTGATGCAGAACCTAGCGGTGAAGCCATTGCATTGGACATTCTCTTTGAAGATGATCACGTCATTGTTATCAATAAACCAGCTGGTATCGTTGTTCATCCCGGCAATGGTAATTGGAGCGGAACATTAGTTAACGCTCTTATTTATCACTGTGGAAATAGTTTGTCTGGTATCGGCGGTGTTAAGCGTCCCGGCATTGTCCATCGTCTCGATAAAAATACAAGTGGAGTCATGGTTGTCGCCAAAAATGACCTTGCTCATAAAAGCCTCAGTGCCCAATTTTCTGACCATGGACGTACCAGCGCATTAGATCGACGGTATCACGCCTTGATTTGGGGAACTCCCAGTCGCAATGTTTGGACAATTAATGCATCTCTTGGCCGTTCCCCCCATAACCGAACAAAGCAAGCTGTCATCCATAATCAAAATCCTTATGCTCGCCATGCTGTTACGCATTTTTCTTTACTTGAAAAATATGGAACCTGTGCAGATACAACATCTTGTGCCAGTCTTCTGGAATGCCGTTTGGAAACCGGACGTACCCACCAAATTCGTGTACATATGGCTTATATCGGACACCCGCTCATAGGTGATACTGTCTATGGAAATTCTTTTAAAACAAAATCAAATACACTTGATCCCGTAATTAAAAATGCTGTTGATCAATTCAACCGACAAGCACTCCATGCAGTTAGTCTTACTTTTGAACATCCTTCTACAGGAAAAATTATGTCTTTTTCTTCACCACTTCCCCAAGATATGGCTGAACTTATCAAGAATTTTAAAAAATGAATTGAAACTTTTAGCCTTTTCAGGATTTCACAATAAAATATCTCTTTTTGAACAAAATTGAAAATTATGCTAGGATAAATTTAGAGAGATATTTATAATGTCTCAAAGTAGAATTTGCCTTATTAGGGAATTCATGCAAAAGGAGGGTGCTATATGGCCCATATGAATCTGCTATCAGTGACAACAGGTGACGGAGGATTAAATCGTTACCTAGAGGAAATACGTCGTTTTCCAATGCTTGAGCCCAAAGAAGAATATATGCTCGCTCAGCGTTATCGTAAACATAACGATCTAAAAGCCGCGCATAGATTGGTAACCAGTCACTTGCGCCTCGTAGCCAAAATCGCAATGGGATATCGGGGCTACGGACTGCCCATTGGAGAAGTCATCTCAGAAGGCAACGTTGGACTTATGCAGGCTGTTAAGCGTTTCGAGCCAGAACGTGGTTTCCGTCTTGCAACCTATGCAATATGGTGGATTAAAGCATCAATCCAAGAATATGTATTGCGGTCTTGGAGTTTGGTAAAAATGGGAACAACCGCCAATCAAAAGCGTTTGTTTTTTAATCTTCGTAAGTTAAAGAGTAGACTTCAAGCACTTGACAGTGGTGATCTCAATGCAGAACAAGTAAAAGAAATTGCAACCCAGTTAAATGTCACAGAAGATGAAGTCATCTCAATGAATCGCCGACTTGGGGGTGATACTTCGCTCAATGCACCTCTTCGTACAAAAGAAGGGGAAAACAGTGAATGGCAAGAGTGGTTGGTGGATGATTCCAACAATCAGGAACAGACTTTGATTGAGCAAAATGAATTAGAAAATCGTCGTTCCATGCTAATAAGTGCTATGGACAACCTAAATGAACGTGAAAAACGTATATTCAAAGCTCGTCGTTTAAGCGATAAACCATTGACACTAGAAGAACTCTCAAGTGAATTTAACATCAGTCGGGAACGTGTAAGACAAATTGAAATGCGTGCATTTGAAAAAGTACAAAATTTTATAAAAGCTTTTGTTTTATCCCAAGGTCAAGTGTAAGGCTGATTATTTGTGCATTCTTAGGAGGGGATGAGAGTAAGTGCAATTGGTTTTATATTATTGAATTGATCCACAAAACTCTTTTGACGGTGAAAGTTCTTTTTATAGCCTTTTTACTTACCTGTATCGGTGTTTTATTTTTTCTGATCGAGAACTGTTAGCTTATCTGATTGCGCAAGCCATTGTCCAATAACTTCATTAAAAATAGACTTACCTGTTGAACCTTTTGCAAAGGTTAATTCATTTATACGCCCGTTTTTATCGGTTAACACCAAACGTACCCAACCTAATTCCCGCATTAATTGTAAATTTCTGTCAAGAAATGGATGATTTCTGCTCAACGCAACCAGAAAAAAACCATCATCAATCTTCGCTGTAACAGTCCGTGTTAAAGTCTGCCCAATAGACTGTTCACTTGCTTTAAAAGTTAATGCCTGAATATTGCTTATAGCCTTACCTGAAAATTTATCAGAAAGAATAAAAATAAGATCCATAATATACGCAGCAGGAAAAGACGAATCGGTATTACGACGTAAAATTAACCGTAACGATAATCCTTCATCTGGAATTGTTATATCACCTTGTATAGCTGATTCTTCTGGAGCACCCTTTATACGAGACTCTTTTATCAGCGTCCAACGAACACTCCCCGTTGCCACTTTTTCTGTATCATAATTTGTACGCGCTTGATAAAAAACAGCTTCACCCAATTGCTCAAGCGGCTGCAAATTGTTAGCAACAACTGTTGAAGTTCCTTCTTCATTGGGAGAATCTGCTGTTTGATCTAAACCGACATCAACTTCACTTCCATTCTCTAATAAACGTTGTGTTAACTTTCGATTAACCGAAAGTGCCTTTGGTAACACATGAGAAGCTTGAAGATTTTCCCCTGGCAACTGATGATCGTTTGAAATAAACACACGTCCACCAACGAAACAAATACCAACAATTAAGACGGTAAAACTGACAACAACAGCAACACTTATCACAATACGCTTGTGCATCGACGTCCGATTAGCACGACGCAAAGCCTGAGAAAAAATATGCGAAACAATGTGCGGGTTATCTCCTTGCGAAGAAGAATCTGAAGTAGTAGCTTTTAACATACTGTCATCAACATGCTGAGAGACCAAATATGCTTCCATCTTGACAATCTCTGCGTCTGGCACAACTGTTACACAAGCCTTATCAAACGCCTTATTATCCTTTAAACTTGTAATAGAATTCTGTCTTCTTTTTGTTTCTACCACTGAAAACTCGTTACCTTGTGGTAATACAGAGCTTTGTGCACACTTGTCATCTTCAGCTATACTTATAGATTTCCATCCAATAACTGAAGAAAGCAACTTCTTTTCAACCGCTAAATATTCTTCTTCAACAGTTGTAATAGCACTTTGCAAAGTCTTTCTTTGCTCATCTGCCATTGCTTGCGGTATTGTCGCCGCTACAAACTGGTGCTCTAGTGTTTCGATAGCCCGTTTATAAATCCGCTTACGCACTTGTGGTGTAACATTACTTTGTGCATTGATTGCTTTTTTTAAGATTCCAACGAAATCTATCATATCCTCTATAATCTTTCTCAAACTAAAAAAAGAAATCCCAGCCGTAAAATCAAAAACGCCTTTATTTTAACCTTTTAAATTGATTGTCATTTATACTGATACAGCTATCGTAATCATTTAAATTGAATATGGAAAATAAACAATGCTATTTTGCACCTTTCTCTTACTCGACCTTACGTTTCTCTTTGTAGAAAAACACAAAAATAAAAAAATCTAAAAATAATGATTAATTTGCAAAAGGATCAGTAATAAGGATAGTATCTTCACGCTCAGGACTAGTGGATAACAAAGCCACCCGTGTGTTTATCAGTTTTTCAATATAGCATATATATTTGACAGCCTGTATCGGCAAATCGTCCCAGTTCAATGCATGTGCTGTTTCTTCCTTCCAACCTTCCAATGTCTCATAAATAGGTTTTACACGAGCCTGGACTCCCATCGAGGATGGTAAATAATTGATTCTTTTACCATCAAGCTCATAGCCAATGCAGATTTTAATTTCATCCAAACCATCCAAAACATCAAGCTTTGTCAGCGCTATGCCCTGAACACCACAAATCGTTACCATCTGACGTACTAAGACAGCATCAAACCAACCACATCGACGTTTTCGGCCAGTTACAACACCAAATTCTTTGCCACGCATTCCAATCAACGTTCCAATATCATTTATCTGCTCTGTCGGAAATGGCCCTTCTCCAACACGTGTTGTATAAGCTTTTGCAATACCCAAAACATAATGAATCGAACCAGGTCCCATGCCTGAGCCAGTACATGCCTGTCCAGCAACTGTGTTGGATGACGTCACATAAGGATAAGTTCCAAAATCATTATCTAATAAAGCACCTTGTGCACCTTCAAAAAGAACGTGCTTTCCTATCCGATTACTTTCATCTAAAAGACGCCACGTACAATCCATAAAAGGTAGAATTTCATCCGCTACTTGCACCAACTCATTGTAAAGCGTGCGAGAATCAATCTCTGCAACGCCCATCCCACGACGCAAAGCATTATGATGCCCCAAAAGTCGTTCGATTTTAGCCATAAGCGTATCAGGTTCCGCCAAATCCATCACTCTGATAGCACGACGCCCCACCTTATCTTCATAAGCCGGACCAATACCGCGCTTTGTCGTACCAATTTTTAAGCCCGATAAACCGCTTTCCCGAGTTGCATCAAGATCGCGATGCAAAGAAAGAATCAATGGAGCATTTTCAGCAATACGTAAAATTTCTGGTGTAATTTTCACACCTTGATTACGTAGTGTTTTTAATTCTGCTACAAAGTGATGGGGATCAACCACAACACCATTACCGATAATTGATAACTTCCCACGAACCAAACCAGACGGTAAAAGCGATAATTTATAACTAATCCCATCAACAACTAATGTATGACCTGCATTATGACCACCCTGATATCTCACCACGATATCTGCCCGCTCAGACAACCAATCTACAACTTTACCTTTTCCTTCATCGCCCCATTGTGTGCCAACAACTACTACATTGGTCATAACTTTCTCCGTCGTGTTTGCTCAAATAAAACCGCATTCAAAAACAAATACCTCTTTATAACGAAACCTTAGAGCAAGCGCGACTCTTCATTTCAGCTTTTCCCAATCTTCAAATTCATGATAATAAGGGCGAACAAATTACCAAGATATAAAATATATCTTCATTCTAAATCAGTCATTTTGCCGCAAAAAGTAAAAAAATTTAGAGCTTTTAGTTATTGCATTAGCAAACATCTGACAAATCGCGCATATCCCTTTGCGATTTGTGTAACAGTTGAAACTTTCTTGCTTGATGCAAGAATACGAAAGAACATCATAATCTCCCGTATTCTTTGTCTAAAAAACGCGTTATAAAAATCACCAAAACTTACTTAAAGCCGAGCTTTTTCGGCCTGAAATGCCCATTCAAGCCATTGCGTTAAAATTTCAAGATCGGAAGCTTCAATGGTTATACCTGTCCAAATCCGAAGCCCTGGAGGAGCATCTCTATACGAACCAATATCATAAGCAACTCCTTCTTCATCAAGACGATTTACTACCGCTTTTATAAAAGAGGCTCGCTTTTCAACATCCAAAGCAGTAATAACTGGATCCACAATATCTAAACAAACAGATGTATTAGAACGTACTTGAGGATCTTTTGCCAAATATTCTAACCAAGGTGTTTTGCGAACAAAAACATCAAGTACAGAAAAGTTTTTCTCAACTCGCGCCATTAATGCCTGCAAACCACCCTGCGACTTTGCCCACTTTAACCCATCGAGAAAATCTTCAACACACAGCAGAGAAGGTGTATTGATTGTTACCCCCTTAAAGATATTTTCCTTCAATTTTCTATCTTTTGTCATACAGAAAATTTGGGGTATGGGCCAAGAAGGAACATAATTCTCAAGCCGCTCAACAGCACGAGGACTTAAAATTAACATACCATGTGCTGCTTCCCCTCCTAAAACTTTTTGCCATGAAAAAGTAACAGCATCTAATTTTAGAAAATCAAGATTTTGTGCAAAGGCTGCTGATGTTGCATCACAAATTGTCAATCCTGCTCGCTTATCTGGAATAAAATCTGCATTAGGAATACGCACGCCAGAAGTTGTTCCATTCCATGTAAAAACAACATCACGATCAAAGTCCATTTGTGTTAAGTCTGGCAGTTCACCATAAGGAGCTTCGAAACGACGCACATCAGAAAGCTTTAATTGCTCAACAACATCTGCAATCCACCCTGATCCAAAACTTTCCCACGCCGCCATATCGACGCCACGCTCACCTAATAAAGACCATAGAGACATCTCAACAGCACCAGTATCTGAAGCAGGAACAATCCCTATACGGTAATCAGAAGGTACTTCAAGAATCTCACGGGTTAAATCAACGACTTCAGCAAGTCTTAATTCTGCTACTCTAGATCGATGCGAACGCCCAACTAATGCATTTTTAAGAACTTCAGGAGTCCAGCCAGGTCGCTTGCTACAAGGCCCTGAAGAAAAATTAGGATTTTTGGGACGATAACTTGGTTTTTCTAACATTATTTTCTCCCCTTTTAGATGGCTTGCCTTTCTTTAAAGAAAAACAATTATTATTAAAGACTGTGCCAATAGTCCCCTTAAGATAAAATCAAAAATGTTTTTTATTTATTTCATAAGCTTAAAATACGCGGAAACCTTATAAAAAATCCCTCTTAACTAGCTTATAGATTGATCTTTAAAAAGTTTCCCTCGCCTTACCACCATGATAAAATAGCATTCTGATAACGATACGTTATCATTAACGTATCGTAATACACCTATCAAGTTTATTTTATGAAAAGGGTAGTTACAGTTGCCTAGAATAGGAAGATAAACTTATAAAAAATCAATTATTTTTCTCTTGATGACTGGACAGAGAAAATTTTAATGTTATAACCGCACACGTTTCACGTATTTTGTGAAGCGTGCCCAGATAGCTCAGTTGGTAGAGCAGCGGACTGAAAATCCGCGTGTCCGTGGTTCGAATCCGCGTCTGGGCACCATGCTCTTTTTTATGACGTACAGCTTGTTGATTTTATTTGTTTTTTCAACGTGAGGGATACGTAAATAAAGGTGAGGGAATAGGATTTTCAAATGTGCATAGCTTGGCACATAATTTTGCGTTTTGCACAAATTTATTTTCTAAAAAGATCTTCAAAAAGACTTTAAAAAGTCCCTCAAAGGTTATTTTTTCTGTTAAAAATCGCAATTTGTGATGATCAGTTCTTTGGCAATAGCATTATTTGGACTGCCACATGAATAAAGTGTAGTGACCTCTTTTATATGAAACTGACTAAAGGTTTTCCAAATCTCTGGTACGTCATTTAGAGAAAGAAGAAACTTGCCCTTTAATTGCGCAAGAATCGCGGTCATCGCCTGATAATCTTCCCGCCTAAACAAATCCTTTCCATAGTAATCCTCAACATCCCAATAAGGAGGATAAAGGTAAAACAAAACGTTTGATTTATCATAGCACAGCATAAAGTCTGACCAGTTTAAGTGTTCAAGGGTAACCCCTGCTAAGCGGCAGTAAAGAGACTCTAACAACGCTTCAACCTTCAAAGTATTAAACCGTGCACTACGATCAAGTGAAACTCCAAACCCGTAATATTTACCACCTTACCGCTATCATCAAACCCTGCTTCAAAATTATTGGATTCATTCCTCGCATGATCGATAATGGTTGCTGTTAAAAGACGTTGGTAAAAAACCTAAAACATGAAGCGTGTCACCTACTTTTATCACAATGAAGAGCCGTGCATGCTAAGACTCTACTTTTAAAATGCAAAACAGAAAGCTACTGTCTCCCAACACGCACAAAAAGCAATATACGCTGAGAGATCACATTAATACAGCAACCTCTCTAATTAAATTACCGCAGATTGTTCTTGAGGAAAGCAATAGTAAACATGCTTCATCTATTACCAACTATACTTACAAGTCAAACGGATACCTGTACAAATGGAATGGCAGCCCTTTTCTGAGTACAATCAGCATTTATTATGAATCTGAATATGTTTTCTTATAAAAAATATTTACCCCCTAGAATATTTGTTATATTAACTTATTCATCTAATAAAATTACTAATGGAAGCAAAATATGAGCAATATCCTTATCGAAAATATAAAAAAACGCCGTACACAATACAGTTTAGGAAAAAACCTTCCAGTTTCTAAGCTTGAAGTCGAAACCCTGATTAAGGAGGCTATCCGCTATGCACCGTCTTCTTTTAATTCTCAAAGTTCCCGTGTTGTGATCCTGTTTGGAAATGAAAGTGAAAAACTCTGGGATATAACAAAAAATGCTTTACGCAAAGTCGTTCCAGCTGAGTCTTTTTCGCAAAGTGAAGCTAAAATTAATGGCTTTTCTGCTGGCGCTGGTACTGTACTATTTTATGAAGATCAGGATGTTATCAAAAATCTGCAAGATAAATTTTCTCTCTACGCCAACAATTTCCCAATTTGGTCGGAACAATCAGGTGGCATGGCACAATTTGCAGTCTGGACAGCGTTAGCCAATGCTAATGTCGGTGCTAGTCTACAGCACTATAATCCACTAATCGATGTTGATGTCGCTAACACATGGAATATCCCTGCCAATTGGAAACTATGCGCGCAGATGCCATTTGGCTCTAATGAACAACCTTTCTCCGAAAAAACCTTCATCGACAATGACATTCGTTTTAAAGTGTTTGGATGAAACTTTTGAATAAAAATGATCAGCCTAGATGAAGAATTCATCATGTCTTTAGTAATTGAGAGAATTCTTGTCCTCAAGCAGATGCATTTTTATTACACAAGTAGCTTTTTGTATCATTGCCATTGAGCACTAACTGTTCTCCAAAATAAAAAATACTATTATGATGGTGGGAATCTTTAAGATATTCAGCGTTTAGAATATTCTAACCGCCATCGTAATTTTTTTGGCTATATCTTGCTAAAACTGATGGGTATACTCAAACAAGATGCCATTGGTCATTGTGGCTTGCCACCCGATTTTGTACTATTATTTATAACCTAATTTTGCATCAATTTATTTTTTTCAAAGGATTTTGAGGGGATCTCAAAGGGACTTCAAAAGGATTTTTAAAAAGCTTTTAAAGTTCCTTTATGAGTCTTTCTTCTCTTCTGCATAATGGAATAAACAAATTTTAATATTTCAGAGTAGATTGTGTCCATATTTTATTAACTTCTTCCATCCATGATAGCCACCTTCTCATTGCTTTCAGTGATAAGAAGTAGCTGCGATATTATGTCTTTTGGTATCGGAAGGGTTGGTCGCTAACTTATCCCCGTTGGCTGGATAACTAGCTCAACCTCTATTGCTTACTGTTTCCCCTTTCCTTTTCTGGCACTTCTAAGATAATTTCTTTTGTACAACCGTTGGCTTTCTCGTAGCGATGAGTGACTGTGAAAACTATCCTCTAGTCTCTAGCTTCTCCATTAACGCTTTGATTTTTTTAAGCCCTGTTTTGAAAAGCTAGACAGCACTCTATCAAACATGTCATAAGTTTTGCGGTTAAATGGATCAGAAGGCCTTATTGTAAAACTCGTACGGCAAGCATCAGCTGCTTTTCTTAAAAGAGAAGCAGTATCTTGATCTAAAGCATAGAGTTCAATAATTTTTTCTGCCATACGAGCTGGTGCAGACTTTTTTCCAATTTCCACAAAAGATAGAAATGCTGACGAAATACTTAATTTTCCAGCCATATCGAAAAAGCGCTCTGCACGATCAATACGAAGCTTACATAAAATTTTACCAAAATGACGTAAGCATCTGAATAGAATTCCTTTGAACAAAAATAAATATCCGTTCTGATTCGAGAAAAAAATCAATTTTTAGTTAACCATTACTTAAAGTGCGTAGAGAAATTTTTCCAAATCAAGCCTGCAATGTGGAAATAAATGCTTGATTTCTTAATTTAGCGTCTGCCAATAAGTCATGCCACTCTATTATTTCAATCGTTCCTCGCAATTTACTGTTTAGATTCATAATTCTTCCCCGACCATTAGCTGTTTCCTGCCAGCCAGCCGTCTGCTCATCAAATTCACCTTCAATATTAGCAATAATATAACAATAAAAAATGCACTGATCTGAAATTTTTATACTCTTATTATCGAATGTCTTTATGCGCTTTCCTCGAAGCTCAGCAAGGTATTTCTTGATTTGATAATCAGGAGAATAACCAGAGCTATATTGTTTCTTTCCTGGTCTTTTAAACTCCACCAACATTAATTTGTCTAGATCTGTATCAGAAGAACACATGCGACCTAAAGCATGCACTCTATCATAACATAATAAATCAGGACGACTTTTTGCTGTACTGTCCTCCATGATTTTATTAAAAGGAACATCAGAAGAGAAATATCTGGTAAATGTTAGCCTTTCATCAATAATCCATAAATCATGAGCCAAATTGTCGTAAGCTTGAGAATCATCACCACGAACTTGCATAGGACAAATAAGTTCATGCAATGTTTTTTCTAAATGTCCTACTTCTTCACCAGAATCAGTTTTTTTAACCTCTATTATTAATTTTTCTAAAATATCAAGTACAACCTTACGACGTATAACATACTCTGCTAATTGTCTTTTTTCTTCATCTTTAACATCATTTGCAAGTTGAGAAACTTCATCTGAGAAACTCTTTGTGTTAGCTTCTCCTTTAGTAATTTTACTGTATATGTTTTCAATTCTCGTATTTCTATTTTTATCTTTTCTAAGCTTATAAATAGCTAATTCTCTAACAAAACTCTCTGGATCATTTGCAGATTTAGGAAGTTTTTTTAATAAGTTTTCATAACTATCAAAGTGATAAGAAGGATTCTCTTTACAAAACTTTTTTAATTTATCTAAACGTTCTTTTTCATATTCTTCATTTTCTTGGGAAAGAGTACCATCTAAAATATTATCAACAATGATGTGTATAATATCTTGTAATACATTGCTCTTGAAAGAAAAATTGGTTCTTTCTTGATTAACTCTATCATCTAAGTATTGACCACTTATACAACCATGATACACTAATCCTTGCTCTCCTAGTTTTCCAAAACCAAAAAGACCGTCTATACGTTCGGTAGCGACAGTGCGGCTATGCGCAGAAAAATGCAGCTGGTGATTTCCTTTAAAATTACGGCTAGCATCCGATAAACAAATAAAATTGTGAATTTTTAACAAACCAAATTCTTCGGTCTCAAGCAGAATTTCACCCTTATTTTCTACTAAATATTGCCCAATCTTCTTTGCTAGATCAATAGATCGCTCACCGTGACAAAAATTTATTCTTGGAAGTCTTTCTAAAATTAAATCTGAAAAAAAATGTGATCCCATATGGTCAATAATTGTTTCAATTTTGCGTGGAAAATAACTCTTATATGCAGAATCTCTCAAACCTCGAAAAACAACTTCTGTTCCCGTCATCTCTTCATTCGTCAAGGGAATTTTTGAATGGTTAAGAATCTGATTATCGTTTTCTAAATAAAAACCAAAACTTCTATGATAGAGCTGTTTTTCCTCACGGAATACACTATTAACCTCTATTTCTTTAAAGGCTTGCAACCATAAAAGTCGACCAACTCCCTTTCCTCCTTTTTTTAATTTAAAATTAGTATCTATAGTACAAAAAGCTTGAAAATGCTCATTATCTAATCCTACACCATTATCCTTAACCACAATTTCAAGTGAATCATTTCCATCTGTGTTTCTGATACTGACATCTATTTCACCATCAACTCTGTAAGTTCCTTGCTCAACACCTTCAAGTGCGTGAATAGCATTACTTATTGCTTCAAAAACAGGTTGCAAAGCTTCTGCTGAAGTAGAGGGTTTAGGAAAACGAAGAACTCTTCCAACAAGGTCTTCTTTTATAGAAAACTGCTGAATGCTATTCTTTTCTTGTTTTTCTTTAAGTGCGACATTTCCCATAATTATTCCTACTTTTTCTACCAGATAATGCTCATTTCATCGTCTATGATAACAAATATTTATTTCGTATCATAAAAAATTGTTCTTAACGTAAACAAAATATCAACTTTTTGAAAACCACTGCTTTAGATGCATAAAAATATTGTCTAGTGCATCCATGAGGCGTGCAAATTCAAGAATGAATAGAAAGATGATGAACACAATCCATTTCATAAAACGAGACATCACTTTCAAACTTTGGTAGGTAACGATCATTTCTTGAAGCATTTCTTTTTCTGATTCCGTAAGCTCTGTTGTTTTTTTAGTCTTTTTTCTGACCATGTTTCCACCAGCACAAGCATTCACCTTGTTTGTTATGCTTTAAGATATCTCTTGCTAAGTTTGAGCTGATGGCGTTCAGATCTTGTTTGCTTAAGTAAATGGGCATCCAACCTAGACAGGAAACAGACCTATTTGTCGCGCACCCAGTCAGAGAGATCAGCACGCACATCAGCATCACTTTTCTTGTTAATCTCATTTTCCACCTTAAGCCTTGTTGCTGCTGCTGCTAAAACTTTCTCTGTTTGCTTCTGTTGTTCAAACTTCTTTCCAAGGTAAAAGGCTTTCGCTATGACCATAAAAAAAGCAGCCAAAGCTGCCATAATGAGTACAAAGTTTTTCTTTACCCGCCAGATCATAAGCGCTGCTCATGAAAACGTTTGGCTATAAACATAACACCTATACAGACAGCTATAATCATAATGGCTGCCAAAGCCCGTTGAACTGGGCCATTGCCCGCTAACAAGCCTCCAAGTCCAGAAAAAGAGCCTATAATGGGGGCAAGTGCTTCTATTTTGAAAAGACCTGTTGATTCTTTTGTCTCTACTGCTTGATAATTGGAAGAAACATAAGAGCCTTTTGCCCATAAGCCTGCTTCTGCTGCACGGCGGTTTACAAGACCTTGAAGACGTTTTCCCCCTGCTTTACTCCATCTCTGTAATTCAGCTGGCACTGTTTCATAATCCCCTTTATTCAGCTTTTTGAGCAATGTTGAATTGCAAAAAGCTTTTATTCCTACATTATAGCAAAAGGACACTAACGCCGCGAATTGTTCATCGGTTAAAGGGACAACGACTGCTTGTTCAACTGCCTTTTCAAATTGTTTTAGATCTTGAAATAAAATATCTTCTGCCTTTTTTTCAGTGATGTTCATATTTTTATGAACAAAAGGCTTTCCAGCATTACTCGTATGACCATAACCTATTGTCCATAAACCGGTAGCATCTTGATAAGATTGCAAGCGCAATCCCTCCCATTGCTTAATGAGTGCAAGTCCTTCCTTCGATATTTTTCCCTCCATAAAAAAAGCCCCGCAAAACGCGGAGCTGATTGACATATTTAAAATTCATTTTCCCGTCTTTAACAACGGCAAGAGATAAGCTTCAGTATAAAGTTAAGCCACTTTCTTAAGTGAGCTTTCTAAAGTAGGATCATAAGCTCTCAGAAAAGGATCGATAATTTTAGGAAGGTTTGACCCTCCACAATCTGTAAGAACTGCTAGAAGCCTGATAATATGCGGATATTCTTTTTTAAGCTTTAAAACTAAAACATTCTCTACTGCATCCATGCTATTAACCAAAGAATTACATTCCTCATCGTCAATATCATCACGATTGCAAAGCTTAAATAAAACCAGCCACAAATCACACAAAGAGTCGATATCAGTCTTCATTGCACACCTCCGTGGATTTGTTCTCTCAAGAATGCCAAGCCTTTTGCTGTAACACGTGCCTGAACAGAAATTTTCTCGCTGCCATCATCTCTTCTAAACACATTCGTTGCGCAATCCATAAGCCCCCGTTGTATCTTATCCTGATAGGATACAAATTCAGATGTACCCACGCGCTTATATATCCAACGTTTTTGCTTCATATAGCCGAATAGATCTTTCGGACGTATTTCAAGCATTTTGGCGGTATCTGTGATGCACATAGTCCCATCAGCACGGATTAGGTGGTCATAAGCTATAACCTTATGGGCTTGTTGTTCAATTAACGCGTCTTTATTTTGCAACTCCTCTTGCATATGAGTGATAACGCCAAGTATCGTGCGTGGATCCGAATAATCAATCTGCGGTGCGGATACTTGCTTCTCCAATTCTTGCCACCGGTCAACTATCTTGGCTCGCAATGTAGTACCTGATACAAGAATTAAACATTCACGTTTAGGAAGGTGATAGCAGTTTTGTGGCTTTCCCTGCTTATCTAAATAGGTGCCCCCAAATTTGGGGAGACCTCCTTCAGAGTATAATTCTCCTAACATTTGCCGAATATCACGCATAACATGGTCATGCCGTTTGTCACACAATTCAGCAATCTCACGGCTAGACATAGTCTGAACCGTTGCACCATTAACAGTGCTTTCTGTAATTTTTATAAGAGTGTTCATGATGAACTCCTAGATGTTAGATGTTTTTGATTGACACTCAAGAAGAGTGCCGGGTGCTCAAAAACACGGCATCTAGTCCGTCGTTACACTTTCCCCTAAAAGGGTATTGTATAGTGTAACCACACCCGACAAAATCACTATATGCCACAAGCACACAATGAGTCAAAGTCTTTAAAATGCGCGGAAGACTGATTATTTCGGTAACCAACCCGCTAGATGTTTTAAGGTGTTTTTGAGGCACCTGAATCAACAATAGACATGTTCCTGCCATATTGTCAACGAATAAAATTGCTTTCTGTTCTTTCACATATCTCCCTCATCCATATGAATAACGTCCTCACCTTCATCATATGACGCGTAAGGTGGAGCGTTGGGATCGATAATGTCATCTTTGTCTGGTGTTGTATTGGCAACGTTTCCCGCAGCATCTTCCTGTGCTTCGTCAAAGAGTTCGCATTCTATTTTTGTGGTATACCCGCCTATCTTATCAAATTTGTGCTTAACGCTTTTGATGCGCCATTCTGCTGGGATATAAGGTCGAAGTGGCGGTTCTTGAACAAGCTTTGCTTCTGCTTGGATTAAGGGATTACCACCCATGCTACACGAAAAGGATGATTTTCCACGCAATGATTTATTACGATAAGCAGCAATTGCTGCAACAGCTTCTGATTGATTATGATAGGTGTATTTTAATTCATGAAAGGGCGCATTCCCAACTTTGACCTCTTTTTTTTTCACCACTGCGTAAATCATGATAAGCAGCAAGAACACCACCCTTTTTCTCTTCTTCTTGTCCAGATATTTGTTCTGTTTCTTTTAGATTCGGTGATGTAGGGTTTTCTTTTGTATCTCCTTCATCCATATGGATAAAGTTTGCATCTTCCCCAATCTCTTCTGGTGCTCGTGCAGCAGAAGCAGCTTTTTGATCGTCACCCACATCCGTTCCCAAGCCATTGGCTGCCCCTGCTTCATCACGCGCGCTATACTTAAAATCCCAAGAGCTACACATTTGTTCATTGATAGAAACGATAGGAAGTGGCTCACCTGTTATCGCTTTGCCAAACCCGCGCTTGGCAAGCACGAGTTTCCCATCAACAGGCTTTGCAACAGCGTCATATTCCGCGGCAAGGCGTGCAGCAAAAGCCATGTCACTTTCCGCCTTTTGGTCACTGTGACGCACAACAATCTTTGCCAAAGTAGGATCAACTTTTGCTGTATAGCCGTTGCGCTGTGCTATTTCCTGGATAATGCTGCCTAATGTTTGTTGGTGATAGGATTGACTTTTAGGTGTTCTATAAGAGGTATTCATTGAAGCTGCGCGCCCTGTAATACTCAAGCTTTGTGGTGGGCTGCTGACAGATATTTCATCAATCAAGTACGTGCCCATGTCACGCACAACTCCCCCTTCATAACCGATAGTGATAAAAACAACTGTCCCAATTAAAGGGATATCTAGAAAGCTGTTATCACTGTCACGTGCACGATCATCAAGCTCTATGGTGATACGGTCACTTTTCTCTTCTGCCTCATCGGTAATTTCAATCGACAAAACATAATTCATTAAAGAGCTTGTAATGTCTTTGCCATTTGCCATCACTCTGCAAAAAGGCTTCATTCTTCACTGCCCCAAATTCTAATCACTGGTGTTGCTTTTGGATAAGGCAAGGAAGGCAAAAGCAATATTCTGTAACCGATAGCTCTCAACCGTATTGTTTAAATTGGGATTACTATAAAAGATGCTTTCAACTTCCCACGCCAGTTCATCAACACAGCGTGCCCCCTCTTTCTCTGTTACATAACATTCAACATCAACGGTTAAAACACGCCGCCGTAATCCATGGTCATGTCCCTCTTCTAGTGTCTCGTTTTGCGTAGACACGTTAATGGCAGGCATTGTCTTAACAGAGAAATTAAAGTCTCGCATATTGAAAACACCCTCATTAGCAGCTGTCTTTGCTGCCTTTATCAATGCAACAAATATCTCTCTTATCTTCTCTCGCGGTTGCACAAAGACTCCTGTTCAGATGAGGTAATTGATTTGTAAATACATTTAAATATACATACGTTATGGTATCAGCCTCTTTCTCATCTTTTAGGGTAAGGAGAAGACAGAATGCACCAAAGAAAGATTTATTTTTATGAAAACCTCTAAATTAAAACAAATACCCATTTTCAAGACGGATGCAGAAACAGAAAGCTTTGTTGATACTGCCTGAGCTTACTGATTATGACTTAACTGGCTTTAAGCCTGTTTATTTCGAACTTTTACTTAAAAAAGATTAGAAAACTGTAGCTTCTCCATTATTGACGGATGAAAAATTCACACGCCTCAAGCCAGCAAAAGAAGTTTTACCTACTTCCTTTTTTAAACATGTAGTAAAAGAACGCAGTAAACGTGGACGCTCACTTATTGCATATCAAAAGTAACTTTTTAAATATTTTCAGTTTCTCTCACTTCCAATTTTGGAAGATTGCGAACAATTTTCATTGTTTCTAAGCTTACAGTAATAACCCGTTGAAACAATTCTAAGGGATAGGCTGGATTACCAACTGTTTCCACAGCATAGCGATTAGCATCATTAACAAGACCGCTTGCTTTATCAGTTTTGACAACCTGCCGCTCCATAATCCATTCCAGAGCAGGCCTGCCATTCACTACATAATCATAAGCTTCAAGCGGAATATTCTGCATAGTGATGTGCGCATTATAAATCACTGTGCTTTTATCAAGTGCACCGCGTTTACCGGCAAACTTCATTGCTTGAACACGATAGAAACTCACCTCATCAGAAATAATCCAAGTGCGTGGATCTCCCTGTTTATATGTAACAGGATATGGCTCAACATCTTCATAATTCATATGCAAATCACCAAGCTTTCGACCCGCTGTAACAAAAGCCCAAAAGTCCTCTACCTTTTTAACAGTTGGAATACGCGGCAATTGTTTGGATAGATTATGCGCATAACGCACACGGTAATCCTCAGAATGCAACACCCCATAAACGTAGAAAAAAAGATCATCCTTTGTAATCATTTCACCGGGATAAGCCGCCTTAAAATATGCCAACCCTTCATCAGTAATCGCATCACGTCGCTGCAAGCCAGCTCTTTTGCTTTCCTCTGCAAAATTTGCAAATAAATGAACTTGGCTCTCTTCTTTATCGTCTAAGAACTCAGCATTTTCATAAATATACCGTGGAAAACATTGACCTTTCTCCATTGCATCATAGTTGGGCAAATTTTTAGTCATCAGAACAGAAAAACCACTGCTTGCTCCCTTTCCCGTAACTTGTATGACCCTATTTTCAACCACTTCCCCCAGAGGAAATAGACGTGGAATTTGATAAACCATTTCATTAAAAATACGATCATAATAGAGCCACTGTCGTGTAAAAGCACGATAAAGACTTTGAACTAAGCAATTATTTTCAAATTCGGAAAACTTTCCCCTTATTAATTCTTCTTTAAGACTACGACTCCAACTGATTTTTCTAGCATTTGTATTGACAAAATCATTCACAGAATTTGCACGTGCCTTGCGATCAGAATGTAGATACGCAGCATTAAAACGTTCTACTTCACTGTTATAGAAGGTAATCATATTGCTCATATTCTTCATTAAAGCCTCGCGACTTGCGTTGTATGCCCAAGCATCACGACTAGTTGAAATACCACAAGAAAAATTTTCAAAAAGCTTTTTATCGCCCCCCTTCTTGTCACCTAAGACCAGAAATTTTTCAAAATCACTGTTGCGCTGATCTAGCCAATCACCATATTTATCTGGCTTAATCATCTGCAAACCATCTTCACTCTTGATGCCACCAATACTACCCAATCGTTGAAGTTCAGATAATTTCTCTTTCGTTGTGAGATTATCACCAATGTTGTAATAGTAAATTTCGCACGGCTTCGTGACATTTGGATTTTTAATAAACAGTGTCACCGCAATACCTGTCATACTTCCACTTCCGAAAACATTTTGCCCCTCTTGAGCGCGCCCTTTACTCATAATATTTTTGCGAATATCACCTCGCAAATTGAGAACATAAATGCTTGAAAATTCTTCATTCAATTCTTTTCGCAAGCCATTCATAGAATATCCATTGATAAAACCTGCATTTGTCACAAAACCAATAACACCACAGTCTTTTATGCGATCACTTGCCCACCGAATTGCACGAATATAACTATCATAAAGTCCATTAACATTGCTCGCTTTAGATTGAGTGGCATAAGTTTCACGGATGCGATGATCCAATTTGGCGTAGCTGATATTCTTTGCATTGTCGTTTTCATTTTTTTGCCCAGTAGAATAAGGGGGATTACCAACAATAACACGAATATCCAGTTCCTTCTGGCGCGAACGACGTGTGCTATTGTCCATCATCAAGTCACTAATCAGATCTTTTTCCTGTTCATAAAGCTGAAAAGTATCGGTCAGACAAATTCCTTCGAACGGGATATAATCTCCCCCCATAAGATCATGATACGTTGTCTCAATATTAATGGCTGCAATATAATACGCTAAAAGCATGATTTCATTGGCATGAATCTCATGACAAAATTTGTGCTTCATTTCTTCTGGTTTTATCAAACCCGACTGTAAAAGCCGTGTGATAAACGTCCCTGTTCCCGTAAAGGGATCCATGATGTGAACACCCGATGAGCCAAGCGTTTGCTCAAATTCATTTTGTAATACCTCATTTACTGAGTGAATAATAAAATCTACAATCTCAACGGGAGTATAAACAATCCCTAGTTTTTCTACAGTGCGTGGAAAAGCGTAACGGAAAAACTTATCATATAGCTCTACAATCAAGTTCTGTTTTGCTTTTGGGTCCGTAATTCCACTGGCTCGTAATTTTACACTTGCATAAAAACTCTTAAGATCTTTGGATTCTTTATCAAGGTTTGCCTCATCAAGCATATCGAGCATACGCTGCATAGCACGCGATACAGGATTTTCACGCGTAAACTGATACCCTTCAAACAGCACCTGAAATACGGGACGCGTAATGATATGCTGTGCCAACATCTCAATCGCATCAGCCTCTGTAACAGCATCGTTTAAGTCATCACGCAGTTCTGCTACAAACTTGTCAAAGGCTTGACGCACCTCAGTGTCTGGTTCTGCTAAAATGCCTGTTAAACGCATGATATGATTCTTAGCAATCTCAGCAATATTGCTCGCCCAATCTTCCCAATAATCACGCGTACCGCATTTTTTGACGATCTTTGCCATGATCGCACGAGAAAGTTCATCTACAGGGAAAGAAAGCTCTCCTTGTACATTTTCTGTAATAGTGAGATCATACTCCGGTGTTCCAATTTGTGATCGTGCGGATTGTGACCGAACAGGGAGATTTTCTACAGCAGCAGTAACAGCCTGTAACTCAGTACTCTGGGTGACACCAATAATCTCAATCACATTGCTCACATCCTGCCCTAAAGATGCCTTATTAATCGTAGCATCAAAACGATCATCATGCGCACGCAAAGCATTCAAAATTTGCCAGATAACCCGATATTTCTCGTTATTGTTTAAAGCCTGTTCCACTGGAATATCAGAAGGAATACCAATTGGCAGAATGACATACCCCATCTTTTTTCCTTCAGAGCGACGCATCACACGCCCAACCGATTGAACAACATCAACCTGACTCTTCCGTGGATTAAAAAAAATGATCGCATCAAGAGCCGGAACATCCACTCCCTCAGACAAACAACGGGCATTGGTCAAAATACGACAAACATCATCATCACCACCAGCTTTCAACCAATCGAGCAATGCACCACGATCCTTCGCATTGAAAGTGCCATCAACATGCTCGACTTCACACTTCAGAAATGGCTCATTTTCCGTATTCTCTTTAGTATAATCAAGATATTCTTCGACAACTGCAGAAAACTCATCACGGACCAGTTTAGAGCTGCGAATATCTTTACAAAACACCAAAGCACGATGCATAGGATGCAGATCAGCCCCAACGTCAGCCTTCACATCTTGTTTTAAGAGCGCCTTATAACACCCGATAATCTTCGTTGCATCATCAAGAACAAGCTCAGACTGGACATCACTAAGGCGCTTCTGAACAGCTGAACTCACGAGTTTCTCGTCCATTGCTAATACAATAACCTTGTAGTCAGTTAAAAGGTTATTTTGTACTGCCCATGAAAAACCACGATAAAAAAGTGTTTTGCCAAAGAGCTTTTCATCATCCATTGAAGCAAGAACCGCATTTGCTTCATTCGCGCGACTTTTTGCATTATCACCAAAAATACGTGGTGTTGCCGTCATATAAAGGCGCTTCTTGGCATGAATAACATCATTGGAATGAACCTTAACAAAATTGGATTCATCCTCTCCCACCAGCGTTGCACCTGTTGTACGATGGGCTTCATCACAAATGATAAGATCAAATGTTGGAAAACCATACTGTTTTTGAGCATCCGCAATCACCTGAATGGATTGATAGGTTGCAAACACAACGGTCATCTCATCTGCAACACCATCACTCGCATGTTCTGCGAGTTTAGCAGCATCTGTTGTTGCTGGAAAAGCAAGATCAAATACATCAATTTCTGCAATATCATTACTGCTTTTACGGCGCTTTCCAACCTGTATATCTGAACATACAGCAAAGGATCGTAATCCGATTTCTGTATCCGTTGTCCATTCACGCACCGTTTGTGACATTAAAGCCAAGGATGGCACAAGAAACAAGACAAATTTCCCTTCACCCGCTAAATCTTCAGCAATCTTAAGACTGGTAAATGTCTTACCGGTACCACAAGCCATGATGAGCTTGCCGCGATCTGCTTCAGCAAGTCCAGCGCGCACACAATGCAATGCCTCCAACTGATGCGGACGGGGTTCCTTTTTATCCTCCAGCACAACTTTACCTTTGGCAGCAAAAGTTTCCCAACGGATCGGACTTTCTTGCATATCGGAAAGACTAATCCGTATAACAGGAATATCCTGTCCTCTTATCATTGTTTCAGCGTTTTCACTCCAAGCATTGACAGTACTGTCTATAATAACACGCCGCTTGAACGGTTTTTTACCTGATGCTGCAATAAAACTATCAATGTCTTCTTTTCTAATCCGATACGCTGCATTATAAAATTTACATTGAATTGCCGCAAAACCATCTTCATTACGAATCTTTGCAACAAGATCGATACCGGTATCACGACCATCCCAACCATTTTCATGAGCCCAATCTTTAAAAGTTTGAACCTTTTCATACTGTTTCAACTGGAGAGGATCATGGGTAAGATACGCAAGAGAAAAACGCTCAAAATATGTACCTTTATCTCGTTCGGTACGCGCTTCATCACGATATGTCTGTAAAAGTAATTGTAGCGTCATGCTCCCCCCTAATTACCCCCATTTTAAAACATCCCCAACTACCGTGTCTAGATAAATTCGTCAATGCCCATTGTGCTGCACAAAAGACTTAAAACAGCCTAATCTACTGATTACCTTCAAATGCCAGCTTTCTTCACCACGTCCCCAACCGACAACTTCCAATTCTAATCGATCATTTTGCACATCAATACCCGCTGTCAACAACACAGCTTGCGACGGTGCAAGAGGATACTCTTCACGCCGTGCATAGAGGCTTTCAGGATCAATCACTTCACCCGTTTTATCTTCCCATGGCTCTCCAAGAACCGTGTTGATAAAAGGCTGTAAAAGTGCAGGATCATCTTTGGCATCTAAAAATTCACGCGCACACTCTCCCCATGTCAACCACGGTGAATAGAGTGCTGAAATGTGATAAGAACGTAAATTCGGTCGACTTGATTCACTTGTTGGAACCCAACACGCTCCCCTTTCTTCAGACATCAAATCTGCTTTGCGATGCTCCGCATGTTCATGACCACAATGGGCACAAACAAAAACCGCCTTTTCTGGTGACCCTTTCGGCCATTTTATTTGTGACCAAACAATCGGCTGTAACACACCGCACGCATCACAAGGCACGTTGTAATATCTCTGATCTCCAAGCACAAAATCTTTGGCTATACGGCTAGTGTCACGATGTGTTGGTGTCGACAATTTAAAAATCTTTCTTTGCACAAAGGTCGATGTACGCTTTTCGGCAATCACCACGGGATCACCTTCATTATCCACGCTCAAAGGATAAGCATCGACCTCATCCAAAATCAGATAACGAATAGGCATAGAGCGAAGCCCAGCTGCACTGTTGGCTCCTGTGAGCATCAAAACGCCCCCGTCAAATTCCTTCGAGAACATTGTGTTACCACTGTCGCGTGCACGAGCTGGAGCAATCCGTTCACTTAAAGCAGGACTTGCCGTAATCATCGGATCAAGACGAGTCTTCGACAATTTCTTCGCTGTCTCAACAGTTGGCATCACATAGAGTGCTGGGCTCGGGCTAAAATGAATCGCATACCCACAGAAATTCAGTCCTGCTTCCGACATACCAACCTGCGCACCTTTCATCACAATGGTTGTTTCAATCGGCACGTAAGAGGAAAGATTATCCATGATTTCCCGCAAATAAGGCGTCCGTTTTGTTCTCCACAATCCAGGCTCTGCACTTGCCACTATAAAGCTGTTGAAGCGTTTTTAGGAGAGATAGAACAAGACATGGAACAAATCTCAATAAAAGCCGCTTAACGCTATGGGGGTCTTTCTCCTCCTCGGCACCCCCGCCCTCTTCCATAACAACTTTTCATGAAATGCGTGATTCACGCCACAGATAAACTGCATCTAAAATTAGGAGAAAAGATATGCCACATCGCCCTCCCACCATAACACAGCCAGCCATTGCTCGTGCCCTAAGAGAAGCTAAAAAACAAGGCTGCGAATTAATATAAATCAAGCCTACGGGTGAATTGCTAATCTACCTTAATACGGGAATCGGAGTACCTAAAACTGCTACCCATCCAGACAAATTATTAGATTTGCCAAAGAATGAATATTACGAAGCTTTGCTCTCTAAGATGTGAAGCTGCTATGCCAAAGCCACGCCCTCCTCATCTTGTTAAAGAAATTACACGCCATGGCAAAACTATATGGTATGTGCGTATTGGTCATGGGCAACGAATTAGAATCCACGGGATTTATGGAACGCAAGAATTTGTTGACAACTATAAAAGCGCCCTAGCCCAATCACAAGGGCTCATACTTCCTAAATCCAAACCAGGAAAACTTATTGAAAGTTCCTTTGCATGGCTTCTCAAACAATATTTTAACAGCGTCAATTGGCACAGCCTAGCTAAAGCTACAAAAGACAAAGAGAACTTCATTCTTAGAAGGTGTGCGATGCCATAGGAAATATTCCATACAGAGAAATTAAAAACACGCATATCATAGCTGGTGTTGAACGACGCAAAAAAACACCAGAAACTGCGAGAAACTTTCTAAAAGCACTGAACGGGCTTTTTAAATGGGCAATCGATCAAAATCTTCTAGAAAATAATCCAGCTTTCAGGGTAAAGAGACCCCCTTTGAAAAACAAGGATGGGTTTCCCGCTTGGACAGAAGAAGATGTTGAGAAATATTATCAACGATGGTCTATCGGTACGCATGAACGCGTCTGGATTGATGTTCTTCTTTATACCGGCTTGCGTCGTGGTGATGCAATACGAATTGGCTGGAAAGACGTAAAAGATAATACTATCCATCTAAAAACAGAGAAGAGTAAATTCCAAACAGATGTCTTTCTTCCCATTTTACCAGAACTGGCCGCAACACTTGAAATTGGTCCTATCGGAGATGAAACATTCATTTGTGGAAAAGAAGGTAAGAAACTAATTAAGGAAAGCTTTGGTAATTTGTTTAGAGATGCTTGTAACGCAGCAGGAATAAAAAAGTCAGCACATGGATTGAGAAAATTAGCAGCAACACGTGCGGCTAATTCAGGTGCAACAGTATCGCAACTCAAAGCACTTTTTGGCTGAACAGAAGATAAAATGGCATCTCTTTACACCAAAAGCGCTGACCGCAGAAAACTTTCTCTCGAAGCGATAAAAAAGCTACAAAAACATGAGGGATAGAACTCTAAAAAATTCAATAGAATCAACAATCGAAAGATTCCCCCATATTGAATTAACATATTGAATTTATTATAAAATATCGCCGTGTCTGAGCACCATTTTATTTTGAATAATACAATGTAATCAATATGTTAGCTGTTTTTACTCTTTTTTAATCCACCTAACAGTCCCCTTTTTATCGCACGATCAAAATGCATATGTTTAGAAAATTTGTTGCGTAAAAATCTGGAAGGTATTCTCTTCAGGAATCTTAAAACGGACAGTGATTTTTGAGCAAACCAAATCAGTAAAAATTCTTCATGTATAGCAATTTGACATAAATTTTTACTACAAAGAGTGTAATAATGGACGAATATCACACAAATCTGCAACGAACGCGTTCGAAATTATGGTTTTTCTGTTACTAACTATGACTACTTATCGGAGCAGAAAATGTTCGTGCTATAGCCCGCAAAGTTCCTGCAAATCCTGTAGATAAATATAGGATAAATTATCAGCAATATGTAAAAAAATTATATGCGCTGGGAGAACATGAAAAGAAGCTGATTCAAGCAAGATGGTTAGCAGAAACTCAAAATTATAACGAGCAATTTGTTATTTTAACTTTGCAGACAACCGCCATATATTTGTTGTTATGTACAAATACATGGGAGATGTGCTGCATAGTGATATGGGAAAACGTTGCATAAAGAATTTGGTTGAAAAGAAAAAGATTTTCATTGGGCAATCAACGCAATGTACTCTGAGCCAGAAATATTCAAACATGTAGAAGAATTTCTAAAATCTCCACCAACCTTTCACAGGAAAAAGCAGATTGCTGAGATAAGACACGATATAATGTACGCGTAAAGTTCTACGTGCATCTGAGATATACAATGGTCTTGAAACAATGTCTCATATGATGTTCCTAGACAAACAAGCACTCTCAATTAGTCGCACTCATCTTTTATTAAGTGAGGTTGCTGAGCGAAAAGCTGGTACCTAACCTCATCCTGTGAGCAAGGCATTTGACGAATTTATCTTCTAAAACAGTAATACGAACTCTCAAAACCTTCAAATCCCATGCGTAAATAGTTTTGAGAATTCTTATTTTAGAATATTTCGAAAATTTTTGGACAACTCTTTACTCAGAATTGCTCCTTATTTCTCTTGAGTTTATCCATCTCACTTTATAGTGAAACATCGCTCACTTACTAAGTCTCTGGGAATCTAAGGCAATATAAAGTTAAAAAAATCAGTGAACCTCAATATTGGTGGGTTCCTCCTCCATGAGAAATGATTGCAATATGCTAACGCACTCAAAAAATAAAACAGCAAGTGTTTAGCACTCTGTTTATTGTTCATACTCTATTCACTGGATCTATTCCATATTTGTGACCTATATGCTTTCCATTTTTGAAAAGAAGATAAAGAGACAAAGCAATTCTAGAACATATCACCAACATAAAAAAAAGATCAAAAAAGATGCTCTTCATTAGGTAAGCTAAAGATTCGCTCATCTCCATGAGATCACCTATAAACCCCATTGCCAACCAAGGTGCATAAACAGGAATCAGCCAAAAACCTGAATGACCTAAATCGTGTAATCGTCTCACTGAAACAGAAAGCTCCGGTATCAGTAATACATGATAAATCACATGCAACAAAACTGTGAAACCAACATTCGGTTCAGGAAGTATAAACGCAAATATTTTAGGCTGTTTCGCAAAAAACCAGATAGGTGATGCAATAATACGCGATGTGAGTAAAATCCAAGCATACTCAGCACGTGTTGCACGTTCTCTCCAGTTAAATGAACGTTTTAGCCCATAATAAACCCATCTAAATCCGCTGTACCACTTCAATTCTTGCACCTTACTCTCCTATATTTCAACAACTTATCTATCACCCTCTTTCACACATCTTTAAAATTTAACGATAAAGAAGATATCTATTTTAGATATCCATCTTTAATGGAGTTTCTTTGTCCACATACTCTTCTTTTATATCTAATTTAGGCAGATTTTTCACAATCTTACAGATTTCTAAACTTACCGTGATAATCCGTAGGATAGTTCGAGTGGATAACGTGTATTGCCTATAACCTCAATAGTCCAATCATTCACATCATTTATAATCCCAGATTTATTCTCCTTCTTATTATTCGATTTGGCAGCTTGATATGTCATACCCCATTACAAAGAAGACCTTCCAGTGACAACGTACTCGTAGACTTTCTCAGAGATATTCTCAATCGTGGTCTTATCATCGTAAATGAGAATGCTTTTATCGTAAACTTCTCCTTACTTTTTGGCTTCTTTTTCTCAGAAAATTGTATTTCATCAACATGAAAGTCTTCATCATTCCCATCAATAACTTTTTGGTTTATTAACTCCAGATCTTCTAAGAAGCTCATAAAAAAAGAGATATAGTTTCATAATTCAGATGAAGCGCTGTTAGATCGCGATCCGCTTGAGTAAAAGTAGTAAAATCATCAAAACTCTTTACACGTGAAATCCGTAGCAACTGTTTGATTCGGTTATCGGCATAATACTCCCGATATCCTTCACTATGTAACAAACCATATATAATAAAAGATATCTTCTTTGCTTATCTTCTCTCCTGGATAAGCTACTTGAAAATGAGTCAAAACCTTATCAGTAATTACGTCTCTTCATCGATATTGTGCAATATTATCTGATTCTAATGACAATTACCCAGAAGAATCTACTTTCTCATAAAGATACAATGGGAAATAATTTCCAGATGAACTAAATGAATAATCAGAAATTGTATCGACAATCAACGACGAAAAATTTTCTCTTTTATCACTCCCTCTAACGACAATAACCAAATTTTTACACTGTTTATCAGAGAATATCTTAGGCATTCGATGTTGGCTGTTATTAAAGTTTCTATCAAAATACAACATATTTTTTATGAACGGCCATCCCACTCGTAAAAAGAATTGCCAGAAGATCAACAAGCTCATGGAGAAGACCAAAACCAGCGCAAGGCCAGTTTTTATCCTTTCACAAATGACGTAATGCTGTCCATCATGTTCATTTTAACGAACTGCTCCACCTATAGCAGATCCCAGCATCGCCTTCTGTGGTTCAAGATCAGCTTTAGTGCCATTTTCACACAGATAAGTTCTATGAATAGCAAAGGATTACCCACCTTCTACAAGGGAAATCATCGTAGGAAGAACAATACCAGAGAGATGAGGACAATACTCATGAAAGCGTAAGCTCTGCAATAAAACACAAGCAATCCCACGCTTGCACAAATAAGTTTCCGCTAAACTATTCTCTATTAGATGAGCTTGTTTCCAAACATCTTGTGCTCTTTCAGATCGCTTCTTCGCTGTTTTATCATCCATACATGAAAGCAGCTCATCATTTTTTCTGGGAAATAGAAATTGTGATTATAGCTTTTACCCTTCGAAACCTCATATCATCTCAGTAGATTCATTCTACCTTTTAAGCCCTTTTGCTTGAAGGATTCTTATGATCTCTGAAAATGGACACCCAGCATGACAACATAACAGCAATCGCCCATCATCACTATCAGAAAGGGATAAGCTAGGATTCCTATCATCATGTACTGGACAGCGAGCAAATTCATCATGACCATGCTCATGTGCCATTTACTTGATATATTATGTGTTGAACACTATGACTATAACGATACATGAATTTTATCCTTATAGCATTATGCCACAGAACCGGTTATGCTACTCTATAATTAGTGAAAGATAGAAGAATCTTGTCCATTCATACGTAGCAGGTTTTTTTCTTCATCCGTTGAATGTATGTTGCTGCTCCTTTGCTTTTTCGATGACAGTTATATGTCAGATTTTTGTCAGCGTGAAAGTGCGCCTATTTTCAAAGGTCTTAGCACTGTTCCATTTGCAACACGCCGCCAAAATGTGGGCACGCTTATTTGCAAGATTTTTGCACTCTCATAACACTCTAAAAGCGGATCATGAATATTTGTCGTATTTAATCTCCAATAGATAAATGAACTTTGGACTCAAAACGTGTACTTTGGAATTCCACCAAAGATGACGAAAAAACGAAGAAAAATAGAGGGAGAAATGAGCTTAAATCTCCCTTAGATTAATGTTTTCTCATTTAAAATAAAAACAAAAAATTGTGAAAAACTGTTTTATGAGACAAAAATGGGTGCTGATTGCAAACAAAAAGAAAAACCTAGGAAAAATTACCCTAACTTGTTTTTTTGGACAAAATAAAGATAGAAAATGTGAAATAAACAATAAGTTAAAATCTAGGAGAGGTTAAAGATAACCTCTCCTAAATCGGAATTGCAGCCCTATTGTTCGTTATTTTTTGATAAGAGCACTTGGCTTTTTCCGTTGCCCCTTCTTCAGGCTTCCAATTGACGGATAGACGCTAATCGCTCGAGAACCTCTTTTGACGGAAAATTTCTCCTATTCTTTACGTTATATTGAGCAGCATTTTCAATCATCCTCTTTTGAATTGTTCGTTTAATAGACACATTATCATCAGGTTTTTCTGGATGATAAAAAGGCTCAGTTACATTCTCCCATGCCACAACAGCCAAAGCAAGTTTTGGAGTATAACGTTATGATCTTTATTCATAAATTCATATCTTTCCGTTTCATGAACATCAATATTGAACAATAAAAATTTAGATGATGTTATACCACGTAATAAAAACAATTTTTTCGTGGACGGCAATGAAAGCCATTCTCGCAAATCTTCAATATTGGCAAGAGAGTGCTCGTTTACAATTGGATAACTCAAAGGAGTATACTCCATATATTGCACTCTTAGTATTTCCGCTTTTGCACATCGGATCAAGCAGTCATAAACTGCCCGGAATTTCTTTGTTATCAGACGCAGTGCAAACCACGCAGACCCGTCTTTATAGGACACGCTCCGGCATTCCTCCACTATACACCTAGTAACGATGATAGATAGATTCTGTCCTTATAAACAACCGTATATTCTCCTGAATATTTTTTAATTAAAGGTTTGCACTTTACTGGGCTTATTCCAATTATCAATAGGGCTGTGTTTGTAATTCAACACGATCTTGACACAAAAAAATCTTTCACATCTGTATCAAGGTTCATATATAATGCCATTTTTTATCTGCAAAATTTAACTATTTTTCCCCGTAACGTGCAATGCTCAGCACGTTTCATATATTTTGACATAGACATATCTAAAATAATACTACGACTAATACCAAGAAAAAGAAAACTGTCATGAGAAAGAGAACGAGCCTGCTCAGTGACATTCACCGCTTCATTGGATAAAAAAGAACACCCTAAAATCTGTTGTGGTGTCACGTCTATCTTTCATGCCTTTAGCGGTGATTGTCCAGATATGACCATCAATCTGGTTTTCATGAATAAAACGCAAAGGCTCCAAATGAACATTGGTCAGAATAAGAAGACGTAAAGCTAAATGTGTTGCTGTTGATTCACTGAGTGTTTTGTAAAAACTCGGTACATTTCGCCAATTCATTGCCGGTATGTTTTTAACCTTATAGCGCTGTTTTCCTAGCAATACTCGTTGCCTTATCTGTGGCTTGTAAATCAACATTCAACCCTAGAGCAGCAGTATATTTTCAGCAAATATCAAGGCGGTTCATTGCCTTTCTCGCCGTTCAGCTTTTGTATGCCAAACGGGCTCTCATGTGCCACGGATGTCAGTTTGCTCAATCTCTGAAACGGGCGCTTTCCCTAACTTTGGCAAAATATGAAATTTTAGAGGTATAAACCAGCACCCAACTTTGCCATATCCCTTAATTCATTCTTACGGCTTTCAAAAGCATCAAGAGCGATATCTTTTAGCAAACAAAGATTGTGAGCAGCTTCACGTTGCAACTTTTCACGCTCTTTGATGGAGTCACGACCTGTAAACGACACCGCACCACTGTTCAGCTAACTGGTGCACCTGTTTTAAGGATATATCCTTGCAGGCTCCTAATCCCATTTTTTGACGCCGCCCATGAATAGTGTAGTGCAAGACTCATTGAGCTCCACCATCTTCACGCTTATGCAACCAAAAATCGGCACCATCATTATATTTGCCAACACCCAATGTTGCTACTGCTCTGGCACTTAAACAGTTCATAGCCCCTACGGTCAATCCACCCATGGATCCACCTTTTGGACTGCGATTAAATAATGCTTGATGATTGTTGTCATAAAGAACAAAATAACAAATACTGCAAGATCAAATGCTTCAAGACAGCATAAAAATGATTATTTATGATGATAAATCAATAGGTTGTAGCATCTTAGCACCGCATCTTCTTTTATCACGAACAATCTAATTATTTTTATAAACATTTTTAAGGTAAGGAGTGCGTCAATAAAAGCAAGAGAACAAGATTTTTACACTTGCCTCTCAGGCTATTACAAATGAAGACTTCTTTTCAAAGTCCTTTTTTAACCATCTCTTAAAGCACATTTCATGGCTTTAATGTAAAAACTAAGCTAAAAAATGTATTAACGTATTCTCTCACCCTAACGACTAAATATGGAGAATATGGAAACGTATAAATACTGTCCTAAAGCAGCATACACACGTCTTGCTTTCTGTAACATTAACGATACATTTTTCCAAAATACACCCTGATCCCCTGGAAGAGTGGGTATAACAACTTTATTCAATAAAACACCAGCCTGCTTATTAAAAAACAAATCTGTTCTAAAAGCAGTAATAACAGACTTTTCTCCTTGAATGACCGCATGATCCGATGCTCTCACAACAGAAGAAAAACTTAAAAAAACAATACATATAGCAAAAAAATATCTTATAGCCATAGCTTTACCTATAATATATCATACCATTTATAACTTATATATTACATTATCCAACAAAAGCATGTAGTGTATTAATAGTAATTATTATTATGTATTTTACATATAACATAATAATAAAAATATTTCAAGATTTATTAAAAAATATTATTAATAAAATCCGTAATTTTGTTAATAAACTAAGATTTTTTTCACAGAAAGTAATATTAACTACAATATGTATTTTATATATCATATAATTTATCAACGACCATAATAATTACAATAAAGAATAAATAAAATAATCACTTAAATAATATACTCTATGATTCTTTTATCCTACATATCCCTTCATTAAACTAGCAAATAAATAAACAGGGAACTTTATAATATTGTCATTTTATTTCTGTTTTACCTCCAAGTATATTACAACACAAAATCTCATTCAAAGTAAGAACTACCCTTCCTTTGACGAAATGAGAGGGATGGATTTTTTCACTGTGAGTGCTACAAAAGATGCAATCAATACTTTCAGAAAACCACCAATCAAAAAACCTAATGAACTCGTTAAAGCTGTCAGAAAAGGAACCTGTGCAATATACGCCGTCCATGGTATTCCAAAGGAATAGACAATCCCAATGCCACCAACAGCATTTATCACAAACAATGTAATAAAATTTAACCGCCGCCAAAGCAATTCGACCATAAAACCAATAAAAAATGCAGCGACTGGATAACCAATCATATAGCCACCTCCAACTCCTAAAAAAACCCCGATACCTCCGCGTCCACCAGCCAATAGAGGAAATCCAATAGCAACAAGCACTAGAAAAAGAAGCGATGCTAGTGCTCCTCTTTTTGCTCCAAGTATAGACCCTGCTAACATCGGCCCCATAGATTGAGCTGTAATAGGTAACCCAAGAAAAATAGGAAGAAAAATAGGAGGGAAAAGTCCCAAAATTGCATAAATAGCCGCAAATAAAGCAATATAGGTCAAATCTTTTGTATTCATTAAATCATTCCTTCATCGTAGATATTTTTACCGTCATTGGACTTTATCATCAGCATCGTAAGAACGTGCATCTAACGCTTCAGCAACCTCTGAAGCCATTCTTATCGTTCGTATAATTAACGGCATCGCAAAAGCAAAAATGTTAGTATAAAATCCACGCGCTTGCTGTGCTTCACGCACCTCATTAAACTTTTCAGCAATAACTGGAATAAATCTAATTGCCATAGATAAAACCATACTAAATTTTGATGAATTTAGACCCAAGTGTCGCAATGGCTGAAGCCATGTTTCAATTGCACTCACCATATCTGAAACTTTAGTCGTTAAAGAAACAAGTGATGCCAAAAAAACAAGAGAAATAAGACGCAATATAATCTCAAAACCTGTAAGCCAACCTTTAAAAGCAACTTGAAAAACAAATATAAGAACTAAAAATAGCCCCATTGATTTAAGCTGTTTTA
Source organism: Bartonella sp. B12(2025) (assembly GCF_053795135.1). Lineage (NCBI taxonomy): Bacteria > Pseudomonadati > Pseudomonadota > Alphaproteobacteria > Hyphomicrobiales > Bartonellaceae > Bartonella > Bartonella sp. B12(2025). The sequence goes on along the minus strand of NZ_CP200031.1, from coordinate 207,842 downwards.
AAATATTATCGAGAGGAATCTTAGAAATTCTATACAGTAAAGCCACGAACAATAGAAAGAGTAAAAGGATCAATATCGATGACACCGTGAATAGAACTGTTGCACATACAATGAGGGATAACAGCTTAATTCCCGGTCTAAGCCTATGCACAAATGTATCCCGGGGCAGATATAAACCGATCACGACATTCTCCTGATGTATTCTTTGATCGCAACAAAAGGTATATCGTCAACAACTATCTTCCCCTTATCAAAAACTAACACTCTATCAAACTTTTTCAAAAGTTCCAGATCATGTGATACAACAATTGCCGTTTGTGATAACTCTTCTATAACTCGTGTAATACGACGCTTATTTTGCAAATCAAGTAATGTTGTCGGCTCATCAAAAATAATATAGTCTGGGTTCATTACCACAACACCCGAAATGGCAAGTAATTGCTTTTGCCCACCACTTAATAAATGAACCGCATGATTTCTAAAATTTTGAAGATCGTAGCGCTGTAAGATTTCATCCACACGCTCCTTAATTTCACCCTTACTAAGTTTTAAATTTTTGAGACCAAATGATAAATCTTCTTCTACTAATGGCAGAACAATTTGATTATCAGGATTTTGAAAAACAAACCCTATTTTACGCTTTACTGCCTTAGCATCACGCTTTGTATCAAGACCATCAACACTCACAGAACCCTTTGATGGTAATTGTAGCCCATTGATAAGACGAGCGAATGTACTTTTTCCAGAACCATTCGCACCAATAACTGCAATTCGCCTTTCAGTAAGCTCTACAGTAATATCTCTTAAAACACACAAATCACCGAAGACTTGTGTCACCTTATCAAACTTTATGCTTCCCAAAAGTTATTCCAATCAATCCCCTTTATTACTTCGTCTACCACCTATCGCTTAAGTTTATAGCAAAAAAGCAAAAGTAAGCACCATACAGGCATGATAATAACGGCCAAACTCATATCAGGCATCTCCACAGGGACATACAATTCAATAAAGGACGTTCTGATCCCTATTATATTGAAAAATTGAACCATTAATCCATTTTTTCCAAAGCCGCTTAAAAACATAATACAAAACAATAAAGCGAGAAAGCAAAGACAAAGATAGTTAGCATAAGGATATAAACTAAACGCATAAATAAACAACCCTTTTTTGTCTTTATGTGCTCTTCTAAATTTCAAATGAACAATAACAATAATAGCCCAAATAACAACCACTGCTGCAGTTGCAGTCGCCATCATCCGCATAAAACTATTGTCTGGAACAAGAACATTAACAATGATAATTGTCGCGGTACAGAATGATGAAAAAAGGATAGCAACATAAGGAACGTGAGCAGCATTCAGTTTACTAAAAATATGTGGTGCATTTTTTTGTATAGCTAAACTATAAAGCATACGACCATTGGAATAAATGCCACTATTGTAAACAGAAATGGCAGCCATAATAACCACAAAATTTAAAATATGACCCGCCGCAGGAATTCCTACGGTTTCAAAAATTGTAACAAAAGGACTACCATTTTTCCCGATCATATTCCATGGACTTATCATCATAATAACACCAATAGAACCAACATAAAAAATGATAATCCTCCACATAACTTGACGAATAGCCGTTGGAATTGTTTTTTGTGGATTAGATGTCTCTCCAGCGGTAATACTAATAAGCTCTGTTCCACCAAAAGAAAACATTACTATAGAAGTAGCCAGGATAAACCCCATTATCCCATAAGGAAAAAAACCGCCATGAGCCCAAAGGTGCTGAACACTTGCACCATTGGTTCCAGTTGCAATGAGAAAAATCCCAAAAATAATCATACCAATAACAGCAGCAACTTTGATTAAGGCACAACTAAATTCAAATTCTCCATAAAAACGAACATTCAACAAATTAACTGATGTAATAAATAAAAGAACAATAAAGGATGACTTCCAATGTTCAATCAAAATCCAATGATCAAGATAAAATCCGATCACTGTAAGTTCAGTCATGCTCACAAGAATATAAAGAAGCCAATAATTCCAACCTGTTATAAAACTGGCAAGGCATCCCCAATATTTATAAGCAACAAAACTAAAAGCACCTGAGGTAGGTTCTTCTACAGACATTTCACCAAGCATCCGCATAATAAAATAGATAATAAGCCCCCCAAAAAGATAAGCTAAAATGATTGAAGGACCAGCTAATTTTATAGACTCTGTTGATCCATAGAAAAGACCCGTTCCAATAGCTCCTCCTAAAGCAATCATTTGAACGTGACGATTTTTAAGGTTACGCTTCAATTCATTGTGCTTTTTCTCAAACATCATTCCTCATTTCTTTTGTTGAGTTCAACCTAAACTTTTATCGAGATAAAACAATCATGATTTTTATGCATATTTTTCAAAAAAATAAAAATGAACATCGACTTATTTTCTTGTCATAATGCAACTCCTTGTTCTTCCGTGCATTATGCGAATGTTCCATTTAAATTAAAGGAAAAAATATGCTCCGTCCTCTACTCAAATTAATGGCTTTCATTTTCGTTACACTAACGATTATACTATTAGTCATTGATAGTGCACACTCTGTGAGTACATCATATTGGACGACAACCCCCTTAAATAAAATGTTAGCAAACCTTCTGAAAACAGATATCTATGGCCTTAACCAGTCTATACATAATATCATACCAACCTTCCTGTCCTCAATTTGCATTACTCTCACTTGTTTACCAGCATGGTTCATCTTCGGTGCTTTAGCAATAGCATTTTGCATATTGAATCAAGAAAAACAAAAACCTTTTCAGAAAATTTTGTATACAAAATGAAGAATACATTTGATATTAAAAAGACTCTTCTAGCGCCCATTGTACCCTACAACCAATACACCTTAAAGGGCTTCATCCTATCAAGATAGCTGAGAGTCATTTTGTAATAGGAGCAGATTAAAAGAGCCTTATTATTAACATATACATCAGCTCATGATTGTTATAGATAAAACTATGGTATCAACTCATTTCCACCAATTGCAAGCAATGAGCTGCTAAATTTTATCTCTCATTCCATCTATAAAAAAGTTTGTACAGAGAAAAACACAGATATGCTGAAATAACTAAAATTGCCTATGATCGCTAATTTATCCCCTCTAAAAAGCTTTCTCTATTTTTCAGCACCATGGATCGCACACAGAAAATACGTCCTAATAATAATCAGCACTCTTTATAAGACTGCAATTTCTTGACATAATGAAGAAGATTCTAAAACTTGTAAAAGTCGCCCCACATGCCTAGTAAAACGCATTAAAAACTTGGTGGTAAACAACTACAATTGTGATAAAAAAACTTCACACCATTCCAGCCTGCTACCCATCATATCTTGAAAAAATCAAGAGGCTATTACTGGAAAAATTTGAGAGCTTCAAAAAAATATCTAACATCCCACCCCTATTGATGAGAAGATGATGAAACAAGAGCTTCAGAAACACTCCGTTTTCTAAATCTGAAAATCGCCGCGTTTAAATATTAAATTTTTTAGATATCTCATTCAAATTTTTCCATCAATTAGTTACTACATAAGAAAATTCGTCAATAAGCTTTTTTGTAAGCTGACTCCACTTCTAATTCTATCAGCCTATTTTTACGATATGGTTTTTAATCCATCTTAAACAGAAAAACGTGTTTAATTTTATTAAATCGCCATTTATTCCCATTCCCTATAGAAATGAGGAGTAACCTTTCTACCAATTTCACTAACCTTATCTTCACATTATAAAGGTTGATGGTATCTTTTATCTCCCCAATCATTTGTTCAACAAATTTCTTCCTTCCATAAAAGCAGTAGATATTTTTATTTTTACGAGGATATCCTGACATCATTTCCTACAAAAAACATGCTTTTCATACCAACTTAAGTTTGAACGCGACCGTAAATTAGAAAGTATTTTACAACATCAAGATCAAAAAATACTATTTTTCTCCTAACCTTTGCACCCCTTCCTCTACTTCAATAATTACCGCATCTTATAAGTTATCGAAAAAATGGATACTTGCTTTTGTGCGTACTTTTGTCTAATTAATGTACAAGCCTATGCCGCATTAGCTCAGTTGGTAGAGCACATCATTCGTAATGATGGGGTCGCTGGTTCAAACCCGGCATGCGGCACCGTCTAATCTTTTAAAATCAACATAATAATAGATCGTTCATCTTTAGTTATTTCTAATCTATCTTTTGACACATAATTAAATCTTGCTATATGTCATACAAAACTGTTAGCAGACCCACCTTATTGTAAAGAGAAAAATCAAAAATTTTGTTTTGAATGTGATGTAATCCCTCAAAACCATTCCTATAGGGATTTAAAAAGCTGTCATTCAAACTGTTTCTGTAATTTTTAGCGTGATACTCTCTAATTACATCTAGTATATAAGCTGTATTTATTAGCGCAAGATACTGAAAAAATGATAAAATTTTATCCTTTCATCAAGAGCTTTAATGCCAAGTAAAATTATTTTCTCATGTCTTGGTTACTCTCACATAAAACCTCCTATGTCGTATACTTTTTGGATGTAACAAATATAGTGTGAACCAATTGGTTGCGACAATAAGAATGTGCCTCTTTTAGAAAATAGTGCACTGAATAGTAGTTTATTGGGAAGATTTTAGTAACCTTAAAGTCTTCTTTTAACTCAATAACTATTTATGTGATCTCCTTCATTGAGAAATCACACTTCAATAAAAGTATTATGACCTCTTTTAGTTAAATTTTTTTTCCCATACAGTATTTATTAACGACTCATCATAAATTTACAGATTTAATTTAATCCGTTTGCATCTGTAACTTTAGCGGTATGAAGTGCCTATCTTTGTTATTGGATAACTTAACAAAGAGATATTTCACTTAGCGTAAAAAATATTGCTTACTTTGTAAAAAAATGAATATAAAATAAGACATTGGATAGCTGTAATTTCTCGAGCTCACGCACTTTTACAACTGAATTTAGCTTTTTCAAATCTGTCACGCTCAGGCTGAACCGCTTCGAAAAACATCTAAAGAAAAAGAAATTTTCGTTTCCTGCCTACGATGAGAAACGAATACTGGGCAGATGCTTCAAACAATAGAGTTTCAGTGTATATTTGAGGAGTAAGCACATTTTTTTGTGGCTTTTTTAGAAAGTATAATTTGAAAGGCACGAGATAGTAAAACAAAGTGCAATATCTACTCTATAAAATTTGGACTGCTTCCATTAAATGTATCTATTCAAAAAACGATTGATTTCTTACACGCAAAGATGTTTAGCTGCTGGTAAATATCTCTTAACCTGTTTAAAAAATTATGAACTATGTGCCTTCCAAAATTAATTGGATAGATGCTCTTATTTCCAAACTGAATTCGATGGATAGATATAGAGAAAGCTGATTGGGCTTCTCCTACTTAATCACAGAGCAACCGATTAATTATTACGCATGAGAAAAGATAAAAAGCTATCATTTAATCCGATAGTACCACGAAAAAATTTCATAATCATAATGTATTTTCGACAGATATAAATCAAGAGATTCTGCGATAACATCATGCATGCAGAGTCAAAGAAATTTATGACTGCTGATCTCAGTAAAATCATAAGAAAAGAAGTTATCTTTATGCTATGTTTATAATTCGCTTCATTCACAAGATGATTGCACCCATAATGAGAAAGCTCATAAACACAAAGAAGTGCACTATAGTGAGGCATTTTCTATGCTTTCTTAGAAATTAAAGAGTGCTATAGGAGAAAGATAACATGAATGTTGATTTAGTGCTCAGTGGCAGAGATGTACGTAGTTTAAGTTGTTTTACAGTTTTTGAACTTAAAATTAAACGTTATCGCACGATCTTCCGTCAGTCTGATTAAGTGTGGGTTTGACTTACGGAATAACAGAAACGAATTGGAAAGGTTGAAGTTAAAGAGATTTAACGACATGTTGCATTTTTTTGAAAGAAGCTAAAAGGAAAGGTTCCCGATTTGCTAAAGAAAAAAAATGCAATGAATGATGCATAATTTTTATTGATGAATATACAAAAGTTACGTTCTAATTTGTATAAGTTTGTCAGATTTCTTATCAATGTAAATAATAAATATTTTAAGGAGCCTATAATGACTGACAAAAACCAGATTGATAAAGCCGCTTCGTTAATTGAAGCGGCAAAGCGTTCTGGGGCAGATGCTGCTGATGCTGTTATTGTTCGTGCACATTCTACCAGTGTATCGGTTCGTTTTGGGAAAGTCGAATCGACAGAAACTTCAGAGAGCAATGATTTTACATTAAGGGTTTTTGTTGGCAAAAAAGTAGCAAGTGTTTCTGCTAATTTAGCAGCTTATCCGCAAGAATTAGCAGAACGTGCTGTTGCTATGGCAAAAGCTTCTCCTGACAGTTTGTTCGAAGGATTGGCAGATAAAGAATCTTTAGTTTCACATCCTAAAAATCTCGATCTTTTTGATGATTTTGTTCCGCACAGTCATTTTCTAACAGAAGATGCTTTTAAAATGGAAGCAGCAGCTCTTGATGTTAAAGGAGTAAGCAATTCTGGTGGAGCCGCGACAGCTTATGGCCAGAGCGGATTTGTTCTTGTGACCAGCGATGGTTTTTGTGGAGCCTATCACTCCAGTTGTTTTTCACGTTCTTGCAGTGCGCTTGCTGGTGAGGGTACTGCAATGGAACGGGATTATGATTATACAACTGCCTTACATTTCTCTGATCTGGAAGCAGCAAAAACTGTGGGTAGAAATGCAGGAGTTAGGGCAGTTCAACGTTTGGGAGCAGTTCGTGCTGCTACGGGAGTTGTGGATGTTATTTTTGCCCCACGTACAGCTCGCGGAATTACTGGGCATATCGCACATATGGTGAATGGAGCATTGGTTGCTCGCAAAACAAGCCTTTTACAAAATCTCTTCGGAAAATCGGTAATGAAACCAGATGTTAATGTAACAGATCAACCTTTGCGATTGCGTGGGAATGCTTCTCGTCCTTTCGATGGAGAGGGAGTAGAAGGGCAAACATTAAATATTATTGAAAATGGTATTTTAAAAAATTGGCTTCTTTCATCGTCCTCAGCGCGTGAATTGGGGCTTGAAACCAACGGTCATGGCGTGCGTTCGGCATCATTGGTTCAGCCGGCAAGTACCAATTTTGCTATTGAACCGGGTTTAATATCGCCTCACGATATGATAAAAGATTTACGAAGTGGTTTTTATGTTACAGAATTATTCGGACATGGAATTGATTTTGTTACGGGTCAGTACAGTCGTGGAGCTTCTGGTTTTTGGATTGAAAATGGTGAAATTGCTTATCCAGTGAGTGAAGTAACGCTGGGTTCTGATTTGCTCCACATGTTAGCGCATTTAACACCTGCAAACGATATTGATCGGCGCTATGGTATAACTGCTCCGACATTGTTAATTGAAGGAATGACACTTGCAGGAAAATAACACACACCATTCTTCCGACCTAAATCTTCTGCTTGATGTTTGTCGAGAGGCAGGAGATTTAACGATGAGGTATTTTGGATGTGCGTTGGATGTTTGGATCAAAGATGGCAATTCACCGGTCAGTGAGGCAGATTTTGCAGTTGATCACTTTTTGAAGGAAAAGCTTCTTAAAGCGCGTCCGAATTATGGATGGATTTCAGAAGAAACAAAAGATGAGCGAGGACAAGGGATTTATAAACGCTACTTTGTGGTTGATCCGATTGATGGAACTCGTGGCTTTCTATCAGGTAGCACCTATTGGTGTGTTTCGATTGCTATTATTGAGAATGGGCGTCCTATCGTAGGTGTTGTGCAATGTCCAGCTCAAGGAGATGTTTATGCAGCTATTGCTGGTGGAGGGGCGACATTAAATGGTATAGAGCTTCCTCTTTTGACATCTGAGGTGAATAAAAAATACAAAGTTTCGTTTGATAAGTCGTTCGCTAAAAAATTACCGGATGGTTTTTGTGATAAGGTTAGTTTTTACCGTCATATTCCTTCTCTTGCATATCGTATTGCTCTTGTTGCCCAAGGTGAGATCGATATCGTGTTGATACGTCCGAATTGTCATGAATGGGATATTGCCGCTGCTGACCTTATCTTACAAGAATGCGGAGGATGTCTTATGTCACTTGATGCAGATCGTATATTTTACGGAATTGAACCTTATCAATGTAGACTGTTAATTGCTGGTAAAAATAATTGCTGTCAAGATATGATAGATGTTATTCGTCAAGCAAAGTTAGTTTAATCACATAAAAACACGCTGAAATCTCTGAATGATATGGAAAAACACATGAATGAAACCAACGAAAAAAGACAATACTTGCACCTTGTATTTGGTGGGGAATTGAAAAATCTTAATAGTGACCAATTTAAGAACCTTGATGATTTAGATGTGGTTGGTATTTTTCCAGATTACCAATCAGCTCAAGAAGCATGGCAGGCAAAAGCGCAAAGCAGTGTAGATAACGCATTACAACGTTATTACATTGTAGATTTGCATCAGCTTCTTTGCCCTGAAACAAACGACGCAGAGTAAAATTTGAATATTTGATCGTCATTTTCTTAGTTATCCAAGTGCAACGAGATTGCATTTTCTAAATGTAATATCAGGGTGAATAGAATAATTCAGAAAAGGAAGGGATGTGCTTTAAAGCGCTTTTGGCGAAAGCATTCATCGATAAAGATATGGTTTATACAGTTTTTTGTTGTATGAGTGAATTGTCTGCGTTTTTTATTGGACAAATCTGCACTTGAAAAGTTTAGAGTAATGTCCCGAAGGTACAGAAAATTTATAATCAATTTATTATCACTTTTTTGCATGAGTGACATACCATGGAATCTTTTCTTCATTCTCAATGTGAAGAAGTTTTTGCCATGTTTTCTTGTTCTGCGAATGCAAAAATAAAGACGCAATTTGCAAACTAAAATGGGGACTTACATTTATGCACGGTTCTCAGGGAGATGAGATAAAACACATTTATTAATGAGAATAAATGTGGGTACTGTTAACGCTTAAAATACTCTTAAATCTAGCAAAAACACTATGATTGCGGATAGTTCACGTGGAAAAACATCTAAAATTGGGAAAAAGATTATTTTATTAGCTAACTTATTACCTGCCTTCTATCATACTTTGTATACATGCACTTTTATGAGAAATGATTTTTGAAAAAATGTAGAGTAAAATTGTGTCCTTGTACAATCATTCTCATGAAGAAAGCGTTTTTTATCTTCCAAAATACGGATAATATTTCACTAGAAGAAATATGAATGCAATGAACAGAGTTAATGAATCGTTTAATAAAAGTAAATTATAAGCATTTCAAAAAGGTGAATGAGGTGATTTTCAATGGTAGAACTAAAGGAACGTACAGCTCTTTTAATCTATCGGATGATTGGCTTTTGCTTACATCCTGTGGTACCTTTTTATTTATTTCTCCGTTCTGTACGTGGAAAAGAAGAGCGTGGTCGCCAAAAAGAACGTTTAGGTAAAAGCCATAAAGTACGTCCTCCAAGTCCGTTAATTTGGTTGCATGCGGCTAGTGTTGGAGAAACGCTTGCCATTGTCCCACTCATTAATTATATTTTATCATTGAAAATCAATATATTATTAACAACTGGCACTGTAACATCTTCTTCCCTCGTAAAAAAGCATTTTGGTAATCGGTTAATTCATCAATATGCTCCGTTAGATTTAGACTTAGCAGTACGCCGTTTTATCGGCCATTGGAAACCTGATTTAGTGCTGGTTTGTGAATCAGAAATTTGGCCTCTACGTATTAAGGAACTTGCCAAAATGCGCATTCCACAGATTTTGGTTAATGCCCATATGTCTGAACGTTCTTTTAAGGCTTGGCAAAAACGGCGCGCTCTTGCCAAACATATTTTTAAGCATATTGATATGGCTATTGGCCAGAATGAAAAAGATGTCGCTTATTATCACGCACTTGGAGTAAAGTCTGTTGCATTTTCTGGTAATCTCAAGGCTGATGTTTTTCTAATTGAAGATCAAGCATTATTTGCGCGTTACCGTAATGCTATTGGAAACCGTCCTGTTTGGGCAGCTGTTTCAACCCATGAAGGGGAAGAGCAGATTGCTTTTGAAGTGCATAAGATTCTTAAAAACTATTTGCCAGATTTGTTGACAATCATTGTGCCCCGTCACCCTGAACGTTCAGAAAGTCTTATCAAAAGATATGACAATAAGAGTTTGCATTTTATTCGCAGAAGCAGCAATGCTATTCCAGATATGAATACAGACATTTTGTGGGGAGATACAATTGGAGAAATGGGACTTTTCCTTCGCTTATCGAAAGTTACTTTCATTGGTAAATCACTATGTGGAAACGGTGGACATAATCCATTGGAGTTGGCTTTGCTTGGTTCAGCTATCTTGACGGGACCTCATGTCTCAAATTTTCAAGAAATGTTTGAACAATTTTTAACGCATGATGCAGCATATATAGTGCAAGATACAAAACAGCTTGCTATTCAGGTGTATAAGCTTTTAACCAATGAAACATTACGGAAAGAAATGGTCGATAAAGCCTATGAAGTAGCAACAAGTATGGCAGGTGCACTTGAGCGCACATTGAAAGTTCTTGATCCATTTTTGCAACCCCTCGTGATACAAACAGGTTTAAGTCAGCATCGGGATGGATATGCATATTAGTGCGCCTCGTTTTTGGTGGAAAGATAAAAGCTTTTTGCATTTTTTATTAGCTCCAATTTCTTTGGTGTATGGCTATTTTTCAAGTTACCGTATAACAAAGCGGCCTCCCGTTATTGATCTTCCGGTTTTGTGTATTGGTAATTTTACATGTGGTGGTGCTGGTAAAACGCCTGTTGTCATTGCTTTTTCCAAAGTGGCTAAAGAGCTTGGTTTTGTGCCTGGTGTTGTATCACGTGGTTATGGTGGGACAGTTAAGGAAGTACACCTTGTAAATGTGGAATGTGACAATGCCCACGATGTTGGAGATGAAGCACTTTTACTTGCACGGCACGCTTTTGTTGCTGTATCTGCTGACCGTCATGCGGCAGCACAACGGCTCAAAGAAGAGGGATGTAATCTTATTTTAATGGATGACGGATTTCAAAGCCGCCGTCTTTATATGGATTATGCATTGCTCGTTGTAGATGCAATGCGCGGCTTTGGGAATGGAGCTGTTTTTCCGGCAGGACCTTTGCGTGTACCGTTAAAAACACAGTTTTCTTTGATGGACAGTGTTTTATTGATTGGTCATTCGGATGCGCGTGAGAAGATTGCTTTTCTTGTCACTCGTACTGGAAAACCTTTGTATCATGCTCATCTTAAACCATTAGCATCTGATAAGGTCGCAGGAAAATCATTTTTGGCATTTGCAGGTATTGGCAATCCAGATAAATTTTTCCAATCGATTAAAGAATTGTCTGGTCATGTTGTGCAAACCTACTCTTATCCAGATCACTATTTTTTTACCGATACGGATTTAAAAAATCTTGCACAAAAGGCTAAAGTGCACAATTTATGGCTGGCTACAACTGCTAAGGATTATACACGTATACAGACACGTGATGTACAAAAAGACTTAAAAAATCTTATTGTATTTGATGTTAAAGTTGACTTCACTCAAGAAGATTTTTGCCGTATGCTGCTTGAGGAGGTCATAACTCGTTTTAAAAAACGCAAACATCCCCTTTAATTTGCATTTTCGAAAAAAGAGCTGAATTTATAGTTTTCAATTGGTTATTTTTTCTGTGCTTTTAACAATTGGCTGAGATACGGATTGCATTCAAGCTCGCGATGATAAGAAATTTCACAACTGGCATACGCCTCTTGGCGGTGATGATTCCAATATTTTAAATCATCTATAGGGATTTTTTGTCCACTGACGGCGCAAAGGGTATAGGTTCCATATTCTATGATTTTATATCCATTATTGGAATAATGAATTTTTGCTTCGTGTTCATCACTGGAAAACATTCTTTAATAATCCCTTCTTGTTTGTATGAGAGATGACTCAAGCAAAGTGCCATAAGATGCCTTATAAAGTCGAGGGTGAATTTAAAAAAATATTTTTTCCCTGCCAAAATGGTGAGTAGTAACTCATTTTCTACCAAAAAGTCTCTCTATATCAGCCAATTTGAGTTCAATATAGGTAGGACGACCGTGATTACATGTGCTTGTATTAGGTGTTGCTTCTATTTGTCGTAACAGTGCATTCATTTCTTCAGGGCGTAAAAGACGCCCTGACCGTATTGAGCCGTGACAAGCCATAGTTGCTGCAACATAATCAAGCATTTCTTTTAAATTGTCTGCTGTATCATATTCAGCAGCTTCATCTGCGAGATCCTTAATGAGAGCTTGTACGTTTATCTCTCCTAACATAGAGGGCGTTTCTCGCACAACGATTGCACCAGGTCCAAATGGTTCTATTCCCAAGCCAAATTTCTGCAAAGCATCTTTGTGCATTAAAAGACACGTTGCATCTTCTTCAGAGAGTTCTACAACTTCAGGGATAAGCAACAACTGTGAAGGAAGCGGTTTGGAATAAAGCGCATTCTTGAGTGATTCATAAACCAGTCTTTCATGAGCTGCATGTTGATCGACAATTATCAAACTTTCTTTGGTTTGAGCGATAATGTAGTTTTTATGTATTTGTGCTCTAGCAGCTCCTAGTGGATAACGCAATTCTTCTGATGAAAGTGCAGTACTTGGAATATAGGCATCACCGCTTGGCGTATCTAAACCTTCTATAAGAGGAATCGCATCTTCTTTAAAACTAAAAGAGTTCGTCGCATCCAATGGTTTATGAATCATTGATGCAGCTGCTGTTGCAAGGTGATGGTGCTGTGAACTGTCCGAAAGAGATCGGTAACTGTTTTTAAAACTTCCCAATGACTGTGATGTCTGAAATGCGGAAAGCATTGCTTTAGAACACGTTGAAGTAGGACGAACACCAGTCTGATGCAATGCTTCGTGAATTGCTCCAACAATTAAACCACGAATTAATCCAGGATCACGGAATCGTACATCGGCTTTGGTCGGGTGCACATTAACATCAACATAAGCGGGTGCCAGATCGATAAAAAGAATGCATACAGGGTAACGATCCCGAGTCATAACATCAGCATAGGCTCCTCGAATTGCCCCCCAGAGAAATTTATCACGCACTGGACGTCCATTAACATAGGCAAATTGATGAAGACTATTAGTGCGGTTGAAAGATGGTAAACACGCAAATCCAGTCAAACGGACTGATTCGCGTTCAGCATTAAGTGCGATACTATTGGGAGCAAACTCTTTACCCATAATTTGTGTAATACGTTGTAATTGCCCTTGGATGTTATTTTCCGTGGCAGGTAATTCCATAGAAGTTCTATCCGGACCTGAAAGAGAAAAGCGGATATGCGGAAATGCAATAGCAATTCGTTTAATCATATCGGTAATAGCATTTGTTTCAGCACGGTCAGTTTTCATAAATTTTAACCGTGCTGGAGTGACAAAGAAAAGGTCACGAACTTCAACGATAGTTCCAGGATTTGCAGCAGCCGGTTTTGGTCCAACAATTTTTCCTGCTGTAACAATAATTTCAGTAGCACTACCAACATTTTGCGTTCGTGAAGTTAATTTAAGTTTAGCAACAGAACCAATAGAAGGTAAGGCTTCTCCTCTAAAACCAAGAAAGCAGATATTGTGCACGTCGTCAGTAATTTTTGATGTACAATGGCGAGAAACTGCTAAGGTTAACTGATCTTCCGGAATGCCACAGCCATTATCAGTCACCTTTATAAAACTTTTTCCACCGTTTGCTGTAACAATTTCAATTCGAGTTGCTCCAGCATCAATAGCATTTTCGACAAGTTCTTTGACAACATTCGCTGGCCGCTCAATAACTTCACCGGCAGCAATTTGATTAATAATATTTTCGCTGAGATGGCGTATGATCATGGTAAATTCTAACAAGATTCCTGCGGATTCTATAGAAGCTTTGAATCATGATAACATTATTTGTTCAACATTCAAGAATGATAGTACGTGAAAAGTATTATCTGAAATAAATATTATTTACTTTAAATAGAGTGTTGTACCAAGTGCTATTTCGTTGTTTGTGGTATTCTGGTATGAATTGCAACAGTAAATTGATTGAAAAAATCAGAAGGAAATCGTTTTTATCGCCTAAAACAGCTTGCACCAATCAATCATCTGGGCCAAAAAAAGAAATGAAGTAAAAATGGAAGGCAAAACATATGAAGCGTGTAAGCGGTATTTTGGCAGATAATGATATACAAGCTTTGATTGATAATAACATTCTCAAGGCTCTTTGGTCATTTGATGCAGCCCAAATACAGCCAGCAAGCCTTGATCTTCGTTTAGGGAACAAAGCCTATCGTATACGTGCCTCTTTTATGCCAGGATCCAATGTAAAAGTTTTAGATAAACTCGAACGGTTAAAGTTGCACGAATTTGATTTGCAGGACGGAGCAGTCTTAGAAACAGGCTGTGTTTATGTTGTTCCCCTTTTGGAAAGTTTGGCTTTACCAGAAATTTTATCAGCAGTTGCAAATCCTAAAAGTTCTACCGGACGATTAGATATTTTTACGCGTGTGATTACGGATAATGCACAAGAATTTGATAAAATTTGTGCCGGTTATCATGGTCCACTTTATCTTGAAATTAGCCCACGGACATTTCCAATTTTGGTGCGTACCGGTTCGCGTTTGTCTCAGCTTCGATTTCGCAAGGGACTCAGTTATTTAAATGAAATTGAACTACATGCTTTGCATACGGATGAAACGTTGATATCGGATAATCTGCCTAATATTAGCGAGGGTGGTATTGGACTCTCCATTAATTTGAAGGGAGACGAAAACGGACTTGTGGGCTATCGTGGAAAACGTCATACAAGTGTTATTGATATTGATAAACATGCTGTTGCTCACGTTCTAGATTTTTGGGAGCCTCTTTTTGACCGTGGTCAAAGGGAATTGATTCTTGATCCTGATGAGTTTTATATTTTAGTTTCGCGAGAAGCTGTCCATGTCCCTCCACTTTATGCAGCTGAAATGACCCCTTTTGATCCTTTAGTTGGTGAGTTTAGGGTGCATTATGCGGGTTTTTTTGACCCCGGATTTGGACATATAGAAGCGGGTGGAAAAGGAGCAAGAGCAGTTTTAGAAATGCGTAGCCATGAAGTTCCATTTATCTTGGAGCATGGTCAAATTATTGGCCGTCTCGTGTATGAACACATGCTTAATCGACCGTTAACACTTTATGGGCACGATTCTGGATCACATTATCAAGCACAGGGACTAAAATTATCTAAGCATTTTAAATGATTTTGAAAAAACGGAACTTTATAAAGTGTTTTCAGGAAGAAGATCTGAGTAAAAAGGCTTCGGTTTTTCACGGATATAATACAACATTAGTTTGTTCGTTTCTCAAACTGAATATTCAAAACTGATTGCCAGCACTCGCTCCATTTTTAAAAATTTAAATGAAAATCTCATGTGTTTTATTTTATATAAAATACCGTTAAAAAACAAAAAAGTACGTTTTCAGTGATAGTATAATAACAAACCTTTTAATGTAGCATTATCAATAATTTTTTTAAATGTATCTAATTTTAATCCAAATATCATTTTGATAAGTTTATATCATTCCCCCTCTGGATATAATCAATTTACAGTATGACCAGATAATTACTTAACCAAAAGTGAGATTTTTCTGTTTATATGTACCTATATTTAAAATTCTTTAAAATGCTCTATATAAATCAACAAATGCAGGTTTTATAAATTTCTATTAGCGGAAAACCTGCAAAGTTTAGGATACTGATAGGGGAAATTACCGGATGCCCGTGACAGGTTTGTTCCGTTTTATTAACGATCTTTTTCATCTTTTTAAGGAACTTTTGTGATGTATACCCAATAATGTAGCTATATGACTTTTATGAACTGTAATGTGAGATATCTTTATAGTTTGTAAGAGAGATATCGCTTTAAAATTAGAATAAATAGCTAAAAAACATCTCTCGAAAGACATTGATTATAAAGAGCCTATCACGTCTTGATTCTCGGATACATATTAATAACGTGTGAGTTATAGGTTATTGATTAAGGCTTAGCACCATTAGACTTTTAATCTGGAAAAAAGCAATAAAAATGTTGTGTTCATTGATTAATTTTTTAAGTTGCAATCTTTGTTACCTACATCTAGTGAATGGAGTGTTTTTGGAGACGTCTAAAGGAGGAGTGTGGGCTAATCCTTATTAGTTTTAGAGCATTTTCGCTTTTTATTCAGGAATAGTGTCGTTATGATTATTTCTTCAACATTTGATTACCGCAAAGCAGCAAAACGTCGACTTCCTCCTTTCCTTTTTCACTATATCGATGGTGGAGCCTATACTGAGGAAACGATGCGACGTAATTGTGCAGATCTTCAAGCACTTGCACTACGTCAAAGGATTCTGAAGCAGATTGGTGAAGTTGATCTTTCAACCAAGCTTTTTGACCAAACATTTGATTTGCCAATTATACTTGCGCCTGTTGGATTAACAGGCATGTATACGCGCCGTGGTGAGGTAAAAGCTGCACGTGCAGCAATTGCAAAAGGTATTCCTTTTACATTATCCTCAGTTTCAGTCTGCCCCATTGCAGAAATACAGAAAGAGGTTGGAAGTGCATTTTGGTTTCAACTTTATGTTCTCAAAGATCGCGGGTTCATGCGTGATGTATTAGAGCGGTCTTGGTTAGCTGGTGTGCGCACCTTGGTTTTTACAGTTGATATGCCGATTCCTGGTGCACGTTATCGTGATGCGCATTCGGGGATGTCTGGACCTTATGCTGGATTACGCCGTATTTTACAAGCTTTTACTCATCTACACTGGGCGTGGAATGTCGGTGTTATGGGGCGCCCACATGATCTTGGGAATGTTTCTACCTATCTGCAAAAGAAGATTAGACTGGACGATTATGTTGGTTGGCTTGGTGCAAACTTTGACCCATCAATTGGTTGGCATGATCTGCAGTGGATTCGAGATTTTTGGAAGGGAAAAATGATTCTGAAAGGTATTCTTGATCCAGAGGATGCACGAGAAGCAGTACAATTTGGTGCTGATGGTATTGTTGTTTCCAATCATGGCGGACGTCAGCTTGATGGTGTATTATCAACTGCACGGGCATTGCCAATGATTGCAGAGGCTGTAGGAAGTGATTTGACTATTTTAGCGGATTCTGGTGTTCGTTCTGGTCTTGATGTTGTACGCATGTTAGCGCAAGGTGCGAATGCTGTTATGATTGGCCGTGCTTTTGTTTATGCGCTTGCAGCAGCGGGTGAGAAAGGAGTAGCTCACCTCCTTGATCTTTTTGCTAATGAAATGCGGGTGGCTATGACATTGACAGGTGCACGCGCAATTAAAGATATCACAAGAGAGAATTTAGTGAGTGCAGACATTCTTGATTCATGAGGAGATATACTGCTTCTTCTCCTATTCTTTGGGAAAAGGGAAGCACATCTATTAAAAGCAAGAAGAACGCGATTTAATACATCTATATACTTTATTCTCTTTTAGAATCCTCAATGAATTATGATACACTTTTAATTGAGGAGCACATTCAGATGCCGTTAGATGTTTTGTATATTATTTCATTGCTAACATAGCTTCCGTTATACCATCTCGACTGATAGCATAATTTGCTAAGACACCCAATTGACTTCCACTATAAATTAGCTCATCTGCTATTCCTAATGATACAAATTTGCATGCAATATTATGTTCTCCACAAGCAATCTAGCAATTGCATCTCCAAGCCCCCATTCATGCTATACTCTTAAAAGATAACAATAGATCTATGAGATTTACATAGTTCTAGTACACATATATCGTCTAAAGGCCAAATTATTAGCACGCTTGTAATCGTTTGGTAAAATTTTATATTTTTTGAGTTCTTCAACAGCATCAAGATAAATCTTGACGGTTCCTCCGGTAGCAAGCAAGAGAATATCTTTTCCCTTTTTTACAAAGAAAACTTTACTATGAATGTTTGTAACTGCACGCTTTCCTACACGTATATAAGCAAGTGTAGGATTAATTGCTCAGAGTGGAAAGAATTGCCAGCTTCCATTTTTTTATTATCCGCAGAAGAAATGATGCGCATATTAGGAATAGCATGAAATGAAGCAAAATCGAAAATAACATGATATGTCGCTCTAAATGATTTATATAGCTAGTACCAGCACTCATGACAATCAATCGAATAGAACTTTCGTAATAAAGAGGATAGCAAAGCTGATAAAACTTGTGCAAATATTATATCAAGGATGTAGAAAATCGTAGGTTTATTTATTGATTTTAAAATTATTTTTTATGTATTTTTTCATATTTGCGCTTCGTAGATATTTTGTCCAAAGAAATAGATGGTTATTGAACCGTTGAATTTAAAGGCTACATCTTGGTATAATTTTTATCAAGATTTTGTTATATGTAGCAAAGTTGAAAGGGCAGTTATGCTTTCTGTACTACCATACTGTTTGTGATTTTTTCCCCATAATTCCCGCAATATTGGTTTCTTGAAATTGAGTTATTGTGATGGTCGTTAGAAGATCATTTAAACCATTCCATATACCTTTAGATGTATTATGAATAAAAAAAAGCATATGTACCGATAAGAAATTGTATATTGGTTATAAAAAATAGTAATATAAAAGCTTTCCGCAGCTTTAATCGGTTAAAAAACTACGGTTAATTAATAAAGTAATCACTCCATATAAAAAGCAATAGAAAAAGGTGTACAGAATAATTTTTCTCATCCTATCGAATAAAAATGAGAGTTTTTCCAAACATTAAACTATGATCGCAGTTTATAAAAACGTATTGCTGTCTCACCATAAAAACGTTCATCATCTAGATAAAATATATCGGGTAATTCAATAATTGCATCTTTCTTTTCTTCGAGCACAAAGAGTGTATCAGCTTTTGCCCACCCTCCCCTCAGAGCCTCTACAAAAGCACGCTCACCTAAACAATGACCATAGGGAGGATCAGCGCAAATAACATCAAATGGAAGCATTGTCCCAATATTTCCTAGTTTAGTTGCATCACGACGCAAAATCCGCCCAATTGACTGTAATTCAAAAACTTCAATATTTTTTTGAAGCAATCCACGCCCTTCAACTGAATTTTCAACAAAAACAGCGTTTTTTGCACCACGTGAGAGCGCCTCAATACCTAAAGCGCCCGTACCAGCAAAAAGATCAAGTATACGTTTGTTAGCCCAAAATTGTTCTTCTCTGCTTGCAAGAATATTGAAAAGGCTTTCGCGCGTACGATCACTCGTTGGGCGAATCGACTGTCCCACAGGCGCAAACAAAACACGCCCAGCGAATTTACCGCCGATGACCCGCACGTGGCTCTCCAAATTGCTTCGATGTTTTTCTACCGCTATACGCTTTAGATTTTTTCACAGCACCATTAAATGATTTTGCTCTTCGCTTATCATCAAAAGAATGCTCATCATGATCGCCTTTCATAGCCTTTCCTTCTTTCTTTAAAAAACGATCTTTCTTTTTAGAAACATGCGCTTCACCATAAGATATTTTATTACGTTTTTGACCAAAACTAACGCCCCTCTTTTTCCGTAACTGCACTTCTGATGGCTTTTCCTTATCTGTACGGAAAGATCCTTTACCGACTAAATTGCTTTGATGCTCATGAGGAGTATCCTCACTGTAGAAAGACTTCTTACGCGTACTCTGTGGACGTGCACCAGGAGCCATCCAAACATTAGAACGGCGTGAACGAGGTAAAAAGCGCTCTACTTTTCCACCCTCACTCTTATCCTTACGCATAAATTTCTCATCAAATTTCGTATCCAATCGTAATTGATCGTGCTTAGCAGAGCTGCCTCGCTGCCTGCGCTGTACATTTCTCCCACTCAAAAAAATCCAGCTATCATTGGTGACAGAAAGATCTTTATTACTTCGTTTTTCTGCAACAACCGCAGAATTTGAAAATGGCTTAAGAATAGGAGCATCAAAATCTGCATTGGCTTGCATAATTAAACGCTCACCCAACTGCTCGCGTAACATCCGACCTTTTATCTCACGAACTGCTCCTTCTTCCAAGTCAGATAACTGAAATGGACCATAAGATACACGAATTAAACGATTAACCGATAATCCTAATGCACCCAGAACATTTTTTATTTCACGATTTTTTCCTTCACGCAAAGCCACAGAAAGCCATATATTTGCCCCCTGTTCACGTTCAATCGATGCTTCGATCGAACCATAGAAAACACCATCAATCGCGATGCCATTTTTAAGGTTATCAAGCGCACTCTGTTTTACTCTTCCATGAGCACGAACCCGATATTTGCGCACCCATCCCGTTAAAGGAAGCTCTAATACACGTGCTAAACCACCATCATTGGTTAACAGTAAAAGCCCTTCCGTGTTAATGTCAAGCCTGCCCACAGAAAGAACACGAGGCATTCCTTTCGGCAAATTGCCAAATACTGTTGGCCGACCTTCAGGATCACGGTTAGTGGTGACAAGCCCTGCCGACTTGTGGTAAAGCCATAACCGTGTTCGTTCTACAGGAGCCAAAGGTTTGCCATCAACTTTAATAACATCAGAGCGGATAACATTAAAAGCAGGCGTCGTCACAACTTTACCATTAACAACGATACGACCCGCGAAAATCATCATTTCTGCATCACGACGCGAGGCGACACCAGCACGCGCTAACCTTTTAGCAATCCGCTCACTCTCACTGTTTTCACTCATTTGCTCTTCACACCAACCTCTTTCAGTACACTCGGAAAATCATCTACCCACACTATATTGCTTATCCTGAAAAGGGGAAGTAACATAATCATTTATCATTTTCTATCCTTTAGCAGAGACAATATATCGATTTACTTGCAAGTTCGCTTTAAACATTTTAAAAAAATAATACCCCTTCATTATAAAAGGATCATAGCTCATTCCTTTTACAGTTCTCCTCTCTACAAAGAAGCCTTTTGACTCCTTACACTTCAATGGAAAAGAATACCATGACTTTAACTCCCATGGAAATAGCTCTCTTAGAAGCGCAATGGGCAAACGAAAAAAATGAAGTCCCTGTAGGCGCCGTTATCACACACGGAAAAATGATCATTGCACGCGCTGGCAACTACATAAAAACCGCATACGACCCTACAGGACATGCAGAAATGCGCGTAATCCGTATGGCCTGCGAAAAATTCCAAAGTGAAAGACTTCCTGAATGCGACCTGTATGTGACACTTGAACCTTGTGCTATGTGTGCCGCAGCCATTTCATTTGCACGTATACGGCGCCTCTATTATGCAACAAGCGACTCCAAAGGAGGCGCCATTGAACACGGCACACGCTTCTATCAGCAGCCAACCTGCCATCACAGACCTGAAATCTATTCTGGTTTTAAGGAAAAAGAAGCTTCTCAATTGCTGAAAGATTTTTTTGCACAAAAACGATGCTAAAGTTCCTCTCCTTACCTACACCTATCTTTTAACAATATTAGAACTTTTTGAAAAAGTTAACAGCTCTTCTTTTTACCAGAAACCGTTTTCAGAGCACTTTCTCTCTCACGCTCTTTTAAAACTCTGCCTTTACTCTTCTTGACCAACAGATGCAGCTCCTCTGCCAGTTAACGATAACTTAAAGACGGCTCCATGAGATACCGAGATTCACACTTTCAACTCGTGCTCTCTGATGACGTCAATATTCCTTTCATTGCTTAGCACTCAATCAAAAAAATACTTTGTAAATCAAAGATATTAACATCCCCATTAACTGATAATGCTTTTTTGGATAAAATAAAAGCTCAGCCACCACCAAAACGTTGCATTGGTGCTACAATTCTAATTCTACCAAGAGAACGACCCGGTGCTATATCTTGCTTTACACCTTGCTTGAGTGTGACAGTAAAACACGCTCGAGTCGAGCTTCGGAACCACAAGTTTTGGATAAGATTTCATAACAAGCTGACTTTATTTTTGTCGCTGGTAACGAGATAAGATCAGCAACATCTTCAAAAAATTACAACGAAGCTACCTTATCTGTACCATAGGCAGGAGCAAGCAAATTAAATCCCGTTAAAATAAAGTACATACTTAAAATGCTTATTGAAAATATTTTTATTTCACGTTTTTTCACTGCTTATCCATTTTCCTAAAGCATATAGCTGGTTGATATTTCCCCAATTTACTGGAAATCAACTCCGTACACAAATCCCCCCTGCAGAAAAAAGTAAAATCCTTTAACATCACAAAAAATCTATTCACCAATGATAGAATTCAAATGATAAAACGTTGTTTAATCCTGCATTTTTCATCTCTGATCCAAAACCTTTAGATCTTTCCGAGCATCTTCAATTCCCGTAAAGCAGCCGCATCGCGAGCGGATACATCAGGATAAGCTGGATCACTCCCAACATCCTGCGTATAACGCCATGATCGAGCACATTTTGTACCTAATGCCTTCCCCGGATACACACCAACACCTTCAACCTCACTCAGTGAAAAAGCATCCGCAGGCGGTATATCCTGAGTAATTGTTAGAGCACTGGTGATACAAATTTCCGCCATATCCAAATTTTCTAACGCCTCTAGTAAAGTTGGATTAGAAATAAAAACAATAGGCGCTGCTTCTAAAGACGATCCAATACGCTTGTCAGCCCGTTCAAGCTCTAAAGCGCCCGTCACAACTTTACGAACCTGTCGAATTTTTTTCCAACGTTCAGCCAAGGATTCATTTTGCCATTCCCTTTGCGCAGGACGAAACTGCTCTAAATGCACCGAAGAACTTTTTGGATAACACTCCAGCCAAGCCTCTTCCATTGTAAAAGGCAACATTGGAGCAAGCCATGTTACCATTCGCTCAAAAATCTCACGGACAATCTGCAAAGAAGCTTTACGTTTTTGTGATGAAGGTGCATCACAATAAAGAGAATCTTTGCGGATATCAAAATAAAACGCTGATAATTCAATGATCGAAAAATCCAATAATGCACGCATAATTTTTTTAAAATCAAACTCATCATAGGCTCTGTTAATCAATTGATCGAGTTCAAAAAGCCGATGGAGTATAAATTTTTCAAGATCCGGTAGTTCGCAATAAGGTATTTTTTCTCCTTCATCATGTGCCAAAGTTCCAAGCATCCAACGAATCGCATTTCGTAGTTTACGATATGAGTCTACGTTTGTTTGAAGAATTTTTTTGCCTAAACGTTGATCTTCCCAATAATCAGTTGTCATAACCCAAAGCCGAAAAATATCGGCACCAGATGTTTTAATGATCTCTTGCGGTACAACCGTATTTCCCAAGGATTTAGACATTTTCTTGCCATTCTCATCCAAAGTAAAACCGTGCGTTATCACAGCCTTATAAGGGGAACAGGCACGCGTACCACAACTTTCCAAAAGAGAAGACTGAAACCACCCACGATGTTGATCAGACCCTTCAAAATAAACATCTGCAGGCCATTTCAAATCAGCCCGATCTTCTAATACAAAACTATGACTCGCTCCAGAATCAAACCAAACATCAAGAATATCATAAACCTGAACCCAGGGCTCATGCGCACGATCGCCTAAAAAACGCTCACGCGCTCCTTCTGCAAACCATGCATCTGCCCCGTCTTCTTTAAAAGCCTGCAAGATACGCTCATTCACGCACTCATCTTTAAGAACAACACCATCCTCATTCGCAAAAATACAAATAGGAACACCCCAAGATCGCTGGCGAGAAAGAACCCAATCAGGACGATCTGCTATCATAGAAGCTAAACGGTTTTGACCAGCAGAAGGAACAAAACGTGTCGTCGCAACAGCTTCCAAAGCACGACTGCGTAAAGTTGAACCATCTCCAAGATCTTTATCCATTGAAATAAACCATTGTGGTGTATTACGGAAAATAACCGGCTTTTTTGAACGCCAACTGTGAGGATAGGAATGCTTCAAACGACCGCGTGCAAACAACCGATCCATCTTAATTAAAGCGTTAATAACCTCTTTATTGGCATTACCCATTTTTCCATTATCATCAATAATGCGTGCGGCTCCCCCTTTGCGATCTGGGCCAAAACCAGGAACATCCCTCGTGTAAAAACCAGCATCATCAACAGGAAATGGTATAGACGAATCAATACCAGCCTGCTCTAATAAAGGCTTATGCGCATTCCAAATTTCAAAATCCTCACGCCCATGGCTGGGCGCTGTATGCACAAAACCTGTACCAGCACTATCTGTTACATGCGAACCATCAAGCAGCACAATCTTATCATTATAACCGCCAGCAAAACCTTTGAGTGGATGAGAAAGAACAAGGGTTTGAAGCTCGTCAGTAGAAACAACACGTAAACGCTTCAAAACAAGTTTTGCTTTTTCTGCACAACCCATGGCTAACGCATCAGCAAAGAGAAGTTTTTCTCCAGCTTGAGGACCAAAATCATTTTCCGCGCTTTCAACTTCGTAAACACCATAAGAAATCTGCAAAGAATAACTAACCGCACGGTTACTAGGAATTGTCCACGGAGTCGTTGTCCAAATCACGACATAAGCACCATATAAATCTCTGGAATCTGTTTCCAAAACAGGAAACTTAACCCAAACAACCTCTGATTCATGATCATGATATTCAATCTCTGCCTCCGCCAAAGCGGTACGCTCCACAACAGACCACATCACAGGCTTTGAACCACGATAAATCTGATCTGACATAGCAAATTTCATCAATTCACTGGCAATACGTGCCTCTGTATGAAAAGCCATTGTGGTATAGGGAGTGTCAAAATCTCCAATAACGCCAAGGCGTTTAAATTCTTCACTTTGAACCATTATCCAATGCTGTGCAAATTCACGACATTCTTGACGAAATTCGTTAAGAGGCACATCATCCTTATTTTTTCCTTGTGCACGATATTTTTCTTCTATTTTCCATTCAATTGGAAGTCCATGGCAATCCCAACCAGGAACATAATTTGCATTAAAACCGCGCATTTGGAATGAACGAACAATCACATCCTTTAATACTTTGTTCAAAGCATGCCCTACATGAATATGGCCATTTGCATAAGGCGGACCATCATGGAGAATGTAAAGTGGACGGTCTTTTGCCTGCTGACGCAATTGAGCATAAAGTCCAATATCCTCCCACCGCGCCATCAATTCAAGCTCCTTTTGTGGTAGCCCTGCACGCATAGGAAAATTTGTGTATGGTAAATAAAGAGTTTTCGAATAATCTATTGCTTCATTTTTCACAGTCATTGTGAAATATTCCTGTCCACTTTTACGATTTCATTTTTGCATAATTTCCCTGAACCCTGCAACTCTGTTTTTGAATAGGGAAAGCCAGACTAATCATCCGTATTAAGCAGCGATCAAGAAGATATACCATCACGTTTCACGGGCTTTATCATGAAACTATCAAGAAAGGAAACTTAAAAATGATCTTCTCAAAAAATAAAGGCTCCACTACCAGTGGAGCCTCTTAGCAGCTTACTCTTAAAACAAATTAGAATTTGTAAGCTACACCAACACGGAAATCATTGGTTTTGTATCTAATTTCAAATTTTTCCTTTGCAAATTTCTTTTTACCAAAATCTGCATAACGATATTCCGCACGCACAATAACGTTATCTAGCATTGCAAAGTCAATTCCACCACCAAGAGTATAACCAATCATCGTTTTTGTTTCATCGGTTAAGTTCTTAGTAGCAGCTTCTCTTCCATTCTCTTGCTTAAATGATGTTGATACAGTGTCTTGGAGCTGCGCATAAGCTATACCACCAGCAACATAAGGCATAAAGCGATCAGCAGCAAAACCGATGCGCATCCGTGTAGCACCAGTCCAATTCTGTTTTAAAGTGTGACTTAAAGCTTCAACTTCAACTCCCTGAGCAAGACCAAGATCAGAGATCACACTCCTGACTTGTTCTATACTATATACACTGTTGCCTTTTTCATCCGCAGCTTGCATAGCTTTCGCATCACGTCCAGCTATATTCGGCACACCCTTCGGATGACCGTGGACACCACCCGGTGCACCGTGATGATTACCGCCAACTACACCCCCACCATTAACTTGTGGCACTTGTTTTGCTACTTCCGGTGCTGATCGTACTTCCGGTGCTGGTCGAGCTGCCGGTGCTGATCTCCGAGATCTCGCTACTAAATTTTCTACTAAAGCATTATCAGGTGTATCTATAACAATAGCTTTTGCGTGCTTTTTTCTAGACCAAATTAAATCTGTATCAACACCTAAAACGAAGCCATCACCGAGATCAATATTAGACCCTGCATAAAGACCACCTACGAATCCTGAAAGTTTGGGTGACAAATCTTTGCTCAGTGGGATAGTTTCGTCTTTACCAATAATACTCATATCAATTTTACTTGAAAAGCCACCGACTTGACCACCAAAATAAAAACCCGTCCACGCAAAAGTAGGAGCTACAACAGCTGGCGCTG
Source organism: Bartonella sp. B12(2025) (assembly GCF_053795135.1). Lineage (NCBI taxonomy): Bacteria > Pseudomonadati > Pseudomonadota > Alphaproteobacteria > Hyphomicrobiales > Bartonellaceae > Bartonella > Bartonella sp. B12(2025). Next base: position 181,360 of record NZ_CP200031.1, on the reverse strand, counting down.
GAGCTGGTGCAGGTTGATGAGAAACCACCACATCTGCTGCTTGCACTGCAGAAGCTGAAACTAAAGCAAAAATAGATGCTGTTATTAAACGTTTCGTATTCATGTACTATCTCCAAATATCCAAAATGGTGCTTATATAGGACATCTCATTTAAAATATCTGTAGTAAAAATGACACAATTACAAAAAAAATAGAGGCTCTGTCTTTGACAGAGCCTCTATAGAAATTTAGTCTTCTACTAAATTAGAATTTGTAAGCTACACCAACACGGAAATCATTGGTTTTGTAGTTAACTTCGTATTTATCATCTGCGAATTTCTTTTTACCAAAATCTGCATAACGATATTCTGCACGTAAAACAACATTATGAGTCATTGCAAAGTCAACTCCCGCACCAAGAGTATAACCAATCATCGTCTTTTTACCATCAAAGCCGTCAGCAAGAGCGTACCCTGAAGTATTCTCTGGTTTATTTTGAGGTTTACCAACTCCATACAAAGCTTCCAAAGATGCATAAGAAACACCACCAGAAATATAAGGAAGAAGGTGGTGGTGAGAAGTTTCAAAACCAAGACGTACCCGCGTAGCACCGGACCACTTTTCTTTTAAACCACTCTCATATACTATTGGATCACTTGGTTCTGTAGCATCAGACTTTTTTTCAACAAAACTGACCACTGGGGCAAGTCTTATATCAACTTTATCAGCCCAACTAGCATCCGTTTCAATCCCTAAAATAAGACCATTTCCAATGTTTATATTGGAACCTGCGTAAATACCAGCCATGAAACCTGAGGGCTGAGCTGTAGCATCTTTAGAAAAAAGATTACTATTATTTTCCAAAACATTCATTTCAGGCTTACTAAAAAAACCACCAGCTTGAACACCAAGATAAAAACCTGTCCAAGAAAATTCTGGGGCAGAAACAACTGGTGCTACCTCATGAGAGGGAGCTATAACATCCGCGGCCTGTGCTGCACAAGCTGAAGTTAAAGCGATAACAGAAGTCGTCATTAAACATTTCATATTCATAAATTTTGCTCCTAACTGATTTGTTATATGCAATGCTACACGACTGCTTAAAAAAAATCTGTAGTAAAAATGACACATCCATAAAAAATAGAAGTTCCTTCGAGACTCCATCAAAGACAGAGCCTCTTAGAAATTTAGCAATTTAAGCCTACAATATGTTAAAATTTGTAGGCTACACCGACGCGGAAATCATTGGTTTTGTAAGAAGTTTCATATTTATCTTTTGAGAATTTCTTTTTACCAAAATCCGAGTAACGATATTCCGCACGCAAAATAACATTATTGGTCATTGCCAAATCAATACCAGCACCAAGGGTGTAACCAACAAGCGTCTTTTTTTCATCAGATATGTTACCAGAAGCTAATACCCCACCCTTGTCTTTTTCTGTTATTAATATCGATTTGATATCTTGAAGCTGCGTATAAGCAACACCACCAGCAATATAAGGCATGATGCGCTCAGCAGCAAAACCAATCCGTACCCGCGTAGCACCAGCCCATTTTTGTTTTAAAGTGAAATTGTGCGTCCGTTTATCACCAGCTTTGAGCACCTTATCACCAATCTTAATACCAGATTCTTTCAAGATACTATTAATATATGTCAAGTGATCTGGAATAATGTCATATGTTGGCGTTGTCTTACTATCATCTTTATCAGACCACATAATATCTGTATCAACACCTAAAATGAGGCCATTGCTGAGATCAATATTAGAGCCTGCATAAAGACCACCCATAAAGCCAGAAGGTTTTGGCACAAGATCTTGATTAAAGGAAACATTTTTTCCTTTAGTAATAATATCCATTTTAGGCTTACTCGAAAAACCACCAATTTGGCCACCAATATATAAACCTGTCCAGGAAAAAGTAGGGGCAACAATAACCGGTGCAACAGGTGCAGTATTGTGAGGAACAATAACATCTGCTGCATGCGCTGCTGAAGCTGAAACAAAAGCGAAAGCAGAAGCTGTTATTAACCATTTCATATTCATAATTTTTCTCCATGCTGAATATTTGAACACGCGATTTCATATAGAGCCCCAATAACAGATATCTGTAGCAAAAATGATACACTCATAAAAAAAACACAAATCCCGCTTCTTCGCATAAACAACATCACACAAACTGTAACAAGACCACCCCCATCTTCGTGACTCCAGATTCTTTATTCTTTAAAATAAAACTCTTTACGCATTTCTTATTTTCTTAAATACAGGCTTATCACTTTACTCTATGCTTCTTCCAACCTTCTAGAAAATCTTTTTCCTCTCGCGTAATGATCTTCCATCTATTTTGTACTCTCTTTCAAACTAAACTGTGCTGCTTCCTACATAAAAATTTCCGAGATAAAAAAGAAAAAACACTTCAGAATACGAACAAGCCAAAAACTCTATTCTCACAGTTTTAAGCTGGTCCCCTCCTCCAGACCTCATCGATTATCAAGAGTAAAACTGTATCTCTTGATATTAGTTCTTTGCTTACTAAAAACTCATCGGACTTTTTAAAAATAATTGCGGCCGTGTTCGTTTCTGGCAATATCCTGAACTTCTTCTTTTTCTAATTGAAGACGACACAGGTACCAACTTAACAACCGGTTTCCATTGCTCATTATCAATAGAAGAAAATTTTATTTGAAAAGTTTCAGCTAAGGAACTGCTAACCTGTGCACTCTCAAAAAAAGCCTTAGGAGAAACAATGGAAGATATTCCCTGTACCAGCTTTTGAGAAGTCACAAGACCAGCTCCATGAGCCACAGAGATTGAAGTAAAAGCAGCCAAAGCTGTAATAAAATATTTCAAGTTCATAAATTTATCTCCATAAAAATATCCATAATGTATTTTACGTAGTGCCTTCACTTCAATTTTCCATAGAAAAAATGATACATTTATAGATAAAAATAGAGAACGCTCAAAAAACGGATCTTGGTAGCACTTTGATTTTAAAATAAATGGAATTTTCTAAACTATGCTAACATAGAAATCACTTGTTTTGTAATCAATAAGAATATAGCGCCAGCTGTGAAATAAACTAAACTGGTATTTACCAATGCACTTCTTCTAGAAAGGTTTACCTCATATCTCTAGTGCAATTTCAACAACATTTATACAGCACCAAACCTTTTATGTGATATTATTGGCCATATTTTTCTGCTTCCCTCATAAAGCTGTCTATTGTAAGTCTTAAGATAAAGACAGCTCTACATAAAAAGCACGTATTCATAAATATACTTTTATTATGCCTATTGTGTGTTGTGCAATCTTCAAATTCAATAGCACTCACTACACTAAGAATTATGTCACAAAACACTATCATAAAAACAAACGACAGAACAAAATGCTCATATACTATAAGCATTTTGTTCTGTTGCATTAATATTTCTTCTTACTCTTATTTTTAAAAAAAAGTTTTAAACTCAGCTATGTGCAAAAATATCAACCTCTGACCATCCCAAAAGATCGAGTTTTGCTCTCATAGGCAAAAATTGAAAACATGCCTTTGCAACATTTTCCCGCTCTTCACGTCTTAAACGTTCTTCAAATATATCTTTTAAACGATGCAAATATAAAACATCCGACGCGGCATATTCAATTTGTGCACGTGACAAAGCTTCAGCAGCCCAATCCGAAGATTGCTGCTGTTTAGAAATATTCACATTCAACAATTCACTACAAATTTCTTTTAATCCATGACGATCCGTGTATGTACGCGTGAGTTTTGAAGCAATTTTGGTACAAAAAACCACATCTGGCATAACGCCAAATGTATGCGCTAAAATAGAAAGATCAAAACGCCCAAAATGAAATATTTTAGTGATTGCCTTATCTTCAAGCAATTTGACCAAGTTTGGCGCACTTTTTTGTCCTTTAGCAATCTGTATAATGTCAGCAGTACCATCTCCAGGAGAAAGCTGAACAACACATAAACGATCACGGTACGGTTGCAATCCTAAAGTTTCGGTATCAATCGCAACGGCATCAACTTGATAATTGTCTAAGTTTGATAAATCACCTTGATGAATACGGATCTCAGTCATTTACTCTCCTATTTGCTAAAGCTGTAAGAATACGTGCCCAAGACCGCTGCCCCTTATGAAACGATTTTAGATTATACTTTTCATTAGGCGAATGAATACGATCATCAGCCAGTGCAAAGCCAACCAAAAGAGTTTCCATGTTAAGAATTGACTGAAAATCTCCAACAATCGGAATTGAACCACCCATGGCTGTTAATAAAGCCGGATTACTCCACTCTTGCGACAAAGCATCCTTCGCTGCTTCGATAAAAGGAGAATCATAGGGAAGTTGAATTGCTGGAGAAGCACCATGTTCCTTAAATGCAACTGTACAGTCAGCAGGAATAAGACTGCGCACATAGTCACGAAAAGTTTGGCGTATTTTCTCTGGATCTTGCTTATGCACTAAACGAAAAGATATCTTTGCATTCGCTTGAGAAGCAATAACCGTTTTCAATCCTTCTCCCTCATAGCCACCACTAATACCATTAATTTCTGCTGTAGGACGTACCCATATTTGTTCTAAAATGCTCCGTCCTTTTTCACCAGCAGGGATGGAAAGCCCAATAGGACCAAGAAAATTTTCAGCATTGCAATTAAGCTCATTCCATGAATGCAAAATATGTGGCGGTGTTTCTTCTACTCCATCGTAAAAACCAGGAAGGGTTACCCTATTATTTTCATCATGAAGTCCTGCCAAAATCTTAGTTAAAATACGAATAGGATTGGCTGCTGCACCCCCAAAATAACCAGAATGCAAATCACAATTAGCTGCTGTGATAATGACCTCTTCTCCCAGAACCCCCCGAAGAGCAACAGAAACAGATGGTGTATCTGCATCCCACATCGACGTATCACAAACCAGCGCGCAATCAGCCCTAAGCTCATCGCTATTTGCTTTCAAAAAAGGAATAAGTGAAAGAGAACCGCTTTCTTCTTCACCTTCACATAAAACAGTAACTTTAACAGGAAGCTGCCCTGTCTCTTTCTTAAATGCCCGACACGCTTCAATAAACGTCATAAGCTGACCTTTGTCATCTGAAGCTCCACGAGCACAGATAACTTTCTCTCCATTTCTCTCTTTTAAAGAAGGCTTAAATGGATCATCCTCCCATAAACTCAACGGATCAACAGGTTGAACATCATAATGCCCGTAAAATAACACATGCAAACAATCATCTGAAGGTCCTGGATGATGTCCAACGACCATTGGATGACCTGGCGTATCACGCCGTGAAGCCTCAAAACCAATGCTTTTTAAATCCTCTACTAACCAATCAGCTGCTTTACGACATGCATCCTTATAAGCCGAGTCTGTAGAAATCGATTGAAAACATAAAAAAGAAAAAAGACGTTCAAGGCTCTTTTCTATATTTTCATCAAGGTGTGTTAATACTTTATTCAGCATAAAAAAAAATCTCTCAAATCTTGTATAATTGTAAATATGACTTTAAGCCTCTTGTAAGATTTTGCAAGATATCTTCTTCATTTTTGACATTGTGGACAGTAAAAACTTGAACGCCCAGACTGCAAAATACGTACAATAGGCGTTCCACATTGCAAGCATTCCTTGCCTTCTCGCCCATAAACTGAAAAAGTGTGTTGAAAATAACCAAGTGAACCATCTACATGCCTATAATCACGTAAAGAAGATCCACCAGATAAAATTGCTTCAGCAATCACATTGCGTATATTCTGTGCTAAAGAATCTGCAAATTTCCGTGCACGTGCAGTTTTTACTGCTAATGTAAATGCACCGCGCTGTGGAGATAAGCGACTACGCCAGAGCGCTTCGCAAACATAAATATTCCCGAGACCCGCAATGACAGACTGATCAAGCAAAACTCCTTTAAGGGATTTTTTTTTATTAATAAAAACTTTTTGCAAATAACTACCAGAAAACGCATCATTCATAGGCTCAAGCCCTAACTTCTTTAAAAGTGGATGTTCAGAAAGCTTACTTGTATCTACTAAAAGCATAAACCCAAAACGACGAGCATCGTTGTAAGTAAGATGATAAACTTTGCCCTCTTTTGTTTGAATATCCATAACAAAGTGATCATGCATAAAAAAATTACCTGTAGCAGAAGATCTTCCTCTTAAAAGCTCATCCTCTACACGCCATGATCCTGACATTCCTAAATGACTCAAAATCGTTTCATTCTGCGAAAGATGAAACAGCAAATATTTCGCGCGCCGACCAAGTTCCATAATCGTCCTGCCCATCAGCCGCTCAGAAAACGCCTCAGGGAAAGGAAATCGCAAATCTCTACGATTAAGCGTGACAGATACAATCTTTGCACCAGTCACAACAGGCTCAAGTCCACTACGAACCGTTTCTACTTCAGGAAGCTCAGGCATCTATTTTTCTAATAATTATGCGCTTTCCAACAATACCATTGAAAAAACAATAATATTAAGCCCATTCACCCTTACGAAATACAGGAACTCTCACACCATCCTGTGTAATGCCATCTACGTCAATAGCTCCTGATCCAATCATCCAATCAATATGAATAACACTTTTATTACCACCACGCGCCGCAATTTCCTCTGCAGTCAATGATTCTCCATCTAAAAAGCATTTCGAATAACATTGCCCTAAAGCAATATGACATGCAGCATTTTCATCAAATAGTGTATTATAAAAAAGAAGATCGCTCTTAGAAATCGGTGAAGAATGTGGAACAAGAGCAACTTCGCCCAATCGACTCGCACCTTCATCACTTTGCAAAATCCGTTGCAAAACTTCCTGACCCGTCGAAGCACGTGCATCAACAATACGCCCAGCTTCAAACCGTACCTCAATATTATCAATTAGTGCTCCTTGATAGGAAAGAGGCTTCGTCGAACGAACAAAACCTTCAACCTTATAAGCATGAGGAGTGGTGAATACTTCTTCTGTCGGAATATTGGGATTGCAAACGACACCATTTTTGGCAACTGATGCACCACCATGCCATTCATGCTCATCTGCCAAACCAACCATTAAATCAGTCCCTGGCCCTGTGAAGTACAAAGCAGAAAAACGCTGCTCATTAAGCCAAGATGACCGTTGCTTCAAAGCCGCATTATGCACAGTCCACGCATGAACTGGTTCCTCTTCTGTAACACGTGAAGCAGAAAAAATTGCATCAGCTAACTTCTTAATCGCCTCATTAAGCGGCAAAGAAGGAAACATCGCCTCAGCCCATCCTGCTGTTGGATAAGCAACGATCGACCAATTCATAGCAAAATTCGATATTTTTTTGAGAGTAGGCTGATAAGCCATTGAAGTGGCCTTATTTAAACGTGCAACCTTATCAAAATCTTGGTTGGAAAGCAGCAAAGGATTATCACCAACAATAGCTAAACGTGCAGCCCCATTTTCAAAAGCTTTTGCCATTCCCTCATACAGCCAAGAAGGTGCACAATCAAAACTAGCAGTATGCGCATTTTCAAAACGCGTAAGTGATAATACATCATCGCTAAAAAGCGGTGTAATCACACCAGCACCAACCTTATAGGCATGATATGCAATACGCCGGACAAAAGGTAATGCTGAAACTGGAGCAGTCAAAACAAGATCCTGCCCCTCTTGTAAATTCAGTCCAACTTTTACTGTAACTTCTGCAAAACGATTAAGCATTTCAGGCGAAATTACCTTATGAATATCAAAGCACATTACCAATACCCTTCTTTGGTTGTAAAAAACTACCGGCCTCTATACTGTTTTTCCAACAGTGCAACAATTGCATTTAACTGATATGATGACGGCGTAGCATAGACCATAATTAATTTGCTTTCCTCTTCCTTATCTATACGATTAGGTGCATATGTTGGAATAGGAACTTTATCAAGCTGTACTGCAAAAAAAGACGTAGTACTTACCTCGTCCACCTGCGCTACTTCTATTGAGGAAGATGCATTTTGTTTTTCTTCTGCTTTTATTCCCTCACTTACTACACTTGCATCCATAAAGCTCGGTGCATTGCCAGAACGTTCTTGGGCAAAAGCATAAGCAACATCATAAGGACGATCATTAGTAGGAACTTGAAGCGATCCATCACGTGATCGTTTTTCATAAAAGGCATTCCCCCCCGCAACACGAACATAGTGCATATTTTTATAGGGAAAAGATAAACCTGCTGTATGAAAAAACTTAGCGTTTTTAAGTTTTTTATCTCGTTTGCCACGTAAAACAGCATCAGCTGCATCTCTAGCAAGAGCAACAGATGCCGTCTCAGTCATAGGACGCGTTAAAACACCGGGAGCAAACTGTTTGTACTGACCAACAACACCACAAATCGTTTTTGGATAAGCAGTTGAATTAACGCGATTCATGACAACTGTTCCAACTGCAATCATTCCTTCACGGCTTGTACGATTCGATTCAAAATACATCGCACGCATAAGGCATTGACGCTCTGTTAATGGGTATATTACTGTTTTTGACTTTTTCTCATTATTATTCACTTTTCCAACACCAAAATGGTTTGAAGTACATCCCACAATAATCAACGGTGCTAGACAACAGATAACAAGAACAGTCCAACAATTTTTTTTCATCTTATACAATAAGTTTCCATATCTTTGAAGTATTCAAAATTTAAAAGTACCTTCAGAGAACGTATATGATTAATTGTTACCACTTAGTAAAATTTTAATATACGCAACAATTAAAATATACTTATGCAATTTAAAAAATAAAAAATTCTTAATTTACAGATCGATATTGTCATTATTAATAGCAAAAATGTAGCTACACAATATCAACCTTCACGCTTCAACTGCAATTGCAATGAAATACCTTCAATAATTCTACATACGAAAAAAGACTAGGGTGCTAAAACGGCCTGCGTCAATATTAAAAAAATCGACACGAATATCCTTTTCGATACAAATCTTAACAAAATAATCAGGAAAAAACTTCCCATCTGGCCAAAGTATAAATAATGATACTACCCAATGTCCAAATGTATCAAATTAAGAGTCAAAAACCCGCTATATTACCTTGAAAAGTCCCTTCGTTGCTTCTTTGCACTTGCCCATAATACATCTATCATCTTCCTCCCACAGCCATATTACAAGAAAGTGCTCAATGGTTTTTATCTTTACTAACAAACTCATTCTATATATCTGAGAAAAAACTTTAATCTGTTTTCCTCTCACCTATCCCAACTTTATAAGTAAGATCATCGCGGGGACGATCAAAAGACATATGATAGCCCGTTATGATATAATGCAGCATTTCCGCAATATTGGTAACATGATCACCAATTCGTTCAATATTTTTTAAACAAAAAAGTAAGTGCGTACAAACCGTAATATTGCCCGTATCTTCCATCATATAAGTTAAAAGTTCGCGAAAAAGAGAAGTGTACAGAGCATCAATTTTACCATCACACTCACGTACTGCATCAACACGCTCCAATAAGCGACTGGTGTAAGCATTTAATACTTCCTTTAATTGATTGAGTGCTAAAGCTGTAATTGTTTCAAGCCCATGATAAAAAGCAGCGGGTTGACGTGTTTCTGAAATAGCAACTGTTCGCTTAGCAATGTTTTTAGCCATATCCCCAATCCGCTCAAGATCAGAGGAAATACGAATGGCACCAACAATTTCACGCAGATCAACAGCCATCGGTTGACGTTTGCAGATAATGGTAATCGCTTTCTCATCAATATCACGTTCTGCTTCATCTAAAAATAAATCATCGGCAACAACTGTCGTCGCAAGTTGAAGATCGCTATACACAATCGAAGCAACAGAACGCTCAATCATTCTTTCTGCATGATCACCCATTTCTGTAATTCTCGCGTTCAAATATTTTAGTTCTGCATCATAAGAACGGACAGTATGGTTCATAGACATACCTTATACTCCTCAATTCACCTATCCAAAACGCCCCGTAATATAATCTTGCGTACGTTGTTCTTTTGGTGAAGTGAAGATCATTTCAGTTGTAGCGACTTCTACCAAATGCCCTAAATGAAACATAGCTGTATATTGAGAAACACGTGCTGCCTGTTGCATGGAGTGTGTGACAATAACAATGGTGTAATTTTGCCGTAATGCATCGATAAGCTCTTCAATACGTGCTGTCGCAATTGGATCAAGAGCTGAACAAGGCTCATCCATCAAAATAACTTCAGGACTAACTGCAATGGCACGCGCAATACACAAACGCTGTTGCTGTCCTCCTGATAAACTTGTTCCTGCCTCATGAAGGCGGTCTTTTACTTCTTCAAATAAACCTGCCTGCCTCAAACTCTTTTCAACCACATCATGCAATTCTGCACGCGATTTGACTAAACCGTGAATGCGTGGGCCATAGGCAACATTCTCAAATATAGATTTTGGAAAAGGGCTGGGTTTTTGAAAAACCATCCCAACACGAGCACGCAATTCTACAACATCAATCCGCGAGTCATAAATATTCTCCCCATCTAAAGTAATAAGACCCGTTATTTTAGCGCCTTCAATCGTATCATTCATACGATTAAAACAACGCAAAAAAGTCGACTTTCCGCAACCCGAAGGACCTATCAAAGCTGTGACTTGATGTTCAGGAATATCAAGAGTAATACCATGAAGGGCTTCTTTTTCCCCATAAAAAACCTTCACATCTTGGCCACGCATTTTAATCTTCATTACAAAAATTCACCTTACCTTTAAAACACAAACCTTATCGAAATTACTACTTTATCGAAGCTACTGGCGCCTCTCAAATCGTCGACGTAAAAAAACAGCAGAAATATTCATAACAGCGAGCAGAATCATTAATACGATAATGGCACCCGACGTCTTTTCAACAAAAGCGCGTTCTGCTTCACCCGCCCACATAAAAATTTGAACAGGCAAAGCTGTTGCCGGATCCATTGGTGTCGTAGGAATATTTGCAACAAAAGCAACCATTCCAATCAAAAGCAAAGGTGCAGTTTCACCCAATGCCTGAGCCACACCAATAATCGTACCAGTCAAAATACCAGGTGACGCTAAAGGAACAACGTGATGAAAAACCATTTGTGTTTTCGACGCCCCAAGCCCTAAAGCTGCCATGCGGATAGAGAGAGGAACAGCACGCAAAGCAGAACGTGTCGCAATAATAATTGTTGGTAGAGTCATAAGAGCTAAGATAAGCCCACCAACAAAAGAAGCTGAACGTGGTAACCCAAAAAAATTAATAAAAACAGCAAGTCCTACAAGACCAAAAACAATCGAAGGAACAGCTGCAAGGTTATTAATATTAACTTCAATAAAATCTGTAAACTTATTTTTGCGTGCATATTCTTCAAAATAAAGAGCCGTTGCTATCCCTATTGGAAGCGAAACCACTAAAACCATAGCTATCATGTAAAGAGAGCCTATTATTGCAACCCCTAATCCTACAGTCTCAGCACGACTTGAAGCACCAAATGTAAAAAAACCAAAATTAAATGTTTTATAAAGCGTACCATCATGAGCTAAACGTCTCATCCACTCCACTTGGCGGTTAGAAACTTTACGGTTCCTTTCTTCCACATGCAAGTTAATTTGCCCTTTATAAGCGGAATCAATATCCGCTGCTGCCAAGACCTTGATTTTTTGCGTTGTTCCAATAAGCTGTGGATTCTTTGTAACCATTTCACGTAATTGAACTCGTACACCATTTGAAAACAGACGGTTAACATCACGCAATGATGCCCGATCATTTTGATCTACATTAAGCTTTTTTGCCAACGAATTACGCACAAGAAGTGGATAATTAGCAGTTATTAATACTTGTGGATTTTTTTCACGCTGAATGCCTGGATCAATGACCTTCTCATCCAAATAAACTGATAATGTCATTTCACTTTGAAAAAAAGCTGTATAACCTTTGCTGATGACAGACCATAAAAGCGCGAATAAAAAAAATAACCCAATAAAAATAGCAATCAAACCATACGCACGGAAACGACGTTCAGCCCAATAGCGACGTTTGAGGCCAATATTGCGATGATGCGAAAAACAATCTTCATTCATTCATATTGTTCCCGATATTTACGCACTATGTAAAGAGCAAGAATATTCATCAAAAGAGTCATAACAAAAAGTGTCATCCCTAAAGCAAAAGCAACAAGAGTTTGTGGAGAATTGAACTCAAAATCACCTGTCAATTGATTAACAATCTTAACTGTCATCGTGGTCATTGCTTCGAACGGATTAAGCGTTAAGTTCGCTGCAACACCTGCCGCCAGAACTACAATCATAGTCTCTCCAATTGCCCGTGATGCTGTCAACAAAATCGCTCCCATAATTCCCGGAAGCGCTGCCGGTATAACGACTTTTTTAATCGTTTCAGATTGCGTTGCTCCTAAACCATAAGACCCTTCGCGTAAAAAACGTGGAACAGCCCTAATAACATCATCTGACAAAGAGGAAACGAAAGGGATCAACATAATTCCCATAACAGACCCAGCCGTTAAAACACTTTGAGCCATAATAAAACCAACACCACCAGAGAGAGAAACAGAGAGATCACGCAAAAATGGTCCTACAACTTTCAAAGCAAAAAAACCATAAACAATGGTTGGAATACCAGCCAAAACTTCCAATAATGGCTTCACAATTGCTCGCAATCGAGCAGAAGCATATTCAGCCATATAAAGAGCTGAAAATAATCCAATAGGAACAGCAAAAAGCATTGCCACAAATGCAATATAAAGCGTGCCTGCAAGTAGCGGTATTAAACCAAATTGCCCCACTTCATTGTTTGAACCACTGGCTGAAAAGCGTGGATCCCAAACCGTTCCAAAAAAGAAATTTGAAAAGGATACAGACTGAAAAAAACTTATCGTCTGAAAGAGCATAGAAAGCGCAATGGCTGCTGTTGTTAAAACCACAACTATAGACGCAAAAAACAATCCAATAACAATCAGACACTCAACCTTGTTGCGCGCCCGTTGACGCGGAGCAATTTGCACAACTCCACAGATAAATCCACAAAATGCAATTACAAAAAGTAAATTATAACCAATAAACTGCAACTTTTTAGAAGAAGCAACCCATAGCTGCGCTATCCTTAACACATCATCTGGCGCCTCATAAGGCAAAAAGAACCCTTTTGCGGATAACTGTGCCCGCACTTCTTCATACGAATCGGAAACAAGATCTTCCTCAAAGCGATGAATAATTTTGATCAGACTGCGGATAGTCTCCAAAACGAGGTCATGATTAACAACCTCTGTCACGCGCGCACTATATGCCCCAACCTCTCGAGAAGCGCTATACTCTAAATAAATTGTACTCCCACCATCCCAAAAAATTAAAAAAACAAGAGCTGGAATAACAGTTATCAAAAATGTCCACCAGCCGTAATAATACGCACGAGAATGCATTTTGTACTGTGCGTACTCAAGATAGCGGGCTCGCATATAAGAAACAAAAAAGCCAACAAAACCAAGAATAAATAACAGAAAAATAATGAAAGAAATGCGCATATTATCTTTCAATTTTTATAAAAAGCAGCACAAAAAACTCCTACAACTGTAAACCCAGAAAATTATTTCAAAGTCATTACTCTACCAGCAGAAAAAGCAGAACGCTGCGCTTGGCGCTCCTTTTCAGATGCAACAACCAAACCATATTCAGCCAATGGGCTACCTGGACCAATCATTTGCTCAGAAATAAAAAAGTCGACATATTCCCTCAAACCTGGAACAATATCTAAATGCGCTTTCTTAACATAGAAAAAAAGTGGACGAAAAACTGGATATTCGCCACTAGAAATTGTTTCAACCGTTGGCTCAAAACCATTAATATCCGCAACCTTTAGCCTATCAGCATTATTTTGATAAAAAGACAAACTAAAAACACCAATCCCTGTTTTATTAGAAGTTAGACGAGCAAATGTTTCAGAATAATCACCATCAATATCAATGGCTTTACCATCTTTACGCACAGCAACACAAGTAGCATGTATTGCCTTATCATCCATCCCAAAAGCTTTCATCGCCTCAACTGCTCCACTATCCTTACAGCCCGCAGCTAGCAATTTTTCTTCAAAAACTTCACGCGTTCCATGCTTCTCTCCAGGAATATAAACCGCTATCGTCCAATCAGGAAGAGCAGTATTGACGGCATTCCATTTTGACATGTTATTGGGCTGCAATTTTCCGTTTATAATAATCCGAGCAGCAAGTGCCCTATAAACATCTATTGGCCGCAATCTCCAATCAGGGCCATTTATATCTGTTGCAAAAACAATGCCATCATACCCGATGCGTATTTCCTCAACATCTTTTATACCAGCATCAAAACAAGATTGCAATTCACTTGACTTCATTGCCTGCGAAGCATTGACAATATCAATTGTATTCTCCCCAATACCGCGACAAAATTCCTTAATACCAGCCCCTGTTCCACCCGATTCAATAACTGGAACCTTAAAATGAGGATAAGTTTCTCCAAATATCTCAGCAACAATCTTTTGATAAGGAAAGACCGTAGATGAGCCAGCGATCTGAATTTGATCACGTGCGGTGCCAACATTAACGGACAACAGTACCGAAAAAACCACTCCCATTCCAACTGATAACACTCGGATCATCCATAAACTCCCTAAAATGTAGACCAAGGCCTCTCGTTCATATCACACGATAATTCTAGTTCATATGTGCAGTATAACAAATATAAAACAAAGAAACATTGATAATTTTTTCTAAAAAAACTTGTCTTTACTCCCCGTTCAAATAAATTTAATTTGAACGTTTGAACTCAACAACATCCCAGAAAAGATGAGCAACATCTGTACCACCAAAATGTTTAATTTCACGAATTCCAGTAGGAGACGTCACATTAATTTCTGTTATATAATCTCCAATCACATCAATTCCCACAAGAAGAAGACCACGTTCCTGCAAAGCTGGACCGATGCGTTCGCAAATCTCATAATCACGCTTTGTTAAATCAATATTTTCCGCGCTACCTCCAACATGCATATTAGAGCGAATATCCGTCTCTGCTGAAATCCGATTAATCGCTCCAACAGGTGTACCATCAAGCAAAATAATCCTTTTATCGCCTTTTCTCACTGCATCTAAATACCGCTGAACAATAAAAGGTTCGCGATAAATTTCTGCAAACATTTCTAACAGAGATGCCAAATTGCGATCATCCTGTTTCAAATGGAAAACACCAGCACCTCCATTGCCGTAAAGTGGTTTCACAATAATGTCACCAAACGTAGCTCTAAAATCCGTTATTTCTTCAATATCTTTCGTAATTAACGTTTCTGGCATTAAATCAGAAAACTCAGTAACAAAAATTTTTTCTGGACTATTGCGCACCCATACAGGATCATTCACAACGAGTGTTTTAGGATGAACACGCTCTAACAAATGAGTCGTGGTGATATAATTGAGATCAAAGGGCGGATCTTGACGTAAAAGAACCACATCCATATCTGTCAACTGCGTACGGACAGACTTCCCTAATTGATAATGATGTCCCTCTTCGTCATGTACCGTCAATGGCTCTAGTCGTACAATCACACAACCATCGCGCAAAGATAAACAATCTGGTGTATAATGGAAAAGAGAGTGTCCACGTTCTTGTGCTGCTAAAGCAAGTGCAAATGTCGTATCTCCTTGAATCCGAAGTGTTGAAATATGATCCATCTGAATGGCAATTTTCATGAATAAAACCTCCCTATAATTGAAAGCAGACTGGTCTCTGCACCATAAACTTAGTAAACAATAAAGAAACTATGACAAGAGAAAGTCCATGATACAAGAAGCGGATACAAAATTAAGTAAAGAAGAAATCGAGCGTTACGCACGTCACATCATTTTACCTGAAATTGGTGGGGCGGGACAACAAAAGCTCAAAACTGCACGCGTTCTCGTTATTGGTGCGGGTGGTCTTGGTTCCCCTGTCCTAACTTACTTGGCTGCCACAGGCATTGGCACCCTTGGAATTGTTGATGATGATATCGTTGCGCTTTCTAATTTACAACGACAAGTTATTCACAAGACAGACACAGTTAACAAATGTAAAACTGACAGCGCTGAAGCCACTATAAAAACTATAAATCCCCATGTTATGGTTGAAAAACACAATCTACGCTTAGATAAAAGTAATGTGGATAAACTCCTCAAGGCCTACCACATCATTGTTGATGGAAGTGATAATTTTACCACACGCTATCTGCTTGCTGATCACGCTGCCCAATGCGAAAGACCTTTAATAAGTGGCGCTGTAGGACGCTTTGAAGGCTCATTGACCGTGCTCATGCCTTATAAAGACAATAATCCTCACTATCGCGATCTATTCCCTAATCCGCCTACTTCTGGCATTGTCCCAACATGTGCTGAAACCGGAATCATCGGTGTCTTACCTGGAGTCATCGGAACTCTACAAGCAATGGAAGTCATTAAACTTATCACAAACATTGGTGAACCGTTAGTGGGAAAAATTCTCCTCTATAATGGATTGTTGACGCAATTTAATGTCATTACCTATAAACGATCAGATTCCAACGCGAATGCAGAAGCCATCAAGGTTTGCGTATAAGAGTTTTTGGGACAAGAAAAAATACGATCAGCAGATCCATGCTCAACCATTTTTCCATTGCGCATGACAATCACTTCATGTGCAAGCGCTTTGACAACCTTTAAATCATGGCTAATAAACAAATAACCTAAATGATATTTTTGTTGTAGATGACGTAAAAGATTAATGATCTGTGCCTGCACACTTACATCAAGAGAAGACGTTGGTTCATCAAGCATGATAAAGCGCGGTTTGAGGATGATTGCACGTGCAAACGCAATCCGCTGTCTCTGCCCACCGGAAAATTCATGTGGATAACAATGGCGGGAAGAAGGATCTAGACCAACCTCATGCAAAGCTTCAATCACGCGATCATTACGTTCAGAATAGGAAAGCTGCGGTTCATAAATTGATAATCCTTCAGTGATAATTTCATTTACAGACATACGTGGAGAAAGTGAACCAAAGGGATCTTGAAAAACAATTTGAATATGACGGCGCAAAGAACGCATCTTCCTGAAAGTAAAATTGCTTATGTCAATATCATCAAAAATAATCTGTCCCCTGGAAGACAACATCCGTATCAACGCAAGCCCTAATGTTGTTTTTCCTGAACCCGATTCTCCTACAACACCAAGTGTTTGACCGACACGAATTGTAACATCTATATCCTGAACAGCTTTTACATGACCCATTGTTCGCCGCAATAGCCCCTTTTTAATCGGAAACCAAACACGAACTTTCTTACCTTGCATCAAAATAGGCGCCCTCTCATCCACTTGAAGAGGGCTTCCTTTAGGCTCTGCCGCCAATAATTGTTTTGTATAAGGCTCTTGAGGGTTTTCAAACAATTGATTTGTTGGGCCACTTTCAACAATTTTTCCTTTTCTCATCACGTAGACGCAATCCGCAATACGGCGCACAACAGCTAAGTTATGGGTAATAAAAAGCATCGACATATTGTTTTGCTTTTTAAGTTGTACCAAAAGCTCAAGAATTCGCGCTTGAACAGTCACATCAAGCGCCGTTGTTGGCTCATCAGCAATCAACAATCGTGGGCTATTAGCAAGCGCCATCGCAATCATTACACGTTGCCGTTGCCCACCCGACAGTTGATGAGGAAATGAACCCAAACGTTTTTGTGGTTCATGAATTCCCACCTTTGTCAATAAATCAATAACATGGGCGCGCAGTGATTGATTTTTTACATCTGTATGCATTTTGAGAACTTCACCTATTTGGCGTTCTACATTATGCAAAGGATTAAGAGCAGTCATCGGTTCCTGAAAAATCATGGCAATATCTTTACCGCGAATTTTACGCAAATCTTCTTCTTTTTGCTTCAATAAATCCTTATTTTTAAAGAGAATTTCTCCCGATTGATGAAGCGTCTTCAAAAAAGGCAATAATTGCAAAATAGACAGCGCTGTTACCGACTTTCCAGAACTAGATTCTCCTACCAGTGCAACTGTCTCGCCATCTTTAATCTCGAAAGAAATTTGTTCAAGAATGCATTTCTTTTCTTCCGCTTGGCGGAATGCAACCGAAAAATCACGTACTGAAAGCAAATTTGTCATTATAATGTCTTTCGTGGATCAAAAGCATCTCGCGCAGCCTCGCCAATAAACGCCAACAACGATAACATAACAGCAATAACAACGAATCCTGTAATACCAATCCAAGGAGCGTTCAAATTGGTAGTCGCTTGCCGCATTAACTCACCTAAAGAGGCGTAACCAGGTGGAAGACCAAATCCCAAATAATCAAGTGATGTGAGTAATGAAACCCCCGATGTTAATAAAAAGGGCATATAGGTCAGAGCAGCAACCATCGCATTTGGTAATAAATGCCGTACCATAATAGTGCCATTAGAAACTCCTAAAGCACGTGCAGCATCAACATAAGTAAAATTGCGCGCACGCAAAAATTCTGCTCGCACCACACCAACCAATGTTACCCATTGGAAAAGAAGCATAACCCCCAATAGCATCCAAAAGCCCTGTGCTAAAACCGCTGCCATGATAATAACTAAATAAAGTGATGGCACAGAAGACCATATCTCAATCAAGCGCTGAAAAATTAAATCAACCCAACCACCAAAATATCCCTGAACAGCTCCCGCTGTAATACCAATAACAGTAGAAACAACTGTCAAAAGAATACTAAAAATTATCGACACTCGAAAACCATATAAAACGCGTGCGAAAACATCACGTGTCAGATCATCTGTTCCAAGCCAATTCCATCGACTCATCGTACATTCTGGATCAGCGCTTCCCTGCGCATAATTGACACAACGTTCCTCTTTACTTTGAAGCCAAAAAGGAGGCGCCAATGCCACAGTTTTATTCCCCACAACCGTGTTATAGGAATAACGTACTGGCGGCCACAATGCCCAACCATGCTCGGCAATTTCATTTTGAATGAAAGGATCACGAAAATCTGCTATGGCTAAATCTCCACCAAACTTTTCATCAGAATAATCAAAAAAAACAGGAAAGAGCAACTCTCCTTTATAAGAGGCGATAATTGGACGATCATTGGCAATGAACTCTGCTGAAAAAGAACAAAAACATAAAAATAGAAAGAGCCACAATGACCACCAACCACGACGACTTTTCTTAAAATTACGCCAACGACGTACATTCAATGGAGAAAAAAAAGGCTTTTTTTGTAACCCAGCACTATGCGAATGATCACGCTCTGTCTCTTTCATCATAAATCCTTTTTATCAAAATCAATGCGTGGATCAACAAGCATATAAACGATATCAGAAATGAGGCTCACAATCAGACCAATGAGCGAAAAAATATAAAGAGAAGCGAATACAACAGAATAATCGCGATTGACAATAGACACATAACTTAAAAGCCCCATACCATTTAACGAATAGAGCATTTCAATCAGCAAAGACCCACTAAAAAATGATGCCATAAAAGTTGCAGGAAAGCTGGCAATTACAATCAAAATTGCATTGCGAAATATATGGCCATAAAGAATCGAGCGTTCGCTTAAACCCTTAGCACGTGCTGTAATGACATATTGCTGACGAATTTCCTCTAGAAAACAATTTTTTGTTAACAAGGTCGTTGTAGCGAAACCAGAAATAGTCATTGCTGTTAACGGAAGAACCAAATGATAAAGGTAGTCTAATATTTTACCCACAAAAGACAATTGTTCAAAATTATCGGATGTTAAATGGCTTAATGGAAACCAATTTAAAAAAGATCCTCCAGCAAAAAGAACCATTAAAAAAATACCAAAGAGAAAACTTGGAATAGCATAAGCTACAATGATGAGTGTACTTGTCCATACATCAAAGGCCGATCCCTCTTTAAGAGCTTTACGGATGCCTAATGGTATAGAGATAGCATAAGAAATCAGTAGTTGCCAAAATCCAAGCGAAAGAGAAACAGGTAAAGCATTCTTAATAAGTTCGATAACCGAACGTCCCTGTGTATAAGAATCCCCGAAATCGAAACGCAAATAACGACCAAGCATTGTTAGATAACGCTCTAAAGGCGGCTTATCAAACCCAAACTGCTTTTCAAGTTTGGCAATAAACTCTGGATCCAATCCTTGTGCACCACGATATTTAAAAGTTTTGGAAGAAGATAACCCAACATCAGCACCATCCAAAATGACATCAGAAGAAAGACCTAGATCACTTCCACCACTCACTCGCCCTGCAGCATCACCACCTACCCCTTGCAACTGAGCAATAATATTTTCAATAGGCCCACCCGGTGTAAATTGAACAATAATAAACGTTACTGTTAAGATACCAATCAATGTTGGTATAATCAGTAAAAGACGCCGGAGAATATAGGCTGCCATTTTTTTCACCTTTCATACAGCCATATCGAGTTAATTTTAATGATACGTCAATAACAACTCTTTTGGTAAATCTTTGAAGTCAAAATTACAAACAAAAACCAATCGCACCTCTTGCCCAAAATGAGCTCTCCCGGCATAGTTTAGTCTGACTTACCTTCTTCATTACCCATTGGCAAAGGAACAGGATGATCGGATAAGCTCCGCAAATAAAGCAAAAGATCGGCACGATCTTGATCATTTTTGATCCCACGAAAAGACATAATTGTCCCTGGGAACGCTTGACGCGGTGACTGCAGATAACGATCCAAAGTTACAAAATCCCATCTTTGATCAGAATTTGCACGCAATACCCGTGAGTAAGCAAACCCTGGTACCGCCGCCAAAGGACGGTTCACTACGCCCCAAAGCACTGGACCAACACGACCCGGTCCATTGCGTCCAGAGGTATGGCATATGGCACACTGATGAAAAATTTTGCGCCCATTTTCAAAATTTCCCTTTTGGAGACGATCGTTCAATAACGAGGAAATGCTAGCCTGCTGTTTCTCATTGAGCATATTATTCTCTGTAACCTTATAAGAGTGTTGAACTGATATAGAATTGTCAGTAAAGTTATCATAGACCGCGTCGCTGAATGTGAAGATTCCCACCAAAATAACCAGCACAAGTAAACAAGCGCAAATGAAATAAACAATTGTGGAACGCTTCATAAAAACTTAAACCTTCATTTTTTCATTACCACTTTTAGTTTAAACTTTTTCCTTATAATATACAATATTACACACGCATTATATATACGGCATTTGGAACTTTATAATGGCTATTGAACCAATTATTTTCATTCCCGCCCGTATGGGCTCAACCCGTCTACCTAGAAAAGCTCTCGCTGAGATCGCGGGAAAACCGATGATCGTTCATGTTGCTGAGCAAGCAAAAAAAGCTGCACTAGGGCGCACTATCGTTGCAACAGACCATAACGATATAGCTAAAGTCGTTACAGATTATGGGCATGAATGTATCATAACATATGGCGATCATAAATCTGGATCTGATCGCATTTATGAAGCTTTAATTCGTATTGATCCTGAACAACGTTACAATGCCATTTTAAATATACAGGGTGACCTCCCAACGATAATGCCTCGTGAAATCATCAGTGTCTTACGCCCTCTAGAAAATAACTTAACTGATATTGCAACCTTGGGTGCTAAAATCATTGAGGAAAATGAAAAAATAGATCCGAATGTCGTAAAAATTATTGGTACACCATTTTCTCAAAGTCGTCTTCGTGCTCTTTATTTTACCCGCACAACAGCACCTTATGGAGATGGTCCTCTTTACCATCATATTGGGATCTATGCCTATCGACGCGAAAGACTTGAGCAATTTGTGACGCTTAAACCCTCTCCACTAGAAAAACGTGAAAAACTTGAACAATTACGTGCACTAGAGCATAATATGCGTATCGATGTAGAAATAGTCGACACAATTCCCTTAGGGGTCGATACACAACGTGATCTTGAAAGAATACGTAAGATTTTAGCATGACAACAACTGAAAAAAACAATAAAATCTCTTTCCAAGGAGAATATGGTGCGAATTCTCATATTGCTTGTTATAACATGTTTCCCGATATGAATGCTGTACCTTCTGCTACTTTTGAAGATGCCCTCAATTTAGTAGAAAGCGGGCAGGCTGATCTTGCTATGATTCCTATTGAAAATACTCTTGCTGGCCGTGTTGCAGATATTCATCACCTTTTACCGCAATCATCTCTCTATATTGTTGATAAATATTTTTTGCCTATCCATTTTCAACTAATGGTTTTACCCGGTGTTACTCATGACGAGATTAAAACCGTCCACAGCCATACACATGCCCTTGCACAATGCCGTAAAATCATACGTAACAATGGTTGGATACCTGTCACTTCTGCTGATACAGCTGAAGCTGCAAAATTTATTAAAAAAATGCAAAGCGCTCACAAGCAGCCTTGGCTCCTCTGTTCGCAGCAGAACTCTATGGGCTTGATATTCTCGAAAGAAATGTTGAAGATAATCCTCATAATATTACCCGTTTTATCATCCTTTCGCGTTCTCAACAACATGTACCAAAACCCCAAAACGGTGAAAAAGTCATTACGAGTCTTCTTTTTCGGGTGCGCAATATACCATCTGCCCTTTATAAAGCTATGGAAGGATTTGCCACAAACGGTATCAATATGACAAAATTAGAAAGCTATCAAATTGGCGGAAATTTCAATGCAACACAATTTTTCGTTGACATTGAAGGACATCCTGAAGACCCTATGATGCAGCTTGCATTGGAAGAACTCTCTTTTTTTCTTCTGAATTTCGCATTATTGGCATTTACCCTGCTAAAAAGGATCGAGCACCGTATACATAAAACCACTGTTGTACAGTTTTTCCTTGACATCAAAAAGAATCCAAGGGATTCTATGATGCAACTCACCTTAGAAGAGCTATCTTTCTTTTCAGCCAAATTCTTTTCATAAAGGCACTGAAAAAATAATGAAAAAAATATTCACTCAAGGATTATTAGCTGCAAATATTCTAACTTTCTCCAATGTTGCATTTGCTGGATTTAGTGAGAAAAAATGGAGTTTTGCGCCGGATGAAAGAGTTACGATTAAAGCATCCGATACAATACATCAAGGCGCCGAATATTCTTGCAAGACATTTAAGCCCAAGAAAGCCTCCTTTACTTTATTCTACTCTGCCCTTTCTGACCTAGACAAATTAAACATTGTTGCAGATGATGAAAAGAAAATAACACATGATAAAAAAAATAAGATCTTTACACTTAAAGATATAAAATCTCTCGATATAAGCTTTCCTTCGTCGGGAAATTATATTTTTACAAATATTACTAAGAAAAACGTTATTGGAACAGATTGCGATACAGGAGATTACGATTGATAATATTTCCAAAAACACCTAAATTTCTGAGTAAACTTATCCAATTGTTCAGATAAGCGTTTTTTCGAAATCGGGCGTAGTGAACTCTTAAAGCTAGATTTCTTGTGAGTTTGAGTTTTTATATTTGTGCAGAAAAATTAAATATTACGTAACTTTTGCAACCAATTAATTTGTATTTTCGTTATCAGAGTAATTTTTTTTAACAATAACACAGCATCCACCTTTGTAGTCGGATCACTTCAAAGTTTCTACAAACTATATTGTATATAAATCACATACATAAGCAGAAAAGGGATAAAAAAATCTGCTTTAGGGCTGTAAATCTGTTCCACATCTTGCCAAAAAATAACAATTTAGAATAATAGATTGGTCTGTTAACAATAAAATGAATGCCACAACACACACGAGAAACCCTAGTCTCATTTTGTTTTAGTCATGCTAAAGCTCATGATCTGAGCTATATGCAGGCCACATTCATTTAAGCTGACTCAAAGAGAGATCAACTACCAAAAAAACTAAACAGATCTTCGTCAATTAGCATCTCCTTAATACTGAGAAAAATAAACGCTTTATTCATGCCAAATAAAAATAAATATGCGGTGAACTCCAATAAAAATGGGGAAATCCCTGTCCTATTTATCGTTTATAGAACAAGAATTAAGCTCAAAGGAAAAAATTCTTTGTCATTCTTGCCGTATTTTTCGTTTCTTAACTTGATTTTTCATTTTAAATCGACAATATGAGTTTGGGAGGTTGGTGGTGGACGAACTGCTTGCCAACTGGGTCAGGTCTGGAAAGAAGCAGCCCCAACGAGTTCTAGTGCGGGTCATCGTACCAGCCTCCTGTTTTGTTATAAAGCATATTTCTGTTGTTTTTCAGTGAAGCATCTTCATTTTAAAGCGGTGTTGTGCGTGTAGCAAGTTAAAGTAGTTTGGCTGTGTTTAAGCAAATTTTCCTATTCTTTCGAAAAATAAATTGATTGAGAAAAGATCCTTTTATATTAGAGTACAAGTATTAACCCGTGCTTTCGTATTATCGAAATGTACTCATAAAGAGCTTTAAAGTTGGAATCATTGATGGGAAATATGCCGGTAGAAAAAACCTATCGTGTTCTTGCTCGCAAATATCGACCTAAAAATTTCTCTGACCTCATTGGTCAAGAAGCCATGGTGCGTACCCTCACGAATGCCTTTGAAACAGGTCGCATTGCACAAGCGTGGATGTTAACAGGAATTCGCGGAGTGGGTAAAACCACAACAGCGCGTATTTTGGCACGCGCACTCAACTACAAAACAAAAGATATTGATCAACCAACAACTATCTTGAATACACTTGGTGAACATTGCACACAAATCATCGAAGGACGCCATATCGATGTCATAGAAATGGATGCGGCCTCGCATACGGGTATTGATGATATTCGTGAAATTATTGAACAAATACGTTACCGTCCTGTTTCCGCACGCTATAAGGTGTATATTATTGATGAAGTGCACATGCTCTCAACGCAAGCATTTAATGGTTTATTGAAAACACTTGAAGAACCACCAGCGCATGTAAAATTTATTTTTGCAACGACAGAAATTCGCAAAGTTCCTATTACAATTCTTTCACGTTGCCAGCGTTTTGACCTGCGGCGTATTGAATCGACAGTTTTGAGTTCGCATTTGCGCCAAATTGCGAAACATGAAAACGTAGAAGTAGAAGATCAAGCGCTCTCCATGATCGCCCGCGCTGCAGAAGGCTCTGTACGTGATGCACTGTCCATTTTTGATCAAGCGATTGCTCATAGCCATGGCAACATCAGTGCCGTTGCAGTGCGCGCAATGTTAGGATTAGCCGATCGAGCACGTGTTATTGATCTTTTTGAATTTATCATGAAGGGCAACGTTGTAAATGCATTACATGAATTACGCAGCCAATATGATGCAGGTGCTGACCCTCTCACTATATTGACAGAGCTAGCCAACTTCAATCATCTGGTTACACGTTTACGTTTTACACCAGAGGTAGCCGAAGATCTCTCGCTTACTGAAGATGAGCGTTTAAGAAGCTTAGATTTTTCACAAAAACTTTCCGTTCCTGTTTTATCACGAAACTGGCAAATGTTACTCAAAGGCTTACAGGAAATTAATCAAACCGCGCATCCGCTTCAAGCAGCCGAAATGTTATTGATTCGCCTTGCCCACACTGCCGATCTACCAACTCTTGATGAAGCTTTGAAAAAGCTTTCACAAGAAAAAATATCCCCCACCATCGTCACAAATTCTGCTCATCAAGAGTCCGCAAATACAAGTAATGCGACTAATACGACAAAAGAAATAGCTGTATATGCCCATTCCTCCTCGCATGTTTCAAACCTTTCACCTAACAAGACAGATTTAAAAAGATCTTTAAGCAATCAATTAGATTGCTCTTCACAATCAGAAAATTCTCTGAAAGTTCAAACTCCTAAAAGCGCTAACGCTCCTGAAATAACAGAAACTTTTGAAACTTCTCAATCTGTTGGCCTGTCTGAAAATATTACAAATTTATCACACTCCTCCACGCAAACAGCAAAAAAAATTACTGAACCCCAAACCATAGTTATCGATTCCTTGCACGATATTGTTAAATTAGCCGAACAGCATAATGAGATTCCTTTCAAACTCCTTGTTAAAGAATTTATTCATCCTGTTTCTTTTGAACCAGGGCATATTACCTTGAGACTTTCTGAAAATGCTCCACATTCACTTGCTAACGATATAGAAAAAATGCTTTTCCAATGGACCAAAAAACGTTGGACTATAACTTTTGTCAATGAAGGAGGAGGACCAACCCTACAGGAAGAAAGTATAGCTGCCCAAAAGACTCTTTTTTCCAATGCAGAGGCAGATCCTGATATCGCAAAAATACTCAACCATTTCCCAGAAGCAAAAATTGTCGATATTCGTCTGCATAAACAAGAAAACGACCTTGATTTACTCTCAAATACTTTTAAAAATGCAAGTGATATCAATGATGAATAAGGATACCTATTTCTATGCGTGAAATGATGAGCATGATGAAAAAAGCCAAAGAAATGCAGGAAAAAATGCAGAAAATTCAAGAAGAAATGGCTAATCTGCAAGCCATTGGTACTGCAGGTGGTGATCTTGTCAGTATAACCTTAAATGGAAAAAATACCATAACGGCGATTCAAATTGATCCTTCATTACTCAAGCCTGAAGAAGCTGAAATCCTTGAAGATCTGATTATGGCAGCCTATAATGAAGCTAGAGCAAAAATTGAAATAGCGATAGAGGAAAAAACTAAAAGCATAACAGCAGGGCTACCGCTCCCATCAAGCTTCAAACTGCCATTATAATGAATCAGATTTTATTTAATCCTGTGGGACAAGAATATGTCTAAATACATTGCAGGACCTGAAATCGAGCGTCTCATTCAAATTTTAGCACGTATACCAGGTCTCGGTCCACGTTCAGCTCGTCGTGCTGCGCTTCACCTTATCAAAAAAAAGGAAACATTACTGGAGCCTTTAGGAGCAGCAATACAAGCAGCTGTAGACAAAGTCTGCATTTGTTCTGTTTGTGGAAATGTAGATACAACTGATCCTTGTTCGATTTGCACAGATTCGCGCCGCGATAATACAACAATTATTGTTGTTGAAGATATTGCTGATCTCTGGGCCCTTGAGCGCGCAAAAACTTTAGCGGCACGTTATCATGTATTGGGTGGACGACTCTCACCCTTAGATGGAATAGGCCCTGACGAACTTAACATTGCTTCCTTAATACAGCGCGTTGTACAAAATCCTATTACAGAGATTATTTTAGCTGTCAATGCTACTATTGAAGGACAAACAACAGCTCACTACATCACCGATCAACTTTCCAATTTTTCAGTTAAAGTTACCCGACTTGCTCACGGAGTACCTGTAGGAGGTGAGCTCGATTATCTTGATGATGGAACTTTAGCAGCAGCTTTACAGGCGAGAACAAATCTGTAAAACTCTTTTTACCTATTATCTCTTTTATTTACTATCATTTTTTACTTATGGGGGAATATTAAAATGATAAAGACAAATCTTTCATTTTTAAACGACTTTGATTCTGGTATGCTAACATGTTTACTCATGTCTCCTTAGCTTATAGTTTAGAAGTCATAGAAAAACAGCTTTTCGCGGAAGTGTGGCTTGAAAACCTTGTTTTGGCAACTCTTTTAGATTCCACTCCCTGTAGTTGTTTTACTTTGCCAACATATTTTCAAAAAGGTATAACTTTTTGTACAAAAAATACTCCTCGAAATTGCTATTGTTTTTCTGGGAACAAGTGTTAGATTAACGCAGTTCTTTTAGCCGGTTAGAATTTGCTTGCTAGCATCGTATTCATTATATTTGTAGTGATTATCCTCAGCTTTATCATCAGCCGACTTTTTGGAATTTTTACGAATTTAGCAACGCTAATTGCTTGCAGGAATGCTATTTGTGGCAATTCAACTGTCGTCGCCGTTGCACCTGTCATAAAAGCAAAACACAAAGAGGTGGTTGCATAAATTGCTTTTACTGCTCTTTTAGGGTTTTTTACTATTTTACTTCTACTTTTAAATTTGTCATTTAGCCAAGACGGTGACGGTGTGCTTACTGGCATGGTTATTTATACTGTACCACAGATTTTATCAGCAACAGCACCTGTCTCTTTTGTGAGTGTTCAAATTGAAACAGTTGTTAAATTGGTGCGAGTTTTAGTTTTAATTTTGAGCTCTATTTTTTTGCTCTGTCACATCTATCACCAATCAGCACAAACACGCTTACGTTGGCACACCCTCATCCCATGGTTTATCATTGGTTTTATTATTATAATGCTGATCTGCTCAAATGATTTTATTCCTGAAACAGCTCCCAACCCCATTAGATTTATTTCTCAGTTATTCACTATCATTTCAATATCAGCATTAGAATTAGACGTTGATATTCGCTCATCAAAAAAGCAGGTAGCGTATTCTTTTGGCTTCAACATGCTCCCTTATCTTTGGCGTTTGCAGCAATATCATGAAAAATTGATTGATCTAAACCATATAACATTGTGAAATGTGAACTCTCAAATATTTTTGCTTTTTCTAACATAGCATGCAATCAACTCAAAAACTTGCCAATATTGAAGCCGCTCTCTCATAAAATTAGATTTAAACTCCAAAAACTTCCTCATAATTTTATACAAAAAATCGAATGCGCTTTAATTAAGTAGCAAACTGTTAACTGCTTGTTAAATTAGCTTTTTCAGCACATAATTGCTTGCAACTGAACCGCATGATAGAAAAATACAAATTCATCAAAAAACAATGCCTCTTTTTTATTTTATCTGCTCTAACAAAAGTCAAGTTTTTACAAAAGGCTTACAAAATATGCTCTTATTGGGAAAACAACGTTATCTCATGGTTTCTCTCTTTCAAACTTCTTTTACTCACTATGTGTGCACAAGATACAGTGAGGATCAAATCAACACCACCGTATTCAATAAAAGAGATATTGTTGCTTATTAGCACTAGCAACCTTCTTAAAATATTGCAAAATGCACCAACAAAATAAATGGACTAAAAAACACAGCTAACCTTTTGTTTATCATATTATTCAACTAAGATATTTTTTATGCTTATCCTTGCTATAGACACTGCTTCAATTTATTGCGCTGTCGCACTCATTCGTCATAAAACTGTCGTTGCGCGCATAAGCGAACGCATGAACAAAGGACATGCCGAAAAACTTATTGGGCACATTGCACAAATAACTGACCAGACCAATATTACTCTTAATCAAATTGATCGTATTGCTGTTAATATCGGACCTGGATCATTTACTGGTGTGCGTGTCGGTGTTTCAACAGCACGGGCTTTGGCACTAGCGCTTGAAATACCAGCTATTGGAGTAAGTGCACTTGAAGCATTAGCAGCACAAACAACAACCAATAAAAATACTGCAGCAGTCACCGTTGTCATTGAAGCCGGAAGAGACATGTTTTACCATCAAAACTTCAATGAAGACCTCACACCTTTAGGAACACCTGGCTTAAAAACAATTGAAAATATTATCGAAGATTTACCACAACAAACGAGACTAACCGGTCCAGCAGCTGATATCGTTGCGCGACACATTAAAAACAATAAGATAAACAGAAAAATCGTACGAGATCAAAGCCTCTGCGAGGCGGCTGATATTGTAACCTATGCCCATCTTTCTGCAAACAAACAACCACAAAATCCACCCTATCCACTCTATTTACGCAATGCTGACGCAAAACAACAAACCGGTTTTGCTTTACCTCGAAAAAAATAATGTCTAAGTTTTCATTGAAAAAAAAGCATTTTTGGATTTCTCCGTTACAAACTGATGATAGCGCTTTCCTTCCTCAAATTCATCAGCATTGTTTTGTCCCTTCTTGGGAAAAACAAGCTTTTGATAATTTCCTGCAAGATCAATCTGTTTTCGGGTACAAAGCCTCTCTCATTGGTCAACCTGATCAAATTTTAGGGTTTTGCCTTTGCCGTCTCATTCTTGATGAAGCAGAAATCATCACAATTGCTGTCCACCCTCATTTTCGTCGACAAGGAATTGGTTCCTTGCTTATTGATAGCACACTTCGCCATCTTCATCATGAACACACTATAAAATTATTTCTAGAGGTAGAAGAAACGAATCTTTCTGCTTTGAACCTTTATCATCGTTTTGAATTTCAAAAAATCTCTAAACGCCTTGCCTACTACCAATCAAAAAATAGCCGTGGAGATGCTATCATTATGCAAAAAACTTTTAAGCAAATAGATTGAGATTTGCGTAAAAAACATTTAGACATGCGCTATGAATAAAGTAAATCCTAAAAATAAGTCTCCTGATGCTCCTAAAAAGGTTTTTATCAAAACCTATGGGTGTCAAATGAATGTTTATGACAGTCAACGAATGACGGATAGCCTCAGTTCACAAGGTTATGTTACGACAGAAACACCAAATGACGCTGACCTTATTCTCGTGAATACCTGTCATATCCGTGAAAAAGCAGCAGAAAAGCTTTATTCTGATCTTGGTCGCCTACGAGTAATGCGTCAAGAGCGTACGCCTGATAAGCCACTGATAGTCGGCGTAACCGGTTGTGTTGCACAAGCTGAAGGAAGTGAAATCCTACGCCGTGCTCCAACGGTGGATCTTGTCATTGGTCCGCAAATGTATCATCGCTTGCCAGACTTGTTAGAAAAAGCAAAACAGGGGAAAAAAATCGTCGAAACAGACTATGCTGTTGAAGATAAATTTTCTTATTTAGCGCCTCACAATAAACGTGCTGTAAGAAAACGTGGCGTTAGTGCATTTTTAACAGTGCAGGAAGGCTGCGATAAATTTTGTACTTTTTGTGTTGTTCCCTACACACGCGGCGCCGAAATGTCACGATCTGTTGAGCAAATTACCGAAGAAGCTCGCCAACTCATTGAAGCTGGTGTCAAAGAAATTACGCTCCTTGGACAAAATGTAAATGGTTGGCACGGACAAAGTGCTAATGGCAAAACTTGGCGTCTTGGTGATCTTCTCTATCATCTCGCTAAACTAGATGGTTTAAAGCGTCTACGTTACACAACAAGCCATCCAC
This sequence comes from Bartonella sp. B12(2025), assembly GCF_053795135.1. Taxonomy (NCBI): domain Bacteria; kingdom Pseudomonadati; phylum Pseudomonadota; class Alphaproteobacteria; order Hyphomicrobiales; family Bartonellaceae; genus Bartonella; species Bartonella sp. B12(2025). The sequence goes on along the minus strand of NZ_CP200031.1, from coordinate 150,433 downwards.
GAGATATGGATGACAGCCTTATTGCCGCGCATCGAGACCTTGACATATTGATGCCTTATCTGCATCTCCCTGTTCAATCGGGTTCAGATCGCATCTTAAAAGCAATGAACCGCCAACACAAAAGCGTTCATTACCTTCATCTGATCGAAAAAATTCGTACCGCACGACCCGATATTGCTTTTTCAGGTGACTTCATTGTAGGATTTCCAGGAGAGACAGATGAAGACTTTGAAAAAACCGTTAAACTCATTCAACAAGTACAATACAGCTCAGCCTATTCTTTCAAGTATTCGCCTCGTCCTGGAACAATTGGCGCCACAATGAAAAATCATGTTGATGAAGCTGTAAAAGATGCTCGACTTCAACGTTTGCAAGTTCTTCTTCTTGAGCAGCAAAACGCGTTTTTGCGTTCTAAAATTGGTCAAACAACTGACGTTCTCATTGAAAAAGCTGGGCGTCATTCAGGGCAAATGGTAGGTCGCTCACCTTGGCTTTTACCTGTTGTAGTGGACACAGAGGTCTCTATGGGCACCGTGATGACCATTCATATTAAAAATGCAAGCTCAAACAGTTTTATCGGTGAAACGGCAAATGTATAAACATGCCTCTAATGTCTTTTTTGCAACATAGATTTTAGAAAGCTCTTTTATTTTTAAAGAAAACGATTACATCTAAAGCTTGTACTTGATGAAAAATAAGTTGTCTTTTATACAGTATATTCAAGAAAGTGTGCAACACTTGTGTAGATGTGGGAGAATAGGTTGAACACTTCAACCAAAAAAGTGAATGCTTACCCTGAAAATACTGATATCTTGGGAAAAGCAAGCGCATCAGATATTACCCATGTTGTTTTAATTTTTGAAAACAATAAATATGCGAAAGCGGTTTTTGGTAAACTCGACGAAAATCTTGCTTATATCGAACAAAAACTCGGACTTAGCATTCATCCGCGCGGTAATGAAGTTTTAATCCGTGGAAATATTGCTGCTGTAAAACACGCACAATATATATTACAGCAACTTTATGAATATGCTAAGGTACATAAAGAGCTCACTTTATCAGATACAGAAGGAGCGATTGCCATGGCAAATTTGCTACGGGAACAGCAAGAAGCGCCAACAACAACCCAATCTGCCCAAAAACGTATCCCCGCACGATTAAATACCCATAAAAAAACAATCCATGCTCGAACCCCAACACAAGATGCTTATATACGTGCAATGGACCGTAGTGAACTTGTTTTTGGTGTAGGACCAGCAGGAACAGGTAAAACATATCTTGCTGTTGCTCATGCTTCAATGCTCTTAGAACGTGGCATCATTGAACGAATTATCCTCTCACGTCCCGCCGTTGAGGCTGGAGAGCATCTTGGCTTTCTTCCGGGTGACCTCAAAGAAAAAGTCGATCCGTATTTACGTCCACTTTACGATGCCCTTTATGATATGATTCCCGCCGAGAAAGTAGAGCGCATTTTAGCTTCTGGTGTCATAGAAATTGCTCCTCTTGCTTTCATGCGTGGGAGAACACTTGCGCATGCAGCTGTCATTCTTGATGAGGCGCAAAATACTACACCTATGCAAATGAAAATGTTCCTCACACGTCTTGGAGAAGGAACACGTATGATTGTCACAGGTGATATAAGCCAAATTGATTTGCCTACCGGACAAAAATCAGGTTTAATCGAAGCAATGCGCATTCTCTCACACGTAGAAAATATTGCAATCATTCGTTTTGATGAAAAAGATGTTGTACGCCATCCCCTTGTTGCTGCTATCGTCCGTGCTTATGATTATGATTCTGTTATACAAATTAAAGAAATGCCATCCTCAAGCATTCCATCAAAAGAATGAATTCAATTTGTCATGATTACTATTGATATAACTATTAAAAGCCCCGGGTGGAATGATGAGAAAATGCTTTATAATATCACTGAAAAAGCATTAACAGTGACGATACATCACCTTTCATTGGGAAATATTGCAAGCGAAGTCAGCCTACTTTTTACAGATGACAAACATATGGCACAGATCAATGCGCAATGGCGCAATAAAAACAAACCCACCAATGTATTGTCCTTTCCTGCTTTTCCACTTAAAGTTGGAGAAACTCCTGGACTTATGCTCGGCGATATTATTATTGCGCAAGAAACTGTTGTACTTGAAGCAAAAAAAGAGGGAAAATTATTTCAAGATCATTTGACACATATGATTGTTCATGGTGTTCTCCACCTTCTCGGCTATAATCACGAAACAGATGAAGAAGCCCTTGAGATGGAAAAGCTTGAAAGAGAAATTCTCCAAAAGCTTTCCATAAAAGATCCCTATACTGAATTGTCTTAAAATGATAAAAATGAATTTTTTAAATCAATATTACCATCATACAATTTAAAACCTCTTATGCCTCGATTATAAAAGGAAAGTTTAGAATATTTTAAAACCATGGCAAACAAAATACATCCACCAAATAACAGTCAAACATCTTCTAATATTGAAGAACATACCTTTCAACAGGCAAATCATACGGAAAAATACTCCCTGATGAATCACTTGTTTTCGTTCTTACGTGGTCGCAATTATACGTCACTGCGTGATGATCTTACCGTTGCACTCACGACTGACAATGAAAAAGACACAGCTCTCTTCTCACCTGAAGAACGCACTATGCTGCATAATATCTTACGCTTACGTGAAGCACGCGTTGATGATGTTATGATTCCACGTTCTGAAATCGAAGCATTGGAAATCAACACCCCACTTGGAGAAGCCCTTAAATGTTTTGCAAAAATCGGACATTCTCGCGTACCTGTCTATGCTGAAACTTTAGATGACCCACGAGGAATGATTCATATTCGCGATATCCTTAATTATATGACTCGCTTTATTATCAACTCAACCCAACCCGAGCAGAAGTCCGATTTGCTTCAGTTAAACCATACAGATTTGCACACCCCAATTGGTGAGTTGGATTTGATTCGAACAGTTCTCTTTGTTCCTGGTTCCATGTTGGCAAGCAAATTACTAACACGTATGCAAACCACACGAACGCAAATGGCTTTGGTTATTGATGAACATGGTGGCACAGATGGTCTAATTTCTATGGAAGATATCGTCGAATTGGTCGTTGGTGATATCGAAGATGAACATGACAATGTCAACAATGCTATCGTGCGCGAACCCAATAATAAATGGCTTGTTGACGCAAGAACCGAACTAGAAGATGTGGAGAAAGCTCTTGGTCCTGACTTTATCATAGGGGAATATGGTGATGAAGTCGATACTATTGGTGGTTTGATTGTCTCCATTCTTGATCGTATTCCTGCAAAAGGTGAAGTTGTTGAAGCCATACCTGGCTATGGATTTCGTATTTTAGAAGCTGATAAACGTCGGATTAAGCGATTACGCATTTTTCGCATTTCCGAAAATGAGAACTTTGAGAACAATGCCATCTTTAAAAAATAGCCAAATGCTTTTAAGAAATTTCATACTTTTCTTGTTTTCTGTTACCGGCTGGAAGCGGCAAATGTGGGTGTTTTTATGTGGTGCATTTACTTCTTTTGCACTTCCACCCTTTTATTTGACACCTCTCTGCTTTTTAACTTTCCCTATCTTTATTGTTTTACTTGACTCAATACATACCATCCAAAACAATACAAAGCGCTTTCTCACCTATGCTCTAAGCTGCGGAATATTTGGCTTTAGTTATTTTATTTGCGGCCTTTGGTGGCTATCTAATGCTTTGTTGACAGATCCAGATTCTTTTGGTTGGGCAGTGCCGTTTGCCATTTTAGGCCCTCCCCTCTACCTCTCTCTTTATTGGTTTTTTTCTGGTTTCATTGTCAGTTTATTATGGACAAAAGGAATAGCACGCTTCTTTGTCTTAGCCTTTTCTCTGGGACTAGCAGAGTGGTTGCGTTCAATCTTATTCACAGGTTTTCCATGGAATGCTCTTGCTTATACGGCTATGCCAACTCCGATGCTCATGCAGTCTGATGCAGTCGTGGGACTTTATGGAATGAATATTCTTTCTGTCTTAGTCTATAGTTTACCAACTGTTTTATTAACGAATGAAAAAAAGAAATTCGCACTTTCTCTTTGCTTATCGCTTATATTAGTCCACAGTGGTTTTGGATTTTACCGTCTCAATACCGTGCCTAATACAACTGATTATAAAAAAAGTAATTATTGGGTGCGTATTGTTCAGCCTTCTATCCCGCAAAACATAAAATTGCACGATACTGAACGAGAAGCTATATTTAACACTCATCTGCATCTGACTGCAACGCCAACAGCTGATAATAATCCAGAACCCGACTTTATCATATGGCCTGAAGCATCTGTTCCTTACCTTCTCTATGATAACTCTGCTACCACAATGCGCATTGCCTCTCTTCTAAAACCCAAACAATGGGCTATTATTGGTGCCGTGCATGCTAGCGATGATCCATCTAATGCACGAACACAATACTTTAATACAATTGCAGTCATTAATGCTAAAGGTAATATTTTAAATACTTCTGATAAACTTCACTTAGTTCCTTTTGGTGAATATCTTCCTTATAAGAATTTATTGAAAAAAATTGGACTGCGTGCCCTTGCTGATAATATTGGTGGATATACTGCTGCGAGTGTGCGTAAAACTGTCACAATGCCAAACGGATTTTCTTATCTTCCGCTGATTTGTTATGAAATAATATTTCCCAATGAAATGACTTTTAAAGGCCCCTCTCCTCAAGCAATCATTAATGTTACAAATGATGCATGGTTTGGCGTAACACCCGGCCCATATCAACATCTTCAACAAGCGCAGCTCCGTGCCGTTGAACTGGGAACTCCCCTCATACGAGCAGCCAATAATGGAATATCGGCTGTTATTGATTCTTATGGACGAATCGTTGTAGCTCTCCAGCAAAATGCTGTTGGCATTATTGATTCACCGATTCCATCACCCATTTTCCCCATATGGAGCAATGAATACAGAATATTCTCTACTTTCATCTTATTCATTCTTATGCTATTGTGTTACGTCGGTTTTAGTTCTACAAAACAGCTTAAGTGATCGGATGCCCTATACTACGGTATTACGTTTAGTATACCAGTAATATTGGGAAGAAATGTTATATATTATATTAATTATATGATAAACCAACATCACATAAATCTGATGCTGGTTTAGAAGCGGAGTGCTGGAAATAAAGAGTTGCATTATGACCGAGACTAGAAAAAAACCTGATCCTATAGATATCTATGTTGGAACCCGTATTCGTTTACGTCGTAATATTTTAGGGCTTACTCAAGAAAAACTAGGTGAAAAACTAGGCATCACTTTCCAGCAAATCCAAAAATATGAAAAAGGTACAAACCGTATTGGTGCAAGCCGTCTTCAAGCAATTGCGGAAATTATGGACGTTCCCGTTTCTTATTTTTTTGATAAAGGCATCAATACACAGCATGTAGAAGGGTTTGCTGAAAGCGACAACAACTTTATGGATTTTTGCTCTAGCAGTGAAGGAATCCAGCTTATGCGCGCTTTCACTAATATATCTGATGCTAAGGTGCGTCGAAAAATTATTGACTTGGCAAAAGCACTTTCTGAAGAAGATATGACAAACAAGTTATAAAATAAAAAATTACATCTTTTCTCATTCATCTTATAAATCAGCATTGACGATTTGGCACGGGATTGGCAAATAGGAACAGCTTTAATAGACAATTAATAAACTGTTGGTTTTCTTTTTTGAAGGAGTTCCTATGCCGCATCAAGATTATCTTTTTACGAGTGAATCGGTATCGGAAGGGCACCCTGACAAAATTTGCGATCGTATTTCCGATGAAATCGTTGATATGATTTATAAAGAAGCTCAAAAAACCGGTACTGATCCCTGGTTAGTGCGAATCGCTTGTGAGACCTTAGTAAGTGTCAATCGTGTCGTTATCGCTGGTGAGGTGCGTGTTCCCGATACACTCTTAAAAAGAAATAAAAATAGAGAATTTGTCTACGATAAAACTGGCTCCCCACTCATTAATCCCACTCGTTTTCGTGCAGTAGCACGCCGTGCTATTCGTGCAATTGGTTATGAACAAGTAGGCTTTCATTGGAAAACTGTTAAAATTGATGTTCTTCTACGTCCTCAATCAACTGACATTGCACGCGGAGTTGATAACGCTACGGATCGGCATGGTGAAGAAGGAGCAGGTGATCAGGGTATTATGTTTGGATATGCTTGCCGTGAAACACCCGATCTCATGCCTGCACCAATTTATTATGCACATAAAATTCTTAAACTTCTTGCAGCAGCTCGCCATAAAAAGGAAGGAGATACTGGAAAATTAGGACCAGATGCCAAAAGCCAAGTAACAATACGGTATAAAAATGGAAAGCCTATAGAGGTAACATCCATTGTTCTTTCGACGCAACATTTAGATGAAAGTTGGGATTCCAATACGGTACGTGCAGTGGTTGAGCCTTATATTCGTCAAGCTTTACATGATATTCCCATTTCTGCTCAATGCAGTTGGTATATTAATCCAACAGGAAAATTTGTCATCGGTGGCCCTCAAAGCGATGCCGGATTAACGGGGCGCAAAATTATCGTTGACACTTATGGAGGCGCAGCACCCCATGGGGGAGGAGCTTTTTCAGGCAAAGATACAACAAAAGTTGATCGTTCTGCAGCTTATGCTGCACGCTATCTAGCTAAGAATATTGTTGCAGCTGATTTAGCGGAACGGTGCACCATTCAACTCTCCTACGCAATTGGCATTGCACAACCTTTATCCATTTATCTTAATCTCCATGGAACAGGAAAAGTCGATGAAAAAATTCTTGAAGTAGCTATCCGAAAAATAATGGATCTTTCACCGACGGGCATTCGAAAACATCTTGACCTCAATAAACCTATTTATAAAAAAACAGCCGCCTATGGTCATTTTGGACGTAAACCCAAACGTGATGGTTCGTTTTCATGGGAAAAAACTGATCTGATTAAAACACTTCAAACAATGATTAAATTACCATGATTGACCATAACGCACGTACGCGTAAAGCCTTTTTTGGTCGCAGACAAGGAAAGCGGCTACGAAACAGTCAGCTTGCACGTATAAAAACGCTTCTCCCAACTCTTAACATTGATTTAAATACCCTTCCACCCTTAGATTTAACATCGTTATTTCCCAGTAAAGTGAGAGAAGTCCGACTTGAAATTGGTTTTGGTGGAGGTGAACATTTGCTTCATGAAATGGAACATTTTCCACAAACTGGTTTTATTGGCGTAGAACCCTTTATTAATGGCATGGCAAAAATGCTAATGTCTCTTGAGCAGCATAAACAGCATCAAAGCCATATTCGCTTTTATAATGATGATGCCATACACCTCCTTGATTGGCTCCCAAATGCATCACTTGATGGAATAGACCTTTTCTATCCTGATCCGTGGCCTAAAAAGAAACATTGGAAACGACGTTTCATCAACATAAAAAATCTTGACCGCTTTGCTCGCATTCTTAAAACAGGAAAAAAATTCCGCTTTGTCAGTGATATAGACAGTTATGTAAACTGGACTCTATACCATTGTGCACAACACAGTAGCTTTGAGTGGACAGCAGAAAGCCCTGAAGACTGGAAAAACCCTTACCCGATATGGATAGGTACCCGCTATGAAACAAAAGCTTTACACGAAGGACGAACACCTGCCTATCTTACCTTTATAAAAAAATAAACGATGAAACACTTTTCTTACAAACAACTTGAAAAATTTTGAATTTAAGAGTATCAATAACTAAATTCTTGGTCTTATGATGAGGAGTGGGCCTTCGGACCCGCTCTTTTTTAACGTCATAAAGCTGACGAAAACGACTTGGATAAAATGTATGAACGAAGCTGAAAAAATAAGCGATCTTGACGAACCACGTCTGTTTGAAGAAGACGGCATCGAAGCACGCGTTGCCGCTCTTGTCATACCGTTGCTTAAACCTTTAGGTTTTCGTTTAGTTCGTATAAGACTTCTTGGTCTAAATGGTTTAACACTTCAGGTTATGATTGAACGAGCTGATGGCTCTATAACCGTAGAAGATTGCGAAACTATTAGTCGAACTATTTCCCCCCTTCTTGATGTGCAAAATGTTATTGAACGCAAATATCATTTAGAAATTTCATCTCCTGGAATTGATCGTCCACTGGTAAGAAAATCTGACTTTTTTCATTGGCAAGGGCATATTGCAAAAATTGAAACCAAAATAACAATTGATGGACGCCGAAAATTTCGTGGAACACTTACAAATATCACGCAAGATGGATTTACTTTAAACACCGATAAAGCCGCTTATGGAGAAGCCATGTATACCTCTATTCTCTTTTGTGATATCATAAATGCGCATTTGGTGCTTACTGATGAACTTATTCGCGACGCGTTGAAAAAAAATAAAAATTTAAATCAACAATTAATTCCGGAAGATAATCCTAATGTCTCAAAAGAGATGCCAAATTACAAGAATTAACATCACTGGGATAATGCCTATCGTGTGGCACAAAGAAGGAGAAAGTTGATGGCTACAAGCGCTAACAGGCTTGAAATTCTGCAAATTGCAGATGCTGTTGCACGTGAAAAGTCAATTGACCGTGAAATTGTCATTTCTGCGATGGCCGATGCTATTCAGAAAGCGGCGCGTTCTCGTTATGGTCAAGAAACCAATATCCGTGCCGAAATAAACTCCAAAACAGGTGAAATTAAATTACAACGCCTGCTTAAAATTGTTGATGTGGTTGAAGATTATACAAGTGAAATTACTTTGTCCGATGCACTCAAACGCCAAACAGATGCAAAAATTGGTGATTTCTTTTCTGATCTTTTACCTCCTATGGACTTTGGACGTATCGCGGCACAATCTGCTAAACAGGTTATTGTACAAAAGGTACGTGATGCAGAACGTGATCAACAATACGAAGAATTTAAAAATAAAATTGGTGAAATTATTTCTGGTACAGTAAAACGTGTGGAATATGGCAATGTTATCGTTGATCTTGGCCGTGGTGAAGCTATCGTGCGCCGTGATGAGTTAATTCCCCGTGAATCTTTCCGCTATGGAGACCGTATTCGTGCCTTTGTCAATGATGTGCACCGTGAATCACGCGGTCCGCAAATTTTTCTTTCACGCACACATCCTCAATTTATGGTGAAGCTTTTTACCATGGAAGTGCCAGAAATCTATGATGGTATTATAGAAATTAAATCCGTTGCTCGTGACCCGGGTTCACGTGCTAAAATTGCTGTTGTCTCACGAGATGGTTCCATTGATCCTGTTGGAGCGTGTGTTGGAATGCGAGGAAGCCGCGTACAGGCTGTTGTTGCAGAATTGCAAGGTGAAAAAATTGATATTATTCCTTGGTCCCCTGATGCTGCGACATTTATCGTCAATGCACTGCAACCCGCTGAAGTTTCCAAAGTTGTTCTCGATGAAGATGCAGAACGTATTGAAGTCGTCGTACCTGATGACCAACTCAGTCTTGCTATTGGCCGGCGTGGACAAAATGTTCGTTTAGCCTCACAATTAACGGGATGGAATATTGATATCTTAACAGAACAGGAAGAATCTGAAAATCGTCAAAAAGAATTTACTGAACGTAGTAAACTGTTTATGGAATCCTTAGATGTTGACGAAATGATCGGGCAGGTTATGGCATCAGAAGGCTTTTCTTCCATTGAGGAAATCGCCTATATTGATCTCGAAGAAATCGCTTCCATTGATGGTTTTGATCATGAGACTGCTGCTGAAATCCAAAGCCGTGCACGTGAATATCTCGAACATAAAGAAAAAGAACTCGATGAAAAGCGCAAAAAACTTGGTGTTTCTGATGAATTGCGAACACTTCCTGGAATGACAAGTGCTATGTTGGTTGCTGTTGGCGAAGATGGCGTGAAAACAATAGAAGACTTTGCTGGCTATGCAGTCGATGATTTGGCTGGTTGGAGAGAGCGTAAAGAAGGTCAAACACAGAATTTTTCTGGTATCCTGACCCCATTTGATATTACGCGTGCTGATGCAGAAGCTATGGTTTTAGCCGCACGTGTGCAAGCAGGCTGGATAGACCAAGCTGATCTTGTTACAGAAACTTCCGCAGAAAGTGAAAACTCTGCAAAAGGTGAAAAAATAGATAATTTGAACGTGGATGCACTTTAAATGAATGAACGGACCTGCATTGTAACAAGAAGAAATGCTGCAGCAAAAACGCTGATTCGTTTTGTTGTTGGTCCCAATAATCAAATTATCCCTGATCTTAAATCCAGTTTGCCTGGGCGTGGCGTTTGGATTTCTGCTCACTATTCTGCTATTGAAGCAGCGATAAAACGGAAAGCTTTTAACAAAAGTTTTAAAACAGATGTTGAGGTTGCACCAAATCTTGCGCATATTGTTGATACACTTTTGCTAAAAGCCGCTCTTGGAAGCCTCTCCATGGCGCGAAAAGCAGGTGCTATTGTCATGGGGGCAACAAAAGTTGATGCAGCTATCCGCTCTGGGCAAGTCATTCTTGTACTTCATGCCAAAGAAACCACAGAAGATGGAAAGCGAAAGATCGCCCAAGCCATCCATACAATACAACAACAAACAAATCGGGATATAAAAACCATATCTTTATTTACAAGAGATGAAATGCGGATGGCTTTTGGCGCTAATCCTGTAATGCATGCGGCCTTATTGGATACCAAAGCTGCTGAAGGATTTCTTAAAACGATATACAAACTGCTCGCCTATCGTGATGGCAAGCACAGCAAGCCTGGTGAGATGACGGCACAAGTCGTGAAGGAAGTACAATGAGTGAAAATAATAACGACAAAATAACAGTCAAGAGGACACTAACCCTAAAGCGGTCAGTTCTAGAAACAAGTGCAGTCAAACAAAATTTTAGCCATGGACGCACAAAGGCTGTGGTTGTCGAAACCAAACGACGCAAAATTACACGACCTGATGAAAAAGCTGAAATACAACAGCCAATTACAAAACCACATGTAGCTCCCCAACGCTCTAAATCACGTTTCGAAGAAACAAAGCCGAGTGAGCCTGTCGCTAAAAGCAATCTCTCATCCGCTGAAATGGAAGCGAGATTTCGCGCGTTAGAAGAGGCACATATCCAAGAAAAAATAACGCGCGAACAAGCTGCAGAAGAAGCAAAACGCGCAAAAGAACGTGAAGAAAGTTTGCGGCAGTCAATTCAAGAAACAGAAATACATAAAAAAGAAGAAAGTCCACCACAGACTCCATCTACTCCCTCTGCTCACACACTCATGGAACCGATAGATATCCCTATCACGCCTAAAAATGCAACTGTAATTGAAAAACGCAAAGCGGATGGCAATAAAGAAGACGATCGACATAACCGACGCGCTAACCCTGCTAAATCAGAAGTGCGTGCACCCAAAGTTGTAAAAGGTGCTGACGAACGGCGCCGTGGAAAGCTAACCCTCAATAGCGCTCTGGATGAAGAAGGTGGCTCACGTGGGCGCTCAATGGCTGCAATGCGTCGCAGACAGGAGAAATTTAAACGTGCACAACAACAAGAGCCAAGGGAAAAAATTTCTCGCGAGGTTGTTCTTCCTGAAACCATTACCATTCAAGAACTTGCGCAGCGTATGACTGAGCGTTCTGTTGATGTGATTAAATTTCTTATGAAACAGGGACAAATGATGAAACCGGGCGATGTTATTGATGCGGATGTTGCTGAGCTCATCGCCGTTGAATTTGGTCACACTGTTAAACGTGTTTTAGAATCTGACATAGAAGAAGGCATCTTTAATATAGCTGATAATCCTAAAAAAATGCGGCAGCGTCCACCTGTCGTAACAATTATGGGCCATGTTGACCACGGAAAAACTTCTCTTCTCGATGCTATTCGAAAAGCGAATGTTGTTTCTGGGGAAACGGGAGGTATTACACAGCATATTGGTGCTTATCAAGTGGAGCAAAACGGTCAAAAGATTACCTTTATTGATACACCTGGACATGCCGCCTTCACGGCTATGCGTGCTCGTGGAGCGCGTGTTACGGATATTGCCGTTCTAGTTGTAGCTGCTGATGATAGTGTCATGCCGCAAACGATTGAATCAATCAATCATGCTAAGGCTGCTGGAGTGCCAATTATTGTTGCTATCAACAAAATTGATAAACCAGCTGCTGATGCGCAAAAAGTGCGTACAGAACTTTTACAACACGAAGTGTTTGTTGAAAGCATGGGTGGAGAAACTTTGGAAGTCGAAGTTTCTGCTAAAACCGGTCAAAATCTTGATAAACTTCTCGAAGCTATTCTCCTTCAAGCTGAAATTCTTGATCTAAAAGCAGATCCCAAACGAACAGCAGAAGGCGTTGTTATTGAAGCTAAACTGGATCGGGGTCGTGGATCTGTTGCAACCGTTCTTGTTCAAAAAGGTACATTGCATCCTTCTGATATTATTGTTGCTGGTAATGAATGGGGTCGTGTGCGTGCCTTGATTGACGACCATGGTCGTCATATAAAAGAAGCAGTTCCCTCTACACCCATTGAAATTTTGGGCATGCAAGGAACACCACAAGCTGGTGACCGTTTTGCTGTTGTCACCCATGAAGCAAAAGCACGGGAAATTTCTGAATATCGTCAGCGATTAGCACGTGATAAAGCTGTAGCCCGGCAAACTGGTTCTCGTGGTTCTCTTGAACAGATGATGACTAAATTACAAACCACTGGCATCAAAGAATTTCCTCTTATTATTAAAGGAGACGTACAAGGGTCAATTGAAGCAATCGCTTCAGCATTAGAAAAGTTAGGGAATGAAGAAGTGCGTGCGCGGATTGTGCACTCTGGCGCTGGAGGTATCACTGAAAGTGATATTTCTCTTGCTGAAGCTTCCAACTCTGCCGTGATTGGCTTTAATGTTCGAGCCAACAAACAAGCGCGCACCTCCGCTAAAACACAAGGAATTGAGATTCGCTATTATAATATCATCTATGATCTTGTTGACGATATAAAAGCTGCTATGTCAGGATTACTCTCACCAGAGCAGCGTGAAACTTTCCTCGGCAATGCTGAAATTCTAGAAGTCTTTAACATTACAAAAATCGGAAAAGTCGCTGGATGTCGCGTAACAGAAGGTAAAATAGAACGGGGAGCTGGTATCCGCCTTATTCGCGATAATATTGTCATTCACGAAGGAAAACTTAAAACACTTAAGCGCTTCAAGGATGAAGTCAATGAAATACAAAGTGGTCAAGAATGTGGAATAGCATTTGAAAACTATGAAGATATGCGCGCAGGAGACATTATTGAAACCTTCCGCATCGAGCATATTAATCGCACATTATAATATAAAATAATCCAATGACTTTATTCTCTGTAAAATGAGAAAAGTTATTGGATTTTATGCGCAATATCTCTGTTCTTTCTTAATCTTTTAAGCCAGTTAAAAGAAGAGTAATTGTAACAAGGATGAAACTTCAATGAAAAATGCAATGCCATCACAACGACAACTAAGGGTAGGAGAACAAGTACGCCACGCAGTAGCTCATGTGCTACAGGGCGGTATTTTACTCGATGATGTCCTAAAAAATATGGTAATTTCTATCTCTGAAGTACGCATGTCCCCAGATTTAAAAATTGCCACCTGCTTTGTTTCTCCTCTCAGCACTCTTAAGAACGCATCTCATGTTGATGTCGTTGATATCCTCAGTAAACATAGCCGTTTTATCCGTGGAAAAATCAGTCATACGTTGCGGCAGATGAAATATATGCCTGAACTGCGTTTTCGACTTGATAACAGTTTTGATAATTTTTCAAAAATTGATGCCCTGCTTCGCTCACCTGAAGTAGCACGTGATCTTTACCATAGTGATAAACTTGAGGACTAAAATATGGCACGGCAACGCAAAAAAAAAGGCCGTTCTGTTTCTGGATGGGTAATATTTGATAAGCCAAAAGGGATGGGATCAACAGAAGCTGTTTCACAAATCAAACGGCTTTTTCATGCACAAAAAGCAGGGCATGCGGGAACGCTTGATCCTCTTGCTTCTGGTCTTCTGCCAATTGCATTGGGAGAAGCAACCAAAACCGTTTCCTACGTTATGCAAAACACAAAAACCTATCGTTTTCACATTGCTTGGGGAGAAGAACGCTCAACAGACGATCTAGAGGGTGAAATAACTAAAACATCTCTCAAACGTCCAACACAAGAAGAAATACTTGCTCTTCTTCCTCAATATACAGGTGTTATTTTGCAAACACCTCCACAGTTTTCGGCAATTAAAATTTCTGGTAACCGCGCCTATAATCTTGCACGTGAAGGTGAGAATGTTAAAATTCCGCCGCGCCAAGTGAAAATAGAAACTTTTAAATTAATAGAAACTGCTACCAAAGAACGCTCTATCTTTGAAATAACATGCGGAAAAGGAACCTATGTACGTTCCTTAGCACGTGATATGGGACGTGATCTCGGTTGTTATGGGCATATTGCTGATTTAAGGCGTATCGCAGTGGCACCTTTTTGTGAAGATGATCTCATCACATGGGATACGCTAAAAGCGATAGGACTAGATAAAAATGTAACAAATGAAAATGGAGCCCCTTCCAAAAGAAACTTTTCCACACTTGATGCACTTTTAATTGAAACAGGTGCTGCATTGGATTGCCTCTCTCATTACACCCTTAGCAACGAAACCCAAGCACAGCGAGTTATGATGGGCAATTCTGTGTCCCTCTATGATCGCAATGCACCTATTGATGAAGATGAAGTTTGTGTCGTCTACAAAGGCCAACTTCTTGCTATAGGCACTCTTGACAAAAGCCAATTTAAACCAAAGCGGATTTTCACAATTTAACCGCTTTTTCTCATAACAATCTCTTGCAGAGAGATATTTTCCCATGTCCATGAAAAATGAAGCTCTTCTTATTGTACTCTACACCTAACCCTGTTACCATCAAGGTAATTGGTCAGTAGAAGGCTTTAAATGCATCTCATTGGCATGTGGTATTGTCTGCCGCTCAATCATACGGTGTACTCTTATGCCATTTGGCATACGATTTAAGTGACGCAAAAGCTTATTCACCTCTGCATCTGCTTTTATGCGACGGTGATTATGGCGCAAATAATCTACCCATGTTGGCATATGATACGCTTCCGTCCAATATTCAGGTCTTTCAAGATCACGTAAAAGAACCCATTGACGAGCACCATCACGTAAGCGAATATGACGACGACGTGTCATCACTTTGAGAAATTCTTCGAGATCACTTTCATGAATTTGGTAATCAATCATAATCATGATCGGACCGCTTCGTGCTTTTAGATCGAGTAAAAGCTCTGGCTCTCTGAAATGGTCTAGCGGATCAAAGTCTATCTGGAGAATTTCCTGAATTCTAAATTTCACCCCTGCAAGAGCTCCAAAAACCAAGAATAGAGAACAAATACTCAAAGCAACTGTTGGAGAATAAGCATCAGCTAGAACACCCCAAACTGCACTTCCAATAGCCATTCCCCCATAAGACGCCGTTTGATAAAGTGCCAAAGCACGTGCAACAACCCAGCGTGGTGTAGAAAGCTGTACAGATGTATTAAACAGGGATAACACCAAAACCCAACATAAACCTGCAGGAAATAAGATAATATGGCTTACAATTAGCGAACGACTCATTGCCAAAAAAAAGCAAGAAAAAGCAAAACCAATAAATGCACTCGCAACAATTGTCTCTGAACGAAAATAATGCCGTACAGATGAATTAATGATACCAGCTGCCATCGCCCCTAAACCAAAACAACCGAGCAATGTACCATAAAGAAGTGCACTTCCCCCGAGAATTCTATGCACAACAATTGGCAAAAGTGCTAAAATTGAAATCGCTCCAATACCAAAAAGGAACGCCCTAACCATAATATTAAGAAGATTAGGAGACATCGCGACATAACGCAAACCATCTGATACAGCTCCTAAAAGTCTTTCTCGTGGCAACGTGTTATTTTCATAGCTTGTTTTCCAGAAAAACAAAGCACCAATTAAAGGAATGTAACTTATCGCATTAAACAAAAAAGCTGCAGCTGCACCCAGAGTAGCAATGACAGCACCACCAATAGCGGGACCTATACTACGCATCAAATTAAAGCCGACACTATTCAAACTGACAGCAGCAGGAATATTCTCCCTGCTGACAATGTCTCCTATTGTTGCCTGCCAAGAAGGATTATAAAAGGCAGTTCCACACCCAATCAAAAACGTAGAACATAATAAAAGCCAAGGTGTTAGAAAGCCCACATAGGATAAAACAGCCAAACTAATTGATATAACCATCATCATAATCTGTGCACACAACATAATTTTGCGGCGATTAAAATTGTCAGCTAATGCTCCTGCCATCAAAGAAAACATAACAAGTGGTAATGTTGTAGCGCTTTGAACAAACCCAACCATGGAATGCGAAGAACTAATCAATGCCATTAACCACCCTGCTCCTACAGCCTGTATGAGCCCCCCTAAATTAGAAATGAGAGTGGACGACCATAAGTTTCGAAATACCGAATTACGAAAAAGTTCTAATGTTGAAGTGTTCTGCATCTTTTGTCTCCAAATCGGCATTTTATCGCTTTTATTACCATACACACACTATATAAAGCAGCAATTTTTGTATCAAAAGGATGCATAATTCTTTAAAAATTTCTCATAAAATATTGTTAAAATCAATGTTCCAAGATAAAACCATTTTGAAAGAAGATCTTCAAAATGGTTTCAAGGGCTAGCATTTTAACCTTCTTTACTATATAAATGCAAAAATAAGTAAGAGTCTTCAACTCTTTTTATACCATCACAGACCCTTGCTGGACGACATCTCGGCTATGGGTGACTTTTTTCTTCGTTTCTTGAAAGGATAACACGATGTCGATTACAGTTGAACGTAAACGAGCTCTTGTTGCAGAATACGCAAATAAAGCTGGTGATACAGGATCACCAGAAGTGCAGGTTGCTGTGCTTTCTGAACGTATTTCTAATTTGACTAACCATTTTAAATCTCACAAAAAAGATAACCATTCTCGTCGTGGTCTTTTGAAGATGGTATCTCAACGCCGTCGTCTTCTTGATTACCTTAAAGAAATTGACCAAAATCGTTATCAGACACTTATCAGAAAGTTAGGTTTGCGTCGCTAAAAGAAAAATGGGTGGGTTGTGTTTCTACAAAAACCACCCATTTTTTTTCAGCTTGCTGCCTTTAGTTAAAAACTTTAAAAAACTGAAACATAATCATAATGAGGCAGGGTTATTAGTTTCTTCGCGTTTAGGTTGCGTCTTACTCTTCTCTTCTCGCAAAAAGACAGAAGTGTCTTTTTACCCTGTCCATAGCTTTACAATATGCTACGCAAAACCAAAATGTGAGCACCGGTCATTAAGGATAAAAAATGTTCGAAACGCACAAGATAGAAATTGAGTGGGCTGGTCGGCCGCTCACCATTGAAACAGGGAAAATAGCGCGTCAAGCTGATGGTGCAGTGGTTGCTACCTACGGAGAAACCATTGTCTTAGCAACCGTTGTATCGGCAAGAAGTCCAAAACCAGACCAAGACTTTTTTCCACTCACCGTTAACTATCAAGAAAAATCTTATGCTGTTGGTAGAATACCTGGTGGTTATCTAAAACGTGAAAGCCGACCCACAGAAAATGAAACATTGATTTCACGTTTGATTGATCGTCCAATTCGCCCCCTCTTCGCTGACGGTTATAAAAATGATACGCAAGTTATTGTTTCCGTTATACAGCATGATCTCGAAAATAATCCCGATATCCTTGCGATGATTGCATCTTCTGCTGCATTAACCTTATCAGGTGTTCCTTTCATGGGTCCCATTGCTGGTGCCCGTGTCGGCTACTGTAACGGACAATATGTTCTCAATCCTCATATCGATGAAATGCCCGAATCAAAACTTGATCTTGTTGTTGCCGGAACGGAAAGTGCTGTGTTGATGGTTGAATCAGAAGCACAAGAATTACCAGAGGATATCATGTTGGGTGCCGTGATGTTTGGGCACAAAGGCTTTCAACCTGTCCTTGATGCCATCATCAAACTTGCCGAAGTTGCTGCAAAAGATCCACGTGATTTTGTTCCTGAAGATCTCTCTGATCTCGAAACGACTATGCTGGAAATGGCCGAACAGGATATACGAAAGGCCTACACAATTGCCGATAAACAAGAACGTTACGCTGCGATTGATGCACTAAAAACAGAAGTCATCAATAAGCTTATGCCAGAAACAGAAGAAGACTGTAAATTTAGCGCAGATCAAATTGCAACCGTTTTCAAACAGCTGCAAGCAAAAATTGTTCGTTGGAACATTCTTGATACGGAAAAGCGTATTGATGGGCGTAACCTTTCAACAGTACGTTCCATCCAATCAGAAGTTGGTATTTTACCCCGCACACATGGCTCAGCACTCTTTACCCGTGGAGAAACACAAGCAATTGTCGTTGCAACACTAGGAACCGGTGAAGATGAACAATATGTTGACTCCTTAACAGGTATGTATAAAGAAACGTTTCTCCTTCATTACAATTTTCCGCCATTTTCAGTGGGTGAAGTGGGGCGTCTTGGCTCTCCTGGCCGCCGCGAAATTGGACATGGTAAATTGGCGTGGCGCGCTATTCACCCTATGTTGCCAACCAAGGAATCTTTTCCTTATACTATTCGTGCTGTCTCAGAAATTACTGAATCCAATGGATCTTCTTCCATGGCAACTGTTTGTGGTACTTCACTTGCTCTAATGGATGCCGGTGTTCCTTTAGCACGCCCCATCGCAGGTATTGCCATGGGCTTGATTAAGGAAGGTGACCGTTTTGCTATTCTGTCTGATATTTTAGGAGATGAAGATCATCTTGGAGACATGGATTTTAAAGTAGCAGGAACAGAAAATGGTATTACCGCCTTGCAAATGGATATCAAAATTGATGGTATTACCGAAGAAATTATGAAAATCGCACTTGAACAAGCCAAAGATGGTCGAATCCACATCCTTAACGAAATGGCCAAAGCTTTAACCAGTGCACGTGCTGAGCTCAGCGAATTTTCTCCACGCATTGAAGTTATGAACATTTCTGTTGATAAAATTCGCGATGTTATCGGCTCTGGCGGTAAAGTTATTCGAGAAATCGTTGAACAAACTGGAGCAAAAATCAATATTGAAGATGATGGGACAATTAAAATTGCTTCTACTGATGCTAAAACCATTGAAGCAGCAAAACGTTGGATCCATTCCATTGTTGATGAACCTGAAGTTGGTGCCATCTACCAAGGAACAGTTGTAAAAACGGCAGAGTTCGGCGCATTTGTAAACTTCTTTGGCTCACGTGATGGGCTCGTTCATATCTCTCAACTCGCGTCAGAGCGCGTTACAAAAACAACAGATGTTGTTAAAGAAGGCGATAAAGTTTGGGTTAAATTAATGGGCTTTGATGAACGTGGTAAAGTTCGACTATCAATGAAAATCGTCAACCAACAAACCGGTGAAGAAATTACCGGTGATAGGCCGATAAAAGAAAAGTAATCTTCCTCCTTGTCATGAAATAAAATGCCATCCTTATCGGAATGGCATTTTTCTTTGAAAGAACCACATGTGTTGCTGTTTTTACCTTTTGAAAAACATGGCCTCCCTCCTCCCAGTCCAAGCCAATCTTGGTTGAGTTTTGGTTTAATAGAAATCCCTGCTCCAAAATGGGTGCAAAACTTAAAAGTTATAACGCCTTGGCGATCAGAGTTTTTAAAATTTACCAATGCTCAGTTTCACTGCTCTCCCCAAATAGATAAGGCTTTCACCTATGACGGTGCATTTTTGCACTTAAGCAAATATCGTGGTTTCAATCAAAATTGTTTTCTTGATTTGTTAGAATGTGTTAAACCTGGTGGATGGATTATTATCGGTGGAAATAAAATCGCCGGTGCTGCCTCAATGATGAAATGGGTAAAAACGTTTGTTCCCATCACTGATAAATTATCAAAAAACCATGGGCTAGTATTTTGGCTTCAAGTTCCAAAACGAATAGAGAAACAAAATATTGCGCAGTTACGCTCACCACCACTCAATTTTGAAAATAAATTTCAAACTTCTCCTGGCATGTTCTCACATGGTCGTATTGATCCGGGATCTGCCGCGCTTGCTCTGCATATGCACAAAGTTATTTCTGGAAAAACTGCCGATTTTGGCGCTGGCTGGGGTTTTCTTTCTTATGCTGCACTTGAAAGAAGTGAAAAACTAACAGCTCTCGACCTCTATGAAGCTGATTACAATGCTTTAGAAGCAGCCAAACAGCACCTCAAACGCATAACGGCTTCTTGTCCGGTTCATTTTTATTGGCATGATCTTGTACATGAACCGATCACTGATCTGTATGATACAATCATTTCAAACCCACCGTTTCACACGCAACAAACTACAGATGTTTCATTAGGACAGCATTTTATTATAAATGCTGCAAAATACCTAAAGCCAGGCGGCAATTTTCTTCTTGTTGCTAACCGCCACCTGCCTTATGAAACATTGTTAAAAAATATTTTTCGTACGGTATCTATACACGAAAAAGCCCATGGTTTCAAAGTTATCGAAGCACGCCGATAGACGAAAACAAGCGATAGCTCTAAAGAATAAAACGTGAAAGATCAATATCAGCAGCAAGCTCACCTATAGATTGCCTGACATAAGCCGCGTCAACTTTAAACGATGTTCCAGCTTTATCAGGTGCAGTAAAAGAAATCTCATCCAAAACGCGCTCCATCACTGTTTGCAAACGACGTGCCCCTATATTTTCAATCCTTGCATTTAAATCCACAGCAATATCCGCTAAAGCATCAATTGCATCATCGGTAATTTCTAAGTGAACCTCCTCTGTTGCCATTAAAGCAATATATTGCTTAATCAGGCTAGCTTCAGGTTCAGTCAAAATACGTCGTAAATCTTCCCTTGTTAGAGCATTTAGCTCCACGCGAATGGGCAAACGTCCTTGAAGTTCTGGCAATAAATCAGATGGCTTGGAAACATGAAATGCACCTGACGCAATAAAAAGAATATGATCTGTTTTGATTTGACCATATTTTGTAGAAATTGTTGTCCCTTCAACCAAAGGCAAAAGATCCCGCTGAACTCCCTCACGCGAAACTGCAGCGCTTGCTCCACCATCTCGGGTTGCAATTTTATCAATCTCATCGATAAAAACAATTCCTTCATTTTCAGCAACACGGAGCGCTTCTTGAACAATTTGATCTTGGTCAAGAAGCTTTTCAGACTCATCATCAATGAGGGGCTTAAAAGCATCTTTTACTGTCGTTTTGCGAACCTTTGTACGACTCCCCATTTTGCCAAAAATATCTGATAAATTCATAATTCCCATTTGCGCACCAGGCATACCAGGAATATCAAAGGTTGAAGCGCTATTGCTGTTATTATCGGCTACTTCAATTTCAATCTCTTTCTCATCTAATTCACCTTCGCGCAATTTTTTGCGAAAACTATCACGGGTAGCAGGACTTGCTGTCTTACCAACAAGGGCATCTAAAACACGCTCTTCAGCATTAACATGAGCTTTTACTTTAACTTCATCCCGTTTTTTTTCACGCACGAGAGAAATGGCAACCTCAACGAGATCACGAACAATTTGCTCAACATCACGTCCCACGTAACCAACTTCCGTAAATTTAGTCGCCTCCACTTTAACAAAAGGTGCTCCAGCAAGTTTTGCTAATCGACGCGCTATACCTGTTTTACCAACACCTGTTGGTCCTATCATCAAAATATTTTTTGGCATAACCTCTTCACGCATTGAACCATCAAGCTGTTGTCTACGCCACCGATTACGCAGCGCGATAGCAACAGAACGTTTGGCATCATTTTGACCAATAATAAAACGATCAAGTTCGGAAACAGTCTCACGAGGGGAAAATACAACACACATTCAAATAGCTTTCTCTAAAGAAGATAATTCTGTACCCAATGTTTCAATTGTAAAATGATCATTGGTGTAAACACAAATTTTAGCGGCAATATCTATAGCTTTACGGGCAACGGCTTCTGCATCCAAATCCATATCCATAAGTGCCCGAGCAGCCGAAAGAGCAAAATTTCCTCCAGAACCAATTGCCATAACCCCGTCTTCTGGTTCTAAGACATCACCAAGCCCTGTTAAAGCTAAAGTTACTTTCTTATCAGCCACAAGCATCATTGCTTCAAGACGACGTAAATAGCGGTCTGTTCGCCAGTCTTTTGCAAGTTCTACACACGCACGCATGAGCTGATCAGGATATTGCTCAAGCTTCATTTCCAATCTTTCCAGCAAAGTGAAAGCATCTGCTGTAGCACCTGCAAAACCAGCGATAACCTCTCCACCCTTTCCAAGACGACGCACTTTGCGTGCATTGCCTTTCACAATCGTCTGTCCAAGTGAAACCTGACCATCCCCGGCCATCACTACTTTGCCACCTTTTCGTACAGTAACAATAGTCGTACCATACATTATACCTGGCTTATGTTCTGTCATAAGGAAACTCCTTAATATTGATTTCTTTTCATCAAATGTAAAATCCAATCATTATTGCCTTTATTTAAGAACATATACTGCAAAACACAATGATGAGCACAATTCAATTTGCTAAATAAAAAAATGATATCATTGTTATCAATGCAAATTGTTGCTAAATAGCTTTTGTAAACTGTTTACGTCTTTCAAAGGAAGAATTATGAAAAAAATAGCAATAGGAACATTAGGAGGAACAATTGCAATGGCTGCTGACAGTTTTGGACAAATGCAACCGACATTAACCTCTGATATTCTTATCAAAAGTGTTCCTGACTTAAATAACGTTGCTAATATTCATGCGCAAACACTGACACAATTACCGAGTGGGTCTTTATCTTTTAAAATTCTTTTTAAAGTAATAGAGTGGGCAACGCAACAAATAGAGGCTGGCGCAGAAGGTGTTGTTTTAACCCAAGGCACTGATACTCTGGAAGAGACAGCTTTTTTTCTTTCCCTTTATTGGGATAAAGTGGAACCGCTCATTATAACTGGTGCTATGCGTACACCCTGTGAAGCAGGTGCTGATGGACCGGCTAACGTTTTAGCAGCAACTCGCGTCGCTGTTCACCCACAAAGTCGAAACAGAGGCGTTTTAGTTGTAATCAATGATACCATTCACTCACCTTATTGGGTTCAGAAAAGCCATACCGTCAAAATTGAGACATTTCAGTCAGGTTTAGTAGGTATTTTAGGCAGTATTTTGGAAGGAAAACTGATTTATTTTAATGATCGAAATTTTTTCCCGGCAACATTTACTCTTCCCAAAAACTATGATCACCAAGTCGCACTCCTATACTCCTCTTTATCCTCTGATACACAATTAATGAAACTCTGCCTTGAAAGTGGGCAATATTCTGGACTTGTCATTGCCGGCTTCGGATCAGGACACTGCAGTTTTGAAGAAGCCGAAATAGTGCGACAATATGCACAAAAAGTACCAATTATTATCGCTAGCCGTACCTACACTGGTTCAACAACTCGCACAACTTATGGCTATAAAGGTTCAGAAGTCGATATGATTGCCTCTGGTGCTCTCATGTCTGGTTATCTATCCGCTGTAAAAGCACGTCTGCTTTTATGGACTTTTTTAGCACAAGGACTATCATTGGCACAAATCAATACACACTGGAATGACTGGACTATAAGTTAACGAAAGATTGTCTATTATTTTAAAAAAGGGACACGCAAAATAAAATTCATTTGAATACAAAACAACCCACTTGTCTAACCTTAATCGATTACTGCAGCAAAAAAATTCTCGACTAATAACATGATTGATACAGCTCCCTCAAAAATTGATCAAGAAGACAACCTAGTCAAATCCATTTCTCATCAATATTCACCTTATCGTGTCTTTACTGCACAAGAATGGTCCCAATTTCGTGCGGATACACCGCTTACTTTGACGTTTGATGAAATTAAACGTTTACGCTCAATTGATGATCCAATTAATCTTGAAGAAGTACAACGCATTTATCTGTCCTTATCGCGTCTGTTATCATGCCATGTTGAAGCAGTACAGGAACTTTTTCACAAGCGTCAACAATTTTTACATCAAGAAGGAACCAAGAAAACTCCTTTCATCATTGGGATTGCTGGCTCTGTTGCTGTAGGAAAATCAACTACCGCTCGTATTCTTCAAGAACTTTTGAAACGTTGGACATCTAGTCTTAAAGTTGATTTGATTACAACTGATGGTTTTCTCTATCCTAACGCTGTTTTACAGCAAAAAAATCGTATGCATCGTAAAGGATTTCCTGATTCCTATGACATTAAGAAATTACTTTGCTTTCTTTCTGCTATGAAAGCCGGTATTGGTAATGTGAGTGCCCCACTTTATTCGCATTTGACCTATGATGTTCTGGAAAATCAAACAATTATCATTGATCGTCCCGATATCTTAATTGTTGAAGGAATTAATGTGTTACAGGTCAGTGACCTTCCTAAGGATGGAAAAATCATTCCTTTCGTTTCAGACTTTTTTGATTTCTCAATCTATGTAGATGCTGAAACAGAAGTAATTCGTCGCTGGTACTTGGAACGCTTTAAACGTTTACGTAAAACAGCTTTTCAAAATCCTGAATCTTACTTTCACCGTTATGCACAACTCAATGAAAAGGAGGCTTCAAAAATCGCTGAGAACCTTTGGCAAACGATTAATTTTAAAAATTTACAAGAAAATATATTGCCAACACGACTACGGTCTAACCTCATTCTACGAAAAGGAAAAAACCATTTGGTCGAATATGTTGCACTTCGACGACTATAAGGATTTCATAATTATGCATTTACATCACATTCACTTTACCTCAACACGTGTCGATAATAGCTGTCCTATCCTCTTGGTAGACCAAAAAAATCTTGCGGATTTAACTCTTGATCCATCAACAATAGCATGGATGAAAGTTAATGATTTCACTGGAAAAGCAGGACAAACATTATTCATTCCTCACGAAACGGGGCATTTAAAAAAAGTTTTATTTGGACTTGGCAATGGTGATGAACCTTTTATTACAGGGCTTCTTGCTAAAAAGCTTCCTGCTGGACATTGGCATTTAGAAGGCACAGCCTCCCATGAAATAAATAGCTATCTTGGATTGGCATTTGGAAGTTATCAATTCAACCGCTATCATAAAAACTCTTCCTCCCAATCGTTATCGATCCATGTTAACGATACGGTTGATCTCGATGAGCTTCAACGAATTTATGAAACCATCTTTTTTGTTCGTGATCTCATCAATATTCCAGCCAATGATATGAATCCTGATACTCTCGAAAAAGAAGCACGCCAATTGGGGAAAACCTACGGTGCTCATGTCCAAAGCATCTATGGAGATGATCTCTTAACACATAATTTTCCGATGATCCATGCCGTAGGACGAGCAAGCAGCACTGCACCACGGCTAATTGAGTTACTATGGGGGCAAGAAAATCACCCTAAAATAACGTTGGTTGGCAAAGGTGTAACCTTCGATACTGGAGGCCTTAATATTAAATCAGCCAATAACATGTTGCTCATGAAAAAAGACATGGGAGGTAGTGCACATGTTTTGGGATTGGCTAAACTTATCATGGATGCCAAATTACCCTTTCGTCTACGTGTGTTGATTCCAGCCGTTGAAAATGCGATTTCTGCCAATGCTTATAGACCAGGCGATATTCTCCAAAGTCGTAAAGGTTTAAATATTGAAGTTGGTAATACAGATGCTGAAGGTCGGCTTGTCCTTGCTGATGCACTCGCCTATGGTGATGAAGAAAGTCCACAATTTATGCTTTGTATGGCTACTTTAACAGGAGCGGCCCATATAGCATTAGGGCCAGATCTTCCCGCATTTTATTGTAATGATTCAATATGGGCACAACAAATTTCTCAATCTGCCCATTCTGTTTCCGATCCTCTTTGGCAAATGCCACTTTGGAATCCCTATAAGGAAATGTTATCATCACCAATTGCTGATCTTAACAATGTAAGTGGAAGTAGCTTTGCTGGCTCTATAGTCGCTGCTTTATTTCTTAACTCTTTTGTTGAAAACGCTGAACATTTTGCGCATTTTGATCTTTATGGGTGGGTTCAAAAAGAAAAACCAGGCTATCCTGTCGGTGGTTCTGCACAAGCTATTCGTGCTCTTTATAACCTCTTTAAAAATTAAGACTGACACAAAATATCCACAAAGATGGACAATTCTGTAATTTTAAGAGAGATTGCTTACCCTCTTAAATTGTGCTCTGTGCTTTATTTGAGGGTAAAACATCTTACCAATGCAGTTTTATAAGTCTGCTTAAAGGCAAAAAGCTCAAAAAGTGGAAGGTAAATAGATGGTCTCTAAAGATCCAAGGTTATATGCATTCAGAAATGATTTAGCAGATCAACGTCTTGAAACAGAAATTGCAGCTCAACGCTTTGTTCAAGGTGAAAAAAAGCGCGTTAATACAGCTGTCGCTGGGCTTTTTAAAGAGAACAATAAAAAAAGCGAAAGACAAACAGAGTGCTTATTAGGAGAAGAACTTCTCATCTTTGAACAAGGGGAAACAATGTCGTGGGGTCAATCACTCAAAGATGGTTATGTCGGTTATATTGATACAACAGTTCTTTGTACATCAACCGTGAAACAAACGCATGTCGTTTCAGTACCACGCACCTTTCAATATTTACAAGCTGACTTGCGCAGTCCAATGGAATGCTCCTTATCCATGGGAAGCAAAGTAAGTGTTGTTGATGAAATTGAAGTTCGTGGCACAATGTATTCTATACTTGAAAATAGAAAAGCAATCATTACCCATCATCTCAGTCCCATTGGGCGTGTATACGAAGATTACGTTACAGTTGCCGAAGCTTTTGTTCACACGCCTTACCTCTGGGGTGGTATCAGTGGTTTCGGAATTGATTGCTCGGGGCTGGTTCAGCTCTCCATGATAATGACCGACCAAATGGTTTTACGCGATACTGACATGCAGCAAAAAACTATAGGTAAACAACTTACAGACAGTGATACTCTTCAAAGAGGTGACTTGATTTTTTGGAAAGGCCATGTTGCCATTATGATTGATCATGAAAATATCATTCATGCAAATGGCTTCTCGATGGATGTTATGATCGAACCCTTAGAAGAAGCGATTACGCGTATTGCTAAAAAACATCAATATCCCATAGAAAAACGCCGCCCAATTCAGGGAATGTAATACGTGCTTTTATATGGGTACAGCTAACAAATACTTCCGGTGTTATATTCTTCCGTGAGTCTATTTTGAAACCTTAAAAATAACGATATGGATTGTAGCTAGCTACAAGTCATATATGAATGAAAAACATTTTCACAAGCTTATTTATATAGAATGGGATTAATCACTCGGTCTTTTCTTAAGGCTCATATTTAGCATCCATTTAAAAATCTTTACCGACATTCATGCGTTCTGGATAGTGTGATAACTTATCAACCGGTTTACTGAATAGCTTTCATTAAAGCAGGTATTTTATAGGCAGCATACTGATTTTAAAATATAAATTAGTATTAGACAATTCAAATCAGAAAAACTATTCAATGAGTGATTGATGTATTGGCTTTAGAAGAGGATTAAATCACAAAGATAAAAGCTATTGCTAGACTTCACCATTTTTTTCGTTCAACTTCAAAGCTTTCAGAAACATTCAAAGTAAAAGCGTTTAAAATAATGAAGCAATACAACATCAAGAGAGAATAACCCACTATAAAAATGGTCATTTATGCTTATAACACAACTTATTATCGTATAAATACATCACAATGATAGTAATCACACACACACAAAATTTTCTTGACTATCAATGCCTTATAAAACAGACATTCCTTATCTGTAAGCGATATTTTCTTCTCATAAACCTACTAAAGAAGAAATTTTTTCAATACCTGAACTAATGGCTTGTCAGCATCCGGCATAGGATATTTATCAAGATCATCAATAAAAACCCATTTTAAATTTTGACCCTCTCGTCCTTGCGCAATGCCCTCATAATGGTAACAAATATACAAAGGCATTAAGAGATGAAATGTTTCATAGCCATGACTTGCAAATGTTAAAGGTAATAAATCACTTGGCTGAACATGAACACCAAGTTCTTCCTCTAACTCACGAATCAATGATGCCTCTGGAGTCTCACCTTGCTCAACTTTTCCACCAGGAAACTCCCATAAACCAGCCATTGATTTTCCTTGAGGACGTTCTGTAAGCAAAACACGATTATTTTTATCTAACAACGCGCATGCAACAACAAGAAGAAGTGAACTTTTTATACGCATACCATCCTCCACTAGGGATAATAAAATAATCGTCTCTTCTATAATACCCCCCTACTCTAACATGGAAAAATTAAGACACCCAGCTCTCTCCGAGAAAATATACAGATACTCAATGTCAAGTTTATGGTACATCAGTTAGCTTCTGTAATCACCGTTGATCATAACGTATTCCTTCGTTAAATCGCAAGACCAAACTGTCGCCTTACCGCTTCCTAGACCAATATCAACGCGAATTGTGATGTGTTTCCCTTGCATATAAGCGCCTATTGTCTCTTCACAATACTCAGGATCTCGTTCGCCATTGATTGCCAAACGGTGTTCACCAAACCAAATCGTTAATAGATCACGGTCTACTTCAACACCTGCCTTACCAACTGCCATAACCACCCGTCCCCAGTTAGCATCTTCACCAGCAATAGCTGTTTTTACAAGTGGTGAGTTTGCAATTGATAGGGCAATAATCTTCGCAGCATTGTCTGTTGTGGCACCAGTCACATTAACCTCAATTAAATGACGTGCACCCTCACCATCACAAACAACTTGTAATGCAAGATCACGCAGAAGCGCACTCAATTGCCTCAAAAATACCTCATAACGTGGATCAGCTTTACATGTAAGGCAGGAAAAACCTGCCTTCGCTTTTCCTGTTGCAAACATCATAAGTGTGTCTGATGTTGAGGTATCGCTATCGACAGTAATCGAATTGAAAGACTCCTGGACCGCCTCAGATAACATAGATTGAAGTATATCCGGAGAAATTCTTGCATCGCTTACGACAAAAGATAGCATCGTTGCCATATCCGGTGCAATCATACCAGCGCCTTTTGCAATTCCATTAATGATAACAGTCTCTCCCCCACAATCAAATCTGCGCGTAGCAAGTTTTGGAAATGTATCAGTCGTCATAATGGCTTTTGCAGCCTCCAACCAATTCTCTTCTTTTGCGGTCTCCGCCATGCTTGGTAAAAGATTTACAATACCCGATGCATCCATTGGCTCACCAATAACACCCGTAGAAGCTATAAAAATTTCATTTTCTCTAACCTTTAAAGCACTCGCTGCTGCGCGCGTGATTTCATTTGTTGTGTGCTTTCCTTTGCGTCCCGTAAAAGCATTTGCATTCCCAGAGTTAACAACAACACCCCTAGCAATCCCATGAGGCAGCGATGCGCGGCAATGCTCTACAGATGCAGACGGGCATTTTGAACGCGTAAAAACACCTGCCACACTTGCTGGCTCATCGAATACGATGAAAAGAAGATCTGTACGACCTTTATATTTAATCCCAACTTCAGCTGTTGCTATCCGCACACCAAATAATGGCGGAAGTTCCTGTATGTTTTGGGGAGACAAAGGAGATATTTTAAAAGCCACAATATGCTTTCCATAAAAACAGGTAAAATGATTGCAGATGAATAACCTCTAATAAACAAATGCTAGGCTTTTTGAACAGAATCAATCTATCAAAACACCCAGCAAATATATTATCTGCTTCTTCTTCCTCACTATTCCGTGTCTTCTTCATCGGATGTTTCATCCGGAAACGATATTCCATTTTGATTAAGCGATTGCATGAGCTTCATAACATTAGGATCAGGATATTTTACATCTACCTTGCTGCGCAAATCAACAATCAGTTTTTGGTAGCGCTCTTTTATCAATTGTGTACGCAACATTTCTTTAATATCATCAAATGCAGGAGGTTGTTTCACACGACGGTCTTCTACCTTAATAATATGCCAACCAAAAGGACTTTCAACAGGCTTTTTAGTGTATTCACCAACCTTTAGGCCAAATGCAGCATCTTCGAAAGGCTTGACCATCTGACCATGGCTAAAATAACCAAGATCGCCCCCAACAGGAGCGGAACCATCTGTTGAACTCTTTTTTGCAATCTCTTCAAAGTTTTCCCCTTTATTTAAACGCTTAATAACAGCTTCTGCTTCTTTTTTTGTTTTGACCAAAATATGACGCGCTTTAACCTCATCCTCTTTGGGTAAAGCAGCAACTTCTTTATTGTAAAGGGCTTCCAAATCAGCATCCGAAATCTTATCAACAACCATCTGTTTAAAATAAAGCTGCTGAAGAACATTTTCACGCATAACTGCCATACGTTTATCGTAAGCTTCGGTCTTATCGATGCTCTCCTTAATTGCTGCTTTAGCAAGTGCCTGCATATCCAAGTAAGCTTTTAAAACCATTATACGACGTTGCTCATCAGGAAAACGCGCTAAATTAGGATTTATTTCTAGCGCTAACTCATCCAATTGCCCTACTGTAATATTCTTCCCATCAATAACTGCCATGACATGAGAGGGAGGAACTGTTTTTTCAGAAGCTTTTTCCAAAGTCTTTAAATCACTCGATGTAGAATTCAAACCTTCTCGGGCCATCACCCCTAAACTCGTATTCGCCAATAAAGCTGACGCCAAAAACAGCGTGATAAAGTTAAATTTCATAAATATACTCCTTAAAAATGAAGGCAGACAAGATTCTAATTTTCTTTACCATAACACTTTAATCTCTAAATATAGATAAATAAATCAGTAATTTTATTTTAAAAGCATAAACTTATCCTTTTATCTCAGTTTATCCCACCTTATATGCTAATAGAAAACAATGATAAGATGGAAAAATGACATATCGTATCCTAAATTACTTTGTATTATGTCGATTAAACAGCATTACTAAAGTTGACACAGTGCACTTAGCCCCTTATCTCTACTTCATAATTAAAGTGAAAAATTGCACACCAACAAGTATAATGGTACCATCTGCACCCAGCTATATTAAATACCTTGGAGGTCGCAAAGCATGGGGATAGTATATGAATTATCCAACAATAGTGATAACAATTGAAAGAAAGGGCCAGAGATGGTCAATTTAGGTGTCTTTGCACGTAAATTTTTTTGTTCAGCTCATGAGCGACGTCTTAAGGATCTTCGTCAAAAAGTTGTACAAATTAATGCTTTGGAAGAACAATTCGTAAAATTAAGCGATGCGCAACTCTGCCAAAAAACTGATGAGTTTCGTAAACGTCTCGCTGAAGGTGAAACCGTTGATTTACTCCTATCAGAGGCTTTTGCAACTGTCCGTGAAGCAGCAAAACGTGTTTATGATATGCGTCCTTTTGACGTACAGCTCATTGGTGGAATGGTGCTTCATAACTGCGGTATTGCTGAAATGCGCACTGGTGAAGGTAAAACATTAATGGCAACTCTGCCAATTTATCTCAATGCATTGGAAGGGAAAGGCGTTCATGTCGTCACGGTAAACGATTATCTTGCTAGTCGTGATGCTGAAAAAATGGGAAAAATATTCAGTTTTCTAGGCCTAACAACGGGCGTGATTCTGCATAACCTTGATAGTGATGCCCGTCGAGCAGCCTATGCATGTGACATCACCTATGCAACAAATAATGAATTAGGCTTTGATTATCTGCGCGATAATATGGCCTTTGATCGTAGTCAAATGGTTCAGCGTGGACATCATTTCGCGATTGTTGATGAAGTTGATTCGATCCTCATTGATGAAGCACGCACTCCCCTTATCATTTCTGGTCCTCTAGAAGATCGTACCGATTTCTACAACCTCATTGATACATTTATTCCTATCTTAACTCTAGAAGATTATGAAATAGATGAAAAACAAAAAACAATAACCTTTACTGAAGCCGGTACTGAAAAAATTGAAAAAATGCTCGAACAGGCTGGATATCTTAAAGGTGAAAGCCTCTACGATATAGAAAACGTCGCCATCGTCCACCATGTCAATAACGCCCTAAAAGCCCACAAGTTATTTGTTCGTGACAAGGATTACATTGTTCGCAACAATGAAATTGTTATCATCGACGAATTCACAGGTCGTATGATGCCAGGACGACGTTATTCTGAAGGACTCCATCAAGCACTAGAAGCCAAAGAGCATGTTGCTATTCAACCAGAAAGTCAGACCCTCGCTTCCATCACTTTCCAAAATTATTTTCGTATGTATAGAAAACTGTCTGGGATGACTGGAACTGCGACAACAGAAGCCGAAGAATTCAGTAATATTTATGGTCTTGACGTTGTCGAAGTCCCCACAAACTTACCAATACAGCGTCTTGATGAAGATGATGAAATTTATCGAACAACAGAGGAGAAATATCGTGCTATTGTGCGTGATATCCATCAAGCGCACGAAAAAGGACAACCTATTCTTGTTGGAACAACTTCTATTGAAAAGTCAGAACAATTAGCAGAGCGTTTGCGAAAAGAGGGCATTACTGATTTTAGAGTCTTAAATGCCCGCTATCATGAGCAAGAAGCATACATCATTGCACAAGCAGGGGTTCCTGGAGCCTTAACCATCGCAACCAACATGGCTGGTCGTGGTACTGATATACAACTTGGTGGTAATGTCGAGATGCGTATCCAACAAGAATTACAAGATATGCCTGATGGAGCAGAACGGACAGCTAAAATTGAAAAAATTAAAAAAGATGTTAAGCAGCTCAAAGAAACAGCATTAGCTGTTGGTGGTCTGTATGTCATCGCTACTGAACGCCATGAAAGTCGTCGTATTGATAATCAGCTGCGTGGACGTTCTGGTCGCCAAGGCGATCCCGGTCGTTCAAAATTTTTTCTCTCTCTTCAAGATGATCTCATGCGCATCTTCGGCTCAAATCGTATGGATGGCATGTTGCAAAAGCTTGGATTGAAAGAAAATGAAGCCATTATCCACCCATGGATTAATAAAGCTCTCGAAAAAGCGCAAAAAAAAGTCGAAGCACGAAACTTTGAAATTCGTAAGAATTTGTTAAAATATGACGATGTCATGAATGAACAACGCAAGGTTATTTTTGAACAGCGTATGGAAGTCATGAATGCAGACGATCTAACAGAAATGATTCTTGAAATGCGTAATGAGGTGATTGAAGATCTCGTAGAAGCCTGTATCCCATCTGGAACATATTCTGAAAAGTGGAATGTGAAAGCTCTACAAGAGGAAGTTCACCAACTCTTCAATCTTGAGCTTCCAATAGGAGCATGGGCAAAAGAAGATGGAATTGCAGAAGAACAAATTTTAGAACGCATATTAGACGCTGTTACAAAACTTGAAAACGAACGTACTGAACGCTATTCTCCAGAAGTAATGGCTTATTTTTACAAAGCCATATTACTTGAAACTATTGACACGTTATGGCGTGAACATCTGGTAAGTTTAGACCATTTACGCTCTGTAGTTGGTTTTCGTGGTTATGCGCAACGGGATCCACTCAACGAGTATAAGACAGAGTCATTTGAACTCTTTCAGAGCATGCTCAAAAACTTGCGTAGAATCGTTGCTTCTAAACTCATGCGTTTCGAAATCACTCAGCAACCCACAGAACCACTCATAGCTGAGCAAACCGGTGATAATTCTTCTGTCTTTAACGATCCAAGTAAAGAAAATGGCTTAATCTTGTGGGCACAATCACAAGAAAATAAGTTTGTTAATCCGAAAGATCGTGACCCTAATGATTCAAACACATGGGGAAAAGTTGGACGTAATGAACGTTGTCCTTGTGGTTCAGAGAAAAAATACAAACACTGTCATGGAGCCTTCGTTTAAAAAACAAACAATTAAAAAGATGAGTAAAAAGCGAAATTATGAGCAGGAGTTACGCACTGCAGGTTTAAGAGTAACACGTCAAAGGCGCATTATCCTGGATATTTTGACTGATACAAATGATCACCCGAACGCGTTTGAAATTTTTCAGCGTGCCCACAAAATAGATTCTAGTATTTCGCTATCGACCGTTTATCGAACCATGAAAACATTAGAAGGAAACGGGACAATTCATCGCCACACCTTTAGTGGTGGGCCATCTCGTTTTGAGCAAGCAGATAGACAACACCATGATCATCTCATTGATGTGGAAACAGGACAAGTCATCGAATTTCAGTCTGATATCATTGAAAAACTGCAAGAGGAAATCGCTCAATCTCTTGGCTATGATATCATTCACCATCGTCTTGAACTTTATGGGAAAAAACACGATTCTTAAATAGCTAATCTTGTATGTATAATCAAAAAACTCCTCATGCAAATTGAATTCTATATAAGTTTACCTTAAAAACCTATAGTTTTCATTGGCAAAAAAGTTTTTCTGCTTTATTACCCCCTCTTATCTGATGCTATAAAGCAATCAATCGCCAGTATTATAACAAATTAGGCCAATATTATCATGGTTTCTTTGCCAAAAGATCGTATAAGACAGCTTGAAAAGCGCTTTGAAATAATTGAAAACCAAATGACTAAAAACCCAAATTCTGAAGCATATGTAAAATTAGCTTCTGAATATGCAGAATTACAGCCAATTATTAATTCCATACGAGCATTAAACGCTCTTTACGTAGAGATTGCAGAATTAGAAACTATAATCAATGATAAATTAACAGATATAGAGATGCGTAACCTCGCTCAAGAAGAGCAACCATTGTTATGTCAAAAAATGGAGCAACTTGAACAAGAACTCCAGATTCTTCTTTTACCTAAAGATGTTGCTGATGAAAAAAGTGCCATTGTTGAAATTCGAGCAGGAACAGGCGGGTCAGAAGCCGCACTTTTTGCCGGTGATCTTTTTCGTATGTATGAACGTTATGCTAGTACCCATAACTGGAAAGTTGAAGTCGTTTCACTTAATGAGGGGGAAGTTGGTGGATATAAAGAAATTATTGCTGCCATTTCAGGCAAAGGTGTCTTTTCTAAACTAAAATTTGAATCAGGTGTTCATCGTGTACAACGCGTCCCTGAAACAGAAACAAGCGGGCGCATCCATACATCTGCTGCAACTGTTGCAGTGCTTCCAGAGGCTGAAGAAATTGATATAGAAATTCGTCCAGAAGATATTCGCATCGATACAATGCGTGCATCTGGAGCAGGTGGACAGCACGTCAATACAACTGATTCAGCTGTTCGCATCACACATATTCCAACAGGAATTATGGTTGTACAAGCAGAAAAATCACAACACCAAAACCGAACACGTGCGCTCCAAATTTTACGTGCGCGCTTGTTCGATATCGAACGACAAAAAGTGGCAAATGAACGTTCAGCTTCCCGTAAAAGCCAAGTCGGATCCGGTGATCGGTCAGAACGTATTCGTACCTATAATTTTCCACAAGGACGTGTCACAGATCATCGTATTAATCTCACTCTGTATAAGCTTAACTACATATTGGAAGGAGATCTGGATGAGCTTATTCATGCACTCATATCCAATCATCAGACAGAACTTCTTATGGAAATGGATAATAATGGATGAACAAGAACTCTCTCAACAATATCATCCGACAAACCCAAGAAAAATTATATACTCAAGGAATTTCTGAAGCCAATCTTGATGCCAAAATACTTGTCGAATGGATAACAGATACAAATGCATCTGATAGAATTATTCAACCAGATCTCTGCCTATCTTTTGAGCAAATGAAACAATTAGAACACGCTGTACAACGACGTATTGCTGGCGAACCTGTCTACCGCATTATCGGAAAACGAGAATTTTATGGTATATCTCTCGCATTATCTCAAGATACTTTAGAACCACGTTCCGATACAGAAACGCTTGTAGATCTTGTTTTACCACTCCTTAAAAAATATGTAGAAAACTCAGAGAAAATAACATTGCTTGATATGGGAACAGGAAGTGGTGCTATTGCCATTGCAGTTCTCAAACAAATTCCTCAATCTTATGCAGTGGCTGTCGATATTTCTGAAGATGCTCTTAAAACAGCCATAAAAAATGCAAAAAATGCAGAAGTTATAAACCGCTTTACACCTCTTCTTAGCAACTGGTTTGATTCCGTTGCAGGTCGATTTGATCTCATTATTTCCAATCCACCCTATATTCCAGAAACAGATATCAAAAACCTCGCAAAGGAAGTGCGTCTGCATGACCCATTGCGTGCACTAGTCGGAGGAAAAGATGGTCTTGATTTTTATCGAAAGATCGCTCGTAAAGCAGCAAACTACTTAAAAACAAAAGGCTATGTCGCTGTTGAAATTGGCCACTCTCAAGAAAAAGAAGTCTGCGATTTGTTTGAAAAGAGCAACTTCCAGTGTCTAGAAATGCGCAAAGACCTGAGAGGTATACCACGCGCACTTCTCTTTGTATGCAATCATTAAAATTCCCAATCATCATCCGTGGTAGACACCGCTTTGCCAATAACATAAGAAGAGCC
Source organism: Bartonella sp. B12(2025) (assembly GCF_053795135.1). Taxonomy (NCBI): domain Bacteria; kingdom Pseudomonadati; phylum Pseudomonadota; class Alphaproteobacteria; order Hyphomicrobiales; family Bartonellaceae; genus Bartonella; species Bartonella sp. B12(2025). The sequence goes on along the minus strand of NZ_CP200031.1, from coordinate 113,902 downwards.
AGCCCCTGAAAAGAAGTCATGATTTTCGTCAGAGCTCGGCGACAAAGCTGCTAAAATAGCGGGGTTAACACGGCAAACTTCAGGTGGGAAAAGGCCTTCAAAACCCAGATTCATTAAAGCCTTGTTTGCATTATAATGAAGAAAAATCTTAACATCTTCTGTCAGTCTAATAGTGTCATAAAGATCTTCAGTATATTTGCATTCAATATTATAAAGGTCGAAGAGCAAGTTAAAAGCAAAATCTTTAATTTCCTTCTTTTTGGCTTCATCAAGTTTTGCAAACCCCAATTGAAATTTGTAGCCTATATAATAACCATGTACAGCTTCATCACGGATGATAAGCCGAATTAAATCAGCTGTATTAGTCAATTTAGCGCGGCTAGCCCAATACATGGGCAAATAAAAACCAGAATAAAATAAAAAACTCTCCAGCAAAGTCGAAGCAATTTTTTTCTTCAGTGGTTCATTTGCCTCATAACGCTCAAGCACTAATCTTGCTTTTTTCTGTAAATGGATATTTTCTTCTGACCACCTAAACGCATCATCGACTTCTACTGTTGAACATAAGGTTGAAAAAATAGAGGAATAAGAACGCGCATGAACGGCTTCCATGAACGCAATATTCGTCAATACTGCCTCCTCATGCTCTGTTACTGCATCAGCCATAAGTGAAATGGCTCCTACAGTATTTTGAATCGTATCCAGAAGAGTTAATCCCGTAAAAACACGAATCGTTAGCTTGCGTTCTTCCTCCGTCAAACTTGACCATGAAGGAATATCATTAGAAAGTGGGACTTTCTCAGGCAACCAAAAATTTCCAGTTAAGCGGTTCCATACTTCAAGATCCTTCTCATCATGCAATCTATTCCAATTGACAGCGCACACAACAGGATTTTTGGTTGTAATCTTTGTCATATGATTATCTCCTATAGACTGCACGAAACGCAGCCATCCACTTCTGTTCCACTCAACGCTACTTGCCGCAACCGTACATAATAAATACTCTTTATACCCTTTTTCCAAGCATAAATTTGTGCGCGGTTAATATCACGCGTAGTGGCGGTATCAGGAAAAAACAAAGTTAATGAAAGACCTTGATCAACATGCTGTGTAGCAGCAGCATAAGTATCAATAATTTTTTCAGGGCCAATCTCATAAGCATCCTGGTAGAAATTCAAATTCGTATTATCCATGTAAGGTGCAGGATAATAAACGCGCCCAATTTTTCCCTCTTTGCGAATCTCAATCTTTGAAGCAATCGGATGAATAGAAGATGTCGCGTGATTAATATAGGAAATAGAGCCCGTGGGAGGAACAGCCTGCAGATTGCGATTATAAAGCCCGTACTCAACAACTAAATTCTTAAGTTCCTGCCAATCCTTTTGATCTGGTATAAATATATTATTACGTGCAAAAATATCTTGCACAACCTTAAATTGTGGCCTCCACTCTTTCTCAATATATTTTGCAAAAAAACGGCCATCTGCATAAGCTGACTTCTCAAAGCCCGCAAACATCTCCTTACGTTCGCGTGCAATTAAATTGGAAGCACGTATTGCATGATACGTCACAATATAAAAATAGATATTGGTGAAATCAATCGCTTCAGGAGATCCATAATAAATCTGTTCACGCGCTAAAAAACCATGTAAATTCATTTGCCCCAAACCAATCGCATGACTTTCAGCATTGCCTTTCGCAATGGAAGGTACACACGCAATATCGCTCATATCGGAAACAGCAGTAAGAGCACGAACAGCAACTTCTACTGTCAGCCCGAAATCATGACTTTCCATTGCCTTTGCAATATTCATTGAACCAAGATTACAAGATATATCACTTCCAATAGTGCGATAAGTTAAATCCGTCTCTAGTTCACTTGCCTCACTCACCTGCAAAATTTCTGAACATAAATTGCTCATACTTATACGTCCGGCTATCGGATTGGCTCGATTAGCAGTATCCTCAAACAAAATATAAGGATAACCCGATTCAAATTGAATTTCTGCTAATGTCTGAAAAAAAACACGTGCACTTATTTTCTTTTTACGAATCTTTGCATTATCAACAAAAGACCGATAATGCTCCGTCAAAGAAATATCACTAAAGGGCTTCCCTGTGACGCGCTCAATATCATAAGGTGAGAACAAATACATATCTTCATTATTACGCGCAAGCTCAAAAGTAATATCAGGAATAACTACACCAAGCGAAAGAGTTTTAATTCTGACTTTTTCATCAGCGTTCTCACGCTTTGTATCCAAAAACTTCATAATATCTAAATGATGCGCATGTAAATAAACAGCACCAGCCCCTTGCCGTGCACCAAGTTGATTGGCATAAGAAAAAGAATCTTCCAAAAGTTTCATCACAGGTAATACACCTGAAGACTGGTTTTCTATTTTCTTGATTGGCGCCCCCGCTTCCCGCAAATTGGTCAAACAAAGCGCCACACCCCCACCGCGTTTTGAAAGTTGTAAAGCTGAATTGACCGAACGACCTATCGATTCCATATTATCCTCAACACGCAACAAAAAACACGACACCAATTCGCCGCGTTGCCTTTTCCCCGCATTCAGAAATGTCGGTGTTGCAGGTTGAAACCGGCCTGTAATAATTTCATCCACAAAACTCTCAGCAAGAGCTTTATTCCCTTGTGCTAAATATAAAGCGACAAGACAGACACGATCTTCATAACGCTCAAGATAGCGTTTTCCATCAAAAGTCTTCAGCGTATAGCTCGTATAGTACTTAAATGCACCCAAAAAAGTAGGAAAACGAAACTTAAATGCGTAAGCGCGTTTAAAAAGCTTTTTGATAAAAGAAAAATCATAAAGTTCAAATAAAGTTTCTTCATAATAACCTTCCTCTATCAAGTAATTTATCTTTTCCTTAAGATTATGGAAAAAAACTGTGTTTTGATTAACATGCTGGAGAAAATATTGCCGTGCAGCAAGCTGATCCATATCAAATTGAATATGACCATTTTCATCATAAAGATTAAGCATTGCGTTCAGCGCATGATAATCCATGACCTGACCAGATTTCTGCGATTGTTCTATATCGACTGTTTCCAAAATCTTTCTAATCCCTTCTTTACACAAATAACGTCCTCATCAGTTCCACGCAGTTCAAAACGATAAAGGCAAGGTACAAAACATTTTTCAGCAATGATCTTGCTCGCTAAATTATAATAGCGACCAAAATTACGATTCCCACCACCAATGACACCACGAATTAATTTGCGGTTCTCTACTTCATTGAGAAAATGAATAACTGCTTTTGGAACAGCCATTCTTCCTTCACCATCTGCATATGTAGGAACGACTAATACATAAGGTTCATCAACAAACACAGACGGTTTTTTTTTATCAATCTTGAAGAATCGTTGACCAAGCTGAGAGACAAAATGTTCAGTATTACCCGTTACACTCGAATAATAAACAACAAGTCCCATTAAGCACAAAGACCACTAATCATATCTGGTCTAAAACCAGACCAATGATTTTCACCACAAACGACTACAGGAACCTGACGATACCCCAGAGATTGAACAAAAACATATGCTTGTTCATCACGGGAAATGTCCACAACACGATAATTAATGCCTTTGGCATCAAAAGCGCGACACGTAGCATCACATTGGACGCAAGATGGTTTACTATAAATAGTGATCGGCATTTCTTCAACTTTCATAATTTCCAAAAATCAACCCTCGAACAGTTAATTCTGATAATTTTATAGATACTCAAGAATAACAAAAAACAGCAATCGTACACAAACACATATGGCTACACTCTTGCCCAAATAACACACAGCTTCCTGAACATAATAAAAATCCTCATAAAATAAATTTAAAATTATGCTCAGAATAAATGATTATTCTACAACTTAAGTGGTAAAGCCCCCTAGTTATAAAACAATCTTTTGTTTGCATTACAATTCCCTCCAGCTGTCTAAAAAGAAACTAATGTCCCCCCAAACAGCCGTTTCCCAATACCTTAGTTTTACTCTTTTACGATAAAAATCAACTTACAAAAACGAAAGGAAATTCCCCCGAGAGAAATATTCCAGCAGGAATACTGCTCTACTCTCTAGTCAATAAACTCTCTACGATCACATTATGGAAGCAACTTAGACGCCAAACGAAACACATCATACCCTCACTTGTGCCTATTTAGAATCACCAATCATTTTGGTACTATATATAGTATACACACTCTCTCTTTCGTCAAGGAAAATTCAACCATTATTTTGAATTTTCCACGATCTTCCCACTAAATTTCTCAGCTCCCACAACATATGTAATAATATAACATTTTGTTGACAAATGTTATATTATTACATATGTTTTTGAGATAAATAATCACAGTGGTATAAATTATGGGTCTGCATTTCGATAGTGCAACATTAGGTTATGTAAACAGAATAGCAATAAAAAGCTTTTCAGCAAAGTTAAAACCCGGCTCATTGGTAGCAATAACGGGTGATAATGGTGCTGGAAAATCTACACTCCTGAAGGCCAGCGCTGGGTTGATTAAACCTATCAAAGGTAAAATTACAAAACCCAAGAAAAGCCGGATTGCTTATCTTGCTCAGCAATGTGACATAGATCAAACATTTCCAATTGATGTAGAAGCGCTGATAAAAACGGGACTGTGGCCTTTTTGTGGATTGTGGAAAAACCAGCGCCCTTATTACTCTAAAATTCAGAATGCACTTGAAATGGTTGGGCTCACGACACTCGCTACCCGTTCACTTGACACGCTATCAAGCGGTCAATTACAACGCGCTCTTTTTGCACGTATTATCGTACAAGATGCTGATATTATTTTGCTCGATGAACCTTTCAATGGTGTAGATCGTAATACCCAAAAAGATCTTCTTGCGTTAATCACACACTGGCAACAACAAGGACGGACAGTTCTTATGGCACTCCATGATTCCCTTATTGTGCAAGAATATTTTCCAAAAATGATTCAAATTAATAAACAAAACGCCTTTTATGGAGAAACAACGCATTTTTTTCATGACAACATTCATCACGTTATGCCACCTCTCACATCCAACTCTTTCCGTATCAGCGCGCAAAAGACAACATCTTCTCATCAATGATTCTCGCTCTATTAGGTTATATACGTGTACGCATTTTTTCTTGCCCCCTTCGTTGATTTCCACTTTATGCAAAACGCCCTTATCGGTTCAATTCTCCTGTCCATCAGCGCCTGCCCTGTTGGTGTATTTTTGATGTTACGTGGAATGAGCTTAACAGGAGATGCTATATCCCACGCCATTCTTCCTGGTGTTGCAGTTGCTTTTCTTTTTTGTGGCTTCTCGCTCATATCTATGACACTTGGCGGCATCTTAGCTGGCATCATTGTTGCTTTAGCAACCGCCTTGATTTCACGAAATAGCTTTCAAAAAGAAGATGCATCAATGACAGTTTTTTATCTTATTGCGCTCGCAGCAGGCGTCATTATTGTTTCACTTAAAGACTCAAAGATTGAACTGCTTCATCTTTTATTTGGCTCTGTACTTGCTATTGATACACAAGCCCTTTGGTTGATTACCACTATAATGCTGGTCACGTTGTGCAGTCTCTGTATTTTCTGGCGCGCGCTCGTATTAGAAAGCTTTGATCCTCTATTTTTTAAATCGCTCTCTCCATTGAGTAAATATGTTCATATATCATTGCTCGGACTTGTCGTATTGAATCTAGTTGGCGGTTTCCAATCACTAGGAACATTACTTTCTGTCGGCATTATGATGATTCCAGCTATTACAGCCCGTTTTTGGCTTTCGCATCTGGGCCCTATCTGCGTACTTTCCACCCTTTTTGGAATCATTGCTAGCATATGTGGCTTACTGCTTTCTTTTCATCTGTCACTTCCCTCCGGCCCCGCTATTATCATTACGGCAGGACTTATTTATCTTTTTTCCTACTTCATAAGTCCACGTGGCTTTATTGTAGCATGGTTTCCCCACCTCTTTTATACGTTCCTCCCCATCTTAAGGAAGTAATGTGCCTAAACTTATTCAACAATTTGTTTTTCTTGGAACTCTCTTATTGCTTTCCCTTTTTCCATTTTCTGTTTCTGCGCATAAGCAGAATAAGATTAGAGTTATCGCGAGCTTTTCTATTCTTGCAGATTTAGTAAAAAATGTAGGAGGCGACCATATCTCTATGACCACTTTTATCGGCCCAAATGCGAATACCCATGTTTATGAGCCCACTCCCCGTGATGCCCAAGCTCTTAAAAATGCTCATATTATTTTCATCAATGGACTTCATTTAGAAAATTTCATTGACCGCCTCATTACAGCAAGCGGTACAAAAGCGCTTCTTGTCAAAGTTAGTGCTAACATTCCTCTCCTCGAAACTAAAAATCAAGGACATGGTGCCAAACAACAACACCACAGCGGTATTGATCCACATGCTTGGCAGACTATCCCCAATGTTGAAATTTATATCAAAAATATTGCCACTGCTTTCTGTAAAATCGATCAACAATCCTGCGCAAGTTACAGCAAAAATGCTGAATCCTACATCAAAAAGCTTAAAGCAGCACAAGAAACACTTAAAAAAAAGATTGCCACCATCCCAAAAGATAAGCGTATCATTATCACATCTCATGACGCCTTTGGCTATTTTGCTCAAGAATATGGTTTTACCATACTTGCACCCCAAAGTGCTTCAACAGAAACTGAAGCAACTGCAGCCGATGTGGCCAAACTTATCAAGCAAATTAAAACCAATAAAGCAGCTGCACTGTTCGTTGAAAATATCTCTAATCCCCGCCTTATAAAACAGATTTCAAGAGAAACAGGTTTAAAAATTGGTGGAATACTGTATTCTGATGCATTATCAAATGAAAATGGCCCTGCTGCAACTTATCTTGATATGATGGAACACAATGTTACAACTATTATCGATGCTATAACAAAACACTAAGACAAATCAACAAAATCCATAATCAAGCTATAAAATGCTTTTTTCTCAATTTCAAAAAACATTATTTTAAATTTATCAATAGATCTTTCATAAGCAAAAACTACACTTATGTTTGAACTTATCTTCTTGTTTTTTAGGTTTTCTAAGAGTATTCTACTATACAAAATTTTTAAATATGCAATTAACATTTTATTTTAAAATTATTTTTTTCCCATGAAACTAACATCACCTGCATGATAATTCCTCCATTTTGCGCCAATAGAAACTCCTCACACATCACAGTTTTGGAGTCATGCAGGAAGGCTAAAACAAGCCATTTTGATTATAGATCAAGGATATCGTTAGGCGCCCAGAAATGATCTTATTACCTCTAACTAGCCAAAGCTTGTTAGACAGTTCCTAAAACACAAATCCAAAGCATAATTTTGGTGCGTGAACCAAAGAATTTGAGAGGGCAATGACTTCTCAATAAATTAAATTTTAAAAAATCTGCTTTAGCAAACGTTATTATTTAAGTGGAATCTACAATTTACCTCAAGGTCATCGTCCAAAAGTTATAAGACAAATAATACTCTCTGTTTAAAATAGTACATTCGAATACTGCACCGCTCCAGCTGAGTAATATTTACTGTTCACATCCTTGAACCTCCCTTATGCTTTATTCATTTGAGTCAATTCAATTTTTATCAGATGTTTATAGTGACCGCATCAACACACAAAAGCTATCATAAAGGAAAAACTGATAAGTCTAAACAAATTCGTTTGACCTTTTGGTGGTTCCTGTTTAAATGAACAAACATATTTCTGAAAAAACTGTCATGACATGTTCATTTGTAATGCTATAAATCTAGGGGAAATCTATATTCCATTACTTCAGAAAGGGTAAAGCATGAGTCGTTTTTATCTTTCTATAGCAGCGTTTACAGTTGCTATAAGCGTGGCAACAGCGAGTTTTGCGCAAACAAAAATCAGCTTTTGGCATTCTATGAGCGGAGAACTAGGGAAACAAACTGAAAGTCTCATTAACGACTTTAATGCCAGTCAATCCAAATACAAAGTTGTTCCTTCATTTCGTGGTGAATATGAAGAAAGTATGGTTTCACTCATTTCTGCGTTTCGTGGGAAAAAACAACCTGTTCTCGCTCAAATCTATGAAATTGGAACTGGAACCATGATGGCTGCAAAAGGTGCAGTTTATCCCATTTATCAACTTATGGCTGACACAAAACAAGAATTCGATCCTGCAGATTATTTGCCTGCTATCAGTAGCTATTACTCCGATGTTCAAGGACGAATGCTGTCTATGCCATTCAACGCTTCAACACCAATCCTTTATTATAATAAAGATATTTTTAAAAAAGCAGGGCTTGATCCAGAACAAGCACCTAGAACATGGAAAGATGTAGAAAATTTCTCCAAAAAAATTCTTGGAACTAAAGCAGCAAGCTGTGGTTTTACAATGGCTTATGCATCTCAATGGATTGGCATAGAAAATTTTTCAGCATTGCATAATGTTCCTTTTGGAACGAAAGAAAATGGTTTTAGTGGACTTGATTCAGAGCTTACCTTCAATGGCCCCTTACAAGTGCGTATGTGGACAGACCTTAAAAAATGGTCTGACCAAGGCATTTTTCGCTATGGAGGCCCAGCTGGAGCATTAGATGCAACACCAATGTTTATGACGCAAAATTGCGCAATTTTTATACAATCTTCAGGATTTCGTGCAGGAGTTCTTTCCGAAGCGCAATTCAATGTTGGCTTTGGTATGCTACCCTACTATGATGATGTAGAAGGCGCACCACAGAATTCAATTATTGGTGGTGCCTCTATTTGGGCTTTAAGAGGTCATACTCCTGAAGAATATGCAGGTGCAGCCGCTTTCCTTAAATATCTTTCGAGAGCAGATAATCAAGCTAAGTGGCATCAAATAACAGGTTATCTTCCAACGACAATGGCTGCTTACGAATTGAGCAAAAAACAACATTACTACGATAAAAGCGCCGGCGCAGATATTGCTATTAAACAAATCACTCTCAACCCACCAACAGTTAACTCAAAAGGCATAAGATTTGGTAATTTACCACAAATTCGTTCTATTCTTGATCAAGAACTAGAAGCTGTTCTTAGTGGCTCAAAAACACCAAAAGATGGGTTAGATGAAACTGTTAAACGTGGCAATAAACTCTTACGTGAATTTGAAAAAGCCAATCACTAAGGTTTCATTATTATCGTTAAATATTAAGAAGTTAACAAAATAATTGAATCCTCTTAGTTCTTTTTGTTCGCTTTTCTAAAGTCTCTGTATTTCAAAGAGCCCTACGAATGCAAGAAAAATACGCGTATTTCAGAAATAGTCTACTCCCTTACTGGCTGCTTTTTCCTCAGCTTATTGTGACTTTTTTATTTTTCTTTTGGCCTGCTGCCCAAGCAATAAAATCGTCTTTTGAGCGTCAGGATCCTTTTGGCTTTACGACAACCTTTATTGGTTTTGAAAACTATGTGACAATTCTCTCTGATCCTGCTTATCTGAAATCACTTCTCACAACCGCAGTATTTTCCATTTCGGTTACTGCTGTTTCAATGACGATATCACTTCTTTTAGCTGTCTGTGTTGATCGTGTTATCCGTGCAAAAAAGGTCTATACAACGCTTTTAATCTGGCCTTATGCCGTTGCTCCGGTATTGGCAGGTATATTATGGTTGTTTATCTTTCATCCAACCATTGGGATTATCCCTTTTCTTCTTGAAAAAATGGGTATTATATGGAATTATCGTATTAATGGTACTCAAGCAATGATCCTTATTGTGATTGCAGCCAGTTGGAAACAGATCTCTTATAATTTTCTCTTTTTTCTTGCAGGTCTACAATCTGTTCCACGTTCCCAAATAGAGGCGGCAGCAATTGATGGTGCTGGCCCTTTTAAGCGGTTTTGGAGTGTGGTTTTTCCGCAAATTTCACCGACTACCTTTTTTCTTCTTATCGTCAATATTCATTATGTTCTGTTTGATACATTTGGTATTATTGATAACATAACCTCTGGAGGTCCTGCTCGTGCAACAAGCACTCTCATTTACAAAGTATATGATGATGGTTTTAAAAATCAATTAATCGGTGTATCCGCAGCACAATCAACAGTATTGATGTTAATGGTTATTGTCTTAACGTTTATTCAGTTTCGCTGGATTGAACGCCGCGTACAATATTAGGAAGCAAATTATGGTTGAAAACCGCCCTGTTTTGAAGTTTCTAACCCATCTTACCCTCATTGTCGGCATTATCATTATTTGCTTACCAGTTTATGTTGCTATCATTGCATCAACCCATAGTTCAGCAGCATTTAACTCAGGAACACTTCCTCTTTTACCAGGAAAGTCTACTCTAGAGAACTATAAAACAATCTTTGGTGATGGCCTTGTACAACTCGGTCTTCCCAAGCTATGGCCACTCTTAATGAATTCGCTCATTATGGCACTTGGTATTAGTATTGGAAAAATTATTATTTCACTCTTTTCTGCTTACGCAATCGTCTATATGCGCTTCCCTTTCCGAAAAACTGTCTTTGCTCTCATCTTTATCACATTGATGCTCCCCGTTGAAGTTCGTATTATTCCAACATATGCAGTAGTTGCACAGTTAGGCATGATAAATACCTATGGCGGAATGATTATCCCACTCATTGCATCCGCAACTGCCACATTTTTATTTCGTCAGTTTTTTTTGACTGTTCCCGATGAACTCTTAGAAGCAGCACGTGTTGATGGTGCAGGGCCATTTAAATTTTTTAAAGATATTCTTCTCCCCCTTAGTAAAAGCAATATCGCCGCTTTATTCATAATCATGTTCATTTATGGATGGGTGCAATATCTCTGGCCTCTTATAATTGCAACTGATCAAAACCATCAAACTATTCTTATTATTCTAAAACAGCTTATCGTAGAATCACTTCAGCATGATCCTCAATGGAATATACTCATGGCAGTATCGGTCGTTGCCATGGTGCCGCCTGTTCTTGTCATTATATGCATGCAGCGGCTTTTTATCAAAGGCCTTATTGAAACGGAGAAATAACTGTGGCTATAATCCAGTTATCAAATGTAAAAAAACAGTATGACAACGGTATTCTAGTCATTGATGACTTAAATTTAACTGTTGCTGATAAAGAACTTCTTGTCCTTGTCGGTCCTTCAGGATGTGGAAAATCAACATTATTACGCATTATTGCAGGACTTGAACAAGTCACCTCGGGTGAACTCTATATTGATAATGAGCGTATCGATAAGCGTGAACCAGCTGATCGCGACATTGCCATGGTTTTTCAAAATTACGCACTCTATCCCCATATGACAGTTCGTGGAAACTTAGAATATGGTCTTAAAAATCGTAAAACACCTAAAGACGAAATAAATAAACGTATCACACACGCTGCAAAACTTTTGCAAATAGAGCCATTTCTGGACCGTAAACCACGACAATTATCAGGAGGACAACGACAGCGTGTTGCAATGGGGCGTGTGATTGTACGTCAGCCACGTGTTTTTCTCTTTGATGAGCCACTTTCAAACCTTGATGCAAAATTGCGTGCTCAAATGTGTATTGAGATTAAAACACTCCAGCGCTCATTGGGAACAACTAGCCTCTATGTTACCCATGATCAACTAGAAGCCATGACATTAGCTGATAGAATAGTTGTTATGAATAAAGGAGCTATCGAGCAAATTGGAACGCCAATGGAAATTTACGATTATCCAGCAACAACATTCGTAGCTGATTTTATTGGTTCTCCCCCTATGAATTTTCTTGATCGCCAAATTCTAGAACAACACTTAGGTCATTCATTATCTTATAGTGAAGAAACTAATCTTTTAGCATTTAGACCAGAAGTAATTTTGTTGGGCGAACATCCAGATAAAGGACCTGTCTTTCACACGCAAATTGAACTTATCAAGCCTATCGGGACAGGATGCCACATTTTAACGCGTTGGAATGATACTGTTTTTACCATTGAAATAAAAGAACGCCTTACAAACGACTATGGTCAAAAACTAAACTTTACTGTCGCTCATCAGAGTTTTCATACTTTTAATAAAACCACTGGAAAACGCACAAATAATAAGTAAATAAATTAGGAGTTCAGTAAATACTTTTTACGTTTTTCTATTGACCCTATTTTTGTTAGAAAATACAGCTTTTTCTATTATAGATGTATGGCTTTTTAACTTTGTGTACGCAACTGTAAAGCTAAATCAGGTTGATCTGTTGTGATATAATCTACAGGCGTATTAAGCCAATGCAATAACCGGGCTTTCCCGTTAATTGTCCATACTCCTACAGTAAAGCCAGCTTCAAGTGCAGATTCAATAAAATCCTGTGAGACAATGGATCCATCTAAACTCAGATCAGAAAACCCCAATTGTTTCCACTCAGAAAAATGACGAGACATATCATCTTTAAAGCTATCAATACATGGACCAGATGATATTCCTGCTTCAATAAAGGGACGAAGGCTCGCAGGATCAAAGCTGATTGCAGAAACTCTTTCTGCTAAATTTCGGCTTTTTATTAACGCAAGCGCTTTTTGGGATAAAATCGTTTCACGCTCAACTTCACCACATGTTTTAATTTCAAGATGCAGTGCAACATTGTTTGATCCCAAAAGATCAAGTACTTCTTCTAGTAAAGGAGGAGCTTCAATACTTCCTTTTACGCAGAGTTGTTTGCGTGTTTCATTATCAATATCATGAATATATCCTGTTTTTCCAACCAATTGTTCGAGACGAAAATCGTGAAATACAACCACTTCACCGCTTTTAAGCAGATGAACATCGCATTCAATCTCATCAACTCCTAACGCAATTGCATGGCGAAATGCCGAAAGCGTATTTTCAGGATAAAGATTAGCTCCACCACGGTGTGCAACAATTTTTTTTTCAGACATACAAAATTTTATACTTCTCAATTTTAAACGATATTGGTTCATACAGATCAGATAATGGTCTTTTTTTAAAATCAAAAGTGCAAAACAATTTCTTTAACATTGTTTTCTCTTTCCACTTTCCCGAATATCAAAGTTTAAATAATACTCTATTTTTAAAAGGCTTGTACTTAATTTCAATCATTCCCACTCAATAGTACCAGGTGGTTTTGACGTCACATCATAAACAACACGATTAACACCCCTTACTTCATTAATAATACGCGCTGCTGTCTTGCTTAAAAACTCCATATCATAGGGATAAAAATCAGCAGTCATTCCGTCTACAGATGTTACAGCGCGAAGAGCACAAACAAATTCATAAGTGCGTCCATCACCCATAACACCAACAGTCTGAACAGGAAGAAGAACAGCAAAAGCCTGCCAAATTTCGTTATAAAGACCAGCTTTACGGATTTCATCAAGGTAAATAGCATCCGCTTCACGTAAAATTTCTAATTTTTCACGTGTAACTGCACCTGGACACCGAATTGCAAGGCCAGGACCTGGAAAAGGATGACGACCAATAAACTGCTCAGGCAATCCTAACTCTCGCCCTAAAGAACGAACCTCATCCTTAAATAGCTCACGCAATGGTTCTACAAGTTTCATATTCATCCGTTCTGGCAATCCCCCTACATTATGATGGCTTTTAATTGTTACTGTTTTACCAATAGCAGACACACTTTCAATGACATCTGGATAAAGCGTACCTTGTGCTAAAAATTCTGCACCTCCGATCTTTTTGGTTTCTTCTTCAAAAACTTCAATAAAAAGACGACCAATCGTTTTGCGCTTTTTCTCTGGATCTGTCTCACCTTCAAGAGCATTGAGAAACATGTTGGCAGCATTAACATGAATAAGCTCTATATTATAATGATCTTGGAATAATGTAAGAACTTCTTCAGCCTCATTCTTACGCATCAACCCATGGTCTACAAAAACACATGTCAGTTGATCTCCTATTGCCTTATGAAGAAGTACAGCCACAACTGATGAATCCACACCACCTGAAAGACCACAGATCACGCGACTTTTTCCAACTTTTTGTCGTATCGTAGCAATTGCCTGCTCACGATAAGAAGCCATTGACCAATTGCCTTTAAGGCCAGAGATTTTACAAACGAAATTTTGTAAAAGTTTTGCACCATCTAGTGTATGGACAACTTCAGGATGAAACTGCACTGCATAAAGGCGCCTTTTTTCGTCAGCAATAGCAGCATAGGGAGCACCTTTTGATGTGCCTATTACACGAAAACCTTCTGGTAAAACCGCCACACGATCACCGTGACTCATCCATACTTGATAACAGGAGCCTTTTTCCCACACACTATCAAAAAGTGTACTCTCTTCTTGCACCTCCAAAAAGGCGCGCCCAAATTCACGCTCATGTCCAACTTCAACCTTTCCACCAAGCTGAACACACATGACTTGTTCACCATAACAAATACCAAGAACTGGAACACCAATTTCAAAAACTTCCATCGGAACACGCGGCGAATCATCATCAATAACTGAATAAGGACTACCTGATAAAATAACAGCTTTAGGTCTTGTTCGCTTGATGCCTTCTAAAGCTAATTGAAAAGGAACAATTTCGGAATAGACACCCATTGCTCGCACCCGCCGCGCGATAAGTTGTGTAACTTGTGAACCAAAATCAATAATAAGAACAGTGTCGGGATATGATATGCTCATAGAAAACCAATCAATAATTGTAAAAGAAAACCAATTAGATTTATTATTCAATCTTTCTTTTTTACAAGCCCATTTGCCTGAGAAAAAGGTTCTCCTTGTAAAATTTACGATAAAAAATGCAAAAATATGTATCAATGTCTTTTTTGCAACACAGACAAAAAGAAACCATCTGTTTTTGTTGTTGCTGGCGATAAAGTAAGTCCATAATTTGAAAAAAGCGGTTGTACAGGAGAAAAACTAAAATGTTGCTGCCAAAGTGCACACATATTTATTGGATAAAAATTAGAATGGTGTTGAAGAAACTGGAAAATCTGTTCCTCATTTTCATCAGAAAAAAGAGAGCACGTAATATAAACTAAACGCCCATCCGGTTTAAGATAATCTATAGCCTCATTCAAAATAGCCTTCTGTTCTGTTTGGCGTTGTCTTACCCGTTCTAATGTCAAACGCCACTTCGTATCTGGATGCCGCCGCCATGTTCCTGTACCACTACATGGTGCGTCTAGCAAAACTATATCCATCTGACCTACTAACGACTTTAATTCTTCTACATGCGCACGTGACTGCACATTACGAACACCAGCTCGCCGAAGACGGTCAAAAATAGGAGCCAAGCGAACTTCATCTGAATCATAAGCATAAATTTGTCCCCGATTATTCATACTGGCAGCTAAAGCCAATGTTTTTCCACCAGCGCCAGCACAATAATCCAATACCTGCATATTTGCTTTAGCTTCTACGAGGTGAGCAACAATCTGAGACCCTAAATCCTGTATCTCAAAGTGCCCCTTTTGAAAAGCAGGTTCAACTTGAACATTGGGGTGGCGGCCAAACTTTTCTATAGGTGCAACCCTTAAAGCTTGCCGAAACCATGAAAGAGATTGAGCTTTAGTTTTTACTAATTCTTTAAGAACCTTCTCTGGCGTTGCCTTCAAGCTATTCACGCGTAAATCTAAAGAAGGACGTGTTGCTAACGCAGCAGCTTCAGTGACCCAATTATCTGCAAATAAAGGATATAGATGCGCTTGACACCATTGAGGAATATCACCACGAATATAGTCTGGTGCATCAACTAATTGCTGTTTTTGCCATGATTGACGTTGCCTAGCCCCTAATAACTTCGGAGCAAATCGATCCCCTTCTAATTCACCATCAATTTGTTCAATTGTCATTTTTCCAGTATCTAATAAAGTGCCGAAAACAATATCCCTAATATCATCACTCTCCATACGCCATTGTAAAGAATAACGCCGTCTTAAGACATCATAAACGATTGTACTAATTGCTGCACGATCGCTTGCTCCAGCAAAGCGATGAGAAAGCCCCCAAGCTCTTAAAGCTTCACCTGCACGGTAATGCCGAATTTCTATCTCTTTTAGAATATCTATTGCCGCGTGCAAACGCCCACCTAAGCGCATTCATTTCTCCCATTTGAATTTTTACAAGACTCTAAACATTTAAGCAAAAACAAAATTATCTTTCTCACTATCAATGGGATTTTATAAAAACCATGCAAAATTTATATTAGAAGCTGAATGATTTTGATCCGCTTTTTCACAGCATTTCAAACTCCTCATCTCATGTGCTATTCGTTCGCATTCTTATCACTCTAAAATACACATCCCCCACCTTAAATACTGCAAAACAAGCTGTACTCTTAAAATTCCTCTTCCAATATGCGTATGCAAAAGCCATCAAACTTTTATTGCTGTGTGAATTAAGTTTTCGTATCTCTCCATAAACAATACATAGCATTAAATATCTTACATCTTGAAAACGCTATCTTTCAGACAATGTGGAAAACACTTCTACTAAGACTAGCACACTCATCATTCTCGACAAAAGGTTAACTTTTTAGAAAATGCTTGGAACCACTATTTGGCATGACCGTTTTTACTGTACTGGCCTACGCCAGATAATTTAAAAGGAGAAAATAATGAATACTTACAATAATGAGAAAACAACTTCATCTAAAAGCCGTCACAATACAATGCCCTCAAACAATGGAAAGAAATCCACCCAAAGCGATCAGGCTAACACTCGCCAACGCGCGTCAAAAATGGAGCGGAAAACTACAAAAAGTTAACTCCCTTAATTTTATATAACTTACAGAAGGAATTGGAATATCAGCCTCCAATTCTTTCTCCTTTAGGATTATTGCACTAAACCATAAAGAGAAAAGGTAATCTCCCTATATTTTCTCAAAGGATTTTTATATCGTGTAACACAGCCCTAAGCTCTTATACATTAAACAGGGCGCCGGTAATTTGGACTCTCTCGTGTGATAGCAACATCATGTGTATGGCTTTCATGGAGTCCGGCATTGGTGATACGAACAAAGGTTGCTTTTTCACGAAACTCTGCTAAATTTCTTGCTCCAACATATCCCATCGAAGCACGCAACCCACCAGCAAGCTGGTGTAAAACCGATGCTATAGAGCCTTTGTAGGCTA
The DNA here is from genome assembly GCF_053795135.1 of Bartonella sp. B12(2025). NCBI lineage: Bacteria > Pseudomonadati > Pseudomonadota > Alphaproteobacteria > Hyphomicrobiales > Bartonellaceae > Bartonella > Bartonella sp. B12(2025). The sequence continues at coordinate 96,827 of NZ_CP200031.1, read as the reverse complement.
CTTGACCTTCCACACCTTCAGGCACCAATTTAAGCTCATCACGCACTTCATCCTGAAAATAGCGATCTGCCGATCCCCGTGCCATAGCACCAACTGACCCCATACCGCGATAAGCTTTAAAAGACCGACCTTGATAAAGATAAACCTCACCAGGGCTTTCATCTGTACCTGCTAAAAGAGAACCAATCATAGCAGCACAAGCTCCACCTGCTAAAGCTTTAGCAAAATCACCCGAAGCTTTGATCCCGCCGTCAGCAATGACAGGAATACCCGCTTTTTCAGCCACCTCTGCAGCGTTCATAATAGCTGCAAGTTGAGGAACACCGACACCTGCAACAATTCGTGTTGTGCAAATAGAACCGGGACCAATACCAACCTTTACCGCATCTGCACCACTATCAATTAACGCCTGCGTTGCTTGAGCAGTCGCTACATTACCAGCAATAACAGCTGGAGAAAACGCCATTTTTTTAATCCGCTCAACGGTTTCTAGTACACGCTGAGAATGCCCATGAGCTGTATCAATCACCAGCACATCAACACCTGCGTCAATTAGCCGTTCAGCCCGCTCAATCCCATCATTCCCCACATTACTGGCAGCTGCAACACGCAAACGACCTTGAGAATCTTTAGCGGAATTTGGATTTAATTGCGCTTTTTCAATATCCTTAACTGTTATCAAGCCGACACAGCGATTTTGCTCATCCACAACCAACAATTTTTCAATACGGTGATTATGTAAAAGATACTTCGCTTCATTGAGTTGAACATTTTCACGCACTGTGATCAAATTTTCATGCGTCATTAATTCATAAATCTTTTGTTTTGGATCCGACGCAAAACGCACATCTCTATTCGTTAAAATGCCAATAAGCCGTCCAGCAGTCTCACCTTTGGCACCACTTTCAACAACCGGAATACCCGAAATACGATGAGAGCGCATCAAAGTTTTTGCTTCTTCAAGTGTTGCACTTGGCCCAATTGTGACTGGATTAACAACCATACCGGATTCAAATTTTTTCACTTGACGGACTTCTTCCGCCTGCTCTGCAGGAGACATATTACGATGGATCACACCAAGACCACCTGCTTGAGCCATAGCAATGGCCAAACGCGATTCTGTCACAGTATCCATTGCAGCAGAAAGCAATGGTAAATTTAGCTTAATATCAGCTGCAATCCGCGTTCTAAGATCGACTTGGCTAGGCATAACAAGAGAATGACCAGGCTGTAAAAGCACATCATCAAAAGTCAATGCCAATGCACCTGTCCCCGTTTCAACAATTTTTGCCATAGCCAAATTCCCTTTATAATAAATATAACAAAACACCGCGAGTAACTTTAAAATACACTGCGGTTCTCATACGTTGTGGATTGGCACAAAATTATGCCACGCTACAAACAAAATGAAAAGAAAAATAAAAAAATCTTTTGATATGCACTCTATAAGATCTACAATTGTGATTCAATAGGTAACCAACTTATTACTTTAGCAAATGCACGACGCCAAAAATTGCTTTCTGGCTCATAATCAACGCTATACTGTTTTTTGTTTTCAATAAAATCCCAATAAATACGGTTATTATCGCCAAGACGAAGATGATAACTCATCTCACCCGTTGTTTCTTCAGAAAAAAGTAAATCTAACCTAGCTGTAATCGGTGCACATTCAAAAAGAATACCCATTTCTGTATTCAGTGCAGCTGACCTCGGATCAAAGTTTAAAGATCCAATAAAAGCAGTTTTACGATCAACTAAAAAAGCTTTAGCATGTAAACTTGCTTTACTTGATCGAAATAATCGCAACCCGTGGGTGTTTCCATCCGGTTTTAACTCATAAAGTTTAACACCACTTTTCAATAACGCTTTACGATAAGGTACATAACCACCATGTACAAGTGCCACATCAGTAGCTGCTAAGGAATTCGTAAGAATTTTAACATCAACACCTTTTGAAACCAAATTGCTAAAATTCTGCGTACCTACCTTACCAGGAACAAAATAAGGTGATGTAATCTGAACCGTTTTTTGAGCATCTCCAATAACCTGTGAGAGCGCCTTCATGAGCCAATTTCCGGCTTTTTTGCGCAATGCTTTTTCCGGAGGATCAGAAAGAACAACAACTTTATCTGCTAGAAATAATCGCTTTCCTGTCTGGATAAAACAGTCAAAATTAATATGTTCCTTTACATAATCTAAATAAACTTTTGCAACCTTGGAATCACGGAATTTTCGTAATTTATCCTTCCAATAACTAAGGTCACTTGCGCTTTTAGGAACAACCAAAGTATGAATCGGTAAAACTACAGCGCTATTCCAAAAGTCATCAAAGATGGTTTCTACCTTTTTAACCGAGGGACCGATTAACATCAAATCTAAATCTCGAAAATGCGATTCTTCACCAGCGTCAAAATAAGAATCTGCAAGATTCCGTCCTCCTACAAATGCCACCCGGCCATCCACAATAAAAGCTTTATTATGCATTCTGCGCGTTACAGTAATTGCACGCAATATAATCTCTAAACCACGGCGTAACCCCCCCTTACGTGACAGTCCCGGATTAAACATCCTCACCTCAATATGAGGATGTTTATCCAGCGCAATATAAGCTGGATCACGTGCTTGAGCGTTAATATCATCTAAAAGAAGACGCACCCGAACGCCACGATCAGCTGCCTCCACTATTTCACTTAATAATAAACGCCCCGTTAAATCATCATCCCAAATATAATACATGAGATCAAGACTACGTCCAGCTTGTGCTGCTCCTATCGCACGGACACAAAACGCATCCAAATTGCTAATGATGAGTGAAAGAGCATCTTTATCAACCCCCAACCCATCTGTTTCTTCTGCCAATTGACTTACTATACGATCAAACTTGGTTTCGTCTTTCTTAACAGCCAACGCATAGGAACATTCCCCCCTAGAACTTTTCACAAAACGTCCATACGTATAAATCGTCAACATAGACGCAACAAAAAAAAATATAATAAAACCGATAACAATCTGTAACAAAGTCAAAGAAAATAAACTTTCCATTTTTAAGCCACCGTACCACCTTCGATACGAAGTACAACACTATAAAATCAATAACCCTACCTTAATTGTGCAACAGATAAAATGCCACCTCTTGCTTAAGAGAATATAAATCCAATATCAATTGATTCTAAAACTTTACTTTAATGAATACTAAAAAGCGTAAAAGTTATCTCTCATTTTAAATGAAAGTAAGCTTAACTAAAGTCGTGAAAACTGAAATAAGAAAAAAGAGCTAAAAATGATCCCATTCAACAAAATCAATACTTATTGAGTTTGCAAAATCATCATCAATACCTAAACTTTACAATAAACAACACCCTCTTTAAAAGCAAAAACCTTCCCACTGCCTTTACCAAAACCATTACTTCTTTTCTGAAAATCATGCTTCCCATGAATGGAAGTTTATCATGAACTTTACTTCCTTTCTTGGTTTTTGATTGCTTTCAATTCCTCTATTTTTCGATAAAGCGTAGAGCGACCAATATGAAGACGGCGAGCAATCTCACTCATATGTCCCTTATAATGTTTAACTGCTCTCTCAATAACATCATGTTCTATTTCTGCAAAAGTACGCACATGCCCATCAGTATCCAAAAACTGTATCGATTCTTGTTCATGGTTTTCTTGTATATTACTTTCAATGATATTGGGAACACTCATTAATGAATTTCCCATTAATTGGGGAAAGTCCCGAACAGTTAACAATGGCCCCTCGCTGAGTAAAATCGCACGAAATAAAAAATTTTCAAGTTGGTTACGATTACCAGGCCAATCATACTGCATAAGCAATGAAAGAGCTGATCCTGCTAAACCATGTACATGCGATCGCCCTGTTTCCGTAATAATGCGGTCAATCAAACGTTGTGTAAGCTCTGGAAAATCATCCCTCAATTCTCGCAAAGCAGGAACGCTAATAGACAGTTGAGAAAACTGTTCAAACAAACTATGCAAAAAAAAGTCCTCTTTGACCAGATCCTTTAACCGTGACGTTGAAATAGCGATGATTCGAAAAGGAAAAAATTTTCCCTCTGTATTTTTTTCTCTTTCTGTAAGGTAATGGGCAAAACGTTTTTGCTGTATGGGTTCAAGTCGATCAACATCACAAAGGCAAAGTGTCCCCTTTTCAAAAGAAGAGACCAGTGGTATAAACTCTTTAAACCATTTGCGACTTTCTTCCTCTGGATCAACGACAGCTGAACACTGGAAGCGAATAAAAGCCCCATCCGATAATAAACCCTCATGATGAATAATGCGAGCTAGTGTTTCACGACCAGTTCCAACTTCACCTTCTATCAAAAGATTCTGTAAAGAAGTCGCTGCTCTCCTCGATTGTTCCAGAACTATCTGCATTGCCCTACTTTTTATGCAGAGATCGGAAAATCGTAAATGATTCTCATTTTTTCGCCGAATATAACGAACCTCACGTTCCAATGCAGAAATAAGAGCAAGAGTATCCAAAGTGACTCTCAATCGTAATGATGTAACTGGATGAATCCAATAATCAATAGCTCCAGCTTTTAAAGCTTTCTGGAGTAAATCTTGATTTTCTTGTTGTGCTATCACAACAATAGGGACAGAAACACCAGCAACTCTAATCATTTTAATCAAGTCACCCACACTCAAATCACTCATAACGACATCAAGGAGTGCAAGCACAATGTTCTTACGTCTGTGTAAAAGATCAATCGTACGGAGACCATTTTCTGCTTCAATGACACGGTAACCAAAACCTCGGAGCATAGCAGAAAGCTCTATACGCCTTCCATAATCTTCACTCGCAATAAGAATGGGACCAACCATAATCTTAATAATCTCCTTTGAGACTACCCAGCGGCTTAATGTAAAAATTGTTGTAAACCATAAGAAATATTTTGCCTCTTGTATTTCATCTACGAACTTCATTAAGCTGTTAATTAAATACAACATTAAGGCATTTTTTTCCATTTTTTTGCTTTTTCATTGATTTTCATCAAAATTTTCATATTGACTCATGGAATAATTTAACAATGTTATACAAACTAGAAAGAAAAATAACATAACTCAGAGTGAACAAATGAAACACACCTGCCGCATTTTATGTCTTACAATCGTCGCTTTAATATTAGAATCCTGCGGTTTTTCACAATATTATAGCCAAAATATGCCTACAAGAATTGATGGTAAATGGGTTGATGAAAGCGGTATCATTTCTTCTTTCCGTGATGGTGTTTTTGAAACGCGCGCAGCAGATACAGAAGAAAAACTATCAGAAGGCACCTATAATTATGTCAATGCCCAACATATAGAAATTGAAATACGCTCCTTTCTCCGTGGAACAATATCCAGAGTAAGTTGTATGATATCAGATAACGCAACAAAACTTCTCTGCGTATCACATACAGGATCACAATTTTCTCTTAAGAGAAAATCTTAAATAAAATAAAAACGCAGCTTTTATTAAAAATATGGTAAGCATACACATAATAGGAGACGGTATTCTCTGCCTTCTAATGAAAGTTCTCTATAAAAGACACAAAGAAACCAATACACACTCTTCTGCCAGCGGAATTTATAAACACTACAGAGTGCATAAAACAATCACCTTTTCTCAGAAACATCAATAAAGTTGTTACACAACACAATTTTGTCTTCGTTATTATTGAATCTATTTTACTCTAAAATAAAACTTCATCTGATATGGGCACTCCAATTTACACAGCACCAATGCGCAAAAGATCATGAAAATGAACAATTCCTACCGGCTTCTTATCCTCAACCACGAAAAAGGCTCCAATATGGTGATTATTAATAAAGGTTGTTGCAGCACCAACCAGTGTATTTGGCTCAACAACTTTAGGTTTTTTTGTCATAACCTCATCAACATTAAATTTTGATAAATTAAAGTGAATGTTGCGTGCAAGATCACCATCGGTCACAATCCCGATTAATTCACCTTTTTGATTCACAACTCCAACACAACCAAAGTGTTTTTCAACCAAAACATTCATAGCTTCAGTCATGGGTGTCCCCTGCATAACCAGCGGAATACTATCACCCCGATGCATAATATCACAAACGTATTTAAGGCTAGCACCAAGAGAACCACCAGGATGATAAATTTTGAAATCCGTCGCAGTAAAGCCACGCATTTCTAAAAGAGCAACAGCTAATGCATCTCCCATCGCCAATTGCATAACTGTTGAAGTTGTAGGAGCGAGCCCGTGAGGACAAGCCTCTTCTATCTTTGGCAACAATAGTACAATATCAGCTTGTCGCCCCAATACAGAATTCTCACCCGACGTCATGGCAATAAGCGGAGTGCGAAAACGCGCAGCATGATTGATAATGCCACTTAACTCCAAGGTTTCACCTGACCATGACAAGGCAAGAATAACATTATCAGACCCAATCATACCAAGATCACCATGATTGGCTTCTGCAGCGTGAACAAAAAAGGCCGGTGTCCCAGTCGAAGCTAAGGTTGCAGCAATTTTTGTGCCTATATGGCCACTCTTCCCAAGACCTGTAATCACTACGTGACTATTGGCATTTTTAATGGTTTGAACAGCAGCTTCAAAAGAAGAAGAAAGACTTCCAAGAAGAGCTGCTTCAAGGGCTTGAAGCCCTTGTTTTTCACTTGCAAATGTTTTAAGCGCCGATGCAACCGCACCCTGCAAAGCCATATGAGAGGACTGTATCGTCATAATCGAACTTGATAAATGAAATTAAACAAGAGATCTATCTTATTTTTAACTTTAATAGCTTCTAGTAAATTTTTCAATGAGGTAGAAATTAGCTATGCATATTAACGCGTGCTAAAAAAATGCAACGTTGGTTTCCAATAAAACCAGCTTTAGAACCACAATCAAAAGCGAAGCCCTCTAACTGGAAACTAAAATCCTGCTCATTTAAAAGCCGCACCATCGCATCTGTTAACTGAATTTTCTTTCCTGTTCCTCGTTCTTTATTGGAAAGAATATTAAAATTTCTAGTTGCAAAATATAGCGTTGATGCATAAATCCAACGGAGCCATTCCCTTTTTATCGGTTTTTCTACCATTTTTGTGATCTTAAAACCATTTGCGATTTGTTTGCCTTTTCCAACAATACCATATATGTGCTTCTCTAGGATCGCACTCCTGAATTGCGACAATAGTTTCTCCACCGGTTCTCTCATAAAGATTGATTATCTCAGAAAAGCATCCCTTTTTAGCTTGTATCAGCATATCGGTTAATAACAAAACTAAAGGTTCCTCCCCAATTAATTCATGCGCAAACCAAAGAACATGTTCTAACCATAAAAGTGTTTGTTACCACGTAAAAGAAGTTAAACCTAGTGGAGGCTGTAAACCCTACAAATACTTAAATTCTTCTTTTCTGTTACGCTCTCGGCAAGGGTTGTGTATAACTCAGCTTGTGCATAAAAATAATCCTCAGCTACCGCTATCCATTAACAAAAATAAAATGCTCAATACCAGCTTCACATACCTCATCTACAACATATTAGATAAGGAACTTATCAACAACAGTCAGCATTTCTTTAGAAATTGTTTTTTGTTGTAGGAAGAAAACATGTACCAAAATCAGCAATGAGAAATACTTCTTTCCGGATTTCACGCACGCTCACCCTCCTGATTAATCATATAACTTTTTGATTTCATTTAATATATGTTTTTACTAAATGGTAAAAAAGATATCTTATTGTTCTGATTGCTATTATAATGGACAGGAAAGATGCGCAAGACTATGATAGTTCATTGAGAATATCCCCTCAAAACAAATCATATGTTTCAACCTTTCTTATTTGCTCGACAACACCAAATACAACAATAAAGCCATTGCACATCAAAATACTTGAAATATTAATGGAAATTTAAAATGCAAATAAAAGAATCTAAAATTTTCTCTTATTCAGAAAAATCGATAAATCGGAAAACTCTTATCATAGGTTTAGCAGTTCTTCTTTCTGCTTTTTTAATGTTTTTTGCATCATTTTCATACGCTGATAGTGGTTTTAAACACTGGATTAAAGAGTTTAAAAAAACAGCTCTTGCCAATAATATTTCACCCTCTACGTTTGATATGGCTTTTAAAACCGTCAACACCATTGATCTAGAAGTTTTAAAGAGAGCCGCATACCAACCAGAGTTTGTTAATCCTTCATGGAATTATTTCGACAATCGTGTCCATGATATTGCAATTGTGGAAGGACAGCGCCAAGCCCAAAAATGGGAAAAGTGGCTTCCTCAAATTGAGAAACGTTTTAGCGTTGACCGCAATATCTTGCTCGCTATTTGGTCAATGGAGAGTAACTATGGAAAAATTTTAGCAAATAAAGGTGTGATGCGTGATACTATTCGGTCACTTGCAACCTTAGCCTATGCTGATAAAAAACGCGCAAAATATGCGCGCACGCAACTGATTGCTGCCATGAAAATTCTTCAAAGCGGTGAAATTAAGCGCTCTCAACTTACTGGATCTTGGGCTGGTGCATTAGGACATACGCAATTTATTCCAAGCAGTTATCTCGCCTATGCTGTTGACATGGATGGAGATGAACGGCGTGATATCTGGACTTCTGTTCCAGATGCTCTCGCAACTGCTGCTAATCTTCTCCACATGAATGGTTGGCAATCCAACCTCCCTTGGGGAGTAGAAGTCAAATTACCGCAAGGGAAAAATCTTCCCGAGGATTGGTATTCCTTTAAGCAATGGAAAAAATTAGGTGTAAAACACGCGAATGGATATCCTCTTCCTGAATCATCTGAACAAGCAATATTAAAATATCCAGATGGATCGAAAGGACCTATATTCTTAGTAACAAAAAATTTTTTTGTTCTTAAACGTTATAATAATGCAGATCGTTATGCTTTCGCTGTTGGCCTTCTCGCTAACCGCATTGCTGGATATCCTGGATTGGTTCAAGATTGGCAACGACCATTTCAGCCTCTTACTTTCCAAGAATACAAAGAACTACAATCTCGTTTAATTGCGCTTGGCTATTATAAAGGAGAAGTTGATGGCAAAATCGGCACAGCCTCTCGAAAAGCTATTAAAGCTTTTCAGTTGCACCATGGCTTAAAGGTAAATGGATATCCAACTCCTGCAGTTCTTTCTGTTTTGCGAAAACAATAATCTGGAGTAGAGTGCTTGTCCTATTTCCGCCCGATATACTTGATTTTTCTGCTTTTCTCTATCTTTGCTGTAAGTGTCATACAACCATCTCCAAGTAAAGCAGCAAACTTCTTCAAATGGTTGTTCCAACATACAAAACACGAGCAACCATCACCACAACAACAACCGCAAATTATAGAACAAAAAATATATCAATCTCCCAAAAAGATCGTAATACAAAAAACCGTACAAAAATTAAAAGCAGAAAATGCAAAACGCATTCTCGTCCTAGGAGACTTTGTAGCTTCTACTGTTGCCGATGCTCTCAAAAAACTTTTTATAGATAACAGCGAAGTCATCATCATAAATAATACAATGCCGGATTCTGGCTTGGTTCGAACTGATTATTACTCTTGGGAAAATAATATTTCTGAACTCATTGATAAAAATAAACCCAACGCTATCGTCATGATGATAGGTGCAAACGATAATCAACCAATCACAAACTCTAATAACATAGTTAACACAAATCAGCCAGAATGGATGCACATCTACAAGCAAAGAATTATCAACATTGCTGAAAACCTTCATGCTTCTGGAAAATCATGGATATGGGTAGGTCAACCTATCTTTAAAAACAGCGAGTTAACACAAAAAGTGAAAATCTTTAACAAGCTTTATAAAGATATAACAGAAACAGAAGGAGGATATTTTATCGATATTTGGGATGGCTTTATTGATGAACAAGGTCAATTTTCTTTTTCAGGTTATGACACAGATGGAAAAGTCGTTAGATTACGCACTCGTGATGGTATCAATTTTACCGCTGAAGGAAAGAGAAAACTCGCCTCTTATTTAGAAAAAAAACTGGAAAATATTTTAAATTTTCACACATCCTCCCATAAAAATGTACTTTTAACCAATATCAACACTCCAAACCTTACGCAAGAAACACAGAATATTGAGCGCTACCCCCCAATGAGCCTCGATGACATGACAAAACAAAATACTGGCTTACTCAACAAAATAGATCAAAGCTCCATAAAACGATCATGGTTTCCGCCAAATGGCCATCAAAAAGATCGTGCTGATAATTTTTCTTTCCCATAATGTCTTTTTAAAGCATAAAATTTAATTTTCTCTACAAACAAGCAGCCAATAAAATAAAACAAACCTGTTCACATAACCATTATGGGGTAATTGTCCGCATAAACCTCAACCGCAAAAAGAAATATAACGGTATGGGTGATCCCATACCGTTTCACTCTTATAGCCCGCGTTTTTTAATCATCGCTTCTGGTGAAGGCAATCGCCCTCGAAAAGCTTTATAAAGCTCTTCTGGATCACGGCTCCCTCCAGCAGAATAGATAAAACGCTTTAATCGATCAGCAACCTCTGAATTAAAAACATCATCTGTTTCTTCAAAAGTCTGAAAAGCATCAGCGTCAAGTACTTCTGCCCACATATAAGAATAATAACCAGCAGCATAACCATCTCCTGAAAACACATGCATAAAATGTGGAGGACGATGACGCATAATAATTGCGTCAGGCATTTGCAACTTTTCCAATTCCTGAACCTCAAACACTGTTGGATCAGTTACCGTTTTTCCTTGGTGAAAAGCCATATCCACTAAAGCTGATGAGATAAACTCAACCGCAGCAAAACCAGCATTAAATCTCTGTGCTGATAAAACTTTATCTATCAATTCTTGTGACATAGGAAGTCCCGTCTTTGTATGCGTAGCATAAGATTTTAATACCTCTGGTACAGTTAACCAGTGCTCATAAAGTTGAGAAGGAAGCTCAACAAAATCACGCGAAACTGATGTTCCTGCTACAGATGGCCATGTTACATCAGAAAGTAAACCATGCAATGCATGCCCAAATTCGTGAAAAAGTGTACGAGCATCTTCAAGTGATAAAAGAGCAACCTCCCCTTTTGGTGGTTTAGCAAAATTACAAATATTATAGATAATAGGCTTTTGCCCACCATCCAATTTATGCTGCGATTGCAGTTTGCTCATCCATGCACCAGACCGTTTTGAAGAGCGTGCAAAATAATCACCAATGAAATGTCCAAGCAAGCTTCCATCAGATTTCTTTACTTCCCACAAACGTGCATCAGGATGCCAAAGCGCAACAGCGTTTTTTTCTTCAAATGAAATTCCAAAGAGTTTTTCTGCCACCCCAAAAGCAGCCTCAATCATGCGATCAAGCTGAAAATAATACTTAACTTCGGACCCGTCGAAAGAAAATTTTTCGGCGCGAAGTTTTTCAGTATAATAACGCCAATCCCAAGCCGCTAAGAATTCATTGCTTCCGTAATTGTTTGCAAAATTTTGCAATTCAATTTGTTCGCTAGCAGCCTTAGCTCTTGCCTGTTCCCACACAGGCATAAGCAAATTCATAACCGCATCAACACTCTTCGCCATGGTGTTATCCAGTTTCAAGTCTGCAAAGGATTTATAGCCTAGTAATTTAGCCTTCTCATCTCGAAGTGCAACAATCTCTACAATAACCGCTCGATTATCATTCGAGTTGTTATTTTCACCACGTTTCGACCAAGCTTGGAATGCTATCTCACGCAAATCGCGACGATGAGAAAATTTCAAAAAAGGTTCAATAATTGATCGTGCCAATGTTAATGCATAAGCTCTCTCATTGCCCCTTTCGCGCGCAATTTCCTTCATTGAAGCAATAAGATCATCCGGCAAACCAGACAAATCTTTTTGTTGTAAAAATAAAACCCACTCAGCTTCATCTTTTAAGATGTGCTGACCAAAAGTAGTACTTAAAAAGGCAAGCTTTTCATCAATCTCAACGAGCCGTTTCTTACCTTTTTCATCGAGTTTTGCGCCATTACAAACGAACTTTTTCCACCATAATTCAAGCACACGTGTCGTTTCACTATCATACACACCCTGCTGTGATTGTTTATAGAGAACATCCATTTTTGCAAATATCCGTGAGTCCATCATAATTTTCGAAGAATAACGAGAAAGTCTTACAACAAATTCTTTTTCTAACTTCTGAATCAACGTGTTACTGTGAGCACTTGAACGCAAGAAAAATATTGAACATACACGATCAAGCGCTTTGCCAGAAAGCTCAAAAGGTTGCAAAAAATTCTTAAGCGTTGGTGGTTCTTGCATAGTTGCAATCGTCTCTGCTTCTTCTTCTGCTTTTTTAAGAGCCCATTCAAAAGCGGGTTCAAAATCTTCATCACTTATTGAAGAAAAATCAGGAAGCTCTGAAAATCCCTTCCAGTCCAACACTGCTGTTTTTGTCATAGTACTCTCTATCTCCATTAATACATTTAAGGTGTAATAATTACCCTTATGATACAAATTGATAATACCGTAAAATTTATTTAATGTGCCTAATAGCTTTTCAGATTTTTATTTTAGTAAAAAAATAAAGGATATTTTATCATGAAGAAATAAATGAAAATAACCCCCCCCACGTGCTTGTTTTATGAAGTTGTTTATAACCTGCGATCTATTCTTGACTTTATTCCAAATATTAACAATTGAGAATATCAGGGAGGGGTTTTTCTTAAATCTTCCATAGCTTTTGTTTTATCCTATCCATAGATCTGGATTCACAATTCTTCAATCCTTCGGAAGGTACTTTATCATGACTGAAATCAAAATGACCTTCGACTTCAAAAATTCTTCTCATGAAGCTCTCGCCGAAGAATTAAAAAATTATCACTTTGCTGACTCGATTGATATCATCAATGATCTCGATATCATGGAGCGCGTAGCTATTCTTAGCCTCTTACCTCTTGATTATGTCATTGAACTCTTTGACAAACCAGAACTTGAACAACCAGCAGCCATTCTTGAACTTCTCCCTGTGAATCGCTCTGTCGAAATTCTTGATGGTATGTCCGCAGACGCCGCGGCAGACGTCTTTCAAGAAATGGATAAAGAAACCCGCACTCGGCTTTATGCCTTACTCAAACCCTTAACGCGAGCTGAACTAAAAAAACTTACCAGTTACCCCGATCATACAGCTGGTGCACTAATGACAACAGAATTTATAGCGGTCCCTGCAAACTGGACTGTTAAAAAAACTCTGGATTACATTCGCGATGTCGAACGAACACGAGAAACAGTTTATACAAGCTACGTTATTGATCCCAAAACAGGCATCCTTCTCAAAGCTGTTTCACTCCGTAATCTTATTCTCGCTTCACCTGATGATCAAATTTTAAACGTCTCTACACATGACACACCCATTACAATATCCCCCTCCACACATCATGAAGATATTGCTCGCCTTTTTCAACGCCATGATCTTCTCTCTGTACCTGTTATTGATGGCAGTAATCATGTCATTGGTATTGTGACAGTCGACGACGTACTTGATGCTATGGTTGATGAAATGAGTGAAGATGCTTATAAATTTGGAGGTTTGGAAGCTCTCGATAAACCTTATATGCAGATAAATTTCTTTGGGATGATGAAAAAACGTGGCGGCTGGCTTGCATTACTATTTGTTGGTGAAATGTTGACGGCTAGCGCCATGCAATATTTTGAAACAGAACTTGAAAAAGCCATCACTCTCACACTGTTTATTCCTCTTATCATGAGTTCAGGAGGAAACTCCGGTTCGCAAGCAACCTCACTTATTATTCGCGCATTAGCTTTACGTGAGCTCACACTCAAAGACTGGTGGAAAATCATTATCCGCGAGATCCCAACAGGGATATCCCTAGGGTTGTTACTCGGAACTATTGGAATTATGCGTATTGCTATTTGGCAACAGATCGGTATCTACAACTACGGTGAACATTGGGTTTTTATTGCCATAACAGTGGGTACAGCTTTGGTTGGAATTGTTACGTTTGGTTCCTTATCTGGCTCCATGCTTCCTTTTATTCTTAAACGTTTGGGATTTGATCCAGCAAGTGCTTCAGCCCCCCTTGTCGCAACTTTAGTAGATGTTATGGGGATTGTAATCTATTTTTCTGTTGCCTCCTTCATTTTATCTGGAACTCTACTCTAACATGGTAAGCAAAAACCATTCAATGATAAGTCAAGAGAGAGATTAGCATATCTATAAAAGAAAAACAGTTTTTAAAAAAATCTAATATACGTTAAGGCGCTATTTAAATGCGAGAGCAAGTGCAACGTGAAGAAAGACAAATACAAGTTAGCGCCATCATTCTATTTGCCAGCCCTTAATGTTGCAACTTCTCTTGCATTAAGACAGTCTCTTAGAGAAACATCTAATATTTTCTCAATCGAATTTTATCCACACTTCAATCTCTCTTGTAACGTGCCAATAAGTCATTTTTTTTGATTCATAATAAAGTGATATAAATGAGAAAGTATTCTCGTATCTAGCACCCTAACTCAATATAGAAAACGATAGCTAAATAATTATAAGTCAACACCTTGCCAATACACAACTGCATCAGATTTGGATATTTATTTACAGGTAACAGCTACTAAATCTACTAATGTACAATACTTTGATTATAGGAGAGCAAATTGCATTACTGTTTTTTCTTAGCCTATACCTCATAAAAATGCTCACACAAGAAAAAACCATTGCAAACACTTTTCCATAAAAATATTTACTCCTCTTCCAAAATTATAAAAAAACATGTAAAAGGTTTTGTAATAATAAGATCAGAAGCGTAACAGCGCTTCCTCAAATGAAATTTCACTAAACGAAAAGAAGAAAGTTTATGCAATTGCGTAATATCGCTATCATTGCCCACGTTGACCATGGCAAAACAACACTCGTAGATGAGCTTCTCAAACAATCAGGAAACTTTCGCGATAATCAGCGTACCAGTGAGCGTATGATGGATTCAAACGACATTGAAAAAGAACGCGGAATTACAATTCTAGCAAAAGTGACGTCCGTTGTTTGGAAAGATACCCGAATTAACATCGTTGATACACCGGGGCATGCTGATTTTGGTGGAGAAGTTGAACGTATTTTGAATATGGTAGACGGAGCAATCGTGCTTGTTGACGCCGCTGAAGGTCCGATGCCACAAACAAAATTTGTTGTTGGAAAAGCATTGAAAGTGGGTTTACGCCCGATTGTTGCTATCAATAAAATTGACCGAGCTGATGCACGTGCTGATGAAGTTATCAACGAAGTTTTTGATCTTTTCGCCGCTCTTGACGCAACCGATGAACAACTTGATTTTCCCGTTCTTTATGGATCAGGCCGCGATGGATGGATGGCCGAATCACCGGAAGGACCGAAAGATCAAGGACTAAGTCCTTTGTTTGATCTTGTAACTCGCCATGTCCCTTCTCCTAGCGTAGCTGAAGGACCATTCCGTATGATAGGGACTATTCTGGAAGCAGATCCATTTCTAGGACGCATTATTACAGGGCGCATTCATTCAGGCTCTATAAAACCCAATCAAAATGTCAAGGTTCTTGGACAAGATGGAAAGCTTTTAGAAACTGGACGTATTTCGAAAATTTTGGCATTTCGTGGGCTGGAACGGCAACCTATTGAAGAAAGTGTTGCAGGTGATATTGTCGCAATTGCAGGTCTACAAAAAGGTACCGTTGCCGATACTTTCTGTGATCCTGCAGTCAATGAACCTCTCACCGCTCAACCAATTGATCCTCCCACTGTTACTATGAGCTTTCTAGTCAATGACAGCCCTCTCGCTGGAACAGAAGGAGATAAAGTAACAAGCCGTGTCATTCGTGACCGTTTGTTGAAAGAAGCAGAAGGTAATGTGGCCCTTAAAATTGAAGAATCAGCTGATAAAGACTCTTTCTATGTTTCAGGACGAGGAGAGCTCCAACTTGCAGTTCTCATCGAAAATATGCGTCGTGAAGGATTTGAGCTTAGTGTTTCACGTCCACGTGTCGTGATGCAAAAGGATGAAAACGGAGAAACTCTTGAACCAATCGAAGAAGTTGTTATCGATGTTGATGAGGAATACTCCGGAACTGTTGTTCAAAAAATGTCTGAGCGTAAAGGTGAAATGGTTGAATTGCGTCCCTCTGGAGGAAATCGTGTCCGTCTTGTCTTTTACGCACCAACTCGAGGGCTCATAGGTTACCAATCTGAACTTTTAACTGACACACGTGGTACAGCTATTATGAATCGTCTTTTCCATGCCTATGAACCTTATAAAGGAGACATTAGTGGCCGTGTCAATGGTGTTATGATTTCAAATGATAGCGGTGAATCTGTCGCTTATGCTCTTTTTAACCTTGAAGACCGTGGACCTATGGTGATCGATGCCGGTGTTAAAGTCTATCAAGGCATGATTATTGGCATTCACTCACGTGACAACGACTTAGAAGTAAACGTTTTAAAAGGAAAAAAGCTAACCAACATGCGCGCTTCTGGAAAAGATGAAGCCATAAAATTAACTCCTCCTATCAAAATGACACTCGAACGTGCTCTATCGTGGATACAAGATGATGAACTTGTAGAAGTAACCCCTAAAAATATTCGTCTACGCAAACTCTATCTTGACCCCAATGAACGTAAACGTTTTGAAAAAACACGCTCATCAAATTCAACCTAATTTCATGACTTTCTCGATCAAAATATTTTATTGTATCTAGCTTCATCACACTCTAGAAAGGATATTTACATGAATATTAAGGAAATACCCGTTGGTAAAAATCCACCAGAAGATATCAATGTCATTGTAGAAGTTTCTCTTGGTGGTCAGCCAATAAAATATGAGATGGACAAAAAATCGGAAGCCTTATTTGTTGATCGTTTTCTTCATACATCAATGGCTTATCCCGGAAATTATGGTTTTGTCCCACATACTCTTTCAGAAGACGGTGATCCCATTGATGTTCTTATTTGTAATACCCGTCCACTTATTCCTGGTTGTGTTATTAATGTTTGCCCCATCGGTGCTCTAATTATGGAAGATGACGGTGGCAAAGATGAAAAAATTATTGCCATCCCTACTCCAAAATTAACAAAACGCTATATCAATGTTCATAACTATACAGATCTTCCTGAAATTACACTAAAGCAAATCGAGCATTTCTTCGAACATTACAAAGATCTTGAACCTGGGAAATGGGCTAAAATTAAAGGTTGGCGTGATAAAAATTTTGCACATGAATTAATTAAACAAGCTATTGAACGCAATCAATAAAGAAACATAACTAAAAAAAATAAAAGCTTATTTTTTTGAAATGCAATCTCTTAAAGATTGCCATATCTGCTTTAGCTCTTCCAAGTGTGTTGAAAAGTGGAGCTGTTTGTAGCGAGATGTTGCGCCACTCTTAAGAGAAATACAAGAAGATGGAACTTTCCATTGCTTCGCTAAAAATTTAATGAGAGCTCTATTTGCCTTTCCATCTTCAGGAACAGCACGAAGACGTACAATCAAATATTGTTTTCCGTTATCTCTACATTCAACCCCCATTATTCTGTCAACGGAAGCTTTGGGGATGAGGTATACAAACAAAATTAAACCATTCGTATCAAATTGATGGAACATCTTCATTCATCTCATGCAGTATTTCTATAGATACATATTTGCATAAGCGCGCCACATAAAGATACGAATAAAATAAATAATTATGAACACTACAACAGGCGAAATATCAATTGTTCCAAAATTTGGTAAAACCTGCCGGATACGACTTAAAACTGGCTCAGTAAAGCGATACAGAAAGCTTCCTATCAAAACAACAAAACGATTGCGTGCATTTATGATATTAAATACATGAAGCCAAGACAAAATGACACTTGCGATTAAAATATCAATATAAATACTGAAAATAAGATCAATAGCTTGAAGCAATGTATACACCATGCTTTATTCCTCTTTCAATCAAAGAAACAAAAGATCGTATTAGAACTTTCATTAAAATCAGTCTGTTTATCAAACAATGGTTTTACACTCCAACATCCCTTTTTCCATGAAAAGGAAATCAAACATCCAAATTCTTCATCTCTATATTATAATGACGATAAAACCCAGCAAACAAATATCGAAATAAAAAATAGCTGATTAAAACGGAAGTAACGGCGAATAATCTAAAAAGAACACCCCTTATACAATAATCTCACCATTTTAACTGTAAGTATACTATAATAACGCTTAAACTAAAAACGGCCTTAAAAGGCCGTTTTCGTTGTATTTTTAAGATTATTTCTGCAAAGCAGTCAAACGATCAAGAGCCTTGCTAAAACCATTCAGCTGAACAAACAAATTATCCAAAGATGGCTCACCTGGAGCAGCAATTGTCATAGCCAACTTCAAATGCTTTCCAGCACGTAAAGTTGTCACATGATTTTTGTCAAAAACTACTGGAACAACGCAACCTGCTGGTACACAAGTCCGAATACCGGTCTTGATAACAGCCTTCCCTTCATCGACTTGTAAATGAACAGGCTTAGAGACCACAATACCAAAAGGAACCGTTAAATTACCAGATACAACACCATCAGCATTGAGAGTAACGTTCATAGCCACAACGACTCGACCCTGATCATTCACTTCCTGACGGTGCATAAAACAAACTTTTTTTCCCTCTTCTATACCACACCTAATGGTCCACAAACCGTAGGTTTCAGCCAAAGAAGAAGCACCATTTGGCAATGTTGCTGCTGCATCTTTCGTTGCAGTAGACTTCACACCTGATGCAAATGCTACAGAAGAAATACTCAAGAGAGTAAAGATTATAGGTAAATTAAATAACTTTTTCATATTATATTCCAATTCTTCATATAAAAGAGAAGTATGCTTATTATCTTTTAATAATTTTACATAATATAAAGCATCTTAATAAAAAATAGCTTTTTATATTGTATAGCTTTTATAATCGCTTAAAGCTACCTCGAAATTCATTGACCACTTTTATATAAACATGCTTTTTGAAAGAGATAACAATCGAAGGAAGGGTTTCTAGATCAACCCATTTCCACTGGTCAAATTCTGCTTTATTACCATCTGGTGGGGGATTAATCGTGATTTCAGAAAGGTCTCCCGTAAATTGAAAAGCAAACCATTTTTGTATTTGTCCACGATATTTATTACTTAATGTGCACCCAATAATTTCTTGTGGGAAATCATAATGAAACCAACCCTGTGCTTCCTTAATCAACTTTACAGACCGGATACCCGTTTCTTCATAAAGTTCACGGCATGCTGCATCTAATGGCTCTTCATTCTCATCGATCCCCCCTTGAGGGAGCTGCCAACGATTAGACATTTCGGCACTGACATGAGCGCACGTCACTAAACGGCGCCCAACCCAAACTTTACCTGCATGATTAAATACAACAATCCCAACACACTTCCGATAAGGAAGAGCTTTCAAATTAATCACTGTATCCATTCAATTATCCTCAAAAATCATAGCTGTAGACACTCTTTCTCACTTTAAAATATCCTTATTGGGATCTGATGGAAATGCTGCATTTGCCATTTCACCCCGTAACAGCTTATAAGCCTCATTCAATTGAACATCATCTTTAGGGTCTTGCGGAACAAAAGCAGCTGAACCAGACCCTTTATTGCTTTCTCTTTTCCCTTTGATATGCCCTTTTAATGCAGATTCACCAACTTTTACATCATAGCCTTTATATTTTTCAGGTAGTGGTTGCTCTACAGTAATATCAGGAGTGATCCCAGTTCCCTGAATTGAAGTGCCAGACGGTGTATAATAAAGTGCTGTTGTTAAGCGTAAAGCACCATTTTCACCCAACGGGATAATCGTTTGAACAGATCCCTTCCCGAAAGATTGTGTACCTAAAATTGTAGCACGACGATGATCTTGTAATGCACCTGCGACAATTTCAGAAGCACTTGCCGAACCACCATTAATGAGTACAATGAGAGGTTTTCCATTGATGATATCCCCCGGTTTAGCATCAAACCTTGTCACATCACTCTTTTTACGCCCGCGGGTTGATACAATCTCACCTTTATTGAGAAAGGCACCAGAAACACTAATAGCTTGGTCTAAAAGCCCACCAGGATTAAGCCGCAAATCAAGAACATATCCTTTCAATTTATCTTGAGGCACTTTAGATTGAATATCTTTAATTGCCGCCTGAAGGTTACCAAAAGTCTGCTCAGAAAACTGAATGATTCTTAAATACCCAACATCATTCTCAACGCGATATTTTACCGCCTTCACTTTGATGATATCACGAACGACTTTAATTTCAAGTGGCTTATCAACACCGGAACGAATAATTGTCAACGTAATTGGTGTTCCAGGAGCTCCCCGCATCTTATTAACAGCTTCATTTAATGTTTGACCATTCGTCTGCACCCCATCAATTTTTGAAATGAGATCCCCTGCCAAAATACCTGCTTTTGAAGCAGGTGTATCATCCATTGGAGAAACAACTTTAATTAAGTTTTTCTCCATGGTGACTTCAATGCCAAGGCCTCCGAATTCTCCCTTCGTAGAATCCCTCATTTCCTTGGCTTCTTCAGCATTCATATAAGATGAATGAGGATCAAGTGATGTAAGCATCCCATTGATAGCATTTTCAATAAGCTTTTTATCATCTGGAACCGTCACGTATTGCATACGTACTCGTTCAAAGATATCGCCAAATATGGCCAGCTGCTTATACGCATCACCTTCATTGTTAGCAGCAACAGACTGCACCATAATCATTGAACTCGCGCCGAGCAATACCCCAGCGACCAAAAGAATAACTTTACGAATCATTTTGGTTCCTTCTCGTTTTTTCAGTTCGCCACCAAGGAGTTGGATTTACAACCCTCCCCCGCTTTCTAAACTCAATGTAAAGCATTGGAGCAGTTTTTCCTATATCCAATGCAACACTGTTCGCAATAAATTTCATCCCCATCATTCCAAGAGGTTCACCTGCAAGAACAAACTGCCCCTGAGTTACGTTAATTCTCGACATCCCAATAAGAATGATATGATAACCATTTCCAACATTGAGAATGATTAACTGCCCGTAAGAACGAAATGGTCCAGCAAAAGCAACAAGAGCATCAGCAGGTGATATAACAACAGCCGCTGATTCTGTTTCAATCATTTCACCAAAGCGTGTAATATGCGAACTGTTATGAGCATGCTGAACTCTTTTTCCAAAAACAGGAAACAGTAAAGAACCTTTTCTACTTTCAAAATTGGACTTCTCTAACAATTGTAAATTTTTCCTTACCTGTATTGATACATCAGAACTAAGTTTTGATTGACGATCAAGCTCTGAAATCAACTCTTCCAAAGACCGCGCTTTTTTAGCAAGAACAATATTTTTTTGTTGCTGCTCTGTAAGCTCTTCTTCTGATTTTTTTCGCAGTTTGGCTTTTTTGTCTAATAAAAGCTCTAGACGCTTTCTCTGTTCTGCTTGATTTTGCATTTTAATCTTTAAAGCCGCATATTCCGTAGCAATTGAATTGCTCAAATTGGTCAACTCCTTGAGATTCTCTGTTAAAGCCTTTGTTTTCTCTTGCATCTTAAGAATAATAGCCCCTAATAAAACAGAACTACGTACAGAAGCTAACACATCCTCAGGCCGCACCATAAGAGCAGGAGGTGGATTCAGCCCCATACGTTCTAAAATAGCAAGAACTTCTGCAAATTCAGCGCGACGGCTTTTTAAACTTTGATGAACGTGTACTCGCTTTTCTATCATTTTTTTTAGCTTTTTTTCCCTTTCAGCAATATCATTTGCTACTACACGTTCTACTTTAGCAGCTTTTATTAATGCATCGCTCAAAGCACGCTGATCTTTCTTTAAACCCTCCACTTGGCGTGCAAGAAAAGTAACACGCTCACGGGAGATAGAAATATTTTGATGAATTTCTCTCAACGCTTTATGCGCTGCTTCTATACTATTCACACTATCTTCAGCATGCGATACAGAAAAGCAAAACGCCATACTTAAGAATAGCACGACAAATATTACGCATTCCTCATATAAACATTGTATCTTTCTATGAAGAAGCTTCTTCATTTGTCCAACCATTAAGTGTCATCTCATAAATTAGAAATGCTTTAAATGGTGTCACCTAAAACAATATTAATAAATGCACTAATAGATGCCCAAAATTGCATAAAAATGTTAAACACGATGATAAGGATGATTACTAACAATTGTTACAGCCCGATAAAGCTGTTCTATAAGTAATATACGCACAATTTGATGTGGCCACGTCATACAACCAAAAGATAAAAGAAAATCAGCGCGACTTCTTATCTGTTCATTATGCCCATCAGGCCCCCCCAAAGCAATTATTACATCACGAACACCTTCATCGCGATAAAACTCCAATTTTTCAGCAAAAGCAGACGATGAAATCGACTTTCCACGCTCATCCAACACGATTAATCGACACTTTTCAGGCAAAAACTCGATAAGCTTTCTTCCCTCTTCTTCCATGCGTTGACACGCTGTCTGAGCACGACTTTCTGATATCTCCTGTAGTTTTTTTAAATGGAACCCCACAGCTTCAGAACTTCTAGAAAAACGATCCAAATAATGATGAACCAATTCACGCCCTGCCCCCTTCTTCATGCGACCAACAGCAAAAATAGAAATTTGCATGTTAATGATCTCCAAAGTGAACCGACTTTGTATCGTTTAAATCCGGAGCAAGCCACATCTTTTCTAAATTGTAAAAGAGACGAATTTCTGGACGAAAAAGATGAACGATAATATCACCGGTATCAATCAATACCCAATCACCTCCCGCGAGCCCTTCCACACTTGCACGACCATATCCACTATCTTTCCAGGCACATAACAAATGGCCAGCAACAGCAGATACATGACGCTGTGAATGTGCTGAAGCTATAACCATGTAATCAGCTAAAGATGACTTACCATGAATATCAATGGAAACTATATCTTCTGCTTTTGTATCCTCCAAACTATTGAGAATAATTTTAAGACCATCAGCTACAGAAAAAAAAATTTTTTCTGTAGCTGATGCAATACTGTAAGAGTGTTTTTGTGAAACGTTTTCCAGATCAATATCCTTTCTTATCGTTTGGAGTATAAACAAAGAAGAACCTCTCTCAAAAAAGCAGAATCTTAAAAATATTCAAGAAAATCATTCTTCTTTAAACGAAGATTCGTTGAGGACTGAAAAGACAAAGGTCCATGTAAATAAGTCCAAGCCGGTGGTTTCATAAAAGGTAATCGTATACTTTCTCTCTCATCTAAACGAAAAGAACGATAAATGTGCGCCATAAAAGAAGAAAGTGCTGGCATATGCACAAAAGGACGATCAATAACTGCAATAGGAAGCATAGATACGATATCATGCCATCGGTGCCAATGATGAAACATTGCAAAACTATCTGCCCCCATAACCCACACAAAACGTACCCCGCGGCAATGCGTAAGAATATGAGAAATTGTATCTACTGATACTTTACTGCCTATGGCCTGCTCAAAACCCGTTACACGAATCTTTGGATGATCAATGAGCTTAGCACTTAGCCGCATTCTCTCATCTAAAGATGGTAAGTGCATACAATCTTTTAAAGGGTTTCTAGGAGTTACCATCCACCATAATTGATCAAGACATAAACGCCGAATTGCAATTTTTGCAACAAGAAGATGCCCAACATGTGGTGGATTAAAAGACCCACCAAAGAGACCTACAACATTAGATCTTTCAACATGTGGCATGCGATCTTTCCAAGGAAAAAATATATTTTTCAAGGCCTAATCTGTCCATTTCCTTTAATATGATACTGAAATGATGTCAGTTGTTCAACACCTATAGGACCACGCGCATGCATTTTTCCTGTTGCGATACCAATTTCTGCTCCAAAACCAAATTCACCTCCATCAGCAAATTGTGTAGATGCATTATGAAGCAAAATAGCCGAATCTAAACGATTAAAAAATATTTTTACCACCCTTATATCCTCAGCAATAATCGATTCCGTATGCCCCGATGAATAACGTTGAATATGCGCAATAGCTCCCTCAATACCTTCAACTGTTTTGACAGAAAGAATTGTATCAAGATACTCGCGCGACCAATCTTCTTCAGAGGCTAATTTGACGCCTTGCATAAGAAAAACAATATCTTCTGTTGCACGAATTTCACACCCCTTCTCCTGTAAAATAGTCAGAACAGGAAGAAACTTTTTTAATGCTTGACGATCAATGAGAACTGTCTCAACAGCGCCACATATACCTGTTCGCCGCAACTTTGCATTTAAAACAATATTACGCGCCATATCTAAATCTGCCGATTGATCAATATAAATATGACAGAGCCCCTCTAAATGCGCAAAAATCGGAACACGTGCATCAGACTGAACGCGTGCAACAAGGTTTTTTCCACCACGGGGTATAATAACATCAATCATACCGTCCAAGCCCCTAAGCATTTCTCCAACAGCACCACGGTCTGTCGTTCCAACCATTTGAACGGCATCTTTAGGAAAACCAGCTTCTTCCAATCCTCTCACCAACGCCGAATGAAGTGCATGAGAAGAATGAAAACTATCCGAACCTCCACGTAAAATTGCAGCATTTCCAGCCTTCAAACACAAAGCGCTTGCATCAATGGTAACATTTGGTCGACTTTCGTAAATGATACCAATCACACCAAGAGGTGTACGGACACGGCTAATATGAAGCCCATTTGGACGTATCCATTCACTCATCACTTGTCCAATAGGATCAGGCAAATAAGCAACTTGGCGAACACTGTCTATGATTGCACGCAAACGTAATTCATCTAACTTGAGCCGATCAACCATCGCTGCCTTCAAATTATTATGAGCAGCGTTCGCTAAATCCTGACGATTAGCTCGTAAGATTTCAGCTGATTGAGCCTCTAGGCTCAAAGCTATCATTTCTAATGCTTTGTTCTTTTGTTCAGAAGACATAACAGCTAGTACCGCTGCGGCATTGCAAGCTTTCCGCCCCATGTCTTTCATCTGTTCTTTTAAAGCCATATATTCACTCACTCTACCGAGATAATATACAAGGTAAAAGATAACTTTTTAAGCAGAAGTGGTCAAGCAGCGTAAAACCATATCATTACGATGCACCATAGCAGAGCGTGCTTCATATCCAAGGATAGATTCAATTTCTTCGCTTTTACACCCCATAATGCGTATAACTTCATCTTTACCATAACTCACAAGTCCACGGGCAATCTCAATTCCATTTGCATCAACAATCGCAACAGTATCTCCACGATTGAACCTGCCCTCAACCGCAACAACTCCTGCAGCTAATAATGATTTTCCAGTTTCAAGAGCCTTCACCGCTCCCTGATCAACCGTCAAAATACCAGATGGATCTAAATGACCAGAAATCCACGTTTTCCAAGCGTTTACAGGCTTTTCACTAGCAGCAAAAAAACTTCTGCGTTCCCCTCTGTCAATCGCCGCAAGAGGATTCATACGCTTGCCTGAAGTAATTATCATCGCCGTTCCAGCAGAGTTTGCTATTTTTCCAGCATCAAGCTTGGTCTTCATTCCTCCACGAGAAAACTCTGAAGCAGCAACATCTGCCATTTTTTCAATATCACTCGTGATTGATTCAATAAAAGGAATAAATTCAGCCGTTGGATCACGATGAGGAGACTTCGTATAAAGGCCATCTATATCTGATAAAAGTATTAAAAGATCCGAACCCATCATCGTTGCCACACGTGCCGCTAAACGATCATTATCACCATAGCGAATTTCACTTGTTGCTACAGTATCATTTTCATTAATAACGGGAACCGCTCCAAAACGCAAAAGTACATTAATAGTAGCACGTGCATTAAGATAACGTCGTCGTTCTTCTGTATCAAATAGAGTGAGTAAAACTTGACCCGTTTTTAATCCATATTGAGCAAGCGCATCACTATATGTTTTAGCTAATTCAATTTGTCCTAAAGCAGCACACGCCTGACTCTCTTCTAATTTTAAAGCCCCCTTAGAAAGTTGTAACAATGTCCTTCCTAAAGCGATAGCGCCTGAAGACACCAATAAAATCTCAACACCTTTTTGACGCAACTTGACAACATCACTTATCAAACTGTTAAGCCATTCAGTGCGTAAACCTAACTGAGGATCGACCAAAAGTGCAGATCCAACTTTGATCACAATGCGTTTATAGTGTGCAAGTTTTTGCAATCTAACTTCCATTTAATCAATCCTGCTGTTCCCTACTATCATCCTCTTTGCGTGCCATTTCAATAATATGTGCAACAGCACGTAGCACATTTTCTAAACCTTCACGACTGACTGCAGAACACATCATCACAGTTTTACCCGTGACTCTTTGCAAAATTTCTTGTTTGGCTTTACGCTCTTCAATAGGGAGAATATCTATCTGACTTAAAGCTATAATTTCAGTCTTATCACCCAGATTATTTCCATATGCCTTTAGTTCATTACGCACAATCTGGTATGCTTTTGCCACATCTTCTTCTTGGGCAGAAATCAAATGAAGCAAAACACGACAGCGTTCTACATGCCCTAAAAAACGGTCCCCAATCCCCACACCTTCATGTGCCCCTTCAATCAAACCAGGAATATCAGCCAAAACAAATTCACGGGTATCAACACGTGCAACACCAAGATGAGGATAGAGAGTGGTAAAAGGATAATCTGCAACTTTTGGTTTTGCAGCCGTTACTGATGCTAAAAAGGTTGACTTTCCAGCATTAGGCAAACCAATAAGCCCGCCATCAGCAATTAACTTCAAACGCAGCCACAGCGTGCGCTCTTCCCCAGCTAAACCTGGATTTGCGCGGCGAGGTGCCCGGTTAGTGGATGTCGCAAAATGGAGATTCCCAAAACCGCCATTTCCTCCTTTTGCAAGGCGGTAACGTTGTCCAACTTCCGTTAAATCGCAGATTAATGTCTCATTATCTTCTTCAAAAATTTGCGTCCCAACCGGCACTTTAAGGACGATATCATCACCCTTTTCACCCGACATGTTACGCCCCTTACCATGACCTCCTGTTTTTGCTCTAAAATGTTGCTGATAGCGATAATCTATCAGCGTGTTGAGCCCGTCAACGACAAGAGCCCAAACATCACCACCACGTCCTCCGTTCCCCCCATCAGGCCCCCCAAATTCAATGAATTTTTCACGACGAAACGATATCGCCCCTGTCCCTCCATTACCAGAACGAATATAGACTTTAGCTTGATCAAGAAATTTCATTGGAAACGCTCACTGAGGAATCAATCCCTCTACCTTTATAGGCAATGCATCAGTTTTACCAGTTTTTCATCATTTACGAAAGAAAAACTATTAACAGCATTACCGACAACTCTTTGAAAACATCCTTACATTATAAATATGTAAGTAAACTTAAGCCTTTTGAAAAGAAGAAGCTATTGTGATACTTCTGTTTTTCCCTTAAGTTCGAGTGCTAAAAGATAAAGCTCCACTGACTCTGATCGGCTTGCAGGTGGTTTAACGTGGTGAACTGTTTTAAAATTCTGTTTCAATGTAGTGAGAAGAGTGTTTTCTGCTCCGCCTTGAAAAGCCTTTGCTAAAAAATGCCCTCCAGGCTTGAGCACTGAAAGAGCAAAATTAGCAGCAACTTCACATAAATGAACCGTCCTTAAATGATCCGTCTGACGATGACCTGTTGTTGGTGCGGCCATATCAGAAAGAACCACATCTGGCTTCGTCCCTAAAGCATCAATTAACTTCTGCGGTGCATCTGCATGTAAAAAATCCATTTTCAACATCACAACTCCAGGCAACGGATCAACATGCAAATAATCAATACCAACCACACTAGGTTTTTGATCACTTTTCCCTACTGCACGTACAACGACCTGACACCACCCTCCCGGTGCCGCTCCTAAATCAATAACTTTTTGACCCTTTTTGAGAAATTTATAGCGCTCATTAATTTCGATTAACTTATAGGCCGCACGTGAACGATAACCATCCACTTTTGACTGATGAACATAAGGGTCATTCAAATGCCTCTCTAACCATCGCCGTGACGATGCTTTAATGGTTCCTGCCTTCTTCTTTACACGCTGATATAATTCATGGGATCCTGAACCACCATATCCGCCAGTCGGTGTTTTTATCGTTTTTTTCATCGTTATTCACTGTCTCCGTATTCTGCTAACTGCTAGCGCTTAAAGCTTTTCCCTGGCTAGAAGATACCATACACCATCGTGTAGCATCGATTCTATCAGAATTCCTTCTCTCAACCCATAATCAAAAAGCCTTAATCATTGGCTGGGTTAAACTTCTTGAATAACATCTAAAACTACCAGCTAAAATTAAACCCTCCCTCTCGTCCAATGCAAAAATTCGTTACTCGTTTTTATGTTCCATGACAGTAAAGGTTTCATTATAAGTGTAATGTCTGTATTATTCATCCAATACCATCAACTTGCCTCCAATCATAACATTCTAGCTTAAGTGTATTCCCATTAAAGTCGTAATAGTTCCAGAAATTTCCTAAAGATGAAATTTTGAGCCTTGAGCTAGAGTCCCCAACTTATAACGGCCTGAAAAACTCTGAACATAACTTTTCATTTTTTAAAAGTCATTTAAACTAACATCACTTTCCCCAAAGCGCCCAGAAAGCATAACAACACCAAAGTAAAGCCCACGTTATAATCTGTTCAGTTAAACGCAAAAACGCTCTTGAGAAACATCAAGAAGCACACTTGCATCAGTCTTCGGCTCCACAAGCATACCACACCCCGAAACAGCAAAACGCACTTTTTTTTCTCGAGCAACAGTTTCCAATTCAAAGCTTGTCTCATCCAAAGCGCGTTGATAAAATGTCTGCCATTTTTCGCCGAACAGTAAGTTTCTGTTGCAACCAAGCAATAACGCTTAATGCATCTTTGTTTTAGCTTTAAATAACAAAGCTTTAATCCTTCAAACGCACCACCTACCGCTTGTGTATTAAGAAAGCCGCTGTTTATTAAGCCTTCTCCAAATCGTACAATGCGTGAAAAAACATCAACAATGCGAAAATACCTTAGGTTACGATAAGAAGACGATTATTGATTTCCAAATAAAGTGCCGCATCAAGAAGCAGAAATTTTAATTACGAAAACCCTAGAAGAAAAGATTTTTAGAAACTTTTTTTAACACTCACAATTGCTCCTACTGTGAAATTAAAAAACTGTACCCAATTGAATAAATACCCGTTTCTGTTCATAATGTTCTTTTTACTGTTGTTTCTTTATATCAACAGAAATAGGAAACATCCTTGTCTCTAACAATAAAGAATGATTATTTTATTGCCATTACTGTGAATACACAATTGCTCTTCTCTGATCTCATACGCTCTTCCTCCCCTTGATTCTTTTGAACCATAATCTAATAGAGCTATTTTTCTTTATCCCTTGAGAGTTTTTCCAAAAATAAACAAATACGAAAATTCTTCTGCTTACTACTAAAGCTAAAGTAACCATGCAGCATTAAATTACAAATATCAAGAAAACATTACCTATTTTTTTATCATCAAGACTTTCTACGTTGGCATCATTAAAGTCTTTGAATAATCTTTTTGTTATTCCCTCAAAGTCGTACTTCTCTTTATGAATTTGAAATTGTAAGTTAATTATTCACGTTTACATCCAGTTTTGCAGTTTGCTAGCCTCTTTTTACATAGTTCACATGGAGTGCATCTCTATTGTAAAAAGATAATTTTATACTCCTAGAATTTTTTTGAACTATAACTCTCCCTCGTATTCACGAAATAACAATGTTGTAATTACACCCTGCAAAGTAACTGAATTCTTATGTCACATCATCATCAAAACTACTACAGTACTCCAATTGAGAATTATTGGTATCAAATAGGATCAATCTCAAATTCTTTAACAAACTTTTACAGAAATAAACCAACCCTTCTTACCCGCAAGATGGATATTTCTACTATTTTAAACTGCGTACTCTCAGTCATTTTTACTGTGAACCACTAACGTGATCACTCTATAAGCTATGTAGAAAAAACTATTCTGATTGATCTATTACATATAAATAATTTATTATAATTTTAACTTCGTAAAATACGCTCCAGTTTGAATAAAATATCTCTGGATCACATTGTATAAAACTTTTCACTAAATTACATTATTTAAAACTGAAAATAAAATGCAACGATTTATGAAAAATAATACCTGCTAAAAACACTCTATACAGTTTATCGTTGTAAAGAATAAAGTGCTGCACTTAGCCCTTTAAATGGCACAGTGAAAGAAAATATCTTTCCTTCTTTAACCTTATAGGAAATACGTACCTCTTTGTTCTGCTCTATTTGTTTAGTAAAAATTGGTCCTACCGCCGACTGCGCCAAGCAGAGCGCTTTACTACACTGCGTATAATGAATAAGGACAGGCTTTTTAACACCTTCTACATACATTTGAATAGGAATATTTGTATCAGCATTTGGCAACGTTCGCAAGAGCATTGCTGCTTTACCATTTTTCGTAGAAACAAGAGACCAACTAAAAATAGTATCACCCTCCTGATCATGAACAGTCTGTGTCACATTACATATGCCCTGCTTAAGCTTTTGTTTTTCATCGCAAATCAAAGTCCAATGATCAAACTGCATAATAATTCGACGTATTTCACCAGGCTCTCCCTTAGGAACAGATAAGTGCGGTGGATGAACCGTATAAACACTCTTGTTCTCGTTGGCGAGGCTCTCGCCCTTTCCTAATAAGGAAAGGACGAACAGAATATTTACTAAAACAATTCGCTTTTTTATAATGATACCAGTTCTGTTCATTATCATCTCAGCCTCAGAGTAATCCCAGCGCCTATTCCCCAGTGACCTCCAGCACTCGTTATAGATAGATTAGAACGAACATTTCCATTTTCAGATGTATAACCTGCTCCTATAGCAAAGGCCGATTGACTGCGCCATATACCTGCAGCCAATGAAAGACTTAAAGATCCAGGTGTATCATAGTAACGTAAATTAGATACTGCCAAACCAATAGCTGCTGCTTGTCTCGCCTCCTTCTGAACATCCTCAATACCATCATTTAACAGTTCAAACTGCATATCAGTATAGGTTTTAGCATCATCAAGAACACCATCCATGGGGACATTTGTTAAGAGGAGATTTGTTAAACGTTCATCCGTGTATTTCTTTGCATCATCAAGAATAAGATCTATCTGCTGTTTTGTACTTTCCTCGAAATCATGTAACTGACCCCCATTTACTGCTTCCTTAGATCCTTCCTCAATTTTACCATCTTTAACATTGTCTATCAAAACAGGGGCACTTTCATCTCCACCCGCTAAGGTAATACTATTCTTTTTCTTTCCATCCTCATTTCTATCATACGCAACAACAGCATCTGCTACTTCTACGATATCTTGTACTTGTTTATCAATAGTATCTACCTTGTTTTCAACCGCCGTAACCCTCTCATTCGTCTCCCAAAGCTGACCTCCATTTACAGCTTCTTTCGAATTTTGTTTTACTTCACCATCCGCTACATGCGTAACCTTGCTGTCCGCTCCCCCATGACTAACGTCATAAGCTCCCTCAGCCTCATTCCAAGTTACAACATTCGTTTCTAAAGCATGCGAGGCAACATCCTTTTCAACATCACTAATCCGGTCGTTGATACTCGATAGACTTCCACTGACAGCTTCAAAAGCACCTGAAACACTATCATAGTCTTTCATTTCAAACGCTTTACCATCAGAACCAAGCTGCACAACCTTGAAGATTGGTGCAACCCATTCTCCATTCTTATATCCAGCACCTCCACCAAAATACGATGCAAGCTGGTTACTCATAGAATAAAGCTGTGAACCATTAACAGCTTCCACTGACGATTCTGAAAGCACTCCTGCTTTTACGCCGGAAAGAGTCCGCGCCGCACCATCAATATTTGCAAAAGCAACTTCAGTACCGCTCTTATCTCCACCAATCGAGATAACACGTGTATCAGCATCTTGCTTCACAATGTTGCCATCTACTACTTTGTTAATCTCATTGGTAAGCTCTTTATTAAGATACGTGAAGGCAGCATTAACACCATCAAAAGCACTGACAAGATTCGTGTAGCTTTCCTCAGCTTCTGTGCCATCAGCATTGAAAACCTTTACCCTAAAGGTAGGAGCTTTCCAAACTCCATTCTCACCTTCTTCAACTTCACCACCCAAATACGTCGCAAGCTGCTCGTTCAGCGAATAGAGCTGACCACCCGTAATCGCATCCGTAGAGCCAGAAGCAATCTCCCCATCTAAAAGATGGCTAATCTTGCTCTTTTTCTTTGAGCTATCCTCACCATGATCGGCAACAAAGGCATTATCAGTCGCACTCCATAATAAGCTATCACCTTTAACTTTTGTAGAGATACTTTCTATGCTCTGAGCAAGCTTTTCGGACTCTTCCTTCAGATTATCACTTACACTCTTAACACTTGCATCAAGTTGACCTTTATTGACAACTTCATCAGCCTTCACTGCTGCTTTCACACCGGAAAGGGTTCGTGGATTACTTTCACTGTTGGCAATATTGATTGCAGTGCCTTCTACCTCTTTACCAATACTAATGAGATTCGTTGCTTTGTCTTTCTTAACAAGACTCTCACCTCTTACATTGCCAACCTCATCATTAATCTTCTGTGTAATCTCATCGTTAATGCTATTCTGCATATTTGTGAAAGAACTGCCAACTCCAGCCAAGGCTTCTGCAACATTATCATAAGTCTTATCTTCGGAGCTACCATCCTCTTTAACTGTATGAACTGTCAAACTAGGAGCTTTCCAAACTCCATTCTCACCACCGTCAACTTCACCACCAAAATATGTCGTAAGCTGCTCGTTCAGCGAATAGAGCTGACCACCCGTAATCGCATCCGTAGAGCCAGAAGCAATCTCCCCATCTAAAAGATGGCTAATCTTGCTCTTTTTCTTTGAGCTATCCTCACCATGATCGGCAACAAAGGCATTATCAGTCGCACTCCATAATAAGCTATCACCTTTAACTTTTGTAGAGATACTTTCTATGCTCTGAGCAAGCTTTTCGGACTCTTCCTTCAGATTATCACTTACACTCTTAACACTTGCATCAAGTTGACCTTTATTGACAACTTCATCAGCCTTCACTGCTGCTTTCACACCGGAAAGGGTTCGTGGATTACTTTCACTGTTGGCAATATTGATTGCAGTGCCTTCTACCTCTTTACCAATACTAATGAGATTCGTTGCTTTGTCTTTCTTAACAAGACTCTCACCTCTTACATTGCCAACCTCATCATTAATCTTCTGTGTAATCTCATCGTTAATGCTATTCTGCATATTTGTGAAAGAACTGCCAACTCCAGCCAAGGCTTCTGCAACATTATCATAAGTCTTATCTTCGGAGCTACCATCCTCTTTAACTGTATGAACTGTCAAACTAGGAGCTTTCCAAACTCCATTCTCACCTTCTTCAACTTCACCACCCAAATACGTCGCAAGCTGCTCGTTCAGCGAATAGAGCTGACCACCCGTAATCGCATCCGTAGAGCCAGAAGCAATCTCCCCATCTAAAAGATGGCTAATCTTGCTCTTTTTCTTTGAGCTATCCTCACCATGATCGGCAACAAAGGCATTATCAGTCGCACTCCATAATAAGCTATCACCTTTAACTTTTGTAGAGATACTTTCTATGCTCTGAGCAAGCTTTTCGGACTCTTCCTTCAGATTATCACTTACACTCTTAACACTTGCATCAAGTTGACCTTTATTGACAACTTCATCAGCCTTCACTGCTGCTTTCACACCGGAAAGGGTTCGTGGATTACTTTCACTGTTGGCAATATTGATTGCAGTGCCTTCTACCTCTTTACCAATACTAATGAGATTCGTTGCTTTGTCTTTCTTAACAAGACTCTCACCTCTTACATTGCCAACCTCATCATTAATCTTCTGTGTAATCTCATCGTTAATGCTATTCTGCATATTTGTGAAAGAACTGCCAACTCCAGCCAAGGCTTCTGCAACATTATCATAAGTCTTATCTTCGGAGCTACCATCCTCTTTAACTGTATGAACTGTCAAACTAGGAGCTTTCCAAACTCCATTCTCACCACCGTCAACTTCACCACCAAAATATGTCGTAAGCTGCTCGTTCAGCGAATAGAGCTGACCACCCGTAATCGCATCCGTAGAGCCAGAAGCAATCTCCCCATCTAAAAGATGGCTAATCTTGCTCTTTTTCTTTGAGCTATCCTCACCATGATCGGCAACAAAGGCATTATCAGTCGCACTCCATAATAAGCTATCACCTTTAACTTTTGTAGAGATACTTTCTATGCTCTGAGCAAGCTTTTCGGACTCTTCCTTCAGATTATCACTTACACTCTTAACACTTGCATCAAGTTGACCTTTATTGACAACTTCATCAGCCTTCACTGCTGCTTTCACACCGGAAAGGGTTCGTGGATTACTTTCACTGTTGGCAATATTGATTGCAGTGCCTTCTACCTCTTTACCAATACTAATGAGATTCGTTGCTTTGTCTTTCTTAACAAGACTCTCACCTCTTACATTGCCAACCTCATCATTAATCTTCTGTGTAATCTCATCGTTAATGCTATTCTGCATATTTGTGAAAGAACTGCCAACTCCAGCCAAGGCTTCTGCAACATTATCATAAGTCTTATCTTCGGAGCTACCATCCTCTTTAACTGTATGAACTGTCAAACTAGGAGCTTTCCAAACTCCATTCTCACCACCGTCAACTTCACCACCAAAATATGTCGTAAGCTGCTCGTTCAGCGAATAGAGCTGACCACCCGTAATCGCATCCGTAGAGCCAGAAGCAATCTCCCCATCTAAAAGATGGCTAATCTTGCTCTTTTTCTTTGAGCTATCCTCACCATGATCGGCAACAAAGGCATTATCAGTCGCACTCCATAATAAGCTATCACCTTTAACTTTTGTAGAGATACTTTCTATGCTCTGAGCAAGCTTTTCGGACTCTTCCTTCAGATTATCACTTACACTCTTAACACTTGCATCAAGTTGACCTTTATTGACAACTTCATCAGCCTTCACTGCTGCTTTCACACCGGAAAGGGTTCGTGGATTACTTTCACTGTTGGCAATATTGATTGCAGTGCCTTCTACCTCTTTACCAATACTAATGAGATTCGTTGCTTTGTCTTTCTTAACAAGACTCTCACCTCTTACATTGCCAACCTCATCATTAATCTTCTGTGTAATCTCATCGTTAATGCTATTCTGCATATTTGTGAAAGAACTGCCAACTCCAGCCAAGGCTTCTGCAACATTATCATAAGTCTTATCTTCGGAGCTACCATCCTCTTTAACTGTATGAACTGTCAAACTAGGAGCTTTCCAAACTCCATTCTCACCTTCTTCAACTTCACCACCAAAATATGTCGTAAGCTGCTCGTTCAGCGAATAGAGCTGACCACCCGTAATCGCATCCGTAGAGCCAGAAGCAATCTCCCCATCTAAAAGATGGCTAATCTTGCTCTTTTTCTTTGAGCTATCCTCACCATGATCGGCAACAAAGGCATTATCAGTCGCACTCCATAATAAGCTATCACCTTTAACTTTTGTAGAGATACTTTCTATGCTCTGAGCAAGCTTTTCGGACTCTTCCTTCAGATTATCACTTACACTCTTAACACTTGCATCAAGTTGACCTTTATTGACAACTTCATCAGCCTTCACTGCTGCTTTCACACCGGAAAGGGTTCGTGGATTACTTTCACTGTTGGCAATATTGATTGCAGTGCCTTCTACCTCTTTACCAATACTAATGAGATTCGTTGCTTTGTCTTTCTTAACAAGACTCTCACCTCTTACATTGCCAACCTCATCATTAATCTTCTGTGTAATCTCATCGTTAATGCTATTCTGCATATTTGTGAAAGAACTGCCAACTCCAGCCAAGGCTTCTGCAACATTATCATAAGTCTTATCTTCGGAGCTACCATCCTCTTTAACTGTATGAACTGTCAAACTAGGAGCTTTCCAAACTCCATTCTCACCTTCTTCAACTTCACCACCCAAATACGTCGCAAGCTGCTCGTTCAGCGAATAGAGCTGACCACCCGTAATCGCATCCGTAGAGCCAGAAGCAATCTCCCCATCTAAAAGATGGCTAATCTTGCTCTTTTTCTTTGAGCTATCCTCACCATGATCGGCAACAAAGGCATTATCAGTCGCACTCCATAATAAGCTATCACCTTTAACTTTTGTAGAGATACTTTCTATGCTCTGAGCAAGCTTTTCGGACTCTTCCTTCAGATTATCACTTACACTCTTAACACTTGCATCAAGTTGACCTTTATTGACAACTTCATCAGCCTTCACTGCTGCTTTCACACCGGAAAGGGTTCGTGGATTACTTTCACTGTTGGCAATATTGATTGCAGTGCCTTCTACCTCTTTACCAATACTAATGAGATTCGTTGCTTTGTCTTTCTTAACAAGACTCTCACCTCTTACATTGCCAACCTCATCATTAATCTTCTGTGTAATCTCATCGTTAATGCTATTCTGCATATTTGTGAAAGAACTGCCAACTCCAGCCAAGGCTTCTGCAACATTATCATAAGTCTTATCTTCGGAGCTACCATCCTCTTTAACTGTATGAACTGTCAAACTAGGAGCTTTCCAAACTCCATTCTCACCACCGTCAACTTCACCACCAAAATATGTCGTAAGCTGCTCGTTCAGCGAATAGAGCTGACCACCCGTAATCGCATCCGTAGAGCCAGAAGCAATCTCCCCATCTAAAAGATGGCTAATCTTGCTCTTTTTCTTTGAGCTATCCTCACCATGATCGGCAACAAAGGCATTATCAGTCGCACTCCATAATAAGCTATCACCTTTAACTTTTGTAGAGATACTTTCTATGCTCTGAGCAAGCTTTTCGGACTCTTCCTTCAGATTATCACTTACACTCTTAACACTTGCATCAAGTTGACCTTTATTGACAACTTCATCAGCCTTCACTGCTGCTTTCACACCGGAAAGGGTTCGTGGATTACTTTCACTGTTGGCAATATTGATTGCAGTGCCTTCTACCTCTTTACCAATACTAATGAGATTCGTTGCTTTGTCTTTCTTAACAAGACTCTCACCTCTTACATTGCCAACCTCATCATTAATCTTCTGTGTAATCTCATCGTTAATGCTATTCTGCATATTTGTGAAAGAACTGCCAACTCCAGCCAAGGCTTCTGCAACATTATCATAAGTCTTATCTTCGGAGCTACCATCCTCTTTAACTGTATGAACTGTCAAACTAGGAGCTTTCCAAACTCCATTCTCACCTTCTTCAACTTCACCACCAAAATATGTCGCAAGCTGCTCGTTCAGCGAATAGAGCTGACCACCCGTAATCGCATCCGTAGAGCCAGAAGCAATCTCCCCATCTAAAAGATGGCTAATCTTGCTCTTTTTCTTTGAGCTATCCTCACCATGATCGGCAACAAAGGCACTATCAGTCGCACTCCATAATAAGGCATCACCTTTAACTTTTGTAGAGATACTTTCTATGCTCTGAGTAAGCTTTTCGGACTCTTCCTTCAGATTATCACTTACACTCTTAACACTTGCATCAAGTTGACCTTTATTGACAACTTCATCAGCCTTCACTGCTGCTTTCACACCGGAAAGGGTTCGTGGGTTACTTTCACTGTTGGCAATATTGATTTCAGTGCCTTCTACCTCTTTACCAATGTTAATGAGATTCGTTTCTTTGTCTTTCTTAACAAGACTCTCACCTCTTACATTGCCAACCTCATCATTAATCTTCTGTGTAATCTCATCGTTAATGCTATTCTGCATATTTGTGAAAGAACTACCAACTCCAGCCAAGGCTTCTGCAAGATTATCATAAGTCTTATCTTCGGAACTGCCATCATCTTTAACAGTTTTAAGCTTAAATGTTGGAGCAGTCCATGTGCCATCCTCATATTTAGCATCTCCTCCAAAGAATTCTGCTATACTCGTGGCTGTTGTTTGTAAATCACCAGATATAGTATTTAGCTCCTGTTTCACAGCAAAAAGCTGTGAGCCAGTTACTGCTTCACTTGAAGTTTCCGAGAGTAAACCATCCTTTATACCAGAAATAGCACGCTTCTCTTTATTCTTGTTAGAAACATCAACTGTATCACCACCTGTTTCCGCACCAATCATGAGATGCTCAGTTTCGGCATCTTGTTTAATGAAGTAAGAATCCTTTAGCTGTTGTTCCGTTTTCTTTAGCTGCGCAAAATTCACTGCATCGGTATCTTCAGTACTCGTTGCCACATTCGTAATTTTTTTCTCTCCGGCATCAATACCAACAGTCGTTATTTTAGGACCACCAGTAATTACTAAGCCTGTCTCATCTAAGGAAACATTTTCCCCTAGATTTATACGATCCAGCGTAACTTCTTTCGCTAAATTAAATGTCAGTCCGTTGCTGTCTTCGCTTTCTATAATTTTTAAATTTTCACTTCCAACCAAAAAATCTACTGTATTACCTTCTTCAATGTCTGTTAATTCTTCTCCATTAACAGAAAGCCTCCACTTTTTTGTTGCAAACTCTCTTACAGCTTTTAACTGCGCAACATTTACTGCATCCGTATCTTGAGCACCAGCAGCCACTCCTGTAATTTGCCGTGTTGTTCCACTTTTAGAAGTACCAAAATCACCAACAGCAAAAGCTCCTGCAGAGCTTTTCCATGCCGCAGTACCATTTTCTGACGAATTATCCCCTATAGGGTCATAACCAGAAACACCAGCTTCAGCCCGAGACACAGATCCAGAACCCACAGCGACACCCCCCGTGACAAGAACTGTCGCATTTGCACCTAAAGCAACTGAAGAATCCTCTTTACTGGAAGAGTGATAACCTATAGCAATCGACTTTTCACCAGCCGCTATTACTGAAGACTCATCTTCACCACCACCTATCGCAATAGAATTAGCCCCTTGAGCTTGAGCCCGCGTGCCTATAGCAACACCATGCTCACCCTTTGCAACCGTAAGTCCACCCAAAGCAATCGCGGAATTTCCAGATGCTTCTGACCCTACACCGACAGCGGTAGCTACCCTCCCACTTGCAAGCGAAGCAACACCAAAAGCTTGAGATCCCCCAGTAAGCGCAGTTGAATTTGCACCAAATGCTGTTGAATAGTTCCCTGAGGCATAAGCCCCACAACCCGTCACAAAAGAGTAAACACCATAAGCTTCAGGCAAAATATTTCCACGACCACCAGTCGTATTTCCCATAAAACCAGTACCCGGCGCCCCACTGACAGCCGGTCTTGTCATTCCGTTACCACTCCAAACCTCTCGCGAAGTGGTCTCACTATAAGGAGAATATTTACCAAACTCTGTATATTCAAGAAATCTCTTGTATTCCTCCTCTACTCTTATCGCACCCTCCCCATTTGTAGTAAGGCCTCCACGACCAATAACTTCATCCGCACCACAGAAATCATCATCACCAGAAAAAACAACACTACCATGACTGCCCCTCGCATACGAAGTACCGGCACCGTTTGTACCCAGAAGACTACCCCCTGTTATTGCAAGATTCGCAGCTGAAACAGGTGAAACATTCGATAACATCACAACCATTTCGGTCAATAAAAAGACATTAACAAAAGAAAAACAAGAAGACTTCAAACTACTGGCTATTCGTGTGGTGTGCAATTTTTTCATAATAAACTCTCCAATAAAAAAACTTTAAAACATACCCAAAACACAAAAAGAACACATTTTAGTGCTAGCCATTCGCTCGAATGAAGTCTGGAGTGAAGATAACTATTTAGAGTGTGGGACATTTGGGGTTTTTTGTTTATGTTTTGTGTGTACCTTCTATAACGAGACCTAAATAAGAAAACCGGTAAGTATGTTAAATGAACATAAAAAGGCTGCCTTTAGGTTTCAATGGAATCAGATGTGTTGTTTTGTTGTGCAAACTTAAATAAAGAGACCTTGTGTAATTCGAATATTGAAAGCGTTTTATGTGACATAGTTTTAGTTACTTAGCGAAAAGGTTTGTTGTAAAATGTCTTTTGTTGAGGGTTGTTATTTTATTAAATGAAGCAAAAGCTACAATATTTAAGATGACTTTGAGTCTCTTAGGAATTTTACTTTTGGCTAGGCTGCGTTTTCGTTAAGTGTAGCACAATAATGTGTATGTGGTTTTATTTCATTTTTTTTGCTTTACACGCATAACTTCTCCATCTCCTAAAATCTTTTCTTTCAATCAGTTTGTTCTACCATCAATTGCATAACGGTCCGACGTATTTCACCAGGTTCTCCCTTAGGAACAGATAAGTGCGGTGGATGAACCGTATAAACACTCTTGTTCTCGTTGGCGAGGCTCTCGCCCTTTCCTAATAAGGAAAGGGCGAACAGAATATTTACTAAAACACTTCGTTTTTCATAATGATACCAGTTCTGTTCATTATCATCTCAGCCTCAGAGTAATCCCAGCACCTGTTCCCCAGTGACCTCCAGCACTCGTTATAGATAGATTAGAACGAACATTTCCATTTTCAGATGTATAACCTGCTCCTATAGCAAAGGCCGATTGACTGCGCCATACACCCGTACCAAATGAAAGACTTAAAGATCCAGGTGTATCATAGTAACGTAAATTAGATACTGCCAAACCAATAGCTGCTGCTTGTCTCGCCTCCTTCCGGACACTCTCAATGCCATAAGTTAACGCCTCAAATTTCATATCAGTATAGGCTTTAGCATCACCAAGAACACCATCCATGAGGACATTTGTTAAACGTTCATCCGTGTATTTCTTTGCATCATCAAGAATAAGATCTATCTGCTGTTTTGTACTTTCCTCGAAATCATGTAACTGACCCCCATTTACTGCTTCCTTAGACCCTTCCTCAATTTTACCATCTTTAACATTGTCTATCAAAACAGGGGCACTTTCATCTCCACCCGCTAAGGTAATACTATTCTTTTTCTTTCCATCCTCATTTCTATCATACGCAACAACAGCATCTGCTACTTCTACGATATCTTGTACTTGTTTATCAATAGTATCTACCTTGTTTTCAACCGCCGTAACCCTCTCATTCGTCTCCCAAAGCTGACCTCCATTTACAGCTTCTTTCGAATTTTGTTTTACTTCACCATCCGCTACATGCGTAACCTTGCTGTCCGCTCCCCCATGACTAACGTCATAAGCTCCCTCAGCCTCATTCCAAGTTACAACATTCGTTTCTAAAGCATGCGAGGCAACATCCTTTTCAACATCACTAATCCGGTCGTTGATACTCGATAGACTTCCACTGACAGCTTCAAAAGCACCTGAAACACTATCATAGTCTTTCATTTCAAACGCTTTACCATCAGAACCAAGCTGCACAACCTTGAAGATTGGTGCAACCCATTCTCCATTCTTATATCCAGCACCTCCACCAAAATACGATGCAAGCTGGTTACTCATAGAATAAAGCTGTGAACCATTAACAGCTTCCACTGACGATTCTGAAAGCACTCCTGCTTTTACGCCGGAAAGAGTCCGCGCCGCACCATCAATATTTGCAAAAGCAACTTCAGTACCGCTCTTATCTCCACCAATCGAGATAACACGTGTATCAGCATCTTGCTTCACAATGTTGCCATCTACTACTTTGTTAATCTCATTGGTAAGCTCTTTATTAAGATACGTGAAGGCAGCATTAACACCATCAAAAGCACTGACAAGATTCGTGTAGCTTTCCTCAGCTTCTGTGCCATCAGCATTGAAAACCTTTACCCTAAAGGTAGGAGCTTTCCAAACTCCATTCTCACCTTCTTCAACTTCACCACCCAAATACGTCGCAAGCTGCTCGTTCAGCGAATAGAGCTGACCACCCGTAATCGCATCCGTAGAGCCAGAAGCAATCTCCCCATCTAAAAGATGGGTAATCTTGCTCTTTTTCTTTGAGCTATCCTCACCATGATCGGCAACAAAGGCACTATCAGCCTTACTCCATAATAAGGTATCACCTTTAACTTCTTGAGTAACCTTCTCTACGCTCTGACTAAATTCATTGAACTTAGTTGTTAGATTCTTATTTACAGTCTCAATACTTGTATCAAGCTGACCTTTATTAACAGCTTCATCATCATTCACTGCTGCTTTCACACCGGAAAGGGTTCGTGGATTACTTTCACTGTTGGCAATATTGATTTCAGTGCCTTTTACCTCTTTACCAATATTAATGAGATTCGTTTCTTTGTCTTTCTTAACAAGACTATCACCTCTTACATTGCCAATCTCATCATTAATCTGCTCAGTAATCTCCTTGCTAAGGCTCTCCTGCATATTTGTGAAAGAACTGCCAACTCCAGTCAAAGCTGCTGCAAGATTATCATAAGTCTTATCTTCGGAGCTACCATCCTCTTTAACTGTATGAACTGTCAAACTAGGGGCTTTCCAAACTCCATTCTCACCTTCTTCAACTTCACCACCAAAATATGTCGCAAGCTGCTCGTTCAGCGAATAGAGCTGACCACCCGTAATCGCATCCGTAGAGCCAGAAGCGATCTTTCCATCTAAAAGATGGGTAATCTTGCTCTTTTTCTTTGAGCTATCCTCACCATGGTCAGCAACAAAGGCATTATCAGTCGCACTCCATAATAAGGCATCACCTTTAACTTCTTGAGTAACCTTCTCTACGCTCTGACTAAATTCATTGAACTTAGTTGTTAGATTCTTATTTACAGTCTCAATACTTGTATCAAGCTGACCTTTATTAACAGCTTCATCATCATTCACTGCTGCTTTCACACCGGAAAGGGTTCGTGGATTACTTTCACTGTTGGCAATATTGATTTCAGTGCCTTTTACCTCTTTACCAATATTAATGAGATTCGTTTCTTTGTCTTTCTTAACAAGACTATCACCTCTTACATTGCCAATCTCATCATTAATCTGCTCAGTAATCTCCTTGCTAAGGCTCTCCTGCATATTTGTGAAAGAACTGCCAACTCCAGTCAAAGCTGCTGCAAGATTATCATAAGTCTTATCTTCGGAGCTACCATCCTCTTTAACTGTATGAACTGTCAAACTAGGGGCTTTCCAAACTCCATTCTCACCTTCTTCAACTTCACCACCAAAATATGTCGCAAGCTGCTCGTTCAGCGAATAGAGCTGACCACCCGTAATCGCATCCGTAGAGCCAGAAGCAATCTCCCCATCTAAAAGATGGGTAATCTTGCTCTTTTTCTTTGAGCTATCCTCACCATGGTCAGCAACAAAGGCATTATCAGTCGCACTCCATAATAAGGCATCACCTTTAACTTCTTGAGTAACCTTCTCTACGCTCTGACTAAATTCATTGAACTTAGTTGTTAGATTCTTATTTACAGTCTCAATACTTGTATCAAGCTGACCTTTATTAACAGCTTCATCATCATTCACTGCTGCTTTCACACCGGAAAGGGTTCGTGGATTACTTTCACTGTTGGCAATATTGATTTCAGTACCTTTTACCTCTTTACCAATATTAATGAGATTCGTTTCTTTGTCTTTCTTAACAAGACTATCACCTCTTACATTGCCAATCTCATCATTAATCTTCTGTGTAATCTCATCGTTAATGCTATTCTGCATATTTGTGAAAGAACTGCCAACTCCAGTCAAAGCTGCTGCAAGATTGTCATAAGTCTTATCTTCGGAGCTACCATCCTCTTTAACTGTATGAACTGTCAAACTAGGGGCTTTCCAAACTCCATTCTCACCTTCTTCAACTTCACCACCAAAATATGTCGCAAGCTGCTCGTTCAGCGAATAGAGCTGACCACCCGTAATCGCATCCGTAGAGCCAGAAGCGATCTTTCCATCTAAAAGATGGGTAATCTTGCTCTTTTTCTTTGAGCTATCCT
The DNA here is from genome assembly GCF_053795135.1 of Bartonella sp. B12(2025). Taxonomy (NCBI): domain Bacteria; kingdom Pseudomonadati; phylum Pseudomonadota; class Alphaproteobacteria; order Hyphomicrobiales; family Bartonellaceae; genus Bartonella; species Bartonella sp. B12(2025). Next base: position 52,912 of record NZ_CP200031.1, on the reverse strand, counting down.
CACCATGGTCAGCAACAAAGGCATTATCAGTCGCACTCCATAATAAGGCATCACCTTTAACTTCTTGAGTAACCTTCTCTACGCTCTGACTAAATTCATTGAACTTAGTTGTTAGATTCTTATTTACAGTCTCAATACTTGTATCAAGCTGACCTTTATTAACAGCTTCATCATCATTCACTGCTGCTTTCACACCGGAAAGGGTTCGTGGATTACTTTCACTGTTGGCAATATTGATTTCAGTGCCTTTTACCTCTTTACCAATATTAATGAGATTCGTTTCTTTGTCTTTCTTAACAAGACTATCACCTCTTACATTGCCAATCTCATCATTAATCTGCTCAGTAATCTCCTTGCTAAGGCTCTCCTGCATATTTGTGAAAGAACTGCCAACTCCAGTCAAAGCTGCTGCAAGATTGTCATAAGTCTTATCTTCGGAGCTACCATCCTCTTTAACTGTATGAACTGTCAAACTAGGGGCTTTCCAAACTCCATTCTCACCTTCTTCAACTTCACCACCAAAATATGTCGCAAGCTGCTCGTTCAGCGAATAGAGCTGACCACCCGTAATCGCATCCGTAGAGCCAGAAGCGATCTTTCCATCTAAAAGATGGGTAATCTTGCTCTTTTTCTTTGAGCTATCCTCACCATGGTCAGCAACAAAGGCATTATCAGTCGCACTCCATAATAAGGCATCACCTTTAACTTCTTGAGTAACCTTCTCTACGCTCTGACTAAATTCATTGAACTTAGTTGTTAGATTCTTATTTACAGTCTCAATACTTGTATCAAGCTGACCTTTATTAACAGCTTCATCATCATTCACTGCTGCTTTCACACCGGAAAGGGTTCGTGGATTACTTTCACTGTTGGCAATATTGATTTCAGTGCCTTTTACCTCTTTACCAATATTAATGAGATTCGTTTCTTTGTCTTTCTTAACAAGACTATCACCTCTTACATTGCCAATCTCATCATTAATCTTCTGTGTAATCTCATCGTTAATGCTATTCTGCATATTTGTGAAAGAACTGCCAACTCCAGTCAAAGCTGCTGCAAGATTGTCATAAGTCTTATCTTCGGAGCTACCATCCTCTTTAACTGTATGAACTGTCAAACTAGGGGCTTTCCAAACTCCATTCTCACCTTCTTCAACTTCACCACCAAAATATGTCGCAAGCTGCTCGTTCAGCGAATAGAGCTGACCACCCGTAATCGCATCCGTAGAGCCAGAAGCGATCTTTCCATCTAAAAGATGGGTAATCTTGCTCTTTTTCTTTGAGCTATCCTCACCATGGTCAGCAACAAAGGCATTATCAGTCGCACTCCATAATAAGGCATCACCTTTAACTTCTTGAGTAACCTTCTCTACGCTCTGACTAAATTCATTGAACTTAGTTGTTAGATTCTTATTTACAGTCTCAATACTTGTATCAAGCTGACCTTTATTAACAGCTTCATCATCATTCACTGCTGCTTTCACACCGGAAAGGGTTCGTGGATTACTTTCACTGTTGGCAATATTGATTTCAGTGCCTTTTACCTCTTTACCAATATTAATGAGATTCGTTTCTTTGTCTTTCTTAACAAGACTATCACCTCTTACATTGCCAATCTCATCATTAATCTGCTCAGTAATCTCCTTGCTAAGGCTCTCCTGCATATTTGTGAAAGAACTGCCAACTCCAGTCAAAGCTGCTGCAAGATTATCATAAGTCTTATCTTCGGAGCTACCATCCTCTTTAACTGTATGAACTGTCAAACTAGGGGCTTTCCAAACTCCATTCTCACCTTCTTCAACTTCACCACCAAAATATGTCGCAAGCTGCTCGTTCAGCGAATAGAGCTGACCACCCGTAATCGCATCCGTAGAGCCAGAAGCAATCTCCCCATCTAAAAGATGGGTAATCTTGCTCTTTTTCTTTGAGCTATCCTCACCATGGTCAGCAACAAAGGCATTATCAGTCGCACTCCATAATAAGGCATCACCTTTAACTTCTTGAGTAACCTTCTCTACGCTCTGACTAAATTCATTGAACTTAGTTGTTAGATTCTTATTTACAGTCTCAATACTTGTATCAAGCTGACCTTTATTAACAGCTTCATCATCATTCACTGCTGCTTTCACACCGGAAAGGGTTCGTGGATTACTTTCACTGTTGGCAATATTGATTTCAGTACCTTTTACCTCTTTACCAATATTAATGAGATTCGTTTCTTTGTCTTTCTTAACAAGACTATCACCTCTTACATTGCCAATCTCATCATTAATCTGCTCAGTAATCTCCTTGCTAAGGCTCTCCTGCATATTTGTGAAAGAACTGCCAACTCCAGTCAAAGCTGCTGCAAGATTGTCATAAGTCTTATCTTCGGAGCTACCATCCTCTTTAACTGTATGAACTGTCAAACTAGGGGCTTTCCAAACTCCATTCTCACCTTCTTCAACTTCACCACCAAAATATGTCGCAAGCTGCTCGTTCAGCGAATAGAGCTGACCACCCGTAATCGCATCCGTAGAGCCAGAAGCAATCTCCCCATCTAAAAGATGGGTAATCTTGCTCTTTTTCTTTGAGCTATCCTCACCATGGTCAGCAACAAAGGCATTATCAGTCGCACTCCATAATAAGGCATCACCTTTAACTTCTTGAGTAACCTTCTCTACGCTCTGACTAAATTCATTGAACTTAGTTGTTAGATTCTTATTTACAGTCTCAATACTTGTATCAAGCTGACCTTTATTAACAGCTTCATCATCATTCACTGCTGCTTTCACACCGGAAAGGGTTCGTGGATTACTTTCACTGTTGGCAATATTGATTTCAGTGCCTTTTACCTCTTTACCAATATTAATGAGATTCGTTTCTTTGTCTTTCTTAACAAGACTATCACCTCTTACATTGCCAATCTCATCATTAATCTTCTGTGTAATCTCATCGTTAATGCTATTCTGCATATTTGTGAAAGAACTGCCAACTCCAGTCAAAGCTGCTGCAAGATTGTCATAAGTCTTATCTTCGGAGCTACCATCCTCTTTAACTGTATGAACTGTCAAACTAGGGGCTTTCCAAACTCCATTCTCACCTTCTTCAACTTCACCACCAAAATATGTCGCAAGCTGCTCGTTCAGCGAATAGAGCTGACCACCCGTAATCGCATCCGTAGAGCCAGAAGCGATCTTTCCATCTAAAAGATGGGTAATCTTGCTCTTTTTCTTTGAGCTATCCTCACCATGGTCAGCAACAAAGGCATTATCAGTCGCACTCCATAATAAGGCATCACCTTTAACTTCTTGAGTAACCTTCTCTACGCTCTGACTAAATTCATTGAACTTAGTTGTTAGATTCTTATTTACAGTCTCAATACTTGTATCAAGCTGACCTTTATTAACAGCTTCATCATCATTCACTGCTGCTTTCACACCGGAAAGGGTTCGTGGATTACTTTCACTGTTGGCAATATTGATTTCAGTGCCTTTTACCTCTTTACCAATATTAATGAGATTCGTTTCTTTGTCTTTCTTAACAAGACTATCACCTCTTACATTGCCAATCTCATCATTAATCTGCTCAGTAATCTCCTTGCTAAGGCTCTCCTGCATATTTGTGAAAGAACTGCCAACTCCAGTCAAAGCTGCTGCAAGATTATCATAAGTCTTATCTTCGGAACTGCCATCCTCTTTAACAGTTTTAAGCTTAAATGTTGGAGCAGTCCATGTGCCATCCTCATATTTAGCATCTCCTCCAAAGAATTCTGCTATACTCGTGGCTGTTGTTTGTAAATCACCAGATATAGTATTCAGCTCCTGTTTCACAGCAAAAAGCTGTGAGCCAGTTACTGCTTCACTTGAAGTTTCCGAGAGTAAACCATCCTTTATACCAGAAATAGCACGCTTCTCTTTATTCTTGTTAGAAACATCAACTGTATCACCACCTGCTTCCGCACCAATCATGAGATGCTCAGTTTCGGCATCTTGTTTAATGAAGTAAGAATCCTTTAGCTGTTGTTCCGTTTTCTTTAGCTGCGCAAAATTCACTGCATCGCTATCTTCAGTACCTGTTGCCACATTCGTAATTTTTTTCTCTCCGGCATCAATACCAACAGTCGTTATTTTAGGACCACCAGTAATTACTAAGCCTGTCTCATCTAAGGAAACATTTTCCCCTAGATTTATACGATCCAGCGTAACTTCTTTCGCTAAATCAAATGTCAATCTGTTGCTGTCTTTGCTTCCTATAATTTCTAAATCTTTACTTCCAACCGAAAAATCTATTGTACTATCTGCTTCAACGTCTATTAATTCTTCTCCATTAACAGAAACTCTCCACTTTTTTGTTGCAAATTCTCTTACAGCTTTTAACTGCGCAACATTTACTGCATCCGTATCTTGAGCACCAGCAGCCACTCCTGTAATTTGCCGTGTTGTTCCACTTTTAGAAGTACCAAAATCACCAACAGCAAAAGCTCCTGCAGAGCTTTTCCATGCCGCAGTACCATTTTCTGACGAATTATCCCCTATAGGGTCATAACCAGAAACACCAGCTTCAGCCCGAGACACAGATCCAGAACCCACAGCGACACCCCCCGTGACAAGAACTGTCGCATTTGCACCTAAAGCAACTGAAGAATCCTCTTTACTGGAAGAGTGATAACCTATAGCAATCGACTTTTCACCAGCCGCTATTACTGAAGACTCATCTTCACCACCACCTATCGCAATAGAATTAGCCCCTTGAGCTTGAGCCCGCGTGCCTATAGCAACACCATGCTCACCCTTTGCAACCGTAAGTCCACCCAAAGCAATCGCGGAATTTCCAGATGCTTCTGACCCTACACCGACAGCGGTAGCTACCCTCCCACTTGCAAGCGAAGCAACACCAAAAGCTTGAGATCCCCCAGTAAGCGCAGTTGAATTTGCACCAAATGCTGTTGAATAGTTCCCTGAGGCATAAGCCCCACAACCCGTCACAAAAGAGTAAACACCATAAGCTTCAGGCAAAATATTTCCACGACCACCAGTCGTATTTCCCATAAAACCAGTACCCGGCGCCCCACTGACAGCCGGTCTTGTCATTCCGTTACCACTCCAAACCTCTCGCGAAGTGGTCTCACTATAAGGAGAATATTTACCAAACTCTGTATATTCAAGAAATCTCTTGTATTCCTCCTCTACTCTTATCGCACCCTCCCCATTTGTAGTAAGGCCTCCACGACCAATAACTTCATCCGCACCACAGAAATCATCATCACCAGAAAAAACAACACTACCATGACTGCCCCTCGCATACGAAGTACCGGCACCGTTTGTACCCAGAAGACTACCCCCTGTTATTGCAAGATTCGCAGCTGAAACAGGTGAAACATTCGATAACATCACAACCATTTCGGTCAATAAAAAGACATTAACAAAAGAAAAACAAGAAGACTTCAAACTACTGGCTATTCGTGTGGTGTGCAATTTTTTCATAATAAACTCTCCAATAAAAAAACTTTAAAACATACCCAAAACACAAAAAGAACACATTTTAGTGCTAGCCATTCGCTCGAATGAAGTCTGGAGTGAAGATAACTATTTAGAGTGTGGGACATTTGGGGTTTTTTGTTTATGTTTTGTGTGTACCTTCTATAACGAGACCTAAATAAGAAAACCGGTAAGTATGTTAAATGAACATAAAAAGGCTGCCTTTAGGTTTCAATGGAATCAGATGTGTTGTTTTGTTGTGCAAACTTAAATAAAGAGACCTTGTGTAATTCGAATATTGAAAGCGTTTTATGTGACATAGTTTTAGTTACTTAGCGAAAAGGTTTGTTGTAAAATGTCTTTTGTTGAGGGTTGTTATTTTATTAAATGAAGCAAAAGCTACAATATTTAAGATGACTTTGAGTCTCTTAGGAATTTTACTTTTGGCTAGGCTGCGTTTTCGTTAAGTGTAGCACAATAATGTGTATGTGGTTTTATTTTGTTTTTTTGCTTCGCACACATATTCCTCCCCCTTCTAAAACCTTTACCTTTAAAACGAATTCTACTAGGATTCCTCATACTTCTATAGTTTATTAAATGAAATATCAAGAGAAAAATAATTTTTTTTAGCAAACAAAAAGAGATTATTTTTGATTTTTGTATGTTTTTTTTAACAAAATTAACTAAGGCATTTCTATAAAGCCTGAGGAGTTATAGTGTATAGTTCAAAACTATGCTTACACCTATTTAGATCTTGTTTGTATCTGTCAAAGTATTCGCACTTCCTAAAAAATAAACTATAATTTCTTATAAAAAGTTGTTTTCAGGCATTAACTCAGCTTCAATTGTAAGCACGCACCTACTCCCCAATCTCCAATGATCAAGAATGTTTTTCCATTTTCAAACGTGTAATCTACTCCCATAGCAAAGGCTAATTGACTACGCCATATCTCGCACCAAATAAAACACTTAAAAACTAGATATATTATAGTAACGTAGATTAGATACTGCCAAACTAATAACTATAGAAATGCTATTCACACCTAGCGCCTGCAACTGATAACCCAAAAAAACATAGCGTATGCCTATTCAACCCACACACAAAAACCAATAGCAATCGCTACCTTCGTTATCACTATATCAGGATTAACAGCAATCTCTTTTCTAAACTTTTATGTCAACACCAATAACAACAGAAACAATACTTTACTTGTATCGTTTCCTTAAGAGTAAACTGCCGTTCTACTCCTCATACTTTGAAGAATCTGTTCTATTAAATCAAAACTTCCCGCAAAACAGTGAAAACACTCGATTAAACTGTAACGATCGCAGTTTTCAAAGAAAGCCTTTTTAATCAAAAAAACGTCGAGAACAATGCGAGGATCCATATCATTTCCCTTTGATATGACAAATAATTTTTTCACAAAAAGCTCCACAATGAAAAAATCGAACAGATATATTTATAACATAAAAAAGACATGTTTTGATAATGGAGGTAAACAGCTTTTACTCTATAAATTTGTTTCATACTCTTCCAAGCTGCTTTTTATAAAAGAGAGAACAGGCGTATGTATGGTGATTTTATTCTGTTACAAATTATAAACAGGATAGCAAGAAAAGGACTTTCTTACGAAGCATACGTTTTATTATTTACTTACTTTATGTTGTTTTTAAATTGATCTTTTTAGTAGCTAATATATTAATTTTATTTGCTTCTTGTTGAAATAAACTTTCGCCCTTGCCTTAAATAAGACAAGAGCGAGAAGGATTTTTGCTAATGTGTTTTGTTCACTATTAATTCAGTGTCATAGAGAATCCGGCACCTACACCCCAACTACTACCAGAACTGGTGACAGATACATTGGACCGAATATTTCCACTCTCAGATGTGTAACCAGCACCAAAGGCAAATGCAGACTGGCTACGCCATAAGCCACTACCAAATGCAATGCTTAATTTTCCAGGTGTATTATCGTAGCGTAAATTAGACACTGCTAAACCAATGGCTGCTGCTCGTCTTGCTTCCTTTCGCACACTTTGAATGTCATAAGTCAAAGTCTCAAACTTCATATTGGTGTAGCTATTAGCGCGCTCAACGGCATCGTCAATCGCATCAACGACAATATTATTTACCCGTTGATCTGTGTAGTGCTTTGCGTCATCGAGAACAATTTTCATCTGTTCTTGAGTGTAATCGTGGAGCTGCCCACCATTTACAGCTTCTTTTGAACCCGTTTCAAGACGACCATCTGCAACATTATCAATTATAACAGGCTCACCAGCATCGCCGCCCTCCAAAACAACTTTATTGGTTTTTTTGCCGTCTTCATCCCTTTCATAACGAACAGCATCCTCAGAAATATTATTAACTGTATTCCTAATATCGTTAACCGTATCACCAATATCGCCAATCGTATTTGAAATATTATCAACCCTGTTTTCAATATAATTAACCTGCTGTTCAACATCCGCAACACGTTCATTGGTTTGCCAAAGTTGTCCACCATTAACCGCATCTTTCGAATCTTTGGCAATTTTACCATCAGCTACATTGATAATCTTTTTCGGCTGACCGTCGCGACTAGCATCATATGCTCCTTTTCCTTTATTCCACTTTAACGCGTCTGAATCTGCCTTTTCGATGGCGTCATTGATGGCATCATTGATGCGGTTATTAATATTTGATATCCCATCATTAATACCACCAAGCGCATCAGCAACATTATTATACTTCTTCTCAACAGTTGTGCCATCAGCATTGAATTGAGCAATCTTGAAAGTAGGATCTACCCAATTTCCATTCTCATAACTAGCACCGCCACCAAAATAAGCAGCAATCCTGCCACCCATATAATAAAGTTGTGAACCATTTATTGCTTCAGTTGAATCTTGGCTGATTTCCCCATGTGCAACACCGGCAATAATTCTCTTTCCATCACTACCTGCAACATCAATTTTCATACCGCCTTTTTCCTTACCAACAGTAATAAGATTCTGCCCCTCAACCCATTTAACAAGACTATCGCCTGCTATGTTATTAATCTGATTATAAATATCCGTGATAGAATTATTTACACCATCAAAAGCATCAAAAACATTATCATATGTATCGGTTTGAATAACATAATCTGGTCCAACATCATTATATACATCTGTATCACCACCAAAATACTGCGATATAGTATCTGCAATAGTGAAAAGCTGGGAACCATTTATTGCTTCGGTTGAGCCGTTGCTGATTTTCCCATCTGCAACACCGGTAATAATTCTCTCTCCCCAACTACCTGCAACATCAATTTTCGTGCCACCTTTTTCTCTACCAACGGTAATAAGTTTCTGCTCCTCGATCCATTTAACAAGACTATCGCCTGCCACATTATTAATCTGATTATAAATATCCGTGATAGAACTGTTGATACCACCGAAAGCATCAGCAACATTATCATAGTTCTTCTTAGAAGTCGTGCCATTAGCATTGATTTCGGAAACCGTGAAAGTAGGAGCTCTCCATCCTCCATTATTATCATATCCAGCGCCACCACCAAAATAAGAAGCAACGTCATTCATTGTATTTATCAAATTTTGATTAACATTCTTGATATTCGAATCAAGCCCTGTTAAAGCTGAGCCAACGTCATTATATTCACGCTGTGCTACTTTACCATCTACACCAACAGTAGATAAATTATATCTCGGCCCTGTAAAGACACCACCGCTAAATTCTGCATTACCACCAAAAAATTCTGCAATATTCTGAGATATTTTATTAATTTGGCCACCATTGATAGCATCAGTTGAGTTTTCCTTAATATTACCATCTTTGACATTTAAGAGAGCGACTGGTCCTTTACTCTCATCGTTACCCAAAGTGACACTGTTATAATTAACAGTGTTATCTCTGTTTTTATCATAGCGAACTGAAAAATCTTTCGCACTTTTAATACTGGCAGTAAGATCCGTAATATGGCCATCAAGCTGTGCTTTATTAACAGCGTCATTATCATTCACTGCTGCTTTTACACCAGAAATTATCCTATCTTCACCCGATTTGTTTGTAATATTAACTGTCGTACCACCCCTTTCTTTACCAACGGTGATAGGAGCATTCTCTCCATCTTGCTTAACAAGAATATTATGTTTAATACTATCAGAAGTATCTGCTATAATGCTGTCGAGTTGCTTTTTATTAACAGCCTCATTACCATTCACTGCTGCTTTCACACCCGTGATAGTCCGATCTCCCTCACTGCCTGCAATATCAATTTTTGTGCCATCTTTTTCATTACCAATGGTAATAAGCTTCCGATCCTCAACCCATTTAACAAGACCATTACCTGCTATATTATTTTGCACTTCCTTCAACTGCGCAACATTTACTGCATCGTTATCAGCGACTCCTCTTGCCACTCCTGTAATCTTTGCTTCGCCAGCATCAATACCGTCCAAAGTCATTCTTGGTCCTTGACCATCCAGAAACAGAAAACCATCATCACTCATAATGCTCCTGCCTGTAGTGATACTCGTCACTGTAATATTATCAGCTAAATCAAATGTTACAGTGTTTTGATCATCTTTGCTGATCTTGAGATTCTTTTTCTTTTCATTGCCAGCCACTTGCAAATTTACCGTAGAATCTGGATTAACAGCTGTAGCATCTTCACCGTTAACAGAAAGCTGCCAGCTCGTTCTGACCGAATCTTTTAGATCTTTCAGCTGTTTATAATTCACCGCATCATTATCTCTAGTTCCGTCTGCCACTCCTGTAATCTTTTTATTTCTAAGATCAATACCACCCATTGTTATTTTTGGCCCCCTACCCTCAGTAAACCCAAAGCCTGACTCATTCATAAGGGTATTTCCTGCAGTGACACTCTTCACTGTAATATTATCAGCCAAATCAAATGATACAGTGTTTTGATCATCTTTGCTAATCTTGAGATTCTGACTTTTTTTATTATTTTGTTGTGTTTTCTCAATGGCTACAAACTTTACTGTACTACCTGCATTAACATCCGTAGGAGCTTCATCATTAACAGCAAGTTTCCAAGTCCCTGATACCAAATCTTTCATAGCTTTCAACTGCGCCACATTCACAGCATCTGTATCTGCACTTCCCGCTGCCACTCCTGTAATTTGTCGTGTTAGCGTACCACCATTATCAACTTCACCAACACTAAAAGCCCCCGAAGTACTTTTCCATGCTATACTGCTGTTTGTTGAGCTCTCACCTGTTGCAGGATCATAACCAGGAACGTCCTTGTCAACATTAGAAACAGACCCACCACCCACAGCAACACCATCATTAACAAGTACCTGTGCATTTATACCAATAGCAACGGAGTGAAACGTCTTAGCGTAAGTATTACCACCTATAGCAATGGCACCTACATTTTTTGCTTCAGCCCGTGCACCTATAGCAACCGTGTAATCCGCACTTGCCTCTGTTTCAGAACCTAAAGCAACGCTTCTTTGACCAGAGGCAGTTGCAAGTCCACCAAAAGCAACAGCAGCTTCCCCCGACGCCTCTGATCCTACACCCATAGCAACAGTTGCCTTACCGCTTGCAAGCGCAGAAACACCAAAAGCTTGTGCTCCACCAGCCTTTGTGGTCGCCCCTGAGCCAAATGCTGTTGAATAGTTCCCTGATGCATAAGATCCACAACCCGTTGCAAACGAATAAATACCATAAGCCTCAGGTAAAAAATTTGTACCACCCTGGGTAGTAATAACTCCCATATAACCACCATTGTTGGATGTAGTTCCATCACCTGTCCAAACAGCCTGTTGAGTCATAGTACCGTAAGGAGTATAAGCGCCAAATTGCTGATTATTGATAAATCTGTTGTACTGTTCTTTTGCGGTTATTTCTGTACCTGTTTTTGATGAACCACCACGACCCGTAACATTATCCACACCACAGGCATCATCATCACCAGACAAAACAATACTACCATGACTTCCCTTCGAATATGCAACATTTACACCGTTTGTACTTAAATTCAATTGCCCTGTTATTGCCAAATTCGCAGCAAAAACAGGAGTAACACCTGATAGAAGCGTAGCCATTGCGGTTCCTAAAGAGACCGCTTTAACCAAATTTGGTGTTAAATATAATTTTTTCATAGGAACCTCCTCCAACAGAGCTCAACATTATTACAAGGCGCAAAAACCCTCAGAGCAAACCCTTGTTTGCGCACCCCAAAAAACGAATAAATAAAGATAAACCTACCCCCTCTGACACCCGTATTTATTACAGCATCTTACAAAATCCCCGCCATAACATCGAAGCTAGAAAAGTCCCCAATACTTTTAGCCAGAGGAATTCAGGCTAAAAAAAATAAAGAAAAACAAAAAAGTTTGAGAATATTACATAATCTCCATTCGAAATATCACGATCTGTTTCCTAATAAAACAGCTTCATTAAAGCGCAATTCTACTTTTCAAATAAAGCGCATAAGCAGAATGGCAAGAGTATAAAAATATTTTTTCAACAATACTTCTCAATAAGCATAAAGAGAGCTATTTTCCAATAACCGTTTTTATAAACATAAACTTATGAATTTTTTAGAATTAGAGCGCATGAGGTGAGAGATAAACATTATCATGACAACCTCATTCTTTTTTGAAGACTTTCAACCTGTATTTGCTGATACCGTACGAATGGGTGATATCAACTTTTGCAATGGAGTATTTGGAAGTGATCGTTCTCGTGAGAAAGCCGTAAGTTCAATTCTGGCTAAGGATATCAAAGCAATAATCGCACCAGAATTTGGACGGATTTTTTTCGAAACGCATGGAATCTCGGTCTGATTGTGATCGAGCTCCCAAACACATCATTTGAAGAAGAAGAGAGTGTAAGCATCAATCTTATGGAAAGAAAAATTACAGGATTTATACTTGACATACTGGAGAAACGAGAGCTTTTAAATTATGGATGCCAGCAAAGGAGGGTAACACTCTATGATACAAAGTGTTCAACCACAAAATGAAAAGTTTGACGGATTGGCTGATGATTATGATCGCTATCGCCCACGCTATCCCCTCACCTTGTTTCAAATCATGCTGCTCCCCTTAAAGAACAAAAAACACTTATCCATCGTGGATGTGGGAGCTGGGACAGGAATAGCATTAGAAGGAATTGTCAAACTTTTGGGAAACGAACATCAATACCATGCTATCGATGTATCAACAGACATGATTAAGCAAGGGCAAAAAAAGTTTCCTACTGTGCAGTGGTATCAAGGCCGTGCCGAAAGCATATTGCCCCAAATCAGCGAAATAGATCTCGTCGTGGTTGCACAAGCATTTCAGTGGATGGATCGTCCCAAATTGCTTCGCGCTGTTTCAGATCAACTCCGAACTGGTGGTGTAATGGCTGTCATCCAAAATAATCGCGATTTTAAACATAGCGAATTTTTAAGCGCTTATGAGACATTATTGGAGGAAATGAGCCCTCATTATTCTCGTTATTATCGTAATTTCGATTTTTTACAAGAAATGAGCAATGGCTTTGGAATAAGTCCAGAAAAAATTGCTCTCCATACACATAATTGGACAATGACGATCCCATCTGACGATTTTATTGGAATGAGTCGCTCTTCAACTCAAGCACAACGCGCAATTGCTAGCTATCAGCAAGAATATTTGCAGCGATTAGTTGCATTGATAAAGCAATATGAAGTGCAGGGAAATTTGGAGCTTTTGTATCGAAGTGAACTCTACATATACGCAAGATAATCTTACATCTATGGTTATTCCCTCTGCTAGTTTTCGGTGTGCTAAAACAGACGATGTACAGGAAATTTATGAATTATTGAGACGCGGATTTGAGAAACATTTGAACAGCTTTTCTCATTCGTCACAGTATGTCGTTCAAGCGTAAAGGAAAAATGGAACCGAAGCAATCTAAGACGATTTTCACGCATCAGAAGAGCTATGATGCCATTTCAATCGTCGCCATGACGTAAACTCATTGAGTTATTTTGCGGAAAAGAGTGTAAAGGCTGAATCGCAAAATTTTCTGGAGGAGATGCTTGCCATCACCAATGAACCAGTATCTTCCGTTTCCTGTATAACAAACGGGTTATATATTATATGAACGTGGCTCATCATGATCCCGGCAATATTATTGGCATCTGCAATCAGACATCAAATAATGCAATCGCCGAAAACTCATCAAATCAGAGCTGACGCTTTACCAAATTGATCATAAAAAAACTGGCTGCCAAGATTTCCGAGACTATCAGCTTTACTAACAAGCATGAGTAGAACTCAGTCGGCCTTTGGAAGTTTTGCACCTTAAACCCGCAAACTGAGCACATCTTTCTTGTCTATTGTTTCTTGAAGCAGACATCATCCTAGCTTGATAAGATCGTCAATAAATTCTGTATGGCAGAAGCACCTTATTTATTGATTGTATCCACCAGCAATCTAATCAGTAACGCCAGCTCGAATGCAAGCAACAGACATAAATCCAAACTCATTGGAATAGATGATGTCTTCACCATTGATGCAGCTGGCAAAGTATCAACCAAAGTGAATACTCAAATCATCATTGCGAACTGGCTCGAGATAGCTCTGCAGAAATTAGCAAAGCCAGGATCAGAGTATCACTTCTCAACACTAGCCAGTGCAACGTGGGAGTAGTTTGTATTTGAGTTTACTGCAACAGAAGTGCTGCTGATCAAATGCAAACTAGTTGAATAGTTGAAAGACGGATTGGAACTTGAGCATCTAAAGATGAAGAATTAGAATTCTGGCAGACATACACTCCAATGGACAATTGCTGTAACGCCTGGCCACAACAGGTTGCAAGCATCTCTTGGCACGATCCGAAAGCCACTGCCAGGATTAAAAAACAGAAACTAGCCAACAAGCTTCAATAAATATTCGGCCTCTCAAAAGACCACAATTCCAATAGAGTGAAGGTGAGAAAGCATATAAGGCTCAGTTTGTTATAAAAGCCGCTGATAATATGCTGCGTCAAAGCACTTGATTAGCAATGGTATGCACAGACTATTGCAAACCGATAAATTGCTAAGTCATTGATTTAACATGACTAAAAGCTCCGTATTTCGCTTTTCCAAGTACAGTGTTTTTCAGAAAAGGGGTTAGAAGAGAAAAATTAGAGAAAACAGAGTGTTTTTATAGAGAGAAAGTCAATTGCAAACATCAAAAAAGACTGAAAATACTGAGCTTTTTGGGTCATGCCATCTACGACATATGAAAGTTCATTTTAAGTTAATGGCGGAGAGAGAGGAATTTGAATCTGAATTTTTTTCATAACTTATTTATTTTATTGATATTTTATAGTTGTTAGGGATCCAATAATAAGGTTAGAAAATAGAATTTTCGAACGTATTTTTATAAAGCACATCCTTTTTCACCAAGTTTTTCTATTAACGCCCTAAATTTTTCTAGATTATGTTATGAAAAACGATTAAAATTTCTAACGAATATACTGATAACTTCACGATTCAATGAAGAAGCGCCCAATTAAGACGTGGTGCTTTAAGACTAGTGAAAATATCTTCTATTGAAGATACAATTTTTGATGAATAGTTAACTTCAAATGCTAAGCCTTCTTTGTAAAATCCGCTGATGGCTTAGACGCTTTAGCTACTTTTAAATTTTTACAAACGACTGTTTCTATAGATTCTTGCTCTTTAGATTCTTTCTTGCTTATCTCTGCTTCACCGCCTGTTTTTGTATCCTTATCAAGCTGTTGTTCTACATCAGTAGCAATAAATGGCTCTTCCTGGTAAAGTCTTGCAGCATTGGCACGTTTAAGACGAGCGTAGACCGTATTAGAAACCTCAACGAATGGATTATCTAATGTTGAAGGTTCAAAACGAACAGTGCTTTTGTTATCGCAAAAAACGCACATTGATCTAATGATGACCGCTTTCATCGTCACTCCTTTTGAAAAATTATTTAATGACGTATTGGTCAATTATTTACTTTTGTTATTTGACAAAACAAATTAGCCCATTTTTCCAAGAAAATAGGGCTTTTTAGCCATATTAAAGGCTTAATATTTCCTAAAATTTTATGGAAAAAATCTGAAATCCGGACACAATAAGACTAGTACAGCATATGTCGCTAAATACAATTTTTCACACTATATAAACAAAAAAATATAGATCTTGTGTTTTGTTTATTTCCCAATCTAAATTAGACAATTATTCGTTACACCGCAAAACACAGCTCTTAAGGGTGGAGAGGAAATCAGTGAAACAATCTAAAAGAGAAAGAAATGTTTAGTGTGGAAATATTAGATGCAGTGTACATCACATCAAAGATAGTTATAATCATCATAACTATCGCCTTTATTTTACCTTCTGTATTCTAATTTTTATTAACACTTTATAATTTTATACAGTTATAGGTTTTTGCTAAAAGTTCTTTAACTAAGAACCTTCTCCACATTAATCGCTAAATATTAAGCTCATGGCGTGCCGCCGTTGCCAAAAAAGCAGATCTTGTTAACCCTCTTTCTTGTGCACAATCATCAATCGCACGCAAAAGTCCTCGCTCAATCGATATATTAGTACGTACTACTTCAGCATCATTTTCAATAAAGGGAACTTGTATCAAAAAAGCTCCTTTCAACAAAGCTTCTTTAACGGCTTTTTGCTGTATGACTTCCTCAAATTTTAAGGGAGTTGGTAAAGTATCCATTTCTTCACAATAAAGTTGAAGAGCTTCGGTTGCATTTACGATTAAGTCCTCTTCTTGATCGGCAGCAGAAAAAAGCCCTTTAAAATCAGGAAACTGAACACCAAAAGCAGAATCTTTATCTTTATGAACAAGAGCAAAAAATCTTTTCATTCTTCTTCTCCTTTTTTTAACCAGCCTGCTTGTTTGGCAATAGAACACGCCATACCTATCGGAAGTTTTTTTAAGATGGGGAACAATAACCACCTTCCCTTCTTTTTCAATTTATGGTGTGAGCCTTTTACTTTCATAAGTTCAAAGCCATCACGCGTCAATTTTGCAATGATTTTTCGGCTATCTTGTTCCATTATACGCACTCATTATGTGTAAATATTTACACATTTTAATAGTCTTTAATCTGAAGTTAATTTTTTCGATTTCATAATTAAAATATCAATGAAATACGTTAAAAACGATACATAGCGAATTAAGACGTCGCTCGAAATTTACATACTTACACGATTTTGCACAAAATGCTTATAAAGCACATTAAGAACAATCCGCAATCAATGCATAAAATATGGTAATAATTGATCTTTCACAGTCAAACCAAAATGCTTAGCACTCATTTCAATTATCAATTTATTAATAGATTCACGTAGCATTTTTGCGCGTGAAATACGACCATTTGGTTCTCTCATACATCCTTAATCCGTGGTCGTCCACGTTTCGCATGTTTTTTGACCATATTTTCTTAATCAAAATGAAATATCATCATGTGTAGATACGGTGTGACTTTGTGTTGGGGCTATAATGGTAGACTGTAGAATAGGAGCATCAGAGGCATTGTTATCTTGTTTCATATCCAAGCAAATACAGCTTGCTTTTAAGCTGTGGCAAAATCACTTCTGTAGTGTAGCGATCAATACCTTTGTTATCTTGCCATTTGCGTGTCTGTAATCGCCCTTCGATATAAACCTTTGAACCTTTGAACCTTTGCTTAAATACTGAAGAGCAATTTTTGCAAAATGTGGATTAAAAAATACCACGGAATGCCATTTGTTTTTTCTACTTTTTGATTGGTTCCTTTGCCAGTATAGCTATGAGAAGTAGTCATGCTGAAATTTACAACCTCAGCCCCAGAGGGCATTGTTTTACTTTCGGGATCAGCACCAAAACATCCAATTAAAGTTACTTTGTTTAGCATATTTTCATGTTCATTAAATTTATGTTTTATACGAGGACTATTTTATCATAAATTCTTATACTTTTACAATGTTTTCAAAAAGATATTATTAATATATAGAATTATATTTTATTGCTAACTAAAAATAAATTACGGCCTTGGCTATCGGATTTATTTTGTAAAAAGAGGACAAGAAATTATTTTATTATTAAACGCAGGCGACAAATCAATTCAACAAAAGGATATCGAAAAAGCCCTTTAATTAGTAAAAGAGATTAATGATGAAAATAAAAGCCTTTGATGCCAGCGAGTTTTTTCAAACTCCTGAAGATTTGAAAAAACTCTTACGAGATGCTTTAGAAACCAAAGATAGTGGCTACATTTCACATATATTAGGGATTATCGCACGCAAACAAGGAATGACAGCAATTTCCAACGAAACAGGATTAAACCGAGAGTCTCTTTATCACTCTTTAAGCGAAAAAGGTAACCTTCGGCCTTCTACTTTTTTAGTGTTTTAGATGCCTTAGATTTGCAAATCAGCTTAAAACTCCTCCCTAAAAGTTGTAAACAACAAACAGCTTTAGAGAAAATTTAAAGAAGTATTTTTACCACTTTTACCGTAAATTCTCCAAAACTCATCTTGCTCTGTAATGAAATTTTATATTTTATCTTTTCATAATCAAAAATTGAAATAAGATGCATACAAGTTGATTCCAAAGACATAGAGCTTTTTCAGCAGATCCCCCCTCCATTCTTAATAGCCGTATTAACTTAGGTAGTACTTAATCCATTAAATAAGATTGTAAACATTGTAATTGCGTTAACTTTATGAATACTATTAAATTTCTTTCTTATAATATATCTACAGAATCAGAACCCATTAGTATAAATAGCGCTGATGAATTTTTTAAGGAAGGAACGCACTCTCCTACTATAATTGATAATCAGTACGTTACTTTAACAATCGAAAAATTTTATGTAAACTCGAATATTTGCTATTGGATTTATGCTTTAATGAGAAAAAAATCCTTACAATAATGAAGTGATTGATTCTGAAAATAACTACCAAAATCTTCCCAATCCGCGTTCTAGCCAATTAATTGAACAGGATCAGCAATATTTTGGAATTTTTATTCCTCGAGCATCCGTTCTTTTTTCTTCAAATAAAAAGCTAAACACTTCTCTGCAGTTAAAACACAAAGAATCTTTTTCCTCCTCAACAATGAGCATTTCGCCCGCTGTTGTTAGTGAACAAGAAATTAATGAAAAACTGCGCTCAGTTAAAAAAATAGAACTGAAATATAAAAACTCAAAAATACCAGACCTGTTTGGAATATCAACAAAAAAGCCTTGAAGGGAATAGCTCAAAATTCTATTGGAGAATTTTCCACTGACGACCTTACTGAAATTACGTTTAGCTTAGATCTTAAATGAAAAGAGGGTAATAATTTTAAAAAAGATTCTTTGTGGAAATTTCTTCGAAAGAGCGCAAAAGATCCTGTATTGAAGAAAGTGAATATTTTTGGCGAGACACATAATGCTTTCGAACTAATCTTTAATACTGAAAATTTTCAGCATCAAATAAATGTTAAGGTACCGAAAGATAATGATGGTATGTATAATGCAATTCTTGTAAAGAGAGAATTAGAACATCAAATTGAAGAATTTTACGATGGCTTTTTAATGGAAGACTGTAACGTATAAACAGATATCTTTATTAAACTGCGCGTATAAAACATAAGAAAAAGCACACGAGTTAAAAAAAAGTACCAAAGCGCGATATCTAAAGACCAAAATACGGCATCCAAGTACCAAAGTGCGATATCCAATGAAACAGAGAACATGCGCTCCACATACTGAAAAATGACTGGTAAAGAAACAGTTTCCTTATAACTTTTTGGGAAAATTAAGGCGACAAGCGCTAAAGCTATTAGCTCTAAGAGTTTGTACATATACCGTTGTAAATCAAGTGTTAGAAGCTTCCAAATTGTTGTATTGCCACGTCTGTATTTTGGATTGTGTTGCAATTCTGAAGGAAGTTGTGAGTTGCATAAAATCGCAAAAATAGTTGTTACTATTACCAAAGAAATAGACGCGAATGTCAAAACACCCTGAATAAAGTCAGAGTTTTTTTTACTCCTAAAAAGCATAAGAATGCAAAAACTATAATACCGCACAAGACCCTTAGCTGGTTATCTGTAAACATACGCACTTCCTTTGTAAAAATTATTATTTTTAAAATTAGTCTCTTATATAAAGATATAAACTACTTTTTTAGTATCATTAGCATGCGCCCCTGTAACTCCATGCTCTAACTTGCACTTTGATACCGAAGTCTACTCTTCAAGTTATCTTCACATTTTAAACACCCACCACCCTAAACGAAACCACATAAAGAGTGCTCAACAGCTGTCGCAATAATTTCTGGGAACCAGCTGCTTGCCCACGTTTTTTAAAAACAAATGTTTTAAAATTGAGTATTTTTTAGAATCTTTAATTTACATTAATAGATTTACTTGCTTTAAATGGGACACTACACAGCTGTTTTCACTTTCAGCGGTAATTTTACACCAAAAAAACTTTTTAATCACTTTCTAAAATGTATATCCAATCCAAAATAATTAGTAATTTTCACTATTTTGCTATTTTTTCATACCCTTTAAAACATCTTTAAGCTCTTTTCTCATCTCTTCCATACGTTCATCGTTAACGGCGTGCCCTGCTCTTTGCCCTCTTCTTCAGGCATTCCAAGAGAAGTCATGACAATACCACAAGTCAATCTGATCTCTTCTTCAAGCTTTTCACAGTAAAAACGAAAATCAGCACTCGATGGCATAAACGTCGTGCTTAAACTTTCCACCTTCCCTTTCAAAACATCCTTGGTCACTTTTTGGAGTGCTCAACTACTAATCCCATTAAAAGCATAAAAATACGCAAATGCTGTAGACTTTTCATCCGCTCCAAACTGACTCTTCAACCCACCAGAAAGAACCGAAAATGCCGTTTTAATCTCGTTTTCACGGACTGTCTGCCTAAATGCCGATAACGCATCATTGGTGAGAGATGTAACCATTTTCATTTCCGTTGCAGAGGGTTTTTGTCCCTTCTTCCAACGAAGCGGGAAGATATTCGTCCTTCGCAAATAAAAATTCGTACGCACTACCGCCATCTTTGATATTGGACATGTACTGTGCAGCGCGATTTTTTTTAGACAAAAAATGCATTGCAATCACCTATTTTGAAGCTGATCTATGCGTCTATCATAGAGGAAGAATAGCTTCGGCTCTTACACAATTATCAGACTGGAAATATGAAATTAAACACATCTAAAAAATAAAACTGCAAACTATTTAAAATATGGAAGCGCTATTCTAACGCCTTCTAGTCTCCCGCCCTCTTCCATAACAACTTTTCATGAAATGCGTGATTCACGCCACAGATAAACTGCATCTAAAATTAGGAGAAAAGATATGCCACATCGCCCTCCCACCATAACACAGCCAGCCATTGCTCGTGCCCTAAGAGAAGCTAAAAAACAAGGCTGCGAATTAATATAAATCAAGCCTACGGGTGAATTGCTAATCTACCTTAATACGGGAATCGGAGTACCTAAAACTGCTACCCATCCAGACAAATTATTAGATTTGCCAAAGAATGAATATTACGAAGCTTTGCTCTCTAAGATGTGAAGCTGCTATGCCAAAGCCACGCCCTCCTCATCTTGTTAAAGAAATTACACGCCATGGCAAAACTATATGGTATGTGCGTATTGGTCATGGGCAACGAATTAGAATCCACGGGATTTATGGAACGCAAGAATTTGTTGACAACTATAAAAGCGCCCTAGCCCAATCACAAGGGCTCATACTTCCTAAATCCAAACCAGGAAAACTTATTGAAAGTTCCTTTGCATGGCTTCTCAAACAATATTTTAACAGCGTCAATTGGCACAGCCTAGCTAAAGCTACAAAAGACAAAGAGAACTTCATTCTTAGAAGGTGTGCGATGCCATAGGAAATATTCCATACAGAGAAATTAAAAACACGCATATCATAGCTGGTGTTGAACGACGCAAAAAAACACCAGAAACTGCGAGAAACTTTCTAAAAGCACTGAACGGGCTTTTTAAATGGGCAATCTGTTCAGAGATGTTTGTAACGCAGCAGGCATTAAAAAATCTAGCACATGGATTAAGAAAACTAACAGCAACGCGTGCAACCAATGCAGGCGCTACAGTTTCTTAAATGAAAGCGCTTTTTGGTTGGACTGAAGACAACATGGCATCGCTCTATACCAAAACAGCAGATAGAAAACGACTAGCAATAGAAGCAATCAAAAAAATTAGGATAATGGGTAGCTGCTAAAAAACAAACCAAAGCAGCATCAAAATTACTAACGAAATCAAAGTAGCGTTTGAGTAGCATCAGAAACCAGAGGAGAAATAGGTGGTTGTGTCTGTTGCATTGCTTGCCATAAATTATAGTTTGTTTGCATATCCAACCAAAACTTTGCTTTACTAAAACCAGCCAATTCTAATTTAACTGCAAGCTCGGTGCTCATAGAAGCATGCCCGTTAATCACTCTTGATAGAGAAGCTCTTGTCATATGGAGATGGCCAGCTAATTTTTGTATTGTTAGCCCCATTTCTTCCAAGAAAGCTACTTTTAGAACTTCGCCCGGATGTGCGGGATTATGCATCATTTGTTTTCATTCCTTTCATCAATAGTAATCTTGATAATCAACAAGCTCCACATCTGTTCCGATAAAGCAAAAAGCAACACGCCAATTGCCGTTGATCCATATAGAATAGTATCCTGCAAACTCACCTTGCAGAGGATGCATTTTAAAGGCAAGCGCTTTCAACATTTCAGGTATAGTAGCACTTGTTAAAGCCGTTAAGATAACGTGTAATTTTTTTACGTAACCTGATCGAATAGCTTTTGTGGAACCCGTTGTATAAAACAATTTTAAGCCCTTATGTTTGAAACTCATAATTGCTATTGCTACCCCTTGTCGTACACTATTACTACACGGTCAATAAAAATAAGATCAAGCACCATACTGGCAAGTCTGATTTCATATCTGGGTAAATGATTGAGAATAAGCTTAAAAAAGTTCGAGATAAGCAAAAAATAAGTTAATGGAATCAATGAAATAAAAATTCCCGCACTTTTATGTAATCTATTGATTTTATTATATTATGGCGGAGAGAGAGGGATTCGAACCCTCGATATGGTTTCCCATATACACGCGTTCCAGGCGTGCGCCTTCAACCACTCGGCCACCTCTCCAGAGTTTTGCACTATACCCAGAAAGAAATAACACGCAAGTCTAAACTATACACTCAAAATTTAAAAAACAATTTCATTTATCAAAATAAGATGTAATACTTGTTAAATAACAAGCACATCATCTTTTTTAAAAAACAATTTTTTTCCGTGGATAGACATCTAAAACGCGATCACTGGATCATCATAAATCAGAAATTTTTGTACCCATGTGCACATCTTCTCACTAGTGAACAGCACTATCTTCAAATTGATATGCTGTCCATATTTTTAAAATATCAAATAATTAAGTACTACTACCAACCCGTTACCACTAAATTGTATCCCAATAAGCAAGATAAGCGGCTGCATTAACTTTCTTGGTCATCAACATTAAAATGCGCTTCACGAGGATAATAAAATTCATTGCAATAAAAATGATTTATAATGTGATTACTTGACCAAATTACAGAATTGACGAACCCTCCTTAAAACTCTTGCACATCACCTTATATCATTGCTAAGGGTGCGTACAGCTCGTGCAGTTTCGCACTGTAATGCTTTTTGTGCTAAAATTTTCATATCTTCAAAACTATGCGCCTGCAAACACGCTTTTACTGAAGAAATATCACAGGATATCATAGAAAGTTCATTAATCCCCAATCCAGTCAAAATCATCGCAGCAAAAGGATCTCCAGCCATACCGCCACACACACTAACCCAACATTTATGTTTTGCTGCGCCCTGAATAGTCTGATGAATCATGCGCAAAACCGCTGGATCAAGACTATCAGCTTCAAACACAAGGTAAGGATTTTGTCGATCAACAGCCATCGTATACTGGGTTAAGTCGTTTGTTCCAATTGAGAAAAAATCAACATGGGCACTCAAAACATCTGCCATAATAGCCGCTGCTGGAACTTCAATCATAATACCCAGCTTTAACTTTGGTGCATCAATATCGTTGCGAATTTCTTCTGCAATCTTTTTTATAGCAAAAACCTCTGAAACAGACATGACCATTGGAAACAGAATCCATAAATCTCCCCCCTCTTTTGCTGCTCGATACAGAGCACGTAACTGGGGAACTAAAAGATCACGCCGACGTAACAAAAGCCGTGTTCCTCGAACACCTAAAAAAGGATTGTTCTCTTTAGGTAAATGTAAATGCGTAACCTGTTTATCCCCACCAATATCGAGCGCACGAATAATTAATGGCTTATCTCCTACAGCTGTAATCATAGCTCGGTACACATCAAACTGTGCCTTTTCATCCGGAATATGTGGACTATCTAAAAACAAAAATTCTGTACGCATGAGTCCAACACCTTCAGCCCCCAAATCAAGCGCAACAGGAACCTGATGTGCATAGTTGACATTAGCCATGATACGGATCCTTTGGCCATCTGTTGTTTGCGCTGGTAATCTGCACACGCATATTTCACTGTCACGCTTTTGCGCGACAATATTTATCTGTTTTTGAGCATCTGAAACGTCTTCAGGCATAGGGTCAAGATAAATAAATCCATTATCGCCATCAATAATGGCCTGAACATCACACTCAACTGCTAAAACATTAGCACCTGCAGCAACAACCATTGGAATACCAAGGGTACGCGCTAAAATAGCTGTATGAGACAGTGGGCCTCCCCATGCTGTTGCTAATCCCTGTACTTTTGTAGAATCAAGCTGAGCTGCATCAGAGGGAGATAAATCATCTGTGACCAGAATAACACCATGTGGGATATCATTTAAAAAGAATGATCTATACGATGGATTAATCTCACCTAAAACACGACGACCGACATCAACTAAGTTAACAGAACGCGCCGCTAAGAAAGGATTATCTGCTTTAAAAAACATATCTGCAAACTGTCGAACTGCTCTATCCCAAGACCAGGCTACACCATGACCTTCTGCCATAAAACGACAAGCTTGAGCTATCAGATTTTCATCTTCAAGCAAAACCATTTGTGCAGAAAAAATCGCAGCAGAATCTGCTCCTATACGCGCTGTAATATCCGCAATAACTGATGCCATTTTACGTTTTGTTTTTGTAAGGGCATTTTCAAGACACGCAGCACCAATTGCAAAATCAATTGGCTGATCCGGTATAAAAATATCATTCTGCCTTAAAACAAAAATCTTGCCGAAAGCTAACCCTGAACTTGCTCCAACACCAGAAATACCTTTTTTTCTAGAACGCGGATACCAACCGTGAAAAGTCTTAGTTTGAGCTTCTATCTCTCTCACAACACATTTTTCACTTATGCTCACTTTTTTCACAACAGAGATTGCATCCTTAAGAAGTTGTGTACCTTCTGCAGCATCTGTCGAAAAAATCAAAACATCACCGTTTTTTGCTCCTAATTGCAATAAACCAACCAAATTTTTCATTTCAACGGCATGCTGACCACGACGAACTCTGATAGAGCTATGAGCTTTTTTTGCAAAGTCAACCCAAAGAGAAGCCGGTCGCGCGTGAAGACCACTTGGATAATCTAAAGTCCATTCCTGACACACAGAAAGGTCACCAATAAAAGTCTTCCCCATCTTAATGTCCTGACCAAAAAGAGTTGTAACAATCTGTTGTTTGTTGTCAGTTGTTAAAAGTACTTCAAGCCGTTCCTTATCAAATAAAAGATGCGTCAATTTTTTACAAATTTCTCTATAGCGATCTGGACAAGCCGCAATGGCAATAACTAAACGTGCTTTATTTCCGTCCCACCACTCAACTCCAGCAGGAATCTGTATAACAGAAACAGCATCCCTGATAATCAAATCACGACTTTCAACCATTCCATGAGGAATTGCTATACCATTCCCAAGCCAAGTATTTGTTATTGCTTCACGTTGAAGCATACTTGCCAGATAACATTTTCCAACTGCACCAACCTGCACAAGCAATTCAACAGCAGCGTGAATCGCATCATTTTTATGATCAAAAGCAGCTGCAAGTTGTACAGATTTTATAGACAAAATTTCTATCTCGTTAAAACCTGTATCCATTGCTTCCATTTCCTCACATCTCATGACAAATTTAGACTGCCTTACATTTGAGCATGAATATTTTTGATAACTTTCACTTCAAAGCTGCTTTTCCAAAAACACAAAGTTTAAATGACACAGTAACTTTCCTTTGTAGTGCAGAATATAACCAAATGAGGCGTTTAAATACCCCAACATTCCCTATCAAACAATTGGATATCACTGCCCACTGAATTTCTGAAGGCCACAATAGAGAAATCCGACCCTACTTTTTACTTCACAAAGACAACTGCCCTGGTCTTTACATACTCAATCAACTGAAAAGCTATTTTCAAAAAACGCTCTCATCATTCCAAGTTATTCGACATAACTTGTCACTATTCCTCATGTAAGAAAGCAAAATACCTCAATTATCTACAACTTTAGCTAACATTTTAACTTCCCAAAAACTGAGAAACCTGCACTTTCCCTTCTCTGATTTATTACATGATCACAAGTCTCTACACGTAACCCACTCCTTAAAATTCCGTGCAGCTAAATATATCACGACATAAAATTTTCAGATATAACTTGACAACATTGTAGACTTCCCTTCCTCATAAATATCGCAATCGCAGAATGTTCTCTGTCTGCATACCCGCCAAGTATGTGCATTCAAAAAACAATACTCTCAACAGCTAAAATCAAAAAAAGCTCCACAAATGACCTCAATTTTAGGTACTTTTACAAATAAAACCAATAAAGCTATCAAAGTGAAAAGCACTTTTAGCTTAAATTGGACTTTGCTCTTATACTGGTAGAGTTTATCTTCGTAACGCTCAATAATAGATAGATTAAAAAATATTCTTGATGTAATTGATTGCACATCTGTCACTTCGATCATCCCAAACTAAATTTCCTTAAGTGTAATTTCACTCTAGATTTACTGGAAATCCCTCAACACCCATTACTCAAAAAGTAATTTTGATCAAAACTCTTACAAACCTTCTTACGTATTTCTTCTCTTTTAAACGGATAACCTAACCAATACCCATAACCGTTAAAAAAAATTGTGAACACAGCGACACCAAAAAACTGATCCGCCCTCACCACAATGATCGCGCAAACGCTTCCATCAAGTTTCTCTAAAATTCTCCGAAAATAAATTGTCTAACGCTTTTTCATGCATGAAAAGAAAGCAGACTTTCCGCATCATTCCTCATTATACACCGATTATTGTTCGCTCTATCATCACATCAATGTATTCAGTACAAACAAAACATAACACCAATCTTTTAATTATTTAGGAAACAGATTTTCCCAGATTCTATTTTCCAGTTTCCTACAGACCCTCATTTTGCATCATATCATAGAGAACAAAAAAGGAAAGATAGTACCCCACCTTTCCTTTCCAAAACTCATAATCTCACAACCAAAATCCAATGAAATTTCGGCTTATTAGCAGAGAATGCTACAGATCACTCTACTGTCCCTACCATAGGAATGACCGAAACATATGAACGGTTATTCGCTTTTCTTTGAAAAGAAACCGTTCCATTTGACAGCGCAAAAAGAGTATGATCTTTTCCAATGCCAACATTGTCACCAGGGTGCCAACGCGTACCACGCTGACGAACAATAATATTTCCAGCGATAACGGCTTCACCACCAAATTTTTTAACACCAAGACGTTTTGATTCTGAATCGCGGCCATTACGCGAGGAACCACCAGCTTTTTTATGTGCCATGGACGTTCTCCTTTAATCTTCTTTACTATTTGATGCTGCAGCCGCTTTCTTCTGCGGCGCGGTCTTTTTTTCGGCAGTTTTCTTGGCTGTTTTCTTAACAGAAGCGGTAGCTTTTGTTTCCTTTGTCGTCTCTTTTAATACAGCTGCTTTTTTAGGCTTTGAACCACCCGTTAAAATTTCTAAAATACGAAGTGTTGTTAATTCTTGGCGATGACCACGCGTGCGTTTCGAATTTTGACGACGGCGCTTCTTAAATGAGATAACCTTACGTCCACGTACCTGCCCTACAATCTCTGCCGTAACCAAAGCATCT
The DNA here is from genome assembly GCF_053795135.1 of Bartonella sp. B12(2025). Lineage (NCBI taxonomy): Bacteria > Pseudomonadati > Pseudomonadota > Alphaproteobacteria > Hyphomicrobiales > Bartonellaceae > Bartonella > Bartonella sp. B12(2025). The sequence goes on along the minus strand of NZ_CP200031.1, from coordinate 25,314 downwards.
GCAACAAAAGGCGCACCAATAACCGCATCACCCTCTTGCCCAACCATCAATACATTTTTGAATTCAACAATATCACCGGCATTGCCAATAATTTTCTCAATGCTCACCACTTGGCTAGCAACAACACGGTATTGCTTACCACCAGTTTTAATGACTGCGAACATTTTTTATCCTTTCGTTCATTCCAGCTCTTATTTAGCTCTTACCTTATCAATAAGGGAAAATAGGCTGCTTCTTATCAGTCGTAATAGATTTTTAAGAAGGATAAAAACATCCTCCCAAACACAAACACGCGCAGATTCCTACACGCTTGCATTTTATGGTATATGGCGAAATTTCTATTCCCTGTCAATAAAGTCTCACAAAAAAGCAAAAAAGGTTGTGCTAAAAGAAATTGAAGGTTATCTACCCGCCTATACTTAAACAGTGTGAAATTTTGTCGCACTTTAACATATGGAGAGATGGCTGAGTGGTTGAAAGCACCGCACTCGAAATGCGGCATAGGGGCAACTCTATCGGGGGTTCAAATCCCTCTCTCTCCGCCACAGTATCTACAAAATGACCTCATTAAAAATCTTTATTAGGTGCTCATCTGCATGTAATTTGCACCAAGTTTTGTACCAATTGATTTTTCCAAAAAACTTTTAGAAAACTTTTAAAGATTCTGTAAAGTCTTCTCTTCTTTTTGCTATAAAATTCCTATTTTTATAGTTTTTCGCTCTTTTTTGATTTTCTTCTGTCAAACTCCAATTTTGCAAATAGCGCAGCTAAAATAATAATAAAAATAATAGATTATTGTGCATTCCTATCTCATTACACCTCTTCTTACTTAATACAAAATCTACTGTTAAATTATATTTATTCTGCACGTCTCACCTGATGTGCAACAGCTCTATTGCTAAACTATCGCGGTTCTCAGCTTTGTTTTCTCCGCAGAGTATTAGTAACAATTCATTTGCTAATTCTTTATCAAACTCAATATTCCATTGATCAAATGAATTAATATTCATTTGAGTACCTTCAACAAAAATACGATGCTCATAAAGTGCAATGAGACGTTCCAGTGCAAAAGGTGTTAATAAATCCTGAACCAGCATAATACTAGGATGGTTTCTCTCAAAACTTCTATGAAGTGCTAAACTATCTGCTTCACGCCTACCAATTTTATTTTTGCAAGAATACACAGAACATCTTCGATATTACATCCCTTCATCAAAGCCTTTAATTGTGCTAAGTAGTTCGCTATCAACATGGCATACATAGAATGTAAATTTCGCTCATGCCCTTTTATAAATAAAACAAACTCTATAGAAATAACATCTGTTCCTTGATGCAGAAACTGAAAAAAGGCACGTCGACTATTTGTCCTTGAAATACTCCAAACAACCAGCTCACTTGAAAAAGTTAATGGCTTACCATCCAAAGAAACCTGCTTACTATTTGATTCCATATCAAATTGTTGCAAATAAAGCAGGAAAACGCGCTAAACGCTGTGCATAGGGAATAGTAGCACATGATAAATAACCACAAATAACACGATGCCAAAATCCTAAAAGAGAAAATCGAATAGGAATATTTTTATACAAAAGCATCGTTTTAAAATGTTTATCCATCTGCTAGGCGCCACTGAAAAACTAGAAAAACTATCATTTATCGCCAACATAATAATAAGACCAATAGCTGACCAAATCGCATAACGCCCCCTCCAACCAAATTCCAAAATCCAAAAACTCTTGAAAAATCTAGCCAAAATCTGCTACTTTATTAAGCGCACTTAAAACAGCAACATAATGCATGCAAACAGCTTTTCCCCTTAAATGTGAACTAATCCATTGACGTGCAACTTGAGTATTTACCATTGTTTCAGCCATTGTAAAAGTTTTAGAAGCAATGACAAAGAATGTTATTGTTGGATTCACAACAAAAACAGTATTAGAAATACGTGCACCGTAAGCATTAAACACAAAATAACAATGCGAACCATCGTGATAAGGTTTTAAAACATTCGTAACCATTGCAGATCCAAGATCAGAGCCACCAATACCAATATTTACGATATCGTTTCCTTTCGCAACTGCTTCCCTTATAGCTGCCATCACGAACCATTTCAGAGAATCTTTCCATATAAACAAGAACGCGACCATCCAACATGAACACTTCGTCAGCAAGCAAACGTAATGCAAAATGCAATATGAAGAACTGAGCGCTTTTCAGTTGCATTAATGGCCTTACCGGAAAACATTGCCCCATGCAGGCCTAACACATCTGCTGTGATAACCAAATCTTCTAGGAACTGCAACATTTTAAATGTTACGCTACATTTCAAAAAATCGAAAAGGGGATCGTCAAGCCTTAAAGAAAAATGGGAAAAACGCTGTTTATCTTTTAGAAAATGCAGACGAATATCACAAATCCCATCCTTTGCAGCGTACCCTCTTAAAGCTTTAAAAATTTCCTAAAAAGCTTTTTCGTTTCGAAGCGATAAATCATCTCCCATGGACTTATTTCACACAGTTATTGAAAATGTCATTTACGGACAAACAATAATGAAACAGAAAATGCCTCTTTTATAACCAATCCTTACTGCTCACATACAAAATGGAGCAGTACGAAGACATAAAGAATAAGGCTCAAAAACGGCATTTTTTAAAACGAAAATAAAAAAACTTTAACCTTTCCTACCAGATATATCATTCAACTTGACTGAGCTCTCTTGCCAAGCTTGTAGCTTCTTCTGCTTTTGGTCTCACAAAACGTCCAAGAAAGAGATAAACAATCGGTGTGAGATAAAGTGTAAAAATAGTTGCTAAACCTAAACCACCAACGATAACCCAACCTAAGGCTGTACGTGCTTCTGCACCAGCACCTTTGGCTAAAACCAAAGGAATACCCCCTAAAATAGCACAAATCATCGTCATACAAACTGGACGAAGACGGATATTTGCTGCCTCTTCTACAGCTTCACGCACACTTTTACCTTGATCACGCAACTGATCTGCAAATTCAACAATGAGGATACCATTTTTGGCCATAATGCCAACTAACAAAATTAAACCAATTTGACTGTAAATATTAAGGCTAACTCCACTTAAAAGCATAGCAATTACAGCACAACCAACCCCTAATGGTACAGTAGCTATAATAATAAATCCTGAAACAAAACTTTCAAATTGTGCGGCCAAAACTAATAAAATAATCACAAAGGCAATTCCAAAAACAATCATAAAATTGGAAAGTGTTTCATTAAGTGTCGCTGCTTCCCCCAAAGGAACTAGATAATTTCCTTCCGACAACAAAGGAGCAGCAATTTTCTGTACAGTCTGATAAGCATTCCCTAAAGCGACACCTGGAGCAAGATTTGCACTTAAAATAACAGCACTCATGCGTTTCTCCCGTTTTAGTTGGGGAGCGATAGCTTTTTCATGTAAATTCGCAATAACTGACAAAGGAACATACTGATTTTCTTTTGTTTTTAAAAAAATGTTTTCTAAATCACCAGGACTCTTCATAGGATTCTTACGCGATGTCAATTTAACATCATAAGAATGATCATCCACGGAAACGGAACCGATCTTTTTACCATCCAACATTGCTTGTAATGTATTACCCAAATTTGTGATATCAATCCCTAAATCAGATGCTTTTTCTCGATTAATTTCAATAAAAAATTGTGGTTGCGTCGTATCAACAGTAAGACGTGGACGAATAAAATGCGGATCAGCTTGTAAAGCATTAACCAGCTTATCAGCAGTGTGTTGTAATTTCGTATAATCATTCCCCAAAATTGCAAATTGTAATCCTTGACCAGTTCCCCTCACACCTAAAGAATTTCCCTGCGCAGAAAATACAAAAACTGCAGGAAATTGTCTAACCTTTGCATTAACATCTTCTAGGATTTGTTGCTGACTACGTAAACGCTTATCCCAAGATGAAAGCAACAAAACCAAAAAACCGGTATTAGACGAACCACCAAAGCCTGCGATAGAATAAGTGTTAGCAATTTCTCCAGAAGCACGTAACGGTTGTAAACTCGCTTCAATTTGCTCTATCTGCTCATTCAGATATTCCGTTGAAATACCCTGTGGCCCATTAATGACCAAAAAGATAAGAGCCCTGTCTTCTGTTGGTGTCAATTCCTGTTGCAACTTCATATAGCCTCCAACACAAAAACCCGCAAAAATAAGTGAAGCAAAGACAACAGCCCAGGGCTTTCCTAAACATTTATGCAAACTATGAGCATACCCTTTAGAAAAAAAAGAGCCAAATTTATACAAAAAAGCAAAATGACGTGCTTCTTGTTCATTACTTTCGACATTTCCCTTGAGAAAGCGTGAAGCCAACATAGGACAAAGAGTTAAAGCAACAATCGAAGAAAGCAAAATAGAGACTGCCAATACAAAACCAAATTCTCTAAAAAGCCCTCCAATTTGTCCAGGAAGGAAAGAAATAGGCACAAAAACCGCCACTAAAGTCAATGTTGTTGCTAAAACAGCAAAAAATACTTCACGTGTTCCTAGAACCGCTGCCGCCTTAGAACCTAATCCCATATTGCGCCACCGAACAATATTCTCAAGAACAACAATGGCATCATCCACCACAAGCCCTGTTGCCAAAACAAGTCCTAAAAACGTGAGAATATTCAATGAAAATCCCACAAGATAAATAGCCGCAATTGTACCAATCAAAGCTACAGGAAGAGATAAAGTAGGAATAAGCGTTACACGAATATCTTTTAAAAAAAGGAAAATAACCAAAACAACACTAAGAATAGCAATGACCAATGCAACCTCAACCTCATGAAGTGCGCTTTTAATAAAAAGTGCATCGTCATTAACAATACTTATATGTACAGAAGAAGGAATAACACTTTTGAGGTTATCGAGAGTCGCTCTAACACCCTTGGAAATATTAAGGGCATTGGATTGTGCTTTACGCACAATACCCAACCCGACTCCCGTCTTTCCATTGATACGAAGAATAACCGGTTCTAAATCAGGCGACAAAGTAACACGCGCAACATCACCAAGATGCACATGAGGCTTTAAGACAACTTGTTCAAAAGCTTCTGGTGTTGTTAAACGTGCAGTAGCACGTACAATTAAAGCTTGCTTAGAGTTACGTAATGATCCAACTGGCACATCCGTTGTCATATCAGCAAGAACACGTGAAATATCTGCCACGGTTAATCCATAACTGGCAAGTCTCGCTTGATCTACATCAATCTGAAAAATCTTCGTGCGAGCACTATCGAGCTGTACATCACCAACACCATCAACAGCAGAAAGTGCATCAACAATTTGATCGTTTACAACCGTCGTTAAATCATCAATGCTCATCGTTGGTGAAGTTACAACCAAATACATCATCGCAGAAGCATTCGAATCTGCTTTAATGATAAGAGGTGTATCCGCATCCTTGGGTAAAGAATGGTCAACACGAGACAGAGCATCACGAATATCAGATGCTGCAACATTCAAATCCACACCAACATTAAAACTAACCTCCACACGGGAACGCCCAAAAGAAGAAGTTGAAGAAATCGTCTTAACACCTGAAACACGAGAAACAGCATCTTCTATAATTCTTGTAATTTCACGATCAATTGTTTCTGCTGATGCACCAGAAAAAGTGGTCATAATTGTCGTCACTGGAGTATCAACATCCGGTAATTCGCGTACATCAACGTTCAACCATGCAGCAAGTCCTGCAATCATGATCATAGCATTCACAACGAAAGTAAAAACTGGCCTACGAATAAATAAGGCAATTATACTACCTTGCTCCGCCTGTACCATAGACTGTTTCGTACTAAACTCTTGGCTCATTATACATCCTGCCCATAAACTAATGATAATTGCTGTTGATGAGCTTTTGGATCATCAAAAGTAACCCTGCTTCCTGGGTGGAGCATCTGTACTCCCTGTATGACAACTTGATCACCATTTTCTAAGGGTGCGTCCACAAATACCTGATCTGCTTTATGCTGAATAATTGATACTGGAACAGGTTCTACCTTTCCCTCTCTTACACGCCAAACGAATGATCCGCTGCTGTTCCATTGAACTGCAAGAGGGTTAACAACAGGAAAAGAGCCACCATGGAATTGAAACGCAACAGAAAAAGACATACCAGACAGAAGTGTATCTTTTTCATTATTGATTTCAACTTGAATATGAAGTGTGCGGCTTTTTGGATCAACAACATTATCAATCGCATAAATGTGACCAACAAAAGCTTTATTCGGCTGTGCCGTTAATGTTGCAGTCACTTCATCTCCTTTATGTATCTGCGATACATATCGTTCAGGAACCCATATATCGACTAAAATACGTTCCCTATTCTCAATATGGCCTATTACAGTATTAAGGGTTACAGCATTGCCCTCATCAATGGGTAAAATGCCAACAACTCCGCTAATTGGTGCACGAATTGTTCGCCGATCAAGCGCTAAATCAGCATCACGCAAAGCCAAATTTGCGTTATCTAACTCTAAGCGTGCAGTAATCTCCTGAACTTCCGTTGCTGTATTGCTGGAACGTAACTTAAGAACACGCGAAAGCGTTAATTCACTATTATCACGTTGTACTTTTGCTTTTGCAGCCGTTATCTCTTCCTTTTTAGAATCAAGCTTTGCAATCGCATCACCCATTTGTACTTTTGTACCAGCTGACACAAAAAGCTTATCAACAACACCTGATGACCAAGGGGTTAACTCCACTGCAGCAAATGCTCGTCCACTACCAAGTGCATTCAATTGTTCATAAAAATCTTGAACTTTAACAAGATCAACAACAACATTTGTCGGTGGCCTTCCCATCAACGCACTTGATGTCTTATTCATTACAGGAATAAATCGCTCTGAACTCTGTTTCCCCTCCCAGTAAGCAATCATCAAAACGACAATGAAAAACACCGGTGGAAAGATCTTTTTTAACAACCCCATAACATCTATCCTTGCTTTTAACATGCAAATCTGTTCGAAATACTCCTCAACAGTAGCATCCGAATTTCAAACAAAAACCGAATTGTAGGCAGTGTTCTGCTCCTCACTGCAAAAAAATACCCCATTTACATCTGATTATCTTGCATAGCTTAAAGCGTCAAGTTAACTATCGTTCATGTAACAAAAAACACCATGTAAAAACCCAACTGAAATCAGAAATATACTTTTACCTTTACTAAAAATGTATAACGGATAAAATGATAAAATTTCCATTTTTACTAAGTTTCACTTGCAATTTCTAAATGAAACGATTAGGAAGCCCTTGTCTTAATGATGTAAAATTGAAGGATGTATGCACCCGTAGCTCAGCTGGATAGAGCACCAGACTACGAATCTGGGGGTCAGGAGTTCGAATCTCTTCGGGTGCGCCATCGTTCTTTTCTCTTAGGCTCGAAGCCTTCCTTGAATACAATTCTCCAGTACATAAATAAGGCATACTGTATAAGATTTTGAACAATCTCTATATTTTCTTGCACTCTCAAAAAATATCTTTGCGCTTTTCAGTCATCATCTCTCTGTTTTCTCAATTTAAAGACCACCAGCAATTAATTTGTGTTGCCCTAATTTAACATTCTTTCCTAGCACAACATGCAATCAACTTTTATAGTATCCTATCATATTTCCATGTGCTATGGTTCTATTGCCTGATTATAGTGCACGACCTAAATGCTAACAAACATCAAATTTAAAGAATTTTCCTATGTCTAAAACAGATATCGAAATTGCGCGCGCTGCTCATAAGCGTCCCATTACTGAAATTGCACAGAAAATTGGTATTGCACATGAAAATCTCATCCCGTATGGACATGACAAAGCTAAAATTTCTTCTGCATACATAAAATCTCTCAATAAAAATCCAGATGGTAAACTTATCCTTGTCACCGCTATAAATCCAACACCTGCCGGAGAAGGAAAAACAACGACAACGGTTGGACTAAATGATGCACTTAATCTTATTGGAAAAAAAACAATAGCCACCTTAAGAGAACCATCTTTAGGTCCTTGTTTTGGTAGGAAAGGTGGTGCTGCTGGAGGTGGTTATGCCCAAGTTGTACCAATGGATGACCTTAATTTGCATTTTACTGGCGATTTTCATGCCATTACAGCTGCTCATAATCTTCTTGCCGCAATGATAGATAATCATATCTACTGGGGAAACACTCTGAACATTGATCCACGCCGCATTGTCTGGAAGCGAGTCCTTGATATGAATGACCGCGCATTGCGCGATATCGTTATTTCATTGGGGGGAGTCACCAACGGCTTTCCACGTCAAACAGGTTTTGATATTACTGTCGCATCAGAAATTATGGCCATTTTTTGTCTTGCCGAAAATCTAGAAAATCTTACACAAAGACTCAAAAAAATTATCATCGCCTATCGTTATGATAAAACGCCTGTGACAGTCGCTGACCTTAATGCAGAAGGTGCAATGACAGTGCTCCTCAAAGAGGCCATGCAGCCCAACCTCGTACAAACAATTGAAAATAACCCTGTTTTTGTCCACGGGGGACCTTTTGCTAATATTGCACATGGCTGTAATTCAGTTATCGCAACAAAAACTGCCTTAAAACTCGCCGATTATGTTGTCACGGAAGCAGGATTTGGAGCCGATCTTGGAGCAGAGAAATTCTTTAACATTAAATGTCGACAAGCAGATATTGTACCAGATGCTACTGTGATTGTCGCAACAATTCGCGCATTAAAAATGAATGGCGGTGTAGATAAAAATAATTTGATAACAGAGAATATCACTGCTTTAAAAAAGGGAGCAGCCAATCTTTTACGGCATATCACAAACATGGAACACTATGGTATCCCTTGTATTATTGCTATCAATTATTTTGAGACTGATAGCGATGCTGAAATAAGTACGTTACAAAAAATAGTTGCAACAACTGGACACAAAGCCGTTCTCTGCAAGCATTGGAAACACGGTGGGAAAGGCGCTATAGAACTCGCACAAAAACTTGTTACCTTAATTGAAGAAAAAAGTGCCCGTTTTAAAGTTCTGTATCAAGATGACCTTCCACTCGTTCAAAAAATTAATTCTATTATAACAACTCTATATGGTGGACGTGGAGCTATCATCCCGGATTCTCTTCTCAAACAGCTTGAATGCTGGGAAAAAGAAGGTTTTGGCGCATACCCTATTTGTATGGCTAAAACCCCCTATTCCTTTTCTTCTGATCCTACTCAATATGGTGCCCCTGTTGATTTTGAAATTCCTGTACGAGAAATTCGTCTCTTGGCGGGTGCAGGCTTTATTGTCGTTATTTGCGGAGATGTCATGACCATGCCTGGCTTACCGCATTACCCTATCGCTGAAAAGTTTTATCTTGATGAAAATGATCAGATACAAGGACTTTCATAACCTTGTATTTGTGAACCCGGTCATTCATTAGAAAGAGTGCCTTATAGCAAAAAGAATAGAATTTTAAAAAGCGATATAGACAAACACCTTCTTTATATGATATACATCTCTGATATGTGTTCTTTTAGATATCTCTTTAAAAGACGGTGGGTTTTTTCCTATTATTTATGGCAGTGAAACAAGGCAGGATAAGCAGTGCAAGTACTTGTTCGTGATAATAATGTTGATCAGGCGCTACGCGCGCTGAAAAAAAAGATGCAGCGTGAAGGTATCTTCCGTGAAATGAAAATGCGTGGTTATTATGAAAAACCATCGGAGAAGCGTGCTCGTGAAAAGGCTGAAGCTGTTCGTCGCACACGTAAGCTTGCTCGTAAACGTGCGCAAAGAGAAGGTCTTGTTGGTAACGTTCGTACTGCTGCACCGAAGTAGTATACTTCTTTAATGTATTATAAAGTTATATTCGCAAGAATGCAGACATTAACAGTGAGTGTTGGATGTTGTTTGTTGTCTCTTAATATAATTTTTTCTATGCACAAATCCTGTGAGGGTATTCACATCTGATTCAAATTCAATTTCAAATCCTTTGGATAAGCTCAGACCGCGAAATATAAATCACTATCACAATATGCAATTGTGTGCGTAACGATTCTGAATTAATACGTGTTAATATAGCTCCATCTGTCTGTTTAACATACTGCATATTACCAATTAATCATCCCTACAACCAAACCGTAAAGTTTGTAAGAAGTGTTACCCCTGAGAACCAGCATCTTTATATTTGCAAAAGTCATAAGCCAACTATACCTTGGTCTCCTCTCAACGTTGCTCATGTTCTTGCATTTAAACGTTTCATTAACAGACATTTAATCTCATTCTAAAGTTGCTTTTCAAGCCACATGCCAATTCTTTTACTGAGCTATTATTATTTAACAGTTTCTTTAATTCATAATACGCGTATAGCTGTATCCCATTTCAGAAATAAACCACACAGATTAGATGCAATATTCTAGCACCCGTCATACAAAAGCTGATACAGCTTAAAAGATACTCAACGGTTCCAATATCTAATATTTATCTCAAGCAGACAACTACATGAGAATTGGAATCTTATTAAAGATATACCATAATAAGCAAACACAGCATTACAAAGCTTAAATTTTGGTTTTATTTTTATTCTTGTAACAGTTTTCTCATTGTTTAGATCTCTTTAACCAGCGATATGTTATAGCTTTTGTTCATTTTCAATCCTATCTTCCAGATCTTAATTGCCAATATATAGAAGTGAAGAGATAAAAGGTTTAATTGTGCAATATTCTAGTTGGTTTCGATTCTCAATGCCCGCATTATGTACTCTAATAGCAGGAGTCTTTGTATTCAGTTCACTTCGTTTTTTGTATGCACAAACATTTAATCAAAATTTAGGGCCAAGTGGTTTACCTCTTCCTCGGTTTGCTTCGATTAAACCCACGCGTGTTAATGTGCGCGTCGGACCAGGAAGCAATTATTCTATCATCTTTACCTACAAAAAACAGGGATTACCTATTGAAATCATCCAAGAATATGATCAATGGCGCAAAATTCGTGATGCCGAAGGTGATGAGGGATGGGTATATCAATCGCTTTTATCAGGAAAAAGAACCGCTATAACTATTCCATGGCAAAAAGATAAAACAAAAAGGCTGATGCTACGCAAAAGCCCCGCAGACAACGCAGAACTTGTAGCAGAAGTAGAGCCTAATGTCATTGGTAATATTCGTCAATGCGATGGACACTGGTGCGAACTAAACATTAAGAATGTCCGAGGATGGCTCCATCAACCCCAATTATGGGGAATCTATCCTGATGAAAAAATAAAAGGTTGGTAAAACTTCAAATTAATCAAGATTAACTCTTACTCTTTATTGAACTTTCTATGTCCTATAATCAGAGCAGTTTTTTTGGCTTTAACCGAATTATCAAATCAACATGCGAAATTTCCATACCCTCTGGTGGTTTAGGCAAATTCCCAACAATAGGAGCTTCTCCCAAATTGCAAGGAATATCAAGAATACGATTTTCGCCCTCTATATAAAAATGATAGTGATCAGACGTATTGGTATCAAACCAAGTTTTCGAACCTTCTACGGCAATAATCCGTAACAACCCCGCCTCCGTAAATTGATGAAGCGTATTATAAACAGTTGCTAAAGACACTGGCACACCCAATCTAATTGCCTCTTCATAAAGCTCTTCAGCAGCAATATGACGATTACCTTGAGAAAAAATCATATTAGCAAGTTCTAACCGTTGGCGTGTCGGCCGCAAACCATTTTGGCGCAAACATCTTTCTAATGTAGAAATGGCATAATAATTCGCAACCTTCCTAGAATCTTTCGTAGACTGTTGCTCTTCATTCAAATCTAAATTGTCTGCACTCACTGACATATTAAAAAACCACAACACATTTTTGTTCAAATAAGGTTAAAATACAAAAAATAGAAACGGTATGGTACAATTTTTTATCTCATTTTTAAATAACCTACCACGCAGGATACATAAAAAAGGGCTTTTGTCATTAAAAATGATATAAAATCATTTCCCTCTCCTGAAAATTTGCTCTAAAAGTAAGTTGGGGAAAAGCGCAAAAGTAAAGATATACGCAAATAAATGGAGTAACAATGGCCGAACAAAAGTCTCGCTACACTTATGAAGAGCTTCTAAGCTGCGCTCGCGGCGAAATATTTGGTAAGGGTAATGCACAATTACCTGCACCACCAATGTTGATGATTCATCGAATCACCAAAATTAGTGAAACTGGCGGTGAATACAATAAAGGAATGGTCCGTGCCGAATTTGATATTACTTCAGATCTATGGTTCTTTGATTGTCACTTTATAGGTGATCCGGTTATGCCAGGGTGTCTTGGTTTAGATGGTATGTGGCAATTAACAGGTTTTTTTCTCGGTTGGTTAGGTGAGCCAGGAAAAGGAAGAGCTATATCAATAGGTGAAGTAAAATTATCAGGTATGGTAACTCCGAAAACCCAACTTCTTGAATATGGAATAGATTTTAAACGTATCAGGCGTGGGAATTTGGTCTTGGGAATAGCTGATGGATGGGTAAAAGCAGATGGAGAAACCATCTATAAAGCTAGTGATTTACGTGTTGCTTTATTTAAAGAAGACTAAAATTATTTCCATTGAAAGAGACATTTTGTTATTCTGTATGAAACAAGGAGGTATGAATGCGTCGAGTTGTTATAACCGGAATGGGAATTATCTCCGCGATTGGGAATAGCCCTCAAACTGTTTTAACCAGTTTATATGAAGCAAAATCCGGAATTTCTTATGCACCCCAGTATGCCGAATTAGGTTTTCGTAGCAGAGTTTATGGCAAACCTGATGTTAATATAGAAGAGTTTGTTGATCGGCGTGCTTTGCGTTTTCATGGACGCGGAACTGCTTGGAATCATATCGCTATGGATCAAGCAATTGCTGATGCGGGTCTAGAAATTCATGAAGTATCAAATGAACGCACGGGTATTATTATGGGCTCTGGAGGTGCCTCAACTCAATCAATCGTTGAAGCCGCTGACATTACACGCCAAAAAGGTCCAAAGCGCGTTGGTCCTTTTGCTGTGCCTAAAGCAATGAGTTCTACAGCATCCGCAACGCTTGCAACTTTTTTTAAAATTAAAGGAGTGAACTATTCAATCTCTTCAGCCTGTGCTACCTCTAATCATTGTATTGGCAATGCTTATGAATTAATACAATACGGCAAGCAGGATCGTATCTTTGCCGGTGGCTGTGAAGATTTGGACTGGACATTATCTGTTTTATTCGACGCTATGGGCGCTATGTCCAGCAAATATAATGACGTACCAGAAAAAGCTTCACGTGCCTATGATGTCAATCGTGATGGATTTGTAATTGCTGGTGGGGCTGGTGTTTTGGTTCTTGAAGAGTTAGAGCTTGCTAAAGCACGTGGTGCAAAAATCCACGGGGAAATTGTTGGATATGGTGCTACATCCGATGGACATGATATGGTTGCTCCATCTGGCAAGGGAGCAGAACGATGTATGCGCATGGCACTTGCAACCGTAAATAACAAAATTGATTATATCAATCCTCATGCAACAGCAACACCTGTTGGTGATCCGCCCGAAATAGAAGCGATTCGCCGTATTTTTGGAGCAGGTGATCAATGCCCGCCAATTTCCGCCACCAAATCTCTAACTGGTCATTCTTTGGGAGCAGCAGGTGTTCAAGAAGCAATCTATACACTGTTAATGATGAATCATAATTTTATTTGCGAGAGCGCTCATATTGAAGAACTTGATCCAGCTTTTGCCGATATGCCAATCGTTCGTAAACGTCGTGATCATCAAAAACTTAATACTGTATTGTCAAATACATTTGGTTTTGGCGGTACCAATGCAACGCTCATTTTTCAACGCTATACATAAACAGGAATTCTTAGCTGGTTGAAGAAGCAAGGTCTTACGGAGAATAATATGAAAGGTTTGATGGAGGGCAAACGCGGCCTTATTATGGGGGTGGCAAATGACCATTCGATTGCATGGGGTATTGCATGTCAACTAGCAAAAGCAGGAGCTGAATTAGCATTTACCTATCAAGGAGATGCCTTCGGAAAACGGGTTCAACCATTAGCCGAAAAGCTCGGTTGCAAATTGTTGTTTGAATGTGACGTTGAAAAAATTGAAAATGTCGATCGCGTCTTTGAACATCTTGAAAAAGAATGGAAAACAATTGATTTCGTTGTTCACGCCATTGGTTTTTCAGATAAAACTCAACTAAAAGGACGTTACGTTGATGTTACAACACGCGAGAACTTTAAGCGCACAATGGTTATTTCAGCTTACTCCTTTACTGAAATTGCCCAACGTGCTGGTAAGCTTATGCCCAATGGAGGTACGCTTTTAACACTCACCTATGGAGCTTCACAGCAAGTTGTACCTAATTACAATATCATGGGTGTAGCTAAAGCTGCTTTAGAAGCTATGGTGCGCTATTTAGCAGCAGATTTTGGTCCCCAAAATATCCGAGTTAATGCAATTTCAGCAGGCCCTATTAGAACTTTAGCGGGTAATGGTATTGCGGCTGCGCGCGCAATTTTTTCGTATCAACGCCGTAATGCACCATTGCGTCGTACTGTAAATATCAACGAAATCGGAAAATCTGCTCTTTACCTACTTTCTGATTTATCATCCGGCGTTACTGGTGAAATTCATTATGTTGACTCAGGTTATAACATTATGTCCATGCCAACACTTGAAGAATTAAAACAAAGCGAAGAAACTCGAGGAGGAGGATAACCAACCGTAGTACTTTTTAAAATAGCAAAGTGATTGTTTCCATACCATTTTAGAAATACGTTGGGCGTTTTCTCTAGTGTATATAATGCTAATTGAAAAGAGTGGCTTATTTTCAAAGATATAACTTAAGCAACGATAAAGTTTTTCATATTTAAGTTATATTACATAAAAAACTAGCTCATTTAACTCTACAGTTCGCTAAAGTATTGGCACCTTTTTTAACGGTTAGCATAACCTATTTCAAAGTTTCGTTATATTATAACCATATCCATGTGTTGAAATAATTTAAAAGTATACTGTATCATGCATCTCATCCTTGAGTGCTCGACTCAACAATGTATTGGCTGCTTCAACTACGCTTTTGCCACAAAATAGAACTTGATAAATTTGCTCTGTAATTGGCATTTCTACTCCGATACGTTGTGCCAATGTATGCACATCTTTAGTATTTAAATAACCTTCAACAACTTGACCAACCTGTTTTTTTGCTTCTTCTGGATCCATTCCTTTGCCAAACAGCATTCCAAAACGGCGATTGCGCGATTGGTTATCAGTACATGTCAAAACCAAATCACCTAAACCTGTCATACCCATAAATGTGGAAAGCTCAGCGCCCATAGCAACGCCTAAACGACTGATTTCAGCTAATCCTCGTGTGATAAGAGCTATTCGAGCATTTGCTCCAAATCCCATGCCGTCTGATATTCCTGCACCAATAGCAATGACATTTTTGACTGCTCCACCTAATTGAACACCGATCATATCTTGATTTTTATAAACTCTAAAATTTTTGCTACAATGAAAAAGCTGCTGTAGTTCTTCACTAAACTCAGCATCAGAAGCTGCTACCGTAATTGCAGTAGGTAAACCTATAGCAAGTTCTTTAGCAAAAGTTGGCCCAGAAAGGACAGCTAAAGGAATTTTATCACCTAAAATTTCGCGGGCAACTTCTTGTAAAAGGCGTCCCGTACCATACTCTAAGCCTTTCGTTGCCCAAATAATACGTGAATGTTGATCCAAATAAGGCTGAATATTGCACAATACCTGATGAAATACACGGCTTGGAACAGCAATTAATATATTATGACTTGCCGTTATTGCAGTTCCAAGAGAAGCTTCAAGCGATAGACTTTCAGGAAATCGAATATCCGGTAAAAACGTTTGATTGCAACGATATTTCTGTAATTCTCTGATATGCTGAGGATTATGCCCCCAAAGCAAGACACGATGGCCGTTACGGGCAAGAGCAATGGCTAACGCAGTGCCAAAAGAACCGGCACCAATAACTGTCATCAAAACGGCTTTCATTAAGTTTTCTGATTATTTTCCAAATTTTTTGTTTTAACTGTACATCATTTTTGTAAATACCTTCAAGTAAGGTATATCTTTAATATAAATTCTCTGGATTTGAAAGCACTACTTCTTAGCAGCTCTTCTAACGCAACATAAAACTTTCTTAAAGGCCCTCATATTTTTTGTACAAAATTGTATAAATATCATTTTTGTACATTCTACAAAAGGCTGCTTCTCTCAAACAAAAATTAAGGTTTCACTGAATTATCCATGGCTTTTCTCGTTTAAAACAAAAGCACGTTCAAAATCATGATGCTCCCTAATGATTACTTCACCTACACCTTGTGTTAGCATCCACCTTATGTCCCTCAAACATTTTTGTGATCAACGCCTATTAAAAAAGCCAATGCAATTAGCACTGGCTCCATAGATATTTTTGATTCTTGAGAACTACTCTTCTACAGGAGCTTGCATACTTGGCAAATTCTCTGAGGACACATCGTCATCTGATAACTGTTCCACTGACCTTTGTGTATCTAATAATTGCTCCGACGTCGATACAGAGCTATCTACTTCTGATATTTCCGGCTCAATAACACGTCCTGAACCACCCATCATATTATAATTCAAATGAGAAATAGCCCACCAAGTACCCCCAATAATAATAAAAACGCAGATAGCTGCAAACCACAAGGCGCTTAAATTCCATTTGGCATCTGGACCAGAATTCAAGTGCAAAAAGAAAACAATTTGCACTATAATCTGAATAATACCCATCCCAATAAGATATACAACCTTTGTGCTAATTGCCCAGCTTTCCATCATCCCATACATCACAGGAATAAAAGAGCCCAAAGTGAAAAATACAGCCAGAATAAAACCAATTAAATAGGAAGCAGTACTAGGGCTATGTGTTTCGTTATGCATACTCATTACAATGCTCCTAACAGATAAACCATGGTAAAAACACAAACCCATACAATATCAAGCAAATGCCAGAAAATTGAAAGGCATGTCAAACGTGTCTTATTATCCTGATCCAAGCCACCACGACGGAGATGAAAAAACATCACTATCATCCAGAAAAGACCAACACTCACATGAAGACCATGGGTGCCAACCAAAGCAAAAAAAGCTGACCAATAAGCGGATAGAACCTCTCGTCCGAAAAGCTGTAGACCTGTTGCAGGATCAATACCTGCATAAGCACCAGGATCGTAATAGAAAACCTCGCTCAAAAGCTCATGAAATTCATAAACTTCCATTCCAACAAAGCAACATCCAAGTACAAAGGTAATGGTCATCCATAAACGCACACCACCGAGATTACCTTTATGTGTTTGTATCATTGCAAACCCATAAGTAATTGATGATAATAATAAAATAGCGGTTTCAACCAAAACAAACTTTAAATCAATAAACTCATTTCCAGCTTTGCCCGCACCATAAGAAGCAGAAAAAACAGCAAAACTTGAAAAAAGCGTTGAGAACAGGATCAAATCCGACAGAATATAGATCCAAAAACCAAATATCATTATCGAGCTACTGTCGTGGTGGTGCTCATCAATGTGAGCATTATCCATTGCCGTCGCACTCATACTGTTACTCCTTGTTCTTTAAGAACAGCTGTAAAAGCATCCTCTGTTTTTTGCACCTCTTCAGCTGAAATATAGTAACCATGATGGTCACCTGTTAATGAATGCCCTACAATTGTTGCAACAAAGCCAATCAATCCAATCGCAACAAGCCACCAAATATGCCAAACAAGAGCAAAACCAACAACTAACGAAAAGAACCCCGCAATAATTCCCGCCGACGTATTTGACGGCATATGAATTTTTACAAACCCACTTGTCGGACGCTGATAACCATTCTTCTTCATATTCCAATAAGCATCATCAGATTGCACCTCTGGAAGTATTGCAAAATTGTAAGAAGGAGGTGGTGAAGAGGTAAGCCACTCAAGTGTCCGTGCATCACCCCAAGAATCATTTAATGTTACTGGTAAGCATCCCTTATGCTTGATACCGTACCAAATCGCCAAGAGCACCTGCAGCACAAAACAAAGGATACCGAGCAAAATAATAAAAGCCCCCACCGCAGCAATTATAAACATCGGCTGCCAACTAGGTTCCGTGTAATGTTGGAGACGGCGCGTCGCACCCATTAAACCAAGCGCATAAACTGGGAAAAAAGCGAGGTAAAAACCAACAAACCAACACCAGAAAGATGCAATACCTAGTGCTCGATTCGGTTTATAACCAAAAGCCTTTGGAAACCAAAAAGCAAGACCAGCTAGATAAGCAAAAACGACACCTCCAATAATTGTATGGTGAAAATGAGCTATCAAAAAGAGCGAATTATGAAATTGCCAATCAGCAGGTACAATAGACAACAAAACACCCGTCAACCCACCACCAACGAATGTAAAGATCATCCCCATACACCAGAGCATTGGAGGTTCAAAGCGAATCCTACCTTTATACATTGTCAGCAACCAATTAAAGACTTTGACACCCGTTGGAACTGAGATGATCATCGTCGCAATACCAAAGAAGGTATTCACAGCCTCTCCTCCACCCATTGTAAAGAAATGATGTCCCCAAACAAGAAGCGAAAGAATCAAAATAACCAACATTGCCCATACCATTGAAGTATAACCAAAAAGACGTTTTGAAGAAAAAGTAGACACAACCTCAGAAACAATTCCAAAAGCAGGAACAACTAAAACATAAACTTCAGGATGACCAAAAATCCAAACATAGTTAATCCATACCATTGGATTCCCACCAGCAACATTGGTAAAGAAATTCATGTGCAAATAACGATCACACGCCAATAGTGCAAAAGCTACAGCTAAGACAGGGTAAATAACTAAAATAAGGATATTGCTAACAAAAGCACTCCAACAAAAGACTGGCATTCTCATCATTGTCATACCAGGAGCACGCATTTTAATAATGGTTGCAACAAAATTAATTGCACCCATCGTTGTCGCAATACCAGAAAGCTGAAGTGACCATAAATAATAATCTACCCCTGTATCTGGACTATTTTGCAACTCAGAAAAAGGTGGATACATCAACCAACCACCTCGGCCAAAATTACCAACACCTAGTGATATGTTAATCAGTATTGCTCCTGCAGCTGTAATCCAAAACCCCAGATTATTCGCAAATGGAAAAGCAACATCACGGGCGCCAATTTGAAGTGGTATAAGATAATTGAAAAGACCAAACAAAATCGGCGTAGCCATGAAAAAAATCATAATAGTGCCATGAGCCGAAAAAATCTGATCAAAATGCTCAGGCGGCAGATATCCCGCCGTTTCACTTCCAAGCGCCAAAGCCTGATGTGAACGCATCATAATCGCATCAGCAAAACCACGAACAAGCATGATAATGCCAAGAATGATGTACATAATGCCGATGCGTTTATGGTCAACTGTTGTAATCCAATTTTTCCATAGAACTCCCCACCATCCAAGTACTGTCAAAGCAAGAACAGCAATTAAGCCACCCACAACAATCGCAATACATGTGTACAAAACGATCGGTTCATGTGCAAGTGCATGAAAAGCACCAGCCGTAGGATCTGTAAGTCTTCCAAACATTTCTCAACCCATATCAAATGAATTTCAGTTTAAAAGAAACCTTATTTTTAAAAAGGATTCTTTCTCGATTGATACCCTAAATAACATCGGGATCAAAAACAGAACAAAGCGCTCCCCACAGTGTCTGAGCTGCAGCCCGCTTCATTAAGTCTTCATTACATACCGTATTTTCATCAACACACCGATTGACAATCCGATAGTAAAGCCGCTTTTCAACAGGTGCAAAATAACGTACTTCAGCATCTTTTTCTTTCGCAGCAACATCACTCATACGAGGCGCAATGGAAAGTTGACGATAAGATACACGATCAAGTGCTTTACCTTTTGCTCGAGCTTTATCAACCCAATTGTCAAAGTCCTGCGAAGATACAGAATGCCACTGAAACCGCATACCTGCAAAACCATCTCCACTGTAATTTGCCGATGCTCCTTTAAATATTCCTTGTTCATCAGCCATTAAATGCAATTTAGCATTCATCTGTGGCATAGCATAAAGAACAGTACCCAATTTTGGCACCCAAAAGGCATTCACAGAACTCTCTGACGTCAACTGCAGAAAAACCTGACGACCTTTAGGCGCATAAATCTCATTGATCGATGCAATATTGTATTCAGGATAAATAAATAGCCACTTCCAATCAAGAGCCACAACATCTACTTGCAACGGCTTTCCTTCACCAACAACATCCACTGGAAGCGAATTCTCCGGCTCAAGCTTATAAGTATAATAAGCTGTCAACGACCCCAAAACCATTACAATAACAATCGGAATGCCCCACATAAATGCTTCAATTTTATTGGAATGCCCCCAATCAGGTAAATACTCTGCTACTTTATTTGAAGCGCGATATTTGATAGCTAAAAACACCACGCTAACCATTACTGGAATTACAACACACAGCATAACGAGAACGCAAACAACAATTAAAACAAGCTGTTGACGCGCGACATATCCGCTTGGCTGAAGAACATCAATTTTACAACCCGATAAAAATAACAACACTCCTAAAATAACGAGCATTTTCATTTGTGTAAAAAAGTTTCTCATATCACCTGCCCCATCATAATCAGAAGTCATCATAAACAACAGATAACTTCTCATAAACATGCTTACCTATTTAAAAAGAATTATCAAGAAAATTCAAATATCAGCACCAACATTATACGATTGACACCCTCCTATACCAGACTTAAGCCGTCTAGCAAGATATTCAAGCGCAAACCGATACCCATCACTGCCACACCCCACAATAACCGCATCCGAACCTGTAGAAACGTAAGACTGATGACGAAAATCTTCACGCTGATAAATATTGGATAAGTGAACCTCTACTATAGGCCCTGTAAACATTTTTAATGCATCAAGAATTGCAACGGATGTATGGCTATAAGCAGCTGGATTAATAATCAATCCAGAACTCACCCCTATCGCTTCCTGTATCCACTCTACCAACTGCCCCTCACAGTTACTTTGATGAAAATGCAATACCATACCAAACTTTACTGCAGATTCCTTGCAAAATTGTTTAATATCTTCTAAAGTTTCGGTGCCATAAATTTTTGGCTCACGTCTACCAAGAAAATTTAAATTAGGACCATTTAAAACCGTTATAATTGTAGACATAGTAAGCCTCTTTTCTTGACCATCACCTTATAAAAAACTTGTAGCATATTTTTACTGCAATAAAGATCCATCCTTAATCTCAAAAAACTCCGCCCGTCCTTTTAAGGCATCAAATAAGATGCGATCTGTTCCTGTCATAAATGTTTGCCCACCTAAATCATCAAGAATATCAAATAACGCAGCACGCCGATAAGAATCAAGGTGAGCAGCCATTTCATCAAGAAGAAGAATGGGAGCCCTATCCGACATTATTCCTGTTAAACGCGCATGACACAAAACTAAACCTGTTAGCAGAGCCTTTTGTTCACCTGTTGAACAATATGTCGCAGCCATATTTTTATCAGCATAAAAAACCTGCAAATCTGTGCGATGCGGTCCTTCTAATGTCCGCCCAGCAGCACGATCTATTGCACGGTTATGCCGCAATCGATCACAAAATCTCTCTTCAACCTCAACCGCTGATATTTTACTAAGAGCTGTTTCTAAAAAACCATCAATTTGCAAAAAAGCCCGTGGAAACGGTATCTGAGATGGCATTTGTGCAAACATATCATTTAAAAGCCGAACCACATCGATACGCGCCGCAGCAATAGCCGTTGCTAGTTCAGCCATCTGCTTTTCTAAAGCATCAAACCAAGCATAATCTTCATTTCCATCCGAAAATAAACGATTACGTGCGCGCATAACTTTATCATAATCTGCTATGCGGCGACTATGCAAAGGATCAATAGCCAAAACCATACGATCCAAAAAACGACGACGCTCAAGCGCAGGACCTGTAAAAAGCCCGTCCATAGAAGGAACCAGAATACTGATATGACAGTAATCTGTTAGGCAATCACCTGTCTCATGCACACCATTAATATGTACTTTTCGACTGTTATCACCAATTTCTAAAGCTGTACCAATATTCACTTCACCATAAAGAGCACATTGAAGACGCGCAAATACAACAAATCCTTCACCTCTACCATCTGCGAAGCTAACATCAGAATAAGCCGCACGCCGTAAACCACGACCAGGAGAAAGAAAAGACAATGCCTCTAGAAGGTTCGTCTTACCAGCACCATTATGACCAGTAAACACTACATGCTGGCCTGAAAAATGAATATTAAAGGAAGAATAATTGCGATAACGCACAAGCTTTAGCTGCCTCACTGCCACTTTGTGCACACGACCAGCCACGCATTGCAAAACTCTCGTCCCTAAACACGAATAGGCATCAGCACATAAAGCACATCAGCATCATCATTATCACGAATCAGAACTGGTGCCACAGCATCAGCCAACATAAAAACCATCTCATTGCTCGAAAGTTGTCCAGCAATATCCAAAAGATAACGTGAATTAAACCCTATCTCAAGCGGATCAGATGTGTAAGTCACTGCTAATTGATCTTCTGCACTCCCGGAATCAGGATTGTTAACGACAAGCCTCAATTGCTCACGCTCAACCATTAACTTTACTGCACATCCACGATCATTCGAAATCGTTGAAACACGATCAACTGCAGCAGAAAAATCCTGCCTGCTGACAATCAATTTTTTATCATTTCCAACAGGAATAACACGTTTATAGTCTGGAAATGTTCCATCAATTAACTTTGATGTAAAAACAACAGAACCCACAGAAAAACGAATCTTTGTTTCTGAGATCTCTACACATACATCACCATCATTTTCTTCCGAAAGAAGCTTTTGTAACTCCCCTACAGCTTTACGGGGAATAATAACACCTGGCATACCATCAATGCCTGAAGGAGCCTCCATGTCAACTTGTGCTAAACGATGACCATCAGTAGCAACTAAACGCAGCTTAAGAACACCATCATTAATAACGTGAAAATAAATACCATTAAGATAATAACGGGTTTCTTCAGTCGAAATAGCAAATTGCGTACAATCAAGCAAATGCTTCAACCCTAATGCCGAAAGAGAAAAACGATGACCAAACTGCCCCGGAAACGATTCTGGAAAATCTGTCGTCGGAAGACACTGAAGTTGAAAGTTAGCACAACCGGAAACAATAGACATTGTACTTGCTTGCTTCACATCAACTGATAACACAACTTCACTGCCATCAGGAAGTTTTCGAACTATATCATACAGCAAATGCGCTGGAACAGTTATTGCTCCCGCTTGCTCAACATTAACTGCACAAACTTCCGCAACTTCTAAATCAAGATCCGTTGCTTTTAATTGCACACTACCATTATCTGCATCAATCAACACATTTGATAAAATGGGAATAGTATTACGACGCTCCACCACACGGTGAACACGGCCAAGAGATTTGAGAAATTGATTGCGATCAACTATAATACGCATAAAATCTCCGTTACAACTTACTAAAAACTATAGGAACTCTCTAGATTAAAAAAACCTATCCCCTTTAGAGAATCATCTGCTAAAGTTTATTCAACCTCTCTTAAAATGGCAAGTGACTACTGCATAAGCAAAAACACCTATCCTCATTAATTTCTCTGCGACACTTCATCTAAAAAGAGGAAAAATTATAAACACTATGCAGCCTGCTCTCCAATCAAGCGCTTAAGCAACTCAAGCTCTTTAGCCAATGTCTGATCACCACAAACCAAATCTTCAATTTTACGTACCGCATGTAAAACTGTTGTATGATCACGTCCACCAAAACGACGTCCAATTTCTGGCAACGAGCGAGGTGTCAACATTTTTGCTAAATACATCGCAACCTGTCGCGGCTTCACAACTGTACGTGTCCGACGATTAGACAACAAATCTTGTTTAGAAACATTATAATGGCGTGCAACTGTACGCTGAATTTCTTCGATCCGAATGCGCTTAGGTTCGCCGGAACGTATCAAGTGACCTAATAACTCATCAACCCGTTCTAAAGATAAATCAGACTCGAAAGACTGACGGAACAATAACTGATTAAATGCTCCTTCAATATCACGCCCTGACCCTAAAACCGTTCTAGCAATATACTCCAGAATATCATCAGAAATTGAGATCATACTGTCATCTTGTTGCGCCACCTTCAACCGTTGGCGCAGCATTTTCAAACGCATTTCACAATCTGGCGCTTCAATTTCAAGGGCCACCCCTCCCTGAAGACGAGACCGAACCCGAAGATCAAGTGATTCTAACTCTGCTGGTGGACGATCTGCGGCCACAACAACTTGTTTTGCACTATCAAGCAACATATTAAGCAAATGACAAAATTCGTGCTGTATCGACTTTCCTTGCAAAAATTGCATATCATCGATAATGAGAAGATCAATATCACGAAGCTGCTCTTTAAAAGAAAGAGCATCATTATCACGAATAGCTGTTGCAAAACGCCACATAAAATATTCAGCGGTCAAATAAATAACCCGCGCAGAAGTTAAACGCTTTAGCGCAGCCGCCGCAATAGCTTGAAGCAAATGTGTTTTCCCTAAACCAACAGATGCATGAATAAAAAGAGGATTAAATCTTAAGGCACTTTTATGCCCTTCTGCAATCGAACGCGCTGCAGCTAAAGCTACACGATTAGAAGCCCCCTCTACAAAACTTTCAAAAGTATAACGAGAATCAAGCGGCGAACCAAAAACACCTGCTTGAGCACTCTTTACTGAATGCTCTGTGTAATTCTCAACAAAAGACGGAGTCATCTGCTCTTCCAGAACAACAGGAGCCGCACTTGTTTTACAAACGACGCCTCCCGAAACACGTTTCATACCACGAACGATGACTTCAACGCGAAGAATCGCTGAATTCTCTTGTTTCCATAAATTTGTCAAAAGAGAGCCATAGTGATTATTAATCCATGAACGTAAAAACGCTGTAGGAACAGAAAGCTTTACAAGATTACGGCTATATTCAGCAAGCTTCACACGGCCAAACCAACTTGTATAAGCTTCGATACCAACCTGCGCCTTTAATTGCGCCATAACACGCGCGAAAGCCGCTACACCTTCCTCCTCTGAAATAATAGGATGCTCTACAGAAGCATTTCTACCAACTGACGCATCTACATCCGTCATCTTACTATTTATTATTTTCTCTGCCGACAGGATATTCACCGAAACCCTTTTAAAGGAATTAGCTTTAGAGTTCAATTTATCCACCAT